>NZ_JAFCUO010000001.1:0-1160641 GCF_049896545.1 Pseudomonas sp. TWR3-1-1
ACACCGAAAACTATCACATACCCAATTTGCTGAAGCGAAGCCAACTGGCTACGACTCAGTACCCGAATTTCTTGACGACCATAGAGCATTGGAACCACCTGATCCCATCCCGAACTCAGCAGTGAAACGATGCATCGCCGATGGTAGTGTGGGGTTTCCCCATGTGAGAGTAGGTCATCGTCAAGATTAAATTCCAGAATCCCTGTCTGCTCACGCAGACGGGGATTTTGTTTGTGCGCTCGAAAAATATTCTTGATCCAAATAGCTGAATATTTGCGTTGTCTTCAGCGTATATGGAGACCCAGGTGCTCCCACGTTATGTAACTAATACCTAGGCATCGATGGCGCTACAGTTTCCTAATTTCAAGCATTGGCTGCATCGGGATCGGTACGGCGCCACCAAATCTTGGATAGTGCAATCCAGCGCTTTTCTATGCAGTGACGTTGTCCGTCGTTATCATGCGTACCTGATTGCGAGGCGATACGTGCATGCTGACGTTGTTGAAGCTCCTTAAAGATGGTCGTTTTCATTCTGGACAAGCTCTAGGTGCCGCGCTAGGTATCAGTCGCAGTGCCGTATGGAAGCAGCTCCAGAAGTTAGAGGTCGAATTGAACCTGCCTATTCATAAAGTTCGTGGTCGTGGCTATAAATTGGCTGCACCGCTTGAGCTTATAGATCAAGGGACATTGGCGGATTCTCACTATCCTATGTCGATATTTGAGTCACTGGACTCCACCAACGCAGAGGCATTGCGTGGGGTTTCTGCGGGGAGGGCGGCGCCTTTTGTTGTCGTGGCTGAGCAACAAAGTGCAGGTCGTGGGCGACGCGGTCGCAAGTGGGTTAGTCCTTTTGCTCAAAATATTTACTACAGCTTGGTGCTTAGGATGGATGGAGGCATGCATCAACTGGAAGGGTTGAGTTTAGTTGTAGGCCTGGCTGTAATGAGTGTTTTGCGAAGTTATGACTGTTTAAGTGTGGGGCTTAAGTGGCCAAACGATTTGTTGGTCGGTAATAAAAAGATCGCGGGTATTTTGTTGGAGTTGGTGGGTGATCCAGCGGATGTGTGTCATGTGGTCATCGGTATTGGTATCAACGTAAATATGAAGGCGACAAACGAGGTTGACCAAGCGTGGACATCAATGCGATTGGAGACGGGCAAGGAGGTGAATCGTAATCTCGTTATTTTGACGCTGAGTGAGACCTTGCAGATCTATCTTGAGCGTCACGCTAAGCTAGGTTTTTCTGCCGTTCAGGCTGAGTGGGAGTCAAATCACCTGTGGGCTGGGCGTGAGGTTTCACTGATTGCCGGTGTTAACCAGGTGAATGGAACTGTCATCGGTATAGATCCGCAGGGCGCATTGCGCTTGAGGGTGGAAGGTCAGGAGAAAGTATTCAGCGGCGGTGAGCTGAGCTTGAGGTTGCGCAATGATTCTTGAAATGGATTGTGGCAATAGTTTTATCAAGTGGCGGGTCTTGGATCGCGAGACGGTCTTAGGTTCGGGTATAGCTGACTCAGCAACTGAATTGATAGCCGCCGTGTCAGGTAATCATGATCTAAAGATTACTCATTGCCGTATGGTTAGCGTGCGCAGTGATGAGGAAACTGCGTGTTTGGTTGCTGTGCTGAGAGCTGAATTTTCTGTTGCCGTGATGTGCGCAAGCCCTGTCCGGGCCGTGGCAGGTGTCACGAATGGTTATGAGGACTTCGAGCGTCTAGGGCTGGATCGCTGGCTGGCAGTGGTGGGCGCGTTTGAGCTGTCCAAAGGTGCGTGTTTGATTTTGGACCTAGGTACGGCAGTGACCGCAGATTTTGTTGCGGCAAATGGACGGCATCTGGGTGGGTTTATTTGCCCTGGTCTCCCGCTGATGCGAGATCAGCTGCGTACACATACGCGACGGATAAAGTATGACGATCATTCTGCCGAGCAGGCTTTGCTGAGCAGCACTCCAGGTCGTACTACTGTTGAGGCGGTCGAGAGGGGATGCTTACTGATGCTTCGCGGATTTGTCCAGACTCAACTCCAATTGGCCCATGAATATTGGGGGGAGGAATTCGAGGTATTCCTTACTGGTGGGGATGCGGATTTGGTGATGTCTGCACTACCCCAGGCGCACCTGGTAAAAGATCTTGTTTTTGTCGGCTTGGCTACAGCTTGTCCTTTGTCTTGAGGTTTCTATGCGTTGGCTGTTCCTACTGCTAGTGGTGCTCAATATTTTCTACTATGTGTGGCGTCAGCAAGAGGCGCCTCCTAGGGTTAAGGAGGTCGCCTCTCTGGCGCTGTACAAAGGCAGCAAACAAGATATTCAATTGCTTAAGGAGGTCCGTCCCATAGCGCCAGGAGGGGAGGTCGTTGCGCCGCTAAGCACGTGCTTCCACCTGACTCTTCCAATCGATGGAGCTTCGCTGAGTATCATTCGCCAGAGGCTCGCAGAGACAGATGTTGCAAGCGAATTAACCGTTGATGGAGATGCGGGCGCGCCAAGCTATCTGTTCAAGATCAGCGCGCAAGGGGATGAAAAAAAGCCTGAAGTTCTTTTGCAGAATCTTGCTAATGAATTCAATGACTTCAAATACGAAAAAAAGGACTGCGGGGGGGTTGCAGCTGCCGGATAGTTTGCATAGAATGGCGCCCGCTCCACAGTGAACACCTAAAAGGGTTTTTGATGTGAAGTGTGTAAGTCGCCTAAGTTGATGATTTAGTTAACAAAAGCGGTTGACATAAGGTTGAAATGATGTAGAATTTCGACCAGCTCAGGAGGGGTTCCCGAGCGGCCAAAGGGATCAGACTGTAAATCTGACGTCTACGACTTCGAAGGTTCGAATCCTTCCCCCTCCACCATATTTATATCGGTCAGCATGTTTTGCGGGTGTAGTTTAGTGGTAGAACCTCAGCCTTCCAAGCTGATGATGCGGGTTCGATTCCCGCCACCCGCTCCATAACATGCTGGTTTAGAGAAGGTTTTGCTCTTGTAGCTCAGTTGGTAGAGCACACCCTTGGTAAGGGTGAGGTCAGCGGTTCAAATCCGCTCAAGAGCTCCATATAACAAGGCAGATATGAAAATATCTGCCTTTGTTTTAGTGGGCTGAATAGCTTGCCTGGAGTGTTTGCTGGTGGGCTGTTGGTTGGGTCTGCTGCTCTGGTTGGTGATTGCTTTTGTGGGTGGCACGCATTCTGCTGCTAGCAAGGTTTTCAGGTTGTCTCATGATCTGATTGCAAAAGTATTCGCATTGTTTGTTGAAAAGTCTCTCTCGGGTCGGCATAATCGGCGGCTCGATAATGTTTTAGGTCAGTAGCTCAATTGGCAGAGCGACGGTCTCCAAAACCGTAGGTTGGGGGTTCGATTCCCTCCTGACCTGCCAGATTCGTACAATGCATCTGGCTTTCTTTTCACAGGATCCTCTTTGATGACTCCCAAGGCTGAAGTTCAAGGCTCTCGCTTCGATCTCCTCAAGTGGCTAGTAGTGGTTGCGCTTGTCGTGGTTGGCGTTGTTGGGAATCAGTATTATTCTGGTTCGCCGATCCTGTATCGCGTCATCGCACTTCTTGTGATTGCTGCTGTTGCTGCCTATGTGGGTTTGCAGACTGCAAAAGGCAAGTCGTTTGCTGTCCTGGTAAAGGAAGCTCGTGCTGAAATTCGTAAAGTCGTATGGCCAACTCGCCAAGAAACTACGCAGACTACGTTGATCGTGGTGGCTGTTGTTCTTGTTATGGCGTTGCTGTTGTGGGGTTTGGATTCCCTGCTCGGCTGGCTCGTTTCCTTGATTGTTGGCTAAGGGTGTCCCGTGGCTAAGCGTTGGTACGTAGTGCATGCTTATTCGGGTTACGAAAAGCATGTTATGCGCTCTTTGATTGAGCGTATTAAGCTGGCAGGCATGGAAGAAGGCTTCGGCGAAATTCTGGTTCCCACTGAAGAAGTGGTTGAAATGCGTAATGGCCAGAAACGCAAAAGTGAGCGCAAGTTCTTCCCTGGTTATGTGTTGGTCCAAATGGACATGAACGAAGGTACTTGGCACTTGGTCAAGGATACCCCTCGTGTCATGGGCTTTATTGGTGGCACCGCTGACAAGCCAGCACCGATCACAGACAAAGAAGCAGAAGCGATTCTGCGACGTGTTGCTGATGGCAGTGATAAGCCTAAGCCGAAAACACTGTTCGAGCCGGGTGAGGTTGTTCGTGTGACCGACGGCCCGTTTGCTGATTTCAATGGCACGGTAGAAGAAGTTAACTACGAAAAGAGTCGCATCCAAGTGGCTGTGCTCATTTTCGGTCGTTCCACTCCGGTGGAGCTAGAGTTTAGCCAGGTCGAAAAGGTCTAGCTGAATACGCATCCCAACCCCATGGCTTAGGCTGTGGGGTTTTGTCGTCACTGGGATAAACACGCAAGTAACCGGGGAGCCTTTTAATTTAGGCGTCTGAACCCGTAATTGGAGTGCCTCATGGCCAAGAAAATTACCGCTTACATCAAGCTGCAAGTGAAGGCCGCTCAGGCTAACCCAAGCCCACCTGTTGGTCCGGCTCTGGGTCAGCACGGTGTGAACATCATGGAATTCTGCAAGGCTTTCAACGCCCGTACTCAGGGTATTGAGCCAGGCCTGCCGACTCCAGTGATCATCACTGTATACAGCGACCGTAGCTTCACATTCGAAACTAAGTCGACTCCTGCTTCGGTTCTGCTGAAGAAAGCGGCTGGTTTGACTAGCGGTTCCGCTCGTCCAAACACCGTTAAGGTTGGCACTGTTACCCGTGCTCAGCTGGAAGAAATCGCGAAAACCAAAAACGCGGATCTGACTGCAGCTGATCTGGATGCAGCCGTGCGTACCATCGCCGGCTCTGCTCGTAGCATGGGCCTTAACGTGGAGGGTGTGTAATGGCTAAGCTGACTAAGCGTCAAAAGGCAATCGCCGGTAAAATCGAAGCTGGCAAGTCCTACAACTTTGTAGACGCTGCCGCTCTTCTGGCTGAGCTGTCGACTGTTAAGTTCAGTGAGTCTTTTGACATCGCTGTTAACTTGGGCGTAGACCCACGTAAATCTGACCAGGTTGTTCGTAGCGCGACTGTGCTGCCACACGGCACTGGTAAGACTGTACGTGTAGCTGTGTTCACACAGGGCCCGGCTGCTGAAGCTGCTCTGGCGGCCGGCGCTGATCGCGTTGGTATGGACGATCTGGCTGCCGAAATGAAAGGCGGCGACCTGAACTATGACGTAGTAATTGCATCCCCGGACGCAATGCGTGTTGTAGGTCAGTTGGGTCAAATCCTGGGTCCACGTGGTCTGATGCCTAACCCTAAGGTTGGTACTGTAACTCCAGACGTTGCTACCGCGGTTAAAAACGCCAAAGCTGGTCAGGTTCGTTATCGCACCGACAAAAACGGTATCATCCACACTTCCGTTGGCAAGGTCGGCTTTGATGCTGTCCAGCTGAAGGAAAACGTTGAAGCCCTGATCGCTGATCTGAAGCGTATCAAGCCTGCTTCCTCGAAAGGTATTTACGTTAAGCGCGTTACCCTGAGCACCACTATGGGCCCAGGCTTGGTCATCGACCAAGGTTCTCTGGACGCGTAAGACAAAGTTGGCGCAGTTAAATGTGCCAATTGAAAGATTGGGGTCCCTGCCTGGCGGGGGCTATCCAAGACCGTAGGCGGTGAAAGCCTTAAACCTCAAGCCTACGCAGATGGTGCTCCCGGTTCCTTACCGAATCAGACACCAAAACGACATTCAGCCTCGGCTGAATGAAACGGTAACAAGCAGGAGTTAAACCCGTGGCAATTAAACTCGAAGACAAGAAGGCCATCGTCGCTGAAGTCAACGAGGCTGCCAAAGTTGCCCTGTCTGCTGTTGTGGCTGATGCCCGCGGTGTGACAGTAAGCGCTATGACCGGACTCCGTAAAGAGGCTCGTGAAGCAGGCGTTTACGTACGTGTTGTACGTAACACTCTGCTCAAGCGCGCAGTTGCTGACACTGACTACAGTGTTCTCAACGACGTGTTCACTGGCCCGACCTTGATTGCATTCTCCAACGAACATCCTGGCGCTGCTGCCCGTTTGTTCAAAGAGTTCGCTAAGGGTCAGGATAAGTTCGAGATTAAGGCAGCTGCGTTCGAGGGCAAGTTCCTCGCAGCTAACCAAATCGACGTACTGGCAACACTGCCGACCCGTAACGAAGCTATTTCGCAGCTGATGAGCGTGATTCAAGGCGCTACCAGCAAGCTGGCTCGTACTCTGGCTGCAGTTCGCGAGCAAAAAGAAGCTGCTGCAGCCTAAGGCTGAGCATTTTCTCTCGCGTATTTTTGTTTATTTCGATGGCCGCGTAGGCCGTCCCCCAATTCAGGAAATACAGCAATGTCTATCTCCCAAGACGATATCCTCAACGCCGTAGCTGAAATGTCGGTTCTGCAGGTTGTTGAGCTGATCAAAGCTTTCGAAGAAAAATTCGGCGTTTCGGCTGCCGCTGCTTCTGCTGGTCCAGCTGCTGCTGCCGCTGTTGTTGAAGAGCAAACTGAATTCAACGTCATGCTGCTGGAAGCTGGCGAGAAGAAAGTTAACGTGATCAAGGCTGTTCGTGAGCTGACTGGTCTGGGCTTGAAAGAAGCCAAGGCAGTAGTTGACGGCGCTCCAGCTATGGTATTGGAAGCTGTTGCTAAAGACGCAGCTGACAAAGCCAAGGCTACCTTGGAAGAAGCAGGCGCTAAAGTCGAGCTGAAATAAGCATCGACCTTGCGTATCCAGCCCAGGCGTTAAGCTGAGGCTGATGGCTGGTGGCTCATGCCACCGGCCTTTTTCCGTTATTGGCTGCCGACTGGGTCGGCGTCTCTAACGTGCTGTAACCACCCTGTGCGGTGGAGCAAACCAAGGGGTTTGCACGATTTTCTGGCTGCTCCCGTCGGGAGAGGCCAAACAAGCAGGTGACCAAGCTGGGGAACGCTGATGGCTTACTCATATACTGAGAAAAAACGTATCCGCAAGGACTTTAGCAAGTTGCCGGACGTCATGGATGTGCCGTATCTCTTGGCAATCCAGCTGGATTCGTATCGTGAATTCTTGCAGGCGGGAGCGACTAAAGATCAGTTCCGCGACGTGGGCCTGCATGCGGCCTTCAAATCCGTTTTCCCGATCATCAGCTACTCCGGCAATGCTGCGCTGGAGTATGTCGGTTATCGCTTGGGCGAACCGGCGTTTGATGTCAAAGAATGCGTGTTGCGCGGTGTAACGTACGCCGTACCTTTGCGGGTAAAAGTTCGCTTGATTATTTTCGACAAAGAATCGTCGAATAAAGCAATCAAGGACATCAAAGAGCAAGAAGTCTACATGGGTGAAATTCCCCTGATGACTGAAAACGGTACCTTTGTAATCAACGGTACTGAGCGTGTAATTGTTTCCCAACTGCACCGTTCCCCGGGCGTGTTCTTTGACCACGACCGCGGCAAGACGCACAGCTCCGGTAAACTGCTTTATTCCGCTCGCATCATCCCGTACCGCGGTTCTTGGTTGGATTTCGAATTCGACCCTAAAGACTGCGTGTTCGTGCGTATTGACCGTCGTCGCAAGCTGCCTGCATCGGTATTGCTGCGCGCGCTGGGCTACACCACTGAGCAAGTGCTGGACGCGTTTTACACCACCAACGTTTTCCACGTTCAAGGTGAAAGCATCAGCCTGGAGCTGGTTCCTCAGCGCCTGCGCGGTGAAATTGCGGCCATCGATATTACCGATGACAAAGGCAAGGTGATTGTTGAGCAGGGTCGTCGTATTACTGCTCGTCACATCAACCAGCTGGAAAAAGCCGGTATCAAAGAGCTCGTTATGCCTCTGGACTACGTCCTGGGTCGCACAACGGCCAAGGCTATCGTGCATCCGGCAACTGGCGAAATCATTGCTGAGTGCAACACCGAACTGACCACTGAGATTCTGGCTAAAATTGCCAAGAGCCAGGTTGTTCGTATTGAAACGTTGTACACCAACGATATCGACTGCGGTCCGTTCGTCTCCGACACTCTGAAGATCGACTCCACCAGCAACCAATTGGAAGCCCTGGTCGAGATCTATCGCATGATGCGTCCCGGCGAGCCGCCAACCAAAGACGCTGCCGAAACCTTGTTCAACAACCTGTTCTTCAGCCCTGAGCGTTATGACCTGTCTGCGGTCGGCCGGATGAAGTTCAACCGTCGTATCGGTCGTACCGAAATCGAAGGTTCGGGTGTGTTGTGCAAAGAAGATATCGTCGCGGTACTGAAGACTTTGGTCGACATCCGTAACGGTAAAGGCATCGTCGATGACATCGACCACCTGGGTAACCGTCGTGTTCGCTGTGTAGGCGAAATGGCTGAAAACCAGTTCCGCGTTGGCTTGGTACGTGTTGAGCGTGCGGTCAAAGAGCGTCTGTCGATGGCTGAAAGCGAAGGCCTGATGCCGCAAGACCTGATCAACGCGAAGCCAGTCGCTGCCGCGGTGAAAGAGTTCTTCGGTTCCAGCCAGCTTTCCCAGTTCATGGACCAGAACAACCCGCTGTCCGAGATCACCCACAAGCGCCGTGTTTCTGCACTGGGCCCGGGCGGTTTGACGCGTGAGCGTGCCGGCTTTGAAGTTCGTGACGTACACCCGACTCACTACGGCCGTGTTTGCCCTATTGAGACTCCGGAAGGTCCGAACATCGGTCTGATCAACTCCTTGGCTGCCTATGCGCGCACCAACCAGTACGGCTTCCTTGAGAGCCCGTACCGCGTGGTGAAAGACGCTCTGGTGACCGACGAGATCGTTTTCCTGTCCGCCATCGAAGAAGCTGATCACGTGATCGCTCAGGCTTCGGCCACGATGAACGACAAGAAAGTGCTGGTCGACGAATTGGTAGCTGTCCGCCACTTGAACGAATTCACCGTTAAGGCGCCGGAAGACGTCACCTTGATGGACGTATCGCCCAAGCAGGTAGTGTCGGTTGCAGCGTCGCTGATCCCGTTCCTGGAGCACGATGACGCCAACCGTGCGTTGATGGGTTCCAACATGCAGCGTCAAGCTGTACCGACCCTGCGCGCTGACAAGCCGCTGGTAGGTACCGGCATGGAGCGTAACGTAGCTCGCGACTCCGGCGTTTGCGTCGTGGCTCGTCGTGGCGGCGTAATCGACTCTGTTGATGCAAGCCGTATCGTGGTTCGTGTTGCTGATGACGAAGTTGAGACTGGCGAAGCCGGTGTCGACATCTACAACCTGACCAAATACACCCGATCCAACCAGAACACGTGCATCAACCAGCGTCCGCTGGTTCGCAAGGGTGATCGTGTTCAGCGTAGCGACATCATGGCCGACGGCCCGTCCACCGATATGGGTGAACTGGCATTGGGTCAGAACATGCGCATCGCGTTCATGGCCTGGAACGGTTACAACTTCGAAGACTCCATCTGTTTGTCGGAACGAGTTGTTCAAGAAGATCGCTTTACCACGATCCACATTCAGGAACTGACCTGTGTGGCGCGTGACACCAAGCTTGGGCCTGAAGAGATCACTGCGGACATCCCTAACGTGGGTGAAGCTGCACTGAACAAACTGGACGAAGCCGGTATTGTTTACGTAGGTGCTGAAGTTGGCGCTGGCGACATTCTGGTGGGTAAGGTCACTCCGAAAGGCGAGACCCAGCTGACACCAGAAGAGAAGCTGTTGCGTGCAATCTTCGGTGAAAAAGCCAGCGACGTTAAAGACACTTCCCTGCGTGTACCTACCGGTACCAAAGGCACGGTAATTGACGTTCAGGTTTTCACTCGTGACGGCGTAGAGCGTGATGCTCGTGCCCTGTCGATCGAGAAAACCCAGCTGGACGAGATCCGCAAGGATTTGAACGAAGAGTTCCGTATCGTTGAAGGCGCCACTTTCGAACGTCTGCGCTCTGCACTGGTTGGCCGTATTGCCGAAGGTGGAGCTGGTCTGAAGAAAGGTCAGGAAATCACCCATGAAATCCTGGACGGTCTTGAGCATGGTCAGTGGTTCAAACTGCGCATGGCTGAAGATGCTCTGAACGAGCAGCTTGAAAAGGCTCAGGCTTACATCATCGATCGCCGTCGTCTGCTGGACGACAAGTTCGAAGACAAGAAGCGCAAACTGCAGCAAGGCGATGACCTGGCTCCAGGCGTGCTGAAAATCGTCAAGGTTTACCTGGCAATCCGTCGTCGCATCCAGCCGGGTGACAAGATGGCTGGTCGTCACGGTAACAAAGGTGTGGTCTCCGTGATCATGCCGGTTGAAGACATGCCGTACGATGCCAATGGCACCCCGGTCGATGTTGTTCTCAACCCGTTGGGCGTACCTTCGCGTATGAACGTTGGTCAGATTCTCGAAACTCACCTGGGCCTCGCTGCCAAAGGTTTGGGCGAGAAGATCAACCTCATGATTGAAGAGCAACGCAAGGTCGCTGACCTGCGTAAGTTCTTGCATGAGATCTACAACGAAATTGGCGGTCGTCAAGAAAGCCTGGATGACTTCTCCGATCAGGAAATCCTGGATCTGGCGAAGAACCTTCGTGGCGGTGTGCCGATGGCCACCCCGGTGTTTGACGGTGCAAAAGAAAGCGAAATCAAGGCAATGCTACGTCTGGCAGACTTGCCGGACAGCGGCCAGATGGTGCTGACAGATGGTCGTACCGGCAACAAGTTCGAGCGTCCGGTTACCGTTGGCTACATGTACATGCTGAAGCTGAACCACTTGGTGGACGACAAGATGCACGCTCGTTCTACCGGTTCTTACAGCCTGGTTACCCAGCAGCCGCTGGGTGGTAAGGCACAGTTCGGTGGTCAGCGTTTCGGGGAGATGGAGGTCTGGGCGCTGGAAGCCTACGGCGCGGCATACACTCTGCAAGAAATGCTCACAGTGAAGTCGGACGATGTGAACGGTCGTACCAAGATGTACAAAAACATCGTGGACGGCGATCACCGTATGGAGCCGGGCATGCCCGAGTCCTTCAACGTGTTGATCAAAGAAATTCGTTCCCTCGGCATCGATATCGATCTGGAAACCGAATAACACGTGACGCGAATCGAGAGCGGGGCTGTGATGCCCGCTCTCTGCTCCGCCAGGAGGAAAGGCCTTGAAAGACCTACTGAATTTGCTGAAAAACCAGGGTCAAGTCGAAGAGTTCGACGCCATCCGTATTGGATTGGCATCGCCTGAGATGATCCGTTCGTGGTCGTTCGGTGAAGTTAAAAAGCCGGAAACCATTAACTACCGTACGTTCAAACCTGAACGTGACGGCCTGTTCTGCGCCAAAATCTTTGGCCCGGTCAAGGATTACGAGTGCCTGTGCGGTAAG
This sequence comes from Pseudomonas sp. TWR3-1-1, assembly GCF_049896545.1. Lineage (NCBI taxonomy): Bacteria > Pseudomonadati > Pseudomonadota > Gammaproteobacteria > Pseudomonadales > Pseudomonadaceae > Pseudomonas > Pseudomonas sp. TWR3-1-1. The sequence goes on from NZ_JAFCUO010000001.1 coordinate 11,288, forward strand.
TACAAGCGCTTGAAGCACCGCGGTGTGATCTGTGAGAAGTGTGGCGTTGAAGTTGCACTGGCCAAGGTCCGTCGCGAGCGCATGGCTCACATCGAGCTGGCTTCGCCAGTGGCTCACATCTGGTTCCTGAAATCGCTGCCGTCCCGTATCGGCTTGTTGATGGACATGACCCTGCGTGATATCGAACGCGTTCTCTACTTCGAGAGCTATGTCGTTATCGATCCGGGCATGACCACTCTGGAAAAAGGTCAGCTGCTGAACGACGAGCAGTATTTTGAAGCGCTGGAAGAGTTCGGCGACGACTTCGATGCCCGCATGGGTGCTGAAGCTGTTCGTGAACTGCTGCACGCTATCGACCTGGAACACGAGATTGGCCGTCTGCGCGAAGAAATTCCGCAAACCAACTCCGAAACCAAAATCAAGAAGCTGTCCAAGCGCCTGAAGTTGATGGAAGCCTTCCTGGGTTCCGGCAACCTTCCTGAGTGGATGGTGCTTACCGTTCTGCCGGTTCTGCCGCCAGATCTGCGTCCTTTGGTGCCGCTGGATGGTGGTCGTTTCGCGACTTCCGACCTCAACGATCTGTATCGTCGAGTGATCAACCGTAACAACCGCTTGAAGCGCCTGCTTGATCTGTCCGCTCCGGACATCATCGTGCGTAACGAAAAGCGTATGTTGCAAGAAGCGGTCGACGCCTTGCTCGACAACGGCCGTCGTGGTCGCGCTATTACTGGTTCCAACAAGCGTCCTCTGAAATCCTTGGCTGACATGATCAAGGGTAAGCAAGGTCGTTTCCGTCAGAACTTGCTCGGTAAGCGTGTTGACTACTCGGGTCGTTCGGTAATTACCGTAGGTCCGACCCTGCGTCTGCACCAGTGCGGTCTGCCGAAAAAAATGGCTCTCGAGCTATTCAAACCGTTCATTTTCGGCAAGCTGGAAATGCGTGGTCTGGCGACTACCATCAAAGCAGCCAAGAAGATGGTTGAGCGCGAGCTGCCAGAGGTTTGGGACGTTCTCGCTGAGGTTATTCGCGAACACCCGGTACTTCTCAACCGTGCACCGACCCTTCACCGTCTGGGTATCCAGGCGTTTGAACCGGTACTGATCGAAGGTAAGGCTATCCAGCTGCACCCGCTGGTCTGTGCTGCGTACAACGCCGACTTCGACGGTGACCAAATGGCCGTGCACGTACCGCTGACACTGGAAGCCCAGCTGGAAGCGCGTGCGTTGATGATGTCGACCAACAACATTCTGTCGCCAGCCAACGGTGAGCCAATCATCGTTCCGTCGCAGGACGTTGTATTGGGTCTGTACTACATGACGCGTGAAGCGATCAACGCCAAAGGCGAAGGTCGTGTGTTCGCTGACTTGCAAGAAGTTGACCGTGTATTCCGTGCTGGCGAAGCCGCACTGCATGCCAAGGTTAAGGTTCGCATCAGCGAAACCGTCAATGACCGTGATGGCGGCAGCGTGAGCAACACCCGTATCGTCGACACCACTGTCGGCCGTGCGCTGTTGTTCCAGGTTGTGCCAAAAGGTCTGTCGTACGACGTCGTCAACTTGCCGATGAAGAAAAAAGCGATCTCCAAACTGATCAACCAGTGCTACCGCGTGGTTGGTTTGAAAGAGACTGTGATCTTCGCCGACCAGTTGATGTACACAGGTTTTGCTTACTCGACCATTTCTGGCGTTTCCATCGGTGTTAACGACTTCGTTATCCCGGATGAAAAAGCGCGCATCATCGCGGCTGCAACCGATGAAGTGAAAGAAATCGAAAGTCAGTACGCCTCCGGCCTGGTAACCCAGGGCGAGAAGTACAACAAAGTAATCGACCTTTGGTCGAAAGCGAACGACGAAGTCTCCAAGGCAATGATGTCCAACCTCTCGAAAGAGAAGGTTATCGATCGTCACGGCGTTGAAGTTGAGCAAGAGTCGTTCAACTCGATGTACATGATGGCCGACTCCGGTGCTCGAGGTTCTGCTGCGCAGATCCGTCAGCTGGCCGGTATGCGTGGTCTGATGGCCAAGCCGGACGGCTCCATCATCGAAACGCCAATTACTGCTAACTTCCGTGAAGGTTTGAGCGTACTTCAGTACTTCATCTCCACTCACGGTGCTCGTAAGGGTCTTGCGGATACGGCCTTGAAAACGGCTAACTCCGGTTACCTGACGCGTCGTCTGGTAGACGTAGCTCAAGACTTGGTTGTGACTGAGGTTGACTGCGGTACCGAACACGGTCTGCTGATGACTCCGCACATCGAAGGCGGCGACGTTGTGGAGCCGTTGGGTGAGCGCGTTCTGGGTCGAGTTATCGCCCGTGACGTATTCAAGCCGGGCACCGAAGAAGTTATCGTTCCTGCGGGCACACTGGTAGACGAGAAGTGGGTTGAGTTCATCGAGCTGAACAGCATCGATGAAGTGATCGTGCGCTCGCCAATCAGCTGTGAAACGCGCTTCGGTATCTGTGCCAAGTGCTACGGCCGTGACTTGGCTCGTGGTCACCAGGTGAACATCGGTGAAGCTGTCGGCGTAATCGCTGCTCAGTCGATCGGTGAACCGGGTACACAGCTGACAATGCGTACGTTCCACATCGGTGGTGCGGCAAGCCGGACCTCTGCTGCTGACAGCGTCCAGGTCAAAAATGGCGGTACTGTCCGTCTGCATAACCTGAAGCATGTTGAGCGAGTAGACGGTTGCCTGGTTGCTGTGTCCCGTTCCGGTGAGCTGGCCATCGCTGATGACTTCGGTCGTGAGCGTGAGCGTTACAAGCTGCCGTACGGTGCCGTGATTTCGGTTAAAGAAGGTGACAAGGTTGACGCTGGCTCTATCGTAGCCAAGTGGGATCCGCACACTCACCCAATCGTTACCGAAATGAAAGGTACTGTGACCTACGTAGGCATGGAAGAAGGCATCACGATCAAGCGTCAGACTGACGAATTGACCGGTATGACCAACATCGAAGTGCTTGATGCCAAAGACCGTCCAGCTGCCGGCAAAGACATTCGTCCAGCCGTCAAGATGGTGGGTGTCGATGGTAAAGATCTGCTGTTGCCAGGTACTGACGTACCGGCTCAGTACTTCTTGCCAGCCAACGCCTTGGTCGGTGTAGCGGATGGTGCGGAAATCGCGATCGGTGACGTAATCGCTCGTATTCCGCAAGAAACTTCGAAAACTCGAGACATCACCGGTGGTCTGCCACGCGTTGCTGACTTGTTCGAAGCGCGTCGTCCGAAAGAAGCCTCTATTTTGGCTGAAGTCAGCGGCACCATCGCGTTCGGTAAAGAAACCAAAGGCAAGCGCCGTCTGGTTATTACCCCGAACGACGGTACTGATCCGTACGAAGAGCTGATTCCAAAGTGGCGTCACCTGAACGTCTTCGAAGGCGAGCAAGTGAACCGCGGCGAAGTTATCTCCGACGGTCCTAGCGATCCACATGACATCCTGCGTCTGCTGGGTGTGAGTGCGTTGGCCAAGTACATCGTTAACGAGATCCAGGACGTTTACCGTCTGCAAGGCGTAAAAATCAACGATAAGCACATCGAGACCATTCTGCGTCAGATGCTGCGTAAAGTTGAGATTGCCGAGTCGGGTGATTCCACCTTCATCAAGGGCGACCAGATGGAGTTGACTCAGGTATTGACCGAGAACGAGCGTTTGGGTGGCGAAGACAAATTCGTATCCAAGTTCACTCGCGTTCTGCTGGGTATCACCAAGGCATCGTTGTCGACTGAGTCGTTCATCTCTGCAGCCTCTTTCCAAGAGACCACACGAGTACTGACCGAAGCAGCGGTAACCGGCAAGCGCGATTATCTGCGTGGCCTGAAAGAAAACGTTGTCGTGGGTCGATTGATCCCGGCAGGTACCGGTTTGGCATACCACAGCGAGCGCAAGCGTCGTCGTGAAGCTGACAAACCGTTGCGCGTGAGCGCCAGTGAAGTGGAAGCTGCACTGACCGAAGCGCTGAACTCGAGCGGTAACTGAGTTCTGCGGTAAATGAAGGTAGGCCCCGGCTCTTCCGTTCATCGAATCGAGGTCATTAACCTCGGTTTGATGTGGCGTAAGGTCGGGGCCTTGCCTTGACTGGGGACAAGATCCTCTTTAGACTCTTGTACCCCTAAATTTGGCGGGAATTCGTTCCTGCCATTTTGCTTTTCTTGCAAGACAATAGCGTCGCAAGACAACAGTGGAGCTAGTAGATGGCAACTATCAACCAGCTGGTACGTCAGCCGCGTAAGCGTATCGTCGAGAAATCCGACGTGCCTGCGCTGCAAAACTGCCCGCAACGTCGTGGCGTATGCACCCGTGTGTATACAACTACGCCGAAAAAACCTAACTCGGCACTGCGTAAAGTATGCCGTGTGCGCCTGACCAACGGTTTCGAGGTTTCCTCGTACATCGGTGGTGAAGGTCACAACCTGCAAGAGCACAGCGTGGTACTGATTCGTGGCGGTCGTGTAAAAGACTTGCCAGGTGTTCGTTATCACACCGTTCGCGGCTCTTTGGATACTTCCGGCGTTAAAGGTCGTAACCAAGGTCGTTCGAAGTACGGTACCAAGAAGCCGAAGTAGTATTCGGTTGCTGGTAAATAATGCAGATTTCTTTTTTTCTGAGTCGATAAGAGTAAGGTCGGGCGTGCATCCACTGGGTGTAATGGTTCCGAGCTAACCTGAAGACCGTTTGAGGGCTTATCCATGCCAAGAAGACGCGTAGCAGCCAAGCGCGATGTGCTTGACGATCCAAAATACGGAAGCCAAATCCTGGCGAAGTTCATGAACCACGTGATGGAAAGCGGCAAAAAAGCCGTTGCCGAGCGTATCGTTTATGGCGCGCTGGAAAAGGTTAAAGAACGCAAGAACAGCGATCCCCTGGAAATCTTCGAGAAAGCTCTCGACGCCATCGCTCCGCTGGTCGAAGTGAAGTCGCGCCGTGTAGGCGGTGCTACTTACCAGGTTCCGGTCGAAGTTCGCCCGTCCCGTCGTAACGCCCTGGCAATGCGCTGGTTGGTAGACTTCGCCCGCAAGCGCGGCGAGAAGTCTATGGCTCTGCGCTTGGCTGGCGAACTGTTGGATGCTGCCGAAGGCAAGGGCGCAGCAGTTAAGAAGCGTGAAGACGTGCACCGTATGGCTGAAGCTAACAAGGCTTTCTCGCACTACCGCTTCTAATTTCAGCGCTACTCATTTTGCGAGGGCTTTATGGCTCGTACTACTCCGATTAATCGCTACCGTAACATCGGTATCGTTGCTCACGTGGATGCTGGTAAAACCACCACCACCGAGCGCGTCCTTTTTTACACTGGCAAAAGTCACAAAATGGGCGAGGTGCATGATGGCGCCGCGACCACAGACTGGATGGTTCAGGAGCAGGAGCGTGGTATTACCATTACTTCTGCTGCTATTACCGCCTTCTGGAAAGGTTCTGCCAAGCAGTACAAGGACGAGCACCGCTTCAACGTAATCGATACTCCGGGTCACGTAGACTTCACTATTGAAGTTGAGCGTTCCCTGCGTGTACTCGATGGTGCAGTTGTTGTTTTCTGCGGCACGTCGGGTGTTGAGCCTCAGTCGGAAACCGTATGGCGTCAAGCCAACAAATACGGTGTTCCACGTCTTGTTTACGTAAACAAGATGGACCGTGCAGGTGCAAACTTCCTGCGTGTGATCGAGCAGATCAAAAAGCGTCTGGGTCACACTCCGGTGCCTATCCAGCTCGCTATCGGTTCTGAAGACAACTTCCAGGGTCAGATTGATCTGATCAACATGGAAGCTGTGTACTGGAACGATGCTGACAAAGGTATGGTTCCTGTTCGTAAGCCTATCCCTGCTGAACTGCAGGAACTGGCTGACGAATGGCGCGACAACATGGTCCAGGCTGCTGCCGAAGCCAATGAAGAGCTGATGAACAAGTACCTCGAAGGTGAAGAATTCACCATCGAAGAAATCAAGTCGGCTCTGCGCCAGCGTACTATCGCTGGTGAGATCGTCTTGGCTGTTTGCGGTTCTTCCTTCAAGAACAAGGGTGTTCCCCTGGTTCTCGACGCCGTTATCGACTTCTTGCCTGCGCCAACCGATATTCCTGCCATCAAGGGTACTGACCCGGATGACGAGACTATCGAGCTGGAGCGTCATGCAGACGACAACGAGCCGTTCTCGGCATTGGCGTTCAAGATCGCGACTGACCCATTCGTGGGTACTTTGACTTTTGTTCGAGTTTACTCGGGCGTGTTGAACTCCGGTGACGGCGTAATCAACTCGGTTAAAGGCAAGAAAGAGCGTGTGGGTCGTATGGTGCAAATGCACGCAAACGCCCGTGAAGAAATCAAGGAAGTACGCGCTGGTGACATCGCGGCCTTGATCGGCATGAAGGACGTCACCACGGGTGAGACTTTGTGCAACGCTGACAAGCCAATCATTCTGGTTCGTATGGACTTCCCGGAGCCGGTTATTTCGGTTGCCGTTGAGCCGAAGACCAAGGATGACCAGGAAAAAATGGGTGTCGCTCTGGGCAAACTTGCTCAGGAAGATCCATCTTTCCGCGTAAAAACTGATGAAGAAACTGGTCAAACGATCATTTCTGGCATGGGCGAGCTGCACTTGGACATCCTGGTTGACCGGATGCGCCGTGAGTTCAACGTCGAAGCTAACATCGGTAAGCCTCAGGTTTCGTATCGTGAGCGCATCACGAAGAGCTGTGAGATCGAAGGCAAGTTCGTTCGCCAGTCCGGCGGTCGTGGCCAGTTTGGTCACTGCTGGATCCGTTTTGCTCCTGCTGACGAAGGTCAGGAAGGTCTGCAATTCGTGAACGAAGTGGTAGGTGGTGTGGTTCCTAAGGAATACATCCCGGCTATCCAGAAGGGTATCGAAGAGCAGATGAAGAACGGTGTTGTTGCCGGTTATCCGCTGATCGGCCTGAAGGCTACCGTGTTTGATGGTTCTTACCACGACGTCGACTCCAACGAGATGGCGTTTAAGGTGGCTGCTTCCATGGCTACCAAGCAATTGGCCTCCAAAGGTGGCGGTGAGTTGCTTGAGCCGATCATGGCGGTAGAGGTTGTTACACCTGAAGACTATATGGGTGACGTGATGGGCGACTTGAATCGTCGTCGCGGCATGATCCAGGGTATGGAAGATACGGTCTCCGGCAAAGTAATTCGTGCTGAAGTGCCGTTGGGTGAAATGTTCGGTTATGCGACCGACGTTCGTTCCATGTCTCAGGGTCGCGCAAGCTACTCTATGGAATTCAAAAAATACGATACAGCGCCGTCGCACATCGTCGAAGCTGTTACTAAAAAACAAGGCTGATTTAGTTCAGTCCTTTAGGCAAGGAGTTAATTGTCGTGGCTAAAGAAAAATTTGATCGTTCCCTACCGCACGTCAACGTTGGCACTATCGGTCACGTTGACCATGGTAAAACCACGCTGACTGCAGCTCTGACTCGTGTTTGCTCCGAAGTTTTCGGTTCTGCAATCGTTGACTTCGATAAAATCGACAGCGCGCCAGAAGAAAAAGCTCGTGGTATCACCATCAACACTGCGCACGTTGAATACAACTCGCACATTCGTCACTACGCTCACGTTGACTGCCCAGGTCACGCTGACTATGTGAAGAACATGATCACCGGTGCTGCCCAGATGGACGGCGCTATCCTGGTTTGTTCGGCCGCTGATGGTCCGATGCCACAAACCCGTGAGCACATCCTGCTGTCCCGTCAGGTTGGCGTTCCGTACATCGTGGTCTTCCTGAACAAGGCTGACCTGGTAGACGACGCTGAGCTGCTGGAACTGGTTGAGATGGAAGTTCGTGACCTGCTGTCGACTTACGACTTCCCGGGCGACGACACTCCGATCATCATCGGTTCGGCTCGTATGGCGCTGGAAGGCAAAGACGACAACGAAATGGGCACCACTGCCGTTCGTAAGCTGGTTGAAACTCTGGATACCTACATTCCAGATCCGGTTCGCGTAATCGACAAGCCGTTCCTGATGCCAATCGAAGACGTATTCTCGATCTCTGGTCGCGGTACTGTTGTGACTGGTCGTATCGAGCGCGGTATCGTTCGCGTTCAAGATCCGCTGGAAATCGTTGGTCTGCGTGACACGACTGTTACCACTTGCACCGGCGTTGAAATGTTCCGCAAGCTGCTTGACGAAGGTCGTGCAGGCGAGAACTGCGGCGTTCTGTTGCGTGGCACCAAGCGTGACGACGTTGAGCGTGGCCAGGTTCTGGTTAAGCCAGGTTCGGTTAAGCCGCACACCAAGTTCGAAGCAGAAGTTTATGTTTTGAGCAAGGAAGAAGGCGGTCGTCACACTCCGTTCTTCAAAGGCTACCGTCCTCAGTTCTACTTCCGTACAACTGACGTAACTGGTAACTGCGAACTGCCGGAAGGCGTTGAGATGGTAATGCCAGGCGACAACATCAAAATGGTTGTCACCCTGATCAAAACTATCGCAATGGAAGACGGTCTGCGTTTCGCAATCCGTGAAGGCGGTCGTACTGTAGGCGCTGGCGTTGTAGCCAAAATCATCGAGTAATCGATGATCGCTTAAAAAGGCCCCCGCTCAGCGGGGGCTTTTTTTATTGAGTTGACACCCTGTTGGGCCGTCTATAGAATTGCGCCTCCTTTTAACGGGCGTATTGCGCTCGGTGGGAATAGCAATCGGAGTCTGAAATCCAATGCAAAATCAGCAAATCCGTATCAGGTTGAAGGCTTTTGACCATCGCCTGATCGACCAATCAACCCAGGAAATCGTGGAAACCGCGAAACGTACTGGTGCTCAGGTTCGTGGTCCAATTCCACTGCCTACTCGTAAAGAGCGGTTCACCGTTCTGGTCTCTCCGCACGTTAACAAAGACGCGCGTGACCAGTACGAGATCCGTACTCATAAGCGCGTACTGGACATCGTCCAGCCAACGGATAAAACCGTTGACGCTCTTATGAAGCTAGATCTGGCGGCCGGTGTGGAAGTACAGATCAGCCTCGGCTAAGACTTGGGTCTTAGTCGTGTAACGCTCTGAAATGGGCGGCCATAGCGGGTGAAAGCCCCGTACACTCATGAGGTTTACAACATGACTATTGGTGTAGTCGGTCGTAAATGCGGTATGACCCGTATTTTCACCGAAGAAGGTGTCTCCATTCCGGTCACGGTCATTGAGATCGAGCCGAATCGCGTCACCCAGTTCAAAACTGAAGAAACCGATGGCTATCGTGCAGTGCAAGTCACTGTCGGCGAGCGTCGCGCTTCGCGTGTAACTGCTGCTCAGGCGGGTCACTTCGCTAAAGCAAACGTTGCAGCCGGTCGTACCGTAATGGAATTCCGTCTTGAAGAAGGCGAGTACCAGGCAGGCGATCTGATCAACGCTGAAATCTTCACCGCAGGTCAGATGGTCGATGTGACCGGTCAGTCCAAAGGTAAAGGCTTCCAGGGTACGATCAAGCGTTGGAATTTCCGTGGCCAAGATAACACTCACGGTAACTCCGTTTCCCACCGCGTCCCGGGCTCTATTGGCCAGTGCCAGACTCCTGGTCGTGTATTCAAGGGCAAAAAAATGTCCGGTCATATGGGCGCTGAGCGCGTGACCGTGCAGTCCCTCGAAGTAGTGCGCGTCGACGCTGAACGCAATCTGTTGTTGGTCAAGGGTGCTGTTCCTGGCGCTACTGGCGGCAACCTGGTTGTACGTCCAGCGGCCAAGGCTCGCGGTTAAGGGGAAGCTGACATGCAATTAAATGTAAATGACGCTCAGGCGATCGAAGTTTCCGAACTGACGTTCGGCGGCGAGTTCAATGAGACGCTGGTTCACCAAGCAGTCGTGGCCTACATGGCCGGCGGCCGTCAAGGTAGCAAGCAGCAAAAGACCCGTTCCGACGTTCGTGGTGGCGGTAAGCGCCCTTGGCGTCAGAAAGGTACTGGCCGTGCTCGTGCCGGTACTATCCGTAGCCCTATCTGGCGTGGCGGTGGTACCACTTTCGCAGCTCGCCCACAGGATCACTCTCAGAAGCTGAACAAGAAGATGTACCGCGCAGCAATGCGCTCCATCCTTGCTGAGCTGGTGCGTACTGATCGTCTGGTCGTGGTTCAGGACTTCGCTGTTGAAGCGCCGAAAACCAAAGATCTGCTGAACAAACTGAATGGCATGGGTCTGACTGATGTCCTGATCGTGTCTGAAGTTGTTGATCAGAACCTGTACCTGGCTGCTCGTAACCTGCCACACGTTGATGTTCGTGACGTGCAAGGTTCCGATCCAGTTAGTCTGATCGCATACGACAAGGTGTTGATTACCGTGTCGGCCGTGAAGAAATTCGAGGAGCTGCTGGGATGAACCAGGAACGCGTATTTAAAGTTCTGCTTGGCCCGCACGTTTCCGAGAAGGCTACGGTTCTGGCAGACAAGAAAGGCCAGTTCGTTTTCAAGGTTGCTACTGATGCAACCAAGCTGGAAATCAAGAAGGCCGTCGAAAGCCTGTTCAGCGTGAAAGTTGAGCGTGTTACTACCCTGAATGTTCTGGGTAAGAGCAAGCGCACCGCTCGCGGCGTGGGCAAGCGTAATGACTGGAAGAAGGCAGTAATCTCCCTTCAGCCAGGCCAAGATCTCGATTTCAGCAGCAGTGCTGAGTAAGGAAGGGGTGCATCATGGCAATCGTTAAATGCAAACCGACTTCCCCTGGCCGCCGTCATGTGGTCAAGGTGGTCAACCAGGAGCTGCATAAAGGCGCTCCTCACGCACCGCTGCTCGAGAAAAAATCGAAGTCTGGTGGTCGTAACAATAATGGCCGTATTACCACGCGTCACATTGGTGGTGGTCATAAGCAGCATTACCGTATGGTCGACTTCCGTCGCAACGACAAAGATGGCATTCCAGCCACTGTTGAGCGTATCGAATACGATCCAAACCGTACTGCTCACATTGCTCTTATGTTGTACGCAGACGGCGAACGCCGTTACATCATCGCCCCTAAAGGCGTGAGCGCTGGCGACCAGCTGATTTCGGGTGCTTTGGCTCCGATCAAGCCAGGTAACCAGCTGCAACTGCGCAGCATTCCAGTTGGTAGCACCGTACACGGCATCGAATTGAAGCCGGGCAAAGGCGCACAGATCGCTCGTTCCGCTGGTGCTTCGGCTCAGCTGGTCGCTCGTGATGGTGTCTACGTGACCCTGCGTCTGCGTTCCGGTGAAATGCGTAAAGTATTGGCTGAATGCCGTGCGACGTTGGGCGAAGTCTCGAACTCCGAGCACAGCCTGCGTTCGCTGGGTAAAGCTGGTGCCAAACGCTGGCGTGGCGTTCGCCCAACCGTTCGTGGTGTTGCCATGAACCCGGTTGACCACCCACATGGTGGTGGTGAAGGTCGTACCTCTGGTGGTCGTCATCCGGTATCGCCATGGGGCTTCCCGACTAAGGGCGCGAAGACTCGTGGTAATAAGCGTACCGACAAAATGATCGTCCGTCGTCGCAAGTAAATAGAGGGATACGACAGTGCCACGTTCTCTGAAAAAAGGTCCTTTTATTGATCTTCACCTACTGAAGAAGATCGAAGTGGCGGCGGAAAAGAATGATCGCAAACCGGTGAAAACCTGGTCGCGTCGTTCGATGATCCTGCCGCAAATGGTCGGTCTGACCATCGCTGTGCATAACGGTCGTCTTCATGTCCCAGTTCTTGTGAACGAAGACATGGTTGGCCATAAACTAGGCGAGTTTGCCGGTACCCGCACTTATCGTGGGCACGTGGCAGACAAGAAAGCCAAGCGTTAAGGGGTAAGGAACGATGGAAGTAGCCGCTAAGTTGTCGGGCGCTCGAATCTCCGCCCAGAAAGCCCGCTTGGTCGCCGACCAGATCCGCGGGAAGAAGGTGGGCGAAGCGCTCAACCTGTTGGCTTTCAGCAACAAGAAAGCCGCCGAGATCATCAAGAAAGTGCTGGAGTCGGCCGTAGCCAACGCCGAGCATAACGAAGGCGCAGACGTTGACGACTTGAAAGTCGCCACCGTTTTCGTCAACGAAGGGCGTTCGCTGAAGCGCATCATGCCGCGTGCCAAAGGCCGCGCTGATCGCATCGTCAAGCGGTCTTGCCATATCACTGTCAAGGTTGCTGACAAGTAACGGAGTCGAAGAGATGGGTCAGAAAGTACATCCCATTGGCATTCGCCTGGGAATCGTCAAGGAGCACACCTCCGTCTGGTACGCAGACGGCCGGACTTATGCGGACTATTTGTTCGCTGATCTGAAGGTGCGTGAATACCTCCAAGACAAACTAAAAAGCGCGTCCGTAAGCCGTATCGATATCCATCGTCCGGCCCAAACTGCACGTATCACCATCCACACTGCTCGTCCAGGTATCGTTATCGGGAAGAAAGGTGAAGATGTTGAGAAACTGCGTCAGGACCTGACCAAGCAAATGGGTGTGCCTGTGCACATCAATATCGAAGAGATCCGCAAGCCGGAACTTGACGGTATGCTGGTTGCGCAGAGCGTAGCTCAGCAGCTGGAGCGTCGTGTAATGTTCCGTCGCGCGATGAAACGCGCTGTACAGAACGCTATGCGCATTGGTGCCAAAGGCATCAAAATCCAAGTGAGCGGTCGTCTCGGCGGTGCTGAAATTGCACGTACTGAATGGTATCGCGAAGGTCGTGTGCCATTGCACACCCTGCGTGCCGACATCGACTATGCCAACTACGAAGCTCACACCACTTATGGTGTGATCGGTGTAAAGGTTTGGATCTTCAAAGGCGAAGTAATTGGTGGTCGCCAAGAAGAGCTGAAGCCACAAGCACCAGCGCCTCGTAAAAAAGCTGCTAAGTAAGGGGTACGCCAAATGTTACAACCTAAGCGTACGAAGTTCCGCAAGCAGATGACAGGCCACAACCGTGGCTTGGCATTGCGCGGTAGCAAAGTCAGCTTCGGCGAGTTCGCGCTGAAGTCTGTTGCTCGTGGTCGTCTCACCGCTCGTCAGATCGAATCAGCGCGTCGTGCACTGACCCGTCACGTTAAGCGTGGCGGTAAGATCTGGATCCGTGTATTCCCGGACAAGCCAGTTACCAAAAAGCCCCTCGAAGTTCGAATGGGTAAAGGTAAGGGTAACGTGGAATATTGGGTTGCCCAGATTCAGCCAGGCAAAGTCCTGTATGAAATCGAGGGTGTTACTGAAGAGCTGGCGCGTGAGGCTTTCGCCCTGGCTGCTGCAAAGCTGCCGCTCGCCACCTCCTTTGTTAAACGGACGGTGATGTGATGAAAGCGAATGAACTTCGTGAAAAATCCGCACAGCAGCTGAACGAGCAATTGCTCGGCTTGCTGCGCGACCAGTTCAATCTGCGCATGCAGAAAGCAACTGGCCAGTTGGGGCAGTCGCATCTGCTCTCGCAAGTTAAGCGTGACATCGCTCGCGTGAAGACTGTGCTCAACCAGCAGGCAGGTAAGTAATCATGGCTGAAGCCGAAAAAACTGTCCGTACGCTGACTGGCCGTGTTGTCAGCGACAAGATGGACAAGACCATCACCGTTCTGATCGAGCGTCGCGTTAAGCACCCGATCTACGGTAAATACGTTAAGCGTTCGACTAAGCTGCACGCGCACGACGAAACCAATCAGTGCCACATCGGCGACAAAGTCACTATTCGTGAAACTCGTCCGCTGGCCAAGACTAAGTCTTGGGCATTGGTTGATGTTCTCGAACGCGCTGTGGAAGTCTAAGGACTAGGGGTCGGAGAAATTATATGATTCAGACTCAATCCATGCTCGATGTGGCCGATAACAGCGGCGCACGCCGTGTTATGTGCATCAAGGTGCTGGGTGGCTCCCATCGTCGTTACGCTGGTATCGGTGACATCATCAAAGTTACCGTGAAGGAAGCAATTCCTCGCGGTAAAGTGAAAAAAGGCCAAGTGATGACTGCTGTTGTAGTCCGCACTCGTCACGGCGTACGTCGTGCTGATGGCTCCATTATCCGTTTTGATGGCAACGCTGCTGTTCTTCTGAACAACAAGCAAGAGCCGATCGGCACCCGTATCTTTGGGCCAGTGACCCGTGAACTTCGTACTGAGAAGTTCATGAAGATCGTCTCGCTCGCCCCAGAAGTGCTGTAAGGAGATCCGACATGCAAAAGATTCGTCGTGACGACGAGATCATCGTGATCGCCGGCAAAGACAAAGGTAAGCGCGGTAAGGTGCTTAAGGTTCTCGCTAATAACCGTCTGGTTATTGGTGGTCTGAACCTGGTTAAGCGTCATACCAAGCCTAACCCGATGTCGGGCGTGCAGGGCGGTATCGTCGAGAAAGAAGCTCCACTGGACGCTTCTAACGTCGCCATCTTCAACGGCGAAACCAACAAGGCTGACCGCGTTGGTTTCAAAGTAGAAGAAGGCAAAAAAATTCGTGTCTTCAAGTCGACCCAAAAAGCGGTTGATGCTTGAACACTGCTAGGTAGATAAGACCATGGCACGACTAAAAGAGATTTACCGGAAGGAAATCGCTCCGAAACTTAAGGAAGAACTTAAGCTTTCGAACGTGATGGAAGTTCCGCGCGTTACCAAAATCACCCTGAACATGGGTTTGGGCGAAGCGATCGGTGATAAAAAAATCATCGAGCACGCTGTAGCTGATTTGGAAAAGATCACGGGTCAAAAAGTTGTTGTGACTTACGCTCGCAAGTCCATCGCAGGCTTTAAAGTTCGCGAAGGCTGGCCGATCGGCGTCAAAGTAACTCTGCGCCGTGAGCGTATGTACGAATTCCTGGATCGTCTGCTGTCGATCTCCCTGCCTCGGGTACGCGACTTCCGCGGCCTGAATGCCAAGTCCTTCGATGGTCGTGGTAACTACAGCATGGGCGTAAAAGAGCAGATCATTTTCCCGGAAATTGACTACGACAAAATCGATGCTCTCCGCGGTCTGGACATTACCCTGACCACCACTGCTCGAACGGATGATGAAGGTCGCGCCCTGTTGCGTGCTTTCAAATTCCCGTTCCGCAACTGATTGGAGTAGACCATGGCTAAGATGAGCATGAAAAACCGCGAGCTGAAGCGTCAGCTCACGGTTGCTAAGTTCGCCAAGAAGCGTGCTGAGCTGAAAGCTATCATCGTGGATCTGAACGCAAGTCCAGAAGCACGTTGGGAAGCTCAAGTTGCTCTGCAGAAGCAGCCACGTGACGCAAGCGCTGCGCGCATGCGTAACCGCTGCCGCTTGACTGGTCGTCCGCATGGTGTTTACCGCAAGTTCGGCCTGGGCCGTAACAAATTGCGTGAAGCAGCAATGCGTGGCGACGTACCAGGTCTGGTTAAAGCCAGCTGGTAAGGCGAAACGGCAGAGTCGTCATTGTCAGGGTCGCAAGATCCTGACAGTCGGTGACCTTGAACATGAATCAAGCCCCTATTGGGGCTTGATTCATTTCTGGTGTGTGTCTAGAATGACCGGCTCGCCTGAGCCCGTGCTTTTTAGCTGCGTGTCACTCGGCGATAGTTGTAGCCGCAAGGCTAATTATTTTTGTAACAGGAGCGTCTAGCCCATGAGTATGCAGGACCCGTTAGCGGACATGCTAACTCGAATCCGTAATGCCCAGATGGCTGAAAAGTCCGTCGTAAGCATGCCATCTTCCACGTTGAAGGTAGCTGTAGCTAAAGTCCTGAAGGACGAAGGTTACATCGCGGATTATCAGATCAGCAGCGAAATCAAACCACTGCTGTCTATCGAGCTGAAGTACTTCGAAGGCCGTCCAGTCATCGAAGAAGTTAAGCGCGTTAGCCGTCCAGGCCTGCGTCAGTACAAGTCCTCCGATGATCTGCCAAAAGTTCGTGGCGGTCTCGGTGTGTCTATCGTCTCCACCAACAAAGGTGTGATGACGGATCGTGCTGCGCGCGCTGCCGGTGTCGGCGGCGAAGTTCTTTGCACTGTGTTCTAAGGGGGGATAAGCATGTCACGCGTCGCTAAGAACCCCGTTAAGCTGCCAGCTGGTGTCGAAGTAAAATTCGCCGGCCAACAGCTTTCGGTGAAGGGTGCCAAGGGCACTCTAGAACTGAACATCCATTCGTCCGTTGAGATCGTTGAAGAAGCCGGTGAGTTGCGTTTCGCTGCTCGCAATGGCGATCAACAAACTCGCGCAATGGCTGGTACCACTCGTGCGCTGGTAAACAACATGGTCCAAGGCGTAAGCCAAGGCTTCGAGCGTAAGCTCCAGCTGGTCGGTGTTGGTTACAAAGCGCAAGCAAAAGGCACAGTGCTGAACCTGGCTCTTGGCTTCTCGCACCCAGTGGATTACGAATTGCCGGAAGGCATCACCGCTGAGACACCAAGCCAAACCGACATCCTGATCAAGGGTATCGATAAGCAACTGGTAGGTCAGGTCGCCGCTGAGATCCGCGGTTTCCGTCCACCAGAACCTTATAAAGGTAAGGGTGTACGTTACGCGGACGAAGTCGTCCGTCGTAAAGAAGCCAAGAAGAAGTAGGGCATAGCAAATGACCGACAAAAAAGTTACTCGACTGCGTCGCGCTCGCAAAGCACGTCTGAAAATGCACGAACTCGAAGTCGTGCGTCTCTGCGTGTTCCGCTCGTCTCAGCATATATACGCCCAGGTCATCTCGGCCGACGGCAGCAAAGTCCTGGCAAGCGCCTCGACTTTGGACAAAGAACTGCGTGATGCTGCTACTGGCAACATCGACGCGGCCACAAAGGTTGGCCAGCTGGTCGCTACGCGTGCAAAAGCCGCTGGCGTCTCGCAGGTGGCTTTCGACCGCTCTGGCTTCAAGTACCACGGCCGCGTGAAAGCGCTGGCTGAGGCTGCTCGTGAAGCTGGGCTGGAGTTCTAAGTTATGTCAAATAACGACCAAAAGCGCGACGAAGGCTACATTGAGAAGCTGGTTCAAGTTAACCGCGTAGCCAAAACCGTTAAAGGCGGCCGTATCTTCACCTTCACCGCGTTGACCGTGGTAGGTGATGGTAAAGGGCGTGTTGGCTTCGGCCGTGGCAAGTCACGTGAAGTGCCTGCTGCGATCCAGAAGGCAATGGAAGCTGCTCGCCGCAACATGATCCAAGTTGACCTGAACGGTACAACTCTGCAGTACGCAATGAAGTCTGCTCATGGCGCTTCGAAGGTGTACATGCAGCCTGCTTCTGAAGGTACCGGTATCATCGCTGGCGGCGCTATGCGTGCTGTCCTCGAAGTTGCTGGCGTTCAGAACGTACTGGCCAAGTGCTACGGCTCGACTAACCCGGTAAACGTGGTTCACGCCACTTTTAAAGGTTTGAAAGCTATGCAATCTCCTGAATCCATTGCTGCCAAGCGCGGCAAAAGTGTCAAGGAGATCTTCTGATCATGGCTACCGTAAAAGTAACGCTGATCAAAAGCATGACCGGCCGCATCCCTAATCACAAACTGTGCATTAAGGGTCTGGGTCTGCGTCGCATCGGTCACACTGTAGAAGTACTTGATACTCCCGAGAATCGCGGGATGATCAACAAGGCTTACTACATGCTGCGTGTAGAGGGTTAATCGATGAAACTCAATGATCTGAGTCCAGCGCCGGGTTCCCGTCGCGAAAAGCATCGTCCGGGCCGTGGTATCGGTAGTGGTTTGGGTAAGACTGGTGGCCGTGGTCACAAAGGTCAGTCCTCCCGCTCCGGTGGCACAATTGCTCCAGGCTTTGAAGGCGGTCAACAGCCGCTGCATCGCCGTCTGCCTAAGTTCGGTTTCGTTTCCCTGAAAGCTATGGATCGCGCAGAAGTGCGTTTGTCCGAGCTGGCTAAAGTGGACGGCGACATCGTTACTCTGCAGACCCTGAAAGATGCCAACGTGATCAACGTCAACGTACTGCGTGTGAAAATCATGCTGTCCGGTGAAGTGACTCGCGCTGTCACAATCGGCAAGGGAATCGGCGCCACCAAAGGTGCGCGTTCGGCTATCGAAGCAGCTGGCGGCAAGTTCGAGGAATAAATGGCTAAGCAAGGTGCTCTCTCAGCGCTCAGCAAAGGCGGGTTATCCGAGCTCTGGGCTCGTCTGCGTTTTCTATTCCTGGCGATTATCGTCTACCGAATAGGCGCACACATCCCAGTTCCAGGTATTAACCCGGACCGGCTAGCGGACCTGTTTCGACAGAATGAGGGGACCATTCTTAGCTTGTTCAACATGTTTTCCGGCGGTGCGCTGGAGCGGATGAGTATTTTTGCGCTGGGGATCATGCCGTATATTTCGGCATCGATCATCATGCAGCTTATGTCCGCTGTCAGCCCACAGCTGGAGCAGTTGAAGAAGGAAGGTGAAGCTGGTCGTCGCAAGATAAGCCAGTACACCCGCTACCTCACTGTCGCTCTTGCTCTTGTTCAGGCTATTGGCATGTCCATAGGTCTGGCAGGGCAAGGCGTAGCGTTCACTGGTGACCTAGGCTTCCATTTCGTTGCAGTAACCACGTTTGTGGCGGGTGCAATGTTCATGATGTGGCTGGGTGAGCAGATTACAGAGCGTGGTGTTGGCAACGGTATCTCGATGTTGATTTTTTCGGGTATCGTCGCCGGTCTTCCGAGAGCAATTGGGCAGTCTTTCGAGTCTGCGCGTCAGGGCGATATCAATATCTTCGCCTTGGTTGCTATCGGTTTGCTGGCAGTAGCGATTATCGGTTTTGTGGTGTTCATTGAGCGTGGTCAGCGTCGTATTGCTGTTCACTACGCCAAGCGTCAGCAGGGCCGCAAGGTTTTTGCTGCACAGACAAGCCACTTGCCGCTAAAAGTGAATATGGCCGGCGTTATCCCGGCTATTTTCGCGAGCAGCATTTTGCTGTTCCCGGCTTCGCTGGGTGCCTGGTTTGGTCAGTCTGAAGGTATGGGCTGGTTGCAGGACATCTCGCAGTCGATCGCTCCTGGTCAGCCGTTGAATATTCTGCTGTTTAGTGCAGGGATTATTTTCTTCTGCTTCTTCTATACGGCGTTGATGTTCAATCCGAAAGACGTAGCGGAAAACCTGAAGAAGTCCGGTGCCTTTATTCCGGGTATCCGTCCAGGGGAGCAGTCGGCACGCTATATTGATGGCGTTTTGACTCGTTTGACTCTGTTCGGTGCTCTTTATATGACGGCCGTGTGCCTGTTGCCCCAGTTCCTGGTGGTTGCGGCAAACGTTCCGTTCTACCTTGGCGGGACCTCGTTGCTGATCGTTGTTGTGGTTGTTATGGACTTCATGTCCCAAGTACAATCGCACCTCGTTTCGCACCAGTACGAATCCCTGATGAAGAAAGCCAACCTGAAGGGCTACGGCAGCGGCATGCTCCGCTGAAGTACTACCCCGTAAGGTGAGAGGAGTTGGTGATGAAAGTTCGTGCATCGGTGAAAAAGCTGTGCCGTAACTGCAAGATTATTCGCCGCGAAGGTGTTGTTCGGGTAATTTGCAGCGCGGAACCACGTCACAAACAGCGCCAAGGCTGAGTGTGATCTGTTTGAAGCCCAGCAGCTAGTGCGCTGCTGGGTTGATTATTTGTTATTACAGCGATATTATCTCGCGCCCTATTTCTTGGCTTCCGGGGCGTAGGTAGCTGTCAATTGGAGTCCCACTGAATGGCCCGTATTGCAGGCGTTAACATTCCAGATAACAAGCACACTGTTATCTCGCTGACCTACATCTATGGTGTTGGTCGCACTACCTCACAGAAAATCTGTGCGGATGCTGGTGTAAACCCAGCCGCTAAGATCAAGGATCTGAGCGACGAGCAGATTGAGTTGCTGCGTGGCGAAGTGGCAAAGTTCACCACTGAAGGTGATCTGCGTCGTGAAGTCAACATGAAAATCAAACGCTTGATGGACTTGGGCTGCTACCGCGGTCTGCGCCATCGTCGTGGTCTTCCAGTGCGCGGTCAGCGTACCAAGACCAACGCGCGTACTCGCAAAGGTCCGCGTAAGCCGATCCGCAAGTAATCGCACCAGCGAATCGACAGGAATTTAGTCATGGCAAAACCTGCTGCTCGTCCTCGTAAAAAGATTAAAAAGACAGTGGTTGATGGCATCGCCCACATCCACGCGTCTTTCAACAACACCATCGTGACCATCACCGACCGTCAGGGTAATGCGCTTTCTTGGGCTACCTCCGGTGGTTCGGGTTTCCGCGGTTCTCGCAAGTCCACGCCGTTTGCTGCTCAAGTAGCTGCTGAACGTGCTGGTCAAGCTGCGCTGGAATATGGCCTGAAAAACCTTGACGTTAACGTTAAGGGCCCAGGTCCAGGTCGTGAGTCCGCTGTCCGTGCTTTGAACGGCTGTGGCTATAAGATCGCCAGCATCACCGACGTGACGCCAATCCCGCACAACGGGTGCCGTCCGCCGAAGAAGCGCCGCGTGTAATCCAGGAGACTGTAAAGAATGGCTCGTTACATTGGTCCAAAATGCAAACTGGCACGTCGTGAAGGCACCGATCTCTTCCTGAAGAGTGGTGTGCGCGCTATCGAATCGAAGTGCAATATTGAAGCTGCTCCAGGCATCCACGGCCAACGCCGCGGTCGCCAATCCGACTACGGCACCCAACTGCGTGAAAAGCAGAAGGTCCGTCGTATCTACGGCGTTCTCGAGCGTCAGTTCAGCGGCTACTACAAACAAGCTGCTGGCAAAAAAGGTGCAACCGGTGAAAACCTGCTGCAACTGCTCGAATGCCGTCTGGATAACGTCGTATACCGTATGGGTTTCGGTTCTACTCGTGCCGAATCTCGTCAGTTGGTATCGCACAAGTCGATCAGCGTAAACGGTCAGACCGTTAACGTACCGTCGTTCCAGGTTCGTGCTGGTGACGTGGTCGCTATCCGCGAGAAAGCAAAGAACCAGCTTCGCATTGTCCAAGCTCTCGATCTGTGTGCCCAACGTGGCCGCGTAGAATGGGTAGAAGTAGACACTGAGAAGAAGTCGGGCGTTTTCAAGAACGTTCCTGCTCGCAGTGATCTGTCCGCCGACATCAACGAAAGCCTGATTGTCGAGCTCTACTCCAAGTAAGGGCTAGAAAATAGGTGCATCCATGCAGATTTCGGTAAATGAGTTCCTGACACCTCGCCATATTGATGTGCAAGTTGTCAGTCCAACCCGCGCTAAAATCACTCTCGAGCCTCTCGAGCGTGGTTTTGGCCACACCCTGGGCAACGCGCTGCGCCGCATCCTGTTGTCCTCAATGCCAGGCTGTGCAGTAGTCGAGGCCGAGATTGATGGTGTGCTCCACGAGTACAGCGCCATCGAAGGTGTACAGGAAGACGTAATTGAAATCCTGTTGAACCTTAAAGGTCTGGCTATCAAGCTGCACGGCCGTGACGAAGTTACGCTGACCTTGTCGAAGAAGGGTTCGGGGGTGGTTACCGCTGCCGATATTCAGCTGGATCATGATGTCGAGATCGTTAATCCCGATCACGTAATCGCCAACCTGGCGTCTAACGGCGCCTTGAACATGAAGCTCACTGTAGCTCGTGGTCGTGGTTATGAACCAGCCGACTCGCGTCAGAGCGATGAAGACGAAAGCCGCAGCATTGGTCGCTTGCAGCTTGATTCTTCGTTCAGCCCGGTTCGCCGTATCGCATACGTGGTGGAAAACGCCCGTGTCGAGCAGCGCACCAACCTGGACAAACTGGTTATTGATCTGGAGACCAACGGTACCCTGGATCCTGAAGAGGCCATTCGTCGTGCTGCAACCATCCTGCAACAGCAGTTGGCTGCATTCGTCGACCTCAAAGGTGACAGCGAGCCAGTGGTTATCGAACAGGAAGACGAGATCGATCCGATCCTGCTTCGTCCGGTTGACGATCTGGAACTGACCGTGCGTTCGGCCAACTGCCTTAAGGCGGAGAACATTTACTACATCGGTGACCTGATTCAGCGCACCGAAGTAGAACTGTTGAAGACTCCGAACCTGGGCAAGAAATCCTTGACTGAAATCAAGGACGTTCTGGCCTCCCGTGGTCTGTCCCTCGGCATGCGCCTCGACAACTGGCCGCCTGCAAGTCTTAAGAAGGACGACAAGGCGACTGCCTGATCGTCGTAATCACCGAACGTTGTGTTTGGTAAGGAATGAACCATGCGTCATCGTAAAAGTGGTCGTCACCTGAGCCGCACTAGCTCGCACCGCAAGGCTATGTTTCAAAACATGGCAGTGTCGTTGTTCGAGCACGAGCTGATCAAAACGACTCTGCCGAAAGCCAAAGAACTGCGTCGTGTTGCTGAGCCGCTGATTACTCTGGCCAAGATTGATTCTGTTGCTAACCGCCGTCTGGCATTCGACCGTACTCGTTCGAAAGCCATGGTTGGTAAGCTGTTCAACGATCTGGGCAAGCGTTATGCAACTCGTGAGGGTGGCTACCTGCGCATCCTCAAGTGCGGTTTCCGCGCTGGCGACAACGCGCCTATGGCGTACGTCGAGTTGGTTGATCGTCCAGTTGGCGGTGAAGCTGTATCCGCTGAGTAAGACGTCAGTCTCTACAAAGAACCGGGCCTAGTGCCCGGTTTTTTGTGCGCGTTGAATTAAGTTTTTCTATTGTTACGCATCATTTAATGCATTTGCCCATGTTAAATACATGGTCAATACTCCTCCTCAGCCGATTAGCCGGCAGCACCAAGACTGACTGAGGAAGTAAACGCATGAGCCAGACCAAAACGCTTACCACCGCCAGCGGCGCCCCAGTAGCTGATAACCAGAACTCTCGTTCTGCCGGTCCTCGCGGCCCCTTGCTGCTCGATGACTTCCATTTGCTTGAGAAGCTCGCGCATTTCAACCGCGAAAATATTCCAGAGCGTCGTGTCCACGCAAAAGGTTCAGGTGCGCACGGTACGTTCACCCTCACCCGTGAGATGACCCAGTTCAGCAGCGCCAAACTGTTCGATACCCTTGGCAAGCAAACGCCGACATTCATGCGCTTCTCTACTGTGGGTGGTGAACGCGGTTCTGCTGACACCGAGCGCGACCCGCGCGGCTTTGCCATCAAGTTCTACACCGAAGAAGGTAACTGGGACATTGTGGGTAACAACACGCCTGTGTTTTTCATCCGTGATCCACTGAAGTTTCCTGACTTCATTCACACGCAAAAGCGTCTGCCGCAGAGCAATCTGAAAAGCGCACAAATGATGTGGGACTTCTGGTCGCACTCACCGGAGTCTCTGCACCAGGTCACGATCTTGTTTTCTGACCGAGGCATTCCTGATGGCTACCGCCACATGCACGGCTTCGGCAGCCACACTTACAGCTTGATCAACGCTGCGGGTGAGCGTCATTGGGTTAAATGGCATTACAAAACCAAGCAAGGCATCAAAAACCTGCCACCGGCAGAAGCTGCACGTTTGGCAGGCACTGATCCTGACTACGCTCAGCGTGATCTGTTTGGTGCAATTGAGCGTGGCGACTTCCCGAAATGGCGCGTTTGCATGCAGGTAATGACCGAAGCGCAGGCCGCTGCACATTACGAAAACCCGTTTGATGTGACTAAAACCTGGTCGCAAAAAGAGTTCCCGTTGATAGAAATTGGCGAGCTGGAGTTGAACCGCAACCCGCTCAATTATTTCGCAGAAGTCGAACAAGCCGCTTTTGGGCCTAGCAACATGATTCCGGGCGTAGGTCTGTCTCCTGATCGCATGCTGCAAGGCCGTGTGTTCGCTTACGCCGATGCGCATCGCTATCGTGTAGGGACTAACCACCAACACCTGCCGATCAACTCGCCTCGTGTACCCGTTCACACGTACCAGCGTGATGGCTCGATGGCATATGGCAACAATGGGGGGGCAGCGCCGAACTACGAGCCTAATAGCTACGCAGACGCTCCCAAGCAGGCGCCGCAGTACGCTGAGCCGCCTTTGGCGTTGAGCGGCGCAGCGGACCGTTACGATCACCGTGAAGACAGCGACTACTACAGCCATGCCGGTGCTTTGTTTCGCTTGATGAATGAGGAGCAGAAAGCCTTGCTCATCAACAATATTGCAGGCGCCATGGCCGGGGTATCGGACGACGTGGTGGAGCGTCAGCTTCAGCATTTCTACAATGCCGATCAGGCGTATGGTGACGGTGTTGCAAATGCGCTGGGTGTACAGCGTAACTAACTCTAAGTGAGAAGCAGAACCGCCCTCAATTGGGCGGTTTTTGCGTTTTTTAACCTGTTTTTCTCGTCATAAGAGGGTATTTATTGCGATTGAGCCGTGACCTCTTGGTCGGCTTGGTTCAAACTACAGCCTTTCAAGCAGGGAGATGTGGGCCGATGCTAGGGCACCCGGAAGTAATCGATTACCTCAACACGTTGCTGACCGGCGAGCTGGCTGCACGTGACCAATATTTCGTCCATTCCCGTATGTATGAGGATTGGGGTTTCACAAAGTTGTACGAGCGTATCAACCACGAGATGGAAGAAGAGGCACAACACGCAGATGCGTTGATGCGCCGGATTCTGATGCTTGAAGGAACGCCGCGTATGCGCCCGGATGACTTGGATGTGGGTACTTCTGTACCGGACATGTTCGCCGCAGATTTACGCCTTGAGTACAAAGTACGTGCTGCACTGTGCAAGGGCATTGAGTTGTGCGAGCTACACAAGGATTACGTCAGCCGCGACATGCTGCGTATTCAGTTGGCTGATACCGAAGAAGATCACACCTACTGGCTGGAAAAACAGCTGGGCCTGATCAAGTCAATCGGCCTTCAGAACTACCTGCAATCGCAGTTCTGATGGCTCAGTAAAAAGCCCCTGTCATCTCACGATGACAGGGGCTTTTTCATGCGTTGCGGTTAAGCTTTGTCGCGGATCAGTAACGGCTTCAGATAGAAGCCTGTGTGTGACTGCTTCATTTCAGCGACGTCTTCAGGCGTGCCGGTGGCAATGATCTGCCCACCTTTGGAGCCGCCTTCAGGACCGAGGTCCACCAGCCAGTCGGCTGTTTTAATCACGTCCAGGTTGTGCTCGATGACCACCACGGTGTTGCCGTGATCGCGCAGACGATGCAGCACATCCAGCAACTGTTGAATATCCGCAAAGTGCAGGCCCGTTGTTGGCTCGTCGAGGATATACAGGGTTTTACCAGTGTCACGCTTGGACAGCTCGCGGGACAGCTTCACCCGCTGCGCTTCACCGCCTGACAGTGTCGTGGCAGATTGTCCGAGCTTGATGTATGACAAGCCTACGTCCATCAACGTTTGCAGCTTACGCGCCAAGGCAGGCACCGCATCGAAGAACACACGGGCTTCTTCGATGGTCATCTCCAGCACTTCGTGGATGCTCTTGCCCTTGTATTTGATCTCAAGGGTTTCGCGGTTATAGCGCTTGCTTTTGCACACGTCGCACGGCACGTAGATGTCAGGCAGAAAGTGCATCTCTACCTTGATCAAACCATCACCTTGGCACGCCTCGCAGCGACCCCCTTTCACGTTGAACGAGAAACGCCCCGGACCATAACCCCGGGAGCGGGATTCAGGCACGCCAGAAAACAGTTCGCGAATGGGGGTAAACAGCCCGGTGTACGTCGCCGGGTTGGAACGCGGCGTACGGCCGATCGGGCTTTGGTCGATGTCTACGACTTTATCCAGGTGCTCCAGACCTTTAATGCTGTCGTGAGCGGCGGCTTCCAGCGTGGTAGCACCGTTCAAGGCCGTTGCGCTGAGCGGGTAGAGCGTGTTGTTGATCAGCGTCGACTTGCCTGACCCTGAAACACCGGTCACACACGTCAGCAAACCAATCGGGATCTCAAGGTCGACATTGCGCAAATTGTTGCCACGCGCGCCTTTGAGCGACAAGGTCAGCTTCTTGTTGCGTGGTGTGCGTTTGGCAGGGACTGCGATCTTCACCCGGCCCGACAAGTATTTGCCCGTCAGCGAGTCAGGGTGGGCCATGACTTCGGCAGGCGTGCCTTGCGCAACGATATGGCCACCATGTACGCCCGCGCCCGGCCCGATGTCCACTACATAGTCCGCCAGCCGGATGGCATCTTCATCGTGCTCGACGACAATCACCGTATTGCCAATGTCGCGCAGGTGCTTGAGCGTGCCCAGCAAGCGATCGTTATCGCGCTGATGCAAACCGATAGACGGCTCGTCGAGGATATACAGCACGCCCACCAAGCCCGCACCAATCTGGCTGGCCAAGCGAATGCGCTGCGCTTCGCCGCCGGATAATGTGTCGGCGCTACGGTCCAGAGACAAGTAATCCAGACCCACATTCACCAGGAACTGTAAGCGCTCGCGAATCTCTTTAAGAATCTTGTCCGCAATTTCGCCACGGCGGCCGGTCAGGCTCAGCGTGCTGAAATACTCTGTTGCATCGCCAATCGGCATGTTGGTGACGGCAGGGAGGGTTTTCTCGCCCACCCACACATGGCGCGCTTCACGGCGCAAACGCGTGCCCCGGCAGTCGGGGCAGGCCTGCGTGCTGAGGAACTTGGCCAGCTCTTCGCGCACGGTCGCCGACTCGGTTTCACGATAGCGACGCTCAAGATTGGGCACGATGCCTTCGAACGGGTGCGCGCGTTTAACGATGTCGCCGCGATCATTCAAATAGCGGAAGTCCACATTCTGGGTACCGCTGCCATACAGAATGACTTTCTGTTTGTCCGCAGGCAGCTCGCTGAACGGCACTTCGAGGCTGAAATCGTAATGCTTGGCCAGCGCACCGAGCATCTGGAAGTAATAGACGTTACGCCTGTCCCATCCACGGATGGCGCCTTCGGCCAATGTTAAATCGCCGTTGACCAGGCGCTTGATGTCGAAAAACTGCTTCACGCCCAAACCATCGCACGTCGGGCAAGCGCCCGCCGGGTTGTTGAAGGAAAACAGTTTGGGTTCCAGTTCGCTGATGGCATGCCCGCAAATAGGGCAGGCAAAGCGCGCCGAGAAAATCATTTCTTCGCCAGGCTCGTCGTCCATTGGCGCGACCAAGGCGATGCCATCGGCCAGCTTCAGGGCTGTTTCAAACGATTCAGCCAAACGTTGTTGCAGGTCCGCACGTACTTTGAAGCGGTCAACCACCACATCGATCGTGTGTTTTTTCTGCTTGTCCAGCTTCGGCAGTTCATCCAGCTCGCAGAGTTTGCCGTTAACCCGCGCACGCACAAATCCTTGCGCTCGCAGCTCTTCAAACACCGACAAATGCTCGCCCTTGCGCTCACGAATCACCGGCGCCAGCAACATCAGCTTGCTGCCTTCGGGTTGTGCCAGCACCAAGTCGACCATCTGGCTGACGGTCTGTGCTTCCAGGGGAATATCGTGGTCCGGGCAACGCGGGATACCGACCCGGGCATACAGCAAACGCAGGTAGTCGTAAATTTCAGTGATGGTGCCGACAGTTGATCGCGGGTTGTGTGAGGTTGATTTCTGCTCGATGGAGATTGCTGGCGACAGACCTTCGATGGTGTCGACGTCAGGCTTTTCCATCATTGACAGAAACTGCCGCGCATAGGCTGACAGTGACTCGACATAACGTCGCTGGCCTTCGGCATACAACGTGTCAAACGCCAGGGATGATTTGCCGGAGCCAGACAGTCCGGTGATGACGATCAGTTTGTCCCGTGGCAGGGTCAGGTCGATGTTCTTCAGGTTATGGGTTCGTGCCCCACGTATCAGGATCTTGTCCACTGCGGCCTCGCTTGGCGGGCATTACGTAAACGAATGAGTATACGGCGCTGTGCGAAAGCTGTGCAGGCCCTTAATGGCACGATGTCATTAAGCAGCCTTTATAACTTTTACGTGACAAAGCGTCGCGCATCGCTCGTGTGTGTGCTGTTACACGATGGGACTGGTAGAATCGCCGCCGGTTCACACGAGGTTTTTCCATGCACGATCCCCATAGCGAACGCATGAGTGGTAGCGAGACCCGCGCAGCAAGCGGTCTGGCCCTTGTGTTTGCCTTCCGTATGCTTGGTATGTTCATGGTGTTGCCCGTATTGGCGACCTATGGGATGGACCTCGCAGGTGCTACACCAGCCTTGATTGGCCTGGCCATTGGTGCCTATGGCCTGACTCAGGCGCTTTTTCAAATTCCGTTCGGGGTTATTTCTGATCGCATTGGTCGGCGCCCGGTGATCTACCTCGGGTTAATTGTCTTTGCCTTGGGCAGCGTACTGGCTGCGAACTCGGATTCAATTTGGGGCGTGATTGCAGGACGAGTCCTTCAAGGCGCCGGCGCCATTTCTGCTGCCGTCATGGCTCTGCTTTCTGATCTGACTCGCGAACAACACCGCACCAAAGCCATGGCCATGATCGGCATGACCATTGGGTTGTCGTTTGCCGTGGCAATGGTCGTAGGCCCGTTGTTAACCCGCGCATTCGGTTTGTCGGGTTTGTTTTTAGCCACCGGCGCGATGGCTCTGGTGGGGATTGTGATCGTCATGTTCATGGTGCCGCGCTCAACCGGTACGTTGCAGCACCGTGAATCCGGCGTGGCCAGGCAGGCTTTGATACCGACCTTGCGCCATCCCGATTTGCTGCGCCTGGACCTCGGCATCTTTGTGTTGCACGCCATGTTGATGTCCAGCTTCATCGCCTTGCCGCTGGCGCTGGTTGAAAAAGCCGGTTTGCCCAAGGAACAACACTGGTGGGTCTACCTGACTGCCTTGCTTATTTCTTTCTTCGCCATGATCCCGTTCATTATCTACGGCGAGAAAAAACGCAAAATGAAACGAGTTTTACTCGGCGCCGTCGCGACGTTGATGCTCACTGAGCTATTCTTCTGGCAGTTCGGCGACAGCTTGCGCGCCTTAGTGATCGGCACGGTGGTGTTTTTCACCGCGTTCAATCTGCTAGAGGCGTCATTGCCTTCGCTGATCAGCAAAGTGTCACCGGCGGGCGGCAAGGGCACGGCGATGGGCGTTTATTCCACCAGCCAATTCCTTGGTTCAGCACTGGGCGGCATACTCGGCGGCTGGTTATTTCAGCATGGCGGTCTGTCGGTTGTGTTCCTTGGATGCGCAGGTCTGGCTGCCCTCTGGCTCGCCTTTGCTGTTACCATGCGCGAACCTCCGTATGTGACAAGCGTGCGCTTGCCGTTATCGCCTGAGGCGCTTCGCGAAGCAGGCCTGAGCGAGCGTTTGAAGGCTGTTGCTGGAGTCACTGATGCAGTGGTGGTAGCCGAAGAGGCTGCCATTTATATCAAATTGGACACCGAACTATTGGATCGCGCGACACTCGAGCAGTTGGTTAACCCAGCGCCGACGTGCGAAGCCTAGGAGAACGTTATGGCCCGTGGGGTTAACAAAGTTATATTGGTCGGCACGTGCGGCCAGGATCCCGAAGTTCGCTACTTGCCTAACGGTAATGCCGTGACCAACCTGAGTCTGGCAACCAGCGAACAGTGGACTGACAAGCAAACTGGCCAGAAAGTCGAAAAGACTGAATGGCACCGTGTCTCGATGTTCGGCAAAGTGGCTGAAATCGCCGGCGAATACCTGCGTAAAGGTTCGCAAGTCTACATCGAAGGCAAGCTGCAAACCCGTGAGTGGGAAAAAGACGGTATCAAGCGTTACACCACTGAAATCGTGGTCGACATGCAGGGCACCATGCAGCTGCTGGGTGGCCGTCCTCAGGGCGACCAACAAAACCAGGGTGGTGGCAATAACTACCAACAGCAGCAGTCTGCCCCGCGTCAGCAGGCTCAACGCCCTGCGCCGCAACAGCAGCAACAGCAACAACAGCAGCCACAGCGCGATTCGCGCCCAGCGCCGCAACAGCAGGCACCGCAACCTGCTCCGGATTTCGACAGCTTTGATGACGACATCCCGTTCTGACCCTCATAAGGCACGTGCTTAGTCGCAGAACTCACGCACGCTGAACGCTTAAAAGGCCGGTCACTTTCTCAGTGACCGGCCTTTTTATTTGCGCGGTTTATGGGCGTCGCATCAACAGCAAGGCCAAGCCTATAGCCGTCGCGGCAATGCCTGCTGAGATCATGCCCAGCGATTGGAGCCCATAGTGCTCAATCCCGAGGCCTCCCACGATTGCGCCCAAACCGATGCCCGCATTGGCTGCCGAAATGTTCAAGGATGCCGCTAAGGCTTGAGCCTTGGCGCCCGCGCGCATGACGCGAACCTGGCAGATCGGAAACAGGGCCGTGTAGGCGATGCCCCACACCACCAGCGCAACAATCAGCCCCGTGTGCTGTGACGCGAGGGGAGTGGCTGCCAGCATGCCGGCCGCCAGTAATGTCAGGAACAACACACTGGACCCCAGCGGGCTGCGATCAACAAGACGCCCGCCGATATGGTTACCCAGCATGCCTACAGCACCAAAGCCCATGAGCCACCAACCCACGTGACGGGGCGCAATGCCAGCCAGGCTCTCAAGGGTGTCTGCCAGGTAGGTATAAGCGGTAAACATCGCTGTAAAGGTCAGTATTGAGAGTGCGATGTGGCCGATAAAGCGCGGGTCTTTGAGGATCTGTGTTTGTTTGTCTGCCGTGGTGCGTTGTGGCGCAGAAGGCAGTGTCGGCATGCAGGTGAGCATCAGTCCTGCGATCAACAGGCACAGGGCCGCCAAGATCCAAAAACTGCCACGCCATCCGACAGCATCTGCGGCCAGCGTGCCCAACGGAATGCCAAATACCAGCGCTGCCGAAATACCCATGTACACATTGGCGATGGCCTTGCCGGCATGCGCCGGGCCGGCCAGTTGCCCAGCGGTTTCGCTGGCGGTGCCCCAAAACACCGGCAACAGCAGCGCGGGAATAAAACGGGCTATCGCCATGACCCAGATATTGACCGACACGGCTGCCAATGCATTGGATGCCGCAAACACCAGCACGATGAAAGTGAACAGCTTGCGCCGATCAATATGCGCTAGCCGCGCTGTCAAAATGGGGCCAAACAGCATCACCGTGAAGGCAAATAACGTGACTAACTGTCCCGCCAGAGTCACGGAAATGGCCAGGTCACGAGCCAGCGCGGGCAGTAGGCCGATGATTAAAAATTCGGTTGTCACAATCACAAAGGCCGCAATCGCCATGATTGCAATCTGTACCCCGGTTCGAGGTTGAGATGGACTGTGGACCGCAGCAGGGGTCTGTGAAGAAGGCATGTTGCATCGCTCTATTGAAATCAGGGCGACAGCTTATTGGAGAAATTTATTCATATTGCGGCTATAAAATACCCAATCGAGTGAATTTAATTACCCAATGGCGAGGTGTCATGTTTTCTTCCGAGCGGTTGAAAGGTCTGGATGTGTTTGTTTGCGTAGCTGAAACCGGCAGTTTCACGGCGGCGGCCGAGCGGCTGAACGTGACTCGCTCAGCCATCAGTAAAGCCATTACCCGTCTGGAAGCGCGGTTGGACACCCGGCTGTTTAATCGAACTACCCGCAGGCTGGCTCTGACCGATGCGGGCGTCAGGTTCTATCGCACCTGCACCAACGTGCTGGGTGAACTGGAGGAGGCCGAACTGTCACTTCATGCCCACAACACGGAACCCATGGGGCGTGTGCGCATCGACCTGCCAGCGGCCTACGGGCGCCTGCATGCGCTCGGGGTTATTTTGCGCTGCGTTGAAGCGCATGAACTGTTAGTGCCGCACATCTCGTTTTCTGATCGTTATGTGGACCCGGTTGAAGAGGATATCGACATCGTGGTGCGCATTGGTGGCTCAAACATATGGCCGCCCACCTTGGGGCGGCGCTATTTGGGGACCGAACGGCTGGTTTTTTGCGCCTCCCCCGCGTATGTGCTCAAGCAGGGAGCACCCAAGACTGCGCATGATCTGGAGCACCACCGCTGCGTGATGTATGGCCGTGCAGATGGCCAGGTCAACCCTTGGTATTTTGCGGGGCCGCAAGGTGGCAGCGAGCGCCGGCTGTTGCCTGCCCATCTCACAGTGGGTGACGGTGAAGGGCAGGTAGCCGCTGTGTTGGCAGGTCATGGCATTGCTCAATTACCGACCTGGCTGGTTAAGCAGCCACTGGCAGAGGGAAAACTGGTGGAGGTATTGGCGCACTTGGCTACCGAAGGGTCGCCGGTGAATCTGGTGTGGCTCAAGCGCCGAGAGGCCCAGCCTAAAGTGAGCGTTCTACTTGAGGCGCTGGGGGCTGCGCTGGCGCCTTGAGGCGCAGGCAGATACCCCGATCTTTGCGGCTTTTATCTGCGTCCAGCGTGAGATGCTTTTGCGCCTTTTGTGCGAACACTTCCTGGTGATTGACTACGCTGTACTCAGAAAAATAGATATGGCGGCTGAAATTCGAACTTCGCTGGCGCATTTCGATCAGTTGATAACAGACGTTCAGGAGGTTCCCCCGGTTTTGTCTTCTTTTAAAACAGTATGTTTGCTGTTCATCCTGCTGCTGACCGGCAATGGCTTTTTGCAGGCAGCGCCCACGCTGGCCTCCGTAATCAAGGCTGAAGAGTCTGATGGAAAGCCTCCGGTGCTGGTTGACGGCGGTTTGCTCGCAGCCTTGGGCGCGGGCATGGATGAGATGCAAGAAAAACTGGGCATGAGCGTGCACCTGCTCGATGCGTGGCGGTTGCGCACGGATCGAGCGGCGGACGAAGTCGGTGTTTTGGTTGAACAGGTCGCGTCGCATCCGTCCTGGAGTGGTGTAGGCGACTTCTTGGTGCTGTCCGCTGTCTGGCTGGCGGTGTTTGCCGCTGCGGTCATGGGAGGGCGGGTATTGGCTCGCCATGCGTGTAATAGCCGTGGGCTGAGGCCACGGCCGCGTGTGCAAACATTGACGCGTTACACGCTTTCTTACCTGCTGCCCGCTTTGATCGCCTTGCCGCTGACCTTATATGCCAGTCGCATGCTGCAAGACTCCATTGGCCGCTCGTTGGCCCTCAGCCTCTCGTATGCCAGCAGTGCGGGCGTGTTCTGTGCCGCGTTAGTGCTGTCCTTGAGTGCGATGTTTTATGTAGGGCACAAGCGACGCGCGGTAGAGATTATTCGTCGATATTCTCTTCGGCCCTTATTTTTGATCGGTTTTTTTGCCGCCTTCAGCGACGCCATGAATAGCCCGCAAATTGCTCGACAAATCGGCGGCAACATTGCGAGTTGCTTGTCGGTACTGACGGGGTTACTGGCGTGCGCAGTGTTTGCTTTTTTAGCCGTCAAATTGCGTCGCCCTGTCGCACACCTGATTCGCGACCGGGCGTTGGCGCAGCGTGTGGGCCAGCCCTCGCTACAAGAGTCATTGCGCATTTTTTCGGTGCTGTGGTACTGGCCGATCCTGCTGATGCTGTTGGTGTCGGCGCTTGGATTGTTGGGCGTGGGGGAGGGCAGTGAGCGGACCATGCGCAATGCATTGCTGACGTGCGCCTTGTTGATCGCCACCGTGTTCATGAGCACGATTTTGCATCACGGCTTCCACACCGAGGTAAAACGCAGTGGCGCGTATAAAGAGCGTTTGATGACCGTGCTGTATGCGCTATTGCGCATCGCTCTGGCGGTTACCTTTATCGAATTGCTGGCGCAAATCTGGGGCTTTTCGCTGCTGGCGTTTGCCTCGGACAGCAACACCGGCAAGGTTATCAGCGATTCACTGGGGCATATCCTGCT
Source organism: Pseudomonas sp. TWR3-1-1 (assembly GCF_049896545.1). Taxonomy (NCBI): domain Bacteria; kingdom Pseudomonadati; phylum Pseudomonadota; class Gammaproteobacteria; order Pseudomonadales; family Pseudomonadaceae; genus Pseudomonas; species Pseudomonas sp. TWR3-1-1. The sequence continues at coordinate 44,693 of NZ_JAFCUO010000001.1, forward strand.
GATTTTATTAGTCACCTGGCTGGCCTGGGTGGTGCTGGACACCGCCATCCAGCAAGCGCTGCAACCCACCACCAATCGCCGCGGCGCCCGTGAGCCGAGTACGCGGATCAAAACCATCCTGCCGCTGATGCGCAATGCAATCAAAGTGATACTGGTGGTGGTCTGCACCATTACCACGATGGCCAATTTAGGGGTCAACGTTGCGCCTTTCCTGGCGGGTGCCGGGGTGATTGGCCTGGCGATCGGTTTTGGTTCTCAGCAGTTGGTGCAAGACGTCATTACCGGGCTTTTTATCATCATCGAAGACACCATTTCAGTGGGCGATTGGGTCGTGGTAGACGCCAACCACGCGGGTACGGTCGAAGGTTTGACCATTCGCACCTTGCGTCTGCGCGACAGCCGCGGTTTTGTGCACTCGGTGCCTTTCGGTCAGATCAAGGCAGTCATCAATCACTCCAGGCAATTTGCCTACGCTTTCTTCTCGGTGCAGTTCACTTATGCCACGGACATCGACCAAGCCACCGTCCTGATTCGCGACGCTGGCCGACAAATCAGCGATGACCCGTTGCTCAGTCTTAGCTTGCAAGGTTCGTTGACCGTCTTCGGCGTCGATAGCATGAACCTGGATGGTGTCACCGTGACGGCCCAATTTCGGACCATGTCCGGTGCGCAAAGCACCATTACCCGTGCGTTCAATGATCGGCTCAAAAAGCTTGTGGATAAGTCTGATGACGTTCATTTTGCGCAAACCTATCCACAGGCCCTGCTGGCCCCCGTCGGTGCAGTGACGCAATCTGCGGCGCCAGACGGGGCGCCACATCGGTCTACGCTATTGCTGACCGATATGCCGCCATCGTCGCAATGATCCGCTGCGCGCCTGGGGAGCAGTTTGTCAGTGACGACAGGCTGATAAACCCGCAAAATGCGGGAGTCTTGATCATGGCCAACAGCTTGCACGGTTGGTTTTCTGGTATACATCACCGTTCTGAATAGACTGAGCCTGCACACTCTATGCGAATGCGCCTTATGTTATTGGGCGGCGGAAATGCTCTCGGGCAGGCGCTGATTCGTCTGGGTGCCGAGGAAGACATCCACTTCCTGGCCCCGCGTCCGCCGCAAGACGGCTGGGACGCTGCGAGTCTCACGCAACTGCTCGACGACACCCGACCGGACGCCGTTATCAACCTTGCGTACTACTTCGACTGGTTCCAGGCGCAGTCAGTCAGCGAAACCCGCTTGGCTGCCCAGGAACATGCCGTCGAACGGTTGGCCGAACTGTGCCAGCATCACAGCATCACCTTGCTCCAACCTTCCAGTTATCGCGTCTTCGACGGTTCGCGGGCCACGGCCTACAGCGAAAAAGACGAACCCGTGCCCTTGGGGTTGCGTGGTCAGGCGCTGTGGCGGATCGAGCAGAGTGTGCGGGCCATTTGCCCGCAGCACGTGCTGTTGCGTTTCGGCTGGCTGCTCGATGACAGCCCGGATGGCACCCTGGGGCGTTTTCTGGCTCAGGCTGAAAAACCCGGTGAGTTGCTGATGGCCGATGATCGCCGCGGCAATCCCACGCCAGTCGATGATGCGGCGCGGGTAATCATTTCGGTGCTCAAGCAGCTGGATTGCTCGGCACCCTTGTGGGGCACCTACCACTACGCCGGGCATGAGGCCACTACTCCGCTGGCGCTTGGTCAGGCGATTTTGGCCGAGGCGCGAAACCTGCATCCGTTGGCAATCGAAGCGCCTACACCACAAGCGCACGCCGCACGGCCGGATGCAGCAGAAGAACCACAGCACGCGGTGCTGGCATGTAAAAAAATCCTACACACCTTCGGGATCAAACCTCGCGCTTGGCGTGCCGGTCTCCCGATCCTACTGGACAGGTTTTATCGTCATGGCTGATGCCCCGATCCTCGTCACCGGCGGCGCCGGGTTTATAGGTTCCAATCTGGTTGACGCGTTGCTGGCCAAGGGCTACGCAGTGCGAATCCTGGATGACATGTCCACAGGCAAACGCAGCAACCTGCCTCTGGACAATCCCAACGTAGAACTGATTGAAGGTGATGTGGCAGATGCAGCGCTGGTCGCCGACGTCATGGCCGGGTGCCGTGCCGTTGTGCATCTGGCAGCCGTGGCTTCAGTACAAGCCTCGGTAGACGACCCGGTACGCACTCACCAAAGCAACTTCGTCGGCACCTTGAACGTGTGCGAAGCCATGCGTGAATCAGGTGTAAAGCGCGTGGTATTTGCCTCCAGTGCTGCTGTTTACGGCAACAACGGTGAAGGTGAGTCGATTGTCGAAGACACGCCTAAAGCACCGCTCACGCCCTATGCATCCGACAAGCTGGCCAGCGAATACTATTTGGATTTCTACCGTCGCCAGCACGGCCTGGAACCTGTGATCTTTCGCTTCTTCAACGTTTTCGGGCCACGCCAAGACCCGTCTTCGCCGTACTCGGGCGTGATCAGCATCTTCAGTGAGCGCGCCGAAAAAGGCCTGCCTATCACCATTTTTGGCGATGGCGAGCAAACCCGCGATTTCTTCTACGTCGGTGATCTGGTCAACATTCTGGTGCAGGCCGTCGAGGCTGAACACGTTGAAGAGGGCGCGGTTAACGTGGGCCTGAACAAAGCCAACACCCTCAAGCAAATGCTCACCGCACTGAGCGACGTTGTCGGCCAGTTGCCGCCGATCAGCTACGGCCCGCCGCGTTCCGGCGACATCCGCCATTCGCGTGCCGACAACAGCCGTTTATTGCAACGATTCACCTTGGGTGAAACCACGCCGATGAGTGAAGGGCTGGCGCGTTTGTTGGGGCGCTGAGCCGCTAACTATAGGTCGACCGTCCCCACTCTATTAATCCCGCATCATAAGTGCGGGATTTTTTATGCATTAGCGGATCATTCAGAACGCAGCATTGGCACGGATGGATTTGCGAATTACTTGGGGCCGTTTGAAATTGCTTTTACGGCGTTGCGAGGCAATCCGGGGGAACGCAATGCGATTGCAGTACGCGCGTATTTGGAGGGGAATGATTCACCCTTCTCGGATAACGTTGAGTGGACAACAGGCTAGCGTTTCTAGCCGAGAGCACACTTAAATATTACGAATAAGGGCACTGCGTGGACCCGATTAAAATCACCACGGTGTACGGTGCTTCAAGCATAAGTAATCAATGAGTGGGCTGTTTCGCGATGTCATAAAAAACCAGAACCCTGTGCTAACGGGGTTCTGGTTTTTTAATGCATTTAGCGAGGTGGCTTAGAACTTGTAACCCAGGCCTACCATGTAAACCCATGGGTCTACATCAACGTTGACCTTGGCCCGGGTGCCCGGTGCAACGCCGTTGTTTTCAACGGTGGCGCGGGTATCGATGTCGATGTAGCGTGCCTGGGCGTTGATCATGATGTTGTCGGTCAGCATGTAGTCAGCACCGATCTGCCACGCCATGCCCCACGAGTTTTTCGCTTTGAAGTTGTCGAAGCCTGCTGCGTTGGCGCGGCTACCGACGTGTTCGTCATAGATCCAGGTGTAGTTGATACCGGCACCGACGTACGGTTGGAACGCCGATTTGGAGTCCAGCGGGTAGTACACAACGCTCAAGGTTGGCGGCAAGTGCTTGAGGGAGCCGAGTTTGCCGTTGGCGGCATCAAGGCCGGTGCCTTTGAGTTTCACGTCATGCTCAAACGGCGTCGCTGCCAACAATTCGATACCGATGTTGTTGGTGACCATGTACGCAAAGTTAAGACCCAATTGCGTGTCGCTGCTCATGGTCGCTTTGCCACCCAGATCGGTACCCGACAGTGGACCTTGGTCCACTTTGACGCTGGAGCTGTCGGCTTTCGGGTTAACCGTGATTGCACCGGCACGGACGATGATGTCGCCTTCAGTGTGCGCGTGAGCAAGCGGGGCAACGACGGCGAGGGCGAGGGCCGCTACGCTGAGCAAAGACTTGTGCATGGGAGCTCCAATTGGATATTTAAAATTTATATAACCAATGGTAGTGAGCGCCCTGTGCACCTCTGTTGACCCAGCTCAATGAAACGGTGAAGACCGGAAAAATTGTGAAAATTTCGTGAACCAACACCCAAATATGCGCTCGCTTAACCCTCCAACGTAGCGCTTCACCAGCACCGCAGTCTTCGGGTTTACGATCGCTTGGCCATCGGACGTCGCCTTCGGCAACGGCGACGAGGGACTATTCCGGCAGTTCGTAGACGTAGATTTTCTGCGCATCCATCTGGTAACCGGCATCAGCCAGTTCGCTGGTGCTGGGCTTGACCTGCATCGCGCCTTCGATCCAGTACGGTTGGTACAGCTCATCGAGCTTGACCCCGACTTTGCTGGTGACATGCACGATCTGATTCGACGGCGGAGGCGGGACATGAATGCAGGCGCCGTAGTACGGCACCAGCAAAAAGTCCGTGGTGCGCCCTTCTTCATTCACCTCAAGCGGCACGATATAACCCGGCAGGCGAATGTGCTGACCGTCCAGCGCAGGCACCACCGGTGCATTGGGCATGCCCTGTTTGGCCGCAGGTGCTGCCTCCGGATCAAGGTTGCCCAGTTGCGACAGATCGTGCATCGGCGCCATGTCCGCCACTTCGGGCGGCGCATCCGGCGGGATCATCTCAGACCAGGTCAATTCCTTCGGTTCAGCCGCCCACAGTGGAGCGGACACCAGCAGCAACAGTGCGAGCAGCGCGCGCGGCAATACAGAGCGATTCATAGGCACATGCTCATAAGCGAATGGACAGACCATCGGCCAGCGATTGTCGGTAAGCGCGCCAGGCGGGCACGCAGCCCATCAACAGGGCGGCTGCCAGAATACCTGCGAGCAAGGTCCATTCATATTCACTCGGCCAGGCCAACGGCAAATACAGCCCGTAGTTCGACTGCACGTAGCCTTGGGCCACGGCGATACTCACATACAACAACGCCACACCTGCAACTACGCCAGCCAATGCCAACGCCAGCGCTTCAAACACCAGCAAAGTGGCAATGTGCCAAGGGCGGGCACCCACTGAACGCAAAATCGCCATCTCGCGGCGCCGCTCATTGAGGCTGGTCAAAATGGCGGTGAGCATGCCAATCAACCCGGTCAGCACCACAAACAACGAGACCACAAACAGGGCCTTTTCAGCGGTACTCATCAAACTCCAGAGTTCTTGCAGGGCCACGCCGGGCAAAATTGCCATCATCGGTTCGCCGCGAAATTCATTGATTTCACGTTGCAGGGCAAAGGTCGAAATTTTGCTGTTCAACCCCAGCATAAAGGCGGTAATGGCCTGCGGCGTGAGGTCCATGTTGCGGGCCTGATCAGCCGTAATGCGGCCTGCGCCGCGAGCAGGCACGCCGTTATGCCAGTCGATGTGAATGGCTTCCATGCCGCCGAGGCTGATGTGCAGCGTGCGGTCGACCGGGGTGCCGGTGCGCTTGAGAATGCCGACCACGGTAAACGGTTTATCGTCGTGCTTGACCAGGCTCACGGCGGCGACGCCATGCGCCAACACCAGTTTGTCGCCTAATTTATAGTGCAACGCCTGCGCGACCTCAGCCCCCAGCACCACTTCAAACGGATCGGTAGCAAAGGCGCGGCCAGTGGCCAGCTCAAGGTTTTGCCGATGGCCGTACTGATAATGCTCAAAGTACGCCTCGCTGGTGCCCATCACCCGGTAGCCGCGATGGGAGTCGCCCAACGACATGGGGATTGCCCACTTCACCTTAGGGTTATTGGCGAAGTGTTCAAAGCTGTCCCAGCGGATGTTGTTGGTGGCATTGCCGATGCGAAACACCGAATACAGCAGCAAATTGACCGACCCCGAACGTGCGCCGACGATCAGGTCCGTGCCGCTGATGGTGCTGGCAAAACTGCTGCGGGCCTCCGTTCGAACCCGCTCCACTGCCAGCAACAAACACACAGACAGGGCAATCGCGAATGCTGTCAGTAACGCGGTAAAACGGCGGTTAGCCAGGCTGGCCAGCGCAAGACGAAACAAATACATCTCAGACCTCTGCCGTCGTGGCGGCACGATTGAGTTCAGACAGCGACAGGTTGCGATCAAACAGCGGGGCCAGGCTCTGGTCGTGACTGACAAACAGCAAGCTGGCTCCGGCCTCGCGGCATTCGGCGAACAACAATTGGATAAACGCTTCGCGGGCATCGGCATCGAGGGCCGAGGTGGGCTCATCGGCGATCACCAGTTCGGGTTGGCCGATCAGGGCGCGGGCGGCGGCCACCCGTTGTTGCTGGCCGATGGACAGCGAGTCGGCACGGCGCTCCAGCAACGCGGGATCTTTAAGGCCCAAATGGGCGAGCAAGGTTTGCGCCGCTTTATCAACGCTACCGTGGCGTTGGGTGGCACGGCTGGCGCGCAGTTTGGAAAAGTGACACGGCAACTCAACGTTTTCGCGCACTGACAAAAAGGGCAGCAAATTGAATTGCTGAAAAATATAACCGGTGTGATCGACGCGAAACCGGTCCCGTGCGCCCGCCCCGAGTTCGCTGAGTGCCTGGCCCAGCAAACGGATCGTCCCGCGATTGGCTTTTTGCACACCGCCGAGCAAGCCCAGCAACGTGGTTTTACCACTGCCGCTGGGGCCTTTGAGGAACAGGGTTTCGCCCGCTTGCAGGCGGAACTGAGGAATATCCAGCAGCACGGGGTGGCCCGGCCAATTAAAACTCAGGTCGCTCAGTTCGATGAGTGCGTGGGTCATGGGGAGTCAGGGTCGCCTGCAAGGTGATGGAAGGGCCTAGAGGCGCAAGGCAAGCTCGCGCCTGTACCCGTTTAGAACGTGAGCGTCGCTGCTTTGGCCGTCACTTGCACGGCCTGCTGACCGCTTGGGCCGATCAGTTGTACCTTGAATGTGTGGGTGGCGGGGAATGTCTTGAAAAACTGCGCCAGATCCAGGGTTTTCAGTGCTTCAGGATGGCTGCACGTGAACGCGTAGTGAGCTTCGATATCGCTGTGGTGATGCTCTGTTTTACTCACGCGCTCTTCAGGGGCCGGGTCGAATAACGGGCTGTTGAGTTCTTGTTCATCGACTGTGCAACCGGCTGCTTTCGGCACGCTGAACAGCACTAATGGATTGGTCAGCTGGGTGCGGGCGGCAGCGACCTTGGCTTTGTCAGCGTCAGTACTGGCAAGGTGCTCGAACCCCACCAGATTCATGGCCGGGCCGTCGAGGTCCAGTTCCAGTGTTTGACCATCAAGCGCCACGTTCAAGCTGGCAACGCCGTGTTCATGCGGCGCCAGGCTGCCGTGTTCGTGATCGTGGTCCTCAGCAGCATGCGCCACAGCCAGCGGCAACAGGGCAAACGGCAAAGCAAGCAGCAAACGGCGCATAGCATGACTCCAGCTAAGAAGGGGGAAAGGCTTGTTATGTGATCTTATAACAATGCTGCGAGAGTTTGCCCGTGTGCTTGGCGTTACGCAAGACGCGTGGGAGCATGCCTTGATGAAACTTCAGGAGCAGGGTAATGGTGCGTATTCGCGGAACAATTGGCGACTGGCCAGTGGATTTGACGGTAGAGCTGGATGAGGCGGAGTGGGCGCAGCTGGGCGGGCAGTTAAACGTTAACGCACCGGCTCCGGTTGCCGTTGCCCACAAACCTGCGAATCAAGACGATGCCGTGTGGGAAGCGACCAAGGATTTGTTGCGTCAGGCGGGTCAGATGACCGGCCCGCAACTGCTCGCCCAACTGCAAGCGCTGACCGGCAGTACAGGTGCCGGGAAGCGCTTGCTGGTGCGGTTGCGCCACAGCAGCGAGGTGAAAGTGGTCAGCGGCACTGACTCACCGGTTTACAGCTGGGTTGAATAAACCAGCAGGATGCACGCCCGACTTGGCGTAGGCGTTGGCTGCGATCTTTTTAAGATCAAGCGATCGCAGCCTGCGTGTTGATGTGCGGATTTAGTACAGCGCTGCAAACAATTTGCGGCGGTAAGTGGTCACCAGCGGGTGATCGTTGCCCAGCAGGTCGAACACTTGCAGCAAAGTTTTGTGCGTAATGCCTTCGTTGTAGCTGCGATTGCGCACAAACAGTTTAAGCAAACCTTCGAGGGCGCCTTCATATTGCTGGCGGGCCAATTGCTGAACGGCCAGTTGGTAGGCGGCTTCATCGTCCTGCGGATTTTGCGCCACGCGGGTTTTCAAGTCCGCGACATCAGGCAGGTCTTTGGCCTGGCTCAAAAAGGTCAATTGCGCCTTGGCGCCCGCCAACTCGGCTTTGTGCTCATCGCTTTTTACAGCGTCGAGTACGGCTTGCGCTTCTGCCAGCTCGCCACGCTCAGCCAGGCAGCGACCATACAAAATCAGCGCCTTGGCGTGGGTGTTGTCTTCGGTCAGGACCTGTTTGAGTAGCGCCTCGGCTTCGGCAAAACGGCTTTCGGCAAACAGTGCCTGAGCCTGAACCATCGGGTCTTCGGCGGGCGGGGCAGGCATTTCGACATGGGGTTCAAGCATTGCGCGAATGGCGGACTCCGGCTGTGCTTCCTGAAACCCGTCGACGACTTTGCCATCCTTGAACAGCACCACCGTGGGCAGGGTCTGGATACCGATGCGTCCCACGATGTCCTGTTCAATGTCGCAATTGACTTTGGCCAGCAGCAGCTCGCCTTGGTAGTCCTCGGCAATGTGTTCCAGGATCGGCAGCATCACTTTGCACGGTGCGCACCATTCGGCCCAGAAATCGACTAACACCGGCTGATCGAAAGAGGCTTCGATCACGCGTTTATCGAAGTCTGCTGAGGTCACATCGAAGCTGAAAGTCGTGGTTGGCTGATTCATTACGGGTCTCGAAACAGGTAAATGAGGGCAACTATAAAGGCTGTGCGGGCACGCTGAAAGCCGTACTGCTGCGCTGCGCGTGATACAGGCTCACTTGGCGAAACTCATGGGGTTCGGCCAGGTCGGGCAAGGTCAATGCCCTGAGCGTTGCCAGTTGCCGGTACAGCGGATGTTTAAAGTCGCGCACCCGCGAATCAGCCACCAATGCCTGCAGCCCTCGGGTCAAAAATTGATCCAGCAGCGGCAGGTTTTCCCGGTCGTAGAGTACGTCGGCCACCAGAATCAGATCAAAGCGGTCTGCCTCGGCAAAAAAGTCGCTGCAATAACTCAGTTGCACATTATTCAGTTCAGCGTTGGCTCGACAGGCAGCCAGCGCCAATGGGTCCAGATCACACGCCAGCACTTGCAGCGCGCCGGCCTTGGCCGCGGCAATGGCCGCCACCCCCGAACCGGAGCCAAAATCCAGCACGCGCTTGCCTTTGACCCACTGCGGGTGTTCGGCCAGATACCGCGCCAATGCCAGGCCGCTGGCCCAGCAAAAGGCCCAGTAGGGCGGCTCGTAGAGAATGCGCCGGGTTTCGTCCGGGGTGAAGGCGCGGTCCATGTTGTGCTCGTCGATCAACCACAGTTGGAGTGAGGTGCCAGGCAGATCGGTGGCCACCAGCCGCGCATCACCCAGCAGCTCACTTAATGACTGTTGCAGGTCGACCGGTGTGTTCATGGCGCTTTGACGAGTGCCAGGGTGCCCATTGCCTGGGTCGCGGGTTGGCCGATGATGCGCGACGGCAGGTGCAGAATCAGTTGCCCGGACTGACTGGCGCGCCCGCGCAGTTCCACCCGTGCCCCGGCCGGAAACGCTTGCGGGTTGAATCGCAGCTTGAACGGCAGTGGCTGGTTATTGCCGATGATCTTGCTGCTGGCCATCAGCCCTTGAGGACGTCCGCGTTCATCCACGATCAGCATTGCCAACTCGACTTCTGCGCCAGCCGGTACGCCGGTCAGCACGCCACTCAATTCACGCTGATAGGCGGGCAGGGGGCCAAGATCGGCCGGGGCATCGGTTTTTGGCTGCGCCAGCACCTGGGGTTGTGCCGACTTTGGCGGCTCACTGCTACAGGCGACCAGCAAACTGGCGAGGCACAGCAAAACAAGCGTTCGTAGCGACATAGTGGGCTCCAGCGGCAGGTCAGTCGTTGTATCAGATTGTGTAAAACGTAGTAGGCGGACTGTATACCGTAAAGCCTATGGCTTGTCTTGCCAGTGGGATGCGCTACCATGGCGCTCCCCATTTTTTGTTGCCTGCCACCATGCACTGTCCCTTCTGCGGTGCCAACGACACTAAAGTCATCGACTCGCGTCTGGTCGCCGAGGGCGATCAGGTGCGCCGCCGGCGTGAATGCCTGGCCTGTGGTGAGCGTTTCACCACCTTTGAAACAGCTGAGTTGGTCTTACCCCGCCTTATCAAGCAAGACGGCAGTCGTCAGCCGTTCGACGAAGAAAAACTGCGCGCCGGCATGCAGCGTGCGCTGGAAAAACGTCCGGTGAGTGTCGAGCGTCTTGAAGCGGCGCTGGCCCATATCAAAAGCAGGCTGCGCGCCACCGGCGAACGCGAAGTCAAATCGCTGGTCGTGGGTGAGCTGGTCATGGGCGAGCTGCAAAAGCTCGACGAAGTGGCCTACATCCGTTTTGCCTCTGTTTATCGACGCTTCCAGGACCTCAATGAGTTCCGCGAAGAGATCGACCGCCTTGCCCGTGAGCCTTCAAAGGAGTGATTGTGTCCACTGAGCAACTGGTTTTAGACGCCCATTACATGGCGCGTGCCATCGAGCTGGCCCGTAAGGGGCTGTACACCACCCACCCCAACCCTCGTGTGGGTTGCGTCATCGTGCGTGACGGCCAGATCGTCGGCGAAGGCTGGCATGTGCGTGCGGGTGAGCCGCACGCCGAGGTCCACGCCTTGCGGGCCGCCGGAGCACTGGCTCGCGGGGCGACGGCCTACGTCACCCTTGAGCCGTGCAGTCATCACGGGCGCACCCCGCCGTGCGCCGAAGGCTTGGTCAATGCCGGGGTCGCCCGCGTGGTGGCCGCCATGCAAGACCCAAACCCGGAAGTCGCAGGGCGTGGCCTCAAGCGTTTGGCCGATGCTGGCATTGAGGTGCGGTGCGGCGTGCTGGAATCTCAAGCGCGGGCCTTGAACCAGGGCTTTCTCAAGCGCATGGAGCATGGCCTGCCGTTTGTGCGGGTCAAGCTGGCAATGAGCCTGGACGGGCGCACCGCGATGGCCAGCGGTGAGAGCCAATGGATCACCGGGCCTGCCGCACGTTCTGCGGTGCAGCGCTTGCGCGCGCAAGCCAGCGTGGTGATAACCGGTGCCGACACGGTACTGGCCGATGGCGCCCGTTTAACGGTGCGTGCCGATGAGCTGGGGCTGGATGCCGAGCAGACCGCGCTGGCCATGAGTCGTGCGCCGCTGCGCGTGTTGATCGACGGGCGCTTGCGCGTGCCGCTGGATGCACCGTTCTTCAAGGCCGGACCCGCGCTGGTCGCCACCTGTGTGCCGCCTGCCGAACAATACCGCACAGGCCCCGAGTGCCTGGTGATTCCAGGCGAGAACGGTCAGATCGATCTGCGTCAGTTGCTGTTGGCGCTGGCCGCCCGCGATGTCAACGAAGTGCTGGTTGAAGCCGGTCCTCGTCTGGCGGGTGCATTTGCCGAACAGGGCCTGGTGGACGAGTATCAGATTTTCATCGCAGCCAAGTTTTTGGGTTCGACGGCCCGTCCCTTGCTGGAGCTGCCGTTGACCCGCATGAGCGAAGCGAGCGAACTCAAGATCATCGAAATGCGCGCGGTGGGGGATGACTGGCGAGTCACTGCCATACCTGTGCCATCAGCGAGCGTATAATTCTCAGCCTCCGTTTTACGCAGGCTTGGTTCTCAAGGGGAACGCCATGTTTACCGGCATTATCGAATCCATCGGCAACATCCGTGCACTGACCCCAAAAGGTGGCGATGTACGGGTTTATGTAGACACCGGCAAGCTCGACCTGAGCGACGTCAAGCTGGGCGACAGCATCGCGATCAACGGCGTGTGCCTGACCGCGGTTGAGTTGCCGGGCAATGGTTTTATGGCCGATGTCAGTCGCGAAACGCTGGACTGCACCGCGTTCAATGATTTGAAAACGGGCAGCCGGGTCAACCTGGAAAAGGCCCTGACCCCGACCACACGTCTGGGCGGCCATTTGGTAAGTGGCCACGTGGACGGCGTGGGCGAAGTGATCTTCCGTGAGGAGAACGCCCGCGCCATTGAGTTCCGTATCCGTGCACCCAAAGCGCTGGCCAAGTACATCGCCCATAAAGGCTCGATCACGGTAGACGGCACCAGCCTGACCGTGAACTCGGTCAATGGCGCCGAATTCTCGCTGACCATCATCCCGCATACCCTGACTGAAACCATCATGGGCGACTACCGCCCTGGCCGCCGGGTAAACCTTGAAGTTGACCTGCTGGCGCGTTACCTGGAGCGTTTGTTGCTGGGCGACAAAGCCGCCGAGCCGACCCAGGGCAGCACCATCAGCGAAAGTTTTCTGGCCGCCAACGGCTACCTCAAATCCTGACTTAAGGGGGTGCCGCGTGGCGCTCAACAGCATCGAAGAACTGGTTGAAGACATCCGCCAAGGCAAGATGGTCATCCTCATGGATGACGAAGACCGCGAAAACGAAGGCGACCTAATCATGGCCGCCGAGTGCTGCAAGGCCGAGCACATCAACTTCATGGCGCGCTTCGCCCGTGGCTTGATCTGTATGCCAATGACCCGCGAGCGCTGCGAGCTGCTCAAGTTGCCCTTGATGGCACCGCGCAACGGTTCGGGTTTCGGCACCAAGTTCACTGTTTCCATTGAAGCGGCGACCGGCGTCACCACGGGCATTTCTGCCGCTGACCGCGCCCGCACCGTGCAAGCGGCCTCTGCCAAAGATGCCAAGGCCGAAGACATCGTCAGCCCCGGCCACATCTTCCCGCTGATGGCCCAGGCGGGTGGCACTCTGGCCCGCGCCGGTCACACCGAAGCCGCCTGCGACCTGGCGCGCATGGCCGGTTTCGAACCCAGCGGCGTGATCTGCGAAGTGATGAATGACGACGGCACGATGTCCCGTCGCCCGCAGCTTGAAACATTTGCGGCTGAACATGGCATCAAAATCGGCACCATTGCCGACCTGATCCACTACCGCATGATCCACGAACGTACCGTTCAGCGGATTGCCGAGCAGCCGTTGGACAGCGAACTGGGCCAATTCAATTTGGTGACCTATCGTGATTCAGTCGAAGGTGATGTGCACATGGCGCTGACCCTGGGCAAGATCTGCGCTGAAGAACCGACGCTGGTACGGGTGCACAACATGGACCCGCTGCGCGATCTGCTGATGGTCAAGCAGCCCGGCCGCTGGAGCCTGCGCGCCGCCATGAGTGCCGTGGCACAGGCCGGTAGCGGGGTTGTATTGCTGCTGGGCCATCCGCTGGACGGTGACGTGCTGCTGGCGCACATCCGCGAAACTGCCGACGCTGCGCCAGTGAAAAAACCGACCACTTACAGCATCGTGGGTGCCGGTTCGCAGATCCTGCGTGACCTTGGTGTGCGTAAAATGCGCCTGATGAGTTCACCAATGAAGTTCAACGCCATATCCGGTTTCGATCTGGAAGTTGTAGAATACGTGCCCTCCGAATAAAGACCGGGTGTTTCCCGTCTGAAATTCGTGGCCCAAACTCCTTAAAGAACGCACGCGAGTGCGTTCTGGCTCTTTAATACGAGACATACCGAATGACCCTGAAGACCATCGAAGGTACCTTCATTGCCCCCAAAGGTCGCTACGCACTTGTAGTTGGCCGTTTCAACAGCTTTGTTGTCGAAAGCCTGGTGAGTGGTGCCGTTGATGCCCTGGTTCGCCACGGTGTGAACGAAAGTGACATCACCCTCATTCGCGCGCCGGGTGCGTTCGAAATCCCGTTGGTTGCGCAAAAGGTTGCCCAGCGCAACGAATTCGCCGCCATCATCGCCCTGGGCGCTGTGATTCGTGGCGGTACGCCGCACTTCGAATACGTTGCTGGCGAGTGCACCAAAGGCTTGGCCCAGGTGTCCATGCAGTTCGGCGTACCGGTTGCATTCGGCGTGCTGACCGTTGACTCCATCGAGCAAGCCATCGAGCGTTCCGGCACCAAAGCCGGTAACAAAGGCGCAGAAGCTGCCTTGTCCGCCCTCGAAATGGTCAGCCTGTTGGCGCAGTTGGAGGCCAAGTGATTTCCGACGAAAGCGATCGTTTCAACCCGCGCGATCCAAAACCTGCGGACGCTGGCAAGCCCTCTAAAAGTGCCAAACGTCGCGAAGCGCGTCAGCTCGCGACCCAGGCGCTGTACCAGTGGCACATGGCCAAGCATTCGTTGAACGAAATCGAAGCGCAGTTTCGCGTTGATAACGACTTCACTGACGTTGATGCGGCTTACTTCCGTGAAATCCTGCACGGCGTGCCTGCACACCGTGGCGAAATCGATGCTGCCCTGACCCCGTGTCTGGACATCACCATCGAAGAGCTGGACCCGGTTGAACTGGCTGTACTGCGTCTGTCCACCTGGGAACTGATCAAGCGTGTCGACGTGCCTTACCGCGTTGTGATCAACGAAGGCATCGAGCTGGCCAAAGTGTACGGTTCCACCGACGGCCACAAGTTCGTCAACGGTGTACTCGACAAATTGGCACCACGCCTGCGTGAAGCCGAAGTTAAAGCGTTCAAGCGCTAAACAGCGCTGCATGCCATGGGCGAGTTTGAGCTGATCCGCACCGTTTTCGCTGCCGCGCCTTGTGCCCAAGGCGGCGAGGGCGTTGCGCTGGGTATTGGCGACGACTGCGCCCTGCTGGATGTTCCCTTCGGGGAACAACTGGCTATCTCTACCGACACGCTGGTGGCAGGCGTGCACTTCGCAGATCCTTGCGACCCTTTCTTGCTCGGTCAGCGTTCGCTGGCAGTGGCGGCCAGTGATTTGGCGGCCATGGGCGCAACCCCCCTCGCGTTTACCCTTGCCCTGACCTTGCCGACGGTTCACACCGATTGGCTGCAAGCGTTCGCCCGGGGTTTGAATCAAATGGCTGTGGCGTGCAATCTGCGCCTGATCGGTGGCGACACCACGCGGGGGCCGCTGTGCTTGACGCTCACGGTGTTCGGCCGCGTGCCCAGCGGGCGTGCCCTGACCCGCAGCGGTGCGCAGCCGGGTGATGTGTTGTGCGTGGGCGGTGAGTTGGGCAATGCCGCCGGGGCCTTGCCCTTGGTGTTGGGCCAGCGCAGCGCCGAATCGTTTATTGCGCAACCTTTGCTGGCGCATTACTGGTCGCCGCAGCCGCAACTGGCGTTGGGCCAGGCGCTGCGCGGCAAAGCCACCAGCGCGCTGGATATCTCCGACGGCTTGTTGGCCGATTGCGGGCACATCGCGCTGGCCTCACAGGTGCGGCTGCTGATCGACCGTGATCGCGTGCCGGTCTCATTGGCCCTGGAAGAGTTTTTGGGCAGCGCGGGCGCGCAGCAAGCGGCCTTGAGCGGCGGCGACGACTACGTACTGGCGTTTACCTTGCCTGAGCGCGATGTGCCGACCCTGCAGGCGGACGGCTGGCCGATCCACGTGATTGGCCGTGTGGTTGAAGGGCAGGGCGTTGGGTTGTTGGATGCTGATGGGCAAGACATCACCCCGGCCATTCGTGGTTACCAGCATTTCCGTGGCATCTAACCCGTAGTCGCTGCCACAGGCTGCGATCGGCCGCACAGCGGTCGTGCTTTAAAAAAGGTGCAGGTCGTTCACCCGTCTCGCAGCCTGCAGCAGCGACTACGAAGTTGAAGCAGCGCCTCAAAAGAATCAAACTTTTTGATATTTATCTCCGATAATTCAGCCTAAGCGTCTGTAGGAACCTCCTGCTACAATGCCGCCTCTGCGAATTTCCAGTCCTCAAATTGATCAGGAGCACACGGTGCCCGTCGCTTTTGTTGCCGCTTGCAAACTCCCTACTCCCTTTGCCGAATTCACCATGCATGGCTTCCTTGAGAAAGCCACGGGTCGTGAACACGTTGTGCTCAGTTTGGGCGACGTGGCGGATGGCGCGCCCGTGCTGGGCCGGGTGCATTCTGAATGCCTGACCGGCGATGCACTGTTCAGTCAACGCTGTGACTGCGGTTCACAGCTCGAAGCGGCCTTGCAGGCCATCGCCCGCGAAGGCCGCGGCGTGTTGCTGTACTTGCGTCAGGAAGGCCGCGGCATTGGCCTGCTGAACAAGATCCGCGCCTACGAGTTGCAGGACGGCGGCGCTGACACCGTTGAGGCCAACGAACGTCTGGGCTTTGCGGCCGATCAGCGTGATTACGCAATCTGCCTGCCGATGCTTGAGCACATGGGCGTCAAGTCCCTGCGTTTGATGACCAACAACCCGCGCAAGGTCAAAGCCTTGACCGATATGGGCATCACCGTCGCTGAGCGTGTGCCGCTGCACACCGGCCACAACCCGCACAACAAGCTGTACCTGGCGACCAAGGCCAATAAACTCGGGCACATGATGGGCAATCAACACCAGAACGAGGCTGACCCGGCGTGACCCGGGGCCAGCGTCGTCGGCGCTTGAGTTTCAGTTGGTGGCAACAGTTGGTACTGACCCTGCTGCCGCTGGCATTGGCCAACTGGTTTTTCGGCAAGTCCGAACCCTTGCTGCCTGGGCTGACAATGCCTTTCTTTATTGCCGGTGTGGCGTCGATGTTTGTCACCCTGCGCACGTTCAGCCCCTACAAACATGGCCTGATCAACCTGCAAAAAGCCCTCGATACCGCGCAAGAGCCTGCTGCCTGGGATCATCTGGCGCAGGTACGGCGGCGTGCTTTGCTGGCCGCCGGGCTGCCTGCCTGGATCGCCGCGCTGGCGGTATTTGTCGGGCTTGAAGGTGTGCCGCTGTTGCTGCTGGCGTTGTCGACGCTGGTGCTGTTTTACCTCTATCGCATTCCTCGTCAGGTCGGTTGATGCGCCTGTGGCTGGCGCTTGCGTTGCTGGCCGTGGGCGTACCCGGCATGGCCGCCACGCGGGTGGTCAGCCTGGCACCGTCGCTGTCTGAAATGGTGGTAGAGCTGGGCGCCAGCGACCTGCTGGTCGGGCGTCTGGACGCAGGCGAGCCCTTGCCGGAACTGGCCCATGTCCCTTCAGTGGGCGGCTATGGTCAGTTGGACATGGAGCGCGTGGTCAGCCTGCAACCGGACTTGCTCTTGCTATGGCCGGGCAGTGTCGGCGTTGCGCAACGCGAACAACTGCGCCGGTTGAACATCCCGACCTACAGTGCTGAACCCAAAAGTCTGAGTGAACTGGCCGAACAGGTCCAAGCCCTGGCCATTGCCTTGAATCGCCCCGAGCGCGGCCATGAACTGGCCACGCAGTGGCGGGCGCGGCTGGCTGAGCTGCGCGAGCAGTATCACCGTGACACACCATTGCGGGTGTTTTACCAAGTGTGGGATCAACCGCTGTACACCGTAGGTGGCGGGCAAATCATCAGCGATGCACTGGCGGTATGCGGCGCCAGCAATGTGTTTGCAGACCTTCATCTGCCTGCACCGCAGGTCAGCATCGAGTCTGTGTTGCAGCGCAACCCTGAGGTGATCATTGCAGGCACCCAGGCGCAGTTGACTGCCTGGAAAGCCTGGCCGCAGATCGACGCGGTAAAGCACGGGCGATTACTTTTATTGAGCGACAAAGGTCTTGAACGGCCGAGCGGGCAGATGATCGAAGCAACAGCCAAGCTCTGTCGGCAACTGTCGATAACCCCGTAGACGCTGGCGAAGGCTGCGAGCGGTTGATCTAAAAAACACAGCCGTCGGGGTTATAAGGGGGGCGTCCAGGTCACGCCAAATTGCAGGCTGCGCCGCTCTTCGCGATAGCCGTAATACTGCCCTTCATAGCCGTATAGCGCGCGGGTGAAGGTTTTATCCAGCAGGTTGTCGACTTTCACCTCCAGGCGCACCTCTGAACTGGCCTGCCAGTTGCCCCGCAGCCCTAACAGTCCATAGCCGCCAATCGGCTGTTGATTGGCTTCGTCGTTATAGCTGCTGCTCACCGCTTGCCAACTGGCGCCGACGCCCAGGCGATCAAACTGACGATCCAGATCCAGGCTCAACGTGCGCCGCGCGCGACGGCTCAGGGTTTTGCCCGTGTCACGGTCGCGCGGGTCGATGATTGCGACGCCCAGGCTGCTTTGCCAGCCGAACCACTCTTGATGCAGCGCGCTTTCAAAACCGGTAATGCGGGCTGAGCCAATGTTTTGCTGAATCCAGTCGGCATCTGCCACGATTGCGTCGCGAATGTCTGTGCGATACAGCGATGTCTCCAGTCGGCTGGTGTCGCTTAACTGACTGCGCCATTGCAGTTCGTAGCTTTTGGAATGCTCGGGTTTGAGTGACGGGTTGCCAAACTGCGGGTAGTACAAATCGTTAAACGTTGGCGCACGAAAGCCCTCGCTGTAGGACAGCAGCACATCGTTGTCCGCATTCAACGGCACCGTCAGGCTGCCACTCCAGGTGTTGTTGCTACCAAATTGTTGGTTTTTGTCGTGACGCAGCCCCAGCTCCGTCGAAAAGTACTCGCCCTCAAAGCGATGCTGAACAAACGCTGCGCGGTTCCAGCGGCTGTCTTGCTCAAAGTCAGTGCTGCTGCGTACCCGGTCTTCATACGCATCAAGGCCAAGCATCAGGCTGTTTTGATCGTCCAGCGTCAGGGTGTTCTGCCAATTCAACGCGTCGCGATAGGTGTTGAAGCTGTAAAGGGCGGGGCTGAGCTTGTCCCGGGTCTTTTCGCGGTTCTCGCTATGGCCCAGCTCAAGGCGTGAGTTCCAGCGCTCTGAGAGCTGCGCATCGATAAAACTGCCCACGCTGCTGATGTCGAAATCGCTGTAACCCTGTTGGCCGAACATGGCATCCAGTTCGGTTTTGCCGGTGCTCTTGATGGCACTGATCCCGACTTCCAGTGTGTCGTTCAGGCTGTGGTTCAGGTTCAGGCTGACGGATTTGTTACGGTAAGCGTCGTGATCGTTATCGACCGGGTAGGACACGGTGGTGCGATTAATACCCGCCGTTTCCTCCAGCGCCCCGCTGAGGTTGAAGCGTGTTTGCGCATCCCCGCCAGAAACCCCCACGCTGTTTTGCGAGCTGCCATAGCTGCCCATCGCACTGTGCAGACGCAGTTGCGGCGCTTGATGGGCGCCACGTCGGGTAAAAATCTGAATCACGCCGCCGATGGCATCGCTGCCATATATCACCGAGCGCGAGCCGCGCAGCACTTCGACGCGCTCGATCTGGTCAATGTTCAGGTATTGCAGGTTGCTGTCGGCCGACGTGGCATTGGCCATGCGCTGGCCGTCCACCAGAACCAGGCTTTGCGCTGACTTGGTGCCACGAATATAGATGCCCGGTAACGCTCCGCGCCCACCACTGCGTGCGACTTGTACGCCGGGCACGCGCCCCAGCAGGTCGCTCAGGCTGGTGGGTTGCAGGCGGTCGATGTCGGCGCGGGTAAACACTGTATTGGCGCTGCTGCTGTCCGAGCGCGCCTCTACCTGGCGATTGCCGGTGATCAGTGTTTGCGGGAGCTTGAGCGCGTCGTCACGTTCAATGGCGTCGGCCATCAGCGAGCTGGCAGGGATAAAGCTGAGGAATAAGGCTGTGCGCAGATGTTTCATGGAATCCGGATTCTGTAGTCGCCGCCGCAGGCTGCGATAAGGGCCCAAGGCCTTCAAGAAAAAGGTCCGTCGCCACGACGCACCCCCAACCCTTCGCAGCCTGCGGCAGCGACTACAGAGTGTTTTTAAAGCCCCAGCAGTGCCATGCGCTGGCGCACCGAGGCTTCAATGCCTGGCGCATCCAGACCGCATTCGGCCAGCATCTGGCTCGGTTTGGCGTGCTCGACGTACACGTCCGGCAAGCCCAGGTGAAGAATGGGCTTAAGCAGGTTTTCGCGGGCCATGAACTCACTGACCGCTGAGCCTGCGCCGCCCATGATGGCGTTTTCTTCGACGGTCACCAACAGGTCGTGGCTGTTGGCCATTTCTCGCACCAGCGCTTCATCCATCGGTTTAACGAAACGCATGTCGACCACAGTGGCGTCGAGTGTTTCGGCCACTTGCAGGGCTTGGGCCAGTTGCACGCCGAACACCAGCATCGCCACTTTCGACCCTTTGCGACGGATCACGCCTTTGCCGATCTCGATCGGTTCCAGTGTTTTCTCGATGGGCGTATTGGGCCCCGTACCGCGTGGGTAACGCACCGCCGCCGGGCCGTTATACAGATGGCCGGTGGTGAGCATTTTGCGCAATTCGTTTTCGTCACTCGGGGTCATGATGACCATGCCCGGAATGCAGCGCAGGTAAGACAGGTCGAAGCTGCCGGCATGGGTTGGGCCGTCTTCACCCACCAGGCCCGCACGGTCGATGGCAAACAGCACGTCCAGGTTTTGCACGGCCACGTCGTGTACCAATTGGTCATAACCGCGTTGCAGGAACGTCGAATAAATGGCCACCACAGGCTTGGCGCCTTCGCAGGCCATGCCCGCGGCAAAGGTTACGGCGTGTTGTTCAGCAATGGCCACGTCGAAATAACGCAACGGGAAGCGCTCGCTGAATGCGATCAGGTCCGATCCCTCTTTCATCGCCGGGGTAATGCCCACCAGGCGCTGATCGGCGGCGGCCATGTCGCATAACCACTCGCCAAACACGGCGGAATACTTAGGCCCGCTCGCCGCTTTGGGGGCGGCTTTTGGCGCGTCCAGCGGTTCAAGTTTGGTGATGGCGTGGTAACCGATCGGGTCGACTTCTGCCGGGGCGAAGCCCTTGCCCTTTTTGGTGACGATGTGCAGGAACTGCGGGCCTTTGAGGTCGCGCATGTTGCGCAGCGTCGCGATCAGTGTCGGCAGGTCGTGGCCGTCAATCGGGCCGATGTAGTTCCAGCCCAGTTCTTCAAACAACGTGCCGGGCACCAACATGCCTTTGGCATATTCTTCGGTGCGACGGGCGATTTCCCAGGCGCCGGGCAAGCGCGACAGCACTTTCTTGCTGCCTTCGCGCATGCTGGCGTAGGTGCGGCTCGACAGAATTTTGGCCAGGTAGTTGGACAACCCGCCCACATTGCGCGAGATCGACATGTCGTTGTCGTTGAGGATCACCAACATGTTGGCGTTGACCTCCGGCGCATGGTTCAACGCTTCAAACGCCATGCCAGCGGTCAAGGCGCCATCACCGATCACCGCAATGGCTTTGCGGTCGCTGTTTTGCAAACGGGCGGCAATTGCCATGCCCAGCGCAGCGCTGATCGAGGTGCTGGAGTGACCGACGCCAAAGGTGTCGTACTCGCTCTCGGAACGACGCGGAAAGGCGGCAACGCCGTCCTTCTGGCGCAAGGTCGCCATTTGCTCACGACGGCCGGTGAGAATTTTGTGCGGATACGCCTGATGACCCACGTCCCACACCACGCGGTCGTCCGGGGTGTCAAACACGTAGTGCAACGCGATGGTCAGCTCGATGACGCCTAAGCCTGCACCAAAATGCCCGCCCGTCTGGCCGACGGTGTAGAGCAGTTCCTGGCGCAATTCATCGGCCAAAGGTTCCAGCTCGGCTTCGGCTAACCGGCGCAGGCCCGCAGGCGTGCCGGCTCGGTCGAGCAGGGGCGTGGTCGGGCGCTTGCGGGGAAACTCATGAAACGTCGTTGGCATCAGGCGAATCGTTATAGGTATAAGAAGAGGCGGCAGTTTACCTTATGCAACGTAAGCTGCCCACGGAGTCTGGTATTCGTTAGTCAGACCTTGGCATTAGAGCGTGTCTGAAATATCGGGATAGCGCCGCTTTTAGTGGCGGCGCTCTACGATATAGCGCGCCAGTTCAC
The DNA here is from genome assembly GCF_049896545.1 of Pseudomonas sp. TWR3-1-1. Taxonomy (NCBI): domain Bacteria; kingdom Pseudomonadati; phylum Pseudomonadota; class Gammaproteobacteria; order Pseudomonadales; family Pseudomonadaceae; genus Pseudomonas; species Pseudomonas sp. TWR3-1-1. The sequence continues at coordinate 66,406 of NZ_JAFCUO010000001.1, forward strand.
GCAATGGCTCTGCCGCTGCATCAAAAGGTCGCAGGGCGTCAATGGCCTGATCGCGCAGCTCAAGTGCATAGGCTTTGGCGGCGTTCAGGCCCATCAAAGACGGGTACGTAGGCTTGTCACGGGCCGCATCGGCGCCCGACTGTTTGCCCAGGGTGGCGGTATCGCCTTCCACATCAAGGATGTCGTCCTGCACTTGAAACGCCAGACCAATGGCCCGCGCATACACCTTCAGGGCCTGCAAGTCACTGGGCTGGGCACGGCCGCTGGCCAATGCGCCCAGTTGCACACTGGCTTCGATCAGGGCGCCGGTCTTGTGCCGGTGCATGTATTCCAGGGCGTTTTGATCAAGCTTGATGCCGACTGAGCCGAGGTCGATGGCTTGACCGCCTACCATGCCTGCCGGGCCTGCGGCCAATGCCAAGTCAGACACCATCTGTAAGCGCGTCTGGGCATCCAGTGTGCTCATGTGCGTGTCGAGCAGGGCGCTGAACGCCAGGCTTTGCAAACCGTCACCGGCCAGAATTGCGCAGGCTTCATCGAAGGCTTTGTGCGTAGTGGGCTGGCCACGGCGCAGGTCGTCGTCGTCCATCGCGGGCAAATCATCGTGTACCAGCGAGTAGGCATGAATAAGTTCTACTGCGCAGGCTGCACCGTTGGCGTGCTCGGGTGGGCAACCCAAGGCTTGGCAAGCGGCATACGCCAGCAGCGGGCGAACCCGCTTGCCTCCATTCATGACGCTATAGCGCATGGCCTCATATAGACGGGCCAACTGCGGCGACGGCGCGACAAACAAGCGTTCAAGGGCCGCATTGACGCGGGCCTGGCTGCTGGCCTGGTAGGCATCAATCATTCGGGCTGTTCCGCATCGAAGGGTTCTTGCGCCAGCTCGCCATCACGCTCAAGCAATATCTGCACTTTTTGCTCGGCTTGAGTGAGTGCGCCCTGGCAATCACGGGTCAGGCGAATGCCTTGTTCGAAGGCTGTCAGCGAGTCTTCAAGCGACAGCTCGCCGTTTTCCAGGCGCTCGACCAGTGTTTGCAGCTCTGCGAGGGACTGCTCGAAATCCGGGGAAGTTTTTTTGCGGGCCATGGCGTCGCTCTCGGTAGGCGTTAAAACCGGCCGACACTAGCAGACGCTGAGTTTTGGGGCAAATCCGGCGGCGGGTGCTGGTGATTGGTGCGCACGTGCGTTCCCTTGGGCGGGGGGGTGAAACGGTCCGTTTATTTATCCTTTGGAGTCGTAGGGATTGGGCTGTATTTGATAGCGATTTTATTCCTAGCAAGTTGTTTTCAAGGTTTTTTTAGCGTGAAGACGCTTCTTTAAAAAATACGGAAAATTCCGACATTTTTTACTTTCCCTTTCCAATACTGTCTCGCCACTTGAACGGAATCGGTAGTGGCCAGTGGCAACTTTCTCTTGTTTTTCGACAGCATTGAGTGCGCGTTCTTCTTTGGTTGGCGGCAGGCCATGACCTATGCCAACAAGCTGTATGCACGGGTTGTCAGTTTGGCCAAATCGCCGGTATTCAAAGACAGCTTCGCCGGCAACGACGTGCGTTTCTCTCATGAGTTCGAGGCCCTGGAGCGCGAGCTGGGCAAAGCTCAATCACTGCATGAAAGCGTCCCGATCGACTGGCTGGCCGTACAAGAGCAAAGCGAAGCGCTGCTGTGTGACCAGTCCAAAGACCTGCGCGTGGGTGTCTGGTTGACGTGGGCGTTGTATCAGCGCGAGTCCTTCAATGGATTGCTGGCGGGTTTGGGGCTGCTGCATCACCTGTGCACCCGGCAATGGGCGCTTATTCACCCGCTCAAGCCGCGTACGCGGGCGGCGGCCATCAGTTGGCTAACTGTGCGTCTGGATCGGGCGCTCAATGACAGTATTCCTCTTCAGGAGCAACTGCCGCTGTTTAGGCACATGGTTGAACTGCTGTTGGAGTTGGAGCGCGTGTTGACCTTGCATTTGGGCGACGAGGTGCCGCTGCTGTTACCGGTTTGCCGCCGTTTGAGCCGTATGGTTGAGCGAGCCGCCGATAATCAGCAAGCGCCAGGCCCCCTTTCGTCAATGGTGGCGCAGGTCAGGCACGTGGCGACCCAATTGATTGAGAACACCTCGCCGATTGATAGCGAAAAAGACGCGCAAAAATCGTTGCGTGCCCTTCAGCACAACGCACGGACATTGTGTGTCTGGTGGCTAAAACAGAACGCCACTGACCTGCGGGCGTTGCGCCTGAACCGAACGCTGACCTGGATGGCCATCTACGTGGCGCCTGAACGCAATGGCGAACACATCACACCGGTGCGCGGCCCGGCGGCGCAGACACTTAAAACGTTTGACCAACAGTTTGAGCTCCAGCAGTTCGCCGACTTGCTGATGGCGCTGGAAGCCTGCCTGAGCAAAGCCCCGTTCTGGTTCGATGGTCAGCGCAGGGTTTGGGCGTGTTTGAGCGCGTTGAAGGCTGACGTGGCCATGCGTGAAGTTGAACAGCATATGGCACTCCTCCTTCAGCGGCTTCCGGGCCTTGCGCAACTGCGCTTTAGCGACGGCACACCGTTTGCCGACCCTCAGACCCACGACTGGATTGCAACCTGCGTCATGCCGCATTTACAGACGCAGCCCGCCCCCGAATCCGTGGCACCCAACGTTGCTCGACCGCTCTGGGAGGTTGCGCTGCAAGAGGCTCAAGAGGTTGCTCGCAGCAGTGGCTTCAAGTCTGCGGTGCAACAGCTCAAGCGCGGGCTGGCCAGTGCGCAAAACGAGCGGGAGCGTTTTCACTGGCAACTGACCCTCGCCCGGTTGTGCTTCCTCAGCAAGAAGTACGAACTCGCCAAAACCCAGCTCGAAATGCTCGATCAATTACTTCAACGCTCAGGTTTGCAGGCGTGGGAGCCGCAACTGGTGCTTGAAGTCATACGTCTTTTGCACCGCTGTTGCGAGCTGTTGCCGCAGAGCCATGACGTGCGCGAACGCAAGGATGAGATGTATCGCAGGTTGTGCCACCTCGATCTTGAAGTGGTACTCGAATAGGCCCACAGGCCACACACGAAAGGAAAGAACCTCATGGCCAAAGAAGGCTCGGTCGCACCCAAAGAACGGATCAACATCACGTTCAAGCCCGCTACGGGCGGCGCTCAAGAAGAGATTGAACTGCCGTTGAAGTTGCTCGTCATCGGCGATTACGTGCAGCAAGTCGATGAGCGAAAACTCGAAGACCGAAAGCCCGTCGCCATCGACAAAATGACCTTTGATGAGGTGCTTGCCAAGCAAGGGCTGAGCTTGAGCCTGAATGTGCCAAACCGCCTGCAAGAGGAGGGTGGCACGGATGAGTTGGCTATTGCCCTGAACATCAGCGCCATGAAGGACTTCAACCCCGCGAGCCTGGTGGAGCAAGTGCCCGAACTGAAAAAAACTGATGGAGCTGCGCGACGCCTTGGTCGCACTTAAAGGCCCGCTGGGCAATGCGCCCAGTTTTCGCAAAGCGATTGAAGGTGTGCTGGCCGATGAGGCATCCCGTGCCCGGGTGCTGAGTGAGCTGGACTTGGTTGTTGCGCCGGCATCGGACGTTTGAGCCCCCCATCAGTAAAGGAAAGCACTTCATGAGTACTCGCGCCGCGCCGCAACAGGACGACCAGAACACCGCCTTCAGCATTCTTGACGGCATCATTGCTCAAACCCGCCTCACCCCGGATGACGAAGCCTATGGCATCGCCAAGCGCGGTGTTGCAGCGTTTATCGAAGAACTGCTCAAGCCGCAGAATCAGGGTGAGCCGGTCAAGAAGGCAATGGTTGACCGAATGATTGCCCAGATCGACGCCAAGCTCAGCCAGCAGATGGACGAAATCGTTCATCACCCTGACTTCCAGTCACTGGAGTCGGCCTGGCGGGGTTTGCAGTTGTTGGTCGACCGCACCAACTTCCGCGAAAACATCAAGATTGAAATCCTCAACGTCTCCAAGACCGACCTGCTGGACGACTTTGAAGACTCACCCGAAGTCATGCAGTCGGGTCTGTACAAGCACGTGTATACCGCTGAATACGGGCAGTTCGGTGGCGAGCCGGTGGGCGCAATCATTGCCAATTACTTTATGTCCCCCAGCTCACCGGACGTGAAACTGATGCAATACGTGTCGAGTGTGGCCTGCATGGCCCACGCGCCCTTTATCGCATCGGCCGGGCCGAAGTTCTTCGGCATCGAAAGTTTCACCGGGATGCCCAACCTCAAAGACTTGAAAGACCATTTCGCCGGCCCGCAATTTGCCAAATGGCAGAGTTTTCGCGAGTCCGAAGATGCGCGCTACATGGCCTTGACCGTCCCGCGCTTTTTGTTACGCAACCCCTATGACCCGCAAGAAAACCCGGTCAAAACGTTTGTGTACAAGGAGACCGTTGCCAATAGTCACGAGCATTATTTGTGGGGTAATACCGCCTATACCTTTGCCTCAAGGCTGACTGAAAGCTTCGCCAAGTTCCGCTGGTGCCCCAACATCATTGGCCCGCAGAGTGGAGGCGCAGTTGAAGACCTGCCGCTGCACCACTTCGAAAGCATGGGCGAGATCGAAACCAAAATCCCGACCGAGGTGCTGGTGTCCGACCGTCGCGAATATGAGCTGGCAGAGGAAGGCTTCATCTCCCTGACCATGCGCAAAGGCAGCGACAACGCAGCGTTCTTCTCGGCCAGCTCGGTGCAAAAGCCCAAGTTCTTTGGCATCAGTGAAGAGGGCAAGACCGCGGAGCTGAATTACAAGCTCGGCACCCAGTTGCCTTACATGATGATCGTCAACCGCCTGGCGCATTACCTCAAGGTTTTGCAGCGTGAGCAATTGGGTTCGTGGAAAGAGCGCACCGACCTTGAGAGCGAACTCAACAAGTGGATCCGCCAGTTTGTCGCCGACCAGGAAAACCCTGGCGCAGAAGTGCGTGGCCGACGCCCCTTGCGTGCAGCACAAATCATTGTCAGCGACGTTGAAGGCGAGCCTGGCTGGTACCGCGTCAACCTGAACGTGCGCCCGCATTTCAAATACATGGGCGCTGACTTCACCTTGTCGCTGGTCGGCAAGCTGGACAAAGAGTAACGGGGCTGAGCATGACGGGATACGGCAGCCTCTTCGAGCGTTTGAATGGCGATGCGCAAAAACGTGTCGGTCACAGCCGCGAAGTTTCAATCATGAGTTCAGTCGCTGCCCAACTGGCCAAGATGCTCAGCACCCGTGCGGGCAGTGTGCAAACGCTGCCCGATTATGGCTTGCCCGACCTGAACGACATGAGCGTCAGCCTGCATGAGTCATTGAGTCAGGGCCGTCAGGCCATTGAAACCTTCATCGAACAGTACGAGCCGCGCCTGAGCCAGGTGCGGGTCGTTACGTTGCCCAATGATCAGCATCCCCTGCGTCTGACTTTCTGTATTGAAGGGCTGCTGGAGGCGGGCGGGCTTAAGCGTCAAGTGAGCTTTTCGGCGCATCTGGATGGCAGCGGTCAAGTCCGTGTCGACTGACGGCACGGTCTGCCCTTTTCATTTTCCGGCATCGACAACAAACAGGTAATCGCGTGTCTTTTAACCATTACTACCAAAGCGAACTGACGGCATTGCGCCAGTTGGGCAGTCGCTTCGCTGAGCGTAGTCCGGCGTTGGCACCGTTTTTAGGCCAGGCCGGGCGTGACCCGGATGTAGAACGGTTGCTTGAAGGGTTTGCATTTTTGACGGGGCGGTTGCGTCAGAAACTGGATGACGAATTGCCAGAGTTGAGCCACTCGCTGATGCACTTGCTGTGGCCCAACTACATGCGTCCATTGCCTGCATTCAGCATGTTGCAATTTGATCCTTTGCAACACGCAGGCGCGGCATTGCAGGTTAAACGCGATACCGGTGTGGCCAGTAAACCCGTCCAGGGCGTGAGTTGTCAGTTTCGCACCTGTTACCCCACCGACGTATTGCCTCTACAGCTGACGGAACTCAAGCATTCAGTGACCGGCGGGGGCGCAATGTTGAGCCTGCGCCTGCAAATGACGTGTGAGGGGCATTTGGGCGAGCTGAATATCAGCCGCTTGCGCCTGCATCTGGCGGGTGAGCGTTACATCAGCCAAATGCTCTATCTCGGACTATTGCGCCATCTGGAGAACGTGACAGTCGTGCCGCTCGATGACGGCGGGCAAGCGCTGAGCGCGTTCACGCTCCCGGCAGATCACATTCAGCCGGTGGGGTTTGCCGAAGAGGAGGCGCTGATCCCCTACCCCTTGAACACTTTTCGCGGGTATCGCTACTTGCAGGAGTACTTCGCCTTTCAGGACAAGTTCCTGTTTGTCGACCTCAAGGGGCTGGAGGTCCTTGAAAGCCTGGCGCAAGACACCCTCAAGCAAACCCGGGGCCTCGAACTGCGGTTTTTTATTCGCCAGCACAGCACCCAACCCCTGCGGCCCACACTGGAGAACGTGAAGCTGTATTGCACGCCGGTGGTCAATTTATTCACTCACGATGCCATACCCATCCGGCTGGACGGCAAGCAGGACGAGTACTTGGTGATGCCGTCAAAAATCGAGCTGGAGCACTGCGGGGTCTTTTCGGTTGATGACGTCAGTGGCTGGCGAGTGGGAGGCAGCGGCGGTCAGACCTATGTGCCCTTCGAATCGTTTGAGCACGACCCCAGTTTTGATGCATTGCAACAACATGCCCATTACAGCGTCAGGCAACGCCCGTCGTTATTGCACGAAGGGCTGGATACCTACCTGAGTTTTGGCCAGCGTCAACCCGAAAGCAGCGAAACCTTGTCTGTCGAATTGACCTGCACCAACCAGAACCTGCCGCGCCAGCTTCAGCAGGGCGACATCTGCCTGCCCGCCGAAGGCACGCCCGAGACCCTGGTGTTTCGCAACATTTGTCCGGTGACGTCGAGCTACTCACCGCCACTCGATCGCGACTTCCTCTGGAAGTTGATCAGCAACATGTCGCTCAACTATTTGTCGTTGGCCAACGTCGAGGCATTGAAGGTGATTCTCCAGACCTACGACCTGCCGCGCTACTACGACGAACAGGCCGAGCGTATCAGCAAGAACCTGCTGAACGGCCTCATCTCCATCCGCCACGAACACGTTGATCGCCTGCATCGGGGCTTACCGCTGCGCGGGCTACGCACCCACCTGACGATTGACCCCAAAGGCTATATCGGTGATGGCGACGTGTTTGTTTTTGCATCAGTGCTCAACGAGTTTTTTGCCCTTTACGCGAGCCTCAACTCTTACCACGAGCTGCGCGTTATCAGTACACACGGAGAGGTTTACCAATGGACACCGCGCATGGGCTTGCAGCCCCTGCTTTAAGCGGGCTGACGCGAAGCATACGAGAGTACTCGCTGTATCAGGCCGTGTTGCTGGTTATGGACCGGCTGCGTGACGACGATCCGGGCGCCAGTGAAGACGTGCTTTATGAACGTCTGGAATTTGTCGCAAACCCCAGTCTCGGGTTTCCGGGCAGTGACGTTGAGCGCGTGGCGTTTTTCGTCGAGCACGGGCAGCTCCGTGCGCGCCTGTGTTTCAACCTGATGGGGCTGGTGGGTTCAGCGTCTCCGTTACCGGCTTTCTATGGCGAGCAAGCGTTGGAGCAGGGTGAAGAGGTCAATACCACGCGCGACTTTCTTGACCTGTTCCATCATCGGTTGCAGCGCCTGATGCTACCGGTATGGCGCAAATATCGTTATTGCGCTCGTTTTGAACGGGGAGCCAGCGACCCGTTTTCCAGTCAGCTGTTTGCGTTGATCGGCCTGGGTGGCGAGGCGATTCGCAATGCCCAAGAACTGAACTGGCGGCGCCTGTTGCCTTACCTCGGGCTGCTGAGTTTACGGGCGCACTCGGCGGCATTGATCGAGTCGGTGCTGCGTTATTACTTCAAGCATGCGGCCTTGACCCTTGAGCAGTGCATTGAGCGCCGTGTCGAGATTCTTCAAGAACAACGCAACGGGTTGGGGCGCAGCAATCACCAGCTTGGCGAAAGCCTGGTGCTGGGTGAACACGTGCGTGATTGCAGCGGCAAGTTTCGTATCCACATTCGCGAATTGGGCTGGGACCGTTTTCACGAACTGCTGCCCATCGGTGCGGGTTACCTGCCGATGTGCGCATTGGTGCGATTCACCCTGCGGGACCCGCTGGACTACGACATTCGACTGGTCCTGCGGCATGAAGAAATACGCGAACTGTGTATCGGTGCGCATAACACCTGTCGCCTTGGATGGACCAGCTGGTTGGGACGTGAACGGTCAGACGGCGTCGTGACCCTGGGCAATAACATTCATTAAGGACGGATGACCATGATCAACGTAGACCTGCAACAACTGATACAAGCGCTGGATGCCGCTACCCGGCGTGACCTTGAGGCATGTGCCGAGCGCTGCGTGGCACGCGGCGCGAGCATTATTCTGGTTGAGGACCTGTTGCTGGGTTTGCTGGAGCGCCCCGAAGGTTTGCTGATGCGTGCGTTGCAAGACGCCGACGTAGACCCCGGTCAGTTGAACGCAGTGTTGCAGTCGCGGGTTGAACACAGTTCGTCGCGTAATCCGGTGTTTTCCCCCGAATTGATTCAGTGGCTTCAAGACGCTTTGTTAGTCGCCAATCTGGAGCTAAAGCACACTCAAGTTGATCAGGCAGCCTTGCTGCTGGCGTTGCTGCGCAACCCCGTACGTTATGCCGGCAGCCGTTATCAGGCGTTATTGGCAGCGATCAATATTGAGCGCCTGAAAGCCTTCGCCCTCGCGCATCTGGCCTCGCAAACGCCCGTTCATGCATCCGCGGGCGGGGAGTCGTTACTTCAGCGTTTTACCCTCAACCTCACTGAGCAAGCACGCGCCGGACAGCTCGATCCGGTGCTATGCCGCGATGATGCGATCCGCCAGATGATCGACATTCTGGCGCGCCGCCGTAAAAACAACCCGATCGTGGTGGGGGAGGCCGGGGTCGGCAAGACCGCGATTGTGGAAGGATTGGCCTTGCGCATTGCCGCAGACCAAGTACCGCCAGTGCTTCAGGGTGTTGAGCTGCTGTCGTTGGACATGGGGTTGTTGCAAGCCGGAGCCAGCGTCAAGGGGGAGTTTGAGCGCCGCCTCAAAGGCGTCATCGACGAAGTGAAGGCATCGCCTGCTCCCATCATTTTGTTCATCGACGAGGCGCATACCCTGATTGGGGCGGGGGGCAATGCGGGAGGCTCCGATGCTGCCAATCTGCTCAAGCCTGCACTGGCCCGTGGTGAGTTGCGCACCATCGCCGCGACGACATGGTGCGAGTACAAAAAGTACTTCGAGAAAGACCCGGCACTGGCCCGACGCTTTCAGCCGGTGCAGTTGCACGAGCCGACGGTCAATGAAGCGGTGACCATCCTGCGTGGGTTGGCTCACGTCTATGAAAAGAGTCACGGTATTTATTTGCGCGACGATGCGGTGGTCGCCGCAGCCGAGTTGTCGGCGCGTTATCTGGCGGGCCGTCAGTTGCCAGACAAGGCCGTTGACGTGCTCGACACCGCCTGCGCCCGCGTGCGCATCAGTTTGGCAGCGGCGCCTGAAACACTCGAAAAGCTGCGTGCCGAGGCTGCTGAGGGCGAGCGCCAGCGTCAGGCCATGCGTCGTGATGCCAACGCGGGGCTGATGATTGACGAGGCCGCGCTGCAGCGGCTGGAGCAGCGCTTGCAGCAGGTCGATGTGGAGCAAATGGCGCTGCATGCCAGTTGGTTGGAACAGCGCACGCTGGCTGAACGCGTGTTGGCCCTGCGCCAACAACTGGCCCAAGCTCGCGACGCACTGGCGTGCGAAACAGAGCAGGGCGACGTTGGCGCCCTGCAAGCGCAACTCAATCAAACCCACCGGGCGTTGACCCAAGCCCACAGCAAAGAGCGTCTGGTCAGTTTTGAAGTGTGCCCGCGGTTGGTGGCTGAAGTCATCAGTGCCTGGACCGGTGTGCCGCTGACTCAGCTGGCGCGTGAACACAGCACCAAGGTGGCGCACTTTGGTCGGGATTTGGCCGCCCGGATTCGCGGTCAGGATCAAGCGATCCATGCACTGGACCGCGCCATGCGTGCAACAGCGGCGGGACTTAACAAGCCCGATGCGCCCGTGGGGGTGTTCTTGCTGGTGGGCCCCAGTGGCGTCGGCAAGACTGAAACCGCGCTGGCGCTCGCCGACCTGTTGTACGGCGGTGAACGTTTTATCACCACTATCAACATGTCGGAGTTTCAAGAAAAGCACACCGTCTCGCGACTGATTGGCGCGCCGCCCGGTTATGTCGGCTATGGCGAAGGCGGCATGCTGACCGAAGCGGTGCGGCAAAAGCCGTACTCGGTGGTGCTGTTGGATGAAGTCGAAAAGGCCGATCCCGACGTTCTGAACCTGTTCTATCAAATCTTCGACAAGGGCGTGGTCAACGATGGCGAAGGGCGTGAAATCAACTTTCGCAACACGCTGATTTTAATGACCTCAAACCTGGCCAGCGAGCGCATCACCGCGTTATGCCAAAACGGCGCCAGGCCCAGCGCTCAAACGCTTGAAGAGCACATTCGGCCATCGCTCAGCCAACACTTCAAACCTGCCCTGCTGGCACGCATGCAGGTGGTGCCGTATTACCCGGTGAGCGGCCCGGTGCTGCGCGAATTGATCGAAATAAAGCTTCAACGTCTGGGCGAGCGGCTGGCGCGCCGTCATGTGCAGTTCAGTCATTGCCAGCTTTTGGTGGACCACTTGGCCGAGCGCTGCACCCAAAGTGACAGCGGTGCGCGGCTTATCGACTACTTGATCGACTCGCACGTATTGCCCTTGGTAGCCGACCGCTTGCTTGACGCAATGGCCACCGGCCAAACCCTCTCATCGGTGCACGCCACGCTTGATCCTCAAGCCCGCGTGCTGTGTGAATTTGAGTGAGGTTGGCTTGATGTTTACCCATGTATCGCAACCGCTGGCGTATGCAGAAGCCTTGCTGGCCCAATTTTGCGACCTGTCACAGGCCACCGACAGCGCCACCGTACTCGGCCAGAGTGCCCGGGCAATGGCGCAGCTCAGTGGCTGTGAGTTGAGCCAGTTTTACGTCATCAATGGCCCGCACAACGGGCTGGAACTCAGGGCTCAATGGTTTAACGGCCTGTTGCAGCCAGCGCTGGACACAGGTTTTTACGCGGACTACAGCGCCCAGCAACTGCTGCACTTTACGGTCAGCCAAAAACGGATCTTGAGCCTGTGCAACCTCAATAGCAGTTTGCACAAGCTCGACTTTTTACCGGCTCATGGCGCGCCTTGGCAGTCCTTGTTATGCGTGCCGTTGCTGGATGCGCGGCAAGGGGTGGCCGGTGTGTTGTTGGTGGCCAGTGGCAAACGGGTCGAGCTGCAAGGGTTCGCCCAGTCGTTGTGCGCCCTGGGTAACTTTACGTTGATGCAGGTGCGCCTCTTGCAACGTGATACGCAGTGGGCCAAACCGTTGGGACGTTGCGTCAGCGCCGGCACTTTGATTGGTTCCAGCGCGGTGATGCGCAAGACCTGGCGCTTGATCAACCGCGTGGTGCACAGCCCCTACACCGTGCTGTTGCTGGGTGAAACCGGCACCGGTAAAGAAATCGTGGCGCGCGCCATTCATGACAGCGGCCCTCGCCGTGCCCAGCCCTTCATCGTGCAGAACTGCGCCGCTTTCCCGCAAGACCTGCTTGAAAGCGAGTTGTTCGGTTATCGCAAAGGGGCCTTCACCGGGGCGGACCGTGACCGTCCCGGTCTGTTTGATGCAGCTCACGGTGGAACCTTGCTACTGGACGAAATCGGCGACATGCCTTTGTCGTTGCAGGCCAAGTTACTGCGTGTGCTGCAAGAGGGCGAAATCCGCCCGTTAGGGCGCAACGACAGTCACACCGTCGACGTTCGCATCATTGCGGCGACCCATCGCGATTTGAAAAAACTGGTGAGCCAGGGCCGGTTTCGTGAAGACCTGTATTACCGCCTGGCGCAGTTTCCAATAGCACTGCCCGCACTGCGTGATCGCGGCACCGATATGCATGATCTGGCCTGCCACTTTGCAGCCACTGCCTGCGCGTTTTTACAGCGCCGCCCGGTGGTGCTGGCCGACAGCGCGCGTGAGCAACTGGCGCGTTACGCCTTCCCGGGCAACGTGCGTGAACTCAAAGGGTTGGTCGAGCGCGCTGTTTTGTTGTGCGACGGACCGGAGTTGCTGGCCGAACATTTTGCCTTGCCCTTGGCGTCTGCTGACGAGTCAGGGCGCCTGAACTTTCGTAAACGCATGGATGCCATTGAGCGCGGTTTGTTGCTCGATTGCTTGCGCAAGAACGCGGGCAATCAGACCCGCACGGCTCACGAGTTGGGCCTTGCACGCCGCACGCTGCTGTACCGGCTGGGGCGGCTGAATATCGATTCGGATGAGATTGGGGCCTATGCATCCTGATGCGCTCACCTTTTTCTCATGTCGTGCACGGCCTACTTCTGGAGATTTTTAAGATGACTGTTCGCCACTGGCCTTTTGTGGTGCTGAGCCTTGCCGTGTTGTGCGGTCTGGGTGGCTGTAACGGCAATTACATATTCAACGACAGCCACTATCGCCCCCTGGGCGATCCGCAAGCGGTCAATCGCGGTAAATGACCGCAAGGAGCAGCATCATGATGGAACTGGTCTTTGACTTGCTGACGACACAGCCCTTGGCGGCGGGTCAGTGCAAGCACTACAGATTCACTGAAACCGGTGGTTACATTGGCCGTAATAACCTGTGTGAGTGGGTGCTTATGGACACGACAGGGCACGTGTCCGGCCAGCATGCGCATATCACCCATCAGGGCGGTATGTACTTCATTAAAGACCTGAGCACCAATGGAACGTCTTTCAATGGTGGCCAGACGTACCTGGCGCCAGGCCAGTTACAACGCATCAAGCACGGTGATGTGTTTGGCCTTGCCGGTTTTTCCATTCGTGCGCGTTTGGAGCAACCGCTGCAAGTGCGCCTGGAGCATGTTGGCCTGCCTCAAATGGCAGGCAGCGTGATACCCGATGATGCTTTTATCGGTCTCGACGTGCTGCATGAGGCCCCGGCGCCTTTGCCCGAGCTTTTATTTGAGGACGAAACCACTCGCCAGGAATGGGTCGATGTGCAGCACGAACACCATGCGGGCTTCACGCCCATCGACTTCGAACACTTGATCGCGCCGCAGTTGATCGCCGAAGCGCAGCCCGCCCTCGATTCGCCGCCCGTGCCCTGCACACCGATAAACGATGGATTTTGGGATGCATTCGGCGAGGAGCTGGGCGTTGACGTGCTGGCGCTTGATCTTGAGGCGCGAGAGGCGCTGGCGCTCAATGCCGCCAAGCTGCTCAAACAGTGCATCGCCGGTATGCAGCAGAACGTGTGGACACGCAATGAATTGAAAAACGAACTGCGGCTGGCCCGCACTGTGGCGCCGGGAGCGGAGCACGACCCCTTTAAGTCGACCCACGATGCCCGGCAGGCGTTAAGGCTTTTACTCGGCGCTCCCATGCTTCACCAACCGACGGCCGAGCAGTGGGTGGTACGCACATTCAGAGACATGCAAGCACATCAGGTAGCGATGCTCAGCGCGAGCCGCGCGGTGGTGCGTAACAGCCTTGAACACTTCTCCCCGCAGCAGTTGGTCTTGCGTTTCGAGCGTGAAGGTCACAAGCCGCTATGGACTACGGCTGCCAGCCATTGGCGGGCGTTCAACCGCTATCACCAAGCCCTGCAACAAGACGATGACTGGACCGAGCGGTTGCTGGCCCGCGACTTTGCCCAGGTCTATGACGAACAAGTGCGTTTGATTTGCACCCTTCACAACAACCCTCAAGGATGAAGCGCATGCTGCGTTGTACTTCTGCTTACTTCAACACGTTGCTGGCGTTGTGCGCAGTGCTGCTGGCAGGCTGCACGGCGTTGTCACCCTACTCGCACGTGACCAAACTCGACCTGACGCTCAGTGCCAGCGATCAAGTCAACCCGGACTTGCACGGGCGTCCCTCGCCCGTCGTGATTCGTTTGCTGGAACTCAAACATCCAGTGGCATTCGAAAATGCCGATTTTTTCGGTGTCTTTGAGCGAGCCCAAGAATTGCTGGCGCAAGACCTGGTTGTCAGTGAAGAACTCGAATTACGGCCTGGCGAGCGTGTTTCGCACAAACTCAGTGTTGCGCCGGGCAGCCGCTATGTGGGCGTCGTGGCGGCTTATCGCGACTTGCCACACACCCAGTGGCGCTACGTGATTGAGTTGAGGCCCGAGCACATTACGCACGCGCACCTGATGCTTGACCTGGCAGGCATTCGCCGCACCGACGGGGCATCCGCCGCGCCAGGTGACGGCTCATGAATGTGCATAAAGTCATTTGGCAAGAAGGCTTGCTGCTGCGCCCCCAGCATTTTCAGCACAGTGACCGTTATTACGAGCACCAGATGAAAACGCGCACCCAATTATTGGGCCGATACACCTGGGGGTTCTTGAGGTTGGAGATCGATGTGCAGTTTCTCAATATGAGCAAACTGGTGATCAGCCATGCTTCGGGCGTATTGCCGGACGGGAGCCTGTTCGAACTGGGTAACGACACCCAGCCGCTCGCGCTCGACGTACCGCCCAACACGGGAAAAGCCCCGGTTTTCCTGGCGTTGCCGTTGGTGACGGGCAACCACATTGAAGCCCGGCGTGCCGAGCAGGCAGACGTATTGTCGCGTTACACCGTGTATGAAACGCAGGTGTCAGATTCCAATGCGGGTGAAGACTCAAAAAGCGTACTCAGTTGTGGACGCCCCAATTTTCGTTTGTTACTGGGCGCGCAGCACAGCGAGCAGTCCTGGGTAAAACTGCAACTATGTGACATCCAGGACACCACGCCCGATGGCGTAATCAAACTCGACACCGAGTTTGTCCCGACGTTTATCCACACCCATTGCTCGGGGTATTTGCAGTCGTGTCTCAAAGAAGTCATCAGCATGCTTGGTCACCGGGGCGACAAGCTGGCCGAGCGAATTCGCTCAAACGGCAAGGTGGGCGGGGCAGAAGTGGGTGACTTCATGATGCTGCAATTGATCAATCGCACGGAGCTGGTGCTGCTTCATTACCTGGACCTTGAGCAACTGCATCCCGAGGAGCTGTATTGCACGTTGCTGGCGCTATTGGGTGATCTGTCGACGTTTGCCAGCGAATCCAAACGCCCGCAATTGAACAGTCGTTACCAGCACAGTCAGCAGGGGCAGAGTTTCCGCGCGCTGATGGACGCCCTGCGTCAGGTGTTGTCGATGGTACTTGAGCAGCATGCCACCGAGCTGGTGTTGCAGGCGCGCCAGTACGGGGTGCGTGTGGCGCAGCTCGACGATCACACGCAATTGGCGACGACATCGTTTGTGGTGGTGGCTAAAGCCAACTGTGACAGCGAAGAGCTGCGTCATCGCTTGCCGGCGCACTTGAAAGTGGGCCCGGTTGAAAGCATTCGTCACCTGGTCAACTTGCACCTGCCAGGGTTCAGGCTCAAACCTTTGCCAGTAGCCCCGCGGCAAATCCCGTTCCACGCCGACAAAACCTATTTCATCCTCGAACTCAATGCCGACGATCTGGCGCAAATGCAGCGCTCAGGCGGCTTTGCCTTCCATGTGTCGGGTGAGTTCTCTGAGCTTGAACTGAAATTTTGGGCTATCAGGAACTGACCCTCATGAAACCGGACATTCAACCGCCTCAAGGCAGTAAAACCGTGTTGGTAGACCGCTACGGCAGAGCGCCGCAACAGGTTGCGCTGACCGATGCCGAACACGCCCCACGCATTGAAAACATCGACGCGCTGATGGTGTTCAACGCCCGGCTGGCACCTGACGAAACAATCCGTATCAGTCTCAACCCTTTAGTGGCTGCGGCCAGTGATGTGTTGTCGTTTGTGGTCGGGATTGAACGCAACGTCCAGCAGCACACGCGAGACACCCTGAGTGCTTACCTGACCAAAGCCATAAAAGCATTCGAAGCCACGGCACTGCGCAACGGGATTGAAAGCACTCAGGTGATGAGCGCCCGGTATGTGCTTTGTACGGTGGTGGACGAAGCCATCGCCACTACAGCATGGGGCAATGAAAGTGACTGGCCGCAAAAGAGTTTGCTGGGCAGTTTTCACAACGAAACGTTTGGTGGCACCAAAGTCTTTCAATTCATTGAGCAGGTCTCCAGGGACCCTGTGCGCAACCTGTATTTGCTGGAGCTGCTGTACGTGTGTTTGTCGCTGGGCTTTGAGGGCAAATTCCGCATCGAAACCCGTGGCGCGCTGGAGCTGGACTCCATTCGCGACAGCTTGTATCGGCAAATCCGCCACTTGCGCGGTGATGCCATTCGCGAAGTGTCTCCCCATTGGCAGGGCTTGGGCATGCGGCGTAACAGCGTGGTACGCATCGTGGCGCGTTGGGTCCTCGTGGCTCTGACCCTGGGCTGTGCGGGCGTCATGTACGCAGGGTTTGCCTGGGTCTTGGGCGAGCAGCGTGCAGCAGTCATGCAACCTTATCAACAGCACGCTGCTCCGGTTGTCAGGCCGCAGTTGTAAACAGGAATTGATGATGAAGAGTTTCTTGAAAACGAGCGTGTCGCTGCTACGTCAGACATGGCTCTGGACGCTGTTACTGGTGTTAGGGGCCGCGCTGTTGGTGTGGTGGGTCGGGCCATTGCTGGCGGTCGATGACTACAAGTTTTGGGCAGACCCCATCGCCAGGCTTTTAAGTATCAGCGCCTTGCTGCTGATCTGGGGGCTGGCGATGGTGTATGTCAGTTGGCGCGCCGGTGTGCGTAAAAAAGTGCTGGCAGACAGCGACGCGGGCAAAACACACGAGCGTCAGGAACAAGAGATTGAAGCGTCGCGCAAAAGCCTGCGCAAGCGCTTTAAAACCGCGTTGCACACCTTGAAAAACACCAGCGTTTACAAAGGCCGCAGTGAGCGCTGGCGCGACGAGTTGCCCTGGTACGTGTTGCTGGGCCCCCAAGGCGCTGGCAAAACCAGCTTGCTGGACTTTTCGGGGCTGGAGTTTCCGCTGAACAAACTTGATCGCACCCTGACCCGTGATATGCGCGGTACGTCTGATTGCGAGTGGTACTTTGCCGAGCACGGGGTGCTGATAGATACCGCGGGGCGGTTTTTGACACAGGGTAATGAGCGCGTAGATGCCAGTGGCTGGAACACCTTGCTCGGCTTGTTGCGCAAACGCAGGCGTGAACGACCTTTGAACGGCGTGCTGGTGACGGTGCCAGTAGACCTGTTGAGCCAGGGCGATCAGCCCGCGTTGTCGCAATTGTCAGATCAGATTCGGGCGCGCCTGCAAGACATCCATCGGGTTCTGCGGATCGAGCTGCCGGTGTACCTGGTGCTGAGCAAGACCGACAGCGTACCGGGGTTTGACGCTTTCTTTGAACAACTGACCCGCGATGAGCGTGATCAGGTATTCGGCGCCAGTTTTGATAACAACCAAGGCGGAACGGCGTTGCTGCGTGCCGAGCTTGAGGCGCTGCTGGGGCGTCTCAACAGCCAGATCATCACGCGCATGCACCAGGAGCGAGACGCGCAACGCCGTGGCCTTATTCTGGATTTTCCCCATCAGTTGAGCGAGATCGCCGCGCAACTGTGCGTCTTTAGCGACATGACGTTTACGGGTAATCGCTACCAGCGCGCCAGCCCGCTACGGGGTGTTTACCTGACCAGCGCGCCCCATGTCATGGCCAGCCCCGCTACGCAAAATCCGGAAGCGGACAGCGTCGAGACAGCCCAAAAGCCACAATCTCCACTCCTGCACACCGGTCGCGCTTACTTTATTAACCATCTGTTGAGCCGCGTTATTTTCCCGGAAGCGCAACTGGCAGGGTTGGACAAGCGTGAGCAGCGCCGTATTCATTGGGGGCAGCGGTTTCAGTACCTGCTCGCGATGGCTGTGTTGAGTGTGTTGGGGGTGCTGTGGGCAGGCAGTTTTTCATCCAACCATGAGCGCCTTGAACAACTGCGTCATTTGGCTCAGCAAGGGGTTCGACAACGTGCGCAATTAAGTCCGCGCGATGATGCGCAGGCTACGCTCAAGACCCTGGACACGCATTACGCGGCAACCCAGGTGTTCCCCTCCATGACGCAGGTTGCGTTGTATGAGCGCAGCGGTCTGTATCAGGGCGCTGCTGTTAAGCGGGTGCTCACACAGGCCTACCGAAACGAATTGCACACGCAGTTATTGCCCCGGGTCAAGCAGCAACTCGAACAACAGATCCGCGCCAACCTGAGTGATCGTGAACGCCTGCTCAATAGTTTGCGCGCCTATCTGATGTTTGACGCCGTCGAACAACGCGATAACGCCTGGCTCAAGGCCTGGATTGCCAGCGACTGGTCGCTGCGTTACCCGGGGCTGACAGACGTGCAAAACGGTCTTAATCAGCATTTCGAACGCTTATTGGGAACCGCCTTCAAGTCCCCGCTCGATGAAGGCCTGATTGCACAGGCGCGACAGGTGTTGCGCAGTGAGTCATTGGCCACGGTGGTGTACCGCACATTACGCGAGCAGGCCCATTCTTTGGCGCCTTACAGCCTCAGCCAGCACCTCGGGCCACAGGGCCATTTGTTCAGCGGTGCTGATTACAGCATTCCGGGCTTCTATACCCAGCAAGGTTATCAACAGTATTTTTCGATCCAGGGCGCGAGCCTGGTCAGTGACATCCTGCGTGATAACTGGGTGTTGGGCGAAGGCAGCAGCATCAGTGCGATGGACATGCGCAAACTCATGGTTGCACTGGAGCAACTGTATTTTCGTGACTACGCCGATCATTGGGCCGAAGCGGTTGGGCGCCTGGCGTTGCAGCCGATGAGCGACGCCCGTGAAGGTGCCGAGCAGATGGCGGGCCTGACGTCTGCCAACTCACCGCTCTTGCAGCTGTTGGTCGCCGTGCGTGAGAACACGCGCTTCATCAGCATTGCCGATGAGTTGCCTTCTGTAACGACTGCCGTTGGCGCGCAGGGCGGCAAACTCACGGCGGTTGCCGGGGCGGTTGTCGCCAAAGGCACTGAGGTCCTGGCGAGCACTGTGCCGGACACCTCAAAGAAGGCATTGCAGCGCCAGTTTGAGCCGTTACACCATTTACTGGATGACAATGATGCGCCAACGGCGAGCCTGACACCGTTATTGGTCGGGCTCACGGATGTGCAATTACAAATGGCAGGACTGGCTCGCGCCAGTGCGCCGGATCAAGCCGCTTTTGAGATGGCCAGGTTGCGCATGAGTGGGCAGCGTGATGCGCTGAGCCAATTACGCCAAGCCGCCCAACGCTTGCCGCGTCCCCTTAATGGCTGGTTCAACACCCTGAACGAGGACACATGGGGGCTGGTGCTTAACGATTCGTATCAATTTCTAAATAAACGCTATCAGCACGAGCTGTACCGGTTTTATGCCCGAGCGCTTAAGCAACGTTACCCCTTTGATGCACACAGCAGCAGCGATGTGGCGTTGAACGACTTCCGTGAGTTTTTTAAAGCGCAGGGGCTTGCCGATCAATTCTTCGACACCTGGATGAAACCTTTTGTCAGTCGGGACGCGGGCAGTTATCGCTTGCGCAGCATGGACGGTAAAAGTTTGCCGATGTCACGGGTGTATTTTGAGCAGATGGCCACGGCTCAAGTTATTCGTCAGGGCTTTTTTGCGCAAAATCCATCCGAGCCGCAGGTGCAGTTCACTCTCGAGCCTTACAGCCTGGACTCCAGCGTCAGCCGTTCGCAGTTGCGCTTCGGTGATCAAATGATCGAATACCGGCACGGTCCCATCGTACCGATGAATTTCCAGTGGCCGACTCAGGCCGACAATGGACGTACCAGCCTGGTCCTGGAAAAAAACGTCGGACGTCCAATCGGCATCGAAAAAAACACAGGGCCGTGGTCACTGTTTCGAGTATTGGACCTGATGCAAATCGACTACCTGAGTGGGCGCGACGTCATGTTGCTGAAGGCCGATGTGGGCGGGCTGCGGGCCAACTATGTGCTTATGAGCCAGCGCACACCGAACCCGTTTGACCTGCAAGCGTTGCGCAGCTTTCGTTTACCTGCCCAGCTGTGAAGTGCGTGACCGCGCAATGGCGAAGCGCAGCGCGCACCGATATGGGCAAGGTGCGGCTGCGCAACGAAGATGCTTTTCTGAACAGCCCAGAGCGTGGGGTGTGGGCAGTGGCCGATGGCATGGGTGGGCATTGCAGTGGTGATGTGGCCAGCCAATTGCTGGTGAGCCGTTTGGGCGCTCTGCCGGCTCAAAACGATTTAGGGCCGCGGTTGCAAGCGGTTCGCGACTGCTTGCAAGGCGTCAATCAGCAGCTCTGCCATGAGCGGGGCGCCCGTGCTCGCCCGGAGCAGCACATCACCGGTAGCACAGTGGCTGTTTTGTTGATCGAAGGCCGTCACGGTGTCTGCCTCTGGGCGGGGGACAGTCGGTGCTATTTATGGCGCCAACACATGCTCTATCAGTTGTCGCGGGATCACTCTTTCCAGCAGCGATTGATCGAGCAAGAGCACATGAGCCACCGGCATGCGTGTGCCCACCCGGATGCCCGAGCCTTAACACGAGCGGTGGGGGCTGCCCCAGCTTTGGCGTTGGAGGTACTGGAATTCGAGGTGCAAGCGGGAGATGTGTTTCTGTTGTGCAGTGACGGCATTTATCAAGAGCTGACCCCCGGCGCATTGGGGCAAGCGTTGAGTGTGAGTGCGCCTGAACTGGCAGTGGCGCGCCTGTTCGATGACGTGTTGTCAGGTGCGGCGAGGGATAACCTGTGCGCAGTGGTCATTGCTCAATGAGCCAACGGGACATGGCTTGTAGCAATAAAGTACCGCGCGTATTAAGCGGCCGTTACCGCATTGAGCGCTTGCTAGGGGCAGGCGGGATGGGTGTTGTGTACCGTGCGCGTGACCTGCTGCAAGAACAGTTGGGCGACTCGCAGTCCGATGTCGCGCTGAAACTGTTGGGCGAAAACATCGCCCTGGCGCCAGACGGGTGTGCGCTGCTGTTCAATGAATACGCGTTAGTGCGCCAGTTGTGCCATCCCAATGTGCTGCGCATGCATAACTTTGACATCGACACCGAACACCACTGCGCCTTTATTGTGATGGAGCATTTACCGGGTCCCACTCTTGACCGTTTGTTGTGTGAGCGACCGCTGGGCTTATCGTTGTCAGAGCTGCGAGAGATCGCCTTGCCATTGCTCGATGCGCTTGCACATGCCCATCAGCGCGGCGTGCTGCATGGCGACATCAAACCCGGCAACGTCATGCTCAGTGAAACAGGTGTTCGGCTATTTGACTTCGGCCTGGGCCAGAGCGAGGCGGGCGTACTCAAAGGTCTGGCTCCCCTGAGCCGTACCCACTTTGGCGCCTGGACCCCAGGCTACGCCGCCCCCGAACTACTCGCCGGCGCGCCCCTTACCCGCAGTGCCGATGTGTACGGCGCAGGTTGCTTACTCTATGAACTGGCGACCGGTAAATGCCCCTTGATTGCGCCATGCCCCGGGGCGTTAAAGCACTTGCCCCGAGCAACGGGCCCCGAAAAACCGCGGCAACTCCCCCCAGTGTTTTGGCGCGCTCTACAAAAGGCACTCGCACTTGACCCGGCAGCACGCAGCATCAGCATTGAACCTTTGCGTGAGGCGTTAAGTGAGACTAAGAAGTGGTGGCATTTTATGAAATGAAAGTGCGAAAGGGACTTTTAAGCAGGCATTAAAAAGCCGGCTTGTGGGCGGCGTTATTTTTTAGTTTTGGCCTTAATTTGCTGGGTTTTTTGGCTGGTCTTCATTCTGTCCCCCCATTTGTCCCCCCAATATGATTATGCGACACGGTTAGCTAGCCCAAGGAGTACATATTCCTCTACAGGAGACGTCGTTTGGAACGGAGTTTTAGCACGTGCATCGCTCTGACTCCTGTGGATGATGCTACTGCACATTCCTGAAGCCTGGGGCGTTTTCGCATGCTCGCACGGTCAATGAGCGTGTAAGCAAAGATTTTTCAGTTATCCCAACTACCTCGCACGCTTCAAGCGGCCTGCAAGTTACTAAGAAGATGTCCAGCTTCGATAAAGTCGCCGCAGACTATTGTCTGTAGCGTGACGGTGCAGGTTGAGTGATTCTCGCGACGATGAATACAACATCACGCCCTTCCATCGCCGACCAAGCAGCCGCGAGAGTTGTTCGAGAGGTAAGACTTGCAGCCGGCCTCTCCCAAGAAGCGCTTGCAGAAGCAGCAGGTCTTCACCGGACCTACATAAGCCTCCTCGAACGAGCTCGACGATCTCCCTCGCTCAGCACCTTAGACGCCATCGGTCGCGCGCTCTGCTTTGAACCCTCAAAAATCTATCGCCTTATCGCGGACGCCGTCGAGCACGCTGAGTGATCGCGCGCCCGTCTCTAAAACTTTAAAGGCCTGCGCCTTCGGAACTTGAAAATGCCAGAGAGTATGGACATTCAAATTAGTGGCGACTCAAATTTGTATGGAAGCAAAGGACAATCCTGGCATCCTGATTTTGTTGAGTATATGAAGTTTATAGTGCTGCATCCCAGCTACGCAGGCATGCCTGATGCGATTAAGGGAGATGGAAAAATTCAATGGGAAGCGCCGTCAAATCGCGGTGGTGGACTGTATAAAGACACGCATCACAAGCGTCGTGATTGGTGGCGGGAGAAGGGTAAAAACCCTGAGATTGGCATTCTTGATGGAGAGTCTCAGTGGATCAGTCGGATCGCAAAGCTAATCCATCCGACAGGATCAAAGCCTTGCAAGCGTTGCGGCATTTCACTCCGGATAGCTTACGTATATCCCTCGCATAGTTTTATTTCCCGATGCGTTAAGACGTTCGGTGAAAGCTACGCTCCAGATGCACTGGAGGAGGTCGGAAGTTACATACGCCGCATCGTAGACGCAGGTGGCATCTCTTTTACGCGCGATTTCTCATCGCTGTTTAAGACCAGCAAAATTTCTCCTCCTCAGTTGGGAGAGGATCTCGATGCTTGGCTTGAGTGGATCGAAGAAACTTATGTTCCTTCTGAGCCTTCTCTCCTAAGTCCAGGTGTGATGTCGAACGCCCCGGACCGGCTGGATGGTTTCCATTCATTTAACCGTTGCTGCCGTGGCGAGGCTGACACGGGGCGTCATAAGCTAAATATGCAATGTTACACAACAGATCGCCGCGTGTTTGAGTACTGGTCTGAGGGAGACTGGATTGCTGCCGACCGGATGATGGGGCTGGTACGCGCGAGGTTCGCAGATCACCCCTGCGCTGATGGCGGTGAGGGGCCGCCTAGTGCAGACCACATCGGCCCGCTCTCTTTAGGGTTTGCACATCTACCTGAATTTCGATTGTTAAGTAAGTCTGCCAACTCTGCGAAAAATAACCGAATGACTTTCTGGGATGTTGCCTACCTTCGTGAGCAAGAGGCTCGTGGAGTGCAGATTGTTTCGTGGTATGCGGCTCCAATCTGGTCAGCACTGAAAGATCGTGTGGTCAATGATGAAACAGCATTGCGCCTGTCCAAGATCATGCGCGATAACCAGCGCCAAGCCATGAGCTTTTTGGCAGAGCTTAGAGAAAAAGGGCACGCGGCATTTCTTGCAAGTTTCCTTGAGCTGGAATACGCAGATTTCAGTGTTGAGTTCGAGGATCTTGAAATAGTCGACTTCGTTACTGCTTTCAGGGCTCTTACGCGTAGTGATCGGACGACGAAGTACGCAAATGAGCAGAAATCGCGAAGGATGCGGATCGGGTTCGAGGCTCTTCGTTCATACTCTGCAAAGACGAACCGTCACTTCCGGCAAGTAAGTGCTGTAGGTGTAGAGGTCAATCTTGAGCTTGCGCACCAGACCCTTCGTGACGCGCCAAGCAGAATCCTGGCACTTGATGAGGAGATTCTCATGATTCTTGATCAGCCGGGAACGCACACCTTTGAAGAAGAGCTACGGCGTGTTTGCGCCGGACTGCCTAAGTTGGCTGAGGAGCAGGCCTTCATCAAAACTCGTAGCTTTCTTCAAGCTGCAATGCAAGTCGTAGCCGATATTTTGGCCGCTAATTGGGACAATGAACGTTACGTACGAGCTGAGTTTGCTTTCGATGAGTCCGATGAACTCATCGACGACACATTACAGGTCCCAAGCTCGATCGCCACTGTCTAATCTTGCGAAATACTCTGCAGGCGAGATCAGTCCCCGCATCAGCGCCTGATAGGATGATACAGGGGCTGATCGGTAAGGCTTTGAACTACCATCTTCTGCAGGTTCAAGAGAAGGAAGATCACCAATCGCCTCCTGAACAGACACGGCCATCTGCACGTTGGAAAATAGGGTAGGTCCTGACTGGCTTGACGATGTGATTGGCTGCGGAGGTAGCCACGGCTCGACTCTCTTTTCCCGAAAGCCCACCAAAATGACACGCTTTCGACGCTGCGGTATGCCGTGTTCATCTGCTGAAATGACCATAGCGTATATTGAAGGCATGACAGACGAAAAGGCTTCTTTTACCTCAGCAAATACCTTACCTCCTTGCATGTTCAGCAGCCCGGTAACGTTCTCAAAAACGAAGCCGTCGGGCTGCACTTCTTCCAAAAATCGGACGTAGTCGCCAAATAAATGATTTCGAGAATCCTCCATGGATCGACGGTTTCCTGCCGTCGAGAAACCTTGGCATGGTGGCCCTCCTAATACCCATAGAGGCTCGCCCGCTCTGCGACCATCTTTAGCGGCTTCAACTATCTCATTGAAAATCGACGGGGTGGTGATGCTGCCGATTACAGTTCGTTGATGAACATTCCGCGAATATGTTGAAAGAAATTTAGCTTCAATGTCGTTCGCGATAATGGGCCTCCAGCCTGCCCACTTGAAACCAAATCCCATCCCGCCAGCACCAGAAAAAAGATCAATGTAACCCCCTTTGTTGCCTAGGGTTTGCGCGATGCGGTAGGCTAAAAGTGGAGGTACAGCGTTGCCTATCTGGTTGCAGATAGCTCCTTGTCCTCCCATAAACTCAAAGCTATCTGGAAAGCTTTGCAGTCTGGCGGCTTCACGCTGAGAAAGAACGCGATCTTCAGTGGGATGAACATGACAGCCGTTGCCAGGGCGGTTGAAGTAAGTATTAATCGTGTAGGACGGCATCTCTCTTCTGAGCCGTCCATAGTAAGTCGAGCGACTTCCCTCTCCGCGCTTGTAACTCTCGCGAATCTGCTCAAGGCGCTGTGAGGGAATGCTCTCCGGGATGTTCTTCCAATTGCCGCCTTCGGGTACCGCGCGAACCATTTGGAGATCGAGCGCGCTCAATTTCGCACTGTAATGATTGAAAATGATAGAGCTCTCCTTCGTTTCCTGCTTAGATTCGATATCGTTACAACTTTCGGGAAAATTGGCCTCGGCCATCGTATTATTCACCGTGTTGTTCATCATCTTCTCGAAGGCAGTTTTTCTTGCGAGCTTCTCTTCGTCACTCAGCTTTTGAAATAAGTCTAGAACCATCGAGTAGTCACTCAACGTCAGCCCGTACACTCGAAGAGCAACATACGCGTCGGCGGTGACTTCGGCATCAATGTCTCCAAGGAGCGCTGCGTTCACCAGTTGTTGCAGAGCAAAATCAGCTTCTAGTTGGCTGACGGTAGGCACGGGTACCTTTCGAAGAGAGCTGAGGGACACGTGCCCCGTTGCAAGGTTCGCACGGAGCAGCAGTTCGAATGTCGTCGAGTTCATGACTCCGAGTAGAGCCCTGAGAGCCGCCGGCCTACCTCCAGAGAAAAACGCGACCCCAAGTGAGTTGCCTAGCGCCCAGCCAGGAGGAACGATTGTCGCAATGAGCCTACGTTTTTGGTTGGGTCGAGAGACGTCGCGCCATGCGATACGCTCATGATTAACTGAGATAGGCGATGCCCATCCATGCTTGGCCACTCCAAATGTTGGCGTTTCTCGGACACTGTATCGGTCGATCATGCGGCCTTTCAAGAAAGGAGCCGTACCGCCAGGTAACGGAGTTAGCCAGTGCGCGCTTCCCGTTTCGTCGAGCTCTCGACCTGCCCAGAAGCCAGCGTTACAGTCAGCTTCGAGCTCTCCCCAGGTAGGAAATCGAGCAATAAGCACAGACATAAGTTGGACGGCGCTCGCCCCGAATGCAATCGGCAGAACAAAGTCTGCAGCTGAAAGCAGTTCTGGCTCCAAACTGACCTCTGCCGTTTCAGCTGACGAACCGCAAGCGCTGTAGGTCGTAATAGGAACCGTACTCATCGGCTTTCTATACGCCTCGACTACGACGGTGATCGACGCTACGTCGGCGCTTTCGTATAACTTCGACTCTGCTGGGTAATAGGTAACATTTCTGAGTGCATGCTCAAGGAGCAAGTGCTTACGTAGCGTCGAAGATTGATCGTCAGCCAGCACGCTCGCTGGAAGCACTGTGCCAATGACTCCATTCGGACGTGCAAGTTGAAGGCTTAATTCAAGGCCCACCCGCGATAAATTAGTGCCCCAACCCGCAAATTTTCGGCGAGGTTGGGAGCGTGGAAAGTGTCCCGCAAGCCACTTGTCATAGAGCCTCATATTGGAGACGTAACTGCTTCTGAGATCCTCTCTGAGCTGTTCTACTTCACGCCGATCCGGCTTCAAAAGCTCCCACGGTGGGTTCGTGATAACAATATCAAAGTTGGACGCATGCGCTGGGCCTTGGCGGAAGGCGTCACCCACAATGAGCTCGCATTCCACATCGAGCCCGTCCACTCGCAATTTGTTGAACCTCTGTTGAGCGACAGCAAAGCCGATATCAGTGATATCCCAGAGTTGGAGACGCCACGCGCGCCTTGGCAGGTGAAGCTCAGTCCAAGCATCCATCAGCCACGCGAGCAGGCGACCGTCACCGCCAAAAGGATCGACGACACAGATTTCCTCACCGCAATTACTGGACGCGGCATACGAACGTGCCACACTGCGTGCGAGTTGGCGGCCTACCGACTCGCCCGTGTAATAGCGACCAGAGGCCTTTTTTATGAAGTCATCGGATGTCGCTGCACCGGCTGTACTGACGTGGTTGAGATGGAGCACGTATTTTCCAAACTATGAATCGTAAACCGTCAACGCTAAATGAGCGCATGCGGTGGAGGGCCGGTCGGCGGTATTCAACCGCCAATGTATAAAGCCGTTCATTTCTGCAAGGCCGCCATTGTAGGAGGAACCTCTACTCGGCGTCGATGATGGCTGACCTGTGGTTGGTGTTGCTTACCAAGGGACCGACGACCGTGCTTCAGTCAACGTTGACTAGGTAAGACCAGCATGAACCAGCACAAAGGAGAGGACGCGCCCGATGACCAGTTTCTGATATCTGGAATTAGCCGGACTTAACACAAAAAATTTAGTCGCCTATCAGGCTTCCCTACGGTGCCTTTGGCTGAATCCAAAGGCACCGTAGAGGCGGTTAGCCATCTTCTTAAGAATATCCTCGTTCGGCCAACGATACACACCCTTCAGGGCCTACTACGACATGATCCAATATTCGGGTGCCGACCATGTTCAGAGCATTCTTGAGGTGGGAGGAGAGCGTGTGATTGCCTTTTCTAGACTCCTGATCGCCGGAGGGGGCGTTGTGGACCAGGATCACGGCTGCAGCGTTGTATTCCATTACGATCTTCACCACTTCCCGTGGGTACACGCTGGCAAGATCCAGGTTGCCCCTGAGTAGCTCTTTGAAACCAATAACCCGGTGCTCGGTATCGAGCAGTAACAAAGCAAAAACCTCGTAATCATGAAATTGCAGCAGCGTTTGTAGGTGACCGATGACGAGTCTGCGTTCAGTCAACGCCCGTCCTTTAGACAGACGATACATCGCGAGTTGTTGAGCCATTTGCAGGATCTCGGCCTCGGTGACCGGTGATTCGATGACATAGGTGTCGGGCGTTTCACCGGCTTTGAGCTTGGGATATTTCATGCTGGTAGTCCTATCCGAACGCGTGGAAGCACTGGAGGGTGGGTTGGGTTTTGAGGTCAAATGACTCCGCACGCCTCATTTGCGAGGGCGCTCGGCAGTGCTGTGGATTGATGGTTCACGCAACAAGTTGTAAGGCTGCATCGAGTGCCTTTTGTTTGATTACTGCGCCTTGACCAAACCATGCCGAATCCATTCGATACTCTGAGCTCCTGGCGCGTCTTTCATGATCCACATATT
This sequence comes from Pseudomonas sp. TWR3-1-1, assembly GCF_049896545.1. Taxonomy (NCBI): domain Bacteria; kingdom Pseudomonadati; phylum Pseudomonadota; class Gammaproteobacteria; order Pseudomonadales; family Pseudomonadaceae; genus Pseudomonas; species Pseudomonas sp. TWR3-1-1. The sequence continues at coordinate 94,554 of NZ_JAFCUO010000001.1, forward strand.
CAGTCACGGCGTTCAGCAAGCCCCATGCTGTTCCGCGAGCGGACGCCATATCAGATCCTCGGCCTTTACCTTCGTATAGGCTTTGTATCTTCTCCATAGCTCTTTTGTTAGGTAGTACATTGGGAATAGGGTCATGCGCGCAGGTGCCCCACAGCACTTCCATGAAGAAACTCATGGCCTCAGTCCACTGAACCTTACGTTCCGCGAGTGCGTGCATCCGATCTATGAATTCGTCCCATTGCGAGAGGGCGATGCCTAGTTGTTTTTTTACTGCCTGCGAATCAAAGCGCGTGTTGTGCGGAACCTTGATGGCGCGGGTGGCTCCGTTCAGAGAGATAGTCAGCGTGTTATTGCAGACCACTCGAACAGTGGTGGGGGTCGCAGTGGTGGCCAGGGTGCCGTCGCAGGAGGTGGCCAGTAGCAGATAGCCGTTCACTTGATCATTCCCCTTCAGCGCAGTTTCTTGGCCCGTCCTGGCGAGCGCCCAGAACTTGCGCCCACCTTTAAGCACTCCAGCGGTTTCCAGCTCATACCCTGAGATCTCGGTGAGGTCTCGGTAGAATTCCAGGACTTCACGCGGCTGCACCACTTGATAGCGATTAGATACCACCGATAACGGCGTTTTGGTGTCGGAGCGGTACAGCACCTTTTGTTCCGGAAAGGAGTGGATCGAGCCCAGGGTGCCGACAGTGTCTGATTTGAAATGCACTGGACTGTCCTGGATTTTCCAGTCCATCCCGGCTTCGTGTTGCCAAACTTCAATGGGTTGTTTTGGCGTGAGGTGATTGCCCAGGCCATGCCACGGGGTGGCGCCAGCGTAAGCCATTGTTTCGACGAGATGAGCCATGTTTGAATTTCCTTGGTGTGCAAGCCGGCCTGAATGCTGCGCACGGCGCAGCACTGTCCGGACTTGATAAATGAGAGAGGGAGAAAAGTTTAAGTTGGCAGGTTGAAGCGGTGACCACAGAGCAGGCATAGGTTGTGGGCCAGGACATGCCGGTCCAGCTTTCTGCCTAGCTGAGCGCCCAAGGCGCAACCGCCGACCCCCCCAGCTAAACCGCCGAGGATGGCACCGGACACGGCGCCGAGGGTGACCCCGAGCGGGCCGGCCATAGCGCCAACGGTGGCGCCAACTTGACCTCCGGTCAGGGCGGCACTGACGCCACGGGCGACGCCGCCCACGGTGCCGATGGCCGCTGCAATTTTCATGGCCTGATGAAAGAAAGCAATTTTGGGTGAATGACAGCGAGGGCACTGCAATGACATGACGTGAACCTTCGTAGTGTTGATGTCAAAGCAGTGATATAGGGCTGAAAATCTTTCGAATGGAGGTTTTATAAGTGGCTTGGAACTCATCTAAAGTAGGCACTGTAGAGGAATGTGAATTGAAACTGAGGCCTGATCAAGTGTCTTCATTTTCTTGGAACAGGATACTGGATCGCCCATACCCAAGGACTGTCATCCTGCGTTAGGTTAAAAAATGGAGGGTATGAGCGAGGGTCGAATTATATCGGCATCTGAAGGCTAATCTGTGACAGGGTTTAGTCGGGCTACGGTTTTAGTAGCTGGCCCATGTGAACGGCTCTTCCCCGAGTGCTGGCGTTGACGCTAGCAACTCGGGGAATATTACCGTCGAGAATCGTAGCTTAACGATGGCGAAGTGTAATGATAATTTCACAGAGTAAATATTGAGGCTGATTACGCTATAAATGCCGGTGCTGCCGAGGTTTAATCCATATATTCCCCGTTGCGTCGAAGGAGTGTCGCCTCGGGAAAACAGTACTATGCCTATTGCTCTCTGCTTATGTATCCTTCCTAGTCTATCGATAGCTGATCTATCGTTATATCTGAGTAAGGAGTTAATGGTGGCTCATAAGTCTAGCTCAGTAAGGTGCTCCTTGTGACGGCATAGAAATTATACTGAGTTAAAAATAATAGGACTGTCTTCAGATATGACCTAATCAACCAGGCATACCTGAAATGAATACTTCTCAACCTAAACGCTTGCCAGATAACCCGAACCTGCACTATTGGTACGAAGATACTTACGATTGCTATCAACTCATGGTGAATAAAGGGCCATTCATTGAGGAGTGTTTGGAGAAGTTATATCAGACCCTACATCACGCCCTCGCAGATTACTCCCGTGTATTTGCATTCAGGTTTGACCTAAGACTCCCTTTCGGCCAAACCTTACCCGATGATGCAATGACCAATAAGGTGCTGCATCGCTTCAAGTCGTCCTTTGATGCTCAGATTGAGAATAGTCGAAAGTGTGCACGTAAACGCAATCGCGCAGCCCACGATACTTGTGTTAGATATTTTTGGGTAAGAGAGGTTGGGGGGCGAGGTCGACCTCATTATCACTGTATCGTATTTCTCAATGGGCACGCTTACCGCTCTCTAGGCTCCATCGAGTCTGAATGCATAAATATGCACAGGCGGCTGCAGATGGCTTGGGCACGTGCACTTCGGTTACCGGTCGATGACGTAAGGCGTACAGTGCATATACCCAAGAAGGCGACCTTTCGTCTAACTCGACAAGATTATTTTGGACATGATCGGTTTATGTATCGCTCTAGTTACCTGTGTAAGGCAGCGACCAAGAGCTATGTAGATGGTCAGCACGGATTTGGGGGGAGCCGGTGTTAAGAAAAGCTCATAGAAATATATTGTGAAAGGTTGGGATGAATACGCCGCTATCAATGGGCATACCAGAAGCGGCAAAACGAGAGACGCCAAGGAACCGGTGCCTACCTGGCGTGCGAGCAATTGGATGCCAAGTCGGCTCGGTGATGGCTGAGATTCGACGAGGGCGAGACTGGAGCGGCTTTCAGTACTCAGAATCTGGCGTTCATCGTGTTAATGGCGGCTATTCCTGCTATTCGTAGCCAAAATAGCCGCTTTTTCACCTTCAGCTACGTCATTTCTCTGTGTTTTCGGCCGATTCGAACCGAGACAGCTCTGAGTAGGGAGTACATCTAGGGATATGAGTTATATCGAGAACGTCCCTTCGCAAGAATTAAATCTCCATGATTTCGCTGAAGTCAATATGGGTGCTTGAATAAATATCAATAAATTTAAGCACCGTCCCTGCTAATGCGGTCAGTACTTCGTATCCTTTCGCTCAATCTTTAACACAAGAGGAATAGTGAAATGACAAATGATAAAGGCCGTGTTAGCCCAGCTTTGCATGCAGATCCTAAAGGGGCTGTACTTCGTATTGGCCGAGTCACTGAGCGACTCGGTATATCACGGTCTACGATTTATGATTGGATGAACCCAGCGTCCCCTCGTTATGACAAAGATTTTCCATTGCCCTTGCGCCTTTCCGTTTGTGCTGATCGGGGCGCTATTGGGTGGATAGAGTCGGATATCTGCGCATTCATTGACAGTCGTGTCACAGTAAGTTTTCGTAAAGAAGGCCTTAAATAATGCTTCGGATTGAGAGGTCGTGTCTACCACGAATTAATGCGGACTTTCCAAGGCTCTCGCCATTCCCTCTTGTTAATGCCGTATTAGACGAATTGGAGAGGAATACGAAAGCACCACGACCACTACTTATGTTTGGTCTGATGACTGCGCTATCTGTTTCGATCCAAGGATTGTTTGACGTTCGAAAGCCGAATGGCCAGCGCGTTCCTATTTCCCTGCTGTTATTAACTGTTGCCGAATCTGGTGAGAGAAAATCCTTTACGGCAGAGAAGTTTTTAGCGCCTATTAGATTGTTTCAGAAAAAGCAGGAGAGTATTTGGCAGGAGCAACTGAGTGAGTGGAAGGTGAAGGAAAAAATATGGCTGATCAAGAATAAAGAAATTGAGAAGAAAATTAAGTCGCTCTGCTGTAAGCAAGAGAGCACTGCAGAGGTAGAGCTTGAGCTAATGAAGCACACTAAGGATCGCCCAGCCAGGCCTCGACAGTTTAAGATGCTTTACGATGACTCTACTTCAGAGGCGCTGTTTTGTGGGCTTTATGAAAATCTCTCCACTGCCGGTATCATCTCCAGTGAGGGGGGGTTGAAGGGGCGTGCTTTTAATGACTTGCCAAAACAAAACGCCATGTGGAGTGGGGATCCTATAGTTGTCGATCGGAAAGTTGCGGAGAGTTATCAGTTGTATGGGGCGAGGTTAACATTTTCAGTGATGACTCAGCCGGTTGCTTTTAAAGCGTATATGAAGGCTCGGGGGGATGATGCGCGAGGCTCAGGGTTATGGGCTCGTTTTTTGGTGTGTCATCCAAGCTCCACCCGAGGCAAAAGACTGTTGGATGACACCACGCTTTCTTATGAGCATATACATCGTTATGCGGAGCGCATAGAGCAACTATTGAAGTGTAATTTGGATCTCCTAAGTGATCCTTGTAAAGAGCGTGCTGAAATTGTTTTTTCTCCCGCCGCTAGTAAGTTGTGGGTGGAGGTTTTTAATGAGATTGAATCTGGGATTGCGGAGAATGGTAGATTTGATAAAGCGGCGGATTTGGCTTCAAAGTTGGCAGATAATATCGCAAGAGTGGCGGCATTATTCCATGTTTTTGAGGCGAATGAAGGAGGTATAAGTTTAGAGGCCTTGGTGTTTTCAGTTGATTTGTGTCTGTGGTGTTCGGATGAGTTTTTTCATTTGTTTATGCCTGCTTCCGAGGTAGAGCTGGATGTTATCCAGCTTGAGAAATGGCTAAGGCAAAAAAGAGTTGAAGGATATAGCTGGGTCAAAAGAAATACAATTATGCAGTATGGTCCCCGCACGCTTAGAAGCAAAAAGCGTTTAGATGCTTGTTTGGATGAAATGGCGTTGCAAGATTTAGTGTCATTCTCTGAAGTTAGAAATGCTTCGATTGTAGAGTTTTAAGGTTTATCTGTGGGTGGATTTAGCCAAGGTCTACCCTCGGCTTTTTTATTAATTAATCTATTTTTTAAGATGTTTTGTGTAGATTTTCTGATTTTCAGGGGTCAAAATTTCCTCGGCTAGTAATTCATATAGTGTGTCTTTTGAGAAATTGATATTGTATAGCGAGGTGATACTTTTAAATTCGTTACTTTTTAGGATGTAATGAATGGTTTCATTTTCACTCCCCCAGCCCTCTTTGGGACGGTTTTTTAATAGTTCTGGAAAGCACTCTTTGATTGCCGCTTTTTTCGATGCTTTTTCTTTACCTCCCTTGCTTGCCCGTTTCTGCCTAATCTCATGCACCCCTTTACGCCGTTCGTAGCCATCTAGAAAGCCTATGCAGTGAGCAGCGTGCGCTAAGCTAATATGTGCAGAAAGGTGATTTTGGTTTTTCAAATGCTTTACTGCGGAAAGATAATGCAACGTGGCATAAAAGAAATATAATTTCAGTTCGCTGTGCTTTTCCTCTGTGTCAGGATGAGTCCAGCATTGTTGTATGTCTGGCCAATAAATTTCTTTAGTTCTGAGATGCTGGTTGATCTCTCTTTTGATTGAGCTATGAAGCTCTTTTGGCCATTGTTTTTTTAATATGGCTCTGAGTGCCAAGCTGATGTTGGTCTGCAGAGACTTTAAAGTATTATCAATCGTGTCCAAAGGGTGGGTCATGGGGGGCTTTTGGATCGGGGGATCTATGCCTTGTTGATCAATTTGATTCGATTTGAACACAATGCCATTCCTGGATTAGTTTTATGAGGTTGAGGACTCGTCGGTGGAGTATACGTACAGTGCCCAATCTTTCATGAGCAACCGGCGTTTATCGAGAAAGTCCGTACGCGAATAGGCACCTTCAGTTTGATCGCGTTCGTCATGCGCCAGCGCCATCTCGCAAACCTCGCGGGGATAGTGGGTGCATTCCCCGGCCCAGTCTCTGAATGATGAGCGAAAGCCGTGTCGGGTTATGTGCTTGTACTCCAGGTCGTGTAGGAGTGTTCGTATCGCGTTTGCGTGCATGACGCCTGACTTGCCCTGACCTGGAAATAGAAAATGGCTCTCTCCACGCTCAAGGCTCTTCACCATCGTGACGACTTCTTCAGCAAGCGGGATTACAAAAGCTACTCGCATCTTCATTCGCTCATCTGGCAGCGACCAAGTACGAGCCTCCAAATCAAACTCTTCCCATTGAGCAAACCTCACCATGTGGGCGCGTGCGCTGGTCATGATTAGCAGCTGAGCGGCAAAGGACGCCGGTGTGTTGTCTGCTTTGAGTTTGCTCATCAGGGCTGGCACGTCCTGCCACCGCAATGCTTCAAAGTGCTCGCGTTTCCGAGCCTTCTTCTTTTCAGCACGACTCAACAGATTGTCTAAGTGACCACGCCACCGAGCAGGATTCTCTCCTTCCCGCAGGTTACGTGACTTGGCAGCGTCCAGGACCTGTTCAATCTGCCCACGTACCTCGTCGGCAGTTCTGGTCTTGGTGACCCAGATCGGTTGCAGTACCTTGAGCACCTGAGGGGTACCGATCTCCTCGGCTGACAGCTTGCCGATATGGTCAAACGCATACAGCTCCAGCTTCCGTAGCCAGCCTTTACGCCACTTATCTGACCAGGTGCCTCCGTGTGCCTCGCAGTATTCCTTCGCGAGAGTCTCGAACTTCAGCTGTTTCGCTTCGCTAGTTCGTTGTGCTTCACGTTGGGCCGCGCGTTCGATGTCGCGAGCGGCTAAAGGATCTACACCGTCGCTCAATTGGGTGCGTTTGGTGCTGGCGTCTTGTCTCGCCTTCTTGAGGCTCACTTCAGGGAATGAGCCCAAGCCCATCTCTCTTCGGCGACCCGCCAGTTGGAAGCGAAGTGTCCAGGATTTACTTCCGCTAGGTTTGACTTCCAACCGAAGGCCATCACCATCTTCATAGGTGCCAGGTTCGGTCAGGTTTTCGACTTGTTTCGGATTCAGCTTACCCATTGGATTTCCCCTGTCGTCCCTTTTGTCCCCCCACCTGTCCCCCCACTTCATCGTCGGATGAGGTCAAATGGCGTTGGACGCCATCGGACAGGGGAATGCCTGAAACCCCTGGATTAGCTAGGCTATCAGGTGGGTTCTCGGATGAGATAGGTTTATTTCGGACAATTAAAAAGCCGGCTTGTGGCCGGCTTCTCGGGGGTGGATTTGGTTTATTTTTGGTAAACCGTACCCACCTTCAATTTGGACACTCAGCGCATGCTTAAGAGTGTGGGACGCAGGTGCTGTTTGCTTGCCTGGTCGTGCACGCCATTCAATCACCACGAACGGCATGTCAGTGTGCCGCGCAGCATACTTAAAGTGGGTGATGTTTCCTAGCTAAAACCTGCGCGCGATGTGTCTGGGCGCAGGTTCTTTGTTTATTCATTTAACAGGCTCGGCACGGCTGGCCTGCGCGTGTTGAGTGTGGACCACCAAAAAACCCAGCCCAAAATACGAATGTCCAAAGTTCGGATGTGTTCAGCACTGAATACTTCGTCCGGGTATTCCTTGGCATTGTGGCTACGCAAACGCAAACCGTCTTTGGGCTGGCGGTAGACGTATTTGATCCGCAGCATGCCGTCCTGTTCCAGGGCGTAAATTTCGCCGTCCACGATGTGGGTCAAGCTGCGGTCGATAGCAATCGTCGAGCCGCTCTGAATCTTGTGCGACATGCTGTGGCCGATCATGGGCACGCAAATGGCGTTCTCGGCGCTGACGTCTGCGGCATGCAGGATCGAGCAGTCGAGGCGAACGCGGTTGTCCGGAATTTCAACGACGCGGTTTTTTTTTGTCCCGCATGGACTGAGCACTTCGTTGTAAAACGGAATATGGATGTCGTTTTTATCAGCGATCAGTGCAGTGTTTTGGTTGGGGGCATAACCCACCTCGCCGGCGGGTAAACACGTCGTATGGTTGGAGATCGGTACCTTTGGATGTTTAACCCCTTCACCCGTGCGCAGCCATCGGCTGTTAACACATAAGAGCTCTGCGATTTCGTCCAGGCGAGCCATCGGGATACCCCGCTTGAACCAGTTGTTGACGTGCTGCGGCGTAACGCGCCGATTGGCAGCGAAGTCCGAAGCAGATAAATGGCACTCCCTTAAAAGGAGTCTTAGACGATCACCGGATGTATTCATGCTGGCGGAGTTTACGGAGAAGAGATCACTGTTTAAATAAACTAAACGTTCAAAAAACGCGCTAAAAAAAAGACTCATCCCGCTATTACAGGGTCATTTCCTACACTTGCTGTGTGGCTTATTTGGTGGGTGTGAACAGGCTGTTTCCTTGCGTTTATGCAGGCATAAAAAAACCCCGGAAGACCGGGGTTTTTAATGTAGGAACTTGCCGAAGCCCGTTAACCCACATTTAGCCTTTGTAGGCGGCAACCGACTTGGTGATCTCGGTGCGGGCGGCTTCTGCGTCGCCCCAACCTTCGATTTTCACCCATTTGCCTTTTTCGAGATCTTTGTAGTTCTCGAAGAAGTGCTGGATCTGCTGAATCAGCAGGGGTGGCAGGTCGGTGTACTCTTTGACGTCTACGTACAGCTGGGACAGTTTGTCGTGAGGCACTGCTACTACTTTGGCATCGCCGCCGCCGTCGTCAGTCATGTGCAGAATGCCCACTGGACGCGCGCGGATAACCGAACCCGGTGCAACGGGGTAAGGGGTCACGACCAGCACGTCGAGGGGATCACCGTCGTCAGCCAGGGTGTTGGGGATGAAACCATAGTTGGCCGGGTAGAACATCGGGGTGGCCATGAAGCGGTCAACGAACAGGCAATCGCTGTCTTTGTCGATTTCATATTTGATCGGCGCGTGGTTAGCCGGAATCTCGATAGCGACGTAGATGTCATTCGGCAGGTCTTTGCCAGCCGGAATTTTGCTGTAGCTCATTGGGCGGTGCCCCCGTTAGTAGGCCAGTTTACTTGGCCGATTTGGCCAAAAAGTGGCGGCGATTATAGGCGTATTCCTGCAACGACGTCACGCTTGGGCGATCAGTGCGGTGCACGGTATTGGGGGTGTTCGCTTTGTAGTTTTTGCAGGCGGGCCAGCGGATCTTGGCGGTAAAACAGGCAAAGCTGCTGATACACCTGCGCATAGGCATGGTGGAGCAGGTCCGGCGCCGTGAAAAAGTATTCACTGATAACTGCAAAAAACTCCGCCGGGTTCTCGCCCGCATACGGGTCGATGGGCGCGTGATCGGGGTTATGGTGGTCGAGGTAGTGGTTGAGGTGGTCGTACGCCTGTTGCATGGCGTGAGACCAGTCGCTGACGCTCATGCCAGGATGCAGCGGCGGCATGCCATTAGCTGCACCGTTGAGCATGTCGAGCTTGTGCGCCAATTCGTGGATCACCAGGTTGCTGGCATCCCAGCCGCCACCCGCCAACACGCCGGGCCAAGCCAACACGACCGGTCCGTGTTGCCACGCTTCACCACTGTGATGACCTTCCCATTCGTGCTCGACACCACTGGCGTCGAGATGACGCTGCGGACTGACGAAGTCGTCGGGGTAGAGCACGATCTCGTGAAAGCCTTCATACCAGTCCAGATCGCCCAGATTCAGCAACGGCAATTGCGCCTGAGCCGCCAGCAGCAACCGGCTTTCATCGCTCAGTTCTACGCCGGGCATCGGCGTCAGGTGCTTGTCTTGCAAAAACAGCACGCTGTGTTCGCGTAGCCAGCGGTCTTGTTCGTCATCCAGACCATCGAGGATGCTCAGTCGCTGGCGTACGTCATGCCACGTATCGGGCGCTACCGGGTGCTGGGCAAGAATCCTCTGGCGTCTCCATTCGCTCAGTGACCACATGTCGGTTTATCTCGTTCAGGCTTTAGAGGGGCTGCGACCGAAGCGGCTGCGAACCACACCAATAATCATCGGTATCAGCGATAGCAGAATGATGCCCACCACCAGCAACGACAGGTTCTTCTTGATGAACGGCACGTTGCCGAAGAAGTAACCCAAGGTCACCAGACCGCCGACCCACAGTACGGTGCCGAATACGCTGAACATAAAGAAGCGCGGGTAAAACATGCGTGCCACGCCTGCGACAAACGGCGCGAAGGTACGGAAAATCGGCAGAAAACGCGCCATGGTCACTGTTTTGCCGCCATGACGTTCGTAGAAGTCATGGGTTTTTTGCAGGTAATCGCGGCGGAAAATTTTCGAGTCAGGATTGCTGAATAACCGCTCGCCGACCGTTCGTCCTATCACGTAGTTGGTGCTGTCACCCATGATCGCTGCCAGCATCAGCAAACCGCCCAATAACACCGGGTCCATACCGCCACCGGCTGCTACAGCGCCTGCGATGAACAGCAGTGAATCACCGGGCAAGAACGGCATGACCACCAGGCCGGTTTCGCAAAAGATCACCAGGAACAGGATGGCGTAGATCCACGGCCCGTAATTGTTTACCAGCATGTCGAGGTACACATCGAGGTGCAAGATAATGTCGACCGGGTTGAAATCCATGTAAAGCACCTGTGTGGATGACCCGGCTCAGCAGGTCTGTGCGGGGAAAAAGGCAGTTAACTACAGCGTATGTAGTGTTTTCGTACATTTTGAACGGAGAGGATTATACGGATTGACGCAAATTCTGCTTCCAGAGTTTGTAGCGAAGCATGTATTGATGAATGCCGATCCGTCATCACCCCAGCATGTGACGGTCGTCATGGTAATACATGCCGTCCCTTTGCAGCGGTTACGTGTTTTTACTCGCCCTTGAGCAGGAAGTTTTCGTGGGGAGCGCCTGCGTCCAGCGTCTGCACCTGGGCTTCGTCTTTGAGATTGACCCCCGACAATTGTCGACGGCAGGCCTCGCGCATCAAGTACGCCAGCCGATGGGCGGCCATGCCATAGCTCAATCCCTCAAGCCGCACGTTGGAAATACAGTTGCGAAAGGCATCGGTCAGCCCCACTTTGGGCGCATAGGTGAAATACAGTCCCAGGCTGTCGGGTGAACTCAGGCCGGGCCGCTCGCCAATCAGCATCACCACCATTTTTGCCCCGAGCAGCTCACCAATTTCATCGGCGACCGCGACGCGGCCTTGCTCCACCAGCATCACTGGCGACAGCGACCAGCCCTCAGCGGCGATGTGCTCTTGCATGCGCGCCAAAAAGGGCACGGTATGACGATGAACCGCCAGCGCCGACAAACCATCGGCCACGACCACGGCCACATCGACCCCACCGGGGTGGGCCTGTGCATATTCGCGCAAGTGCTGTGCCGAGTCTGCGTGTAACTGTCGGCCAAGATCAGGGCGTTGCAGGTAGCTGTGGCGATCAGCGGCGGCGCTGTGCAGCAACAAGCTGTCACGGCCACGCTCGTGAAGTTGTGCGCTCAAGGCGGCGTGATCAAAGGGCAGATGCACCGCATCGCGTGCCTGCGCATGGGCGAATTGAAAGTCCAGCTGCGCATGGGTCGGCAAACTGGTACCGGTGCGGCCCAGCGCAATGCGCGCCGGGGTCAGTGTGCGCAGTTGCAGCCATGGGTTGTGGCTGTCGGTCGGGGTATGGGCCATGTTCAACGTCCTCCCAAGTGGGTCAGCGCCTGACGAAACAGCGGCGGTAGTTGATGACCAAATTCAATGCGACCGTCGTTTTGGGTAAAAATGCCGACCTTGCTCAACCACTGTTCAAACTCGGGTGCGGGTTTAAGGCCCAAGGTTTTGCGCGCATATAACGCATCGTGAAAGGACGTGGTCTGGTAATTGAGCATGATGTCGTCCGACCCCGGAATGCCCATGATGAAGTTGATCCCGGCCACGCCGAGTAACGTCAGCAAGGTGTCCATGTCGTCCTGATCGGCTTCGGCGTGGTTGGTGTAGCAGATGTCGCAGCCCATCGGCACCCCCAGTAACTTGCCGCAAAAATGGTCTTCAAGCCCGGCGCGGATGATCTGTTTGCCGTTGTACAGATACTCGGGGCCAATAAAACCGACCACGGTGTTGACCAAAAACGGCTTGAAATGCCGAGCCACCGCATAGGCGCGGGTCTCACAGGTTTGCTGATCGACACCAAAGTGCGCGTTAGCCGACAACGCACTGCCTTGGCCTGTCTCGAAATACATCAAGTTGTTGCCCAGTGTGCCGCGATTGAGGCTTAAACCGGCGTCGTAACCTTCTTGCAATACATTCAGATTAATCCCGAAACTGGCGTTTGCCGCTTCAGTGCCCGCAATTGACTGAAACACCAGGTCCAACGGCACCCCGCGATTGATCGCTTCAATTGAGGTTGTGACGTGGGTCAGCACGCACGATTGCGTGGGGATCTCATAGCGCTGAATGATCGCGTCGAGCATGTTCAGCAAATCGCAGATCGAGGCAATGCTGTCAGTGGCCGGGTTGATGCCAATCATGGCGTCGCCGTTGCCGTAGAGCAGGCCGTCGAGAATGCTCGCGGCAATCCCGGCCGGGTCATCGGTGGGATGGTTGGGTTGCAGGCGCGTTGACAGTCGCCCACGCAGACCAACGGTGCCGCGAAACTGCGTGACCACACGGATTTTTTGCGCCACCAGAATCAGGTCTTGCACGCGCATGATTTTTGACACGGCGGCTGCCATTTCAGGCGTAAGCCCTGGAGCCAGGGCGCGCAAGCTGTGTTCATCGGCGGCATCACTGAGCAGCCAGTCACGAAAGCCCCCCACGGTCAGGTGGCTGACGGCGGCAAACGCCTGAGCGTCATGGCTGTCGATGATCAGGCGCGTGACTTCATCGGCCTCGTAAGGAATCAGCGCTTCTTGCAGGAAGTGCGAGAGCGGGATGTCAGCCAGCGCCATTTGCGCGGCCACACGTTCGCCATCGTTGTGCGCGGCTACACCGGCCAAAAAGTCCCCGGAGCGTGCGGGGCTGGCTTTGGCCATCACCTCTTTGAGGCTGTCGAAACGGTAAGTCTGAGTGCCCACCGCGTGAGAAAACGTTGCCATACAGGGTGCTCCTTGACGCCAGACGCAGGGCGTCTGGCGGGATTCTCAGCGATCAGTGCAAGGTTTGTTCGGCGTGTTGAATCGCCGCAAATTCTTCTTCAGGCGTACCGGCTACCAAGTGATGCCGACTGTAGAAAGCAAAGTAAGCAATTAATACTCCATAGATCACTGCCGCACCAATCACCACCCGCGGGTCGACCAGGAAACCGGCCACGACCGCGACGCAGGCGAGCACCAAGGCGATGCCAGAGGTGAAAATACCGCCCGGTGTGCGATATGGACGCTCCATTTTGGGGCGACGAATGCGCAGGGTGATGTGCGCGGCCATCATCAGTACGTAGGAAATGGTCGCACCAAACACCGCCACCAGAATCAGCAAGTCACCTTGCCCGGTCAGCGACAGCCCAAAACCGATGATGCCGGGGATGATCAACGCCAGTACCGGCGCTTTGCTCTTGTTGGTTTCGGACAGCTTGCGAGGCAAATAACCTGCGCGAGACAGAGCGAATATCTGACGCGAGTAGGCATAAATGATCGAGAAGAAGCTGGCGATCAAACCGGCCAATCCGACCAGATTGACGAAGCCGCCCATCCAGGTGGAGCCGCCATACGCTTTGCTCAGCGCTTCCACCAACGGGTTACCCGAGGCCATCAAGTGATGCGCCCCCGCGCCGCCGGGGCCAATCACCAAGATCAGCAGGGCGAAGGTCACGAGCACCAGCATGGCGCCAATCAAACCGCGCGGCAGGTCCCGCTTGGGGTTTTTGGTTTCTTCGGCGGCCAACGGCACGCCCTCTACGGCGAGGAAAAACCAAATGGCATAAGGAATGGCCGCCCACACGCCGACATAGCCGAACGGCAGGAACGGGCTGGCGCCCTTGGCGTTGCTCACCGGGATGTCCAGCAGGTTGGCGACGTTGAAGTGCGGCACCATGGCGACTAAAAACACGCCCAAGGCAATGGCGGCCACGGCGGTGATGATGAACATCAATTTAAGGGCTTCACCGACACCGAAAATGTGGATGCCGATAAAGATGATGTAGAACGCCAGGTAGATCATCCAGCCACCAATCCCGAATAACGACTCGCAGTACGCGCCGATAAACACAGCGATGGCGGCGGGGGCGATGGCGTATTCGATCAGGATCGCGGTGCCGGTCAAAAAACCGCCCCAGGGGCCAAAGGCGCTGCGGGCAAAGCCATAGCCGCCGCCCGCTGTCGGGATCATCGAGGACAATTCGGCCAGCGAGAAGCACATGCACAGGTACATGGTGGCCATCAGCAAGGTTGCGAGAAACATTCCGCCCCAGCCGCCTTGAGCCAGCCCGAAGTTCCACCCGGCGTAGTCACCGGAAATCACATAAGCAACGCCCAGCCCTACCAGCAGGACCCAACCGGCGGCGCCTTTTTTCAGTTCACGTTGTTGAAAGTAATCGGAGCCGACTTTTTCAAAGTCGACCGAAGAGGGGGCCGCAGTAGCGGCATTCGGTTCGCTAGGCATGTGATTTCACCTGTTCTTTTATAGTTAGGAATTTGACAGGGTGTAAAGCAAGAGCCGGGCCATAGGCCCTGAGGTAGAGCGGTGTAGACCTGTAGCTGACGCAGGCTGCGATCTTTAAAGGATCAAAGATCGCAGCCAGCGGGGGCGTTTTTTAGAAGAAACCCAGCGGGTTGATGTCGTAGCTGACCAGTAGGTTTTTGGTCTGCTGATAGTGATCGAGCATCATCTTGTGGGTTTCACGGCCGACACCGGACTTTTTGTAGCCGCCGAACGCCGCGTGTGCGGGGTACAGGTGATAGCAGTTGGTCCACACCCGACCGGCCTTGATTGCGCGGCCCATGCGGTAAGCGCGGTTGATGTCGCGGGTCCACAAACCGGCACCCAGACCGAATTCAGTGTCATTGGCGATGGCCAGCGCTTCGGCTTCGTCCTTGAACGTGGTGATGCTGACCACCGGGCCAAAGATTTCTTCCTGGAACACGCGCATTTTGTTGGTGCCCTTGAGCAGCGTCGGCTGGATGTAATAGCCGGTTGCCAGGTCGCCTTCGAGCTTGGCCACTTGGCCGCCCGTCAGCAGCTGCGCACCTTCTGCCTTGGCAATTTCCAGGTAGGACAGGATCTTGTCGAACTGCTGCTCGGAGGCCTGAGCACCGACCATCGTGTCGGTGTCCAGCGGGTCGCCACGTTTGATCGACTCCACCTTCTTCATCACCACTTTCATGAAATCGTCGTAGATCGATTCCTGAATCAGCGCGCGCGAGGGGCAAGTGCAGACTTCGCCCTGGTTGAAGAACGCCAGCACCAAGCCCTCAGCGGCTTTCTCAATGAAGCTTGGTTCGGCTTGCATGATGTCGGCGAAGAAGATGTTGGGCGACTTGCCGCCCAGCTCCACGGTGGAGGGAATGATGTTCTCAGCGGCACATTTCATGATGTGCGAGCCGACCGGGGTTGAGCCGGTGAAGGCGATTTTGGCAATGCGCTTGCTGGTCGCCAGGGCTTCGCCTGCTTCTTTGCCGAAGCCTTGCACCACGTTCAGCACGCCCGGTGGCAGCAGATCGCCGATTAACTCCATCAGCACCGTGATGCTCAACGGCGTTTGTTCGGCCGGTTTGAGCACGATGCAGTTACCTGCCGCCAGCGCTGGCGCGAGTTTCCAGGCGGCCATCAGCAGCGGGAAGTTCCACGGGATGATTTGACCGACCACGCCCAGCGGTTCGTGGATGTGATACGCAACCGTGTTGCCGTCAATTTCGGCGGTGCTGCCTTCCTGAGCGCGGATGCAACCGGCGTAGTAACGGAAGTGATCGGCGGCCAATGGCACGTCGGCGTTCAGGGTTTCGCGCACGGCTTTGCCGTTGTCCCACGTTTCGGTCACGGCCAGCAGTTCAAGGTTTTGTTCGATGCGATCAGCGATTTTCAGCAGCACCAGCGAGCGCGCCTGCACTGAGGTTGCACCCCAGGCATCGGCGGCGGCGTGAGCTGCGTCGAGGGCTTTTTCGATGTCTTGGGCCGTCGAACGCGGAAATTGAGCGATGGGCTTGCCGTTGACCGGCGAGGTGTTGGTGAAGTATTGGCCGTTGACCGGCGCCACGAATTCGCCGCCGATGTAGTTACCGTATTGGCTCTTGAACGAGACGATCGAGCCTTCAGTACCGGGTTGTGCGTAACGCATGGTGAATGTCTCCTGGCTTTATTGTGCTTATGGGAGGACGCGCGGTGGCGTTGCCCCAAGCAGGAGCAAAGGTCGGGCCAAATAGTTATGAGCGCTCTAAAACGGGGCTTTCAGGCGTGTGAGCGATGGGCGTCAGCGAAACGATGTGTCACAGTCGACACAGTGGTAGTGACACTTTGTGCCAAAAGCGGTACAGCGTATGACCAGTCAGTCAGATGACGATTGCAATGCCAGCAGTGCAAGAGGATGCTGATGGCTCGGTTTGGACTGGTTCTGAGTGGTTGCTCGCGGGTCATTTTCCCCGTGCACGCTAAGACCGCCGAGACAGAGCGGAGAACAATAAAAATGCGCAGTGCAGATATCAGTCGGCACGCCCGACAAGTCATCGACGTCACCCAGGGCCATCCTCAAGGATGCGACCCGTCAATCGTTCGCTCCTGGCAACGCTGCCTGGAGGATTACCACCTCGATCCCGCGCAAAACATCGCCCCTACGGTGCTTGAACATGGGCGCATTCTTGAAGGCCGCGAGCGCCTGCAACAGGTGTTGCACATTGCCGGTCATGAAATGAACAGCCTGCATCAACAGCTTTCGGGGGCCGGTCATGCGGTGCTGTTGACCGATGCGCGGGGCGTGATTCTTAACTGCGTGACCGCGCCTGCCGAGCGTAAAGTGTTTGAACACGCAGGTTTGTGGCTGGGGGCGGACTGGAGTGAGGCCCGTGAAGGCACCAATGGCATCGGCACCTGCATGGTTGAGCGCCAGGCGCTGACCATCCATCAGGACGAACACTTTCGTGGCCGTCATACCGGCCTGACCTGCTCGGCAAGCCCGGTATTTGACCCGCAGGGCGAGTTGCTGGCGGTGCTGGATGTGTCTTCGGCGCGCCATGAAGTGTCGCGCCAGAGCCAGTTTCATACGATGGCGCTGGTCAATCTCTCCGCCAAAATCATCGAAAGCAGCTACTTCCTGCATCACTTTGAAGGCCAATGGCTGCTGCGTTTTCATCTGCAAGCTCAGTCACTCGGGCTGTTTAGCGAAGGCATGCTGGCGTTTGATGGCGACGGGGTGATCTGCGCGGTGAATCAAAGCGCACTCAACCTGCTGGGCAAAGCCCGTGACGGGCTGGTGGGGCACAACATTGATGGCCTGTTCGACAGTTCGGGTGATGAGCTGTTTGCCCGTGCGACCCCGCAAGCCAGTGCCAGTTGGCCATTGTGCACCCGTGACGGCCGTTATTTATTTGCCGCATTGCGTGGCCCGGCGCGCACGGTGCCGACCCCTGTTCGTGTTCAGCCTGAGCCGGTGCGCGTGCAAACAAGCAGTATTTGTTTGGGCGATGAAGCGTTGCAAAACGACTTTCGGCGTGCCCTGCGGGTGTTTGAGCGCGACGTGCCGTTGCTCATCAATGGCGAAACCGGCTCGGGTAAAGAAGCCTTTGCCAAGGCCGTGCACCAGGCCAGCTTGCGCGCTGGGCAGTCGTTCGTAGCACTCAACTGCGCCGCGATCCCCGAAAGCCTGATTGAAAGCGAATTGTTCGGTTATCGCGGTGGCAGCTTTACGGGCGCGCGCAAAGAAGGGATGCAAGGCAAGTTGCAGCAGGCTGATGGCGGCACCTTGTTTCTGGACGAAATCGGCGACATGCCACTGGCCATGCAAACGCGGCTGTTAAGAGTGCTGGAGGACCGCTTGGTGGTGCCGATTGGCGGCGAGCCACAAGCGGTCAACGTGCGCATCATCAGTGCGACTCACCGTAACCTGCTGGAGCGGGTGGCCGAGGGCAGTTTTCGCGAAGACCTGTTTTACCGGTTGAACGGGCTGGAAATCACCTTGCCGGCCTTGCGTGATCGCAGTGACAAGTCGCAGTTGCTGGATTTTCTGCTGGCCGAAGAAGCAGGGCAGGAGCCGCTGGTCATCCAGCACGAGGCGCGAGACGCCTTGCTGAACTTTGCCTGGCCGGGCAACGTGCGGCAAATGCGCAACGTACTGCGCACCCTGGCGGCGTTGTGTGAGGGTGGCGAGATCAAACTTCAGGATCTGCCGGCCAACGTGCGGATAGCGCCTGTCGGAGTGGTTGCGCCTTCAGAGCAGCCGCTGGAAGAGGCCGAGAAAATGGCCTTGCTGATGGCGCTGCAATTGCATCGCTGGCACATGACCCACACCGCGCTGCAACTGGGGGTCAGCCGCAATACGCTGTATCGCAAGCTGCGCAA
The DNA here is from genome assembly GCF_049896545.1 of Pseudomonas sp. TWR3-1-1. Classification (NCBI taxonomy): domain Bacteria; kingdom Pseudomonadati; phylum Pseudomonadota; class Gammaproteobacteria; order Pseudomonadales; family Pseudomonadaceae; genus Pseudomonas; species Pseudomonas sp. TWR3-1-1. The sequence goes on from NZ_JAFCUO010000001.1 coordinate 112,743, forward strand.
ACATGGGATCGAGCGTTAAGGCCGGCCCTCACCCTGCCCTCTCCCTGCATCAGAGTGCCAGGGTGAGGGTCAGGGGCTAATGCCCCCGAATCATCAGGTGCGAAAAAAAGCCCCCTACGCTACCCTTCGCCGATGATTTACGAGGTCGACTATGCACATTCATATTCTTGGTATTTGCGGCACTTTCATGGGTTCGCTGGCGGTATTGGCCAAAGAGCTGGGCCATCACGTCACAGGCTCCGATGCGAACGTCTACCCGCCAATGAGCACCCAGTTGCAAGCTCAAGGCATTGAGTTGACTCAAGGTTACGACCCGGCCCAGCTCGACCCCGCGCCTGACCTGGTGGTCATTGGCAACGCACTGTCGCGCGGCAATCCGGCGGTCGAGTACGTACTGAACAAGGGCCTGCCTTATGTGTCTGGCCCGCAGTGGCTGGCTGACCACGTACTCCAAGGTCGCTGGGTGCTGGCCGTGGCCGGGACCCATGGCAAAACCACGACCAGCAGCATGCTGGCCTGGGTGCTTGAGCACGCGGGCATGGCGCCGGGCTTCCTGATCGGTGGCGTACCGCAAAACTTTGCGGTCTCGGCCCGTTTGGGCGACACGCCTTTTTTTGTGGTCGAGGCCGATGAGTACGACAGCGCCTTCTTCGACAAACGCTCAAAGTTTGTGCATTACCGCCCACGTACCGCGATTTTGAACAACCTTGAGTTCGATCACGCTGATATCTTCCCGGATCTCCCCTCGATTGAGCGTCAATTTCACCACTTGGTCCGCACGATCCCGAGTGAAGGACTGGTGATTCACCCCACCACCGAGCCTGCGTTGCAGCGGGTCATCGAGATGGGGTGCTGGACGCCGGTGCAAACCACGGGCGAGGGCGGTCAATGGCAGGCGCGCTTACTCAGTGCCGACGGTTCGCGCTTTGAGGTGCTGTTTGACGGCACCGTTCAAGGCACCGTCGAGTGGGACATGACCGGGCAGCATAACGTCGCTAACGCCTTGGCGACCTTGGCCGCTGCGCGCCATGTGGGCGTGGTGCCGAGCATGGCCATTGAAGGCTTGAGTGCGTTTAAAAGTGTGAAACGGCGGATGGAAAAAGTCGCCGAGGTCAATGGCATCACGCTGTATGACGACTTTGCGCATCATCCAACGGCCATTGCCACCACGCTGGACGGCCTGCGCAAACGCATTGGCGATGCACCGCTCATCGCCGTCATCGAGCCGCGCTCCAACTCCATGAAACTGGGCGCCCACCGCGACGGTTTGCCGGGCAGTGTGGTGCAAGCCGATCACGTGGTCTGGTATGCCCCGGCCAATCTGGGGTGGGATCTGGCGGCCACGGTCGCATCCAGCCCCGTGTCCACGCAGGTGTGCGATTCGCTGGAGGCGATCATTGCGGACGTCAAAACCCACGTTAAACCGGGCGCGCATGTGGTGATCATGAGCAACGGCGGTTTCGGCGGGTTGCACGGCAAATTAGCGGATGCATTGCGATGAACGGCCCGGAACGCATCACGCTGGCCGTGACGGGCGCTTCGGGCATGCAATATGCGTTGCGCCTGCTCGATTGCCTGGTGCGCGAAGACCGCGAAGTGCATTTTTTGATCTCCAAGGCCGCGCAATTGGTGATGGCGACCGAAACCGACGTCAACCTGCCGCCTAAACCACAAGCCATGCAGACCTTTCTGACCGAATACACCGGCGCGGCTGCCGGGCAGATTCGCGTCTACGGCAAAGAAGACTGGATGTCGCCCGTGGCTTCCGGCTCTGGCGCGCCTGCTGCGATGGTGGTGGTGCCATGCTCCACGGGCACGCTGTCGGCCATTGCCACCGGGGCTTGCAACAACCTGGTCGAGCGTGCGGCGGACGTGACCCTCAAAGAGCGGCGCCAGTTGATTCTGGTGCCGCGAGAGGCGCCGTACTCCAGCATCCATCTGGAGAACATGCTCAAGCTGTCGAACATGGGCGCCGTGATCTTGCCCGCCTCGCCGGGTTTCTATCACCAGCCGCAAACCATCGATGACTTGGTCGACTTTGTAGTGGCACGGATTCTCAATCTGCTCAACATCCCGCAGGACATGCTCCCGCGTTGGGGCGAGCACCATGTGGGCGGCGATGAGTAAAGCGCTGCTGGCCTTGCTGGCGGTGATGCACATCGGGGGCTGCGCCAGCGTTCGAACGCTGGACGCGGCCAAGCCGGGCGCGCCGGTGGTGTACGCGGGCACGCGGCTGGATTGGTATGCAATGCAGGGCGGTTGTTGTGCGCTGGACCGGTTTGGCGCGCAAGCCCCGCGCTACCCGGGGCTGGATCTGCCGGCCAGCGCGTTGCTCGATACGGTGTTGTTGCCGCTGTCGGTGCTGACCGTTCTGGGCGTCGGGTTTCAGGCCAGCGGCGGGCTGTAGCCAGTGGGGTTACTTGCCCAACTTTCTCAGCTCGTCCGACTCAACCACGCGCACACCGTTGTCTTCTTCCAGTGCCAATCGCCACAGAGCACGGGCAAGCTCGCAGGCTTCAATACCGTGGTATTTGCCGGGCACCAGCTTGGACAGAGTGGCCGCAATTTTTTCCACTGGTCGCTCTTCCACGCGCTCACCAATCAGCACCGAGGGGCGTGCAAGGGTCAGTTGCGGCCAGCCTTGAGCGCGCAAAGATTGCTCCATCTCGCCTTTGACCCGGGTATAGAACACGGAAGATTTGGGGTCGGCCCCGATGGCGCTGACGACGATCAAGTGCCGTGCACCCATCTCCCGCGCACGCTTGCCAAATTCCACGACCATGTCGTGATCCACAGCGCGAAACGCTTGTTCCGACCCTGCCTGTTTGATCGTGGTGCCCAAACAGCAGAAGGCCACGTCGACCGGGCCGCTGAGCTGAGGCAAAAACACCGCAGGCTCACCCACCGGGTTGTCCAGGTGCGGGTGTTCGGCCAATGGCTTGCGCGAGGGGGCGAGCACGCGTTCGATGGTGGGTTCGTTAAGTAAGCGGTCGAGCAAAAGCTCACCGGTCAGACCGGTGGCACCAGCAAGCAAGATGTGCTTAGGCGTCAGGTACATGCGAGTTCTCCCTTAATACAGTCAGCTTAGTCACTCTGGGCGTGCATGCTGTTCAATCGGTTTAGTGCAGCGCCTGCCGGGCCTGGTGCTCGCGCAAGCGTTGCCAATGGTTCAATACACCTTTAGGGGCCCAGATTTGTGGCTCAGAAGGCTCGAAGTTATCGGTTTTTTCGCGTTCGGCGACGTACTGCCTGGCCAGTGCGAAAGCTTTTTGCAGGTCGTCAGTCTGGTTCAGGGCTTGGGCAAACAGGGCATTGCCGAAGTAAGTGAAGTCGGCTTCTTCCGAACACCCAAACGACACTTTGTTGGCCTCGGACGCGGTCATGATCAAGGTTCTTTCATCCTTGAGCGCCGGTATGAAACCGCCGGAGTAGCAGGCGGAAACCACAATGATTTTGTCGCGATGCTTGAGGGGGGCCAGAGCGGCTGCCAAATCTTCGGCGGGCAGATCGGCCAGTTCAAGGCGCGGCTGGTCCAGCACCAGTTCGTGATCGTGGGTGCCGTGGCTGGTCAGGTAAATGAAGACCAGGTCTTCGGGGCCGGAGCGCTCGGCCAGGGTTTTGGCGGCGCGGTGCAGGTTTTCGCGGGTGGCCATAGGGCGATCCATCAAGTGATCGCGATGGTTGACCAGGCTGATCTGGCCGCGGCTGCCGAAACGGCTGGCGAGCATGTCGCTGACGTAGTCGGCTTCACGCAAAAACACGCTTTGCTTGCCGTCGCCCCCCAGTACCAGGCTGTACAGCTCAATGGCCGGGGTGGACTGCGGCACCGCTTTAAGGGCCTTGTCCAGTAGCTTGCCCTGGTTGAGTAAACCCAGCTCCAGCGGGTCGGGCAACAGGTTGCCTTTATCGTCGCGTACCCGCAGGCCGTTGATCCAGTAGCCCTTTTCGACCGAGCCGTCGCTCAGCGTCAAGGTGCCGTAGCCCTGATAGGTGTCGTTGGCAAAGTCCCCGACGTAGGTGCTGCCGTCCGCAAGGCTGAGATGGCCGGGGCCGTTGAAGCGCCACTCGCTGAACTGGCCGCGATAATGACTGGCGTCGATGCCAATGAACTCGCCTTTGCCAGTGAGGGCGCCATCCTTGAACTCGCCGATCCACACATCGCCGTCTGCGTTTTCGTAGCGGCCTTTGCCATTGAGCTGGTTGTCTTTGAATTCGCCTTCGTACTGATCGCCTTCGGCACTGTTGAAAATGCCGCTGCCCTCAAGTTGACCGTTCACAAACGTGCCAGTGAATTCATTACCGCTGGCATCGCTGCGCTTGCCCTGGCCGTGGGGTTTGCCGCGCGCGAACTGGCCCTCATACTGGCTGCCGTCATCGAGTTCAAGGTGGCCGTTGCCCCAGAACTGGTCGTCTTTGAACTCGCCGCGATAACTCATGCCGCCTTCTTTAAGCGTGCCTTCACCTTCGCGCCGGCCCTGCTTGAAGCCGCCCATGTAATCGCTGTCGTGGGTGATCAGGCTGCCCTGGCCGCTGTATAAACCTTGCTCAAACGAGCCACGGTACACATCGCCATTGCTGGCGTGCCATTCGCCCTGGCCCTGGAACACCCCATTGCTGAAATTACCTGCGTACCAACTGCCATTCGGGTAGTCGATGCGCCCCGGGCCTTGCAGCAACCCATTGACCACTTCACCGCGATAGCGCCCGCCATCGGGCAGGCGCGCGTCCGGCGGCAACAGCGATTCACCGTCGCCACAGGCCGTCAGCAGCAGGGTCAAAGCGAGGGGGACAAATGGGCGCATGGCAGGATCCGCAAAGTTAGGCCACCGAGTATGCCGCAGCAAAGGAAGCCGCTCTAGAGGGCCACATGAAACATCCTGAGATATTCACCGGCCGATCATGGCGTTAGCCATGCCAGCGGGTTGGGAGCGTGCCTATAATGCGCCGCAAAAAAGATCGCTGGAGATGTGAAATGTTGTTACGCGGCCTGACCTGGCTGGTGCTGTTTCAATTACTCGGCACCGCCCTCAATCATGTGTTCATCCCCGTTTTGCCCGGCCCCATTATCGGGTTGCTGCTGCTATTGGCATTTTTGATGGTGCGCGGCGAAGTCTCCGAGCCGTTAAGTCAAGCCGCCAGTGGTCTGCTGCGCTACTTGCCCTTGCTGTTAGTGCCGCCCGCCGTGGGGGTGATGGTTTACGCGCGCGATATCGCGGCAGATTTTTGGGCCATTGCCGGGGCATTGGTATTGTCGCTTTTAATCTCGATGGCCTTCGTCGGTGTGTTGATGCAGCGTTTGCTCAAACGTCATCAGCACCCTGAGGAGCGGCCATGACCCTGGAATGGCAAGGTGCCTGGTACGCCGTGATTCATCACCCGCTGTTTGGTATCGGCATCACTTTGGGTGCTTATCAACTGGTGCTCGCAGCGTTTGAGAAAACCCGCTGGATCTTTCTACAGCCCGTGCTGGCCTCGATGTTGTTGGTGATTGGCGTGTTGCTCAGTTGTGGCCTGAGCTACGACGAGTACCGCAACAGCACTGACATTCTGAGCATTCTGCTGGGGCCTGCCACGGTAGCGTTGGCGGTGCCGTTGTACTTGAACCTGCGGCGAATCCGGCAACTGTTTTGGCCCATCTTTACTACGCTGGTGATTGGCGGGGTATTTGCGACCGGTCTCGTGGTGCTGTTGGGCGCCTGGTTCGGCACGGAGCACAGAGTGCTGATGACGTTGGCGCCCAAGTCGGTCACTTCACCGATTGCCATGCTGGTGGCAGAGCAAATTGGCGGTGTGGCGGCGTTGGCGGCAGTGTTTGTACTGATTACCGGGGTCATCGGTGCGATCGTCGGCCCAAGCCTGCTGAGCCTGTTACGCGTTCACAGCACCGAGGCGCGCGGCATGGCATTGGGTATGACGGCGCATGCGGTGGGCACATCGGTGGCCTTGCAAGAAAGCGAAGAGTGCGGCGCCTTTGCGGCGTTGGCGATGAGTTTAATGGGCGTGGGTACGGCGGTATTTTTACCGCTGGCCGTCAGCCTCATGGTGTAAGGACGTAGACATGACATTGCCGTTGTTTCCCCTCAATACCGTGCTGTTTCCGGGGTGTGTGCTGGACCTGCAAATCTTTGAGGCGCGCTACCTCGATATGATCGCCTGCTGCATGAAGCAGGGTGCAGGCTTTGGCGTGGTCTGCATTCTTGAGGGCAGCGAAGTGGGCGACGCCCCGCAAGATATCGCCCTGATTGGGTGCGAGGCACTGATCCGAGACTTCAAACAGCAGGACAACGGGCTGCTGGGCATTCGTGTCGAAGGCGGGCGGCGCTTTCAGGTCTTGAGCTCGCAGGCGCAACCCAATCAGTCATTGCTGGCCGAAATTGAATGGCTGGATGAAGTTGCCGAGCAACCGCTGGGTGACGAAGATCAAGACCTGCTGGCGTTACTCAAAGCGTTGGCAGAGCATCCCATGGTGGCGGCTCTGGAGATGAACACCGAGGTGTCGGGGCAGCAGTCACTGGGCAATCAGCTGGCGTATTTGTTGCCTTTTGCCGAAGAGGACAAGCTCCAACTGCTGCAAGTCGATGACCCGCAGCAGCGCCTTGATGGTATTCAAGTGCTGCTCGACGAGATGCAGGGTGAGGCCCTTAATTGAACCGTCGCTGATTTGGCGTGGCTGACGGGGCATAAGAGGCTGCGCCTGAACGCAGCCCCGTACCTCGGTGGCTCCTGCAAAATGAGCTGCGTTTTGGGCTATCAATAGGCGTAGCGCAGCAGCTCTTTGGACAGGTGCCCGAGCATAAAAAAGCCGTACAGCGCGGTGCAGGCGGGCAAAATCACCCACCAGACTTTTTGCGGGACCGGGCTGAGCGGCATAAAGCGTTGGCTCAGGGCGAGTGCAAACGCATTGACCGTAATCGCCAGTAATGCGCCGGCCATGATGTCTGTTGGCCAATGAGCGCCCAGGTAAACCCGTGACATGGCGACCGTGATCGCCAGCAGGCACCCCAGCAACACCCACGTCACGCGCATGCGTTGCGGTTGCTCGCGCCCGGCCAGAATCGCCAGCGCCACAAAAAATGCAAACGCCCCCGAACTGTGCCCGCTGGGCATGCTGTAACTGGTGAGCGGGTCGACCAATACGTCTGGGCGCATCCGTGCAAAGAAGTGTTTGGTCGTGGTGTTGGCCACAGCCGTAAACAGCGTGACCCCACCGAAAAAGAACATGGCGCGCCATTGGCGGGTCACCAGCAAAATGACGCAGACCACGGCGGCAGCCAGGAACTGGGTGCGGAAGTTGCCAATTTGCGTCACCAGGACCGCGGCCATGTCCATCGCGCTGCTGCGATGTTCTTGCACCAGTGCCGAGATGCCCCGGTCCAGAGCGCTGAGGTAGGGGTAGCCGACGAACACTGCCAGCAGCAGGCTCAGGCTCAGGGCACCGATCAGCACCGTGGCCCCGGATTGGCGCCGGATGCTGGCATTGATGCTCAGGCCCAGCAGCGCGGCCAGGCCGACAGCAACCACCGCGGCTTGCGGCCAGAACCCTTCGGGCAAGGGCAGGCGGATGGCGGCCCCGGTCGCCCAACCGGGCAGCAAGTACGCCACTGCCCAACCCATGCCGGCCAGCAGGCTGACACCAATAAAGCGCGGGATGGGCATGTCGCACATGCCCGCCACCATCGGCAGCATCGGGCGCAGCGGGCCGATAAAGCGGCCAATCAGCAAGCTGACAATGCCGTACTTGTGAAAGTAGCTCTCGGCGCCGTTCATCCATTGAGGATGGGTGCGTAACAGCGGTAATCGCCGAATGTTTTGGTGGAAGCGTCTGCCCAGTGCGTAAGACACCACATCACCGAGCAGGCCGCCGAGAAAACCCAATAACAGGGTTTCACCCAATGACAGGGCGCCGCTGCCGGCCATGACGGCAATCGCAAACAGCAAAACGGTGCCGGGCACGATGATCCCGGCAATTGCCAGGCACTCCACGCACGCCACAATAAATACCGCGAGGCCCAGCCACTGCGGGTTGGCTGTTAGCCAGCCAGTTACGCTATCGAGCCATGGGCCCATGTTTCAACTTCCTTTTGATCGTTATTTAATCGGCGGTGCAGGTGTGTTGCAGCGTCACATAGTCCCGGCCCTCAACCTGCCCGCGGCGTAGCGGGTTGCGTGTGCAGTGCGCGGCATAGTCGGCATCGACAAAGCGGTACATCAGGTGCTCGTCACGCCCGTGAGGGATGCCCAAACGCGTGGTTTGAATGATCTGCGAGGGTTGTTGTGCGACGTCATCGACCCGCAAACGTTCATGGTCGAAACATTTTGCATCCCATTCGCGCACTTTCAGCCCCAACGCTTTACACAGCAGCGTTTGCCCGGCGCAGAGCCTGGCAGCGGGGCGCGGATTGCCGTGTGTGTCCGGATTGTTGCGTTGCATCTGCGCCAAGCTTTCAGGGCCTGAGAGCGCGTCAACCCAGGGGTACGCCGACTTGATCAGTACCGCATTGCCGGGGCCGTGGGCGCTGAAGTTCAACGAATCACCGCCGCGAGCGTAGTACATGTAAATGTGCCCGCCATCCATAAACAGCGCTTTGCGTTTTTCGGTATAGCCCAATGACGCGTGGCTGCCCTTATCGACGCAGTAATAGGCTTCGGTTTCGATAATGCGCGCGCTCAGCCACAGCCCGTTGACTCGATGGCGGATGACTTTGCCCAGCAGTTGGCGGGCGACGCGCTGGGCGTCACGGTCAAAAAATGAATCCGGCAGTACGTTGGGCATCTTCGGATCGATTAATGGATGGCTGAAAAGGGGCAGATCATAGCAAGACCTGCTTAATCGAGGCTGAACGCGGTGTATTTACAGCCCATTTCGACCATCCGCCTGCCACCGCTGTGCGTGAGGCGGCGGGACCGCTATAATCGGCCGCTTTCCTCCCTGCCAAGACCATTGAGACCATGACTGAGTCCGTTCTTGACTACATGACCCGCCTGGGTCGCGCCGCTCGCCAAGCGTCCCGTGTGATTGGCCGTGCCAGCACCGGGCAAAAAAACCGTGCCCTGCTGGCGGCTGCCGCTGCATTGGATGCTGCCCGTCCCGAACTCACCGCTGCCAACGAGCAGGATCTGGCGGCGGGGCGGGCCAATGGTCTGGAGCCCGCGATGTTGGAGCGTCTGGCGCTGACCCCTGCGCGCATCGACGGCATGATCGTCGGTTTGCGTCAGGTGGCCAGCTTGCCGGACCCGGTCGGCGCGATTCGCGACATGAGCTACCGGCCTTCGGGCATTCAGGTGGGCAAAATGCGCGTGCCGCTGGGCGTGGTTGGCATTATTTATGAGTCGCGCCCCAATGTGACCATCGATGCTGCGAGCCTGTGCTTGAAGTCGGGCAACGCGACTATTTTGCGTGGTGGCTCCGAGGCCATTCATTCCAACCGTGCGATTGCCGCCTGTATCCAGCGAGGGCTGGCTGAAGCCGGTCTGCCGCCGGCAGTGGTGCAAGTGGTTGAGGTCACGGACCGTGCCGCCGTCGGTGCATTGATCACCATGCCCGAGTATGTGGACGTGATCGTGCCGCGCGGTGGCAAAGGCTTGATCGAGCGCGTGAGCCGTGACGCCCGTGTTCCGGTCATCAAGCACCTGGACGGCATCTGCCATGTATACGTGAGTGCCCAGGCGGACCTGACAAAAGCCCAGCGTATTGCGTTCAATGCCAAAACCTACCGTTATGGCATTTGCGGGGCGATGGAAACCTTGCTGGTCGATCAGGCGGTGGCGGCGCAGTTCTTGCCGGCAATGGCCGAAGAGTTTCGTGCCAAAGGTGTCGAGCTGCGCGGTTGTGAGCGCACGCAGGCGCTGATTGACGTGGTGGCTGCCACTGAAGACGACTGGCACACCGAGTACCTGGACGCGATTTTGTCGATCCGTATTGTCGACGGGCTGGACCAGGCGATTGAACACATCAATCACTACGGCTCCCATCACACCGACTCGATCGTGACCGAACACCAGGGCGACGCACGGCGTTTTATGGCCGAAGTGGACTCCAGTTCGGTGATGCTCAACACCCCAACCTGCTTCGCCGATGGATTTGAATACGGATTGGGTGCGGAGATTGGCATTTCTACTGATAAGCTGCACGCCCGCGGCCCGGTGGGTCTCGAAGGTTTGACCTGCGAGAAGTACATTGTGGTCGGTGATGGGCAGCTGCGCGGTCAGGAGCCGGCTTGAATTGGCCGACCTTGACGCGCCAATGATGGCACCGCTGAACGACGCGTTACCCCGGCGCATTGGCGTGTTGGGTGGAACCTTCGATCCGGTGCACATCGGGCATTTGCGCGGTGGGCTGGAAGTGGCGGAAATGATGGCGCTCGATGAGCTGCGTCTGACCCCCAACGCCAGGCCACCCCACCGCGACACCCCGCAAGTGTCAGCGCACGACCGTTTGGCGATGGTTGAGTGCGCCGTCGCCGGAGTGGCTACGCTGGTGGTTGACGCCCGGGAACTGCAACGGGACAAGCCGTCCTACACAATCGACACCCTGGAACTGATGCGGGCCGAGTTGGCCGCCGACGACCAGTTGTTTTTATTGCTGGGTTGGGACGCGTTTTGCGGCCTGCCCACGTGGCATCGCTGGGAAGAGTTGCTCCAGCATTGCCATATCCTGGTGCTACAGCGCCCGGATGCCGACAGCGAACCGCCGGATGCCTTGCGCAATCTGTTGGCGGCGCGCTCGGTAAGCGACCCGCTGGCCCTGAAAGGGTCGAGCGGACAGATTGCATTCGTCTGGCAGACACCGCTCGCGGTATCCGCCACCCAGATCCGTCAACTGCTGGCCAGCGGTAAGTCGGTACGTTATCTGGTGCCCGACGCGGTCCTGGCCTACATCGATGCGCACGGGCTTTACCGTGCGTCGAACTGAAAAAGGCGTGGTTCAAGGCACGATTTGACGTGTATTGAACCCCCCGAACATACGAGCAAAACGAGTTTTATATGACCAACAAAGATGTAAGCAAAGTAAAACGCAAAGGCACCTTCAAGAGCGCTCCGCTGCCAGAAAAAACCTTTAGCGCCGAGCCGCTCAAAGGCGACGAGCTGGTCAAGGTTGCTGTTGCCGCGCTGGAAGACGTCAAAGCCCAGGACATTCAAGTGATTGATGTGCGCGACAAGCACAGCATCACCGATTACATGATCATTGCCACCGGTACCTCGAACCGTCAGATCGGCGCAATGCTCGACAAAATCCGTGAAGCGGTGAAAGCCCTGGGCGTCAAGCCATTGGGTGAAGAAGGCAAGGGCGACAGCGATTGGGTACTGCTGGACATGGACGACGTGATCGTTCACATGATGACCGCCAGCGCCCGTCAGTTCTACGACCTGGAGCGTCTGTGGGCCGGTGCCGAGCAAAGCCGTGCAGGCAGCGCTGCTCACCACAGCCCGGAAAACACCCATGAGCATTTCCTCAAGCTCAACAAAGACCAGGAATAAGGGTTCGCTGTGCGCCTGCGTTTGATCGCTGTCGGTTCGCGTATGCCCAAGTGGGTGGAAGAAGGCTGGCATGAATATGCCAAGCGTCTGCCATCCGAGCTGGCGCTCGAACTGGTAGAAATACCGCTCAATACCCGTGGCAAGAATGCCGACGTGGCCCGTTTTATCCGTCAGGAAGGCGAGGCCATGCTGGCCAAAGTCGGCCCGGGCGAGCGGATTGTCACGCTGGAAGTGCACGGTAAGCCCTGGAGTACCGAGCAACTGGCGGTCGAACTCGACCGCTGGCGCCTGGACTCGCGCACGGTCAACTTCATGGTGGGCGGCCCTGAAGGGCTGGCGCCCGAAGTGTGCGCGCGTGCCGATCAACGCTGGTCGTTGTCGCCGTTGACGTTGCCGCACCCGTTGGTAAGGATTCTGATTGGTGAGCAGTTGTATCGCGCCTGGACGGTTCTGTCCGGGCACCCTTATCACAAATAGTCAGCGTCCTGAATGTCTCAGCCGATTCGCCTCAAAGACCACGAGAAAGACGCACGCCTTGTGCGCAGCCGCGTCGTGGTCGGCGCCTGTGTCGTGGTGGCGCTCATTTGTGCGCTGATCGCGCGCCTGTACTACTTGCAAGTGGTGCAGTACGAGTACCACTCGACATTGTCGGAAAACAACCGGGTGCACGTGCAGCCGATTCCCCCCACCCGTGGCCTGATTTTTGACCGCAATGGGGTGGTGATCGCCGACAACCGGCCAAGCTTCAGCCTGAGCATGACCCGCGAGCGCTCCGGCGACTGGCAACAAGTGCTCGACGTGATTGTTGAGGTGTTGCAACTCACCCCGCAAGACCGCGCACTGTTTGAAAAGCGCATGAAACAGGGGCGTCGGCCGTTTGAGCCGGTGCCCATTCTGTTTGAGCTGAACGAAGAGCAGATCGCCCGCATTGCCGTTAACCAGTTCCGCCTGCCAGGGGTGGAAGTGGTTGCGCAGTTGGTGCGCCACTACCCGCAAGGCGCGCACTTTGCGCACTCGGTGGGGTACATGGGGCGGATCAACGAAAAAGAGCTTAAAACCCTCGATCCGGTCAATTACAGCGGCACCCATCACATCGGTAAAACCGGCATCGAGCGCTTCTATGAAGCCGAGCTGCACGGGCAGGTGGGTTACGAAGAAGTTGAAACCAACGCCCGTGGCCGGGTGTTGCGCGTGCTTAAACGCACCGACCCGATCCCCGGCAAAGACATCGTGCTCAGCCTCGATATCAAGTTGCAGGAAGCCGCCGAGGAAGCGCTGGCCGGGCGCCGTGGCGCTGTTGTCGCCCTGAACCCGATGACGGGCGAGGTGCTGGCAATGGTCAGTCAACCCAGTTTTGACCCCAACCTGTTTGTGACCGGCATCAGCTTCAAGGCTTACGCCGAGTTACGCGACTCCATTGATCGCCCGCTGTTTAACCGGATTTTGCGCGGCCTGTACCCGCCGGGTTCGACCATCAAGCCTGCGGTGGCGATTGCCGGCCTCGACAGCGGCGTGATCACCGGTGCCTCGCGCGTCTACGACCCCGGTTATTACCAGTTGCCCAATTACGATCACAAATACCGTAACTGGAACCGCAGCGGTGATGGCTATGTGGATTTGGACACGGCGATCATGCGTTCCAATGACACCTACTTCTACGACCTGGCCCACAAGCTGGGCATTGACCGGCTGTCGACCTACATGAACCAGTTCGGCATTGGTCAGAAAGTCTCCCTCGACATGTTTGAAGAGTCGGCGGGGCTGATGCCGTCGCGCGAGTGGAAGCGCGCCACCCGACGTCAGGCCTGGTTTCCGGGTGAAACCCTGATTTTGGGGATCGGTCAGGGCTACATGCAGTCCACGCCTTTGCAACTGGCGCAAGCCACGGCGCTGATTGCCAGCAAGGGCAAGTGGATTCGCCCGCATCTGGCCAAGACCATTGAAGGCGTACCGCCCGTGGACCCGAATCCGATGCCTGATATCGTGCTGCGCGACCCCTCCAACTGGGCCAAGGTCAGCCACGGCATGCAGCAAGTGGTGCATGGCGCACGCGGTACGGCCCGGGTCGCCGGGGTTGGCGCGCAATACCTGATTGCCGGCAAAAGTGGTACGGCGCAGGTGGTGGCCATCAAGCAAGGCGAAAAGTATGACCGTTCCAAGGTTCAGGAACGCCACCGCGACCACGCTTTGTTCGTCGGTTTTGCGCCGGCCAATAACCCGCAGATTACGGTCTCGGTGATGATTGAAAACGGTGAGGCGGGCAGCCGCGTCGCCTCGCCAGTGGTGCGCAAGGTCATGGACGCCTGGTTACTGGATGCAGACGGCAAGCTCAAACCTGAGTACGCCAGCCCTTCAAAGGCGGAGGTTTCGGCCAGTGATGAGTAATTTTGATCGCATGCTCTCCAGTGAGGATGTGATGCGTCGGCGTGCCTCGCTGCTTCAGCGCTTGCACATTGATGGCCCGCTGCTGATTTTGCTGCTGACCCTGGCAGCTGGCAGTTTGTTTGTGTTGTATTCGGCCAGCGGTAAAAGCTGGGACCTGCTGAGCAAGCAGGCGACCTCGTTCGGTATCGGTCTGGTGTCGATGTTTATCATTGCCCAGCTTGAGCCCCGCTTTATGGCGCGCTGGGTGCCCATCGGGTACCTGGTCGGTGTGTTGTTGCTGGTGGTGGTAGACGTGATGGGCCACAACGCGATGGGCGCCACGCGCTGGATTAACATACCGGGGGTGATTCGCTTCCAGCCTTCGGAGTTCATGAAGATTTTGATGCCGGCGACCATCGCCTGGTATCTCTCCAAGCGCACCTTGCCCCCGCAGCTCAAGCACGTTGCTATCAGTTTGATGCTGATCGGCGTGCCGTTTGCGCTGATTGTGCGCCAGCCCGACCTTGGCACCGCGTTGCTGGTGCTGGCGGGCGGTGCGTTTGTGCTGTTTATGGGCGGTTTGCGCTGGCGCTGGATCCTCAGCGTATTGGCGGCCACCATCCCGGTGGCGGTGGCCATGTGGTTTTTCGTGATGCACGACTACCAGAAGCAGCGGGTACTGACCTTTCTCGACCCTGAAAGCGACCCGCTGGGCACCGGCTGGAACATCATTCAGTCCAAGGCGGCCATCGGTTCTGGCGGGGTGTTTGGCAAAGGCTGGCTGTTGGGCACCCAGTCGCATCTGGACTTTCTGCCCGAAAGCCACACCGACTTCATCATCGCGGTGATGGGCGAAGAATTCGGCCTGGTAGGGATTTGCGCATTGCTGCTGATCTACCTGCTGTTGATTGGTCGCGGCCTGGTGATTACGGCCCAGGCCCAGACGCTGTTCGGCAAATTGCTGGCCGGCAGCCTGACCATGACGTTTTTTGTTTATGTTTTCGTCAACATCGGTATGGTCAGTGGCCTGTTGCCGGTGGTGGGCGTGCCATTGCCGTTTATTAGCTACGGCGGAACTTCGCTCGTCACGCTGCTGTCAGCGTTTGGGGTTTTGATGTCGATCCACACGCATCGCAAGTGGATCGCGCAAGTTTGATTAAGGTGAATTATTCAATGCAAGTAATGCGTGGCTGGGCCGCTCGATACGCGTCATGGGTAGGCCTGTTGGGTCTGTTCGGGGCGGCGCAAGGCGCGGTGGCTGGCGACTATGACGGCTCACCCCAAGTGGCTGAGTTTGTCGGTGAAATGACCCGCGACTACGGGTTTGCCGGCGAACAGCTGATGGACGTGTTTCGCCAGGCTCAGCGCAAGCAGAGCATTCTCGACGCTATTTCGCGTCCTGCCGAGCGCGTCAAGCAGTGGAAAGAATACCGCCCCATCTTTATTTCTGATGCCCGTATTGCCCGTGGTGTCGATTTTTGGCGCGAGCACGAAGCCGTACTGGCCCGTGCCGAGCAGGAATACGGTGTTTCGGCACAAGTAATTGTGTCGATCATCGGCGTTGAAACCTTCTACGGTCGCAACACCGGCAATTATCGGGTGATCGACGCGTTGTCGACCCTGGGCTTTGATTACCCGCCACGCGCCGAGTTCTTCCGCAAGGAGCTGCGTGAGTTCCTGTTGTTGGCCCGTGAAGAGCAGGTCGACCCGTTGACCCTTAAAGGCTCGTACGCAGGTGCAATGGGCTTGCCGCAATTTATGCCGAGCAGCTTTCGCGCTTACGCCGTGGACTTTGACGGCGACGGCCACATCAACATCTGGAGCAACCCGGACGACGCGATTGGCAGCGCTGCCAGCTACTTTAAGCGTCATGGCTGGGTGGCCGGTGAGCCGGTGGTGATTCGCGCCGACGTACAGGGCGAGCGGGTCGATGAAGGCTTGACCCAAGGCATCGAGCCGGTGAAAACCGTCGGGGAGTTGCGAGCGCTGGGGTGGTCGAGTCATGATGCGCTGCCTGACGACATGCCGGTCACCGCGTTCCGTCTCGAAGGCGAAAACGGCCCCGAATACTGGATGGGCCTGAAGAATTTTTACGCGATCACGCGCTACAACCGTAGCGTGATGTACGCCATGGCAGTGCACCAACTGTCCGACCTGCTGGTTCAAGCACGGGGCAATAAGTAATGCCGTTTCTAGCGATCCGCACACCTCTTAAAGTCGCTGCCTGCGCCGCCCTTGCGTTGCTGGTGGTGAGCTGCTCCAGCAGCCGCACCGCCGCGCCACAAAAGTCGACCGCCGTTGTTCGCGCCACGCCGGGGCTGGACATCAACCGCGCGCACAAAGACGGCGCGCCGTGGTGGGACGTGGACGTCTCGCGCATCCCCGATGCCACCCCGACCCTGCACACCGGGCCCTACAAGGCCAACCCGTACACCGTGCTGGGTAAAACCTACTTCCCGATTCAAGAGTCCAAGACTTACGTCGCATCGGGTACTGCCTCTTGGTACGGCACCAAGTTTCATGGTCAAAACACCGCCAATGGCGAGGTGTATGACCTGTACGGCATGAGCGCCGCGCACAAAACCCTGCCACTGCCCAGCTACGTCAAAGTGACCAACCTGGACAACGGTAAAGCTGTAGTGCTGCGGGTCAACGACCGTGGCCCGTTCTACTCCGACCGCATCATTGACTTGTCTTATGCGGCGGCCAAAAAACTCGGCTATGCCGAAACCGGCACGGCGCGGGTCAAGGTTGAAGGCATTGACCCGCAAGCGTGGTGGGCGCAGCGCGGTCGCCCGGCGCCGTTGATGCTCAATGAGCCAAAAATGGCTCAGAATGCCCCCGGCCCTACGGTGTCGACCGGCAAGGTTGAACAATGGACGCCACCTGCGCAGCAGCACGCGAGTGATGTCGTACCGGTGCCAGGCATGGCCAGTGGCCACGGCACGTACTTGCAGGTCGGCGCATTTGCCAACCCTGACGCGGCAGAGTTGCTTCGCTCCAAGCTCAGTGGCATGGTCAGCGCTCCGGTGTTCATCAGTTCAATTGTGCGCAATCAACAAACCTTGCACCGTGTACGACTGGGGCCAATCGCCTCGGCCGGTGAAGTACAACAAGCGCAAAACAGCGTGCGTCTGGCCAACTTGGGCCAGCCAAGCGTTGTGACATCGGATCAGTAACACTGATTAACGCGTTGGGCCTTGAACCTTCGAGGCTCAAACGCAGTTGTGGCGGCGAAGAATAAAAGCCCTGCGAGGGCCACGCTGCAACTGAATACGCGACAGCCCGTCAAACGGCTGTCACAACAGTTTTGCCCGCGAGGGTAAGTTTCCATTAACAATTTCGAGAGACGGATGAACATCACCACCTTTGCCAAACGCCTGTGCCTGCTTGTCCCGCTGATCATTACGCCTGCTGCCTTTGCAGCCGAAATGATGCCGTCGCCGCCGCAGCTTGCCGCCAAGTCCTACGTACTCATGGATGCCAGCAGCGGTAACGTGCTGGTTGAGAACAATGGCGATCAACGCCTGCCGCCTGCCAGCCTGACCAAGCTGATGACTGCGTACATTGCGACCCTGGAAATCCGTCGTGGCCAGATCGGTGAAAACGATCCGGTAACCGTCAGCGAAAATGCCTGGCGTACCGGTGGTTCGCGGATGTTCATCAAAGTCGGTTCCCAGGTATCGGTCAGCGACTTGCTGCACGGGATCATCATTCAGTCGGGTAACGACGCCAGCGTTGCGCTGTCCGAGCACATCGCCGGCAGTGAAGACGCGTTCGCCGACCTGATGAACAAAACCGCGGGCGAGTTGGGCATGACCAACAGCCACTTCATGAACCCGACCGGCCTGCCAAACCCCGATCACTACTCGTCGGCGCACGACATGTCGCTGCTGGCTCGCGCGATCATCCACGAAGACCCGACTCACTATGCGATCTACTCGCAGAAGGAGTTCTTCTGGAACGGCATCAAGCAGCCTAACCGCAACCTGCTGCTGTGGCGCGACAAAACCGTTGATGGCCTGAAAACCGGTCATACCGATGAAGCGGGCTACTGCATGGTGTCGTCGGCTGTGCGTGATGGCATGCGTTTGATCGCGGTGGTGTTCGGCACCAACAGCGAGGCGGCCCGTGCTGCCGAGACGCAAAAGCTGCTGACCTACGGTTTCCGTTTCTTCGAAACCCAGACCTTCTACCAGAAGGGCACTGAGCTGGCACAAGCACCGGTCTGGAAAGGCACCACCAACCAGGTCAAAGCCGGTCTGGCCGATGACCTGACCCTGACCCTGCCTAAAGGCCAGTTGAAAAAGCTCGCGGCCAGCATGACCATGAACCCGCAACTGATGGCGCCGATCGCCAAAGGTGACGTGATCGGCAAGGTTGAAGTCAAACTCGACGATAAAGTTGTTCACAGTGCCGACTTGATCGCACTTGAACCCGTTGAGGAAGGTGGAATTTTCCGACGCGTGTGGGATAGCATCCGTCTATTCTTCTACGGGTTGTTCAACTGATTGCACCCACCTGTGTGACCCCGTGCCTACCCGGCACGGGGTCATGTCTGTAGTTCCGGGCTTACGAGGCCAATACGCCATGAGCGATACCGAAGTAAAGGCGCCAAAGATCGAATTCCCTAACGTGGATTACCCGGTTAAGGTGATCAGCGACACGGGTGTGGGCAACAAAGACAAGATCATCGACATCGTGAAGAAACACGCGACGGTCAATGATGAGCGTGTCGACGAACGTCAAAGCACCAATGGCAAGTACACAACGATCCAGTTGCACATCGTGGCAACCGATCAGGATCAGCTCTACAACATCAACAGCGAACTGCGGGCCACCGGCTTCGTGCACATGGTGTTGTGATGTCGCAGGTCTTGGGTATTCGCGAGCTGGGTCAGCTTGATTACGAGCGCACCTGGCTGGCGATGCAGCGCTTTACCGAAGCACGCAAGCAACAACCGGACACGCAAGATGAAGTCTGGCTGGTGCAGCATCCGCCGGTGTTTACCCAAGGTCAGGCAGGCAAGGCCGAGCACCTGCTGTTGCCGGGTGATATCCCGGTGGTCAAATCGGACCGCGGCGGGCAGGTGACGTACCACGGGCCCGGTCAGATGGTCGCTTATCTGTTGCTGGACGTCCGCCGGTTAGGGTTTGGTGTACGTGAGCTGGTCAGCCGGATGGAGCGCTGCCTGATCGAGTTGCTCGCCAGCTATGGCGTAAACGCTCAGGCCAAAGTGGATGCGCCGGGTGTCTATGTCGACGGCGCCAAAATCGCCTCACTGGGCCTGCGGATTCGCAATGGCTGCTCTTTCCACGGTCTGGCCCTGAATGTAGACATGGACCTGGAACCGTTTCGACGGATTAACCCCTGTGGTTATGCGGGGCTGGCGATGACCCAGTTGCGTGACCATGCAGGCCCGATTGAATTTGCCGAGGTGAGTGCCCGACTGCGTGCGCAACTCGTCAAACACCTCGACTATGCTGAGCAGACGACCCTCACGGGCGGAATCGATTGATATGACTACTGCGCAAGACGCTGTTCAAACCCTGATCCCTACGCTGGACATCTCCGAACGTGCAGCCCGCGCCAGCGAGGCCCGTTCCAAGGTTGAGACCGGCGTCAAATTGCGCGGTGCCGAGAAGGTTGCGCGTATCCCGGTCAAGATCATTCCGACCACCGAGTTGCCGAAGAAGCCTGACTGGATTCGGGTGCGCATCCCGGTATCGCCGGAAGTCGACCGCATCAAAGCGTTGCTGCGCAAGCACAAGTTGCACAGCGTGTGTGAAGAAGCCTCCTGCCCGAACCTGGGCGAATGCTTCTCCGGCGGTACGGCGACGTTCATGATCATGGGCGACATCTGCACCCGTCGCTGCCCGTTCTGCGACGTGGGCCACGGACGACCGAAGCCACTGGACGTCAATGAGCCAGAAAGCCTGGCGGTCGCCATTGCTGACTTGCGTTTGAAATACGTGGTGATCACCTCGGTCGACCGTGATGACCTGCGTGACGGTGGTGCGCAGCACTTTGCCGATTGCATCCGTGAAATCCGCAAATTGTCGCCGAACGTGCTGCTCGAAACGCTGGTGCCCGACTACCGTGGGCGCATGGACGTCGCGTTGGAAATCACCGCTGCCGAGCCGCCTGACGTGTTCAACCACAACCTCGAAACCGTGCCGCGCCTCTACAAGGCTGCGCGTCCGGGTTCCGACTACCAGTGGTCGTTGACCTTGCTGCAACGCTTCAAGCAAATGATGCCGCACATCCCGACCAAATCCGGCTTGATGCTGGGCCTGGGTGAAACGGACGAAGAAGTCATTGAAGTGATGAAGCGCATGCGTGAGCACGACATCGACATGCTGACGTTGGGCCAATACCTGCAACCGTCGCGCAGCCACTTGCCGGTGCAGCGTTTTGTTCACCCGGACGTCTTCGCCTGGTTCGCCGAGGAAGGCTACAAAATGGGCTTCAAAAACGTCGCCTCGGGCCCCTTGGTGCGTTCTTCGTACCATGCCGATGAGCAGGCCAAGCTGGTCAAAACCATGTTGATTGGTGAGTGAACGCATGAATAGCCGGCTTACCGCGCAGGTGTCCTACAAGGCCCACAGCGCAGTGCCCGCGCTACCCGCTGGCGGGGTGATCGGCCTGATCGCCCCGGCAGGCCCCGCCGAACTTGACCTGAGCCTTGCTACCCAATGGATACAAGCGCGCGGCTATCAACTGCGTTTGTTTCCTGGCGTGTGGGGAAAGGACGGTTATCTGGCAGGCGCTGATGCAACTCGCTTGCGCGATCTGCACGACGCGTTTACGGATGACAGCATTGACGCCATTTTGTGCATGCGCGGCGGCTATGGCAGCCCTCGCTTGCTCGACGGTATCGATTTTGAGCGACTTAAACGTCATCCAAAACCGTTCATCGGTTATAGCGACATCACCGCGCTGCACTTGGCGATCACCCGTTATGCAGGCTTTGTGACCTTTCACGGGCCGATGCTTAACGCTGACTTGCTGGGTGACAAACAGGCGCCCACCGAATCTTCTTTGCTGGACATGCTCAGCGGCCGTCAAGGATCACAGTTGGCCCACCCGGCTGCCTTTCCCTTGACCACCGTGGCGCCGGGCGTTGCTTGTGGTCGTTTACTGGGCGGCAATCTGGCGATGATCTGCGCCATGATGGGCACAGCGTTCGAACTGGATGCAGACGACATCATTCTGTTTATCGAAGACGTCAACGAGCCGCTGTACCGGATCGACCGCTTCTTGACGCAATTGCGCCTGGCGGGCAAGTTTGCCGGGTTGCGCGGGGTCTTGGTGGGGGATGTGGCGGGTGTTGAACACGAGGCGTTGATCCGACTGGTGGGGCAGACGTTTGAGCCTTTGGGCATTCCCGTGCTGGCAGGTTGGCGGAGTGGGCATTGCGACCCGAACCTTACGTTGCCGATGGGCGCTTTGGTGAGTCTGGATGCTGATCGCCAGCAGTTGGTGCTAGAGCAGTGCGTGGTTACGATCAACAACCATAAGGCTTGAAGCCCCTCACCCCAACCTCTCCAGGGAAACGGTTGGGGTGAGGGCGATGCCTACGGGTTACGCAAGCTTTCAAGCAGCTTATGGGATGGATAGCCATCTGCGGGCCAGCCCAAGGCTTGCTGCGCGCTACGGATCGCCTTACGGGTATTCGCCCCGATAATCCCGTCCGCTTTGCCCGCATCGTAATGGCGGTTGCTGAGCAGGGTTTGCAGTTCGACACGCTCTGAGCGGCTTAGTGGTCGCTCATCCTTGGGCCACTCCCCTTTGATCGTCCCTTGGCCTGCGAAGCGCTCAGACAACAAACCCACGGCCAGTGCATAGGACGATGAGTTGTTGTACCGAAGGATGGCGCGGAAGTTATCCAGCACCAAAAATGCCGGGCCACGGTAGCCGGCCGGTAGCAACAAGGTGGCGCTCAATTGATCAGCTCCCGCCGCGTTGGCTGGCACAATGACACCGATCTTTTGCCACTCGCCAACAGATTTGCGTACCGCGCCGTCAGCCAGTGCATAGTCGAAGCCGACTGGCAGGTTCACTTCAAAGCCCCACGGCTGACCTTGCTTCCAGCCGGAGCTTTGCAGGTAGTGAGCAGTCGAGGCCAGGGCGTCGGCCGAGCTGTTCCAGATATCGCGGCGACCATCGCCATCGAAATCGACCGCATGGGTTTCATAGGTGGTGGGGATGAACTGGGTTTGCCCCATCGCACCCGCCCACGAACCGAGCATTTTCTCGGGCGAAATGTCGCCCTCCTGAATGATTTTCAGCGCGGCGATCAGTTGGCTCTGGGCAAACTCCGGGCGGCGACCTTCATAGGCGAGGGTGGCCAGTGAACGAATCACCGACTTGTTGCCCTGAAACGTACCGAAGTTGCTTTCCATGCCCCACACCGACACCAGTGCCTGGCGGTCAACGCCATAGCGCTGTTCGATGCGGCTCAGCAATTGGGCATTCTGCTCCAGCAGGCGTTGACCGTTACGCACGCGCAAAGGGGAGAGGGCACCGTCAAGGTACTCCCACACCGGGCGGCTGAATTCAGGTTGGCTGCGGTCGGCCTTGATCACGCCCATGTCCGGGGTGATGTCTTTGAATGCGTTATCAAACACCAGCGGGCTGATCCCGGCTTTAAGGGCTTGAACGCGGAAATTGGCTTGCCACTCGCTGAAGCTTTGAGCGGGCTGGATGTCGAGGGTGTCTGCAACAGGCGCCGAGATCACCGCAGGTGCGGCAGGCGTCACAGGCAGGGGTTGAGCATCGGCTGCGGTGGGTTTCTCTGCGCAGGCGACTAAAAGGATGACGCTAGAAGCAGCGATCAGTTGGCGCATCGGCCAACGGCGTGTATGACTTGAGGGCATGCGCAGGTCCAGGTAATGCGAATCAGATGCAGACCTTAACATTCCCGTCGTCAGGCAGCCAGAAGGTAAAAAGCCTCCCGGTCTCTCGACTGGAAGGCTTCGCGGCGGTAGCTGCCTTTGCCTTTGGCGGGGCGTTCCTGGCGGCTGCGGAACAAGGGTTGGGCGACAATGGATTTGGCCTTGTTGGGGCGCTTGCTCATGGCGTTGACTCTCGCTGGATTAAACACGGGCAAATCATCGGCCAGTTTTTCAGCGTTGTCCAGAGGGCATGCTGCGCCCCAAAGTTCCTGCGGGGCGAGGTGTTTACTCCGCAGGCAGATTCAGACGTTGCCCACACATCAGCAGCGTTAATCGACTCAAGCTGCTCCAGGCAGAACCCGCCGCCTGGCCTTTTATTTGTGCATCAATACGTTGCGCGTCCATCAACAGGTGCGCCCAGCGTTGTGCGGAATAACGTTGCAAGGCTTTGCTCATCAGGGGTTTGCGTTTATCCCACACCGGTGGCCGGGCCTGGCTGAAGGCTTTGTCCAGCGGGGTGCCCTGGCTGTATTGCAATGCAATGTTGGCCAGCACCCGCAGTTCGCGCGCCAGTGCCCACAAGATCACAGGTGGCTCGACACCTTCGCCGCGCAAGCCTTCGAGCATGCGCAGCGCATGGGTGGCCTCGCCATTGAGTACCGCGTCGACCAGCCCGAACACATCAAAACGCGCGCTGTCCGCTACGGCCGCTTGCACGGTCTCGACGGTGATCTGGCCTTCTTCAGCCATCAGTTTGAGCTTTTCGATTTCTTGGGCGGCGGCCAGTAAGTTGCCTTCGACCCGAGCCGCGATCAGTTCGACAGCGTCATGCGTTGCTGAAAGACCGGCCTGAGACAAACGCTGACGAATCCATTGCGGCAATTGATTGGCGTCGACCGGCCAGATTTGCACGAACTGAGTGTGCGCACCTTCAACCAGTGCCTTGCCCCACTTGGTTTTCTGCGCGCTGCCATCGAGTTTGGGCAAGCTGATCAACAGCAGTGTGTCTTCGGCGGGGCGGGCGCAATACTCGATCAGTGCAGCAGCCCCTTTATCGCCCGGTTTGCCGGAAGGCAGGCGCAGTTCCAGCAGTCGCTTTTCAGCAAACAGTGACATGCTGGCGCCTGCTTGCAGCAGTGAACCCCAGTCAAAACTGGCGTCAGCGCTGAATACCTGGCGTTCGTCGTAACCTTGTTGGCGGGCGGTACTGCGAATGGCGTCTGCGGCTTCCTGGCACAGCAACGGGTCATCGCCGCTGATGATATAGACCGGCGACAGGTTGCCTTGCAGGTGTTTGGCGAGTTGAGCGGGGGCGAGTTTCATAGGACTTGATAGATGACGGGGCGCCTGAGCGCCCCGTATGCCTTACTGATTGGGTACTTCGAGTGGCGACTGTTGCGGGGTCGCCTCTTGCGCTTTGCGCGCGGCTTCGAGAGCGTCGGCTTCAGCCTTTGCCTTCTCGTCAGCCACTTGTTGCAATTTGGCCAACTGCTCAGGCGTGAGCTGCTCCAGGCGTAGCACCATCTGTTGCACCAGCTCGCGACGCATTTCGCCGCGAATCATGGTGGCTTCCTGGCCAGAACCAGTGATGTTGCTGCTGTCCTGCAAGTAGACCTTGTGCACTTCAATCTTGTTGTCGAGCAACGGCAGATTGTGTTCGCCGCGGATCTCGTAGTTCAGTACGTTGGTCAATTCGTACTCTACCGTGCCGCCATTGCCCGCATAGCTGGCTGCGCGCTGGGTTTCTTGCTCGTTGGTCAGGATCAGGTGATACGGCGCGCCGGCAGAGATTTTAACGCCGCTGTTTTCCAGTACCTGACGCAGTTGGCGCACGGTATCGCCATAGGCATTACGCGCGGTCACATCGAGTTCAGTAATGGACAACTGATTGGTGCCGGTGCCACGCAGCTGGAAGCCGCAGGCGCTCAGCAGTACCGCGAGGCCCATCACCAGCAAATTGCGTTTGATCATGTGTTGCTCCCCTTGAAACCAGATAGGCCGACTGAGCGGCCCGGAAGGTTTTATTGGGCGCCCGCACGTAGGGCGGGGCGCCTGTTCCAATTTAGCTGGCGACGATGTTGACCAGTTTGCCCGGCACAACGATGACCTTGCGGATCGTCAGGCCTTCGGTGAAGCGCAACACGTTTTCGTTGATACGGGCAGCCGCTTCAATGTCTTCGCGGCTGGCAGCGGCGGGCATGTCAATTTGCCCGCGCAGCTTGCCGTTGACCTGAATCACCAGTTGCAGCGTGTCTTGCACCAACGCGCTTTCGTCCAGTGTTGGCCACGGCGCGTCGATGATGGCGTCGATGTGACCCAGCTGATTCCACAGCTCATGGCTGATGTGCGGGGTGATCGGTGCCAACAGCAGCGCCACGGTTTCCAGGCCCTCTTGCAGCAGGGCGCGGTCTTGTTCGGTGGTTTGCGGCGCTTTTTCCAGCACGTTCATCACGGTCATCACTTGCGCGACGGCGGTGTTGAATTTGTGATGCTGGCCGACGTCCTGGCTCGCTTGTTTGATGGCCTGGTGAATGGCGCGGCGAATGACTTTTTGCTCGTCGTTCAGGGTGCCGATGTCCAGCGGGCCAGGCAGTCCCTGGCCAACGTGGGCATGGGCCAGGCGCCATACACGCTTGAGGAAGCGGTGCGAACCTTCAACACCTGCGTCCGACCATTCGAGGCTGGCATCGGGTGGCGAAGCAAACATCATGAACAGGCGGCAGGTATCGGCGCCGTATTGTTCGATCATCGATTGCGGGTCAACGCCGTTGTTCAGCGACTTGGACATTTTTTGCGTGCCGCCGATTTCAACCGGCAGACCGTCCGACTTCAGCGTAGCGCCGATGATCTTGGCCTTCGCGTCACGCACCACTTCTACGTCGTCCGGGTTGAAGTAGTCCTTGCCACCGTTGTCCAGCGTACGGAAATAGGTGTCGGCAATCACCATGCCTTGGGTCAGCAGGTTCTTGAACGGTTCGTTGGAGCCGACCAGACCCTCGTCGCGCATCAATTTGTGGAAGAAGCGCGCGTACAGCAGGTGCAAGATCGCGTGTTCGATGCCGCCGATGTACTGATCGACAGGCAGCCAGTGGTCAGCCGCAGCCTTTTCGACCAGGCCACCTTCATAGTGCGGCGAGGCGTAGCGGGCGTAGTACCACGACGACTCGACGAAGGTGTCCATCGTGTCGGTTTCACGCTTGGCCGGTGCGCCGCATTTCGGGCAGCTGCACTCATAGAACTCAGGCATGCGCGCCAATGGCGAACCGGCGCCATCGGGTACGACGTCTTCTGGCAACACAACAGGCAGTTGGTCTTCAGGGACCGGCACATCGCCGCAGGTGTCGCAATGCACGATAGGAATCGGGCAGCCCCAGTAGCGTTGACGGCTCACGCCCCAGTCGCGCAGACGGAATTGAGTGCGCGATTGACCCAGGCCTTTGGCTGTCAAGGCGGCTTCCATCGCAGCAAAGGCGGCGTCGAAGTCCAGGCCATCGAACTCGCCGGAATTGATCAGCGGGCCGTGTTCGTTGTACGCGTCCTGCCACGGTGAAGGCGAGGCATCGCCCGCGCTGGTGCGTACCACCGATTTGATCGGCAGGTTGTATCGGGTGGCGAATTCGAAATCGCGTTCGTCGTGTGCCGGCACGGCCATCACTGCGCCATCGCCGTAGTGCATCAACACATAGTTGGCGACCCACACCGGGAGCTTTTCACCGGTCAGTGGGTGCTCGACGAACAGCGAAGTAGGCAGGCCCTTTTTCTCTTGGGTGGCCATGTCGGCTTCAGCGACACTGCCGCCTTTGCATTCGGCGATGAAGGCTTGCAGCTCAGGATTGCCTTGCGCGGCCTGGGTGGCCAGCGGGTGTTCAGCGGCAACGGCCACATAGGTGGCGCCCATCAGGGTGTCAGGACGGGTAGTGAAGACTTTGAGCGTGCCTGCTTCGCCGATGGAATCGACGTTATACGGGAACTGCACTTCCATGCCGCGGGACTTGCCAATCCAGTTGCGCTGCATGGTTTTGACCTGCTCGGGCCAGCCCGGCATGTCGTCCAGGCCCTCAAGCAGTTCATCGGCGTAAGCGGTGATCTTGAAGTAGTACATCGGGATTTCGCGCTTTTCGATCACCGCGCCCGAACGCCAGCCGCGGCCGTCGATCACTTGCTCGTTGGCCAGAACGGTCTGGTCGACCGGGTCCCAGTTCACGGTGCCGTTTTTGCGGTAGATCACCCCTTTTTCGAACAGGCGGGTAAACAGCCATTGTTCCCAGCGGTAGTAATCAGGCTTGCAGGTGGTGATTTCGCGCGACCAGTCGACGGCCAAACCCAGGCTGCACAGCTGGGTTTTCATGTAGGCGATGTTGTCGTAGGTCCATTTGGCCGGTGCGACTTTGTTTTTCATCGCGGCGTTTTCGGCCGGCATGCCGAACGCGTCCCAACCCATTGGTTGCAATACGTTTTTACCGAGCATGCGCTGGTAACGGGAGATCACGTCGCCAATGGTGTAGTTGCGCACGTGCCCCATGTGTAGCTTGCCGCTTGGGTACGGGAACATCGATAGGCAGTAGAACGTTTCCTTGCCTAGATCTTCGCTGACTTCGAAGGACTTTTGGTTGTCCCAGAATGATTGGGCGGCGGCTTCTATTTCACGGGGCTGATATTGTTCGTGCATGGCTACTTGTACTAATAAAGGGTGGCCTAATCCTCTTCAACCTATGGCCGGCTATTGTGTTGCCCGGTCATGTTGGAGTAGGGGTTACAGGAAGTTCCGTAGCATACATGACCCCACTCTATCGAGGGAAACCCTGATTGCCTCTGCCTTCCGTTGGTCGCTGCAATGCACCGGCTTTGCGAGCGCAGCTAAGCTTGATCTCGGGGGTGATCTATTTCCTTCGATGAGGTGAACGGATGGCAGAAACGCAACGCACAGCAGTAACGTCACAGGTGTATGAGCGGCTGATTAATCGTTTGAGCGTGGCTCTTGATTCAGCAAAAACGGCAGTGCAGTTACGTGATGAGCGGCCTGCCGAACTGGAATTGCGAGGCCTGAGTCGTGCCGAGCTGGAGTTGATCAACGCATACTTGAACCGGAGCGAGCGCGAGGCCGATGGCCGTTCGCAAGGCAGCAGTAATGTGCAGCATGCACCCCCGACAGCCAAGGTCATCTGGCTCAAGGACAGGGTTAAGGGAGCAAAGGGGTAGCACGGCCATTCACGCTGTGCTCGTGAGTCATCGTTTGATGCAGTACGTGTCCCAGGGTTGATGAAGCAGGCCTTTTTATTCAGTCACTCACGTTGCCTGTTGTTGCATCGGTTCAACCCCCTTAGGCTTCGGGCATCTTTGGAGATGCTCGATGCCTATTCGATATTTCGTTAAACAACTTCTTTTACCGCCCGGCATTCTGCTGCTGATTTTGGTGCTTGCCTGGTGGCTGCGTCGTTCGCGTCCACGCTTGGCAGGCGCTCTGTTTGCCGTGGGTGTGGCTGGCTTTTGGTTGATGAGCTTGCCGGTGGTGGTGGAGTGGAGTGCGCGTGCACTGGAACGCGAACCGGCGTTGGCCCAAAGCGAATGGTCGACTTTGGCGCAGCGCGCCGACGCGATCGTGGTATTGGGGTCGGGCCGTGAGCGTGGCGATCCGGCGTGGGGCAGTGACCAGCCAACGGGCACCGGATTAGAGCGCCAGCGTTATGCGGCGCGGTTAGCTAAAGCATCGGGTTTGCCGCTGCTGACCACCGGCGGTTTGCACTACGGTACGCCGCCCAGTGAGGCTCAGTTAATGGCTGACTCTCTGCACGATGACTTTGGCGTGCAGGTGCGCTGGAAAGAAGAACAAAGCCGTACCACTTGGGAAAACGCTCAAATGAGCGCCGATATTTTGTTGCCGCAAGGCATCAAGCGCGTGGTCGTAGTGACGCAGGCCTGGCACATGCCGCGTTCGGTCTGGAGCTTTGAACAAGCCGGTTTCGACGTGGTGCCCGCGCCCGTCGGGTTTCTGGGACGAGACAACGCCCGGCCTTTGGGCGGCTGGATGCCAGAGTTCAAGTCGATCTGGCAGTCGGGTCAATTGCTGAACGAAGCCGCAGGGCAAGTGGCGTATCCGCTGTTTTACCGCTGATACGCACCCGCCATTACAGAGATGACCTTGCCAGGCGCTGCCCAGGTATGAGGTTGTGCTCAAGTCCCAAGCACCGGTAAATCCGCTCAACGCGCGGTAGTCGCTGTCGAGGTACGAGGCTGCGATCAGGGGCGCAGCAGCCGTCGATTCAACCGCTGCGATATGCCTGGGGTTGCGGGCTGAATGCCTTGGCGACGGCTACGCTGCCCGTCGCAACCGCGCAGTGTGCTTTCCAGCTTGATCGGTCTCAGCGTCTCGACCGGGCGCTTGCTACACCGTTTTGGCAATCCGGCTGGTGATCAACGCCCAGCCAATCAGCAGGCCGCACACAATGACCAACGGCCACGAGCGCCATTGCAGGTAAGGCGTGAGGTTGTGCATCGGCACCACTTCGCCGTACAAAATCCCGCGCTCGAATTGCGGGATCTGCGCGGTGATTTGGCCATACGGGTTAATCAACCCGGTGACGCCATTGTTAGTCGCGCGAATCATCCAGCGGCCCGCCTCCAGTGCGCGCATCTGCGCCATCTGCAAGTGTTGCAACGGGCCAATCGAGGTGCCGAACCAGGTGTCGTTGCTGATGGTCAGCAAAATGTCGCTCTTGGCCGCCAGGCTGGCTGCGAAATCCGGGTACACCACTTCGTAGCAAATAAACGGCGCGATCTGATAACCCTTGGCTTGCAGCAGCGCCTGCTCGGCCGGGCCGCGTGCGAAGTCAGACATCGGCAGGTCGAAGAAGGCGATCAGTCCACGCAACACATCTTGCAACGGCACGTACTCGCCAAACGGCACCAGTTTTTGTTTCAGGTAGGTGCCGTCCGCTTCGCCCACGGCCGTGATGCCGTTGAAAAAACGCGGCTCATGGCGTACTTCCTGGCGAATCGGTACACCGGTAATCAAGGCCGAATGCCGCTCGGCGGCGAAGCGACCCATCATGCTCAGGTAGCCTTCTGCGTTTTCCTTGAGCACGGGAATCGCTGTCTCGGGCCAGATAATCAGGTCTGCGCGTTTGGAGCTGAAGGTCATGTCACGGTACAAGGCCAACTGCGCATTCAGTTGTTCAGGGTCCCACTTCATGCTTTGTTCGATATTGCCCTGAATCGCCGCCACGCTCAGCGGGTCGCCCGAAGGGCTGGTCCACGCGTGGTGTTTGAGGGCGAGGCCGATGCACCACGGGCCGATCAGCAGTACGCAGCCTGCGCCGATAAACGCCGTGCGTTTGGCCTTGATCAGGCGCGGCAGGTTGCACAGCAGGGCTGCGGTCAGTGCCAGGGTGAAGGAAATCAGCCACATGCCACCCAGCGGTGCAAGCCCGGCCAATGGGCCGTCGAGCTGGCTGTAACCCGAATACAGCCACGGGAAACCGGTGAGGAACCAGCCGCGAAAGGCCTCTTGCGCAACCCACAGCGCAGCGAACGCCAGCGCGTCTGCCAGCGGGGCTTCATTGCGACGAATCCAGCGTGCCCACAACCAGGCGGGCAGGGCGAAAAACCACGCAATGGCCGCCGTGAACGCCAGCATTAACAACCCGGCCAGCAACACCGACGCGCCACCGAAGTTGTGGATGCTGTAGTAAATCCAGCTGGTGCCCGCGCCAAACAGGCCAAAGCCGAAACACCAGCCACGGCCCAGCGCCTGTTTGGGCGACAGGTCACGCAGGCCGAGGTAAAACATGGCCAGGGCAACCAGCGCCAGCGGCCAGATGTCGAATGGTGCCAACGCCAAGGTTGTCAGTGCGCCGGCCACCACGGCCAGCAAGTTACCGGGCCAGCCGGGGGAGGTTATCCAGCGCATTTCAATCCTTGGTGTGGGGGGTTTAGCGGGCGATAGGCGTCAGGCGAATCAAGTGAATTCGGCGGCTGTCAGCATTCAGGATGCGGAAGCGGTAGGGGCCGATTTCAGTGATTTCATTGCGTTTTGGCAAGTGCCCGAACGCACTCATGACCAAGCCGCCGACGGTGTCGAATTCATCGTCGGAGAAGTCACTGTCGAAGAACTCGTTGAAGTTTTCGATAGGGGTCAGGGCTTTGATCAGGAAGTCGCCGCTGGGCAGCGGCTTGATGTAGCTGTCTTCTTCGACATCGTGTTCGTCTTCGATATCGCCGACGATCTGTTCGAGAACGTCTTCAATCGTTACCAAACCCGCCACGCCGCCGTATTCGTCGATCACGATGGCCATGTGGTTGTGGTTGGCGCGGAACTCACGCAGCAACACGTTCAGGCGCTTGGACTCGGGGACAAACGTCGCCGGACGCAGCAAATCCTTGATGTTGTACTTGTCGCCGTTCTCTTGAAGGATCAGCGGCAGCAGGTCTTTGGCCAGCAGTACGCCGAGTACCTCGTCGTGGCTGTCGCCGATCACCGGGTAGCGCGAGTGGGCTGCGTCGATGATCGCCGGGAGAAATTCGCGGGGTGTCTGGGTCGCCTTGATGCTGATCATCTGCGAACGCGGCACCATGATGTCGCGTACTTGCAGGTCAGCCACTTGAATGGCGCCTTCGACGATGGCCAGCGCTTCGCTGTCCAACAACTTGTTTTGATGTGCTTCGCGCAGCAGCTCAAGCAGCTCCTGGCGGTTTTTCGGCTCATGGGCAAAGGCCTGGGTCAGCTTACCCAACCATGACTTTTGCCCGTTGCTCGATCGGTCTTCGCTCATAGCGATTTACTCGTATCCCTTGGTAATTTCAGTGGTGTTGATCAGTTTTCGTCGTCTGCGTACGGGTCCGGATGGCCCAGTTCAGCAAGCAACGTTCGTTCCAGTGCTTCCATCTCTTCGGCTTCTTCGTCTTCTATATGGTCGTAACCCAGAAGATGCAAGCAGCCGTGAATCACCAGATGCGCCCAGTGGGCTTCAAGTGCCTTGCCTTGCTCGGAGGCTTCGCGTTCAACCACGGCGATACAAATCACCAGGTCGCCCAGTAGCGGGATATCGAGGAACTCATCGGGCACGTCGGCCGGAAAGGACAGCACGTTGGTCGCGTAGTCTTTCTGGCGCCACGTGTGATTCAGTTCGCGGGCTTCAGGCTCGTCGACCAGGCGGATGGTCATTTCCGAATCGGCGCTGCGCTGGCGCAACGCCAGTTCGCACCATTGGCGGAACTGGGCTTCGGAAGGCGCGCCGGCTTCGCTCGCCAGTTGCAGGTCAAGCTCAAGCATCGTGGCGGTAATCCTTGGCGGCAGGCAGGGCGGCCAACTTGTCGGCAGCGTCCTGCTCATAGCGGCCATAGGCCTCTACGATGCGTTGCACCAGAGGGTGGCGCACGACGTCTTTGGACTGGAAGTGCGTAAAGCTGATACCCGGCACATCCTTGAGCACTTCGATGACATGGTTAAGCCCTGACTTGGTGCCTTTGGGCAGGTCGATCTGGGTGATGTCACCGGTGATCACGGCGGTGGAGCCGAAACCGATACGGGTCAGAAACATCTTCATTTGCTCGACGGTGGTGTTCTGGCTTTCGTCGAGAATGATGAAGCTGTTGTTGAGCGTACGACCGCGCATGTAGGCCAGCGGTGCGACTTCGATCACCTGGCGCTCGATCAGCTTGGCCACGTATTCAAAACCGAGCATCTCGTACAGGGCGTCGTACAGCGGGCGCAGGTACGGGTCGATTTTCTGCGACAGATCGCCGGGCAGGAACCCCAGTTTTTCGCCGGCCTCAACCGCCGGGCGCACCAGCAGGATGCGACGGATCTGCTCGCGCTCAAGGGCATCTACTGCGCAGGCCACGGCCAGATAGGTTTTACCCGTACCCGCCGGACCAATGCCGAAGTTGATGTCGTTGCCCAGGATTTCTTTGACGTAGCGCTGCTGATTGATGCCGCGCGGGCGAATCATGCCCTTTTTGGTGCGCAACGAAACACTGGCTTCGGCCACGGGGTCGTTGGCGAGGTCCTGTACCGCGGATTCCTGCAAGAACAGGTGCACCATGTCTGGCGAAAGCTCGGTGGCTTTGGCCTCGCGGTACAGACGGCGCAGCAGGTTTTCTGCGGATGACGTGATTTTTGGGTCGCCGATCAGTTCGAACTGATTGCCGCGATTGCGGATTTCGATCGCCAGGCGTTGTTCGATCAAGCGCAAATGCTCGTCCAACAGCCCGCACAGATTGGCGAAACGGCGAGCCTCAAAAGGCTCGAGGAGAAAACGATGTGGTTCGATGGGTGCGTTCAAAGTCGTTTTTAGCCGCCCTGAGGCAAATAAGATGGTTTGAAGGATAACGCTAGCAGGTCATGGGCGAAAGGACTTCGCTGCAAATCAACTGTAGCCGCTGCCCAAGGCTGCGTTCGGCGGCGAAGCCGTCGTGAAATCAGGCACACGGTGTATAAAACCGTGTGATCAGGATTTACGATCGCTCTGCAATCGAACGCCGCCTGCGCGGTGGCTACGTGAGGCAGGGGTCAGTTCAGCAAAGAACCGCGCAACGAATGCGGTTGGGCGGCATCGATGTGTACATCGGCAAACTGACCAATCAACTGCGGGTTGTCGCAGCGGAAGTTGACGATGCGGTTGTTCTCGGTACGGCCTTGCAGTTCACCGGGGTCTTTTTTCGAGTAGTCAGTGACCAAAATTCGCTGGGTTGAACCCACCATTTGTCGGCTGATTTCAAAACCTTGCTGATTCAGTCGATGCTGCAAGGCGTTGAGGCGTTCCTTCTTGCGCTCTTCTGGGGTGTCGTCTGTCAGGTCGGCGGCAGGAGTACCTGGGCGCTGGCTGTACACAAATGAATACGAGAAGTCGAAGCCGACGTCTTCGATCAGCTTCATGGTTTGCTCGAAGTCTTTTTCAGTCTCGCCGGGGAAGCCCACGATAAAGTCCGAACTGATGCAGATGCCCGGTACGGCAGCACGCAGTTTGCGCAGCTTGGACTTGTACTCCAGCGCCGTGTGGTTGCGTTTCATGGCCGACAAAATGCGGTCAGAACCCGATTGCACCGGCAAGTGCAGGTGCTTTACCAGCTCCGGTACTTCGGCATGCGCCTGGATCAGGCTGTCCGAGAACTCCAGCGGGTGTGAGGTGGTGTACCGGATACGTTCGATCCCGTCGATGGCGGCCACCACGCGGATCAGCTCCGCCAGATCAGCCAGGCGGCCGTCTTCGGTCAAACCGCGATAACCGTTGACGTTCTGCCCGAGCAGGGTGACTTCGCGCACACCGTTTTCAGCCAGGTGAATGACCTCGCCGAGTACGTCGTCGAACGGACGGCTGACTTCTTCACCGCGGGTATAAGGCACCACGCAGAAGGTGCAGTACTTGCTGCACCCTTCCATGACCGAGACGTAGGCGCTCGGGCCGTCGATGCGTGGCTCGGGCAAGTGGTCGAATTTTTCGATTTCGGGGAACGACACATCGACCTGCGGCAGCTTGGTGATGCGCGCCGCGTCAATCATTTCAGGCAGGCGGTGCAGGGTCTGCGGGCCAAATACCACGTCAACGTAGGGCGCGCGATCACGGATCGCGGCACCTTCCTGGCTGGCCACACATCCCCCGACGGCAATTACCATGTCCGGGTTGGCCAGTTTCAGCTCGCGCCAGCGGCCCAATTGCGAGTAAACGCGGTCTTGGGCGCGCTCACGAATCGAGCAGGTATTGAGCAGGATGACATCAGCGTCTTCAGCGCGCGCCGTGACTTCCAGGGCCTGATGTTCACCCAGCAGATCGACCATACGTGAGCTGTCGTACTCATTCATCTGGCAACCGTGGGTTTCGATGTAAAGCTTCTTGGCCATGGGTGTTCATCAAGTGGTTCAAAGAACCGCGCATTATAGGGGGCATAGCCGTTGCTTCCTAGCGCTGTGCGTCTGACGGCTATGCTATAGTTCGCGCCCTCTTTTATACCTTCAGATGTTTACCCGCCCACCATGACCAAACGTGAAGCTCCAATCTACAAGGTGATTTTCCTTAACCAGGGACAGGTGTTCGAAATGTACGCCAAGCAGATCTATCAAAGTGATCTGTGGGGTTTCCTGGAAGTAGAAGAATTCGTCTTCGGTGAGCGCACGCAAATGGTCGTTGATCCGAGCGAAGAAAAGCTCAAGGCTCAATTTGAAGGCGTGGTGCGCAGTTTTGTGCCGATGCATTCGATTGTGCGCATCGACGAGGTGGAGCGTCTGGGGACGCCGAAAATCAGCGAAGCCCGTGGCGTGAGCAATGTGATGCCGTTTCCGTTTCCGATGCCGGAGAAGTAGGGCTTAACCCCAGAGTTCTACTCGCTGGCTGGCGCTCGAGGGCGGTCAGTCAAGGCAGTGGCGAAAACGGCGAGCGGGCGTCCGTCGATTGCAGTTCCATCAGGTATTTGCGGAATATCTGCCCCAGCACCTGGGTCGCGGTTTCGAGTTGGTCACGGGGCATTTGCTCGGCCACTTCGTCGGCGGTATCCAGTGCATCTTCAGCGCCGTTAACGGCCGCCATCTTCAACACGATATACGCCTGAATGTTATTGGCCGGTACGCCTTCGCCCTTGAAGAACATGGTGCCCAGTTTGAACTGGGCCATGGCGTGGCCTTGCAGCGACGCTTGTTCGAAATAGCTGAGGGCTTGATTGAGGTCGCGCTTGGGGTTGTTAACGTCGTAGTAGAACTCGCCTAACTCGTATTCGGCTTCTGCATCCCCCTCTTTTGCTGCTTGCACGCACGCGGCAAGCGCCTCTTCCAGATTTTCTGGCTGAGTATTGAGGGTGCAGCGACCCATCGCCGGGATCAACAACGAGTTACCGCCTGCCTGAGCAAGCAGCGGTTGTAGGAGCAACAGGCAGCCCAGTGCAAGGGCGCGGCCGGTGCGGTTCATGGGAATCGACGTACCTCTGGAAAGACGGGCAAGCCCGACCAAGGGATGTATAGGCGCGCATTATGAAATAAGCAGAGGCAACCTTACAAAGTCTTTACTCGTTTTTCTGCGCGACTCGTGTGATATCGGTTGATTTAAGACGATTTTGGACGAGCGGGTTAAAAGATCCGCTCATTACGGGCATAAAAACGGCAAGAGCCATCACCCTTGCCGTTTTTTGTGGATCACTTCAGGGCGGCAAATGCGCGCTCGGCAGCGTCCAGCGTCAGTTTCAATTCGTCATCGCCGTGGGCAATCGAGGTGAAACCTGCTTCGAAAGCACTCGGCGCCAAGTAAACGCCGCCTTCGAGCATCAAGTGGAAGAAGCGCTTGAACAGGTCCGCATCGCTGGCCATGACGTCGTCGAAGGTAACGATGTCATCGGCGTTGCTGAAGTACAGGCCGAACATCCCGCCTGCTTGAGTCGTGACGAACGGGATGCCGGCTGCATCAGCGCGTTGCTGCAAGCCCTCGAGCAAGCGCGTGGTGTAGTCGCTCAGTTCGGCGTGGAAGCCGGGGCGGCTGATCAGGCGCAACGTGGTCAAGCCTGCCGCCATCGCCAGCGGGTTGCCCGACAAGGTACCGGCTTGATACACCGGGCCCAGGGGCGCAATGCATTCCATGATCTCGCGCTTGCCGCCGAAGCAGCCCACCGGCATGCCGCCACCGATGATTTTGCCGAATGTGCTCAGGTCCGGGGTCACGCCGTAGTGCGCTTGAGCACCGCCGAGGCCGACACGGAAACCGGTCATCACTTCGTCAAAAATCAGCACCACGCCGTGCTGGTCACACAGGTTGCGCAGGCCCTGCAAGAAACCGGGGGCCGGTGGCACGCAGTTCATGTTGCCCGCTACCGGCTCAACGATGATGCAGGCCACGGTGTCACCGACCTCGGCCAGCAGCTTTTCAACGGCGTCGATGTCGTTGAAGGTCGTGGTCAGGGTGTGTTTGGCAAAATCAGCTGGCACGCCGCCCGAGCTGGGGACACCCTGGGTCAGCAAGCCGGAACCGGCTTTCACCAGCAGGCTGTCGGAGTGGCCGTGGTAGCAGCCTTCGAACTTGAGAATGTTGTCGCGACCGGTGAAACCACGCGCCAGGCGAATCGCGCTCATGGTCGCCTCAGTGCCGGAGCTGACCATACGCACCATTTCCATCGATGGCACGATGGCGCACACCAGGTCTGCCATTTCGGTTTCCATGGCCGTTGGCGCCCCGTACGACAGGCCGTGCTCCAGTTGAGCACGCACGGCGTCCAGCACGTCGGGGTGGCTGTGGCCCAAAATCATCGGGCCCCACGAACCGACGTAATCGACATAACGCTTGTCGTCTTCGTCAGTCACGTAGGCGCCTTCGGCGTGCTTGAAGAACAACGGCGTGCCGCCCACGCTTTTGAAGGCACGAACCGGCGAATTCACGCCGCCGGGAATGTGTTTTTGAGCGTTGGCAAACAGGGTTTCGGAACGAGACATGAAGGGCTCTCTCTGAATCAGGAATCGGTATTTAAAGTGACATCAAAGCGTTGAACGCACGGGCGCGGCGGGTGACTTCTTGTGGGCTCTCGGCGCCAAACAGGCCGTGCACCACCGCCAGTAAGTCAGCTCCGTGGTCGATCAGCGGTGCCGCGTTGTCCAGAGTGATGCCGCCAATTGCACAGATCGGCAGTTTGATCCGCGCGCGGGCTTCATCGAGTACATCCAGGGTCGCGGTCGGTGCGCCGGGTTTGGTACTGGAGTTGAAGAAGCGGCCAAAGGCGACATAACTCGCGCCTTCTTTGGCCGCTTGTTCGCCCAGCTCAATTTGACTGTGGCAGGTCGAACCGATGATCGCCTGGCGACCCAGCAGGGCGCGGGCAGGGGTTAACGGGCCATCGGTTTGCCCCAAGTGCACGCCGACCCCCAACCGTGCCGCCAGTTCGGCATCGTCATTGATGATCAAGTGTGCGTTGTAGCGTGCACACATGTCGCGCAACGCCTCGGCTTCGCGCAGGCGGCGGGCCTCGTCACTGCTTTTGTCGCGGTATTGCAGCAGGGTCAGGCCGCCATCAAGGGCTGCCTCGATATACGGCATCCACTTGCCTGCCAGCAATTGGCTGTCAGTGATTGCGTAAAGACCACGCAGTTTCATAAGTCGAGCCTCATGGGTTACGAGCAGAAGTCTAGCGGCAAGCGGCGCGGTACAAATTGCCCTTGGCCCAGTTGCTCGGCATCACGCAAGGTGCGCCATGTGTAATTGAGTGCCGTTTCAACCGCGCTGACCAGGTGTTCGCCAATGGCCAGGCGGCCGGCCAAGGTACTGGCCAGCGTGCAGCCTGAGCCGTGATAGCTGCCAGGCAGGCGGTAGCAGGTGAAGGTATGACGGCTGCCGTCGCGGCTGTACAGACGGTTATGAACTTCGTGCTCATCGCCGTGACCGCCGGTGATGAGCAAATGCTTGCAATATGGCAGGAGTTTTTCAGCGCATTCATCGGCACTGCCTTCAGGCAATTCAGCCAGAATGCGGGCTTCGGGCAGGTTGGGCGTGGCGATGGTGGCCAAAGGCAGCAGGCGCTCGCGCATGGCATAACCCACTTCGTCCTTGCCCAGCCGTCCGCCACCGCCTGCGCGCAGTACCGGGTCGCAGACCATTGGCAAGTGCGGGTGGGCTTGAAGCAGTTCGACCACCGTGTCGACCATCGCAAGCGAGCCGAGCATACCCAGCTTGACGGCCGAGACGGGCGAGTCGCTGAGTACGGCATCGGCTTGAGCCAGCACCCACTCACGGTCCAGCACACGAAAATCGCGGACATTAACGGTGTTCTGCACAGTCAGGGCGGTGACCACCGGAGCGGCGTGACAACCTTGAGCCAGCAGGGCTTCGATATCTGCCTGCAAGCCGGCGCCACCACTGGGGTCATGGCCGGAGAGACAGAGGACAACAGGGCGAGAGCTGTAGATATTCATGGTGCGCGAGCTTACCACCAATCAGTTTTTACGGGCGGTTAGGACGCTGTGGAATTTTCTTTCGGATAATTCTGAAAAAACGCTGACTTACATCGTACTTAAAGTGTGCTCAAAATCGCTGTAATGCTTGATCTAGACGCTCTGTTTTGAATGTTTACGTGATGTGTATTTGCCATTAGCGGCTGTGCTAGAGTGACCGCCAAACGAATAACAGGTAATGCTGGTTTACGTCGTCTCAAAAGGAAAGGGGGCTTACAGACGCAATCAGGCAGGCCATTTTGGGGCTGTATGCGCTATTTTTTTATTGTTCTGATGGGCTGGCTGCCAATGCTGGCCTGCGCAGTCGCCTTTGATGAGACCACTCAGCGCTTGCCGTTGGGCCGCGAAATGCACGTCTTTGAAGACGTCGCAGGCCAGTCGACGATGGCCGACGTCATCGCCCACCCCGAACGGCTCAAACCCCATGACAAGGCCACGCTCAATGCGGGGTACTCGCATTCGGTGTTTTGGCTCAAAGTCGACCTCAGTTACCAGCCATTAGACCCGAGCGCCAATACCTCCTGGCTACTGGAGCTGGCGTACCCGCCGCTGGACCGTATTGACCTCTACCAGCAAAACGCCAGCGGTGAGTTTGAACTGACCCAGCGCACCGGCGATGGCCTGCCGTTCGACAGTCGCCCGGTAAAAGAAAACAACTACCTGTTCGAGTTGAATTTCACCCCCGGACAAACCCAGACCGTGTATTTACGCCTGGCCAGCGAAGGCTCTATCCAGGCACCGCTGACACTGTGGTCGACCAAGGCGTATCTGGAAGATCAGCCCGTTCGCATTTACATCCTCGGTCTGATTTACGGCGTGTTGCTGGGCATGCTGGTCTACAACTTGTTTATCTATGTCAGCGTGCGCGACACCAGTTACCTCTATTACATCTTCTATATCGCCTCGTTCGGCCTGTACCAGCTGTCAGTCAACGGTGCAGCCGTGCAGTATTTCTGGCCCAACAACCCGTGGTGGGCCAACGCCGCCACCCCATTTTTGATTGGCAGCGCCGCCTTCTTCGGCTGCCAGTTCGCCCGCACCTTCCTGCACACCGCCACCCACAGCCGCTGGCTCGACCGGGCGCTGATGGTGTTGATGGCGGTGGGTGTGCTGGTGATGGTGCTGGCGCTGACCACCAGTTACGCGACGTCGTTGCGTTTGGCCACGGGGCTGGCGCTGGCGTTTATCTTTACCATTTTCATTGCCGGCATCGTGGCCTGGTGCCGCGGCCTGCGGGTGGCGCGTTATTTTGTCA
Organism: Pseudomonas sp. TWR3-1-1; assembly: GCF_049896545.1. NCBI lineage: Bacteria > Pseudomonadati > Pseudomonadota > Gammaproteobacteria > Pseudomonadales > Pseudomonadaceae > Pseudomonas > Pseudomonas sp. TWR3-1-1. The sequence continues at coordinate 152,648 of NZ_JAFCUO010000001.1, forward strand.
TCGCCTGGACCGCCTTTTTGCTCGGCGGGCTGGTTAACACACTGATGGTGCTGGGCTATTTGCCGAATGTATTCCTGACCATGTACGCCAGCCAGATTGGTTCGGCCATTGAAGTGGGGCTGCTGTCGCTGGCGCTGGCGGACCGGATCAACGCCATGCGCGATCTGCAAGCCAGGACGCTGCAAGAGTCCGGGCAAAAACTGGCGGCAATGAACCAGCAACTGGCCCGCACCAACCAGCTCAAAGATGAGTTTCTGGCCACGGTGACCCATGAGTTGCGCACGCCCATGAACGGGGTGATTGGCTCGCTGGAGTTGATCAAGACCCTGGACATGACGCCTGAACTTGAGCAGTACACCCACACCGCCGAGGGTTCTGCCAAAGCCATGATGGGCATGGTCAATGGCATCCTGACCCTGACCGAGTTGCAGGCCGGGCGCCTGGCGGCCCGTGCCCGGCCTTTCAGTCTCAACGAGATGATGCACGGTTTGCGCGAGCAATTTGGGCCAAGGGCTGAAAGCCAGGGCCTGGCGTTTTCGTATGAAGTGGCGCGTGGCTTGCCGGATCAATGGATCGGGGATGCCGAGAAAATTCGCCAGTGCCTGGAATGTTTGCTGGATAACGCCATTAAGTTCACCCGCGAAGGTGGGGTGATTCTGCGCGTCACCGGCAAAACGGCCAGCCCCGGCCGTTGGACGTTGGCGTTCAATGTGATCGACAGCGGTATTGGCTTTGTTCATCAGGAAGATGCCGAGTTGTATCAGCACTTCTTCCAGGTGGATGGCTCCATGACCCGTGAATATGGCGGCTTGGGCATCGGGCTGTCGATTTGCCGACGTCTGGTTGAACTGCTCGGCGGGCGCCTGACTCATCATTCGCAGCCGGGGCAGGGGTCACAGTTTCAGCTCTCCCTTGAACTGGAATCGCCCCCTGAGTCGGCGATGGTCCCACAGCCTGTGGTGCGAACGCCTGAGCAATGCGTCGTTTTATTGGTGGAAGACAACAACGCCAACTCGCCGTTACTGCGGGGCATGTTGCTCAAATTGGGCTATCGCGTGTTGAGTGCCGAAAGTGGTCAGGTGGCCATTGAAACGCTACGTCGCGAGCGCGTGGATGCTGTGTTGTTGGCGTGCCCGTTCAGCCATGTGTCGGGCGACTCAATGGGCAGTCAATTGCTGACGTTGGCAGCGTGTGCGCGGTTGCCTGTGGTGGCGTTGTTCGAGTCAGAGCCTGCGGCCAGCACCGCGCGTTCTCAGGTAGACGCCATTACCGACTGCCTGATCAAACCACTGCGTTTTGAAGACCTGCAACAGGTCCTGGCGCAGCGCTTGTTGCGTGACGGCGAGGGCATAAGCGTCGAGCTTTAGGCGGTTATGCCACTTGTGAAGACCGCGATGCGTGCTTCACTGGCTCCATTGGCATGACCCACAGGAGCCCGCGCAATGAACCTGCATCAATACGCTGAAACCCACGCTGTGACCAATCAGCCGCCGTCACTGGACGGCGTTAACCTGTACCGCATCGACCTGCCCTTGCAGCAGTGGGGGCAGCGTTTTGGCGCGGGGTGGGCACAATCGCGGATTGATGCGTATGGCGCGCTGGCCGGTGGCCCGTTGATGGCGGCGGGCTTTTTGGCCAATGAAAACAAACCGGTGTTCGTCAGCCACGACCGCTTTGGTCATCGGATTGATCAGGTCGACTTTCACCCTGCCTACCATGAGCTGATGCGCACCGCGATTGAACACGGCTTGCCGTCTTTACCTTGGACCAATCCGCAACCCGGCGCCCACGTGGCTCGCGCCTCAATGACCTACTTGCACACCCAGGCAGAAGCGGGGAGTGGTTGCCCCCTGACCATGACGTTTGCCAGTGTGCCGGCGCTGCGTGTGCAGCCTGACGTTGCACAGGTCTGGCTGCCCAAGGTGCTCGCCACCGTGTACGACCCGCGTAATGTCGATATCAGTCAAAAGGGCGGTGTGACGCTGGGCATGGCCATGACCGAAAAGCAGGGCGGCACCGACGTGCGGGCCAATACCACGCGGGCTTACCCGGTCGGCGCGCGGGGGCCGGGGCAGGCCTATGAACTGCTGGGCCATAAATGGTTTTGCTCGGCTCCCATGTGCGATGGCTTTCTGACCCTGGCCCAGACCGACAAGGGGCTGAGTTGCTTTTTACTGCCGCGCCACCGTCCGGATGGCAGTCGTAATGAGTTCTATATCCAGCGGCTGAAAAACAAACTGGGCAACAGCTCCAATGCCTCCAGCGAAGTGGAATTTCGAGGCGCGCTGGCCTGGATGCTGGGTGAAGAAGGGCGTGGGGTGCCGACGATTATTGAAATGGTCGCCATGACGCGTTTTGACTGCATGGTGGGATCTAGCGCGTTGATGCGTCAGGCGCTGACCCAGGCCACTCATCATTGCGCTCACCGTTTGGTCGGTGGCCGGCTGCTGGCCGAGCAACCGTTGATGCAAAACGTGCTCGCGGATCTGGCGCTTGAAAGCGAAGCAGCGCTGGCCTTGAGTTTGCGCATGGGACAAGCGCTGGACCACCTGGACGATCCGCAGCAGGCCAAGTTCTCGCGACTGGTAACCGCCGTGGGCAAATACTGGATCTGCAAACGGGCGCCCGCGATGATCAATGAAGCGGCCGAGTGCATGGGCGGCGCAGGGTATGTCGAAGACAGTATTTTGCCGCGCCTGTACCGCGAAGCGCCGGTCAACTCTACCTGGGAAGGCTCGGGCAACGTGCAATGCCTTGATGTGCTGCGGGCACTGTCCAAAGAGCCGGGTGTGCTGGAGGCATTGTTTATCGAGCTGGGTGACGGGCATGGCCATACAGGCTTGGCGCAGCACATTGCACAGCTTAAAACGGCGTTTAAAGACACCGACGACATTCAGTACCGCGCCCGCCAACTGAGCGAAGACATCGCCCTTGGGCTACAGGCCAAATTGTTGCTGGAGGCAGGAAACAGCGACGTGAGCGACGCCTTTATTGCCAGCCGCTTACAAGGCAGTGGCCGGGTGTACGGCACGTTGCCACGCGGTCTGAACGTGGCCGCCCTCGTCGCGCGCTCAACCCCGCCAGTGGCCTGAGTCAGTGGCAGGTTTGACGGCCGCTACGTGCCCGGGCGCAGCCTCGCGTGACGCCTCATCCGCCAGGGCAATGACGGGATTGGCTAGTGCCTTTGGCCAACGATGCAGGCAAGATAAGCGCCTGCCCGTTCAGAAGAGAGGATGCTCATCGTGACCGAAGCTTTCATTGTCGTTTCAACCGCGCAAGAGGCCGTTGATCGCCTCGCCGCCCTGCACGAACGCGCAACCACGGCCTTGAGCCAGGCCCTCAAACGTTACCTCAAAGACCGCATCGAACCTTCGGCAGAGGAGCGTGCGCTGTTTCGCTACCCAGAGCTGCGCTTGACCAACACCATTCATGGTGAAACGCCGACCCTGACCCGCGCCTACGCCAAGGTTCAATTGCCCGGCACCTACAGCGTGACCGTGACCCATCCTGCGGCGTTTCGTAACTACCTGCTGGAGCAGTTGGTGCCGCTGATGCGTGACTTCACCGTTGAAGTCGAAGTGGGCCTCAGTCAGCAGAATATTCCTTACCCGTACGTGGTTGAGCAGGGCGACGAACTCGCAGGCTCCGGCGTGACGGCGGCCGCGCTGGCGCGGGTGTTCCCCAGCACCGACCTGTCGGCGGCCACCGACGGTATTGCCGACGGCCTCTACGATTGGGCTAACACCGACCCGCTGCCGCTGGCACTGTTTGACGCCGCGCGCGTGGACTTCTCACTGCGTCGTCTGGTGCATTACACCGGTAGCGACTGGCGTCATGTGCAGCCGTGGATTCTGCTGACCAACTATCACCGTTACGTTGACCAGTTCATCCTCCACGGCCTGGAACAACTGCGTGATAACCCGCGTTTTGTACGCATGGTGCTGCCCGGCAATGTGCTGATCGAAAAGAGCATGGACTACGGTGAAGCGCAGGCGATTGCGGCGGGCGTGGTGTGGCACCGCTATCAAATGCCCGCGTACCACTTGCAGGCCAACGATGGCCACGGCGTGACCTTGGTGAACATCGGCGTCGGTCCCTCCAATGCCAAAAACATCACCGACCACCTGGCCGTGTTGCGTCCGCACTGCTGGTTGATGATTGGTCACTGTGGTGGCCTGCGGCAGTCGCAAACCATTGGCGACTACGTATTGGCCCACGCCTATATGCGCCGCGACGGAATCCTCGACCGGGTTGTACCGCCCAACATTCCGATCCCGGCCCTGGCCGAGGTGCAGTTGGCGCTTCAGGAAGCGGCAGCGCAAGTCACCGGTGAGCGTGGTGAAGAGCTGAAAAAACGCCTGCGCACCGGCACCGTCCTGACGTATGACGATCGCAACTGGGAATTGCGCTGGGCACAGGAGCGCCCGCTGATCAACCTGTCGCGTGCCGTGGCCGTGGACATGGAAAGCGGCACCATCGCCGCGCAGGGTTATCGTTTGCGGGTGCCGTACGGCACGTTGCTGTGTGTGTCCGATAAACCCCTGCACAGCGAAATCAAGCTGCCAGGCTCGGCTAACGCGTTTTATGAGCGCGCGGTGAGTCAGCATTTGAAAATCGGTATTGCGGCCGTGGACTTGATGCGCAGCCAGCTCAACTCATTGCACTCGCGCAAACTGCGCAGCTTTGACGAACCGCCATTCCGTTGATGGGACGTGGCATTTAGCGATCAGGCAGTTGGGGCGCTTGCACTTAAATGGCAACAGCCCCTAGCATTGCCGGCCTTGATCGCTAGATGTCCGGTTTGCCATGTCCCGTCCTGTTCGTCCCGCCGCACACCGTCCGGCGTCCAAAGCGCCCGCTACTCAAGCGGCCAGTCGGCGCGTGGCCAAAGCGCCACCGTCAGATCCAAAACTGTATCTGTTCAATAAGCCGTTTGATGTGCTGACCCAGTTCAGCGATGAAGGCGGGCGGGCGACGCTCAAGGACTTTATCCCGATTCCCGGTATATACCCGGCCGGGCGTCTGGATCGCGACAGTGAAGGGTTGTTGCTGTTGACCAACGATGGCCAGTTGCAGGCGCGAATTGCAGACCCCAAGCACAAGTTGCCCAAAACTTATTGGGTGCAAGTGGAAGGTGAGCCGACTGAGGCGCAATTGCAGCAATTGCGCGAGGGCGTGGAACTCAACGATGGCAAAACCCTGCCGGCCGAGGCGCGCGCCCTTGAAGAGCCGCAGTTGTGGCCGCGCAACCCGCCGGTGCGTTTTCGCAAAAGCATACCCACGGCCTGGCTGGAACTGGTGATTCGCGAAGGGCGAAACCGTCAGGTCAGACGCATGACCGCAGCCGTGGGGTTGCCGACCTTGCGTCTGGTGCGTGTGCGCATCGGTGACTGGAGCATTGAAGGGCTGGAGCAGGGGCACTACAGGGAAGTGCCGGCGCGGCTATAGCGCGCCCGACTCGATCAGGCCGATGACCACGCTTTTGATGATGAAAGCGGCCACGCCCAGGCCCAGCACAAAAAACAGAATGAACGAGCCGAAACGTCCGGCCTTGGACTTCTTCGCCAGATCCCAGACGATAAACGCCATGAAAATGATCAGGATGCTGACCAGGATCGTCATCATCCACTCTTCAAGCAAGGCAGGATCCATCGGTGTTCTCCAGCGTGATCGGGGATTAAAAACCGGGGGAGTATACGCCAGAGCGTGCGCATGGTTGTTGATCTGGGTGGTGTACCCCCACAGCGAACTCATGGCCGAAGGCAGCGAAGGGGTGCACCGCAACCCGTTTTCTTGAGCTCACCACAGCTCCTTCGCAGCCTGCTTATGTCCGCAGATGAGTCAGCGGCAACTCAGTGCTGTTGAGCACCTGATTAAGCACGAAGCTGGAACGCACGCTGGTCACCCCGTCAATACGGGTCAAATGGCCCAATAACAATTGTTGATAGTGGTCCATGTCCGGCACCACTACTTTCAGTTGGTAATCGGCGTCCACCCCCGTTACCAGGCTGCACTCCAGCACTTGCGGCAGGCTGCGAATGGCCGCTTCGAAGTTCTCAAAGCGCTCAGGCGTGTGACGGTCCATGCCGATCAATACGTAGGCGGTGAGGGTTAATCCCAGTTTTTTACGGTCCAGCAGTGCCACTTGGCGCGAAATGTAGCCGTCGTCTTCAAGCTGTTTGACGCGCCTTGAGCAGGGCGAAGGCGACAAGCCAATGCGTTCGGCCAGCTCCTGATTGGAGATGCGTGCATCACGCTGCAATTCCGCCAAAATACTCAAGTCGTATCGGTCGAGTTTGCTCACGAAGTAACCCTTTGTAATAACTATTGCGTGAAAGTATCCACCTTAAGGCAAAAATTGCGCAAGTACTGTTTTATTGAGCAATCTTCGCAATCGCCTGCCGCACGCCAACGCCTATTCTTACTACCAGAATCACTGCCCGGACATAGAGTCCACTGCGGCCCGCCGAATCAGGCCAGCCGCGACCGCCAACCCCACAGGGTTGCCCCGGTCCCCGGGCTACGCACTGTCCAGAAGACGGCGCGAGGTGAGCCAACACCACAAGTGTTGAGCCAGGACGAAAAATTCTAAGGGCGGCCGACGGGTCGCCCTTTTTTATTGGCCGAAAATAAGCACCGTAACTGCTAACCTGCCGCCGAACCGGTTCTCGGATTTCCAGTCTTATGTGTACGCCCCAACCCGCAGTGAGGAACATCATGAAATCGCGTCTTTGGCGTTTGGCTGCCGTTAGCTTGCTCAGTGTAAGTATCAGCGCTCAGTTATTGGCCGATGAACGAGGTGATGGTAACCCTCAGCAAGGTCGTCCCAACGGTGGTGAGCACCGGCCGCAAGGGCAGGGCGCGAATAATCAACCGCGCCCGGACAATCAGGGTCATCAAGCCCGGCCTCCGTCATTTGAGGGCCAGGGTCGGCCACAAGGCGGGCAATGGCAAGCCCGCCCCCAGGGCGCGGGCAACCCTCAAAATCGCCCGGCGCAACCGGCTAATCACCTGAGCATCCAGCCACGTCCCGATTCGGTGCAGCAAACTCAGCCGCCACGTCGTGGTTACTATCAGGATATTCCCCGGCGTCCCGGCGACTATTCGCACTGGCAAGGCAACTCCAGGCCCGACTATGGCCGCAACCCCGGTTTTAATAATGGCCGCCCCTATGACAATCGCTGGCAAGGTCGCCCGAGCGGGCAGGGCAATGGCTGGGGGCCGGGTCCGCAATACCGGCCCGGTTATGTGGTCGACCGGTTTCCCGGTCAGCATTGGCAAGTGCCCTATCGCGGGCAGAACTACTTCTTTTCCGGTGGTTATTGGTATCGCCCGCAAGGTCCGCGTTACGTCGTGGTGCAGCCACCCTACGGGATTCGCGTAGGTTACTTGCCCGATTACGCGCGGGAAGTGTGGATCGGCAGTTCGTTGATGTTCCTGGCCGCGGGTGCGTACTACGCCTATCAGCCCGCTACGCAGGACTACATCGTGGTCCAGCCACCGGCGCCTGTTCCCGTGGCTGCGCCGCAACCGGTGAGCAACGGCTATGACGTCGTGGCCTACCCGGCGAATGGTCAGACACCTGCGCAGATTAATCAGGACCGCTACGATTGCTATCGCTGGGCCATCGAGCAAAACGGGTTTGACCCGGCTAAAGCCACCTACGCGCCTTCGCCTGCCGTGGTGCAAACCTACCGGCAAGCGCAGGGCAACTGCCTCAGCAGTCGGGGTTATCAGGTCACCTATTAACAAGCCTTGGGTTTGACCACTTCCTGCGGGTCGGCGTGCACCAGCACTTCGGCGCGCGGGTAGGCTTTTTCAATCGCCTCGGCGGCCCGGTCGCTGAGGGCGTGGGCGACTGACAACGTCAGTTCGCCGGGCAACTCCAAGTGCAATTGCACATACCAGATGCTGCCCGAAATGCGCGTACGCAAATCATGGGCGCCCAGCACGCCGGGTACGCTACAGGCCAATTCCAGCATGTGCTGACTGACCTCGGTGGGTAACTCTTCGTCCATCAACACCGAAAAGCTCTCGCGGGCGATCTGGATCGCGCTCCACAGGATGTAACCCGCAATTCCCAAGCCAAACCAGGCATCCAGTTGCGGCCAGCCGAAGCTGGCCAGCACCAGCGCAACCAAAATGCTGCCATTGAGCAACAAATCGGAGCGGTAGTGCAGCGAGTCCGCCCGCACCGCGTTGGAGCCGGTGGCTTTGATCACGCGGTGTTGCAGCATCAGCAGGGCGACGGTCATCACCAGCGAGAACACAATCACGCCAATGCCGATCCACGGCGCACCTACCGGTTCGGGGTTTTTCAGGCGTTCAATGGCCTGGAATGCAATCAATACGGCACTCACGGCGATAAACAGCGCCTGCGCCATGCCTGCCAACGACTCCGCCTTGCCGTGCCCGTAACGGTGATCGTCATCGGCAGGGCGCAAGGCGTAATGCACGGCCAGTAAGTTCAGAAACGACGTCACACCATCGAGCAGCGAGTCGGTCAACCCGGCCAACATACTGATCGACCCGCTGAGCCACCAGGCGATGGCCTTGGTCACAATCAAAAGGCTTGCCACTGCCACCGATGCGCGGGTGGCCAGGCGTAACAGACGTGCGTGTTCCGGGCTGCTGCTCATGACGCTTCCTTGTCTCAGGCGGCGGGTACAAGACCGTACAACGCCAATTGCTGCACGCTGCCTTTGTGCTGGATCAGGCGCGGGTCGTTCAGCGGAAAGCTGCCACCCAGTTCGCTTTCAAGAATGGCTTGCAGCTTGCTGTTATCCACCTTGCCGTCAGCACCGATGGTTTCTTGCAATTTTTGCGGGTCGATGTGTGCGGTTTTACCGGGCGGGAAATAAATAGCACCAGTGGCGAAGTCGACACCAAACGCAATCAGCCCCGGAATCACATAAAACAGCAGCCCCACGGCATCCAGTACGGCAATCATCGGATCGATTTTGCCGTCGATCTGACCTCGGCGATCCGGGAAGAAAATACTGCCGCAGGCAGTCAGTTGGGTGAACAGGGCAGCAACCACAATGCCGCCAATGACGCGCGAAGACCTACGCATACCAAAACCTCATAAACGCTTGAAGGGCCAAACCAAACATTAAGACCGCGCTTAATGCCGAACTGTTCGCCGTTATACTCGCCGCACAGTTCTGGAGCCACCATGATTTCTTTGCCGATTGATGAAGTTTTACCTGCGCTGCGCTGCGCCTTGGCTGAACGGCACGAAGCCGTGCTCGAAGCGCCGCCTGGCGCCGGTAAAACCACCCGTGTGCCGCTGGCCTTGCTCAATGAGCCGTGGCTCGCCGGGCAGACGATTGTGATGCTCGAACCGCGGCGCCTGGCCGCCCGCGCTGCGGCGGAGCGGTTGGCCAGTGAGCTGGGAGAAAAAGTCGGAGAAACCGTCGGCTATCGGATCAGACTCGATAGCAAAATCGGGCCCAACACGCGTATCGAAGTCGTCACCGAAGGCATCCTCACTCGGCGCCTGCAGCAAGACCCGGCGCTCGAAGGCGTAGGGCTGCTGATCTTCGATGAGTTCCATGAGCGCAGTCTGGACGCCGATCTGGCACTGGCATTGAGCCTTAATGGGCGTGAGTTGTTTCGCGACGAGCAGCCGCTGAAAATTTTGCTGATGTCCGCCACCCTTGAGGGTGAGCGTTTGGCCAGCGTGCTCGACGATGCCCCGGTGTTGCGCAGCGAAGGGCGCATGTACCCGGTGGCCATGCGTTGGGGGCGGCCGTTTGTGCCCGGTGAGTTTGTTGAACCACGGGTGGTGAACACCGTGCTGGAGGCGATCAACGATGAGACGGGCAGCGTGTTGGTATTCCTGCCCGGTCAGGCAGAAATCCGACGCGTTAATCAACAGTTGGCTGACGCGCTGGGCTCGCGCACAGACATCCTGTTGTGCCCGCTGCACGGCGAGTTGGAGTTGAGCGCACAACGGGCCGCCATCGAACCTGCGCCCAAGGGCCTGCGCAAAGTGGTGCTGGCCACCAACATTGCCGAAACCAGCCTGACCATTGATGGCGTGCGCGTGGTGATTGATGCCGGACTGGCACGGGTGCCACGCTTTGATCCGGGCAGCGCCATGACGCGCCTCGACACCCAGCGCATCTCCCGGGCCAGCGCCACCCAGCGTGCAGGCCGCGCCGGGCGGCTGGAACCGGGCGTGTGTTATCGGCTGTGGTCAGAAGACCAGCACGCGCAACTGGCCGCCTATGGCAGCGCTGAAATGCTGCAAGCAGATCTGGCAGGGCTGGCGCTGCAATTGGCGCGTTGGGGGGTGACCCCGAACGAACTGATCTGGCTTGATCCGCCGCCTGCGGCAAGTTATGCACAGGCCCAGCAGTTGCTGGAACGTTTGGGCGCACTGCGCAAGCAAGTGGATGGCGGCTGGAAACTCACCGGGCATGGCGAAGCGATGGCCCAGTTGCCCGCACACCCACGTATCGCGCACCTGTTGTTGCGCGGGCATGACGTGGGCCTGACTGAGATGGCGTGTGATGTCGCCGCGCTGTTGGGTGAGCGCGATATTGTGCGCGGCGCCGGGGCCGACGTTCACAGTCGCCTGGCGTTGTTATCGGGCGATACCCGTGCCGCGCGGGGTGGGCAGGGCGGCGTACAGCGCGCCAAACAATTGGCTCGCCAATACCGCTCTAGCCTGCGGGGTAAGCCGACTCAAGCCGTCGTCGACCCTGATCACCCGCGCTGGCTGGGCGCCTTGCTGGCGCTGGCGTATCCCGATCGTATCGCGCAGCAGCGCAAGCCGGGTGGCGCCGAATATCGCCTGGCGAACGGGCGGGCTGCGTTGTTCAGCGAAGTGGACGCGCTGATGAAACATCCCTGGCTGGTGATCGCCGACTTGGGCAGCCGCCAGGGCCAGCGAGAAGAGCGCATTTATCTGGCGGCGGAGTTCGATCCCGGGTTGCTCGACGGCGTGTTGAGCGAGCAGGTCAGCGTGGTGGATCAACTGGATTGGGACGAGCGCGAAGGGGTATTGCGTGCCGAGCGCCAGCGCAAAGTCGGCGAACTGGTGTTGAGCCGTGAACCGCTGACAGGTCTCGATGAAGCGGCCCGCACTCAGGCGCTGATCAATCTGGTACGGCGCAAAGGCCTGGAACTGTTGCCGTGGACGCCTGAACTGCGTCAGTGGCAAGCGCGGGTGGCGTTACTGCGTCAGCTGGATCTTGACGCGCACGGCCAGAGCGAATGGCCGGATGTCACTGATGCCGCGTTACTCAATGGGCTTGAGCAGTGGCTGGCGCCTTACTTGGGGCGGGTCTCGCGGCTCAGCCATTTTGCCAGCCTCGACCTGTCGAGCATTGTGCATAACTTATTGCCCTGGCCTTTGCCGCAGCGTCTGGAAGAGCTGGCGCCCCATCACATCAAAGTGCCGTCGGGTTCTTCGGTGCGGGTGGATTACAGTGAGCACCCGCCGATTTTGGCCGTTCGCCTGCAAGAGCTGTTCGGTTTGGCTGACACCCCGCGCATTGCGGGCGGCCGCCAAGTGGTCAAATTGCACCTGCTGTCGCCCGCGCGGCGCCCGGTGCAAGTGACGCAGGATCTGGCCAACTTTTGGCGCAGCACCTACGCCGAAGTGAAAAAAGACCTCAAAGGCCGTTACCCCAAACACTACTGGCCAGACGACCCGCTGGTGGCCGAAGCCACCGCCCGGATCAAACCCCGAAAGCCTGCCTCTTCGTAGTCGCTGCCAAAGGCTGCGAAGGGTTCGCAGCCACCCGTTTGATTAAACGCCCACGCACCCATGGCGCTTTTTTCAGCCTGCGGCAGCGACTCCTGCAAGGCGAGTCAATCCAGCGGCAACAAAAACCGGCCCACCACGGGTAAATGATCGGAAAGGGTCAGGGTGTCTTCCTGACGTACATAGCCCTCGATACGTTTGAGCTTGGGGCTGTAAAACAAGTAATCGAGGGTACGGTCGGGTTCTTCGACACGCGGGTCGTTGGGGAAGTGGGTGAGCCACAATTCGCGGTCGATGCCTGTGGCTTCAGGGTTGCTGGGGATCATCGGGTACTTCTCCCACAGCTGATGCAGCTCGCTGTCAGGCGAATAACCCGCTCGCTGCTCGGCGGGCAGGCGCAGATACTGGCCAATCGGCAACAGATTGAAATCGCCGCCGATCAGCCACGGGGTGCCGTAACTTTCAAATCTGTTCAGCGCCGCCGCGGTGGCCTGCATTTGTTGGCGCAGGTTGCTGTTGTCCTGTGTGGGGCTATCAAGCTGAGTGTTGATGGCCACGAATTGCCCGCCGTCATTGAGGGGCAGGTAACTGACCAGCAACGCAGGCTTGGGTGCAAACTGACGGCTGATCAGGTTGGCCTCGGCCACGGGCAGTTGCAGGCGCTCGGCGTGCTCGATCTGGAAGCGGCTGAGGGTCACCAAGGTGCGGCCCACACTGCCGAAAATGTGACGGTCGGGCACGAAGTCGGCCTGCCAGGTGACCGCCTGCGCGCTGCACGGGTAGAGGTCGACCAGCCGCTCTTGCAACAACGTGAGCTGATCCTGATAGCCACTGGCCTTGGCGTTTTTATCGACTTCCTGCAACAGCACCAGGTCCGGTTGCTCGTCGCGAATCACCCGCGTCACCTGATCCAGACTGAACGCCATGTCCTCTGCGGTCGGGCGTGTATCAGGCCCGCTGCCATCAGCCAGGTTGTACCAGAACACATAACGCTTGCCCGCCAGGTATTGCACGTTCCAGGTCATGACCTTGAGCGCCTGCCCCGGCACCAGCACGGGGGCGGTGGTGGGGCAACTGACGGTCAGCACTTCTTTGGCTTCAGGGCGCCACGTCAGGCTATAAATCAGGCTCGCCAACAGCGCGGCTGTCAGCGCGGCTGTCAGCAGCAAACCCAATACGGTATTACGCAAAAGACGTGGCATGGCGTCGGCTTATTAAGTTTCAAGATGTAAGCGAGCATACGCGACCGCTGCCTGGCATCCCAATGGATGATACGTAGGAGGGCGTTTTATCGACTGTCAGGCTCGTCGCTAATCAGCATGAATAAACGGAATAGAACTACAGACAAGAACAACTGCAAGAAGCTGTTGATACTTTCCAACGCTAACGAAAGCAGGGGGTTTTCAGCTTTTGGGTACACCGAAAAGCTTAATTCCTTGAGCAGCATGAGCGGCCCCAGCACCGCCAAAATGCACACGAAAATACGCCAGAAGTGGCCCTTGCTCAGTCCAAAACTAGACTTCAGCGCGGCCAATGGCGCCTCGCCGCGCAGCACTAAGCGGTACTCGGCAAATGCGAACACTACGGTGAGGTAAATACCCGGCACAAAGAACATCGACAACCCGAGCACAATCAGCAGCGTGCTGATGGCGGCCAGCAGCGCAAATCGCGGCCACAGGTACAGGGCGCGGGCCAGCAGGTCACGGTTGCGCGGGCTTTCGCCCCGGCTGCGGGCGTCGAGAAACAGAATCAGAGCCGCGGTGTAAATCGGGTACACCAGCAACCCGACGATCAAACTGTAGCCGGGCGATGCATCCGGGCCCGTGGCATTGTTGACCAGTTGTTGCAGCACAGCCTCAAGAATCACCAATGGCAGGCACAGCGCCACAATCTGGCCCAGGTTGCGCTGGAAGAAGTACAGGGAGTCGCGAATAACAGTCAGCGGGTTCATGGTTCGGTATCAACAGTCAAAAGCGGTGCGCCACTTTAACCGATCAAACCCTGCACCAAGCAAATGTCCGTGTTGAACTGCGTGTGTGCTCGCGCGTTGGGCGGTTAATCCGCGCAAAGTCTCAGCAGGCTGGCATACTGCGGCCTTGTTTTCAGTTGCGTGCCCGCTTGCTTGGGCGCCTTGAGGTCTCCCGGTGAAAAGAATTGCGGTCTTCGCGGATGTGCAGAACCTCTACTACACGGTTCGCCAGGCTTATGGCTGCCATTTTAATTACGCTGCGCTGTGGGCGGATATCAGCCAGCGCGGTGAGATTGTCGAGGCGTACGCGTATGCCATCGACCGGGGCGACAGCAAGCAACAGCAGTTTCAGCAGATCCTGCGCAACCTCGGTTTCACCGTAAAGCTCAAACCGTACATCCAGCGCAGTGATGGCTCGGCCAAGGGCGACTGGGACGTGGGCATCACCATCGACATCATGGACGCTGCCGCCAATGTGGACGAAGTGGTGCTGGCCTCGGGCGATGGCGACTTTGACCTGTTGCTCGAACGCATCGCCAGCAAGCACGGTGTACAAACCGTGGCTTACGGCGTGCCCGGCCTCACGGCCAACTCGCTGATTCGCGCGGCGACCCGTTATGTGCCGATTGAAGGCAGTCTGCTACTCAAGTAACGCTCACTTTTTTACAGGATTGACCTCGTTTGGAACGTATCGCCGTCATCGACTTTGAAACCACAGGCATCTCCCCGAGCAGCACCTGCCGGGCCACCGAAATCGCGGTGGTGATTCTGGAGCAAGGGCGCATCGTTGAGCGCTATCAAAGCCTGATGAACGCGGGCGTACGCGTACCGGGCTTTATCGAGCAGTTGACGGGTATCAGCAACGCCATGTTGCGCACCGCGCCCTCGGCAGAGCAGGTGATGAACGAGGTTAACGAGTTTGTCGGTATCACCCCTTTGCTCGCGCACAATGCAGCATTTGACCAAAAGTTCTGGGATTTCGAGATGGGCCGCATCAAGCGCACCCGTTTGCAGAACTTCGCCTGTTCGCTGTTGCTGGCGCGCCGTTTGATGCCCCAGGCGCCCAACCACAAGCTGGGGACGCTCACCACCTTTGCCGACTTGCCCCACACCGGCAAGGCTCACCGGGCGATGGCCGATGCCGAGATGGCAGCTAACCTGACCACACACTTGGCTGAGCAACTGCGCCAGCAGCACGGGTTGCGCGAGCTCAACCACGACCTGTTGCGCAGCTTGCAAAAAGTGCCTGCGGCCAAAATCAACGAGCATCTCAAGCGCTATCGCGAGTTTTAAACACCCTGCCTGCGTATAAGAGCCGCCAAAGTGTACGGCCACTTTTGGTGCGTTCTGTTACTTCTGCTGATAGCGACTCTTGTCTACACTTCCCGGTCCCCTGCCTCTGCCTTTGAGCTGAACCATGCCTGCCGCACGTCGTTTCCCGCTGCAACTGATCGGTGCTTTTTTTGCCTTGTACGTGATTTGGGGGTCGACCTACCTGGTGATCCGCATCGGTATTGAGTCGTGGCCGCCGCTGATGATGGCCGGGGTGCGCTTCCTCGTGGCGGGCAGTTTGATGTATGCCTTTATGCGCTGGCGCGGTTCACCTGCACCGACGTGGGTGCAATGGCGTTCGGCGGCAATGATTGGTTTTCTGCTGTTGGCGTGTGGCAATGGCGGCGTGACCCTGGCCGAGCATTCGGGCGTTGCCTCGGGGGTCGCGGCACTGGCCGTGGCCACGGTGCCGCTATTTACCTTGTTGTTCGGTTACTTCTGGGGCGCGCGTAACACGCGTCTGGAATGGGCGGGCATCCTGCTCGGCTTGATCGGCATCGGCATGCTCAACCTTGGCTCCAATCTGCAAGCCAGCCCAGTGGGCGCGGCGATGATCCTGTTTGCGGCGGCGGCCTGGGCTTTTGGTTCGGTGTGGAGCCGACACCTGCCGTTGCCAGCAGGGCCGATGGCCAGTGCGGCCGAAATGCTCACCGCCGGGGTCGTGCTGTTGGCCGGTAGCCTGTTGAGCGGTGAGCGCATGACGCACATGCCCACCGCCGCGGGTTGGGGCGCCTTACTCTATCTGGTGTTCTTTGGCTCGATCATCGCCTTCAGCGCCTACATGTACTTGCTCAAAAACGTACGTCCGGCAGCGGCCACCAGTTATGCCTACGTCAACCCGGCCGTGGCGGTGATGCTGGGCATCGCGTTTGCGGGTGAGACCATTGGCGTGGAGGAGTGCCTGGCGATGGCGGTCATTATCAGTGCCGTGGTGTTGATCGGTTTGCCGCAGTGGCGTAAGCAGAAACCCGTCTGAATTAGGGTAAACTGCGCGCCATTGCAACCTATGCACCCACGCGCTGACCTTTTTCGACGGTATCCCCATGACATTCGCCACCCTTGGCCTGATCGAACCCTTGCTGCGCGCCCTAGAGACGCTCGGTTACCAGACGCCCACCCCGGTTCAGGCCCAAGCGATCCCCGCAGTGCTGGCGGGCCGCGACCTGATGGCCGCCGCCCAGACCGGCACCGGCAAAACCGGTGGCTTTGCTCTGCCGCTCCTGCAATTGCTGACCATGGAAGGCCCGAAAGTGGCCAGCAACTCTGTGCGCGCCCTGGTGCTGGTGCCCACCCGTGAGCTGGCTGAACAGGTTCACGAAAGCATTCGCCAGTACGCCGAACACCTGCCTTTGAGCACCTACGCGGTGTACGGCGGTGTGAGCATCAACCCGCAGATGATGAAAATGCGCAAAGGCGTCGATGTACTGGTCGCCACGCCGGGTCGTCTGCTCGACCTGTATCGTCAAAAGGCGATCAAGTTCAACCAACTGCAAACCCTGATTCTCGATGAAGCCGATCGCATGCTCGATCTGGGTTTCAGCGAAGAGCTGCGTGACATCTATCGCGCGCTGCCTAAAAAGCGTCAAACCTTGCTGTTCTCGGCCACCTTCTCGGATGCCATTCGCGCGCTGGGCGAGCAAATGCTCGACAACCCGCTGAGCATTGAAGTCAGCCCACGCAACGTCGCGGCCAGCAGCGTTAAACAGTGGGTCATCCCGGTCGACAAAAAGCGCAAACCCGAGCTGTTTCTGCACTTGCTGCGTACCCAGCACTGGAAGCAGGTGCTGGTGTTCGCCAAAACCCGTAATGGCGTCGACGAGCTGGTGGGCAAACTACAGGGCTTGGGCATCAACGCTGACGGCATTCATGGCGACAAGCCACAAGCCACGCGTCAACGTGCGTTGGACCGTTTCAAGGCCAGCGAGGTGCAGATTCTGGTAGCCACTGACGTCGCGGCCCGTGGTCTGGACATCGAAGACTTACCGTTAGTGGTTAACTTTGACCTGCCGATCGTGGCTGAAGACTACATCCACCGTATTGGCCGTACCGGCCGTGCCGGGCAAAAGGGTGAAGCGATTTCGCTGGTATGTGCCGATGAAGTGAACATGCTCTCGGCCATCGAGATGTTGACCCGCCAAACGTTGCCACGCCACGAAGAGCAAGACTTCGAGCCAGAGCACCGTGTGCCTGAAACCGACGCCTCGGGCCAAGTGATCAAAAAACCGAAGAAGCCGAAAAAGCCGAAAACCTCGGGCGGTGGCGGCAAACGCAACTTGGGTAAGTGGGTTGACAGCGGCGAAGCGGCCCCGGCCGAGCCTTCGGTGAAACCTGTGCGTAAAGTGCCCGTTTTCAACACTGGCCCGCGTAAGCGCAAACCTTAAGGGTTGAGCGAATTTAGTAGCAATTTACGAAGGCTGCGTGCGGCGACGCAGCCTTCGTAAAGCCAGAACGCGCGGTCTGCCACCCAGACCCTGCGTTCAGGCATTACGGGGTTAAGGTTTGACTTTCAACCAGCGTAAAACCCCCCACCCGGCGGCACGGCCACTGGCAAAGCAGCCCGTGAGCAAGTAGCCGCCGGTGGGGGCTTCCCAATCCAGCATTTCCCCCGCGCAGAACACGCCGGGCAATTGCTTGAGCATCAAGTGTTCGTCCAGCGCTTCAAACGCCACGCCACCGGCACTGCTGATGGCTTCGTCCAACGGGCGAGCCTTGACCAGTTTCAGCGCTAACGCCTTGATCGCCTCGGCCAATCGCGCCGGGTCATTGAACGCGTCAGCGGGTGCCAACTCGCGTAACAGCGCCGCTTTGACGCCATCCAGACCCAACTGGCTGTGCAAATGTTTGCTCATCGAGCGTGAACCGCGCGGCTTGGCCAGGGCGGTTGCCACTTTATCCACAGGCTTGCCCGGCAACAGGTCAATGACCAGTGTGGCAACCCCGTGTTGGTTGATCGCTTCGCGGATGGGCGCGGACCACGCGTAAATCAAGCTGCCTTCAATCCCGGTGGCCGTGATCACGCATTCGCCCAAGCGCGGGCTGTGATGCTCCAGGGCAATGGCAATGTTCTTGAGTGGGGCGCCAGCAAATTTGCTGCGCAGCACCTCGCTCCAATCCGCTACATCGAAGCCGCAGTTGCTGGCTTGTAACGGCGCCAGCGCCACGCCGCGCTCGGCCAGCCACGGCATCCACGCCCCATCCGAGCCCAGGCGGGCCCAGCTGCCGCCGCCCAAGGCCAGTAATACGGCATCAGGCCTGAGCTGTTTTTCACCTTCCGGGCTGCCGATACGCAATGTGCCATCTGCCTGCCAACCCAGCCAGCGATGGCGGGTGTGGATAACCACACCGCACTCGCGCAAACGCTTGAGCCAGGCGCGCAGCAGGGGGGCTGCTTTCATGTCGGTGGGGAACACTCGGCCTGAGCTGCCGACAAAGGTCTCGATGCCCAGATCATGGATCCATTGACGCAAGGCTTGGGCATCAAATGCCTGTAATAGGGGTGCCATCTGCGGCGAACGCTCAGCGTAGCGCGATAAAAGCGCGGGCCAGGCTTCGGAGTGAGTGATGTTCATGCCGCCCACTCCGGCGAGCAGAAACTTGCGGCCTACAGAGGGCATCGCGTCGTACACATCCACCCGCACGCCAGCCTGACTCAGCACTTCAGCGGCCATCAGCCCGGCCGGGCCACCGCCAATGATGGCGACATGAAAGGGAAGGGGCGTGTTGGCGTCAGTCATGGCGAGCTGCAAATCGGCGAAATAAGCGCTGCATTCTACCTGACCATGCTTCATATCTCCCCTAGCCGCTGGCGCAGGCGGCTACGCCGTGTCAGGTATGAGCTGTACGAAAAACATACAGTGCTCTACACGCCTTGTTTCATATGGCCTGCAACGGCTTTCGCTCAGGTTATCCACAGGCAGTTCCACAGGCATTGTGGGTAACAATCACAGATTAATGACAACCGGATGACTCCCAGACGTGTTGTGCGCTGTGATGCAAAATCCCGTGCCGTCGCGCCAACGCCTTGCGGTCTTTGCTGTAACCGCCGCCAATCACCCCGACCACCGGTATATCGCGGCCCAGACAATGGCGCATCACCGCCACATCGCGCGCGGCGACGCCAGCGTCGGTCAGCTTCAAATAACCCAGCGCGTCATCTTGATGCACGTCGACCCCCGCGTCGTACAGCACCAGGTCTGGTTGATACAGCGGCAACAGATAATTGAGCGCTTCGTCGACCACTTGTAAGTACGCCGCATCACCCATGCCCATCGGCAACCCAATGTCCCAATCACTTTGCGCCTTGCGCGCCGGAAAATTCTTTTCGCAGTGCAGGGAAACGGTAATCGCCTCAGGCGTATGTTCAAGAATTCGGGCGGTGCCATCACCTTGATGCACATCGCAGTCAAAAATCAGTACCCGATTGACGCGCCCGCTTTCCAGCAGGTAACGGCTGATGACCGCTAAATCGTTAAAGATGCAAAAGCCCGCGGGGTGATCGTAATGCGCATGATGAGTACCGCCGGCCAAATGGCAGGCCAACCCATGCTCCAGTGCCTGCTCGGCGGCGAGCAGGGAGCCGCCCACGGCGCGAATCGTCCTGCGCGCCAGGGCTTCGCTCCACGGCAAGCCCAGGCGCCGCTGGTCTTCGTGGGCCAGTTCGCCAGCCATGTAACGCGCGATATACGCCGGATCATGGGCCAGCGCGAGGATATCCACAGGGCATAACGAGGGGCGTAGCAGGTCTGCATCACAGGTCAGCCCGGTTGCAACCAGGTGATCACGTAGCAAGCGGAATTTATCCATCGGGAAGCGATGCTCAGCCGGGAACGGCGGGCTGTAATCATCGTGATAAATCAGCGGTAAAGGCATAGTGATTTCATGTAGGAGCGAGCGCCGGATCTTATCAGCGCGGTACACTGCCCGACAGATGAAAACCCGCGTAACCCATCGGAGGAGCCAGATGGAGCAAATTCAGGAACTCGAAAGCGCTCGTCTGCGTCTGCGTCCCTGGCGTGACACCGATTTGGCGGAGTTCGCTGCCATGTGCGCCGATCCGCAGGTCATGCGCTATTTTCCAAAGTCTCTGAGCCGTCTTGAAAGCGCCTCGGTGATTGGTCGTTTTCGTGGTCATTTTGCCGAACACGGCTATGGGTTTTGGGCGGTGGAACGCAAAGACACGGGTGCGTTTATTGGCTTCACGGGCCTGTCGCAGATCGGTTTCAAAGCGCATTTCGCCCCGGCTGTCGAGATCGGCTGGCGCCTGGACCCCAAACATTGGGGGGTGGGTTACGCCAGTGAGGCGGCGTGGGCGGTATTGCGTTGTGCGTTTGACCGGCTGGCGCTGGATCAAGTGGTTTCATTTACCACTGAGGCCAACGTGCCATCACAGAAAGTGATGCAAGCCATCGGCATGCAGCGTGATATGGCCGGTGATTTTGAACATCCGGGGTTGGAACCGGGTCATCCGTTAAGCAAGCATGTGCTCTATCGGATCAGCCGCGCTCAATGGCTGGAAACACTGCACGGATAAGCAGGCAAATGACTTTCAAGTTGTAGGTTAAGTGGCAAGTGCCAAATTTTTGTTGGCCGTCGCAACGTAGAGTGCGCCGGCATTGCTCTGTGTGAGGAAAATCTGAATGAGCCAAGTGTTGGATGATCTGGTCAACCTGCTGACCCTGGAACCGATTGAAGAGAACCTCTTTCGCGGCCGCAGTCAGGATTTGGGCTTTCGCCAGCTGTTCGGCGGTCAGGTGCTGGGCCAATCGCTGTCCGCCATGAGCCAGACGGTTGAAGACGCGCGGCACGTGCACTCGATGCACGGTTACTTCTTGCGCCCCGGTGATGCGGGACTGGCGGTGGTGTATCAGGTTGACCGTGTGCGCGATGGCGGCAGTTTCAGCACGCGTCGAGTGACGGCGATCCAGAAGGGCCAGCCGATTTTCACCTGTAGCGCCTCGTTTCAGTACGACGAAGGCGGCTTTGAGCACCAAACCACCATGCCCGATGTGGTCGGCCCGGAGAACTTGCCTTCCGAGCTTGAGATCACGTGTCAGCGCGCGCATTTGATCCCCGAAGCCATGCGCGAAAAACTGCTGTGTGCCAAGCCCATCGAGTTTCGTCCGGTGGTCGGTGAAGACCCGTTCAACCCCAAGGTCAGCGATCCGGTCAAATACGTGTGGTTTCGCGCCGATGGCGCATTGGCCGACACGCCAGCGCTGCACAAATACCTGCTGGCCTACGCCTCGGACTTCGGTTTACTGACCACCTCGCTGCTGCCGCACGGCAAAGGCGTATGGCAAAAAGACATGCAAGTGGCCAGCCTCGACCACGCGCTGTGGTTCCATGCGGACCTGCGTGCCGATGACTGGTTGCTCTACGCAATGGACAGCCCGTGGGCGGGCAACTCGCGCGGGTTCTCCCGTGGCAGCGTGTATAACCGGGCTGGCCAGCTGGTTGCGTCAGTGACACAAGAAGGTTTGATTCGCCATCGCAAGGACTGGGCATGACGCTTAAGAACATAAAACACTGGGTATTCGACATGGACGGCACGCTGACGGTGGCTGTGCATGACTTCAAGCTGATTCACCGTGAGCTGTGCATTGCGGACGACGAAGACATCCTCACCCACCTTGCGGGCTTACCGCCTGCTGAGTCGGCCGAGAAGCATGCCTGGCTGCTCGAACACGAGCGTGAACTGGCGCTTGCCTCGACGCCTGCGCCGGGCGCGGTGGAGCTGGTTCTTGATTTGCATGAGCGTGGTGTGCGCTTAGGGGTGTTGACCCGCAATGCCCAAGAGCTGGCGCGCATCACCCTTAAGGCGATTGGCCTGGAGCAATGCTTTGCGGCGCAAGACGTTTTGGGGCGCGACAACGCTGCGCACAAGCCCGATCCGGACGGCTTGCTGCAACTGGCCAACGCGTGGGGCGTAACGCCTGCACAGATGGTGATGGTGGGGGATTTTCGCTTCGATCTTGAGTGTGGTCGTGCAGCGGGAGCCCGGACAGTGCTGGTCAACGTGCCGCAAAACCCGTGGCCCGAACTGACTGACTGGCACGCCAAAGACTGCTTTGAGCTACGGCGCTTATTGGCCTGACAGACTGGGAGCTTTTGATCCTGAAAGCTCACAGCCTGCGGGACTGTCCTACTGCCCAAACAATGCTTTTTGCCCCTCGGGCGAGGTGAACATCTGATCGCCGTTGTGCCCAACCCCCGGCACTTCAACCAAACGCTGGTTCAGCCCCTGCGGATGGCGCTGGGTTAAAGACGCGAAATAATTCTTGCCGCGGACCAGCCTGAAAGCCCCTTGAGCCTCTGCCTCGCAGCTTTTATCCAGCGCAGGGTGATTGGGGTCGATGTCGTTGGCACCCAATAGATAGGTGACGTCCCGCTCAACGTACGACGCTTCCAGCTGATGGTGTTTTTGCCCTTCGGCATAGGCAGGCAAGTCGTTGAGCCCGTACTTCCAGGTATTGAACCCAGGGCAGGTGGCAGCATCGAACGTCGCAACGGGCCGCTGTTTGGTGAGCCAGGCGTAACTTGACGGGTTGGCGATTACGTAGCGCACCTTGATCCCGTCGGCCTGCAACGCCTTGTCCGCCCGGGTGGTCAGCGCATAACGCTGCACCACTTGCGCACCGCCGGAATGCCCCGCAATCACCACCTCGCGCAAGGCCGGGAAACGCGTGCGGTCATTGAGCTGGTTGAGGATCTGATCCAGCGCAGCATACGAACTGATGGGCGCAGGGCTGATGGCGGGCTGCCCGCCCATCCAGTCGTTCCCTTGCCAGCGCAACACCGCGTCCGGCAAGCGATGCCGCGTGTTATCGCGCTCATTTAAAAACTGTGGGGCGATGATCAGCGTGGTGGACAGCACCCCGGCTTGCGCCGCCGCTTGCTGCGCACTGTGCAAATACGTCTGGGCGTTGCGTAAACGTCCGTGAATCACAATCACTGCCCGTTGCACCTCAGGCAGAGGGTGCTGCCAGTCTTGACTTATGCCAATGCTCAACTCGCCGGGGTTGAGCGCAAGGCGCTCAGGGCTAAGCGCTTTCACCCCGTGTTCAGCGGCCTGCGCCGTGGTGCAGGCGGCCAGTAACACGATCCATGACACCAAACCCCGTGCACCCATTTACAACCTCGCTGCCGAAAAGGTGTCGCATTGGTTGATGTTGCCCTGCGCAAAGCCGGTCTTGAACCATTTAACCCGTTGCGCCGAGGTGCCGTGGGTGAACGAGTCCGGCACCACACGGCCTTGCCCTTGTTGCTGCAAGCGATCATCGCCGATGGCGTTGGCCGCATTCAAGGCTGACTCGATATCCCCCGGTTCCAGCCAGTTCAAACGCTTTTGCGCCAAATTGGCCCACACCCCTGCCAGGCAGTCGGCTTGCAGCTCCTGACGTACCAGCAGGCCGCCGTCACCTTCCATGCGTTTACCTTGCTGACGGGCCATCTGCATCTTGGATGACACGCCCAGCAGCGTTTGCACGTGATGGCCCACTTCATGCGCGATCACATACGCCTGCGCGAACTCGCCGGCGGCTTGAAAGCGTTGAGCCATTTCCTGGAAGAAACTCATGTCCAGATAGACCTTTTGGTCGGCCGGGCAATAAAACGGACCGCTGGCCGATGAAGCGAAGCCGCACGCGGAGTTGATCTGGCCGCGAAACAGCACCAGCGTCGGGTCTTTGTAGGTTCGACCGGCCTGTTGAAACACCTGGCGCCAGGTGTCTTCGGTGTCGCCCAGCACGGCGCGCACAAACTCGGCTTGTTGGTCGTTGGCGGGGGGCGCATGCCCGGCTTGCTGAGTGACTTGCGGGGAGGATTGCTCGCCCAGTTGCCCGCTCAGTTGCCCGAGGATTTGCATCGGGTCCTGTCCGGTCAGCAGACCGAAGCCCACGATCACGACGACGGCGATCAAACTCAAGCCCTTGCCACCACCGATGCGCATCCCGCCGCCTCCGGTGCTTTGATCGCGCACGTCTTCCACGTTGTCGCTACGTCGGCCTTTTTTCCAAAGCATGGAGGTTTCCTCTG
The DNA here is from genome assembly GCF_049896545.1 of Pseudomonas sp. TWR3-1-1. Taxonomy (NCBI): domain Bacteria; kingdom Pseudomonadati; phylum Pseudomonadota; class Gammaproteobacteria; order Pseudomonadales; family Pseudomonadaceae; genus Pseudomonas; species Pseudomonas sp. TWR3-1-1. The sequence goes on from NZ_JAFCUO010000001.1 coordinate 176,698, forward strand.
TAAATCTTGTTGGTAAGTGTTGTTGCTGAGTAGGAGCTGCGCCAGCCCGGTCGTCAGACGTTCTTCCAGTGACCGCAAAGTATGGCACTTAGTGCGCAGCCGTCGCAGAACTGAGTGGGCCTGCCTGCGCACGGGACGCTAATTTCAATTGAAAATCATTCTCGACAAAAAGTAAGATGGCGCCCCCTTCCTTCATGCGTCAGGGAGTCAGTTTGTCGGATATGGACCTCAAGGGTTTGTTCATCAAGCATGCCAGCACCCTGCGCGGGTATTTGGCGCGCAAGGTACGAGACCCGCAACTGGCTGCCGATCTGGTTCAGGAAAGTTTCCTGCGCATGGCCGAGCATGGGCGCAAACACACCATCGACAACTCCCCCGGCTACCTCTACCGCACGGCGCGCAACCTGCTGGTGGATCACATTCGTCAGGAAACCCGACGCAAAACAGACTCAGTGACCCATGAGGCATTGGCTCAAATCGAGGACGAACTGGCAGGGCTGGAGGCCCAGGCGATGGCTGAACAACAGCGCATGGCGTTAAAACAGGCATTGGCGCAGTTGCCTGAACGCACCCGGGAGATATTTAGGCTCAACCGGATCGAAGGCATGACCCACGCGGAAGTGGCGCGCCACCTTGAAATTTCTGACAGCTCAGTGCAAAAGCATCTGTCGAAAGCATTGGCTTATGTCATGCAGCGTTTGCAGTCGCCGGAGTCATAACTTTCCTACATGTCGACGAATGGTTTACTGAGAATCTTCAGGCAAGACGTCACTGCTTATACATAACGAGAAATTGAGATTCACACGTGAATAGCCAAGGCCCCGAACAGCAAACCATTACTGAGGCGGCCGCCGAGTGGGCGGTGCGCTTGCACGCGGGTGCGTTGAGTGAAGAGGCGCAGCTGCACCTGAGCCGCTGGCTGGCGGCCGATGAGCGCCACGCGCCAGCCTTGCACTTCGCACAACAGACGTGGGCCGCATTGGGCGAGTTGGCGCTAGAGCCTGACGGGGAGCAGACCGTGGCTCATCGTTTGCGTCCTGAATCGCCCCGCACGGTGCCTGCCTCAGTGGCTCGACGGCGTCGACCGTTGCGCAAGGTGGGGCGCGCTGTCGCGCTGTCCGTCGTCATCGCTGTAGCGTGGGTCAGTGGCCCGGGCTTGCTGGTGCACATGCAGGCGGACTATCAAACCGGCACCGGCGAGTTGCGCACGGTGCAACTGGATGACGGCAGCTCGGTTGAGCTGGATGCCTCCAGTGCAATCCGCATCGACTATGACACGCAGCAGCGGCGTATCAGCCTGTTGGCGGGGTCCGCCGTGTTTGATGTGGCGCCCATGGGCGAGGCCGAAAACCGGCCCTTTGTCGTGCAAAGCGCAGGAGGTCAAACCCAAGCCCTGGGCACACAGTTTGTAGTGGGGCGCGAGAGCGGCAATCAGGCTTGGGTTGGTGTGTTGCAACACAGTGTGGCAGTCAGCCTGCAAACACCTCCCGCCAACGGAGCAGCGAAATACGTGCTCAAAGAGGGGCAAAGCGCCCGTTACAGCCAAGCCAACGGTGTACAGCCGTTGCCGGAGTTCGACCTGAGTGCTGCTACCGGTTGGCGACGTGGCGTGTTGGTTTTTGACCGCCAGCCGTTGGCGCAAGTGATTGAGCAACTCAACCGCTATCGCCCCGGCCAGATCGTATTGGCCAATCCCTCCTTGGCCAATCGGCAGGTTAGCGGCGTCTTCCGCCTTGAAATGCTCGACAGCGCGCTGCATACGCTCACCCGTGAACTGCACGTAAAACGCGTCGAAGTGGCGGGCCTCAGCCTGATTTATTGATCACCGTGCAGGCTGCGATTTTGTGGTTCTTAAAGGCCGCGGCCTGCCTGTTTCGCCCATTTGAAAATTAATCGCAAAAACCGTTACTGACTTTTCCCCCGTTGTTCGTCTTGCTATTGAGATTCATTCGCAAAGCAAATCGTGCACGCTTGGGGATAACAATAATGGTGTTCAATCAGCGCAAAGGTATCGGGGCCGTAAGCCGGTTAGCCTTTGCAGTTCATGTCGGTGTATTCGCATTGTTAGCCGTGCAAGCGCCGCTACAGGCCGCGCAAACAGTCAGCAGTGCGGTCCGGCAAGCGTTTATAGCCTTCCATATCCCGGCGCAGCCGCTGGACAAAGCGGTACTGCAATTCGCCGAACAGGCGGGTTTGCAGGTGCTGTTCGACACCCAGATGTTGCAAGGCCTGCACGCTCAAGCGCTCAAAGGCGACTTCGGGGTTCAGGAAGGTCTGGCGCGACTGGTGGGCAATAACCCGATTGAATACCGTTTTACCGGTGAGCGCCAAGTCACCCTAACCCGTGTGAGCGGCGACCTAAAAGGCGCGCTGGCACTGGGCACCACGTCAATTTCTGCCAGTGAGGCCGAAGGCAATAGCGCGGATTGGGTGTACCAGACCCCCGAAGCGGTGTCGGTGATTACCAGCGAGCAAATCAACAAGCGCGCGCCACGCCACACGGCTGACATGCTGGAAGAAACCCCGGGCGTGTACACCGCCGTGGACCAGCGTGACCCTGGGCTGTCAGTCAATATTCGCGGATTGCAGGACTATGGCCGGGTCAACATGAACGTGGATGGCATGCGCCAGAACTTCAACGTTAACGGCCACCAGCATCGCAATGGCGTGATGCTGATCGACCCGGAAATGATCTCCAGCATCGAAATCGAAAAGGGCTCTCAGTCCGGGATGGGCGGTGCGGCGGTACTGGGCGGGATCGCCACCTTCAACACCCTCCAAGCCAGCGAGTTCCTCAAAGACGGCAAAGAGTTTGGTGGCCGTATTCGTGCGGGCAGCGGCATTGGTGAAATGGGCAACGGCACCTACTTCAACGGCGGTGGAGTCTTTGCCTTCGGTAACGACATCGGTGACGCCCTGTTTGCCTACAGTGAGCGTCACTTCGGTAACTACCGCAGCGGTCGGCAGAACGCCGATAACCTGGGGCGTGAAATCAGGGTCAAGCAATCACGTCGTGAAGCCTGGAATGACTGGCTGAAAAGTGAAGTGGGGGATGCCGGCAGTGTGACGCGCTCGCAGATGGCCAAGTTCGGGCTCAACCTGGCGAACGATCAGCGCGTGCAATTCACTTACTTGAACACCGACAGCGACAGCAATGACTCGTGGACCTACGCCACCTCTGACCAGAAGGGTTACGACTATGTGCGCCACAGCAAAAACAATTTGGGCACCGTCAACTACGCCGTTGACTACAGCTTTAACCCGGACAACGAGCTGATTGATTTCAAGAGCAAGCTGTATTTCGTCAGCACGGAGCTTGTTCGTGCCAACGCCCGGCATAACGCCACGCCCGATAACGCCTTTGGTGCTTACAAGGATCGGTTTCGTACCGACACCTGGGGCCTGCAAGCCCAGAACACGTCGCTGTTCAACTTCGACACCTTCGGCCAGTTGAACTGGACCTATGGCCTGGAAATGTATCAGGACACCTTCAAGCCCAAGACCGGCAAAGTCGCCGCTAAAAATGAAGTCACCCTGCCTTATATCGAGGGTGCTGACCCTGCGGGCAAGCGGGGCATGGCCAGCCTGTTCAGCAACCTGCAATACGACTATGACGGTTGGCTGACCGTCAGCGGTGGTCTGCGTTATGACCGTTACCGGCTTGAAGGCGAAACGGGCATGACCCAGTACCGCAAAAAAGTCATCCGCCACCAAAACGGCGTAGAAGTGATCGGCAGTGGTCCGGCCGTGCGGACTGAAAACGTCTATGACATAGATCGTACTCAAGGCCAGTTTTCCCCCACCTTCGGCCTGGCAATCAAGCCGGGCGTGGACTGGTTGCAGCTCTACACTCACTGGGGCAAGGGCTGGCGCCCACCCGCCGTGACGGAAGTGTTCATGACCGGTCGCCCCCATGGCGGTAATGCGCCTGAGCGGGTATTCCCCAACCCGTTTCTTAAGCCTGAAGAGTCCCGCGACTGGGAAGTTGGTTTTAATATTTTTAAAGAGTCTTTGTTTTTCAATAATGACCGGTTAGGCATGAAAGTCTCGTACTTCGATAGCCGCGTCAAAAACTTTTCGTTTATGCAATACGGCATCATGCTGCCCGAAGAAACGGCATCGGGTAATTTTGGGGACCTGGCCTACGTTAATAGTTTGAGTGACACAAACTTTCGAGGGGTTGAGTATCAACTCAACTATGACATGGGGCGTGTGTACACCAATCTCAGTTATACGCACATGATCGGGAGTAATGACTTTTGTTCTAAAAACTACTTCATGGGCGGCGCCAAGAAGTTTGGGAAAAGGCTAAAGAGTAGCTATGAACGTTTCCAGTTACCTAATGGACGGTGGAGTTTACGTTCGGTGCATGAAACTGAATGGCTGGATGATGATGACCGCAACAATAAGGTCAGTTGCGGCGGTGTGATGGGGGCTGCTGCCTACATGCCGGCAGACCGTGGTTCATTGACCGTGGGTGCGCGGTTCCTTGAGCGACGTCTGGATACGGGAGTTCGTTTGCGTTACAGCCCCGGTAATGGATCGGATATTAATACCCATAACTATGCCAACCTTGAGCAAGCGACGTGGCCCAAGTACAGCGTGTATGACCTGTATGCCAGCTACTGGGCAACCGATGCCTTGAACCTCACGCTGGTGTTGGAAAACGCCACGGACGAGGCCTATTTCGTGGCCATGGGCGATGCCAATAACTTGAGTTTGGCGCGTGGCCGCACCCTGAGTGGCATGCTGGAATATAAGTTCTAACGTCGCAGACGCTATTTAAAAAGTTTTTGTTCATGTCGAGCAAAAGGCGCACTCGAATGCGCGGTATTACTAACTCTCCAAGGAAAAGGTTTAGGTATGACTATTTCAATTACTTACAATTCTGCATTTGGTGCATTCTCTGTTCAGGATGCTTTGAGTGCATGGTCGACCGGGTTTAATACTGCCGGTCATGGCACGGGTAATACGGGGGGCTTTAATACCGGAGGGCGTGCAATGAGCGGCGAACAATATGCCACCCACGGTGCCAATAGCTCGGACTATGCATTTATTGCCGGCAGCGACACCGATAACGGCCTGAATTATGTATTCAATCCGAAAATCTCCCCTGGCGATAACATGAACCATTATCTGTGGGGTGAGTTGGATACCGTGACTTTGGGCTCGGGTCTAAATGGAGGCAATGGCGCCCATTTTGGTCTGGATGACTTCACGGCTTCCTTCAACGGCCTCGACCTCTCCGCCGCCAGCGACGCAGGCCGTGCAGGCAACGCCGTACAGGACGTGATCTACGGCTTGATGAAAGGCAACGTTGCGGGTCTGGAAGGTGCACTCAACAACCTGCTGAGTGGGTTTGGCCTGTCTACCGAATCCACCTTCGACGATTTGGCAGCGGCTGGCCTGGCTCACGCCGATGCACCGCTGGCGGCCGACATCGGTCTGGTGGGTGTGCAAGACGTGGCCCAAGACTGGGCGTTGGCGGCGTAACACCCGCCTGGTTCTTGTCGTTGCTGCCCAACGCTGAAGGCGCCATACGCTGGAGCGACCTTCGCGCCTGACGCAGCCACTGCAAGAGCACCGTTATGCCGCGCACGCTCCCCCCGGTGTGCGCGGTTTTGTTGGTTCTTCGCTCACGGAATACCTTCATGACCCGGCCCAAAGCCCACGTCGCCAATGAGATGCTGGCTGCCTTGACGGCCTACAAACGTGCATTTTTCAACATCGGGCTGTTTTCGGCCGTGATCAACTTACTGATGCTGGCACCGGCGCTGTACATGTTGCAGGTGTACGACCGGGTGCTGGCGTCGGGCAATCAAATGACCCTGTTGATGCTGACGCTGATGATCCTCGGCCTGTTTGGCCTGATGGGCGCGTTGGAATGGGTGCGTAGCCAGGTGGTGATCCGCCTCGGCACGCAAATGGACATGCGCCTGAATCAACGGGTGTACGACGCGGCCTTTGAAGCGCAGTTACGCACCGGTAGCCCGGCCGCCGGGCAGGCACTGAACGACCTGACGAGCTTGCGCCAGTTTGCCACCGGTCATGCGTTGTTCGCCTTTTTCGATGCGCCGTGGTTCCCGGTGTATCTGTTCGTGATTTTCATGTTTAGCCCCTGGCTCGGGTTATTGGCGCTGGGTGGCGCCGTGGTGCTGATGGCGCTGGCGTGGATCAATCAGCGGGTGTCGCGAGGTCCGTTGAAAGCCGCCAGTGAACTCTCGGTCGAGGCGACGCAGCAGGCCAGCGCGCACCTGCGCAACGCCGAAGCGATAGAGGCGATGGGCATGCTCGACACGTTGCGCGGGCGTTGGCTGGCGCAGCACACCGCGTTTTTGGCGCAGCAGAACCTGGCCAGCGAAAAGACTGCGACCGTCACGGCCTGGTCCAAAGGTGTGCGTTTGGCCCTGCAATCGCTGGTGCTCGGGCTGGGTGCATGGCTGGCGGTGCAAGGGCAAATCACGGCGGGGATGATGATTGCGGGTTCCATCCTCATGGGCCGGGTGCTTGGCCCTATCGACCAATTGATTGGCGTCTGGAAGCAATGGACCTCAGCTCGTCTGGCCTATCAACGCCTCGAAGCCCTGCTGCATGCCCATCCCCCGCGCGCCGCGCGCATGGCGTTGCCTGCGCCACGCGGTGAATTGTCTGTCGAGCACTTGGGGGCCAGTGCGCCGGGTACGCGCCGCGCCACGCTGGCCAACCTGAGCTTTAACCTGCCGGCCGGGCACGTGCTGGGGATCATTGGGCCTTCGGGCTGCGGTAAATCCACGCTGGCGCGGTTGCTGGTGGGTGTCTGGCAACCGCTGAGCGGCAAAGTACGACTGGATGGCGCCGATCTAGCGCAATGGGACAAGCACCAACTCGGGCCGTATCTGGGCTATTTACCCCAGGACATCCAGCTGTTTGCCGGGACCATCGCGCAAAACATCGCCCGCTTCGCAGAGGTGGATGCCGACAAGGTGTTGGCCGCGGCGCAAATGGCCGGGGTGCATGCGCTGATTCTGCAACTGCCCGAAGGGTACGAAACCCGCCTTGGCGAGGGGGGAGCCGGGTTATCGGGGGGGCAGAAACAACGTATCGGTCTGGCACGGGCCCTGTATGGCTTGCCCGCGGTAATCGTGCTCGATGAGCCTAATTCCAACCTGGATGAAGCGGGAGAACAGGCGTTGTTGCAGGCCATTACCCACCTCAAATCCCTTAAGCGAACGTTGATTTTGATTACTCACAAACCCAATGTGCTGACCCTCACGGACCAACTGTTGATCCTGCGCGACGGGCAACTGCAAGCTTTTGGTCCAACAGCCAAGGTGCTCGGTACACCCGCACCGGTCAAAGCCTCGGCGCCGAAACCGGCGATGAATGTGAGTTACCACCTTGGCACGGCGCAGGCGGGTAAAGCATGAGCCGTTCAAACGTAAAACCGGTGGACAGCAACGTATTGCAACTGGACGACACCCGTTATTCGCGCCTGGGCTGGCTGCTGATGCTCGGGGGATTTGTCGGGTTTTTAGGGTGGGCGGCCTTCGCCCCTTTGGACAAAGGCGTCGCCGTGTCAGGCAAAGTCATGGTGTCGGGCCACCGCAAAGTGGTGCAACACCCCACGGGCGGGATCGTTGAACGAATTGATGTGCGCGATGGCGACAAGGTCAAGGCCGGGCAGGTACTGATCCGCCTTAAGGAGACGCCGCTGCTGGGTCAGGCGCAATCGTTGCGCAGCCAGTTTTATGGCGCGCTGGCCAGTGAGGCACGACTCAATGCCGAGGGCGATGGTGCTGCGAATGTGACCTTTCAACCTCAGTTGCTGACGCTCAAGAACGACCCTGAAATTGCGTCAAACCTGGCGTTGCAACGGCAGTTGTTCAGCAGTCGGCGTCAGGCGTTACTGCTCGATCAGCAGGGCATAGGTGAAAGCATTGCGGGTGCCGAGGCGCAATTGCGTGGGGTGCGAGACTCACAGGCCAATAAAGTGCTGCAACGCAGCGCCCTCACCGAGCAATTGGCGGGCCTGCGCGAACTGGCCCGTGATGGCTACATCCCGCGCAACCGCCTGCTAGACAGTGAGCGCGTGTATGCGCAAGTGCTGGGTTCGATCAGCGAAGACTACGGCCGTATCGGGCAATTACAGCGTCAAGTTCAGGAAATGCGTCTTAAAATTCGTCAACTGGCCGAGGAGTACCAGAAAGAGGTGCGCACGCAATTGGCTGAGACCCGTGTACGCACCCAAGACCTGCGTAACCGGCTGGCCTCGGCAGAGTTTGAACTGGCCAACAGCCAACTGCGCGCCCCGGCATCCGGCATCGTTGTGGGGCTGGACGTGTTTACCGAAGGCGGCGTGATCAAACCTGGCCAGGCATTAATGGAAATCGTGCCCCAAGGCGAGCCTTTGCTGGTCGAAGCACGAGTGCCGGTTGAGCTGGCAGACAAGGTTCACGCAGGGTTGCCGGTTGAGCTGATGTTCTCTGCTTTCAGCCAAAGCACCACACCGCGGGTGGCGGGCGAAGTCACGCTGGTGTCGGCGGACCGTCAAGTGGATGAACGCACCGACGAGCCGTATTACACCTTGCGTGCCCAAGTCAGTGAAGCCGGTATGGCGCAACTGGCCGGGTTGCAGATTCGCCCCGGCATGCCGGTAGAAGCCTTTGTCCGTACAGGCGAGCGCTCGATGCTCAATTACTTGTTCAAGCCGTTGCTCGACCGTACGCACATGGCGATGGTGGAGGAATGAGCGCGCGTCGATTGAGTGCTGCCTTGTTGATCGTCTGCGTGATCTCGACGGGATCGGCTCACGCGTTGGGTTTACTGCAAGCGTACGACTTGGCTGTGCATAACGATCCGACCTTTCAGGCCGCGATCCAAGAACGGGCGGCAGGGGAGGAGAACCGCGCTCTCGGTCGTTCCGCGTTGTTGCCTACGTTGACGTGGAACTACACCAACTCGCGTAACGACTCTGAAGTGACCCAGGCCAGCACCCGTACAGACCGCGATTACCGCAGCTACGCTTCGACTCTGACCTTGCAACAACCGCTACTGGACTACGAAGCGTATGCCCGCTTGCGACAAGGTGCGGCGCAGGCATTGTTTGCCGATGAGCGTTTTCGCAGTAAAAGCCAATACCTGTTGGTGCGGGTATTGAGTGCCTACAGCCAGGCGTTGTTGGCGCAGGAGCGCATTGAACTGAGCCGGGCGCAGAAGCGGGCCTTTGCCGAGCGCTTGCAACTCAATCAGCGCTTGCTCAAAGGTGGCGAAGGCACGCGCACCGATGTGCTGGAAACCCAGGCACGCCTGAGCATGGCCGTGGCACAAGAGATCGAGGCGCAAGACGACCAGGACGTTGCCTTGCGTGAGTTGGAGGCGATGCTCGGTGAGCCGTTGCAAGTGGATCAACTTGATCCGTTGGTGGCGCATTTCAATATTCAGCCGCTGGAGCCTCAGCGGTTTGAAAACTGGCGCGAGTTGGCACTGGCCAATAACCCTGAACTGGCGTCGCAGCATCACGCACTGAATTCGGCTGAGTACGAAGTGGAGCGTAAGCGTGCCGGGCATTTTCCTAAACTCAGCCTGTACGCGAGCAGTCGACAGACCAGCTCGGATTCTGAAAGCACCTACAACCAGAAGTACGACACCAACAGCGTGGGCATTCAACTGAGCGTGCCGTTATTTGCGGGCGGCTCGGTATCAGCATCGACGCGTCAGGCGGCGCGGCAATTGTCCCAGGCGCAGTACGAACTGGACGCGCAGACGGCGACAACATTGGTAGACCTGCGCAAGCAGTTCAATCTCAGCAGCAGTGCGGCGGCCAAAGTCCGGGCTTATGAAATGGCAGTGGAGTCAGCCAGTGCGCTCGTGCAAGCAACGTACAAAAGCGTACGCGGTGGTGAGCGGGTCAACCTGGATGTGCTGGATGCCGAGCAGCAGTTGTTCAGTGCCAAACGCGACTTGGCCGAGGCGCGGTACGCCTACTTGCTGGCGCGTGTGCAACTCAGGTACTACGCGGGGTTATTGAACGAAGGAGATTTGCAGCAAATGGCGGGCTATTTTCAACGATCTTGAAGGGTGCAGAGCGCTTGCGTGAAGCAAGCGCGCACCTACAGGATCTGCGTAAAACCCTGCGAGCACGATGTGTCAGATATGCCGCAGTGGTCAGATGAACGACCGCTACGCGCATCGCAGCCTCGTGCCTCGCCAGCGTCTACAAAGCACGCAGCCCCGTCACGTTTGGAAGACAGAAAATGTAGCCGCTGACGAGGCACGAGGCTGCGATCGGGCGCGTAGTGGCCGTAAAGCCATTCTCGATCTGGTGTAACAGGTACACCGCGCTTATCAGCCTCGCGAAGCGTTTACCGGCGAACCAACAACACACCCGATTCCATGTGGTGCGTCCACGGGAATTGGTCAAACACGGCACAACGCTCAATGCGGTGAGTGTCATGCAGTTGAGCGATGTTTTCGGCCAGGGTCAGCGGGTTGCATGAGATGTACAGGATATTGTCGAAGCGACGGGTCAGCTCGCAGGTGTCCGGGTCCATGCCTGCGCGCGGCGGGTCAACAAAGACGCTCCCGAAGTCGTAGCTTTTCAGGTCAATGCCTTGCAAGCGGCGGAACGGACGCACTTCATTCAGGGCTTCGGTCAACTCTTCGGCCGACAAGCGCACCAGGGTGACGTTATCCACAGCGTTGTCGCTAAGGTTGTTCAGTGCGGCATATACCGAGGTCTTGCTGATTTCGGTGGCCAGCACTTTGCGCACGCGGGTGGCCAACGGCAAGGTGAAGTTGCCGTTGCCGCAATACAACTCCAGCAGGTCATCCGCCCGTTCGCCCAAAGCGTCGTACGCCCAATTGAGCATCTTCTGGTTGACCGTGCCATTAGGCTGAGTGAAGGCGCCTTCCGGTTGTTGATAACTGAAGACACGGCCAGCGACTTCGAGCTTTTCTACGACGTGATCGCGACCAATGACGATACGCTTGCCCTTCGAGCGGCCAATGACACTGATGTCGAGGTCTTTGGCCAGTTGCTCGGCGGCCGTTTGCCAGTGCTCGTCCAGCGGGCGGTGATAGCACAAGGTGACCATCGCATCGCCCGCCAGCGTGGTTTGGAACTCGACCTGAAACAGCTTGTGGCTCAGGGCCGAGCTGGCTTTCCAGGCGGCCTTGAGCTGTGGCATCAGTTGATTGATGCGCAGGCTGGCAATCGGGAAGTCTTCGATCAGGATTGGCGTACGTTTATCTTCTGGGGCAAACATCGCGTAGTGACGCTCGCCACCTTCGCGCCACAAGCGGAACTCGGCGCGCAGGCGGAAGTTTTTCAATGGCGAATCGAACACTTGAGGTTCTGGCGCATCGAACGGCGCCAGCAACTCGCGCAGGCGGTTGGCCTTGGCCTCCAGTTCTACGGCGTAAGTAGCAGAATCAAACGGCAAGGCACTCATGCGTTAAACCAACCCAACTTGACCACGAACAGAACCGACAGAATGATCAGCGGCGCGTTCAGCTCGCGTGCGCGGCCCGACAGCAACTTGATCACGGTCCAGGAAATAAAGCCGAAGGCGATGCCGTTGGCAATGGAGTAGGTAAACGGCATTGCCAGTGCGGTGATGACCACCGGCGCGGCGACGGTCACGTCATCCCATTCGATTTCAGCCAGGCCACTCATCATCAATACGGCCACGAACATCAGGGCAGGCGCGGTGGCGAATGCCGGTACGCTGGCTGCCAGTGGCGAGAAGAACAGGGCCAGCAAGAACATGATGCCGACCACGATGGCAGTTAAACCGGTACGGCCACCGGCGCTCACGCCCGCTGCCGACTCGATGTAGCTGGTGGTGGTCGAGGTGCCGAGCAGTGAACCGGCCATGGCCGCCGTGCTGTCAGCGATCAGGGCACGGCCCATTTTCGGCATGTGGCCGTCTTTGCCCATCAGGCCCGCGCGCTTGGCAACCCCGATCAGGGTGCCGGAGTTGTCGAACAGGTCGACGAACAGGAAGGCGAAAATTACGCTGACCAGCCCGATGTCCAGCGCACCCTTGATGTCCAGTTGCAGGAAGGTGGGGGCCAGCGAGGGCGGCATCGACATCACGCCACCGAACTCGGTCACGCCCATGACGATGGAGGCCACGGTCACGCCCAGAATGCCGATCAGCACGGCGCCGCGTACCTTCATGGCTTCAAGTGCCACGATCAGGGCAAAGCCCAGCGAGGCGAGAATGACTTTGGGTTGGGTCAGATCGCCCATGCCGACCAGCGTGGCCTTGTTGGCCACCACGATGCCGGCGTTACCCAGTGCGATCAGCGCCAGGAACAAGCCGATACCGGCTGCAATCGCCGAGCGCAGGGGCAGCGGAATGCTGTTAATGATCCATTCGCGGATGCGGAAGATCGACAACAGAAAGAACAGCACAGCAGAAATGAAGACCGCACCCAGCGCCACTTGCCAGGTGTGGCCCATATGCAGCACCACGGTATAAGTGAAGAAGGCGTTCAGGCCCATGCCCGGTGCCAATGCAATCGGGTAGTTGGCGATGATGCCCATGATTGCTGAGCCGATGGCGGCCGCCAGACAGGTCGCGACAAACACCGCGCCTTTATCCATGCCGGTTTCGCCCAGAATGCTCGGGTTGACGAACAGGATGTAGGCCATTGCCAGAAACGTGGTGATACCCGCAAGAATCTCGGTCCGCACGTTGGTGTTGTGTGCCTTGAGTTGAAACAGCCTTTCCAGCATGCCAGTCCCCGTGGCGCCCCAGGCGCCGTAATTAAATCGTGTTCAACAGCAAAGCACAGACTTTGAACGCCTGAAGATTTTCTGTCTGTCGGAAAAAGCCGCGCATCATACCAGCAGCTTCGACGTATGGCTGCTTTGGTTTTGGTGTGGGCCGATGTTTTGTAACGTGCAGGTGACAGGCATACTGTGTGCCAGTTTTTCGGGGGACATATGACGCGCACATTTAAATTCGTTTTAGCTTGTTTCAGCCTGTTTATGAGTGTGGGTTTAAGCGCTGCGCCAGCGACCCGGCTGGACAGCATTGAAATCCTGCGGGTGACGTCTGTTACGGGCGCTGACGAGGAGGTAGGCAGCAATACGCGTACTGTGCGCGAGCACCACGGTTCAAACGTGCGCGTCTATGTACTGGAGCGCGGCTATGGCAACCCTCAGCCCAATGTGACGTTCAACGGCCAAAGGTTGAGAGGCGAAAGCGCCCCGGTATGCAACCAGGCCGAAGGTTTGGTGGTGTGCAATGGTGCAGGAAGCACCGTTGGTTACCTTCACACCTTCACGTTCAGTAACACCGATGGCGGCAGGTTTGAGTTCAGTAACGTTTCGTTGGTGCCGCCGCATGACCGGCTCAGCGCCAGCCTCGATATACGGTAGTCGCTGCCGCAGGCTGCGAAGCACCGCTTTTTTCCAACACGGCGCGATCTCTTAAAGTCCCCTCAATCCGTCATTAACCCATTGGCAGCCCGCGCATAAGGGGATTACGGATTTTTGTCTTCGACCATCCGGTCGCGATTAGCCAGCCCGGGGAACAGTTTTATCCACAGCCCGGTCACCACCAATGTGCCGATGCCGCCCAGCACCACGGCCGGCACGGTGCCCAACCAGTGGGCGGTGGCCCCTGACTCAAACTCACCGAGCTGATTCGAGGCGCCGATAAACAGGCCATTGACTGCGCTCACGCGGCCACGCATTTCATCCGGGGTTTCGAGCTGCACAAACGAGGCGCGGATCACCATGCTGATCATGTCCGCTGCACCCAGCACTACCAGCACCGCCATTGAAAACCAGAATGAGGTCGACAACCCGAACGCGATGGTTGCGACCCCAAATACACCGACAGCCGTGAACATGATGCGCCCGACCTTGCGCTCCACGGGGAACCGCGCAAGCCACAACGACATTAACAGCGCACCCACGGCAGGGGCTGAGCGCAACATGCCCAGGCCCCAAGGCCCAGTGAGCAGAATGTCTTTGGCAAATACCGGCAACAGCGCCGTTGCCCCGCCCAGTAGCACGGCAAACAAGTCCAGAGAGATGGCGCCGAGCACATCAGGGCGACTGCGGATGAAACGAATCCCACCCAGTAGTGAGTCCAGCGTGGCTTTGCCTTTATTAAGCGCGGCCTGACGGGCTGGCAGGTTGCTCATCAGCAATGGGGCAATCAGGTACAGCGCCACCGAAGGGCCATATACCCACACACTGCCAAAGGCGTACAGCAACCCGCCAAACGCCGGGGCAATAATGGTTGCCGATTGTTGTGCTGCCTGCGCGGCAGCGACCGCCCGTGGAAACAGGCTCACCGGTACGATGGAAGGCAAGAGTGCTTGTGTGCTCGGCATCTCGAATGAACGTGCACTGCCCAGCAAAAACGCCAGGATGAAGATCATTTCCCGCGTGACATGGCCCGTAGCGCTGCTGATGGCCAGCGTCAGCGCAATCATGCCTTGCAGGGTTTGGCATAACGCCGCCACCTTGCGCCGGTCATAGCGATCCGCCACATGCCCGGTGTGCAGCATAAACATGACGCGCGGTGCGAACTCGATCAGCCCGACCCAGCCAAGGTCCATCACATTGCCGGTGAGTTGATAGAGGTTCCAGCCGATGGCCACAGTCAGCATCTGAAATGCACTGGCGGTGAAAATACGCGCAAACCAAAAGGCGATGAACGGTCGGTGATGGCGAAGCAACAAGGGCGGGGAGGTCATCTAAAAGCCGTGAGTGCTGGCAAGGAAGATCGCGAGATTATCATTAATCTGTAACAAGGAATGACGCGGAGAAGGTGTCTGAAAGCTGACAGACGGTACGGCGCAAAGGGCGGGTTATCGATTACCTATCGTTCCTGCAAAGGTCTATTCCGGGGCCTGGGACAACCTGTCACGCGACAACAAACCACATTAGCCGCCTGCCCGGAATGGACTACTCTTTCAGCAATGCTTGATCCAGATCAAAACGTCTCGTGTTTTATCTGGAATGGCCAGCCGGCCAGATCCCCTTTGCGCTGTGGTTAAAAGAGCGAACGCTGATTCGCTGTGGCCAGAGCCTGCGGGACAGTTGGATACAGGCGCCGTGCCCGTGTCCTGAACGACCTGATACCTGATAGAGGAAGGCTTATGTTCGGTTTGGAGGCTTTAGATCTCGCCCGAATTCAGTTCGCGTTTACCGTTTCGTTTCACATCATTTTTCCCGCCATTACCATCGGTCTCGCCAGTTATCTCATGGTGCTCGAAGGGATGTGGCTGAAAACCCGTGACGACACGTACCGCGATCTGTATCACTTTTGGTCGAAAATTTTCGCTGTCAATTTTGGTATGGGCGTGGTTTCCGGTCTGGTCATGGCTTATCAGTTCGGTACCAACTGGTCACAATTTTCCGACTTCGCAGGGGCGGTGACCGGGCCACTGCTGACGTATGAAGTGCTCACGGCCTTCTTCCTTGAAGCCGGTTTTCTGGGCGTCATGCTCTTTGGCTGGAACCGCGTGGGCCGAGGGATGCACTTCTTCTCGACCGCGATGGTGGCCTTGGGCACATTGGTCTCCACGTTCTGGATTCTGGCGTCCAACAGCTGGATGCAGACCCCGCAAGGTTTTGAAATCATCGATGGCCGTGTGATCCCGGTGGATTGGCTGGCGGTGATCTTCAACCCTTCGTTCCCGTACCGTTTGGCGCACATGGCGACCGCTGCGTTTGTTGCGACCGCGTTCTTTGTCGGTGCATCCGGTGCCTGGCACTTGCTGCGAGGTCGTAACACGCCCGCCATTCGTCGTATGTTTTCCATGGCGATGTGGATGGCCCTGGTGGTTGCGCCGGTTCAGGCGTTTATCGGTGATGCTCACGGTCTGAATACTCTTGAGTATCAGCCGGTGAAAATCGCGGCTATTGAAGGCCACTGGGAAAACAAGCCCGGCGAGCCTACGCCGCTGATCCTGTTTGGCATCCCGAACATGAAAACCGAAACCACCGATTACAAGGTTGAAATTCCTTACCTCGGCAGCTTGATCCTGACCCACAGCCTGGACAAACAAATCCCGGCGATGAAGGACTACCCGGCCGCCGACCGTCCCAACTCGACCATCGTGTTCTTTACCTTCCGCATCATGGTTGCGCTGGGCATGATCATGATCTTCATCGGACTGTGGAGTGTGTGGCTGCGCAAGCGTGGCACGTTGTACGAGAACCGTTGGTTCTTGCGCCTGGTGTTGTGGATGGGGCCGTCGGGGCTGATCGCGATTCTGGCGGGCTGGTTCACCACTGAGGTGGGTCGCCAACCGTGGGTGGTGTACGGCTTGATGCGCACCGCAGATGCCTCGTCTAACCACAGCGTGACGCAGATGAGCATCACCTTGATCATGTTTGTGGTGGTGTACTTCTCACTGTTTGGTGTGGGGCTGGGTTACATGATGCGCCTGGTGCGCAAAGGCCCGATCACCCATGAAGGTGATGCACACCCCTCCGGTGGTCCAGGCCAGCAACGCACGCCTGCCCGTCCTTTGTCTGCTGCCCACGAGGGTACAGAAGAAGGCCACAGCGACAGCCTGAATAAGGGGAATTGAGTCATGGGTATTGATCTGCCACTTATCTGGGCAATCATCATCATCTTCGGGATCATGATGTACGTGGTGATGGATGGTTTCGATCTCGGGATCGGCATCCTCTTTCCGTTCATCAAGGGCGAGCAAGATCGCGACGTGATGATGAATACCGTTGCCCCCGTTTGGGACGGTAACGAAACCTGGCTGGTATTGGGGGGCGCGGCGTTGTTTGGCGCCTTCCCACTGGCCTATTCGGTAGTGTTGTCAGCGTTGTATCTGCCATTGATGTTGATGCTGATTGGCTTGATTTTCCGCGGCGTGGCTTTTGAGTTTCGCTTCAAGGCCCGTGCCGAGAAGCGTCATATCTGGGACAAGGCGTTCATCGGCGGCTCGGTGGCGGCGACCTTTTTCCAAGGGGTGGCGCTGGGTGCCTTCATTGACGGCATCCCGGTGGTCAACCGCCAGTATGCCGGCGGTGGACTGGACTGGCTGTCGCCCTTCACTGTGTTTTGCGGGATTGCGCTGATCGTGGCGTACGCTTTGCTGGGCTGCACGTGGCTGATCATGAAAACCGAGGGCCACCTGCAAGCGCGCATGCACAAACTGGGTCGCCCGCTGGCACTGGCTGTGCTGGTATTGATGGGCGTTGTCAGCCTGTGGACACCGTTGGCGCATTCAGACATCGCCGCGCGCTGGTTTACCTTGCCTAACCTGTTCTGGTTCTTGCCGGTGCCGATTCTGGTGTTGGTGACGATGTATGGCCTGCTTAAAGCGATTGCCCGCAATGCCCATTACACGCCGTTTCTGTTGACCCTGGTGTTGATCTTCTTGGGTTACAGCGGTTTGGGCATCAGCTTGTGGCCGA
Source organism: Pseudomonas sp. TWR3-1-1 (assembly GCF_049896545.1). NCBI lineage: Bacteria > Pseudomonadati > Pseudomonadota > Gammaproteobacteria > Pseudomonadales > Pseudomonadaceae > Pseudomonas > Pseudomonas sp. TWR3-1-1. The sequence continues at coordinate 194,087 of NZ_JAFCUO010000001.1, forward strand.
ACATCATCCCACCCTCGATTTCAATCTGGGACGCGGCCGCGCCGCCGCAAAGCCAGGGTTTCATGCTGGTGGGGACCTTGTTCATCATCCCGTTCATTCTGGGTTACACCTTCTGGAGCTACTACGTGTTCCGCGGCAAGGTGACCCACGAAGACGGCTACCACTAGACGTGCCTGCTGCGGCCTGAGGGCCGCAGCCATTTCCTTCAGAGGAGTGCCTGAACATGGCTGGAAAAGATTATCTAAACGACGTGCAAGAGTGCGAGAAAAAGCCGCTGTGGCAACGCATTGGCTGGTTGCTGGTGATCTGGACCGCCAGCGTGGCGAGCCTGGCGGTGTTTGCCATGCTGGTCCGTTTGTTCATGTCGGCGGCGGGTATGAAAACCCACTGATCAGGCAGCCACCGACTTCCCATCCCGTTGCCTTGCAGCACGGATTTATAACCCGCTTCGGCGGGTTTTTTTTACCTCGGCTGCCGGCAACGCCGTAGTCGCTGCGCGGGGCAAAGGCTGCGATGGGTCACAACCTTACTTCGCAGCCTTCGTGCGTGGGTTGCCACTAAAGGCATCAGCGTTTATTTGCGCGCTTTCAGAATCACGAACTTGGGCGTGGCGGCCACTTGTTCTACGCCGCGAAACAGCTTGGCCAGCTTGCTGTGGTAGCCCAAATGGCGGTTGCCGACGATATACAGCGCGCCTCCAACCACCAACGCCTCGCGGGCTTGGTGGAACATGCGCCACGCCAGAAAGTCGCCCACCACTTGCTGCTGATGAAACGGCGGGTTGCACAGCACCACGTCCAGAGACTGGGGTTCCTGGCCTGCCAAACCGTCATCAGCCCGCACGATCACGTCGCGATCGCCCAATGCCGCCTGCCAGTTTTCACGGGCCGATTGCACTGCCATAAACGACTCATCGACCAGTGTGTAATGAGCATCCGGGTTGTTCAGTGCGCTGGCGATGGCCAATACGCCATTGCCACAGCCCAAATCGGCCACCCGCGCTGCACCCAGGTTTTTTGGCAGATGCGGGAGGAAGGCGCGAGTGCCGATGTCCAGGCCTTCCCGGCAGAACACGTTGGCATGGTTGAGCAGTTCAATGGCTGGCTCATCCAGGTGATAACGCGTCGGATAAGGCGATATGAAAAGGGGCTTGGCTTGCACCTGCGCGCTCAGCAAGCGCGCTTTTTTTACCGCCAGAGATGCCTGAACCGGACCGATGTAACGCTCCAGAAGATCCCCCGCAGCACGTGGCAAGTGTTTGACCATGGCACCAGCGATCACCGGGGTGCCGGGCACCAATTGACCTTGTAAACGAATCAGTTGCTCTTCAAGCAGTGCGAGTGTCTTGGGGACTTTAATCAACACGCAGTCGAAAGGCCCCACCAGAGGTTCGCTGGCGGGCGTGACCTTGACCGCATCAAATGCGAGGTGATTACGCGTCAGATTTTTTTCCAGGGCTTGAATGGCGAGGCATGAGTCGCTGCTGCTGGTAACGTCCATCGTGCTAACCAGGCTGATAGCCAGTGCACCAAAACTGTCATTGAGCACCAGAACGCGGCTGCCAGAAGGCAGCCCCTGTTCGGCAAGGTGGTTAAGCAAATATTCATCCGCCGCATCAAAAGCCTGTAAAGGCTCATTCTGTTGTTCTGGCTGGCGGATCAACTGGAGTTGGGCGAAAGGGGTTTCGAGCACAGGCATTTGGACAAACTCTGAGGAATCGCAGCGGCGTGTGTGCCGTGGGGCAGGTAGCAACGCTGGAGTCCGTGGGTTTTACAGGTGTGCGCGATTTTACTTTTTTTCGCAGGAGATTACCTGATGCGTTTATCAGGTGAATGCTGGGGAGCGGCAATACGGCCCGTTTATAACAGGCCGGACTTGGTCGCGATGACGACGGCGGAGGTCTTATTGTTCGCCCCCATTTTTCGGATGGCACTGCTGATATGGAAACTCACCGTACGGGTGGTCAGGCTAAGAATCATGCCAATGTCGAAAGCCGTTTTTCCTTCAGCGGTCCATTTCAGTACTTCTGACTCTCGCGCTGAAAGTCGGTGGGGTTGGGCCTGTTCCACGTGGCGTGGCAAGTACCGGGTTGTCATGCAGGTGTGTAATTGGTTGCACAACCACAACACACCGGCTGCCTTGTCTTCAAACTCATCTTCAGTGAGTGGGGTGCAAGACCTGGCCAGGCTCAAAATACTGACCACCCCCCTTTGTGTCATGTACCGACTGCGACCACCCGTAATTCAAACCGTGCGCTTGATTGCCTGCCCAAATTTCGGGTGTGTCACGAAACAGCTCTTCATCCCAAATAATGGGTGAGATAGAGAGTTGGCAGTGAATAACAATAGGGTTTTTCTGCACGTAATGGTTTTTCTCATACAATTCCATAAATCCATTCGGATAGTTTGTAATTATTTTGCTATGCGTTGAGATGTTCCCAAAACGCGGGATTAACCTGAACAAAAAGAAGTTAAAGCCATAGGCTTCTATCTTTTTGAGTGTGTACTCTGCGAGCTGAGCCTCGGATTTTTGAGTAATGCATTGATTTTCATAGAAGATACTGTGAGTTTTCATGAGGAGATCCCTTGCCCCTAATAATGTGATCCAATTTGCATGACGATCTTCATAGTAGTTTAGTTTTGTAGGACATTTCAAAATCATTCAATGTATTTTGAACTTGGTCATGTGCAAAAAAATTGGTGTAATTGCACTAGTATCGATATTCGATAACGGCCAAGTACATGATGGGTGTCATGAAAATAAGGTCAAGGGGGTGCATTTTTTTGACGCCAATGTTACGTGCTTGTAGGCCGGGGTAATAGGTGTAATACCACTTGAAGAGTGGGGTTATATAGGCTCTATCAATAGACTATTGAGCTATTGGAAGGCGCTATTGACTGCGCCGCGCTGTGAACACAATGCCATCACAAACCGTCGGTGTTCCTCACCGCTGCTTTGCGCGACACTAGGCGCACTAGCCAATGGAGTGCACCATGACTGCCAGTGCAGAAAAATTCACCCGTCAAACCCTCCTTGAAGTCACACCGTTGACCCCCAGCCTCTTCACCCTGCGCACTACGCGTGATCAGGGGTTCCGGTTTACGGCCGGTCAATTTGCCCGACTGGGCGTGACCAAGGCCGATGGCAGCACGGTCTGGCGCGCCTACTCAATGGTGTCTTCACCCTATGATGAGTTTCTAAAGTTTTTCTCGATTGTGGTGCCCGGAGGAGAATTTACCAGTGAACTCAGTCGTTTGCAGGTAGGTGATAGCGTGCTGGTTGAGCGTCAGGCCTTCGGTTATTTGACGCTTGACCGATTTGTGGATGGTCGTGATCTGTGGTTGCTATCGACGGGCACGGGTGTCGCGCCGTTTCTGTCGATTCTGCAAGACTTTGAGGTGTGGGAAAAATTTGAGCGCATTATTCTGGTGTACAGCGCCAGGGAACAAAAAGAGTTGGCGTATCAGGATTTGATCCATCAGTTAACGACGCGTGAGTATCTCGCCCAGCATGCGCACAAGTTTACCTATGTGCCGATTGTTACTCGGGAAGTAATACCGGGTGAACTGCATGGCCGAATAACCACGCTTATTGAGAGTGGTGAACTTGAGGCGAGGGTGGGCGCTCAGTTAACTGCAGAACATTCGCGGGTCATGTTGTGTGGTAACCCTCAGATGATTGACGATACGCGTAAGTTGCTGAAAGAACGGGATATGCAACTAAGTTTGACGCGTCGACCCGGGCAAGTCGCAGTTGAGAACTACTGGTAGTTGTTTGTTTATAAAAATAATGAATAAAAAACGGCGCCTGCAGGCGCCGTTTTTTTCATTGATCATTCAGGTCGATTGTTCTGAACTTTAAGCAGATCACGAATCTCGCCCAGCAACTCTTCTTCCTTTGAAGGAAGGGCGGGGGCACTCGGAGCAACGGCTTCTTCGCGTTTTAGACGGTTGATCGCCTTGACACCCATAAAGATAGCAAAGGCAACGATGATGAAATCAATCACGCTCTGGATGAATTTACCGTAAGCCAGCACCACGGCCGGCGCATCGCCTACGGCAGCTTTAAGGGTAATGGCCAGGTCACTGAAATCCACGCCGCCGATCAGCAATCCCAGGGGGGGCATGATGACATCGCCGACGAAGGACGACACGATCTTGCCAAACGCCGCGCCGATGATGATACCCACGGCCATATCGACCACGTTTCCTTTGACCGCGAAGGCCTTGAACTCACTTATCACGCCCATAGGTTATTCCTTGTTACAGATGAGATTGGTAAACGCAGTGTAAATCAGCATTGGGGATATTGCCCGACCGGTTGACTGCCTGTATGCGCAAGTCATCGACCTGCTCAAGCGTCATAAGTTTTCACCCGCTTGCCAAGGGGGCGCTAAATACTCGATTAAATTGCCCTATGCCAGCTTTTTTTCTTAATGGCTGACTTAAGACCTTTCTATTTAGAATTCGCGGCGCGGACCTCTAGCCTTCGCTCAGTGCACGTTGATGCGCACCCAATAATTAGAGGATCTACACATGGCCACCCCCCTTGGCTTCGGAATGCTTTCACAGCGTCGCCTGCTGTGTATTTTGAGCGCAAGCTTGCTGTCGGCGTCTGTTCACGCCGCCACATTGACGCGCGACAACGGCGCGGCTGTTGGTGATAACCAAAACTCTCAAACGGCTGGAGCCAACGGTCCAGTGCTGCTGCAAGACGTGCAATTGTTGCAAAAATTGCAACGTTTTGACCGCGAGCGTATTCCTGAGCGCGTTGTACATGCTCGCGGTACGGGCGCTCACGGCACGTTCACCGTGACCCATGGTTTGAGCGATCTGACCAAAGCCAAGGTATTTGCAGCGGGTGAAGTCACGCCGGTATTTGTGCGTTTCTCGGCCGTGGTACATGGCAACCATTCGCCTGAAACCCTGCGTGACCCGCGTGGTTTTGCTACCAAGTTCTATACCGCAGAGGGTAACTGGGACCTGGTAGGTAACAACTTCCCCACTTTCTTTATTCGTGACGCGATCAAGTTCCCGGACATGGTTCACGCCTTCAAGCCCGATCCGCGCACCAATCTGGACGATGACTCACGCCGCTTCGACTTTTTCTCCCACGTTCCAGAAGCGACCCGCACGCTGACCGAGCTGTACTCCAACGCGGGGACGCCCGCCAGCTACCGTGAAATGGACGGCAACGGTGTGCACGCCTACAAATTGGTTAACGCCAAGGGCGACGTGCGCTACGTCAAGTTTCACTGGAAAAGCCTGCAAGGCCTGAAGAACCTTGATCCGAAACAAGTGACTGAGGTTCAAGGCAAAGACTACAGCCACATGAGCAACGATCTGGTCACTCACATCAAAAACGGCGACTTCCCCAAGTGGGACTTGTACGTGCAGGTGCTCAAGCCTGAAGACCTGAAGACTTTTGATTTTGACCCGTTGGACGCGACCAAAATCTGGCCGAATGTGCCTGAGCGTAAAGTCGGCCAGATGGTGCTTAACCGCAACCCGGCGAATGTATTCCAGGAGACCGAGCAGGTCGCGATGGCTCCGGCCAACCTGGTACCGGGTATCGAACCGTCGGAAGACCGTTTGCTGCAAGGGCGTGTCTTCTCGTACGCCGACACCCAGATGTACCGTTTGGGCGCTAACGCAATGCAGCTGCCGATCAACGCGCCACGGGTTTCGGTGAACAATGGCAATCAGGACGGCGCGATGAACCTGGGTCACACCAGCAGTGGTGTGAACTATCAGCCTAGCCGTCTGGAGCCGCGCGCAGAACCACAGTCCGCGCGTTACAGCGAAATGACGCTGTCGGGTACGACCCAGCAAGCGAAGATCACGCGTGAGCAAAACTTCAAACAGGCCGGTGATTTGTACCGCTCATTCAACAAGAAAGAGCGTAACGATCTGATTGAAAGCTTCGGCGGGTCGCTGGCCACAACAGATGATGAAAGCAAGCACATCATCTTGTCGTTCCTCTACAAAGCTGATCCTGAGTACGGCACAGGTGTGACAAAAGTGGCCAAAGGTGACTTGGCACGGGTCAAGGCTCTGGCAGCCAAACTGGTGGATTAACCGCTAGACCTCACCCCACCCTTCTCTCCCTGTGAGAGGGTGGGGTGAGGGGCTTTTGATTCAAACGCGTCATTGCAGGTTACTCACTATGCGAATTTTTATTTCCCTGGCCTTGCTGCTTGTCAGCGGCATTTGCGCCGCCGCAGAACCCGATGTGCGCGTTCAGCTTCAGGACTATTACTTTGATGCCGCACGCCGCGGTGATGTGGCGATGCTCGACACCTTCATCGAGTCTGGTTATTCGCTCGACACGCAAGACAGCAAAGGCTACAGCGCGTTGATTCTGGCCGCGTATCACGGCCAGTCCGAAGCCGTGGAGCACTTGCTCGCCGCGGGCGCCAATGCGTGTGTGCAAGACAAACGCGGTAACACAGCCCTGATGGGCGCGATTTTCAAAGGCGAACTCAAGATCGCTCGCAGGCTTTTGGCCACCGACTGCAATCCTGACCAGCGCAACGGCGCAGGCCAGACCGCCGCGATGTACGCGGGCCTGTTCAAACGGGTTGAACTGCTCAACGACTTATCGGGTAAAGGGGCCGATCTGAACGCCGAAGACCCCTTGGGCAACAGTGCCGCTCGGCTGGCCAACGGTGAAATCCGCATGCCGGTGTCGCACTGATCCGGGCCGGGTGGGCTATCATCGCGGTTTTTCCGTGGAGTTCAGATGGCTAAGCCCAAGCGCATTTTCGGCTGCACCGAGTGTGGTGCAACCTTTCCCAAGTGGTCAGGGCAGTGCGCCGAGTGCGGTGTGTGGAACACCTTGGTCGAAACCATCGTTGAAAGTGGCGCAGCGGCTCCGCCCAGCGGTCGCAGCGGCTGGACGGGTCAACAAGCTCAGCTCAAAACCCTGGCCGAAGTCAGCATCGAAGAAATCCCGCGTTTCTCTACGGCTTCCGGTGAGTTGGACCGGGTGCTTGGCGGCGGTCTGGTAGATGGCTCCGTGGTGTTGATCGGTGGCGACCCCGGCATCGGCAAGTCCACCATCCTGCTGCAAACCTTGTGTCACATGGCGACGCGCATGCCCGCGCTGTATGTGACCGGCGAAGAGTCCCAGCAGCAAGTGGCCATGCGCGCACGTCGGCTGGGCTTGCCGCAGGATCAACTGAAGGTGATGACCGAGACCTGTATCGAAAACATCATCGCCACTGCCAAGCTCGAAAAACCCAAGGTGATGGTGATCGACTCGATCCAGACCATCTTCACTGAGCAGTTGCAGTCGGCGCCAGGCGGAGTGTCGCAGGTGCGCGAGAGTGCTGCGTTGTTGGTGCGCTATGCAAAATCCAGCGGCACGGCGATCTTCCTCGTTGGCCACGTGACCAAAGAGGGCGCGTTGGCAGGCCCGCGTGTGCTGGAACACATGGTCGACACCGTGTTGTATTTCGAGGGTGAGTCCGACGGGCGTCTGCGGTTACTGCGTGCAGTAAAAAACCGTTTCGGTGCGGTCAACGAACTGGGTGTATTCGGCATGACCGACAAGGGCTTGAAAGAAGTCTCCAACCCTTCGGCGATTTTCCTGACGCGAGCACAAGAAGAAGTCCCCGGTAGCGTGGTCATGGCGACATGGGAGGGCACGCGGCCGATGCTGGTCGAAGTGCAAGCGCTGGTGGATGACAGCCATATGTCCAACCCGCGCCGTGTAACGCTGGGGCTGGATCAAAACCGACTGGCGATGCTGCTCGCGGTGTTGCACCGTCATGGCGGCATTCCAACCCACGATCAGGACGTATTTCTCAACGTGGTGGGTGGGGTCAAAGTGCTGGAGACCGCATCCGACCTCGCATTGATGGCGGCCGTGATGTCCAGCCTGCGTAATCGTCCGCTGCCCCACGATCTGCTGGTGTTTGGCGAAGTTGGTTTATCAGGTGAAGTACGACCAGTGCCCAGTGGTCAGGAGCGGCTGAAAGAGGCCGCCAAACATGGTTTCAAACGCGCCATCGTGCCCAAGGGCAATGCCCCTAAAGAATCGCCACCGGGATTGCAGATTATCGGCGTGACCCGTCTGGAGCAGGCGCTGGATGCTTTATTCGAGGAATAAGTTACTGCGTGCTGATCAGCGCCCCTAACTCTCGCTCCAGTAATTGCTCATCGCCCATATTCAATTCGACCAGCCGCCGCAGGTGGCTGATCGAGTCCAGGCCGATGTGTGTGCACTCAAAACCCAAGTGTTGCGCATCCTCATGGGCTAAACGTACCTCCATGATGACGTGGGTCTCATCGCTGAGATGGATATTGGCGGTAAATGTCTGCCCTGGAGCGAGGCACCCACTCTGCGGTTTTTCGACCAGCAACCCTTTAAGTGACACATCCAGCAGTTTGACCGACCAATGACGTGGCCCCTGACTGATTTTTGTTTGGGCATCGAAGGGGATACGGGTAAAACGCCGACGTTCTGCGGGGTGCTGGTGCATGTTCAAACCCTCTGGTTATGCCTGAACTATAGACGCACAACGGCAAACGCCAGTCGTGCAAAAAAACTTGAAAGAAGGCTCTAGGCCAACGTCAGGGGCTGGTCTTTAGTGCTGGGGACGCTAAACTCCGGGGGCAGTCCTTCTTGTCCAACTGGCCGGAATATAAAAATGAATAATAAAAATAGCCTGCTACGCCACATTCCGTGGTTAGTGCTGGCGATTGTAGGAGCCTGCGCCTTGGGCGTAGTGGCCTTGCGCCGAGGCGAGGCGATCAACGCCTTGTGGATCGTAGTGGCAGCCGTTGCCATCTATCTGGTCGCTTATCGTTATTACAGTTTGTTTATCGCCACCAAGGTGATGCAGCTGGACCCATTGCGCGCCACGCCCGCAGTGGTCAACAACGATGGTCTGGACTATGTGCCGACCAACAAACACATTCTTTTCGGTCACCACTTTGCTGCCATTGCCGGTGCCGGACCTTTGGTCGGCCCGGTACTGGCTGCGCAGATGGGTTACCTGCCGGGCACGCTTTGGCTGATTGCCGGTGTGGTGCTGGCCGGTGCGGTGCAGGACTTCATGGTCCTGTTCATGTCAACCCGCCGCAACGGTCGCTCCCTGGGCGACATGGTGCGCGAGGAGATGGGCAAAATACCGGGCACCATCGCGCTGTTTGGCTGCTTCCTGATCATGATCATCATCCTCGCGGTGCTGGCGCTGATCGTGGTCAAAGCCTTGGCCGAGAGCCCGTGGGGCATGTTTACGGTGATGGCCACCATCCCGATTGCGATGTTCATGGGCATTTACATGCGCTACATCCGCCCGGGACGCATCGGTGAAATCTCCGTGATGGGTGTGCTGTTGTTGCTGGGTTCCATTTGGCTGGGGGGCCAGATTGCGGCAAGCCCTGAGTGGGCGCCGGTGTTCACCTTCACCGGTACGCAAATCACCTGGATGCTGATCGGTTACGGCTTTGTCGCGGCGGTCTTGCCAGTGTGGCTGGTACTGGCACCGCGTGATTACCTGTCGACGTTCCTTAAAATCGGCACCATCGTCGCGCTGGCCATCGGGATTCTGGTCACCATGCCCGAGCTGAAAATGCCGGCGGTCACTCAGTTCATCGACGGTAACGGTCCGGTCTGGAAGGGCGGCCTGTTCCCATTCTTGTTCATCACCATTGCGTGCGGCGCGGTATCGGGTTTCCACGCACTGATTGCCTCGGGTACTACCCCCAAACTGCTGGATAACGAAAGCAACGCCCGTTACATCGGCTACGGCGGCATGTTGATGGAGTCGTTCGTCGCCATCATGGCAATGGTTGCCGCTTCGGTGATCGAGCCTGGTGTGTACTTTGCCATGAACAGCCCGGCAGCGATTGTGGGCGGCGATGTGGTGAGCGTGGCGCAAACCGTAAGCAGTTGGGGCTTTGCAATTACCCCTGACGCCCTGACAGCGCTGGCCCATGACATCGGGGAAACCACCGTTCTGGCCCGTGCTGGCGGCGCGCCTACGCTGGCGGTCGGTATCGCACAGATCCTGCACAACGTGTTGCCGGGCGAAAACACTATGGCGTTCTGGTATCACTTTGCCATTTTGTTTGAAGCCTTGTTCATTTTGACCGCGGTAGATGCCGGTACCCGTGCTGGCCGCTTCATGCTGCAAGACTTGCTTGGCAGCTTCGTACCCGCGCTCAAACGCACCGAGTCGTGGGGTGCCAACTTGCTGGCCACTGGCCTGTGTGTGGCGATGTGGGGCTACCTGCTGTACCAGGGCGTGATCGACCCGCTGGGCGGGATCAACACCTTGTGGCCGCTGTTCGGTATCTCTAACCAGATGCTGGCGGGTATCGCGCTGATGCTGGCCACCGTCGTACTGATCAAAATGAAACGTCAGCGTTACATTTGGGTGACCATGCTTCCAGCCGTGTGGTTGCTGATTTGCACCACCACTGCGGGCTTCATCAAGTTGTTCGATGCCAACCCGGCTGTCGGTTTCCTGGCCCTGGCCAACAAATACAGCACGGCGCTGGACGCGGGCCAAGTGATTGCACCGGCCAAAAACATCGATCAGATGCAGCACGTAATTATCAACGCCTACACCAATGCCGGTTTGACCGTGCTGTTCCTGTTCGTGGTGTTCAGCATCCTGTTCTTTGCGATCAAAGTGGGCATCGCGGCTTGGGGTTCTAAAGAACGTACGGATAAAGAGTCGCCGTACCACTCCGTTCCTGACGCCTGATAGAGGGTTGCACGCATGTTCAATGACCTGAGTCGCCTCGGTAAATACCTCGGTCAGGCCGCGCGCCTGATGGTCGGCATGCCCGACTACGACAACTACGTCGAGCATATGCAAACCAAGCACCCGGACAAACCGGTAATGAGCTACGAGGCGTTCTTTCGTGAACGCCAAGAGGCCCGTTATGGCGGCAAGGGCGGCCCCAAGTGCTGCTGACCCGCTAACGCCTGTGTAGGCGCGAGCGCGCTTGCGAAGGCTTTATGTCAGTCAACGATGTTGTTGAGTGGCCTGATGCTTTCGCCAGTGCGTTCGCGCCTGCATTTTTTTGCGGCCTCAATTTTTCAGGAGACTGTTCATGTCCTCTCCCATCCCCGTCACCATCCTCAGCGGCTTTTTAGGGGCCGGCAAAACCACTTTGCTGCGTTACTTGCTCAAGGCCGAGCACGGGCTGAAAATCGCCGTGATCGAAAACGAATTCAGCGACGCCGGGATCGACACCCAACTGTTGGGTGAGGAGCCGGTGCAAGTGATGACCCTGGCCAACGGTTGCGTGTGCTGCACCATCCACACCGACCTGACCAAAGCGCTGTACTTGCTGCTTGAGCGGCTGGACAGTGGCGAAATTGCCTTCGATCGACTGGTGATCGAATGCACCGGGCTGGCCGATCCGGCACCTGTGGCGCAAACCTTTTTTATCGACGAAGAGCTGCGTGAGCGTTATCTGCTGGACGGCATCATTACCTTGGTCGATGCCGCTCACGCCGATGTCCACCTGGCACAAACCATCGCCCAGGCACAGATCGGCTTTGCTGACCGGCTGCTGGTGAGCAAGCGCGACCTGGTGGACGATGCCACCTTCGATGCGCTGTGCGAGCGCCTGACCCGCATTAACCGCCGTGCGCCGGTCCGTGTGGTCGAGCATGGCCAAATCGACCTGGCCGAGCTGCTCGATATGCGTGGCTTTAACCTCAATGCCGACCTGGGTGGCGGCCTGAGCCTGCGTCCGGTACAGCCAGCGGCCACGGTTGATCGCATCTCAAGCCTGGTACTGCGCACAGACAAACCGCTGGATATCGACAGCCTGAGCACGTTCATGAACCAACTGCTCGAAGACCACGGCAAGCAATTGCTGCGTTACAAAGGCGTGTTAAACATTGCGGGTGAAGACCGGCGCTTAGTGTTTCAGGGCGTACTGAAACTGTATGGTTTTGACTGGGACACCGAATGGCGCGCTGACGAAGCGCGTGAAAGCGTGATGGTGTTTATTGCCGATGACTTACCCGAGGCCAAGATCCGCGAGGGATTTGCCCACCTCACCTGACCTCTTCCTGTAGGCGCTGCCAAAGGCTGCGGTCGTCTAAAAGATCAAACGCGTGCAGTGTTCGCCAGCGCCTGCGCAAGGATTCACAGCCACAAAAAAGCCCGGCTCAAGAGCCGGGCTTTTGTTCAACTATTGACACTCAGTTGCCGTAAACCGGCAGCTTCTTGCAAACGGCTTTTACTTTCTCGCGTACTGCATCAATCACGGCTTCGTTAGTGATGTCGTCCAGGATGTCGCAAATCCAGGTCGCCAGCTCACGGCATTCTTCAACTTTGAAACCGCGCGTGGTAACGGCGGGTGTACCGAAACGCAGACCCGAGGTCACGAACGGGGAACGCGGGTCGTTAGGTACGGAGTTTTTGTTCACGGTGATGAAGGCTTTGCCCAAAGCGGCGTCAGCATCTTTACCCGAGATGTCTTGCTTGATCAGCGACAGCAGGAACAAGTGGTTTTCAGTACCGCCCGATACCACGTCAAAACCGCGCTCGATGAACACCGAAGCCATCGCTTGGGCGTTTTTCACCACTTGCTGCTGGTAAACCTTGAACTCAGGTTGCAGCGCTTCTTTAAAGCAAACGGCCTTGCCTGCGATCACGTGTTCCAGTGGGCCGCCTTGCGAACCCGGGAAAACAGCCGAGTTCAGCTTTTTCTCGATGTCGGCGTTGGCTTTGGCCAGGATCAGGCCGCCACGTGGGCCACGCAGGGTTTTGTGCGTGGTGGTGGTTACCACGTCAGCAAACGGAACCGGGTTCGGGTAAACGCCCGCAGCCACCAGACCGGCTACGTGAGCCATGTCGACGAACAGGTACGCGCCAACTTTGTCTGCGATTTCGCGAAAACGTGGGAAGTCGAGGATCTGCGAGTAGGCAGAGAAACCGGCCACGATCATTTTTGGCTTGTGTTCAACCGCCAGGCGTTCAACTTCGTCGTAGTCGATCAGGCCGTTGGCGTCGATGCCGTACTGCACAGCGTTGTACAGCTTGCCCGAGGACGAAACGCTGGCGCCGTGGGTCAAGTGACCGCCGTGGGCCAGGCTCATGCCCAGAATGGTGTCGCCGGCCGACAGCAGGGCCAGGTAAACCGCGCTGTTGGCTTGCGAGCCTGCGTGCGGCTGAACGTTGGCGTAATCGGCGCCGAACAGTTCTTTTGCACGGTCGATTGCCAGTTGCTCAACCACGTCGACGTATTCGCAACCGCCGTAGTAACGCTTGCCCGGGTAACCTTCGGCGTATTTGTTGGTGAGTACCGAGCCTTGAGCTTCCATCACCGCTGGGCTGGTGTAGTTTTCCGAAGCGATCAGCTCAATGTGTTCTTCCTGGCGCTGAGCTTCTTGCTCCATGGCGGCAAAAAGGTCGGCGTCGAACTTGGCAAGTGTCAAATCACGGCTGAACATGGCGGTCCTCAAGGATCGGGGGCAGAAAAGAAGCGCATTCTAACTCAATGGGTTTTATCTGGCATATGAAAGGCAATCATGTGGCAGACAAGTGGCTTTCAGGTGATGTCTTTTTGATAGCCTTTAGGCGCTTATTCAAAGACCGGCAGGGATTCGGGGCTGAACCGTGCTTCAAATTGTCGCGCAGGCATCGGGCGGCCGAACAGGTAGCCCTGCACTTCATCGCAGCCGTGCTCGCGCAGAAAGTCCAGTTGCTCGTGGGTCTCGACGCCTTCGGCGATCACGGCCAGATTCAGGCTATGCGCCATCGCAATAATTGCACGGGCAATTTGCGCATCTTGTTCGCCTTCCGGCAGACCGTCGACAAAGGTGCGGTCAATTTTCAGCACGTCGATGGGGAATTGCTTGAGGTAGTTGAGCGATGAGTACCCCGTGCCAAAGTCATCCACGGCAATGCTCAGACCGAGGTTCTTCAAACTGGCGAGAATTTGCAGGGCTTCGCTGACTTCACGCATCAGGATGCTTTCGGTCAGTTCCAGCTCAAGGCACGCGGGTGGCAAGCCGGTTTCTTTGAGGATAGTGGCGATACGCGTGCCCAATTGGCCATCAGAGAACTGACGCGCCGAGATGTTGACCGAGACTTTGGGGACCCGCACTTTGGCCTGATGCCAGTGTTTGAGCTGGCGGCACGACTCGGCCAGCACCCAGTCGCCCACGTCCACCACCAAACCGAGTTCTTCGAGCACCGGGATAAAGTCCCCCGGCGGCACTAACCCGCGGCGCGGGTGGTTCCAGCGCAACAGGGCTTCGGCCCCTGTCAGGCGTTTGCCGTCGCCACTGAATTGCGGCTGGTAATAGAGGATGAATTCTTGTTGTTCCAATGCGTGGCGCAGGTCGCTTTCGAGTTCGAGACGCTCCAGGGCGCTGGCGTTCATGTCCGCCTGATAGAACTGGAAGTTGTTTTTGCCGCGCTCCTTGGCGTGATACATCGCCGTGTCGGCGTTTTTCATCAACTGGCTGAGTTCATTGCCGTCTTGGGGGCTCAAGGCGATGCCGATACTGGCGGTCACGAAAAACTCGCGGCTTTCGAGCACAAACGGTTGCACCAGGCTGGCGAGGATCTGTTCAGCCACGCTGATTGCGCGGTTGAGCGCCATGTCACGGGTGGCTCGCGGTTGCAGCAGCAGGGTGAATTCGTCACCGCCCATGCGCGCCACGGTGTCGTCATTGTCCACACAGGCCAGCAGGCGGATGGCCATGTCTTTGAGCATGCGGTCGCCTGCGGCGTGGCCCAATGAGTCATTTATCGGTTTGAAGCGGTCGAGGTCGAGGAACATCAGCACCACCCACGACTTGTTGCGCTCGGCCTGTTGCAACGCGGTGTGCAGGCGGTCCTGGAACAGGGTGCGGTTGGGCAGGTGGGTCAGGGCGTCGTAATAGGCCAGGCGGTGAATCCGCTGCTCACTGGCCTTGCGCTCGCTGATGTCGCTGAAGAAGCACACGTAACTGGCGAGGTCGCCTTCATCGTCAAACACCGCCGTGATGCCGACCCATGCCGGGTAATGCTCGCCATTGAGACGCTTGAGCCACACTTCACCTTCCCAGGTGTTGTGCTGGTGCAATTGCTTGAGCACGTATTGCAGGTGCGCTTGCTGCTGTTCATCGACGGTGAGCATGCTCGGCAATTGATCGAGCACCTGTGACACCGCGTAGCCACTGACCCGGCTGAACGCTTCGTTGGCCTGCACGATGTAGCCCGCAGGGTCAGTGATGAGGATGGCTGAGGTGGAATGCTCAAACACCGTAGCGGCCATGCGCAGGTCTTTTTCAGCACGCCGTTGCTGACTGATATCACGGCCCACACCGAGGATGCCTTCAAAGGCGTCGTTTTCATCCCACACCAACACCAGACGCAGCTCGATAGGGATTTTGCGCCCGTCGGCGCGCAGGCAATCGAACAGAAACAGTTGGGTGTCCAGTTGGGTGCGCAGGGCCGACAGTTGCTCGGGTTTGTCGAGGGCGTTGCTGACCCGCTCCATCAGGCTGTAAACGCCAGCCAACTGCTGCGGGTTGGCAATGGTCGATTGCCAGCCGTTCTTGAACACCCATTCGGCATCAAAGCCCAATACGCTTTGTACCGAGGGGCTGACGTAGTTCAGTTGCAAGGTATTGTTGGTGGAGAAAATCACGTCGCTGATGCTTTCTGCCAGCATCCGATAGCGCTGCTCACTGTCGCGCAGTGACTCGCTGGCTTCGATCTGATCGGTGATGTCTTTGGCCACCCCGACAATGCGCGTGACTTGATCATAGGCATCGCGAGCCAGGGCTTGCTCGCGAATATCAAAGCGGCGCCACACGCCATTGCTGTGACGGAAGCGCAGTTGGCATTGCAGTAATTGCACATAGCCGCCATGGCGCTGTTGCTGACGCGACCGGTGATACTGCTCGGCGTCTTCAGGGTGAAGCAGCAGTTCCCAGAAGTAAGCGCCCATTTGTTGCAGTTCGGTGGCGTTGTACCCCAGGGTGTGCCCCAGGTGGTGGTTGCTGAAAATCATCCGCTGGCTGATCACATCCTGCACATACAGGTGGTCAGGCACGGTGCGCACCACATCGGACCAGAAGCTTTCGCGCTCTTGCAGCGACAACTCAATCAGCTTGCGGCTGGTGATGTCACTGATGCTCAAAATGACGGCGTGATATTCGCTGCGGTCATCGGGCAGGCGCAGCACCAACCATAAGTGCTGATCCTGGCCATCGGCATCCACCAGGGTGATTTCCAGCTCAAGCTGCTGCTGGTGGTTGAGGACGGCTTCGATCACTTGATAGCTGATAGCCGAGGTGTTGGTCGGGCAGCCGCTGATCAGCTTCATCCACGCGCCAGCGCCTGAATCCACGTCCAGCAAGTGCAACGCCACCTGATTGACTTCAGTGATGCGTAACTGCTCGCACAGCTGGCGACGCTGTTCGGGGTTGTGATGCATCCATTGCTTGAGCGCGTTGCTGTCATAAAGCTGTTCGCGCTCCAAAAACGCTGGCAGGCCGGACAGGTCCATCACACACAGCGCCACGCCGGTGCCTTCAAAAATGTCGTAATAGCGGCGACGGCCTTCATGCACCTGGCGTTGGCGACGGCGCATGTTGACCAGTGCGACCACTGGCAACAGGGCAAACAGCAGCCCCAGCAGGCATTTGCCGATCAGTCCGGGCAGCAGTTGGGCCACGACTTCATCGGCATCGAACAGGCCGCGCAATTGCCAGTCACTGTGGCTCAACGGGGCGAGCAGCACGGTGTTGGCCTCGTCTTGCGGGCTGAGGGGAGCCGCCGAGGCCATCGCAGCTGCGCTGTGGCTCAGCACGGTGTGGGTCTGGGTGTTTTCGATCCGCCATTGTGGGCGGTCGGCAAGGGTGTTTTGACGCGTCAGGTTGTGCAGCAGGTCCGGGCTCATGCGCAGCAGCCAGTAACCCTGCGGGTCGTTGCCCAGTTTGTTCAGCAACAGGTACGCCGTGCCGGCATCGCTGCTATTGCTGAAGTAGTAACCGTCAGTGCGTTTGCGTGCGCGGCTGTGTTTGATCCAGTCACGCAGGTAGGCCGCGTCCGGGCTGATACCGCCGCTGTCGATCAACACTTCGCCATTTGGGTTGAGCAAGGCCACGCTTTGCAGCGAAGGCAGTGACTGGCGCATTTGATGGACCAGCGCTTGCAACTGTTGCCGGTGAGCGAGGGGGGCATGAACGGGCAACAGATTGAGCGCCACTTCGGCGCGCAGGGCCATGCTCAGGCTGATGTGATCGGCCAGATCGGCACTGTAATTGACGCTGTATTGGCGTTTATGCGCGAGGGTTTCGCGAAACTGTTCAATCAACAACCAGAACAGCATCGCCAACAACAGCAAGACCAGCGTCGCCAATGCGCCTTTTAACGTGCCGCGCACAGGTGTGCCAAGCCATTGGCCTGGAGCGCTCGCGGAGTTGGGCGGTGTGACATTGGGCAAGCTGTGATCCTGCGATTTGGCTGCTAAGGTGCGAGGCGCACTATAAGCGGGACGCCCAAAGGGCGGCTAGCATGCCTTGGACTGTGGCAAAGTGCCAGCCCTCTGCTCTGCGCTGGTTTGCCCTGCACTGCGCATTCAGGTAGCTTTGCCGGTTACGCGGGGGCATAAGAGCTCCTACACTCAGGCTTTTTACATGAGCAGGCATTGACCCAGATCAATCCCTGACCGTCTGCTATGGCCTGAGCCGTGCATTGCTCGCGCCTTATTCATCAGTCACTGACGCTAGGTTCACCATGGCTCAATACGTTTTCACCATGCATCGGCTGAGCAAAGTTGTTCCGCCGAAGCGGGAAATCCTGAAAAACATCTCCCTGTCGTTTTTCCCGGGCGCCAAGATCGGCGTACTCGGTTTGAACGGTTCGGGTAAATCCACCCTGTTGAAAATCATGGCTGGCGTCGACCCCGAGTTCGACGGCGAAGCCCGTCCAATGCCGGACTTGAACATCGGCTACCTGCCGCAAGAGCCGCAACTGGACCCGACCAAAACCGTTCGCGAAGTGGTTGAAGAAGCCGTCAGCGTGATCAAGGACGCTCAGGCGCGTCTGGATCAGGTTTACGCCGAATACGCCGAGCCGGATGCCGACTTCGACAAACTGGCGGCCGAACAGGCCAAGCTCGAAGCCATCTTGCAAGCGGGCGACGGCCACAACCTTGAGCGCCAGCTTGAAGTCGCGGCCGATGCACTGCGTCTGCCGGCCTGGGATGCCAAAATCGAACACCTGTCGGGTGGTGAAAAGCGCCGTGTGGCCCTGTGCCGCCTGCTGCTCTCAGCCCCGGACATGCTGCTGCTCGACGAACCTACCAACCACTTGGACGCCGACTCGGTGGCCTGGCTGGAGCACTTCCTGCACGACTTCCCGGGTACCGTGGTTGCGATTACGCACGACCGTTACTTCCTGGACAACGTGGCGGGCTGGATTCTGGAACTCGACCGCGGCGCCGGTATCCCTTACGAGGGCAACTACTCGGGTTGGCTTGAAGCCAAGTCCGACCGTCTGGCGGCCGAATCCAAACAGCAGTCGGCCCATGAAAAGGCCATGAAAGACGAGCTGGAATGGGTGCGTAAAGGCGCCAAGGCGCGTCAGTCCAAATCCAAGGCCCGTCTGCAACGCTTCGAAGAACTGCAATCGCAGGAATTCCAGAAGCGCAGCGAGACCAACGAAATCTACATCCCGGCCGGTCCGCGCCTGGGTGACAAAGTGATCGAGTTCAAAAACGTCTCCAAAGGCTACGGCGATCGCGTACTGATCGACAACTTGTCGTTCGCCATGCCTAAAGGCGCCATCGTGGGCGTGATCGGCGGTAACGGTGCCGGTAAATCGACCCTGTTCCGCATGCTGATGGGCAAAGAGCAGCCGGATTCGGGCAGCATCGAAATCGGTGACACCGTGCAGTTGGCGTGTGTTGACCAGAGCCGTGACGACCTGGATGGCAGCAAAACGGTGTTCCAGGCCATTTCTGACGGTTCCGATGTGATCCGCATCGGCAACTACGAAATCCCGTCGCGTACCTACGTGGGGCGTTTCAACTTCAAGGGTGGCGATCAGCAGAAATTCGTCAAGGACCTGTCCGGTGGTGAGCGTGGTCGCTTGCATCTGGCCCTGACCTTGAAAGAGGGCGCCAACGTGCTGCTGCTCGACGAACCGTCCAACGACCTTGACGTCGAGACCCTGCGTTCGCTCGAAGAAGCGTTGCTGGACTTCCCTGGCGCCGCCATTGTGATCTCTCACGACCGGTGGTTCCTTGACCGCGTCGCGACGCACATTCTGGCGTACGAAGACGACTCGCAAGCGGTCTTCTTTGAAGGCAACTACACCGAGTACGAAGCTGACCGTAAAAAGCGCCTCGGCGAAGCGGCCACCCAGCCGCACCGTGTGCGTCACAAAAAACTGGCCCAATAAAAAGGGCAGTTTGCTGCAATACAACGGCGCCTTCGGGCGCCGTTTTTTTTGCAGGCTGCACGGCACCTCTCTGCCAAGGGGGCTTTTTATTGGGGCAAAAGTGGGTACAGGTTTCACTTTTTTGGTGCGCAAAGCGCCGCAAAATCAGCGTTATTTATATAAAAGCACCATTTAAATTCAAAACTGCGACATTTTGCGCTGTCGCGGTGCGACATGAATTGATAAAGTTCTGGCCAATCTCCGTTTAACGACAATAAATTTGCCGAGACTTATCCATGATCGAATCCGTCGACCACTTCCTTGCCCGCCTGAAAAAACGTGACCCGGACCAACCAGAATTCCACCAGGCTGTGGAAGAAGTCCTGCGCAGTCTGTGGCCCTTTCTAGAAGCTAATCCGCATTACCTGACCTCCGGAATTCTTGAACGCATTTGCGAACCTGAGCGTGCGATTGTGTTCCGCGTGTCGTGGGTCGATGACGAAGGCAAAGTGCGGGTTAACCGTGGTTTCCGTATTCAGATGAACAGCGCCATTGGCCCGTACAAAGGCGGCCTGCGCTTCCACCCTTCGGTGAACCTGGGTGTACTCAAGTTCCTGGCCTTTGAACAAACCTTCAAAAACTCCCTGACCTCACTGCCGATGGGCGGCGGCAAGGGCGGTTCGGACTTCAATCCCAAGGGCAAGAGCGATGCAGAAGTGATGCGCTTTTGTCAGGCCTTTATGAGCGAGCTGTACCGGCATATCGGTTCGGACGTGGATGTGCCAGCGGGGGATATCGGCGTTGGCGCACGCGAAATCGGTTTCCTGTTTGGCCAGTACAAACGCCTGAGCAACCAGTTCACCTCCGTACTGACCGGCAAAGGCATGAGCTACGGCGGCAGCTTGATTCGCCCGGAAGCTACAGGCTTTGGCTGCGTTTACTTTGCCCAGGAAATGCTCAAGCGCAGCGGCCAGCGCATCGACGGCAAACGTGTTGCGATCTCCGGTTCTGGCAACGTGGCGCAATACGCCGCGCGTAAGGTCATGGACCTGGGCGGCAAGGTCATTTCTCTGTCGGACTCCGAAGGCACGCTGTACTGCGAAGCCGGACTGGACGAAGCGCAGTGGGAAGCCTTGATGGAACTGAAAAACGTCAAGCGTGGGCGTATCAGCGAAATGGCGACACAGTTTGGTCTGGAGTTTTTGGCCGGTCAGCATCCTTGGCAGCTGGCGTGTGACATTGCCCTGCCGTGCGCGACGCAGAACGAGCTGGACGCAGACGCTGCACGTACGTTGCTGAGCAATGGCTGCGTGTGCGTGGCCGAAGGCGCCAACATGCCGACCACGCTGGACGCCGTGGACGTGTTTATCGAGGCTGGCATTCTGTTCGCACCGGGCAAGGCTTCCAACGCTGGTGGCGTGGCGGTGAGCGGGCTGGAAATGTCGCAAAACGCCATGCGCTTGCTGTGGACGGCAGGTGAGGTGGACAGCAAGTTGCACAACATCATGCAGTCGATCCACCACGCGTGTGTTCACTACGGCGAAGAAAACGGGCGTATCAACTACGTCAAAGGCGCCAACATCGCAGGCTTCGTCAAAATCGCCGATGCCATGCTGGCGCAGGGCGTGGTTTAAGCCGGTTTTATGGCGATGATTTCGACCTGCAAATCCCCGGCAGGTCGAAGCCACAGCACTTCATCGCCCACCCGTGCGCCCAACAGCGCACGGCCCAGCGGCGATCCCCAATTGATCAAGCCCTGAGCGGCATCGGCCTGGTCCTCACCGACCAACTGCACCCGTTGTTCATTGCCGTGTTCATCGGTAAATGTCACCCAACTGCCGATTCGCACCTTATCTGACGAGGTTGCCGGGGCGGCGACCTGCGCACTCAGCAAACGCTGATTGAAATAGCGCAAGTCTCGCTCAAGGTCGGCCAAGCGCTGTTTGTCGGCGTCATCGCCCTGTGCGCTCTCTTGACTGTGCTGCGCCTGAAGCTCGCTGACTTTGGCGTGCAACAAGGCATGACCTTCGGCGGTCACGTAATTGGGCTGGTTGCTGACGTGCCGCTCAATAGGGGTATTGGCGTGGTTGGCGGCGCTGTCTTCGTTTACAAATGCGCGGCTCATGGCGGGTGTCCTTTGTGGCTATAGGCTTGAGAGCCTGCGGGTAGGCCAGGGTTCAAATTATTGCGAGCGATAGGCGCGGGCGGCGTCTACATCCTTTTCGTGCTGCCAGTCGCGTTCGCGCTGATCCCAATGCCGCTCCTGGTACTCCTCGCGGTCCTGACTTTCGCGCATGGCCTGACACTGGCGAAAGCCATCGTCCCAGCCTTGGGCGTAGGTCGAATCTTTCAGGTAGCGCGCAACGTCTTTCTTGTACTCGCCAGTGATAACCCCTGCGGCTTGTCGGCCACTGCTACAGCCCTCAGCAAAACCGTCCGCAAAGGCGGGCGGATAACCCTTCGCCAACAGCTCATCGTGGGTGGTTTGACACCCGCTCAGCACTGCACTCAACAGCCCGATACACACCGCGCTGCGCCACATAATTCACCTCAATGCACCGATCAACGGCCGATGAGGTGGAGTGTAGGCCGGGATCTGTGATTGGGCTGTGAAGCGTGTGTCAACGTGATGTCAGCTAGCAGCGGGTGTTTGCAGCGCCTGCACGCACGCGAACAACTGGCCAGTGCTGGCATCGGGGTACAGCTCATGTAACGCCCTGGCCTGCGCGCTTTGCTTGAGTAATTCGGCGCTAGGCTTGGCCCATTGCTCGGGCGGCAAGGATTCGGACCAGTCGATCAGGGCTTGGGGCAACACTTTGGGTTTGTTGAGTTTGAGCTGGCGCACGTCGTATTCGGTGATACGGTGCGCTAGCGTCCACAGGGTCATGACGTGGTACAGGTACCAGCCCATGACATAAAACACGCCGACTTCGCGCTCCCTGAACTGACGCTTCATTTCGGCCTTGGCGTTGTAGAACGTATGCAGGCCTTCGTGGGGCGGATCGTCGGGGTTGTGCAAACCGTCTTGTGGGTCGATATCACTGAGTGTGTGAACTTCGTACTCCATGTAAGCGCGAATCGCTTCCCACTTGCTGGTGGCTATAGTCAGGCTGGCGCAGGGGCATTCCAGCGCAAGACGCTGCGCACTGGGCGCATGGTAAAACCCGAACCCCATCGAGAAATACCGCAGGGTACTGCCATGCTGCCTGTGGCGCGCTTCGCTAACCCAGGCGGTTAATGACTCCCAGGGGACGAAGATCGGTTCATCTATGTCTTCGACGATGAAACATACTTCGCGGCGTTGACGGTTGAAGCGTGGGGGGATGGTTTCTTCGAGGGCTAATAAAGCTTTGTTTCGAGCATATAAAGCGCACAAAAATGCCAGTGCTCCAATCACATAAACTTCACCTCCGGGCATGTAAAAAAAGAAAAAGCCCAACGCACGACTCAGTGACTCTCCCCCTATATAAATATTTATTACGATTGATAAAGGAAAAAGAATTAGGGTAATTGCAAACCATGTTAGCGGCATTCCAAAGGCATATTGCATGACAAAGGCACTTGGCCATCCACCACCAAAATCTGCATACGTTTCTGTCATTTTACCGATGGTCTTTCCATAATCTTTGGCTGGGCGTAGCGTCGGGAAAGGCAGTGGAGCAAGGTAGGTTACATCACCGGAGAAAGTATTCTCTTGGTCGCCTGCTAGGGGGGCCGTGAGTTTATTTTTATCGTGCGCCATTAAATGTACTTTCCTCTATCGCCCGTATTAGAACCCACGCGAACAATTGCTCAACACTGGCGTCGGGGTTTGCCGCGTGCAATGTCTTGACTTGTCCACTTTGCTTCAGCCTATCGGCGCTGGGTTTGGACCACTCGATCAGGGCTTGGGGCAACACGTTAGGCTTGTTGAATTTGCGTTGGCGTACGTCGTATTCGGGGATGCGGTGCGCCAGCGTCCACAGGGCCATGACATAAAACACGCCGACTTTGCGGTAGATCATATAGGTGTGATTCAGCTCTTCTATAAATGCGCTATTGTTTTTTGCAGGCGGCAGCGTGGGTGAACGCAGGGGCGCGAGGCAGATAGCCGTTGAGCGGGGCTTTTTCGTTATGTCTCCAGCGACGAGCGTTGAGGCGCTGTGGATCATGATTGATGACTGGCGACTAACAGCAAAGGGTCGAGATATTGCAGTTCGTCTCGTTGGGTTTTGTACGGGATCGCAATGGGTTGATAAGTGCCTTCGGATTCGAGATCGACCCACAGGTTATATTCTTGCAGTTCGTACTCTCCTTCGATTTTAGGCTTTTCAAGTAGCGTCAAAATTTGAACGACTAATACCATTGCTTGTTTTTCAAACCCGGTGGCTTGCCCCACCCTGACGGGTAGTACACGCAATGACAGGGGATAAGGTGAGATGAGTTCAACTCTGTCGCAGATACGTTCACTGACAGCCGTCCATGTTTCCAATGGGTGGCCTTTATCCTGGATGCGTGAGCGGATATCAAAAGCACCTATTCGCACGACGTGGCTTGCATAAGCTGCCGCAGGGGGGATCAAGAGGTCGAGGGTAATGGCAGGTAGAATGAGCATTATTTCTTTGGTTTTGTGAGTGTGGACCACGATAGCAAACGGCGTTTGAGCGATATGCTGCAAAGAGGATTGATAGCTTTTGAGCGCCAGTGACTGTCGTCTTGTTGTGTCAAGACGCCCAAGGCGTAGTTAGTAACCATTCATCATGGGGCGTTGTGTTAAATCGGTTGTATAACCAAGTTCCAATCCATTCAATAGCCGTAAATAAAGTGCCGACAATGGTCGTACGGCCAAAAGCTTTGTAAAGGGCTGGGCCGTTTTTTATTAGCACTGATTTGATTTTTTCAGGATCGCCGAATTTTATAATCGAATCGATAAGCACCGTTGATGTCATCACGCCCCCGTAGAGGCTAGCTCCAAGTTGACCTGTAGACCCTAGAAGGCTCAGGCGGGCGGCCATCAAGGCGTTAAGATTTTTTCCAAGTAAGGAGTGCGCAACGTTCTTTTTGTTAATTGAATAACCCATGCTCGAAGCCCAGATTCCGAAAAGATATCCTAGCCCTCCAAGGGTTAAATTCAATTTGCTCATTGTTATGTAAATATTATTTATCGCGCCATTTTGAGCAATGCCCTTTAGCTGTCGTGCTCGATTGTTCAGGCCGTTATTGGTAATCGATTGTGCTATGGAAAAACCTGCATAGCTTGTTGCGGCGAAGGAACTATATAAACGCTCTTTTTCTTTGGGGTCTCCCGGCACATTACGAATCTCCTCATTCACCTGCCACAAATTAACCAACTGCACAAAAAACACCAGCAATCCCAATCCGTCCCCCAGTTTTCCCAGTGTCGAGGTCCCTTCGTATCCTGCCCGCAGGGAGTGCATCATTTTTTCAGCTTCCAGCTGCTGGGCCTTTGGCAGGTTAATACGCAACCCTGATCGGGACACGGTTTCGTCGGTGCGGCGCATCACCGGTTCGTTGGGGTGTTCGCCAAACGGTGACAGGGCTTGGGCAAAGCGGGCGCTGTAGAGGCTGAGGTCTTGGCGCAATGCGGTGGTGCGTTGCTGGTATTCGCCCGCTTTGATGTGACGTTCGCCGTTAGGGTAGGTGTACTGGCGGCGCAGGTTGTTCAAGCGTTTCAGGTTTTCCAGCCCCTGCACGTAGTTACCCATTTCATGGCGCAGGGCGTTGAGTTCTTTGGCGGTGGCCAGTATGAAGGTCACGTGGTTGTGGTACGCGGCCTCCACCAGTTTCAGGTACATGGCTTTGGGCATGTGCCGCAGCAACACTTCGTGGATGGGCAGCGGCAGGTTTTTGCTGGCCTGGCTCAGGGTTTCAACCGCGCGATTGAGGCCCAGCGCTAATGCGCTGTCGAACAGGTAGCTGACGCTTCTGGCCAGCCCTTGGGTGTTTTCAGGCAGGGTGTCGAGGTTGGGTAAAAGCCCTTCTTCAATCCCCTGCAGTTGTTTGATCGCCTCGGGCACGTTGTAGAGAAAGCCATACGCTGCGTTGCCGAAGGTGGAGTATTGCGCGATGAGTGAGGTTTGCTGGCTCAACGCCAGGGTTTCAAACAGGGGCCGACTGTAGTGTGGGTTGCTTTGCAGCCATTCATGCACCGCGGCGTCGGCATATTCGGTGCGGCAGATATCCTTCAGGCATGCGTAGTGATTGGCGAAGGCCGCGATGCATTGCTGTTCGTCGCTGGCGTCGTAATACCACGCGGCTTTGTGAAAGTGGTCGCGGGTCAACAGGTGCACGCGGTCGGCGGTGATCTGGTCGAGCAAATCGTTCCAGCGTTTGAGGTGCGCGCTGTGGCTGGCAAGGTCGGCGTCCATGGCGTCGCGGTCGATCAGTTCATTGATGCCACGCTGGCCAAAGTTGGCGCCGTAGAGTTGTTGTTGCAAGCGCAAGGTCTGTTCGGTTTTTAGCGCCCAGATGGCGTGGGTGTGGGTGTCAAAAAATTCAGCGGTGATGCGCTGCAACCCAGGGTACAGGCTGAGCAGCGTCTGACGCTGAAGGGTCAGGATAGGTTCGGTCTGAGGGTGGTGGCGGATTTCACTGATCTGCTCTTGAAGTCTGACGCGCGCTTGCTGGAAGTCGGGTGTGGCCACCATCCGCTGAGGATCGTTGATCACATCGCTCAATGCCTGACGGATGCGTTCGCGCTCAGCGTCGGGGCGTTGCGCGAGCGCTTCGGCCATTGTCTTGATGCTCGGGTCCAAGGCATTTTGCAGCACGTTGTCCAGCTCCCCCAAGGCGATGTGGGTCAGCGCTTGAATGTAGGAGGCCAACACATAATCGCGCTGGTTGGCGCCTTCGCGTTCCCCGCTCTTGGCCCAGTCATCCATCCACTCCAGAACCCGATCCTGATAATGGGCGAGGTCTTGCATCACCCCCAGGTCATCG
This sequence comes from Pseudomonas sp. TWR3-1-1, assembly GCF_049896545.1. Lineage (NCBI taxonomy): Bacteria > Pseudomonadati > Pseudomonadota > Gammaproteobacteria > Pseudomonadales > Pseudomonadaceae > Pseudomonas > Pseudomonas sp. TWR3-1-1. The sequence continues at coordinate 220,389 of NZ_JAFCUO010000001.1, forward strand.
TGCACGGCCATGAAGAAGGTGTTGTCTATGTACTGATCGTGTATCTGGCCGATGAATTCGCCGATATGGGTGTCGCGAAAGAGTGGGCTGCTTTCCCAGAGGTAAGGCCGGGTTTCAGGTTCGGGCAGCGGGGCGTCCTGTGGGTCGTGCTGCTTTGGCTTGCGGGCGTAGCGGGGCGTGGCGTAGTGCGCGACCTCCGGCAGCCACGCTTCAACCTGATTGCGGGTGTAGAGATGATCGCCACCCACTAAAAATTTCGCTGCGCCAAGATCGATACGTTGCATGAAGTGCAGGCGGTCGGCGGGGGAGGCAGTGACCTGTGCGCATTTTTTCAGGCTCCACTGGGTCTGGGAATAATTGACGTACAGCACAGCGTTGCGCGCAAACAGCATGGGGTGCTCGTCATCAATCGAGCCTTCTTCCATTTTGTATTCGTGCAGTTGATGGGTGGCGTGATTCAGCACGTACAAGTAGCCATTACGCATCAGGCGCAAGCCCACAGGACGAGTTTTGAGCGAGTAGGGGGCGGGTGCGTTGTCGGTAGCTGCGCCGGGTTCGATCAGGCCATAACGCAGCGCCAGGCGCTGGACCTTTGCGGTTGGAATGGCGCAATAGCCCATTGAGCATTTGATGTCAGTGCGCGACATGGCCATGGCGGCTTTATTGGCGATGTGCTGTTGGTGAGGCGTGATGCGGGTCATGGCCGATCGTCCCGAGCGCCTGAAAAGCGCGGAAGATCGCATGGGCTGGAGGGTGGAAATAGTCAGCGGGAACAGTTTCGGAAATGTCTAGCGGTGATAGGGAAAGAGCCTACGTTTGCAGGCGTTAGTTTGCGCAGTCGTTGTCGCAGGTGGGGTCTGGCGATTGGGACAGGTCTTGCAGGTTAAGATCGCTGCGCAGTTGATCGCAACCTGCGCCAGCGACTTCACGGCTCAGCCGTTCAGGAAAGCGCCGAGTGTTCAGCCAGCTCTTGCTGGATAAACGCCGCGATCATGGCGCGGTACACCTGTTCGGTGACGTGCGGGTTGGCACCCAGCTCGTCGGCCAAGGCCCTGACCTTGGCGAACACTTGCTCAACCCGCTGCGGCGACTTGACGGCATGGCTGTCTTTTTTAAAACGCGCAGCCTGCGACACATAGCGCCCGCGCTGTGCAATAAGGCCGACGATCTGGCGATCCAGTTGGTCAATGTGTTCGCGGACTTCGTCCAGGGTTTGGCAGTGGGCAGCCATGTCGTGTAACTCCATTCAGTAGTGATACCACTTCACTTCCAGCATCACTTCGTTGACCGGCGAGCTCAGGTGGCTGAACGCTCGTTGGGCGGTCAGGCGCAGGCCGAGGTTGCGGGATATTTCCCACTGCTGGTTCAGGCTTAGCGTGCGGCGGATTTCACCGTTGGTGAAGTAATCCCCCTTGGCTTCCAGGCTCAGATTGCCCAGCGGATTACGCCACAGCAACCCGGTGTTGTAGCCCGCAGCCGGGGCGATGAAGGCGGCGAAGTCGTTGTTGTGTTCCACGCGCACCGTGCCGAGGGCGAAACCCAGCAGGCCGTCGGCCAGTTGCCAGGTGCCGCCTGCGCCGCCATTGACGTGGCTGACGAGGTTTTCGTCGCCATGCTTGCCCAGCACGCGCTCAAGGCCGCCGCCCACTTGCCAGGACCACGGCTGGAGCAGGTCATTGCGCGGTGTCAGCGAGCGGATGTTGGCCAGATCAAGTTGCTGGATTTGCCAGTGGTTGCCTTCGTACTGGCGCAATTTGAGTTGCAGGATTTCAATCTGCGCCCCCAGCGGAAAGCCCGGCGCGTTGTCGTTCAGGTCGTGGTAAGCCATGCGCAGGCCGTACTCGGCAAAGGCCTTGTCGTCGCGGCTGCCCGCGCCCAATTGCCAGGTGCGCGACTCGTGGCCGTTCTCCGGCAGTTCGGGTTTTTCGACGTGCAGCGCCGGTGCCGGGTTTTGGTTGATTGCGCGCAGCAGTTCAAAGCTGCGTTGCGAGCGCTCGGTATCACGCTCCAGGCCGTTGGCACGGTAGCGTTCAAGGCGATAGGCGGCGTCGATGATCAACGCTTGCCGGGCTTTGGGCAGGGCTTTGAATTCAGGGTTTTGCAGTTGCTGTTGATTGGCGCTGACCTGTAGCACCCATTGCTGCTCTTCGGGGTCGAGGACCTTGGCGCGGTCCAGCAACTCGCGCTCGCGTGACGGGCGGTATTCGATGCTTTCGACCAGACCGGCTTCTTTGACCGCTTTTACAGTGTCGGTGGGGATCGCGGTCAACGGGAATTGGGTGGTCAGCTTCAAGCCCGGACGGGCCACTTGCAGCAGTTCAAGCAGACGATACGAGCAGTTTTCGTCGAAGAAGAAGTAGTCGAACTGGATCTGTTTCAGCTCCCACACATGCTCAACCATCCGTTGGGTTTCTTCGGGCGTCAGGTTGAGGCGGTATTCCCACAGGTCGCGGTTTTCGAGGCTGCGATACTCCGAGAGTTTTTCCTGGTAGGGCACCAGTGCGAACAGGCCGGGATAACCGCCAGCCAGGCCTTTCCACGCATACAGAATGCTGTTGTCGGAACCTTCGATGTAGGCGCCGAAGTTGATCGCGTAGCTGAGCAGCGCGGTCTTGTTGCTTTGCACGTCAGCCTGGTCGATGCGCAGTAAGGTGTGACCAAACATCGAGGACGGGCTGTTGAGGTATGCCGCCGGGAAAATCATCACCGTGCTGTGCGGGGCCACGTCTGTGAACCATTGCGTGAACTCGGCGCACGGCGCCTGGGGCAAGTCGTTCAGATTCAGTTGCGCCTTGAGCCAGCGGGTGCGGGCCGGGTACACGCATTGCGGGTGTTTGTCGCCCAGGCTTAAGGGCGAATACAGCGCCTCGACGGTGGCGCGCAATTCAGCGTCCGGGTGGTGAGCGCCGTCGGGGGCGATGAAGAATTTGTCGTCGCTGACATAACTGCGCCAGCCGCCGAGCTTGCGGGCTTCGTAATGTCCCAGGGAGAGCCAGAACGGGTCGTTGGCCAACTGCTGCACACGTTGATTGTCGACAGAGGGCGCGGCATATAACGGGGCGCAGGCACAGAGCGCCAAATAGGCAAGGCGTTTGAGCATGGTCGGCAACTGTTGTCAGACGAATAGAAATGAAGCAGAAGAATACCCGCTCCGAAAGGAGCGGGCAGGTCTCATTTACGCAGCGGTTGCGTACTTGGACAGGCGAGCGTCACTTTTCAGGACGGCCAGGGTGTTGGTGTGAACATCATCAGCAGTCACGTCAGCCTTGCTGAAGATTTGCTGGAAGTGTTCGTGGGTGACCGCTGCAAAGTGATCACGGTCTTCAGGGGCGACACCCAGTACCACCGCGTAGGTGGTCAGCGCTTCGCCATTGCCTTTAGCCATGTCTTCGGACAGCTCGTTCATCATGCCATTCATGGCAATCCACGATTTGCCGCCGTAGGTCAGCGCGTCTTTGGTGGTGCAACCGTTGGTACCGGAAGTCATACCGAAGGTGGCGTTGCCGGATGTGCCGTTGGTGGTGGAGGCCAGGAAGTGGGCCGGAGTGCCGCGCTGGCCTTCAAACAGCATGTTGCCCCAACCGCAGTTCGGGCCGCCTGGTGCTTGAGCCATAGCATTGAGGGAAACAACAGTGAAGAGAGTACCGAGAAGAATCCGTTTCATAGCTTTGTTCTCTATGTGTGTGCAACCAATGGACAAGGGTGTCTGGCCCCGAAGCGCCAGTACGGGCCAGTTATGCCTTCCGGCCGCGTAACATCTTGGAGTCTAGGCATGATCTGTGGGTTCCGTTATTTTTTGTAAAACAATCATTGATCGAGCACAGTTTTAACCCGCAAATGCAGGGCCGCGGGATTTCGCGCATCGTGCGCCTTGCCAGTGGCGTACGGCCAGCGCCAGAATGCGGGCATCTGCCCCGCCCGATGTAAGGAAGCCCGATGCCTGATCCTGTTGCTGCCAGCTTGCGTCTCGCGCCTGACGCGCTGACCCGTCCGTTTTCCGCTGAACAGTTCAGCTTCTCTACCACCAATGATCTGGAGCCTTTTCGCGGCATTCTCGGCCAGGAACGTGCGGTCGAAGCCTTGCAATTTGGCGTGGCCATGCCACGTCCGGGTTACAACGTATTTGTGATGGGCGAACCCGGTACCGGGCGTTTTTCGTTCGTCAAACGCTACCTCAAAGCCGAAGGCAAGCGCCTGAAGTCGCCGAGTGACTGGGTGTATGTCAATAACTTCGATGACCCGCGCGAGCCCCGGGCGCTGGAGCTGCCCGCCAGCAGCGCCTCGGCGTTCATCGCTGACATCAATGGTTTGATCGACAACCTGCTGGCGACCTTTCCGGCGGTGTTTGAGCACCCGACCTATCAACAGCGTAAAAGCGCCATCGACCGGGGCTTTAATCAACGGTATGACCGCGCGCTGGATGTGATCGAGCGTTTGGCGCTGGAAAAAGGCGTGGCCTTGTACCGCGACAGCAGCAACGTCGCCTTTACGCCGATGAGCGACGGCAAGGCACTGGATGAAGCCGAGTTTTCGCAATTGCCCGAAGAGGAGCGCGAGCGTTTTCACGAGGATATTTCGCAGCTCGAAGAGCGTCTCAACGAAGAGCTGGCGAGCCTGCCGCAGTGGAAGCGCGAGTCCAATAACCAACTGCGTCATTTGAACGAAGAAACCATTACCCTGGCGCTGCAACCGTTGCTGGCGCCGCTGTCGCAAAAGTACGCCGAGAACGGCGCTGTGTGCGGCTACTTGCAGGCGGTGCAGGTGTACTTGCTCAAGACCGTGGTCGAGCAACTGGTCGACGACAGCAAGACCGATGCCCAGGCGCGCAAGTTGCTCGAAGAGCAGTACCTGCCCAGCCTGGTGGTCGGCCAACCCATGAGCGGCGGCGCACCGGTGGTGTTTGAACCGCATCCCACCTACGACAACCTGTTTGGCCGTATTGAGTACAGCACCGATCAGGGGGCGCTCTACACCACCTATCGTCAGTTGCGTGCGGGCGCTTTGCACCGCGCCAACGGCGGCTTTTTGATTCTCGAAGCCGAGAAAATGCTCAGCGAGCCGTTTGTATGGGACGCGCTCAAACGCGCACTGCAATCGCGCAAATTGAAAATGGAGTCGCCACTGGGCGAGATGGGGCGCTTGGCGACCGTGACCCTCAGTCCGCAAGTGATCCCGTTGCAGGTCAAAGTCATCATCATTGGTGCCCGCCAGCTGTATTACACGTTGCAAGACCTGGACCCGGACTTCCAGGAGATGTTCCGTGTGCTGGTGGACTTCGACGAAGACATTCCCATGGTCGATGAGAGCCTTGAGCAGTTTGCCCAGTTGCTGACCACGCGCACGTCTGAGGAAGGCATGGCGCCGCTGACAGCTGATGCGGTAGCGCGGCTGGCGACGTACAGCGCCCGTTTGGCCGAGCATCAGGGGCGTTTGTCGGCGCGTATCGGCGATCTGTTCCAGCTGGTCAGCGAGGCGGATTTCATTCGCCATCTGGCCAACGATGAAATGACCGATGCGGGTCATATCGAGCGCGCGCTGAAAGCCAAAGCCACGCGCACCGGTCGAGTGTCGGCACGGATTCTTGACGACATGTTGGCCGGGATCATTCTGATCGACACCGACGGTGCGGCGGTCGGCAAGTGCAACGGCCTGACGGTGCTCGAAGTGGGCGATTCAGCCTTCGGCGTGCCAGCCCGTATTTCGGCCACGGTGTATCCGGGTGGCAGCGGCATCGTCGACATTGAGCGCGAAGTTAACCTCGGCCAACCTATTCACTCCAAAGGCGTGATGATTTTGACCGGGTACCTGGGCAGCCGTTATGCGCAGGAATTCCCGCTGGCGATCTCGGCCAGCATCGCGCTGGAGCAGTCTTACGGCTATGTGGATGGCGACAGTGCGTCACTGGGCGAGGCTTGCACGCTGATTTCAGCGCTGTCGAAAACGCCACTCAAGCAGTGTTTTGCAATCACCGGCTCCATCAACCAGTTCGGCGAAGTGCAGGCTGTGGGTGGCGTCAACGAGAAAATCGAAGGCTTCTTCCGCCTGTGCGAAGCACGCGGGTTGACGGGTGAGCAAGGGGCAATCATTCCCCAGGCCAACGTAGCGACGTTGATGCTGGATGAGAAAGTGTTGCAGGCGGTGCGCGAGGGCAAGTTTCACGTCTACGCGGTGCGCCAGGCGGACGAAGCCTTGAGCTTGTTGGTGGGTGAGCCTGCGGGCGAGCCGGACGCTGAAGGTCAGTTCCCGGAAGGCAGCGTCAATGCGCGGGTGGTTGAGCGGTTACGGGTCATCGCTGAAATGATCAGCGATGAAGACCTCAAAGAGGCCGAAAAGGAGTTGATCGCCGAAACCCTGGCCGCTAAAAAATCGGTTTAAAACCTACCCCGCAGGAGTTGGCGCAGGCTGCGCGCTGTTGATCATTGCGCTAAAGCTCGCAGCCTGCGCCAGCGCCATCGGGATGATTGCAAATGCGCGAACCTTTCCGTTGGTCACGGCGCCTTGGCGAGCGCTGTTTTTCTTCTATTCTCAGCACAAGGACCTCCACTGTCGTCACTGGAACGATGCAGCCCGTTGTGTGCGGCTGAATACAGGATCTACCGAGGGTCGCCGCCATGACGCGCAACCTTTGTCTTACCCGCCAATGCCTGGGGTTGGAAACACGCATCGAGTGCAGCGTGCGCCCGCTTGCAGGTGGTACGGGCATGTGGACGCTGTTGTTTGCCGCAGGGCTTGCCGGCGAGCAGCCGACCACGATCAAGTCCCAAGGCCCGTTCCCTGGCCCGTTCGCGGCTGAAACCATTCTTGAATCCATCTTTGAAAGCCTGACGCTGCACGGCTATCAGTTGGCGGATGATCCGCAGATCTGGTGCCTGCATGTGCAGGCCCAGTTGCGGCAGATCAACGGCGCGCGCAGTCACGCGTCTCGTTGATGGACAGCAATCAATGCGGCGGGTTGACCTCGGGCACTTTGTCCAGTTTGACCTCAAAGCCATATTCCACCGGTGTCAGGTCGGTGCGGGCATAGCTTTCAAGGTACGTCGGCTGGCCATAAAAGTAATGCACGTCAAAGGTGGGCGGGCCATCCGCCTCGCGACTGTGGCTTACGGCTAGCACTTCTTTCAGATAATTACCGGTCTTGTCTTTGGCGTAAAAGCGCCAGGCGTCAGAGGGGAACAGCGTTTGATCAACGATCAACGCATTGCCCTTAAGCTCCAGACCCTTGGGTAAATGGGCAACGTCCAGGGATTGTTGGTCGACGTTGGCGATGTACATCGGGATTGAGCCAATCGCGAAAGCGGGTGTTTCCGGGAACAGGTTGAGGTCATAGGTGATGACGCCGGTGTGCGGGTCAACATCGAAGGCTTCGGCGGGCAACTCCAGGGGTTCACTGCGATTGCCATTGTCGTCTTCGGCAAAGAAGGTCACCGGCGCGTCGGACGAGTCTGGCAGTACGCCCAGCAACTCGTCATTGAAGGTGGCCGGGTGGCTGAACTCCAGGGTCGCGGCGCTGGCGTCGTCAATCGACTGGCTGATGGTGACATTCTTTTTAAACTGCTCAGGGTCGAGGTTGGCGTTCTTCAGGTACGCAGGCGCCTGGTCGTCATAGACCACCACGGCCAGCGGCAATGGCTGTATGTCTTTGTTCACCACGTTTTTGTCGAGCCTGTGTACGGGCAGATCGAGTTCTTTACGCGTGACCGTCGCCGTCGAGAAGTCGAGCACGCTGATGTCGACGTGTTCGACCGTGCCGTTGAAGTAGACCTTGCTGTAGTGATTGGGGTGTTTTTTATCAAAGTCGACTTGTTCGTTGTCCAGCTGTTGCTCAAAGGCCTCGCTCCACGCGGTTTGCTTGAGCATTTCGGCCAGTTGCTGCTGATAAAACGCCAGTTGCTCGGCGTTTTCGTTGATCGAGCCTGCGCGTGAGAGAAATTGCCCGGACAGGTCGTGCGCCTGGATGATCAGCGGGTTTAGCTCGATGTCGCGCACAGGCTCGGCCAGCGCTGCGCTGTTACGAATATCGACCTCTGCAAAGTTTTTGCCCAGCGCCAACAGGGTCACGCTGATGCTGCCCTCGGTGCGGGTCTGGCCAACGTCATCGGCGCTCAGCTTGAAGTTGACCACTCTGCCCGGTGCAATGACTTCGACCTTGCCGTGCAGCATCAGTGGCTGGGGTTGCTGGATGTTCTCGGTTTCGATCCCGTCGATGTAGGGGTAGGTGACGGTCAGGTCGTCCGGGTTGCTCAGGTTGGCGCTGGAGGGGCTCAACTGGATGCCGGGGTCGGTCTCGGACCATTCGGCCTGAAAGGGCACCACCTGTTTGTTGCTCAGGGTGACGGACTGCCATTCCAGCACATGCGGGAACGGGAACTGCGAGGCGCTATTGAGCGGGAACGGGAACACCGGCTCCAGATCGGTCAGGTAGTCAGAGCTGGCGGGTTTGCGCAGCACAAACAAGCCATTGATGTAGGTGTCAGTCAGTGCCTGGGTGGTGGGGTAGTGCTTGAGCAGCGCCAGATCGTCGGTGGTGTATTGGGTCTCAATCGGCTTGTCTTGCAACTTGATACGCGCACGTTCAAGCAACAACAAAGAGCCACCGAGGTCGGCAACGGCATCCTTGAGTGGCTGGTCTTTGATGGTGTCCAGGTTCTGTTCGAACTGCGCGGTCCTTTCTTCCAGGCTGGCGAGTGGGTGTTTCTCATCCGGTGAACAGCCTCCTGTGGCGAGCAGCGCCAATGAGAGTCCGAGACCAGCCAAGGGGAGTCGCAGATCCATTCTTCAGTTTTCCTGTCCGTAAACGATGCCGAGTAGGAGGACACTAGCAGAAAAAGTTTTTACAGACTGTGTCTGGGGCTTCATGCCAGCTGTTTTCTCACTGATATACTCGCGCCCATTTTTCTACATCCTGTGAGATTCAATGGAACGCTTTATCGAAAATGCAATGTACGCTTCGCGCTGGATTCTAGCGCCGATCTATTTTGGTTTGTCCCTGGGGCTGCTGGCGCTGGCCTTGAAATTCTTTCAGGAAGTGTTTCACGTAATCCCTAACGTGTTTGCGCTATCTGAGTCGGACTTGATCCTGGTCATTCTGTCGCTGATCGACATGGCGCTGGTCGGCGGCTTGCTGGTGATGGTGATGATCTCGGGCTACGAGAACTTCGTTTCGCAACTGGACATCGACGAGCACAAAGAGAAGCTCAGCTGGCTGGGTACGATGGACTCCACGTCGCTGAAAATGAAAGTGGCCGCCTCGATTGTTGCGATCTCTTCGATCCACCTGCTGCGGGTGTTTATGGACGCGCGCAACATCGAGCCTCAGTACCTGATGTGGTACGTGATCATTCATATGACGTTCGTGATCTCGGCGTTTGCGATGGGTTATCTGGACAAACTCACCAAGCATTGATGCCCCATGCAGCTCGCGGCGCATAACCCGGGCTGCGAAGGCTTTGGGGGCTGTGGTAGTCTGCTCGCCCTTTTTTGGTTCAGGGCGTTTGGGGTCAGCGGTTGCGACTGGCTGGCCAGGAACGTCCCACAGCGGAGCAGTGTTATGTCCGAAGTAAATCTGTCGACCGACGAAACCCGCGTTAGCTATGGCATTGGCCGTCAGTTGGGCGACCAACTGCGTGACAACCCGCCACCGGGCGTGAGCCTGGATGCAATCCTGGCGGGCCTGACTGATGCGTTCGCCGGTAAAGAAAGCCGCGTAGGTCAGGAAGAAATGTCGGCCAGCTTTAAAGTGATCCGCGAGATCATGCAAGCTGAAGCGGCTGCCAAGGCTGAAGCGGCCGCTGGCGAAGGCAAGGCTTTCCTGGCTGAAAACGCCCAGAAAGACGGCATCACCACCCTGGCATCGGGTCTGCAATTTGAAGTAGTGACGGCCGGTGAAGGCGCTAAGCCATCCCGCGAAGACACTGTTCGCGTTCACTATCACGGCACCCTGATCGACGGCACTGTGTTCGACAGTTCCTACGAGCGCGGTGAACCTGCTGAGTTTCCAGTGGGCGGCGTGATTGCCGGCTGGACTGAGGCACTGCAATTGATGAATGCCGGCAGCAAATGGCGCATCTACGTGCCGAGCGAATTGGCTTACGGCGCACAAGGCGTTGGCAGCATCGCCCCACACAGCGTGTTGGTATTCGACGTTGAGTTGCTGGACGTTCTGTAAGAACCCGGTGTTTTAACGCCAGTGGCGGGTTTGCGGGTAAGCCCGCCACTGCGCAAGACGCATCATATTTCTATTTTGGCGTGATGCTCATGGGTGTCAGTCGAGCCGACAGGGCGCAATGCCCGGGCGTAGCAAAATAGAAACAGATTGCGCACTAACTCCTTGAGCACCACCGGCTCGCTGGAGTTAAGCCCCGAGAAATCCAGATCTCCCTGATCGTGCAGTTCGTTCAGCGCTTCTTCTTCCAGTACCGCACAGACTTCCCCGGTTTCCCGATGCAGGATTCGCAGATAGGGGTGTGGACGGTCCAGCCAGGCATCAATTAAATAAGTCATGGGTGTCGTCTCCTTGATGAATATCAATGAGAATAATTCTTATTCAATTAATAGCAAGTGCCTATTGGCGCAATTGTGTTTTTTCTGCGCAGAAATTGCTGTCGGTCAAAGTGACTGGCTTTTTGATATTGCGCATCAGTAGCGGCGGGATTGGAGCGGGGAGGGCGACACCTTCCTGCGCAGGGCGCAGGAAGGAATGCAGCACAATCAGACTTTACGCACGAACTCGGACTTGAGCTTCATGGGGCCGATGCCGTCGATTTTGCAGTCGATATCGTGGTCGCCGTCGCACAGGCGGATGTTTTTGACCTTGGTGCCAACTTTGACCACCAGCGAGGTGCCTTTGATTTTCAGGTCTTTGATAACGGTGATGGTGTCACCGTCGGTCAGCACAGTGCCCGACGCATCTTTGTAGACTTTTACATCGCTGATGTCTTCAGCCTCGCCATTGGCGGACCACTCATGGGCGCATTCCGGGCAGATCAGCTGTGCGCCGTCTTCGTAGGTGTATTCGGAATTGCATTTTGGGCAGGGTGGCAAAGTGCTCACTTGCGCTCCTTAAAAGTCAGGATGGCTAAAAGGCACGCATTGTATAGGGTTTTGTTGGCGGGCGGGGAAGTGCGGGGTGGTGCGCGCTTATCGCTTGTGCCGAAGGTTGCGGGGAGAGCTTTGGTAGAACGGGGGGACATGCCCCCCGTTTGCAGCCTGCTACGGCGATTACCAGGTGTGAGGTTCAGTGCGTACGTGCGACCGCAAATTCGCTCAACTCCACCAGCGCGTCGCGGTATTCGCTCGGCGGCAGGGCTTCAAGGCAAACAATGGCCTTGGCCACATAGTCGCGTGCCAGTTGGGCGGTGTATTCCAGCGAGCCGGAAGCCTCGACAGCCGCGCGGATGCTTTCCAGGTCTTCAATGCCACCTTTCTGGATCGCCTGGCGAACCAGGGCAGCTTGCTCCGGCGTGCCTTCGCGCATGGTGTAGATCAGCGGCAGGGTCGGCTTGCCTTCGGCCAGGTCGTCACCCACGTTTTTACCCAGGGTCTCGGCATCGCCACGGTAGTCGAGCAAATCGTCCACCAGTTGGAACGCCACGCCCAGGTGATCGCCAAACGTGCGCAGGGCTTCGCTTTGCTCGGGCGTTGCCCCGGCCAGCGCCGCAGCACTGTGGGTCGAGGCCTCAAAGAGCATGGCGGTTTTGCCGCGGATGACTTCCATGTAGGTTTCTTCGGTGGTGCTGGCATCGCGCACTTTGGACAGTTGCAGCACTTCGCCTTCAGCAATGATGCGCGTGGCTTGCGACAGGATTTTCATCACTGGCATCGAGCCCAGCTCCACCATCATTTCGAAGGAGCGCGAGTACAGGAAGTCGCCCACCAATACGCTCGGCGCGTTGCCCCATGTGGCATTGGCGGTCTTGCGGCCGCGGCGCATGCCGGACATGTCGACTACGTCGTCGTGCAACAGGGTGGCGGTGTGCAGGAACTCAATGGTGGCGGCCAGCAGACGCAAGTCGTCGCCTTCACGGCCCAGAGCCTTGCCACACAGCAACACTAATAAAGGACGAAGGCGTTTGCCGCCGGCCGACGTAATGTAGTCGCCGATTTTTGAGACCAGCGGTACGCGTGAGGTCAGCTGCTTCTTGATGATGCCGTCGACGGCGCTAAAATCGTCCGCAACCGTGCGGTAGAAAGCTTGGGGTTGCATCAGCGACAGGTGCTCCAGAAGGGTTGCGCGGCATGCTAGGTCGGGGGGGATGGCCTGTCAAGGCGCGATGGGCGGCCTCTTGCAACGTGCTGTTGCCTTGCGTACAATCGCGCACCCTGAACTTCCTGGGCAGCACCTGCCTTACGCAATTGCACTTGGGCCGTTCCAGCCCCATGCAGCCATGCCAGCCAATACCTTTACTTATAAAGCGCTGGGTGAGCAGGATTATCGGAGAAATACCATGTCGTACGCAGTAATCGTTACTGGTGGCAAGCAGTACAAAGTAGCTCCAGGTGAATACCTGAAGATCGAAAAACTGGAAATCGCTACCGGCGAATCCGTAACTTTTGATCGCGTTCTGTTGGTTGCCAATGGCGACGACGTGAACATCGGCGCTCCAGTTGTTCCTGGCGCCACTGTTGTTGCTGAAGTGATCTCCCAAGGTCGTCACGATAAAATCCGCATCATCAAGTTCCGTCGTCGTAAGCACCACATGAAGCGTATGGGCCACCGCCAGTGGTACACCGAGATCAAAATCACCGGTATTCAGGCTTAATTTCAGCCTAATTCCTCACTAGGAGAATTGACTCATGGCACACAAAAAAGCTGGTGGTAGTACCCGTAACGGTCGCGACTCAGAAGCCAAACGCCTTGGCGTGAAGATGTATGGCGGCCAGGCTATCATTCCGGGCAACATCATCGTGCGTCAGCGCGGCACCCAATTCCACGCTGGCTACGGCGTTGGTATGGGCAAAGATCACACCCTGTTCGCGAAAGTGGAAGGCGTGATCAAGTTCCAGGTTAAAGGCGCCTTCGGTCGTCGCTATGTAAGCATCGTTCCGAAGACTGCAGTCGTCGCGGCGTAATAGCTTGGTAGCTGGAAGAGCCCTGTCTTGCGACGGGGCTTTTTCGTTTGTGGGATGAGTCTCTTGCAAAACTGTTTGTATGGGCTGCCAGCGCTGGATTTAACGGCCGTTGATTGAGGTCGCTGCGCTCATTTTTGCAAGAGTCTTATGTCTTATGTTTATCGGCTCGTCCTGATGACGAGAGGCGTTTTGTTATGAAGTTTGTTGATGAAGTATCGATCAAGGTAAAAGCGGGCGACGGTGGTAACGGTTGCATGAGTTTCCGTCGCGAGAAGTTCATCGAAAATGGCGGCCCTAACGGCGGTGATGGTGGTGATGGCGGCTCGATCTTCATGGTCGCCGACGAAAACCTCAACACGCTGGTTGACTACCGTTACACCCGTCACTTTGACGCTGAGCGCGGTTCGAACGGCGGCAGCGCGGACTGCACTGGTCGCAAGGGTGAGGACCTGATCCTGCGCGTGCCGGTCGGCACCACGGTGATCGATGCGGGTACGCAGGAAGTCATTGGCGACCTGACCAAGGCGGGTCAGAAGTTGATGGTGGTGCAAGGTGGCTGGCACGGTCTGGGTAACACCCGATTCAAGTCCAGTACCAACCGTGCGCCGCGCCAAACCACGCCGGGTAAGCCGGGTGAGTTGCGTGACCTGAAACTGGAGCTCAAAGTGCTGGCCGACGTCGGTCTGCTGGGCTTGCCGAACGCGGGTAAAAGTACCTTTATTCGTTCGGTGTCCGCAGCCAAGCCAAAAGTGGCGGATTATCCGTTCACTACTCTGGTGCCTAACCTGGGCGTCGTCAGCGTTGATCGCTGGAAGAGCTTTGTCATTGCCGACATCCCGGGTTTGATCGAAGGGGCTTCGGATGGTGCGGGCCTGGGGATTCGCTTCCTCAAGCACTTGGCGCGTACTCGTCTGTTGCTGCACCTCGTCGACATGGCGCCGGTGGAGGGCACTGACAGCGCTGCGGATACTGCTGAAGTCATCGTTAACGAGCTGACCAAGTTCAGCCCGTCGCTGGCTGAGCGTGATCGTTGGCTGGTGCTGAACAAGTGTGATTCGTTGCCGCAGGATGAGCACGATGCACGCGTTAAAGAAGTGGTGGATCGTCTTGAGTGGACAGGTCCTGTGTATGTGATTTCGGCGATTGCCAAAATCGGTACCGACAAGCTGTGCCACGACATCATGCGCTACCTCGAAGATCGTGCTGACCGTCTGGCCAATGACCCTGCTTATAAAGCAGAGCTGGCTGAGCTGGATCAGCGCATCGAAGACGAAGCGCGTGCGCAGTTGCAAGCGCTTGATGACAAGCGTGCTCTGCGTCGCAGTGGCGTGAAGAGCGTCCATGATATCGGTGAAGATGACTGGGACGAAGAAGACGTTGATGACGAAGACGGTCCGGAAATCATTTACGTCCGCGACTGATTTGTTGCAGTAAACTACAGCGCCGCTCAATTGAGCGGCGTTTTAGCATCTACGAAACGGTAATCAAAAAATTTCCATGAGTGGCGCTCGGTCGCGCTGCTCTCAGGCATAGGTTGGATGATGATGCGGAGCAAGGTGACGGGTGCCCAGCGTTGGGTTGTGAAGATCGGCAGCGCATTGCTGACAGCCGATGGCAAAGGCCTGGATCGTGCAGCAATGGGTGTTTGGGTTGAGCAAATGGTCGCCCTGCACGAGGCGGGTGTTGAGTTGGTGCTGGTGTCTTCGGGCGCGGTTGCGGCTGGCATGAGTCGTCTGGGCTGGACCGTGCGCCCGAGTGCCATGCACGAGCTGCAGGCCGCTGCAGCAATCGGGCAAATGGGGTTGGTGCAAGCGTGGGAGTCGAGCTTTGCGGAACATTCCCGTCACACCGCACAAATTCTGCTGACGCATGACGATTTGTCTGATCGAAAGCGCTATCTAAATGCCCGCAGCACTTTGCGTGCGTTAGTTGAGCTGGGTGTTATCCCGGTCATCAACGAAAACGACACCGTGGTGACCGATGAGATCCGCTTTGGTGATAACGACACCTTGGCGGCGCTGGTGGCCAACCTGGTCGAAGCTGATCTGCTGGTGATTCTGACGGATCGCGACGGCATGTTTGACGCCGATCCGCGAAACAACCCTGATGCCAAAATGATTTACGAAGCCCGTGCTGATGATCCAGCGCTGGATGCGGTCGCAGGGGGCACGGGTGGCGCGCTGGGGCGTGGTGGCATGCAAACCAAGTTGCGTGCCGCGCGACTGGCCGCGCGCTCCGGGGCGCACACGATTATCGTGGGTGGGCGTCTGGAGCGCGTGTTGGACCGTTTGAAGGCGGGTGAGCGCCTGGGCACATTGCTGTCACCTGAGCGCGGTCTGCTCGCAGCGCGTAAGCAGTGGCTGGCGGGGCATCTCCAGACGCGCGGCACGCTAGTGCTGGATGAGGGCGCGGTAGCGGCCTTGTCGCAGGGCCATAAAAGTCTGCTGCCTGTGGGCGTGAAAGCAGTGCAGGGCGGTTTTCGCCGCGGTGAAATGGTGGTGTGCGTGGCGCCGGACGGGCGAGAAGTTGCACGCGGCCTCGCTAACTACAGTGCGGCGGAAGCGCAAAAAATTATCGGGCAGTCGTCAGATGCGATTGTCAGCGTGTTGGGTTATATGGCGGAGCCAGAGCTGGTTCATCGCGATAACCTGATTTTGGTCTGAGTGTGGGGTGCGTATGCGTTTGATCAAGGGGTTGTTGGGGTTGGTGCTGGCAATGCCGTTGCTGGCGTCGGCGCAGGAGATTGGCACGGTGTCGACCGTATTCAAGCTGGTGGGTCCAAATGATCGCATCGTGGTCGAAGCGTTCGATGATCCTAAGGTTGAAGGCGTTACCTGCTACTTGTCTCGCGCTAAAACGGGCGGTATGAAAGGGGGTTTGGGTTTGGCGGAAGATCGCGCAGAGGCGTCGATTGCATGCCGTCAGACCGGTCCGATCAGCTTTAAGGGTGAGTTGAAAGACGGCGATGAAGTGTTCAAGGAACGCACCTCGTTGGTATTCAAGACCATGCAGGTGGTGCGTTTCCTCGATAAAAAGCGCAATACGCTGGTGTACCTGGTGTACAGCGATCGTCTGATCGAAGGCAGTCCGCAGAACGCGGTCACAGCAATCCCGATCCTGCCGTGGCCTCACGGCTAGCGGCGGTTAGTAAAAAGCTGCGACAGGGGGCACTCTGATCGCAGCTTTTTTATGCCTGTCGATAATGTGAGTCAGCGCCTGCTTTTTTACGGGCAATAAAAAACCGACCCTGAGGTCGGTTTTTTAAAAAGCTTATCGCTTAAGCAGCAGTCGCAAGGTTCAACGCCTTGACGTGGCCATTCAGGCGGCTCTTATGGCGAGCAGCTTTGTTCTTGTGGATGATGCCTTTATCGGCCATACGGTCGATAACAGGAACAGCCAGAACATAAGCAGCTTGCGCTTTAGCGGCGTCTTTTGCGTCGATGGCTTTAACTACATTCTTGATGTAGGTGCGAACCATGGAACGCAGGCTGGCGTTGTGGCTGCGACGCTTCTCAGCCTGTTTTGCACGTTTTTTGGCGGAAGGTGTGTTGGCCACCGTCGAGCTCCTCGAAAGACTTTTAGGAAATAACAAACAAAATAGGCCGCGAATCATGCCGATGACGTGAAGGCTTGTCAAGGGCGATTGATACGATCCGCTGAGTGGTGGATCGAGGGAGACGGGAGATTTATTTCCGGCGCTTGACCTGTAAACTCGCGAGCTTGGCTCTGTGCTGTTGCGGCGCGCAGTATCGCATAAGTGGACGCTTTGTTCGCCTGCTCTTTCTTTAATAGGCAAAAACTCTTTCAATGAATTTGCTCAAATCGTTGGCTGCCGTCAGCTCAATCACCATGATTTCAAGGGTTTTGGGCTTTGTTCGGGACACGATCATTGCACGCACCTTTGGCGCCGGAATGGCCACGGATGCGTTCTTTATCGCCTTTAAACTGCCTAATCTGCTGCGTCGGATCTTCGCCGAGGGTGCATTTTCGCAAGCTTTTGTACCGATATTGGCGGAGTACAAAAGCCAGCAGGGTGAGGAAGCGACACGCACCTTCGTGGCTTATGTGGCCGGTTTGCTGACCCTGGTACTGGCAATTGTCACTGCGTTAGGCATGATTGCTGCGCCTTGGGTGATCTGGGCCACGGCGCCGGGCTTTGCCACCACCCCAGAGAAATTCCAGCTCACCAGTGACATGCTGCGTGTCACCTTCCCTTATATATTGCTGATTTCGCTGTCTTCGCTGGCGGGTGCGATCCTCAACACGTGGAACCGTTTTTCGGTCCCGGCCTTTGTGCCGACCCTGCTCAACGTCAGCATGATTATTTTCGCGCTGTTCCTGACGCCTTATTTTGACCCGCCCGTGATGGCCTTGGGCTGGGCAGTGCTGGCCGGTGGTTTGGCTCAGTTGCTGTTCCAGTTACCGCACCTGAAAAAAATCGGCATGTTGGTGTTGCCTCGCCTGAACCTGCGCGATACCGGTGTCTGGCGGGTCATGAAACAGATGTTGCCCGCCATTCTGGGGGTATCGGTCAGCCAGATTTCATTGATCATCAACACGATTTTCGCCTCGTTTCTGGTCGCAGGCTCGGTGTCCTGGATGTACTACGCCGATCGCCTGATGGAATTGCCTTCCGGTGTTTTGGGCGTCGCGCTGGGTACGATCCTGTTGCCAACCCTGTCCAAAACCTATGCCAATAAAGACCGCCAGGAGTATTCGCGAATTCTCGATTGGGGCTTGCGTCTGTGTTTTGTGCTGGTTTTGCCGTGTTCGCTGGCATTGGCGATTCTGGCTGAGCCGCTGACGGTTTCGCTGTTCCAGTACGGCGAGTTCAGTGCGCTGGATGCGGCGATGACCCAGCGCGCCCTGATGGCGTATTCGGTCGGTTTGCTGGGCATTATCTTGATCAAAGTGCTGGCTCCCGGCTTTTACGCTCAACAAAATATTCGTACGCCGGTGAAAATTGCCGTGTTTACCTTGATCCTCACCCAATTGCTGAACCTGGTGTTCATCGTGCCGTTGCAGCACGCAGGCCTGGCGCTGGCAATCAGTGTGGGGGCGTGCATCAATGCGGGCCTGTTGTTTTGGCAGTTACGCAAACAACAGCTATTTGTGGTCCAGCCTGGCTGGACCAAATACCTGTGCAAGCTGTTACTGGCCGTGGCCGTGATGTCGGGCGTTTTGATTGGGCTTATGCACGTGATGCCAGCGTGGGACCACGGTCATATGCTGGAGCGCTTCCTGCGTTTGGGCGGCTTAGTGGTCGCGGGCGTGCTGGCTTATTTCGGCATGTTGTTGTTGCTTGGCTTGCGTTTGAAGGATTTCGCCCGCAAGTCTCTTATGTAGGGTAATGGTCGCTCAGGCGTCTATTTTGTCGCATTGACTGAATTTGCCGTGCGCTGTTGCCTGTTGTAGCGGGCTGGGTGTGGTTATAATCGGCCACTTTATGAGCAAGAAGCGCGTTATGCAGCTGGTTCGAGGCCTTCACAATCTGCGGCCCCAACATCGGGGCTGTGTCGCCACTATTGGCAACTTTGACGGTGTACACCGTGGTCACCAGGCAATCCTGGGTCGGCTGCGCGAACGTGCACTGGAGTTGGGTGTGCCCAGCTGCGTGGTGATTTTTGAACCGCAGCCGCGCGAATTTTTTGCCCCTGAAACCGCTCCGGCCCGCTTGGCACGCTTGCGTGACAAGTTGCAGTTGCTGGCTGACGAAGGCGTTGATCGCGTACTGTGCCTGGCGTTCAACCAGCGTTTAAGCAAGCTCAGCGCCGCTGAGTTTGTGGACACGATTCTGGTGGACGGCTTGGGTGTGCAGCACCTGGAGGTCGGTGACGACTTCCGTTTTGGCTGCGACCGGGTGGGCGATTTTGACTTCCTGCAACAGGCAGGCGCCCTGCAGGGCTTTACTGTAGAAGCGGCGCAAACCGTTGAGCTGGATAGCCTGCGAGTCAGCAGCACCAAGGTGCGTGATGCGTTGGCCAATGCCGACTTTACCCTTGCTGAGCGTCTGTTGGGGCGTCCTTTTCAGATTGCCGGACGCGTGTTGCATGGGCAAAAACTGGCGCGCCAATTGGGCACGCCAACGGCCAATATTCAGTTAAAGCGTCGCCGTGTGCCGCTCACCGGGGTGTATCTGGTCAGTGTTGAGATCGACGGAAAAACGTGGTCCGGTGTCGCCAATATTGGCGTACGGCCATCAGTTGCAGGGGATGGCAGTGCCCATCTCGAAGTACATCTATTGGATTTCGCTGGCGATTTGTATGGCCAGCGTCTGACCGTGGCATTCCACCACAAGCTGCGTGATGAGCAGCGTTTTGCCTCTCTGGAGGCGCTCAAGACGGCGATCAATGCGGACGTCGCCGCCGCCCGAGCCTATTGGCTGGGTCAACCGCTTAAAAAGAGCCTGAAATGACCGACTACAAAGCCACGCTAAACCTTCCGGACACAGCCTTCCCAATGAAGGCCGGCCTGCCACAGCGCGAACCGCAAATTTTGCAGCGCTGGGACAGCATTGGCCTGTACGGGAAGTTGCGCGAGATTGGCAAGGATCGTCCGAAGTTCGTACTTCACGACGGTCCTCCCTACGCCAACGGCACGATTCACATCGGTCATGCGCTGAACAAAATCCTCAAGGACATGATCATCCGTTCCAAAACCCTCTCGGGTTTTGATGCGCCGTACGTGCCGGGCTGGGATTGCCACGGTTTGCCGATTGAGCACAAAGTTGAAGTGACTCACGGTAAAAACCTGCCCGCGGATAAAACCCGCGAGCTGTGCCGTGCCTACGCCACTGAGCAGATCGAAGGGCAAAAAACCGAGTTTATCCGTTTGGGTGTACTGGGCGACTTCGCTAACCCGTACAAAACCATGGACTTCAAGAACGAAGCCGGTGAAATCCGCGCCCTGGCCGAAATCGTCAAGGCGGGCTTCGTGTTCAAGGGCCTCAAGCCTGTGAACTGGTGTTTTGACTGTGGCTCGGCGCTGGCTGAAGCCGAAGTCGAATATCAGGACAAAAAATCCGCTGCCATCGACGTAGCCTTCCAGGTTGCCGACGAGGCCAAACTGGCTGAAGCCTTTGGTTTGGCAGCCCTGAGCAAGCCGACGTCGATTGTGATCTGGACCACCACCCCGTGGACCATCCCGGCCAACCAGGCGCTCAACGTTCACCCCGAATTCACCTACGCGCTGGTCGATGTGGGTGACAAGTACCTGGTTCTGGCTGAAGAGCTGGTTGAGTCGAGCCTGGCGCGCTACAACCTGCAAGGTTCGGTGATCGCCACCACCACCGGCTCTGCGCTGGAGCTGATTAATTTCCGTCACCCGTTCTACGACCGTCTGTCGCCTGTTTACCTGGCCGAGTACGTTGAGCTGGGTGCGGGCACCGGCGTGGTTCACTCCGCACCGGCTTACGGTGTAGACGACTTCGTGACCTGCAAAGCTTATGGCATGGTCAATGACGACATCATCAACCCGGTTCAGAGCAACGGCGTGTATGTACCGTCGCTGGAGTTCTTCGGTGGCCAGTTCATCTGGAAGGCTAACCAGAACATCATCGACAAGCTGACTGAAGTCGGCTCGCTGATGTTTACCGAAACCATCAGCCACAGCTACATGCACTGCTGGCGTCACAAGACCCCGCTGATCTACCGCGCCACCGCGCAATGGTTCATCGGCATGGACAAAGAACCGGTTGCCGGCGACACCCTGCGTACCCGTGCGTTGCAGGCCATTGAAGACACCCAGTTCGTTCCGGCCTGGGGCCAGGCGCGCCTGCATTCGATGATCGCCAACCGTCCCGACTGGTGCATCTCGCGTCAGCGCAACTGGGGCGTGCCGATCCCGTTCTTCCTGAACAAGGAAAGCGGCGAGCTGCACCCGCGTACCGTCGAAATGATGGAAGAAGTGGCCAAGCGCGTTGAGCTGGAAGGCATTGAAGCCTGGTTCAAGATGGACGCTGCCGAGCTGCTGGGCGACGAAGCGCCGCTGTACGACAAAATCTGCGACACGCTGGACGTGTGGTTCGATTCGGGCACCACGCACTGGCACGTCCTGCGCGGTTCGCACCCAATGGGCCACGAAACCGGTCCGCGTGCCGATCTCTACCTTGAAGGTTCCGACCAGCACCGTGGCTGGTTCCACTCCTCCTTGCTGACCGGTTGCGCCATCGACAACCACGCGCCGTACCGCGAGCTGCTGACCCACGGCTTCACCGTGGACGAAGCCGGTCGCAAGATGTCCAAGTCGTTGGGCAACGTGATTGCACCGCAGAAAGTCAACGATACCCTGGGCGCTGACATCATGCGTCTGTGGGTGGCATCGACCGACTACTCGGGCGAGATCGCCGTGTCCGACCAGATCCTGCAACGTAGCGCGGATGCCTACCGCCGTATCCGTAACACCGCACGCTTCCTGCTGTCGAACCTGACCGGTTTCAACCCGGCCACTGACATCTTGCCTGCTGAAGAAATGCTGGCACTGGATCGTTGGGCGGTTGACCGCGCACTGTTGCTGCAACGCGAGCTGGAACTTCACTACGGTGAATACCGCTTCTGGAACGTGTACTCCAAAGTGCACAACTTCTGCGTGCAAGAGCTGGGCGGTTTCTACCTCGACATCATCAAGGACCGTCAATACACCACGGGCGCCAACAGCAAGGCCCGTCGTTCGTGCCAGACCGCACTGTTCCACATCTCTGAAGCACTGGTGCGCTGGATCGCTCCGATCCTGGCCTTCACCGCCGACGAGTTGTGGCAATACCTGCCGGGCGAGCGCAACGAATCCGTAATGCTCAATACCTGGTACCAGGGCCTGAGCGAAATGCCAGAAGGCACCGAGCTGGGCCGTGCCTACTGGGAACGGATCATGGCAGTCAAAGTGGCGGTCAACAAAGAGATGGAGAACCTGCGTGCGGCCAAAGCCATTGGCGGCAACTTGCAGGCTGAAGTCACCTTGTTCGCCGAAGATGAACTGGCCGCCGACCTGACCAAGCTGAGCAACGAACTGCGCTTCGTACTGATCACCTCCACGGCCAGTGTCGCGCCGTTTGCATCGGCTCCGGCAGATGCAGTGATCACTGAAGTGGCGGGCCTCAAGCTCAAAGTGGTCAAGTCCGCTCACGCCAAGTGCGCGCGTTGCTGGCATTGCCGCGAAGACGTGGGTATTGATCCACAGCACCCGGAAATCTGCGGTCGTTGCGTAGACAACATCAGCGGCGCGGGCGAGGTACGTCACTATGCCTAACACCAGCACTGCCGGGCGCTTCGGGCGCCTGGGCTGGCTGTGGTTGACCCTGCTGGTTCTGGTCATTGACCAGGCCAGCAAGGTCTATTTCGACGGCGCCTTACAGATGTACCAACAGATCGTCATCATCCCTGACTACTTCAGTTGGACTTTGGCCTACAACACTGGCGCCGCTTTCAGCTTTCTGGCTGACAGCGCAGGCTGGCAGCGTTGGCTGTTTGCCCTGATCGCCGTCGTGGTCAGTGCCGTGCTGGTGGTCTGGCTCAAGCGTCTGGGTCGTGATGACACGTGGCTAGCCATTGCGCTGGCCCTGATTCTGGGCGGCGCGTTGGGTAACTTGTATGACCGCATTGCTTACGGCCATGTGATCGATTTCATTCTGGTGCACTGGCAAAATCGCTGGTACTTCCCTGCATTCAACTTCGCTGACAGTGCGATTTGTGTAGGCGCCGTGATGCTGGCACTGGATATGTTCAAAAGTAAAAAGTCCGGAGAACCCGTTCATGACTGAGCCTCGTATTGGCCAGAACACGGAAGTCACCCTGCATTTCGCTTTACGCCTGGAGAATGGCGACACCGTCGACAGTACGTTCGACAAATCCCCTGCAACCTTCAAGGTCGGTGATGGCAACCTGTTGCCAGGTTTTGAGGCGGCTATTTTCGGCTTCAAGGCCGGTGACGTACGCACCCTGGAGATCCTTCCAGAGAACGCGTTCGGCCAGCCCAACCCGCAAAACGTGCAAATCATCCCGCGATCGCAGTTCAAGGACATGGAACTGTCCGAAGGTTTGCTGGTGATTTTCAACGATGCGGCTAACACCGAGTTGCCCGGCGTGGTCAAAGCCTTTGACGACGAGCAGGTCACCATTGATTTCAACCACCCGCTGGCAGGTAAAACCCTGACTTTCGAAGTGGATATCAAAGACGTCAAAGCGCTGTAAATCCAGTGCCCGGCTGCGGCCGGGCCTGTTTGGCATTATTTTTCTGCGCGTCCCACGAGGCCTAGCATGCACATCAAACTCGCCAACCCCCGTGGTTTTTGCGCCGGGGTGGACCGAGCGATTGAAATCGTCAATCGCGCTCTGGAAGTTTTCGGTCCGCCTATCTACGTACGCCACGAAGTGGTGCACAACAAATTTGTGGTCGAAGACCTGCGCTCCCGTGGCGCGATCTTCGTCGAAGAGCTGGACCAGGTGCCAGACGACGTGATTGTGATTTTCAGTGCACACGGCGTTTCCCAGGCTGTTCGCACCGAAGCCGCAGGGCGTGGCCTTAAAGTGTTCGACGCGACCTGCCCGTTGGTCACCAAGGTACATATCGAGGTGGCGCGCTACAGCCGCGACGGCCGCGAATGCATCCTGATCGGGCATGCCGGTCACCCTGAAGTTGAAGGCACGATGGGGCAGTACGACGCCAGCAATGGCGGTGCGATCTATCTGGTTGAAGACGAAAAAGACGTGGCCGACCTGCAAGTGCACAACCCGGAAAAACTGGCGTTCGTGACCCAGACCACTTTGTCGATGGACGATACCAGTCGTGTGATCGATGCCTTGCGTACACGCTTCCCGGCCATCGGCGGCCCGCGTAAGGATGACATTTGCTACGCCACGCAAAACCGTCAGGACGCTGTAAAGCAGTTGGCAGATGAGTGCGACGTGGTGTTGGTGGTGGGCAGCCCGAACAGCTCCAACTCCAACCGCCTGCGTGAATTGGCTGAGCGCATGGCCACGCCGGCGTATCTGATCGACGGCGCCGAAGACCTGCAACAAAGCTGGTTCGATGGCGTCCAGCGCATTGGCATCACCGCAGGCGCCTCGGCGCCCGAAGTGTTGGTACGCGGGGTAATTCAACAATTGCACGCGTGGGGTGCGACCGGCGCCGATGAGTTGGCTGGGCGCGAAGAGAACATTACGTTCTCCATGCCCAAAGAGCTGCGGGTTCGCTCCATCACTTAAGCCATTTCGCACAATGCTTGCGCCGCCATCTGGTTGCGCAGGCTGATTCTCCCGCTTTTCGCGAGCACTATCTGATAGTGGCTCAGCGCCTCTTTTGTGTGACACACATGCAGTGTCCCCGCTTGAAATGCCCCGGCATTCAGCACAGGCTCGCCGAGCGGGTTAAACCGCACGTAGTGTTTGACGGGTGAATTCCCGGCTATCAGAACGTGCAGCCCGGTGTGTCTTTCGGTGAGCACTGGATTGTTTGCATCGGTATGCCCTTGACCGCTGACGTCCAGAATCACCCTCCAGCCCTTGCTCCAATTCTCTTCCAGTGCATGGATCACTACAGATTGATGGCGTATTAACGCTTCACTGCGGGCTTTGCGCAGGCTGCTGGTCAGTTCTTGCGCAAGGGTTTGGCGTCGTTGCTGCTCAATGAGTGTGTTGTAGGCCGGACTGGCAAATTGGGCCGTAATGGCCAATATCGACAACGTAAGCAGCAACTGAATCAGGCTCATGCCTCGTTGGTACACGTTTAATCTCCCTGAAACTCAATGCCCTGATCAGTCCTAGGTATAGCTGGGTGCCCGGCTGCCGCCGATCTTTTTGGCGGTGCCAATCATTGCGCCATGTTTAGGGCTTTTAGCGTGGCTGCGGCTTACGTATTGCAGCGAAAAACCCTTCATCAGCTTCAGTCGTGTCCCGTCTGTGTGCAGTGAACTCAAGGCTAGGCTTTTGGCATGACGACACAGGACGTGTCGCCTCGGTGAATCCTCAAGGATGAATGTGATGCGGCGTTGTAACCAACACCCACAAGCGGGCATGACCTTGAGCGAAGTCTTGATTGCCACGCTGATATTAAGTGTTGGTCTTTTAGGGGCGGCAGGCGCTCAAATCAAAGCGTTGAAATACGTCGACAGCGCGCTGATGAGCACTCAGGCCAGTTTTATCGCGTATGACATGTTGGACCGCATACGGGCCAATTCGGCGGGTGATTATCGTACCTCGGCGTTGACGGCCACCCATCACGGCATCAGTGCGACCAACGTCGCGGGACAGGATCTGAATGAGTTCAAGCGCAACATCCGTCAATTTGCGGGTGACAGTGCGCGGGGCGCTATTTCGGTCAGCGAGCAGCAAGTGACCATTCACCTGGAATGGGACGATTCGCGTGCAGAAGGGCTGGATGGGGCTTTTCAGTCATTCACCCTGCGCAGCCAGTTGCTGCTTCAGCATTCAGTGCCAAGCCATGAGCAAGTCTGACGCAGGCTTCGGCTTGATCGAGTTGACGGTTGCGATGGCGTTGGGCTTGCTGCTGGTGTTGGGCATGACTCAGATCTTTTTGAGCGCCCGCGGGAGCTATTTAGCGCAAGGTGCATCCGCCCAATTACAGGAAGACGCCCGGTATGTATTGAGCAAAATTGCTCAGGAAGTCCGTATGGCCGGCATGTTCGGTTGCCTGCCGAGCGAACGGATGATCGATGCGCCTTCAGCGTTTAAAACGCCGATCTTCTGGAGGGGAACTGTGAGTGCAGGTGCGCTGCATATGATCAGCGCAGATGTGGGGCTTGTTTCCGGCAAGCCTGACTGGACCGTCGTTACAGATTGTAAAAACCGAGCTCAGGCATTTTCGGGTGCGCAATTGGCCTTAGCCCCAGGGGAAATTGGCTTCCCTATACGTCAGGTTGTTTACCTGTTTGAACAGGGCCAATTGAAAAGCGGGCTTACCAAGTCAGTACTTTTGGACAATGTAGCGGCGTTCGATGTGAGTTTTGGTATGTCCAGTTCCAGAGAGACGCAGCCCGTTGTGCACTATGAGTCCAGCCCTGTGGACCCTTCACGTATTCGCAGTGTGCGTATCGCGCTGACAATGAGAGACCCCACGTTGCGGGTCAAAGACCAGGCTTACCATGTGGTGGTCGCCTTACGTAATCGACTGGGATAGGGCAGGGGTATGGCGCTGGGCTCACGTACACAAAAAGGCATGGCGTTATTGGTCAGTCTGATTTTTTTGATGCTGCTTAGCCTGATGGGGCTTGGCGCACTCGAAAATGCCGGGCAGCAGGAAAAAATGGCAGGCAGTGTGCGGCTCGCTCATCAATCTTTTCAGGTCGCTGAAAGTGCATTGCGCATCGGGGAATCGTGGCTTCACATGCAGTGGGCTGATATGGCCGAATGCGTTTCGATAGCGCACTGCGCTCCGCCTTCTGAGGTGAAAGCACGCCTCTCGCCCGGTATTGATCCGCAATCGGGGGTGAATTGGGTGCGCGTGGCAGATGGTTTGTACGGCATCCAATTCCTGGGGCGTAGCAGCGAAGCGCTGGCCTCATCAGCGGGAGGCTCTACCCATCTGTACCGCGTAAGCGGGATTGGATTGCGAGGTCAGTCGCGCACAGTGCTAGAAACTATTTACGCCCGTTATCAAACCTCGGACGAAGGCGTTGGAATGCCTGCACGTCAGAGCTTTCGCCGGAGCATGTGGCGACAGATTCAATAGGAAATGCGCAATGTTTAGACCTGACGCAGGTTTCACCCTGATCGAATTGATGATCGCGGTGACGATCATCGGTATCCTTGGAGCCTTCGTTTACCCGCTCTACAACGATTATGTGAAGCGCGCGTATCGCGCTCAAATTGTCGTACTCCTGTCAGAGCAAGCCCAAAGTCTAGAGCGTTTTTATACGAAAAACGGGTTATATAGCGGCATGCAAGAACTCAGTGAGGGCAATGAGCACTACAACATTGCGTCGAGTCTTGCTGATCACGGGTTTGTGTTGAGCGCTATACGTAAGCAAGGTTTTGCGATGGCAACCGATCCGTGTGGAGATTTCACGCTGACGCATACCGGTTTAACCTCGATAACCCAGGCCGCCCCGAACCTCACAGCGCAGCAGTGTTGGGGGCGCTGACACTTTATTTTGATGATGGGTTGGATGCATAGATGGCTAGGCAGCAACGGGTGGTGATTGTTGGAGGCGGGGTGATAGGCCTGTTAACGGCGTTTAATCTGGCCGCCGACGTTGAACAGGTGACTTTGTTGGACCGCAACACCGTTGGGCAGGAGTCTTCATGGGCGGGCGGGGGTATTGTTTCGCCGCTTTACCCTTGGCGCTACACCCCTGCGGTCACGGCGTTGGCTCATTGGTCGCAAGATTTTTATCCGCGTTTGGCTGAGCGCTTGTTTGCCTCTACTGGCGTCGATCCTGAAGTTCATACAACGGGTTTGTACTGGCTGGATCTGGATGATGAAGCGGAGGCGTTGGCATGGGCCGAGCGTGAAGGCAGGCCTCTGAGTGCGGTGGATATTTCATCGGTTGAAAGTCGTGTGCCTGTGTTGGGTCATGGTTTTTCTCGCGCCATTTATATGAAAGACGTGGCCAATGTGCGTAACCCGCGTCTTGTTAAGTCGCTTAAGGCTGCGCTGCTGGCGATGCCCAATGTGACCATTCATGAGCAGTGTGAGGTACAGGGATTTATTCTTGATGGCACAACTATCAAGGGGGTCGACACGGCTCAAGGCCCGATGCTTGGCGATGAAGTGGTACTGGCCGCGGGTGCCTGGAGTGGCGAACTTCTCAAAATCTTGAACCTGGAGCTGCCCGTAGAACCTGTAAAAGGTCAGATGATTTTGTACAAATGCTCGTCTGATTTCTTGTCGTGTATGGTGTTGGCCAAAGGGCGCTACGCAATACCGCGTCGTGACGGCCATATTTTGATTGGTAGCACCTTGGAGCACGAAGGCTTTGATAAAACGCCTACCGAGTCGGCGCTTGAAAGCCTGAAAGCGTCGGCCGTGGAGCTGATCCCTGCGTTGGCCGATGCCCAGCCTGTGGCGCATTGGGCCGGCTTGCGGCCAGGTTCGCCTGAAGGCATACCCTATATTGGCCGGCTACCAGGCTTTGAAGGCTTGTGGTTGAATTGCGGGCACTATCGAAATGGACTGGTGTTGGCACCGGCTTCTTGCCAGTTGTTTGCCGATTTGTTACTGGGGCGAAGCCCCATCATCGACCCTGCCCCGTACACACCGCACGGGCGAGTTTAATCGTGTAGTCGCTGACGAGGCACGAGGCTGCGATCGAGTGCGCAGCGCTCGTAAACCTGATGACTGCGATGCAACTGAATCACCGGGTTGAATGGCTTTGCGACGGCTATGCCGCCGAACGCAGCCTCGCGTTACTCGTCAGCGACTACACGTTGGTGTTTCTTCGCGTTTCTTCGCGTTTTTTTGTAGTCGCTGACGAGGCACGAGGTTGCGATCGAGTGCGCAGCGCTCGTAAAGCTGATAACTGCGATATGTCTGAATCACCGGGTTGAATGGTTTTGCGACGGTTTTGCCGCCGATCACAGCCTCGCGTTACTCGTCAGCGACTACACGTTGGTGTTTCTTCGCGTTTCTTCGCGTTTTTATGTAGTCGCTGACGAGGCACGAGGCTGCGATCAAGTGCGCAGCGCTCGTAAATCTGATGACTGCGATATGTCTGAATCACCGGATTGAATGGCTTTACGACGGCTTTGCCGCCGATCACAGCCTCGCGTTACTCGTCAGCGGCTACACGTTCGCGTTTCTTCGCGTTTTTATGTAGTCGCTGACGAGGTACGAGGCTGCGATCGAGTGCGCAGCGCTCGTAAAGCTGATGACTGCGATGCGTCTGAATCACCAGGTTGAATGGCTTTACGACGGCTTTGCCGCCGAACGCAGTCTCGCATTACTCGTCAGCACCTACAGGGTTTGGCTGCGCCAGGGGAAACCAATCAGCGCTTGCCCGGGCCTTGTTCCAAATGGTTTTGGGTGCAATACCACTCTTGCTGCTGACTCAAGGCGCGGTCACGTGGCAAGTGCACACCGCAATGGGCGCAACGCACCATTGGCATAGCGCCAGGATCGACCGGCTTTTTAGTGGCTGCGAGGCTGGCCTTGTATTTACGCCAGAACCACACGCCCGCAGCAATCAGTGCCGCCCAGAACAGTAAACGAAACATGGTTATTCGCTATTCGAGAAAAGATGCGCCAGTTTAGCCAAGGACCGGGTAAGCGCCCAGCATCAAATGCAGCGCAAAAAAAAGAGTCCCGAAGGACTCTTTTTTGATGCGTTGACGATCAGTCGAAAAGACCAAGGGTCATGTAGCTGAACCACGAACGGCTGTTGGTTTCCGTTTCTGGCTCTTCGATGATGTTGCCATCAGCATCTTTTGGTTTCAGTTCAGCAGGGATTGCATCTTTTGCATCCTGGAACTGCTTCTGCACGTCTTGGTTGGCGCGGGTTTCACCCGGTGGCAGTGGTGTGCTGGACTCGATCAGCCCCAGCGTCGCCTTGCTCAACCACGAACGGTTGTCCGACTCGGACACTTGCGGTACGAACTGACCGTCAACCAGGCTTGCGTGGTTCGGGTAGTTGTCCTTGAGCACTTCAAGGCTGGTATCTGCCAGTTTGTCGAGGTGCAGGCGCTGATAAGACTCAACCATTACCGCCAGGCCGTCAGCCACCGAAGGGGTTTCCTGGAAGTTCTCAACCACATAACGGCCACGGTTAGCCGAGGCTACATACGCCTGACGCGTCAGGTAGTAGTGAGCTACGTGGATCTCGTACGCTGCCAGCAGGTTACGCAGATAAATCATGCGCTGCTTGGCGTCCGGCGCGTAACGGCTGTTGGGAAAACGGCTGGTGAGCTGGGCGAACTCGTTATAAGAGTCGCGGGCAGCACCCGGGTCACGCTTGGTCATGTCCAGCGGCAGAAAGCGTGCCAGCAGGCCAACGTCCTGGTCAAACGAGGTCAAGCCTTTAAGGTAATAGGCGTAATCAACGTTGGGATGCTGGGGGTGCAGGCGAATGAAACGCTCTGCGGCAGACTTTGCAGCTTCCGGTTCGGAGTTTTTATAGTAGGCATAGATCAGTTCAAGCTGAGCCTGGTCGGCGTAACGCCCGAACGGGTAGCGTGACTCAAGCGCCTTCAGTTTGGCGGTTGCACTGGTATAGCTGTGGTTGTCCAGATCGGCCTGTGCCTGCTGGTACAGCTCGACTTCGCTGAGGTTTTCGTCAACGACTTCCTTTGTCGACGAGCAAGCGGCGGTCAGTGCGAGGATGGCGATCAGCAGCAGGTGTCTCACTTGCATGGCGGCTTGCGTCCCTATGACGGCCGCTGTCTTGGGCGAGGCCGTCCTGTTATGATGAGCGCCCCGTGAAAAGCCTCGGGGCAAAAGACGCCGTATTTAACCACAAGCGCGCAGCCGAAACCAAAGGCTTGGCGCCGTCCTGATGAGCATGTCCGAGAAAATACTACTTCGCGCAGAGGTGCCGTCCGAATTGGGCGGCCAACGCCTCGATCAAGTCGCCGCACAATTATTCGCTGAGCACTCGCGCTCGCGCCTTTCCGCCTGGATCAAGGACGGCCGCCTCACTGTGGACGGAGGCGTCATACGTCCCCGTGACATCGTGCACGGTGGTGCCATCCTGGAGCTGACTGCCGAGCAGGAAGCCCAGGGTGAGTGGGTCGCCCAAGACATCCCCCTGGACATCGTTTACGAAGACGATGAAATCCTGGTCATCAACAAGCCTGCGGGCCTGGTGGTGCACCCGGCTGCCGGGCATGCCGATGGCACTTTGCTCAATGCGTTGCTCCATCACGTACCGGACATTGTCAATGTGCCGCGTGCGGGGATCGTGCACCGTCTGGACAAAGACACCACCGGTCTGATGGTGGTCGCCAAGACCATCCAGGCGCAGACGCAACTGGTCACCCAGTTGCAAAGCCGCAGTGTCAGCCGGATCTATGAGTGCATTGTTATCGGTGTCGTCACCGCCGGGGGCAAGATCGACGCGCCCATCGGCCGTCACGGTCAGCAACGCCAGCGCATGGCGGTAATGGAAGGCGGTAAACAGGCGGTGAGTCATTACCGCGTGCTTGAGCGCTTCCGTTCCCACACGCATGTGCGGGTCAAGCTGGAAACCGGGCGTACGCACCAGATTCGCGTGCATATGTCTCACATCAACTTCCCGTTGGTCGGAGACCCTGCCTACGGCGGTCGCTTCCGCATCCCGCCGGCAGCCAGTGTGACCATGGTCGAGTCGCTGAAAAACTTTCCGCGCCAAGCCTTGCACGCACGCTTCCTTGAGTTGGATCATCCGACGACCGGTAAGCGCATGAGCTGGGAATCACCATTGCCAGACGACTTTGTCTGGTTGCTGACCCTGCTCAAGCAAGACCGCGAGGCGTTCATCGGATGAACACCTTCCTGATTCCTGACTGGCCAGCGCCGGCAGGCATCAGGGCCTGCGTGACCACCCGTGCGAACGGTGTCAGTGTGGCGCCGTTCGACAGCTTCAATCTGGGCGATCATGTCGGCGACGATCCCGTTGCCGTCGCACATAACCGCCAGCGCCTGACCCACATTTTCGATGTGCAGCCCGCGTGGCTCAGCCAGGTTCACGGGGTTGTCGTCGCGCCTGCCGATCCGCAGCAGATTGCCGAGGCTGACGCCAGCTGGACGGCTACGCCAGGTATCGCCTGCACGGTAATGACCGCCGACTGTTTGCCTGCACTGTTCTGCGATCGTGCCGGCACCCGCGTGGCGGCCGCGCATGCGGGGTGGCGGGGGTTGGCCGCAGGTGTCCTTGAAGCCGCAGCTTTAAGCCTCAATGTTGAACCTTGTGACATATTGGTCTGGCTGGGGCCTGCCATCGGCCCGAAAGCCTTTGAAGTGGGTGGGGAGGTGCGTGACGTCTTTATAGAGGACATGCCTCACGCTGGCACCGCGTTTGTACCCAGCATCAACGCCGGGCGCTTTATGGCTGACACTTACGCGCTGGCGCGCCTGCGGTTGGCACGCTGCGGTATCACTGCGGTCTATGGCGGCGGCTTTTGTACGGTCACCGACCCACGCTTTTATTCCTACCGGCGCAGTCCTCGTACTGGCCGTTTCGCATCACTGGTCTGGATCGAATCATCCCCAGGCTGATCTGCGTCATTCGTCTTACGCTTGAAACTCCCAGAATTGCCCGCATCTACTAAGGTATCTGGCAGGTTTCTTCATTCAGGAGTTTCCATCCCTCCGGCCTGCTCATAAGGAAGGTGACGAATGCGTATAGATAGATTAACCAGCAAGTTGCAATTGGCGTTGTCCGATGCTCAGTCATTGGCTGTTGGCCATGACCATCCGGCAATTGAGCCCGCGCACTTGATGCAGGCATTGCTGGAACAGCAGGGCGGCTCGATCAAGCCTTTGCTGATGCAAGTCGGTTTTGATGTAAACAGCCTGCGTAAAGAGCTGACCAAAGAGCTCGATCAACTGCCAAAAATTCAGAATCCTACCGGCGACGTCAACATGTCGCAGGATTTGGCACGTTTGCTGAACCAGGCAGACCGTCTGGCGCAACAGAAAGGCGACCAGTACATCACCAGCGAAATCGTATTGCTGGCGGCGATGGACGATAACAGCAAGCTGGGCAAGCTGTTGCTGGGGCAGGGCGTGAGCAAAAAAGCCCTGGAAAACGCCATCAACAACCTGCGCGGCGGCGAAGCCGTCAATGACCCGAACGCTGAAGAGTCGCGCCAGGCGCTGGACAAATACACCATCGACCTGACCAAGCGTGCCGAAGAAGGCAAGCTCGACCCGGTGATTGGCCGTGACGATGAAATTCGTCGCACCATTCAAGTGTTGCAGCGTCGGACTAAAAACAACCCGGTGCTGATCGGTGAGCCTGGCGTGGGTAAAACCGCCATCGCCGAAGGTTTGGCTCAACGGATCATCAACGGTGAAGTGCCTGACGGCTTGAAAGGCAAACGCCTGCTGTCGCTGGACATTGGTGCGCTGATTGCGGGTGCCAAGTTCCGTGGCGAGTTCGAAGAGCGCCTCAAATCATTGCTCAACGAGCTGTCGAAACAGGAAGGGCAAATCATCCTGTTTATCGACGAGTTGCATGTCATGGTCGGTGCCGGTAAAGGCGAAGGCGCGATGGACGCGGGCAACATGCTCAAGCCTGCGTTGGCTCGCGGTGAGTTGCATTGCGTGGGTGCTACCACCCTCAACGAGTACCGCCAATACATTGAAAAAGACGCAGCACTTGAGCGTCGTTTCCAAAAAGTACTGGTGGATGAGCCGAGCGAAGAAGACACCATCGCCATCCTGCGTGGCCTGAAAGAGCGTTATGAGGTTCACCACAAGGTTGCGATTACGGACGGTGCGATCATTGCGGCGGCCAAACTCAGCCATCGCTACATCACCGATCGCCAGTTGCCTGACAAGGCGATTGACCTGATCGACGAAGCGGCCAGCCGTATTCGCATGGAAATTGACTCCAAGCCCGAAGTGCTGGACCGCCTGGAGCGCCGCCTGATTCAACTGAAAGTTGAAGCCCAAGCGTTGAAGAAAGAAGAAGACGAGGCAGCGAAAAAACGTCTCGAAAAATTGCAGGAAGAAATCGAGCGCCTTGAGCGTGAGTATTCCGACCTGGAAGAAATTTGGACTTCGGAAAAAGCCGAAGTGCAGGGCTCTGCCCAGATCCAGCAAAAGATCGAGCAAGCGCGTCAGGAACTGGAAGTCGCACGCCGCAGCGGTAACCTGAACCGCATGGCCGAGTTGCAGTACGGGATCATTCCTGACCTGGAACGCAGCCTGCAAATGGTCGACGAGCACAGCAAAACTGAGAACCAGTTGTTGCGCAGCAAAGTGACCGAAGAGGAAATCGCTGAAGTCGTCTCGAAATGGACCGGTATTCCCGTGTCTAAAATGCTCGAAGGCGAGCGCGACAAGCTGATGAAGATGGAAAGCTTGCTGCACCAACGTGTGATTGGTCAGGACGAGGCGGTTGTAGCCGTGTCCAATGCGGTACGTCGTTCGCGTGCAGGGTTGAGTGACCCGAACCGTCCTAGCGGCTCGTTCATGTTCCTTGGCCCAACCGGTGTCGGTAAAACCGAGTTGTGCAAGGCGCTGGCCGAGTTCCTCTTTGATACTGAAGAGGCGATGGTGCGCATCGACATGTCCGAGTTCATGGAGAAACATTCCGTGGCTCGTCTGATTGGTGCACCACCAGGCTATGTGGGCTACGAAGAGGGTGGCTACCTGACCGAAGCTGTGCGCCGCAAGCCTTACTCGGTGATTCTGCTGGACGAAGTCGAGAAGGCGCATCCGGACGTGTTCAACGTGCTGCTGCAAGTGCTTGAGGACGGTCGACTGACAGACAGCCACGGTCGTACAGTCGATTTCCGCAACACGGTGATCGTGATGACCTCCAACCTGGGGTCTGCACAGATCCAGGAGCTGGTCGGTGATCGCGAAGCGCAACGGGCTGCGGTGATGGATGCGGTGAGTACGCACTTCCGGCCGGAGTTTGTGAACCGGATCGACGAAGTGGTGATCTTCGAGCCTCTGGCCCGTGATCAGATCGCCGGTATCGCTGAGATCCAGTTGGGTCGCCTGCGCAGTCGTCTGGTTGAGCGTGACCTGAGGCTGGAATTGAGCCAGGAGGCTTTGGACAAGTTGATTGCGGTAGGTTACGACCCGGTATATGGCGCGCGGCCTCTGAAACGTGCGATCCAGCGCTGGATCGAAAACCCGCTGGCTCAACTGATTCTGTCCGGTCAGTTCCTGCCAGGCTCGACGGTCGTGGCTACGGTGAAAGACGACGAAATCGTCTTCGCCTAACGCTCTACAGCGGTGTTTTGAAGAAGGCCTCGCACTGCGAGGCCTTTTTTTAGTTTTTTTCGTTAGGGTGTTGATCCGTAAGGAAAACACTTGTAAGATGCGCCCCGCAGTAAGTCACCCGCAACGGCAACTTGGCCCAAACCAGGAAGCCCGCTAGAAGAGCTAACACATTGTCTTCTAACGAAAAATAAGGGTTGACAAGGGTTTGAAAGGTTGTAGAATGGCCCGCCTCAGAGACGTCAACGTAGCGATACGCTGAAGTCAACGAGAGTTGCAAAGAGTTACAATGTTGTAGATTGAAATATGTAGTTCCGCGATAGCTCAGTTGGTAGAGCAAATGACTGTTAATCATTGGGTCCCTGGTTCGAGTCCAGGTCGTGGAGCCATTTTCAAGCCGGGGTATAGCGCAGTCCGGTAGCGCGCCTGCTTTGGGAGCAGGATGTCAGGAGTTCGAATCCCCTTACCCCGACCATTTTTGGGTCGTTAGCTCAGTTGGTAGAGCAGTTGGCTTTTAACCAATTGGTCGTAGGTTCGAATCCCACACGACCCACCATTTTTGGCTCCAGTTGACTGGGGTTAGATCTTAAGATCAGAGGCCAAAAGCACTGATCGCAGAAGGCGCCTCTTTGAAGGTGCCTTTTTTTTACCGGGGTATAGCGCAGTCCGGTAGCGCGCCTGCTTTGGGAGCAGGATGTCAGGAGTTCGAATCCCCTTACCCCGACCATTTTCTGCCCGGCAGTAATGGGTGTAGAAAATCAGGCTCTGACGCCAATCGCGTCAAAAGCCATTAAAAAAAGCGTCCTGCGGGACGCTTTTTTTATGCCTGTAGAAAAGTCATTTGAAGCCATGTAGCCGATGACGAGTTCCGCGCGGCTACGTCGGGCAGCGCAGCGGTTGTAAATCAGCTGTCGCGACGGCTCAAAGGGTCGTGGACTCAGGATTTACAATCACCGCGCATTCGCGCGTAGCCTGCGGCACCTGCTACGTGAGCCAGGTGCGCCTGCGACGGTTCAAGCTTTGGCCGCCTTATCATCCGCGTCCTGTAGATCCTGCAATGCAGCTGAATATTGATCGGCTTCCGCCTTTGGCACCATCTGCCATGACGGTTTGCGCACCGCATAGAAGATAAAAGGCGGCACGCCAGCAATCACCAGGCCAATTAGCAAGATCCCCGCATATTCGAAAAACGGCATATGGCTGAAGTTG
This sequence comes from Pseudomonas sp. TWR3-1-1, assembly GCF_049896545.1. NCBI lineage: Bacteria > Pseudomonadati > Pseudomonadota > Gammaproteobacteria > Pseudomonadales > Pseudomonadaceae > Pseudomonas > Pseudomonas sp. TWR3-1-1. The sequence continues at coordinate 256,485 of NZ_JAFCUO010000001.1, forward strand.
TTGGGCGGAATAAACCCAAAGATCAGTGCCACGCACGTCGAGAACAGCCCCAAGTAACACCAGCCATGCAGCCCTTTGAGAACAAAGCCGCGTTTAACCGTAGGTTGGGTTTTACGTAGCTTCATGGCCGCCAAAAACATAAACACATAAATAATCAGATACATCAGTGCCGCCATGGCGCTGATCATCCAAAACGCGTCGGACACGTTGTCGATAAAGATGTAAATGGTCGACAGCAAGGTCACGATGACCGCTTGCAGATACAAAATATTTTTTTGTACCCCCTTAGCGTTCACTTTTTGCAGGCTGGGCGGCAGCATCCCCGCTTTACCGACAAATAACAGGCCGGTCGACGGTCCGCCTGTCCAGGCCAACACGCCACCCAAAGCACCAATAATCAACAATACAGCCATGATTTTGGTTGCCCACGGCATGCCAAAGCCCTCGAAGAACGCGGCATACGCTTGAATCACACCAGCGGTGAGGCTGGTTGAATCGGCGGGCACGACCAGTGAAATCGCCACGGTAGGCGGGATAAACACCAGCATGATCAACACAAACGCTAGCAAGATAGCCCGCGGCATTTCTTTTTGCGGATTACGCAGCTCGCGGGCGTGAATGGCGTTCATTTCGATACCGGCAAATGCCAGAAAGTTACCCACAATCAACACCAGCCCCGAGATGGAGCCGGTGAACTCGCGCCACAGATCGCCGTGCAAATTATGCGCACCGGACTTCACGGTTTGGTGGGTGTCAAAAATGGTAGGGATCAAGGCATCCCAGGTCAGTGGGGTCGCCGATTTATGCCCCAATACCAACCACGCAACGCCTAATATCACCAGCAACGCGGCGGGTAGCGCAGTACCCAGTAGCATGAACCACGACGTCAGCTTGGACAGCGTGGTCATGCCGTTCAGCGTGATAAACGTCGACATCCAATACAGCACGATGATCACCGTGGCGGTAAAAACGCCACTTTTGGCCAACTCAGGATTTATGAGATAGGCCATGGTGCTCGCGCCGAACCCCAGCACGATGGGATACCACACCACCACTTGAATCCACATGAACCACATGATGAAAAAGCCGGGCCTATCGCCATATGCCTGGCGTACCCAGCCATAAATTCCGCCGTTCCAGCCCGTACCCAGTTCAGAGGCGACCAGCGATACGGGGATGAAGAACAACAGCGCCGGGATGATGTACAAAAAAACCGAACCCAGGCCATACACCGCCATGCTCGGCAGTGAACGGATACTGGCCACTGCGGCGACCATCATGAAGCAGATGGTCAGCCATGAGATGTAAGTTTTAGCCTTGCTGGTGGTAGCCATAACGTCACCCTCCATGTCGCGTGATTAATCCAGCAGGCTCAAATTGAGCGTGCGGCTGAGGTGCTCGGCGGCCAGTTGGCCGCGAACGCTGTTGCCCGCTACATCCAGTGGTGGCGCAAACGCTGCGATTGCACAGACACCCGGCACCACGGCCAGAATCCCGCCGCCCACTCCGCTTTTGCCAGGCAGGCCGACTTTGTAATACCAGTCGCCCGTGGTGTCATACAGGCCATTCAAAGTCATTTCGGCCAATATAGGGGCGACGTTTTTGGCCTCGACCACGCGTTGTTGCGTCACCGGGTTGACCCCGCGATTGGCCAGCGTTGCGCCCATCGTCACCAAATCGCGGCAGGTAATGGCCACCGAGCATTGACGGGTATATACGTCGCACACTTGCATTGGATCGGCATGCATGTAGCCGTAGCTCTGAAGCAGCCAGGCAATCCCCCGGTTGTGCTGATTGCTCGACGCTTCGGACGCATACACCTCTTCGTTTACTGCCAGTTCGTGTCCGGCAAACGCGTTGTAGGTCGCGTGAATTTTCTCCCAGTGCTCTTTTGCCGTCTGGGCCTTGAGCAAGCTCACGGTGGCCATTGCCCCGGCGTTGACGAATGGGTTGAGCGGTCGCCCCTTATGCAGCTCCAGCGCTACCACCGAGTTGAAAGGTTCGCCCGTGGGGTCACAGCCAATCTTGCTGCGCAAGGACTGCGGCCCAATGTCATCCAGTACATGGGCCAGGGTAAATACCTTGGAAATCGACTCGATGGCAAAGGCGTAATCGGTGTCACCGACCTCGGCATGGGTGCCATCACAAAACATGATGCTGATGCCGAACAGGTTGGCCGGGACTGAAGCCAGGTACGGGATGTAGCTGGCATTTTTACCGTGGTGGTTGCTGGCAAAGCGTTGATGGGCTGTTTGCAGTGCGTGAGTCACTGAATCGTCAACCGTGGTGGGTTGTATTTTCATTGCGCTCGCTCCGTGCGGACGATGGGTCGCGAGGAACTATAGGACGGAATTCGGGGACATGCCCGCAGGCAGGGCAAAGTCGAAATGCTTGTCTATGCTGTTAGCCCAACGCTGAGCCAGTGAGAGGAGGTCGGCCCAGCCACTGTCGATTACACAAGGAGAGTTCACATGGCGCTGCACCGAATCAAACGTCATCGCGACACCGACCCCGTTTTTGGCTCATCGGCACTGGCCCATGCCGCAGCAACCAAATTGTTCCCCGAGGCAGAGCAATCTGCGCGTGAGGTTTACCAACTGGTTCATGACGAGTTGTACCTGGACGGTAACGCTCGCCAGAACCTCGCGACTTTCTGCCAGACCTGGGAAGAAGACGAAGTTCACAAACTCATGGACCTGTCGATCGACAAGAACATGATCGACAAGGACGAGTACCCGCAGTCCGCCGAGCTTGAAAGTCGGTGTATCCACATGCTTGCCGACTTATGGCATTCGCCTGCTGCCGCGACCACCATCGGCACGTCCACGGTAGGTTCCAGCGAAGCGTGCATGCTCGGAGGCCTGGCCGCCCTGTGGCGCTGGCGTGCAGCCCGCAAAACCGCAGGCAAACCGACCACCACTCCGAATATGGTCTGCGGACCGGTTCAAGTGTGCTGGCATAAATTTGCGCGTTATTGGGACGTTGAAATTCGCGAAGTGCCCATGTCAGAAGGGCAATGGTTCATGACCCCGCAGGACATGCTCGAACGAGTCGATGAAAACACCATCGTGGTGGTCCCGACTTTTGGCCAAACCTTTACGGGCCTGTATGAAACGGTGAAGCCGCTTTCTGATGCGCTGGATGATCTTGAAAAGCGCAACGGTCTGAACGTGGCAATTCACGTCGACGGGGCAAGTGGCGCAATGCTGGCCCCGTTCTGTGCGCCGGACATTGAGTGGGACTTCCGCCTGTCGCGGGTCAAGTCCATCAGCACCTCAGGGCATAAGTTCGGTTTAGCTCCGCTGGGTGCAGGCTGGGTGGTATGGCGCGATGCGCAGGACTTACCTGAGGGTCTGATTTTTCATGTGAATTATCTGGGCGGAGACATGCCGACATTCGCCCTCAACTTTTCGCGTCCGGCGGGGCAGATCATTGCGCAGTACTACAACTTTTTGCGTTTAGGCCGTGAAGGGTATGAGCGGATTCACTCGGCGTGCTACGAAACTGCGCAGTTTTTAGCGCGTGAACTGGTCAAAATCGGGCCGTTTGAAATGCTCTATAACGGTGATCCGCAGTTGGGGATTCCGGCGTTGACCTGGCGACTGAAGCCGGGCGCTAACGCCAATTTTTCGCTGTACGACTTGGCAGACCGTTTGCGCATACGCGGATGGCTCGTCCCGGCATATAGCCTGCCGGCAAACGTTGAAAAGGTAGTCGTGCAAAGGATTTTGGTGCGTCAGGGCTTGTCGATCGACATGGCCAAGCTGTTGCTGGCGGACTTTGAGCGGGACATTAAATTCTTTGAGGAGCATCAGCCCCACGGCTTTAAAGGCCGTGAAGCTGAGGCGGGCAATCACGCCGGGCGCTAATAGCCTTGTCGCTGGCAAAGGTTGCGAGTTTTTAACCTTCGCAGCCTGCGGCAGCGACTACAGATTTAGCATTAATGCAGTTTCAGGCGCGGCTCGGTGCCGCGTCCGATTCGGCTACCCAGCATCAGCATCAAGGTGCGGAAGGTGCCGTAAAGCGCCATTTGGTGCATGCGATACAACGATATATAGAACATTCGCGCCAGCCAGCCTTCGAGCATGACGGTGCCCATCAAGCTGCCCATCAAGTTACCCACAGCCGAAAAGCTCGACAGCGAAATCAGCGAGCCGTAATCGCGGTAGTGGTAATCCGGCAGGTTGGGTTTACCTTCCAGTCGCAGTTTCAACGATTTGGCCAGCAGCGATGCTTGTTGGTGGGCCGCTTGAGCGCGAGGCGGCACCATCCGGTCTGTGCCGGGTTGCGGGCATGCCGCGCAGTCACCAAAGGCGAAAATATTGTCATCGCGGGTGGTTTGCAGGGTCGGGCGCACCACCAATTGGTTGATGCGGTTGGTTTCCAGCCCGGCAATGTCTTTCAAAAAGCCCGGCGCACGAATCCCGGCGGCCCATACCTTCAGGCTTGCAGGAATGACCTGGCCGTCTTTGGTGATCAGGCTATCGGCCGTCACTTCGCTCACGGCTGAGTTGGTCAGCACCGTGACCCCGAGTTTTTCCAGCGTCTTGTGCACAGGCCCGCCGATGCGCTCCGGCAGCGCGGGCAATACCCGCGGCCCGGCTTCGATCACGGTGATGTGCATGTTTTCGGGTTTGATTCGGTCCAGCCCATAAGCCGCCAGTTCGTGTGCGGCATTGTGCAACTCGGCCGCCAATTCAACGCCGGTAGCACCCGCACCGACGATGGCGACGCTGATGTTTTCAATGGCGTCGGTTTGGCCTGCGTGCGCGCGCAGGTAATGGTTAAGCAACTGTTGATGGAATTTTTCGGCTTGTTTGCGCGTATCCAAAAACAGGCAATGCTCAGCGGCGCCCAAGGTGCCGAAATCATTAGTGGTACTGCCCACCGCAATCACCAGCGTGTCATAGCTCAGCTCGCGTGCGGGGACCAGTTCTTCGCCATTTTCATCGAGGGTTGCCGACAATGAGATCTTTTTCGCCTCACGATCCAAACCACTCATGCGCCCCAGCTGAAACTCGAAATGGTTCCATTTGGCTTGAGCCACGTAGTTGAGTTCATCTTCGGAGGAGTTCAGCGACCCCGCAGCGACTTCATGCAGCAAGGGTTTCCAGATGTGGGTCAGGTTGGCGTCGACCAGCGTAACGCTGGCTTTGCCGCGTTTACCCAGAGTTTTGCCCAGGCGGGTCGCCAACTCCAGGCCGCCGGCGCCGCCGCCGACAATCACAATACGATGGGTCATAGGTATCACTCTCAAGGCTTGAAAAAAAATTCTGTGCTGGAGTCAGTTGGGCGAGCGCCATGCAGCTCATAGCGCCAAATAACTCAGTAGGCGGCTCAAAAAACCCATGCTGATGACCACGATCAATACCACCCCAAGGAGCAACCACGGCCTGAAGGGCCGGCGCTCAACCTGATGCTGTGGCAGTTTCAGATACTCTTCGACACGTTGTTGGTCATCTGGGTTCAAGCGACTGGACATAGCATTTGCCTCGTCAGATAGACGTTGCGGGATGTGTAAAAGCTACAGCTTTGATTCAACCGGGATGAAAAGAAGCATAGCCGCTGGGGCCTAAAGGCTCGACCCGCAGTTCGTCGTCTAGACGAATGATTCCGCTTTCTATAACCCTGGCCGTAATCCCTCCGTGGCCGCGCACGGCTTGAAACGTGCCTGCTCCCAGCCGCTGTTCAAGTCGCGCACACGGTTGGCACCAGCCCGTGGTCTCAAAAATCGCCCCGCCAATGCTGAAGCGCCGCCCTTTGAGGCTGAACAAATTGATACCGCTGACCACAATGTTGCGTCGCAAATCTTGAGGTAATACGGGGTTGTCAGCAGGTCGGCCCAGCAGCGAATTTATCACCGCCAAGTGCTCCCATTGAACCAACGTGACTTGTCGCGCATTGCGCGCACCGGGGCGGGCATGATCGCCAGTCAATCCGGCTTCGCGGCGTGCTTCTACCGCGGCAAGCTCCAACAGGTCGGCGCGCGAGGCGGGGCGCACACCGATCCAGCGTACACGCCCCGTTTGCGGTACGTGGGCGATCAGTTCTTGCAATGGGCTCACAGACTGATTCCGACATCAAAAATAATGCTGCGCCCCAAATTACTGCGCAGAAAGTCAGGGGCATCCGGTTGCGCAAACAGCACCCTGGCGAAGGTTGGCCCCACCAGCGACAGCGAGCGCCACCCCATGCGCAAATATTCGGTGGGCGGCGGGAAGTGGCTGTTGAGGTCCAGCACCTCTCGTTTGAGGCTGGAAAACGCAATGATGTCCAACTGCCCCAAGTCGATATCGCGCTCGCGGTAATTGGTGGCCTTTTTGTGCAGTGTGGGGCTGAGCCGTTGCAGCAACTTGCTAGCGGGTATGCGTTTGGGGCGGGCTTCGCGGCGTACCAATTGGCTCAATGAGTAAGCGTTGCGACGACGTTGCAGCTCGTCGCGCCATTCATCGCTCAGGCGCCGGCCTTCATCAAGGACAAAGAACACCTCAAACCGCGCATCGCGAAACAAAACGTCCGGCGGCTCGTGATCGGGTTGGGTGAAGTCTTGCGTGTGATAGCCAATATTCAAGCCTTGTAGCAGGCGCTGGCAGACCCAACGCTCACGCTCCCATTTGCGGGCATTGGACAAAAAGGCATTGGCTTGCTCGGCCTGAATGGTTAACAGGCGTAAATAATCAGAGTCATCCATGCGCGCAGCTTAGCCTCCAAACGGGTGTGACTCCAAGTGCGCGGTGTAGACTGAGCCGTATTATCCACACAGGCTTTAAACAGGGAGGATTGAGCGGTGTGCTTGAGTAAGGTTAAGTGGGGGGCACTCGTATGATTGCCGCCGAGGTGTTATCTGCCCAAACGATGGTGATCGGTTGGCTGTTGTATGTGCCCGTTGTGCTGTGGGCAGTGGCGCGAGCGCCGTGGGTAGAACTATTTAGCGATACCCGGCGTCAGCATTTGCTGTTTGGCACTGTGTTTGCGCTGTTTTTGTTGTGGCTGGTGCGGCGCGACTTTGACACCGGAGTGTCCTATCACTTCATTGGGTTGACCGTCGTTACGTTGCTGCTGGATTGGCCGTTGGCGATAGTCGGCGCGCTGATGGCGCAAACAGGGTTGGTGTTGTTGGGGCGACAGGATCTGGCCGCAATGGGCCTCAATGGCGTGTTGTTGATTGTCTTGCCGATCGCGGTGACTGAAACCTGTGCTCGTCTGGTTGAGCGTGCGCAACCACGCAATCCGTTTGTGTATATCTTTTGTTCCGGTTTTTTTGCTGCGGCCCTGGCGGCGTTGCTGTGTTTGCTGGTGGGGTTGGGGGTGTTGTGGCTGGACGGGTTGTTTGTAATGCCCGAGTGGCTGGAAGACTTTATCGGTTATTTGTGGCTGATCATCTTCCCGGAAGCGTTCATCAACGGGATGTTGGTCACGGCGCTGGTGGTGTTTTGCCCTGAGTGGCTTGAAACGTTCAATCGAACCCGCTACCTGGCGGCGCCGTGGAAGGACGATGGTCCCTCGTAAGCCCCGTAGTCGCTGCCAAGGCTGCGAGCTTTTGACATTTATCTGGAAAAGCCCGCAGCCGTCGGCAGCGACTACGGTGATGAAGGGTTTATGGATCAGTGAGTGAGCGACTCCATATCTTGCGAAAACATTTCATCTTCCGCATCCGGCATGACCGGGATTTTGTGTTCTTCGCTGGCCCAGGCACCCAGGTCGATCAGTTTGCAACGGTCCGAGCAGAAAGGCCTGAAGGCGTTGGCAGCGTCCCATTGCACGGCAGAGCCGCAGGTTGGGCAGTCTACGGTCATCGGTTTGGTCATGATTGGCCTCCACTCAAGGTTAAATAAGTTTGATGCAGGCGCTCGACTTGGGTGTGTAGCGCCTTCAGGTCTTTGTCGTTGATCAGCACATCATCGGCAAAACTCAAGCGTTCTTCGCGGCTGGCTTGGGCTTTGAGGATGGCCTGAATTTGCTCTTCGCTGGTGTTGTCACGTAATAGCGTGCGCTGGATTTGCAGCGCTTGCGGCGCATCGACCACCAGCACCCGCTGTGTTGTAGAGTGCTGCCCGGACTCGACCAACAGTGGCGATACCAAAATGGCATACGGTGACTGCGCCTTGGCCAGGTTGAGTGCGATCTCTTCACGAATTAGCGGGTGTAGCAGCGACTCCAGCCAAAGGCGTTGCTGCGGGTCGGCAAAAATCAGGCTGCGCAAGGCACCACGGTTAAGTTGGCCATCAGCCTGCAGCACGTCAGCGCCGAAATGCTCAGCTATTTTTGCCAAGGCCGCACGCCCCGGTTCAACCACCCAGCGCGCGGCGTGATCGGCGTCCACCACATGAACGCCGAGGGCAGCAAAGTGCTCGGCAGCGGCACTTTTACCACTGCCAATCCCGCCGGTCAGGCCAAGAATCCAGGGTTTCGAAGAGGCGGTATTCATGTCAGGTCGCAAGTTGCCAATAGAAAGCGCTCATTTGACCACCCCAGAGCAATGCAATCCACCCGGTAATCGCCAGATACGGCGCAAAAGGGATAGCCGTTGCCCTATGAGCACGGCGCAAGCCCATCAACCCCAGGCCAACAGCCGCGGCGACCAGTGACGAGAGCAAAAGGGTCAGCGGCAATACGGCTACGCCGCCCCACGCGCCAAACAAGGCCAGCAGTTTGAAGTCGCCATGCCCCATGCCGTCCTTGCCGGTGATCAGTTTGAACAGCCAGAAAATCACCCACAAACTCATATAGCCGATGGCGGCGCCCCAGACCGCCAGCGATAGCGTGGTGAACATCTCGAACGTGTTGAGCAGCAAGCCCAGCCATAGCAGCGGCAGCACGATCACATCGGGCACGATGCGGTGTTTGGCATCTATGAGGCAAATGGCGATCAGCCCCCATGTCAGTAACAGCACCCAGCCGGTTTGCGCGTTGACCCCCAGGTGCCAGGCGATGAAAGCGCAGATGAGTGCACAGGCCAGTTCGGTCAGGGGGTAGCGCGGGCTGATGGTTTTTTTGCAGTGTGAGCATTTGCCGCCTAGCAGCCCATAACTGAGCAGCGGGATGTTTTCCCATGCCTTTAAGCGATGCTGGCACTGCGGGCAGTGAGACGCGGGCAAAAGCAGGTTATAGGTCGGATTCTTGGCTGGCGCGGGCTGCTCGAGCAGTTCGCGCGCCTGGGTTTGCCAGTCGTGCTCAAGCATCTTGGGCAGGCGCCAGACCAGTACATTTATAAAGCTGCCCACCAGCAGACCGAGCACTAAAACGCACGCGACAAAGGCATCAGGATGGCGGCTAAAGAAATCGATCATGCTCAAATCACTTGGCCCAAGGTAAAAATCGGTAAATACATGGCGATCACCAGACCGCCCACCACGACACCCAATACCACCATGATTGCGGGCTCCATTAACGTTGTCAGGGTGTCGACGAGGTGATCGACCTCGCTCTCATAATAGGTCGCTACGTGATTGAGCATGCCGTCCAATGTGCCAGATTCTTCGCCTATGGCTGTCATTTGAATCGCCATGCCCGGAAAGACGCGGGTATTGCTCATGGCCACATGGATCTGTGTGCCCGTGGCGACCTGATGTTTGAGCCGCAACACGGCCTCTTTGAGCACGCAATTACCGGTAGCCCCTGCCACTGAATCCAGTGCCTCAAGCAACGGTACACCCGCCGCCAGGGTGGTGGACAAGGTGCGGGCAAACCGGGCAATCGCCGAGATATGTTGCAGGTGCCCCAGCACGGGCAGCTTCAACAGCCAGCCGTCCAGGCGCTGGCGCCACGGTGGCGAGTGTTTATAGCGATGACGAAGAGTGCCCAGTGCGCCCGCTGTCGCGATTAATAGCCAGGCGCCATGGTCTTGCAGCGCTTGCGACACGCCGATAACCCACAGGGTGAAGGCGGGTAACTGGGCATTGAACGATGCAAATATGCTCTGAAACTGCGGCACCACTTTGATCAACAGAATGGCGCTTACCAGTAGCGCTACCAGCAATATGGCGATGGGATAGGTCATGGCCTTTTTGATTTTTTGTGCCAGCGCCTCACTCTTCTCCCGGTCGCTGGCGATGCGTTGCAGCAACACATCCAGAGCGCCTGCCTGTTCCCCGGCTTCCACCAGATGGCAAAACATGGCATCGAAGTGGACCGGTTTTTTACGCAGTGCGGCACTCAGGCTGGTGCCTGCGGCGATGTCGAGTGTGAGATCGGTCACCAGTTGACGGGTGGCCGGTTGTTCGAAACCTTTGGCGATGACCTCCAGCGCTTGCAGCAGCGGTATTCCAGCGTTGATCAGCGTTGCCAATTGGCGGCTGAAGAGCGTGATGTCTGACGCGTTTACGGTGCGATTTATGAATGATTGAGCGCTGCCCAGGCGTCGAACTTTAGCTGCGCTGACGCCTTGGCGTCGCAGTTGGGCGCGGATCATTGCGAGGCTGTTAGCCCTGATTTCGCCCTGGCGTCGCTCACCGTTTACGTCTGTGCCCTCCCAGCGATACAGGTGGGTATTGATTGCCAGCGTTGACATGCATTCGTCCTTGAAATGCAGCGCGATAAGCCGCGTTGTGTAGGTCCAAGCCTAGACAGGCTCAAGAGCGACGTGCCGACAGGAGTATGCCTAAAGGTGTCGAACGCGGTTGTTCAGAAGCTTCTGACAACGATCCTTGATAGCCTGTGCGCACTTTTTGCCAGCTCAGCATTGGCATTGGCCCATATTCGCTGAGCCGCGTCTTATTTTTGGAGGCCACACATGAAACAACAACAGGGCATTACCTTGATTGAGCTGATGATCGTGGTCGCGATCATTGGTCTGATCGCTTCTTTCGCTTTACCGGCTTACAACGACCACACCATGAAGGCGCGGTTTGCCGAAGTGAACACCCTCAGCAACACCTATAAGACGGCCGTCGCCTTGTGCTACAGCGAAACCAACGATCTGGCGGCGTGCGACGCCGGCACCCACGGCATTCCTGGCCCGGCTGACGCGACCGACAATCTGGCCGCCGGTATGACCGTTATCGACGGCGTGATCACCATGACCGGCACCAAAGCGGCGGGTGGCTGGAGCAGCGTGATGGTCCCGGCCTTGAGCGGCGCGGGTAATGCGCTGGTGTGGACGCAAAGCGGTACGTGCCTGGCCAGCGGTGCCTGCAAATAGCCACGAATTGCCCGGTGTTGCGAGCGGTGTTAGTTTTGCAGGCACCGCCGGTGTAGCTCAGTCGGTAGAGCAGCGCACTCGTAACGCGAAGGTCGCAGGTTCGATTCCTGTCTCCGGCACCATTTAAATAAACGCCCTGCCTGTGTTCAGGGCGTTTTTTATGGCGCCTCTGATGCCGGTGACGGGCGGTTCACCCTTGCTGCAAACCTGTGGCAATTTCGATAAAGGCTTTGGTCGCCGGGGAGGCGTGTCCTTCATTCAGTACCGCCAGGCCCACGCTGCGTTTGACCGGCGGGTCCAGCGGCTTTGTGACGTAGCTACCAGCCTGTCGTAAAGGGCGCTCCGGCAGGGCCTGTTCGGCCAGTATGCTGACGCCGTAGCCCATCTCGACCATCGCCAGGGTGCTGATCAACTGCGCGCTGCGATGCAGTACGTTGGGCACTCGTTTTTGCGAAGAGAACAACCGTTCCAGCAATGGCCCGGACCCGGCCTCGGTCATGATGAACGGTTCGCGGCACAAGGCTTCAAGGCTCACGCTGGACGCTGTGGCCAGGGCATGGTTGGCGGGCAAAATCGCTACCATTTGGTCCTCACACAGGGTGAAGGTGTCGAGCTTGTCTTCGGGTAGCACCACAAATCCGACATCTACCCGCCGCTCCTGAAGCCAGCTCACGACTTCCTGATCGGTGCCTTCATCGATTCTGATCTCAATATTGGGATAGCGCTGGCGATAGCGCTCCAGAATGCGCGGCAACAATCTCATCGACGACGATGGCCCAAAAGAGCCGATGCGCAGTGTGCCGCGCTTCATGCCACGGGCATCGGCTGCCTCCTGACGCATGGTTTCTGCAAGACCGAGAATCTCCCTTGCCCGCAGTAACAACTGTGCGCCGATGTCCGTCAGCTCGATGGCTGCTTGATGACGATGAATCAGCTCGACGCCCATTTCCTGCTCCAGCGCTTTGATCGCATGGGAGACGGCCGACTGGCTGATATGGAGTCGTGTGGCCGCCAGCGTGAAGCCGCGCAGTTCGGCAACTCGGGCAAACACTTCAAGTTGGGTGAGGGTCATCGTGGGTGTCTCATGAGCTTTTGCTAATTTCCGTATGAGCTAGCATCTGCGCGAGTATAGGCGTGCAACCGGACATACCGGAATACAGCGGTGCGGGAAAGGTGACTGACCCTGACGCTTGAAGGGATTCGTAAAACATTATTCTGGATAACCGGACTATTTACGCATGAGCAACAGTGAACATGCTTCGCGCGCAGACGGCTGCTGTCGTCTCTGGCCTGACGTTAATACGCATTTTTTGTCGTTAAAGGGGCTACCGCCCGATGCGGTCCCTCGCACGGCGGCGCAACAGGTGTTGCACCCGTTGCTGGTCGGGTTTGATGCGATTGCCGGCTGCGAACTCAAAGAGTTTTATCGCTTCAAGATGCACTTGCAGAGACTGCCCGAGGCACCCGTTGCTTGCCCTGAACTGATACAGGTGGTGGCTGCATTTCGTTGCTGGGTCGACTTTGACTACAGTGGCGCGCGTGCACTGTTTATAGCGCACTTGCATGAATATCCCGGCGATGTGCTGACGGTGTTTTTTGTGCATATGCTGGATTTTTGCACCGGCAAGACCTGCGACCTGGTCGATGTGTTTGAAATCTGCGATTCCAGTGTCGACGCAACGCACCCACTGTCTTCGTTCTATTTAGGGATCAAGTCGTTTGTGTTGTGCGAACGGGTAGAGTTCGAACAGGCGCGGGTGCTGGGGCTACAAGCCGTGGCGCAACGGCCTGATAACATTTACGCCATTCACGGTGTGGTGCATGCCCTGCACGAACAACAGCAATGGGCAGCGCTGTGCGAGTTCCTTGAGGGCTGCAAAGACAATTGGGCTTTCAACCCAGGCATGCGCATGCATATTTATTGGCATCTGGCGATTGCCTATTTGATGAGCAGTCAGTACGAACTTTCTACGGCCACGTTCCGAGAGTTCTACGCGCTCAAGGATTTTCGCTATGCCAAACAAGACCTCGATGCGGTCGGTTTTTTGTGGCGCCTGAAGTTGCAAAACCTGGAAGACCGTCAATTCGATGAGTTGTGGCAAGACTTGTCGATTTTGTGGTCTGGCAGCATTGGCACCTCCACATCGCACTTTCACAACATGCATGCCGCGTTTGCATTTGCCGCCGCTGATCGGCCGTTATTGATTGATAAGTTGATCGCGGAAAGTGACGGTTTCGGCATCGAACCTGCGACCCAGAAAGTGGGTGTTGACGTGCTCAATGCCATCGCGTTTTTTGCCCGGGGCGCCTACGCCGAGTGCTATCAAATCCTGGCCGCCTCGCAGTCAGTGTGGTTGCGACTGGGCGGCAGCCGGGCACAGCGCGAACTGTTGATGAAAACCATGAACATGGCCCAAAAAATGATGCCCTCGCATCAACCCCGAGCACGGCTCGTCAACGCGCTATAGGCCAAATCCTGATGAACAATGCTGTCGCATGTGCGCCGTTACACACCGGGTATACGGTGTATGCAAAGCTGGTTGCCGTGTCGTGTTTGTGGGGCGGCACTTTCGTGGCCGGGCGTTATTTGTCCGCTGATGTGGCGCCACTGCTGTCGGCCAGCGTGCGTTTCGTGCTGGCGAGCCTGACGCTGTTATTGGTGTTGAGCCTCAAGGGCCAATTGGTGCGCCAGGTGACAGCATCGCAAGCCCTGCAACTGGTGCTGCTCGGCTTTTTTGGGGTGTTTGCCTACAACGTGTTTTTCTTTTATGGGTTGCACTACATCAGCTCATCCCGCGCGTCTTTGATCGTGGCGCTGAATCCGGCGCTGATTGCGCTGACGGCGTTTGCTTTCGGGCGTGAGCGCCTGAGCCGAATCAACGTGGCGGGCATCGCGCTGTGCATCATTGGCGCGATGACCGTCATCGTCAGCAAAAATACAGTGTCGTTGACCTCAGTGGTGGCGGGCGCCTGGCGCGGCGATCTGTTGATTCTGGGGTGCGTCATGAGCTGGGTGATTTACAGCGTTTTTGCCCGGGGCCTGGTCAGGGACATCGGTCCGCTGCACACCGTGACTTATTCCGTACTGGCGGGCACCCTGATGTTGCTGGCAGCGGCACTGGCGCAGGGTGAGTTGAGCGCCCACGCGCTGGCCGCTGTCAACAGCACCCAGTGGCTGAGCCTGATTTACCTCGGTGTGCTGGGGTCGGCGCTGGCTTATATCTGGTATTACGACGGTATCCAGAAAATCGGTGTAACCCAATCCGGGGTCTTTATTGCCCTCAATCCATTGTCGGCGGTGGTGCTGGGGATGCTGATTTTGGGGGAGCACCTGAGCATGCCCATGTTGTTGGGCGGTCTGCTGGCCATCAGTGGCATCGTGCTGTGCAATCGTAAGGCCAAAATAACCTGATCAATGGTCAACATTGACGTCCGAAAATGGCGAGAACCGTTAAAAGCCCGGTGCTATTGTGCGGGCCATGAACACACACGACGCCTCACTCACTCCTTCAATTGCCGCGTGCGAAATCGCACGGCTGAGCCGTGATGCGCGCTTTGACGGGGTGTTTTTTACTGCCGTCCTGACCACGCGAATCTATTGCCGCCCGGTATGCCCGGCGCGCGCGCCCAAAGCGTCGAACGTTGTGTATTACCCCAGCGCGGCGGCGGCGCAAGCACTGGGATTTCGCCCTTGCTTGCGCTGTCGGCCCGAGCTGGCACCCGGTAATCAGCTGTGGTTGCAGGGTGAGCATTTAGTGACGCGGGCCTTGAAGCTGATTAACGAAGGGTTTTTGGCGGATAACTCGCTTGAGGCGTTGGCCCTGCGCCTGAATGTGGGGGCGCGTCAGTTACGACGCGTGTTTGTTAAGTATTTGGGGGCACCGCCGATGGCCGTGCACGCCACTCAACGCCTGTTGTTTGCCAAGCAACTGCTGACCGAAACGCATTTATCAATCACTGAAGTGGCGCTTGCGTCGGGTTTTGGCAGTGTCAGGCGCTTCAATTCAGCGTTTGCCGAGGCCAATCATGCCGAACCTCGGGCCTTCAGGCGCAGTCCAAAAACACGCGCTGGCACTGCACTGATCCTGCGCTTGGGCTACCGCCCGCCCTACGACTTCAATGCCGTACTCGGATTTTTACAACAGCGCGCCTTGCCCGGTATCGAACAGGTTGACGCGTTCAGTTATCAGCGGGTGTTTGGCCCTGCGCAATCGCCCGGCTGGCTGCGGGTTAGCGCGTGGCCCGCGGGGCAACACGCCCTGCAATTGGAGCTGTTGAACGTTGCCCCGGCACACATGCTCCCTGTGGTGACGCGCATTCGGCGCATGTTCGATCTGGACGCCGACCCGCAGGCCATCGCCCATACCCTGGGTGCCAGCCCCCAGCTGGCGCCCCTGATCGAGCGCTATCCGGGCTTGCGTTTACCGGGGGGCTGGGATGGTTTCGAAGTGGCTGTGCGTGCGGTGTTAGGCCAGCAAGTGAGTGTGGCAGCGGCGCGTACCCTGGCCAGCCGCCTCGTGCAGCGCTATGGCACGCCGATTGAAGCGCCGGGTACCTCGGGGCTGGATCGCTTGTTCCCCGACGCTCAGCAATTGGCAGTGGCTAACCTGGACCAAATGGGCATCACCCAGGCACGCATCAATACCCTTCACGGCATTGCACAGGCGTTGATTGAAGGGCGGGTTGATTTTGGCATGGAGCAAGCGCTCGACACCTTTGTTCGGCGTTGGGTACAACTGCCGGGGATCGGCGAATGGACAGCACATTACATTGCCATGCGCGTACTCAAACACCCGGATGCCTTCCCGGCCGCAGACTTGATCCTGCGGCGCGAGGCCAACCCTGACGGCCCGCCGTTGAGCACAAAAGCGATGCAAACGCTGGCCGAGAGCTGGCGCCCGTGGCGCGCGTACAGCGTCCTGTATTTATGGCGCGCAGCCACCGATGCCGCTGCGCTCAAGAGGATTTGACCATGTCTCAGATTTACTACGCGCAGATGCCATCGCCGATTGGTCCACTGTTTTTGGTGGCCGACGACGAAGGCTTGCGTGAGGTTCGATTTGAATGCGAGCGCAGAGCGCATATCGCTGAAGACGGCTGGCTGCATGCGCCGCAAAAACTGGCTGAGGTGATACGCCAGCTAGAGGCGTATTTTGCGGGCGAGCGATACACCTTTGATGTAGCGCTTAAACCCCAGGGCACTGAGTTTCAGCAAACGGTATGGCGGGCGCTGACCACCATCCCCTATGCCGTGACCACCAGTTATGGCCAATTGTCGCAGCAGCTCCAGCGCCCGACCGCATCACGGGCTGTGGGGGCCGCCAATGGGCGCAACCCGATCCCGATCATCATCCCGTGCCACCGGGTAATCGGCAGCAATGGCACGTTGACCGGCTTTGCCGGTGGTCTGGCAGCCAAGCAATGGTTGCTGGCGCATGAAGCCAAGTGTCGAGGGTTTGTGCTGTCCTGACCCCGGCACCGCGTTAAGAGCGTGGCGCTTACAAACTCAGACGCATCGACAAATCCACGGCCTTTACGTCTTTGGTCATGGCGCCAATCGAAATGTAGTCCACGCCTGTTTGTGCGATAGGCAGCAGCGTGCTTTCGTTGATGCCGCCGCTGGCTTCCAGCTTGGCTTTACCCGCATTCAGACGCACAGCTTCACGCATGTCATCCATGCTCAGTTCGTCGAGCATGATGATGTCTGCACCTGCCGCCAGCGCTTCTTTAAGTTCTGCCAGGCTTTCGACTTCGATCTCTACCGGTTTGCCAGGCGCGATTTTATGCGCAGCGCTGATCGCCTGGGCGATGCCGCCGCAGGCTGCGATGTGGTTTTCCTTGATCAAAAACGCGTCGTACAAACCAATGCGGTGGTTATGACAGCCACCACAGGTGACGGCGTACTTTTGCGCCAGGCGCAAGCCCGGCAGGGTTTTGCGGGTGTCCAGCAACTTGACCTGCGTCTGCGCGACCTGGTCCGCCAACTGTTGGGCATGGGTCGCAACCCCCGACAACATTTGCAGAAAATTCAGCGCACTGCGCTCACCACTGAGCAGCGAGCGGGCAGGGCCCTCAAGGTGAAACAACACTTGATTGGGGCTGACACGCTCGCCATCTGCCACCTGCCAATGCACGGCGACACGCGGGTCCAGTTGGCGGAAAACCGCGTCCACCCATGCGGTGCCGCTGATCACAGCGTTGTCGCGCGTAATGATCGTGGCCTTGGCCAGGCGTTCTGCCGGGATCAACCGCGCAGTGATGTCGCCGCTGCCAATGTCTTCGGCAAGCGCACGGCGTACGTTGGCTTCAATCTCGGCGGTGAGATCGGCCAGATGTAAATTCGGCATAACCAGCTCCACAAACAAAGTGCGCCGATTATAGGGCCATGCCGGGAGCGAACCCAAGGCGCGTGGCTGCGCCGCAGGCAAATGCCTGTAACTGTGTTGTTTGGGCCGCATCCCGGTATTTATTTGACCGTTCAGTAAATGAATCGCGCTGTTTAGTAGCACAAGGCTCGTCTTTTGCAAGATAATCAGCGCCTTGTAATTGGCGTCATAGCTTTGACATGCCATTAAAGTCCTAATTCAGATACACCGGCGAGTGCGAGATGCACTGGCCGGTTTCTGTTTGCGAGCGTCAAAAGTGGCCTGTGCCACCTGTGCGTCATTCGCAAGCGAACACCGTTCCAGGAGGCTTGGATGCAAAATGACGGGAAAGTGGGACCTGCCCACTGGGCCACGGCAGAGCTGGCGATGCGTTCGCCACTTGCGCGCCTGCCGGTCATTTTGTTGCAGGTTCACGATAAAGCCGCGCAGCAGCTCAAAAACGGGTTGCAAGTGCTGTTTGACAGTGCCGATGAAACGCTGTTCGAGATGGCGGATAAAGCCCGGAGTGACGTCGAACAAAGCTTGTTTTTTGAAGCCATGCGCGACGTCAGGCTCAAGCGTAAATACATCGAGCGCGGCTTTCTTGACCGATTTTTTGACGCCTTCAGTCAGCTGGCGCTCGCCGACCCCGGCGAGCGCACGTTGCAGGGTGCAGCCCCCGCAGGCGGGCCTTTTACGCTGATGACCCATGACCTTGAGCGCGCTCAAGTGATCAATGCGATGGTGGATCACGTCATGACGCGCGATCAGTTGGCGCTGTGCCAATTGACCACACGCCTCGCAACGCTCAGTTGCACGCCGCTGGACGATCACAACAACCCCTTGGGGCCAGGCATGTTGTGCGAATATTTTTTGCTGGCTGAGCGTGATCAGGGCATGGACATCAAGGTCAAGCTGATCATGTTGCAACTGTTCGAAAAGTACCTGCTCAGCCACACCACGCAGTTGTACGCCGATGCCAACCAATTACTGATTGCCACCGGTGTATTGCCAACGCTGAGCGAGAACGATGGTTGCTGCGCAGAGAAAGCACGGGCCACAGAAACGGCGGCCGTGGCTGAGGAGGCGAGCAACCTGGTCGGGTTGCTGTTTGAGTACATCGCCAAAGATCGCAATGTGCCGCCTGCGTTGAAATCGCTGATTGCCCAGTTGCAGGAACCGATGCTGAAGATCGCGCAACGCGATCAAAACTTTTTCAGCTGTGACACTCATCCCGCCCGACGCCTCTTGAACGTGATTGCGGCGGCGGCCATCGGCTGGGACGTCAGCACGGATGAGAGCAGCGATCCGTTGTTCCGACAGATTGAATGTGTGGTGCAACAACTGGCGACGTACGCGGGCGACAATCGCACGCTGCTCGAAGCCCTGCTGCATGAGTTTTTGGTCTTTACCCACGGTGAGCGTTGTCGCATCGAACTGTTCGAGCAGCGCACTCGCGAGGCAGAGCAAGCGCGTCTGAAACATCCACTCAAGGCGAGTGAGCGGGCTGCACATACGCCACCCGCAGTGGATGAGCAGGACCACTTGGGTTTATTGCTGGTCAGCCAACTGCGCCTGGGCACCTGGATTGAGTTACAGGAAGACGAAGAGTTTCGCCTGCGATGCAAGCTGATCGCCATTCTGGAGCCGGGCGGCAAGCATATTTTCGTCAACCGCACGGGCATGAAAGTGCTGGAGCAAAGCCGCACCGACCTGATCGCTCAACTGCGCAATGGCAAAGTATTGTTACTGGATGACCGTTTACTGTTCGACCGGGCGCTGGAGTCGGTGATCGGTAGCTTGTACCAACGTAACGCGCAGTGACTGGCCTGCGGCTTTGGCGTCACAGATAGCTGCCAATTGAGCTGCACATCGCGGCATACTGCGCCTTTGGTTTTGCACGTTGAAGGAGTCTGTATGCAGCTGGACCCCACGAGCGGTTGGTGCCATGACGTGCGCCATTGCCCGTCGCCCAACTTCAATGAACGCCCGCACGGCGAAATCTCCTTGCTGGTTATCCACAACATCAGCTTGCCGCCGGGGCAGTTCGCCACGGGTCAAGTCCAGAGGTTTTTCCAAAATCAACTGGACCCCGCTGAGCATCCTTTTTTTGAAACCATCAAAGCGCTGCGAGTCAGTGCGCATTTTCTGATTGAGCGCGACGGTCAGGTCACGCAGTTTGTCTCGTGTCTGGACCGCGCCTGGCATGCGGGGATTTCCAGTTTCGAGGGTCGCGAGACTTGTAACGATTTTTCGATAGGCATCGAACTGGAAGGCACCGATGATCAGCCGTTCTGCGACGCCCAGTATCAGGCGCTGATTGCTCTGACGCGGGAGCTGCAAACCCACTATGGCGACATTACCCTTCAACGAATATGTGGCCACAGTGACGTGGCACCGGGGCGCAAAACAGATCCAGGCCCCCATTTCGACTGGACGCGCTATCGCAGCGCGTTGCAGCACAGAGGAGACAATCAATGAGTTTTGTGGTGCTACTGCTGGCGATTCTGGTCGAAAAGTTCTCGGCCTTGCGCCAGCGCCTTCAATGCGACGGCGGCTGGGTACGCGAGCTGAACAAGCTCGAAGCCTCGCCCAAACTGGCGAAAAACCCGTGGTGGGTGTTGATCATCCTGATTCTGCTGCCGGTCATTTTACTGGGGTTGTTGCTGGTGGTGCTCGACCCGGTGGCTTATGGCCTGCTGGCGTTACCGGTGCACCTGGTGGTGTTGATCTTCAGCTTGGGCCGGGGTGACTTGCTGGCAGATCTGGGGCCATTTCGTGATGCCTGGCGTCGGGGTGATCTGCAGGCAGCAGCCCATGTGGCCGAACGTGACATTAGCGTGCGGGCCGAGAATGGTGAGCAACTGCTGGAACACGTTCAGGCGCACTTGCTGTGGCAAGCCTACCAAAGTTTTTTTGCGGTGATTTTCTGGTACTTCCTGTTGGGACCGGTGGCGGCACTCAGTTATCGCTTGCTGGCGCTGGCGGTCGAGCACGGCAAGAACCCCGAACTGGTCGAGCACGCTCAACAAATGCGTCATGCGTTTGACTGGCTGCCGGTGCGATTGCTGGCGGCAAGTTTTGCATTGGTCGGCAACTTCGCCGCGGTCAGCCGCGTGATGTTGCACGAACTGCTGAGCTGGGAAATCAGTGCCGCGCAGTTGATCAACAAAGCCGGGTGTGCGGCGGCTGAACTTGCGTCACCGCAGACCGGTCCGGAAGGCGTTTCCAGCCTTGATGCCTTGTGGGAACTGCTGCTGCGTGCTGCCGTGGTGTGGTACGCCGGTTTTGCCGTGTGGACGTTGCTACTTTAAGACACAGGCCCAGCGGTCGCTAAACCCGTCAACATGGCGCTTCTGAGGCACCGGGTTGGCGGATTTAGGATCGCTGCGCAATCTGACGTCGCCTTCGGCAACTGCTACATGAACCGCGATCATTACCCTGTAGTCGCTGACGAGTAATGCGAGGCTGCGTCCGGGCGCGCAGCGGTCGTAATTGCGGTCTTTAACGGCTTATCGTGCCCAGTTAAACAGCGCGCACGCATTGGCCGTGGTGGCGTCGGCCAATTGCTCGGGGCTGATGTTCAGCACCTCGGCCAGTGCCTGGCAAATGTTGGGCAGATGCACCGGGCTGTTGCGCTGGTGGGGGAACATGGCTGGCGCCATGTCGGGCGCGTCGGTTTCGAGCACGAGGGCCTCCAGCGGCAAATCAGTCAGCACTTTGCGCAAGCGTAACGCTTGCGGCCAGGTCGCGGCACCGCCCACGCCCAGCTTGAAACCCAGCTTGATGTATTCGCGCGCTTCCTCGCGGCTGCCCGCAAACGCATGAATGATCCCGCCGCGCTTTAGCTTGAAACGCTTGAGTGTGGCAATCACCTGCGCATGGCTGCGGCGCACGTGCAGCAGCGCTGGCAGATTAAAGTCTGCGGCCAACTGCAACTGACCTTCAAACAAGCGCTGTTGAGCGTCGCGGTCCAGTTGCGGGAGAAAGTAATCGAGGCCGATTTCACCCACCGCACACAGCTGCGCATGCCCGTCCAGCCGGGTCAGCCATGCCCTCAGCTCAGTGAGGTGCTCAGGGCGATGCTCATTCAGATACACCGGGTGCAAGCCAAACGCGGCATACAAATGAGGGTCGGTTTGTACCAGATCCCACACCCGTTGCCAGTGACGCTGATCGACCCCCAGCACCACCATGCGCTCCACCCCCAATGCCCGACTGCGCGCCAGCAACGGCGTACGGTCGGCGTCAAAGTCGGGGAAGTCGAGGTGGGTGTGGGTGTCGATCAGTTGCATGCTTAAACCTGATCAATACGCTGTTTGAAGTTACGTGCAATGGCGTGGATACCGGGTGCGTAACGTTGCTCTTCAATGGCGGCCAGAGCGAGATTGAGTGCCGTTTCGGCGATCAACTGATGCTGTTGGCCCATGGCATTCACCGGCAAGGGCAAGAAGTCCAGCAACTGCGTGTCGCCGAAGGTGGCGAGACGCGTAGGTGCTTTGTGCTCCGGGTGATCGAGCAAGGCATCAAACATCCCTTGCAGCAGCACGTAAGAGGTTGTGACCAGCGCTTCAGGAAAATGCCCCAGGCGCGCCAGCAAATCATCAATCATGCGTCGCCCGCATTCGCGGCTGAACGCGGTGCCATGCTCAATCAGTACGTCGCCTTCAAAACCTTCCAGCGCCTGTTTGAAACCCGCCGCCCGTGCCTGACTCACGCTCAGTTCCGGGCGCGCGCCGATCAGGGCGATTTGCCGTGGCATGGGCTTTAACACACTACGGGTCAGCTGCAGGCTGGCTTCACAGTCATCACTGATCACCGAGCAAAACCGTTCGGGCTGCATCGTGCGGTCAATCGCGATAATGGGCATGCCCAAGTCTTGCAGTTGACGGTAACTGTCGTCTTCTGCTGGCAGGCAACTGGCCACAAACAGGGCGTCGCATCGTCGGGCGCGGAACAGCTTGAGCAGTTGGCGTTCGCTGTCGGGAGCGTCGTCGGAGCTGGCGATCAGCAATTGATAGCCACGGGCGCGGGCACCTTGTTCGAGTTGCTTGGCAATGCGCGCGTAACTGGGGTTTTCAAGGTCGGGCAGGATAAAACCCAGCGTGCGGGTATGCCGGCTGCGCAAACCTGCGGCTTGCGGGTTAGGGGTGAAACCATGCGCCTCGACCACCGCGCGTACGCGCTCCACCGTCGTGCTGCTGATGCGTTGCTGTTCAGCTTTGCCATTGATGACATAGCTGGCGGTGGTCACGGAAACACCTGCCAGTTGAGCGATATCGCTGAGCTTCACGCCGATAATTCCTTATTTTTTGTAGTACATGTCGACATTCTGGCCAATCCTACCCGATAAAGGCAGCCGACCATCGTCTGCCTTATCGCTACTGTATTTTTTTGCAGCCTCGTCCACATGACGCTGATCAATGCGACAGGTTGGGCTTCAAGCGCGAGCGATTATGCAGTAACGTGCCGCACATTCATGATTAAACGTTTCAGCAGGCGTGTTTTGTAGCCGTAAGCCCCTGTATGGATGTGCTTGCCACACATCGGGTGACCTATTGAGGGGCGGGCGGCCTAAGCTGATTAAATTCAAAACAATACCGGGTGCCACGGAGCGCCGGATAAGGAGAACGCATGCTTGAGCTCACCATAGAGCAGATATCCATGGGTCAATCGGCTGTGGATAAGTCTGCTGCGTTGCAATTACTCGCCGATAAACTGGTCGCCGACGGATTGGTGGCCGAGGGCTATCTGGACGGTTTGCGAGCGCGTGAGGCTCAAGGTTCGACTTTTCTGGGCCAGGGCATTGCCATCCCTCATGGCACTCCCGACACCCGCGACCTGGTGTTCACCACCGGTGTGCGTTTGTTGCAGTTCCCCGAAGGGGTGGACTGGGGCGATGGGCAAATGGTCTATCTGGCGATTGGCATTGCCGCCAAGTCCGATGAACACCTGCGTTTATTGCAACTGTTGACCCGTGCCTTGGGTGAAACCGATCTGGGCGAAGCCCTGCGTCGCGCCAGTTCTGCTGAAGCCTTGCTCAAACTGTTGCAAGGCGCACCGCAAGAGCTGGCGCTTGATGCGCAAATGATTGGCCTGGGTGTGTCGGCAGACGACTTTGAAGAGTTGGTGTGGCGCGGTGCCCGTTTATTGCGCCAGGCCGATTGCGTAAGCAATGGCTTTGCCGCCGTATTGCAACAAGTTGAAGCGCTGCCGCTGGGCGATGGCCTGTGGTGGTTGCACAGCGAGCAAACGGTCAAGCGTCCGGGGTTGGCGTTCGTCACGCCCGATAAACCGATCCGCTACCTGGGCAAACCGCTCAGTGGCCTATTCTGCCTGGCCAGTCTGGGTGAAGCGCATCAGGCACTGCTCGAACGCTTGTGCGCCTTGCTGATTGAGGGGCGCGGTCACGAACTGGGCAGTGCCACCAGTCGGCGTGCCGTGCTTGAAGTGTTGGGCGGCGAACTGCCCGCTGACTGGCCAAGTGCGCGCATCACCTTGGCCAACGCCCACGGGCTGCATGCGCGCCCGGCAAAAATCCTTGCGCAGCTGGCCAAGCGGTTTGACGGTGACATTCGCGTCAGCATCGTCGGCGGCCATGAGTCGCCAGTATCGGCCAAGAGCCTAAGCAAACTGCTGAGTCTGGGCGCTCGGCGTGGGCAAGTGCTCGAGTTTGTGGCCGAACCGAGCGTGGCCGACGACGCGTTACCGGCGATTTTAGCGGCGATTGAAGAGGGTCTGGGCGAAGACGTTGAACCGTTGCCTGCGGTCAGCGAAGCGGCCCCGGCCGTTGCCGACATTGCGCAAGTCATCAGCGCCCCGGCGGCTGGCAGCGTCATTCACGCCATCGCGGCAGCGCCCGGCATCGCCGTGGGGCCAGCGCATATCCAGGTGTTACAAACCTTCGACTACCCGCTGCGCGGCGAGTCATCAGTGGTGGAGCGCGAGCGCTTGCACAACGCATTGGCTCAGGTGCGACAGGACATTGAAGGTCTGATTCAACGCAGCCCGTCCAAAGCCATTCGCGAAATCTTTATTACCCATCAGGAAATGCTCGACGATCCCGAGCTGAGCGATGAAGTCGACAACCGTTTGAAGCAAGGCGAAAGCGCAGAAGCGGCGTGGATGTCGGTGATCGAAGCCGCAGCGCGTCAACAGGAGTCGTTGCAGGATGCGTTGCTGGCCGAGCGTGCCGCCGATTTGCGCGACATCGGCCGCCGTGTGCTGGCCCAACTGTGTGGCATCGAAACGCCAGCCGAACCCGAGCAGCCTTATGTGCTGGTGATGGATGAGGTCGGTCCCTCTGATGTGGCGCGCCTTGATCCAGCCCGGGTCGCGGGTATTTTGACCGCCCGCGGCGGCGCCACGGCCCACAGCGCCATTGTCGCCCGTGCCTTGGGCATCCCGGCGCTGGTCGGTGCGGGGGACGCGGTGCTGTTGCTCGCGCCAGGCACCCAGCTACTGATAGATGGACAGCGTGGCCGCCTGCACGTTGCCCCGGACGCCGACGCGTTACAGCGCGCCACGCAAGAGCGTGACAGCCGTGAACAACGCTTGCAGGCCGCCAGCGCATTGCGTCACGCGCCTGCGGTGACCCGCGACGGGCATGCGGTCGAAGTGTTTGCCAACATCGGCGAGAGCAAGGGCGTGGCCAATGCTGTCGAGCAGGGTGCCGAGGGCATCGGTTTGCTGCGCACCGAACTGATTTTCATGGCCCATTCCCAAGCGCCGGATGAAGCCACGCAAGAGGCCGAATATCGCCGCGTGCTCGACGGTCTCGACGGTCGCCCTTTGGTGGTGCGCACTCTGGACGTGGGCGGTGACAAGCCGCTGCCGTACTGGCCGATTGATAAAGAAGAAAACCCGTTTTTGGGCGTGCGCGGTATCCGCCTCACGCTGCAACGCCCGCAGGTGATGGAAGGACAGTTGCGCGCCTTGCTGCGTTCGGCAGACAACCGCCCGCTGCGCATCATGTTCCCCATGGTCGGCAGCGTCGCGGAATGGCGTGCAGCGCGGGACATGACCGAACGTCTGCGCCAGGAAATCCCCGTGGCCGACTTGCAGCTGGGGATCATGATCGAGGTGCCTTCGGCCGCGTTGCTGGCCCCGGTGCTGGCCAAAGAGGTGGATTTTTTCAGCGTCGGCACCAACGACCTGACGCAATACACCCTGGCCATCGACCGTGGTCACCCGACCCTGTCGGCGCAGGCCGATGGCTTGCACCCGGCGGTGTTGCAACTGATCGACATCACCGTGCGTGCGGCCCATGCCCACGGCAAATGGGTGGGTGTGTGTGGCGAGTTGGCGGCAGACCCGCTGGCCGTTCCCGTGCTGGTGGGGTTGGGCGTGGATGAATTGAGCGTCTCGGCCCGCAGCATCCCGGAAGTCAAAGCGCGGGTGCGAGAGTTGAGCATGGATCGCCTTAAAACCCTGGCCGCCGACGCGTTAAGCGTGGGCAGCCCGGATGAAGTTCGTGCATTGGTGGAAGCGCTCTAATGGCCAAGATTCTGACCCTTACGCTGAACCCGGCGCTGGATTTGACCGTGCGTGTGGCGCAGTTGCAGCCCGGCGAAGTCAACCGCAGCCAGGCCCTGTTGACCCACGCGGCGGGCAAGGGCATCAACGTCGCGCAAGTGCTGGCCGATCTTGGCCACAAGCTGACCGTCAGCGGCTTTCTCGGCGAGGATAATCAACAGCCTTTCAACGCCCTGTTTGCCCGACGTGGGTTTGTCGACGCCTTTATTCGGGTGCCGGGTGAAATCCGCAGCAACATCAAACTGGCCGAAGACGATGGTCGCGTCACTGACGTGAACGGCCCGGGCCCGCTGGTCAGTGAATTCGCCCAGCAAGCGCTGATCGACAAAATCGACCAGATCGCTGCCAGTCATGACGCGGTGGTGGTGGCGGGCAGTTTGCCGCGAGGTGTCAGTGCGCAGTGGTTGCATCACTTGCTGCTGCGGCTCAAGGCGATGGGCTTGAAAGTGATTCTGGACACCAGCGGCGAAGCCTTGAAACAAGGCTTGAGCGCAGGGCCGTGGCTGATAAAGCCCAACACCGAAGAACTCAGCGATGCCCTGAGCTGTGACATCAGCAGCCTTGAATCCCAAGTGGCCGCCGCTTCGCGTTTGCAAGCGCAAGGCGTTGAGCATGTGGTGATTTCCCAGGGGGCTGACGGTGTGAACTGGTTTAGCCACGGTCAGGCACTTCAGGCCTTGCCACCCAAGGTCAGCGTCGCCAGCACCGTGGGCGCAGGTGACTCGCTGTTGGCGGGCATGCTGCATGGCCTGCTCAGCGGGCATACCCCGGAACAGACCGTGCGCACCGCCACGGCGATTGCGGCCATGGCGGTCACCCAGATTGGTTTTGGTATCAGCGATGCGGCGCACTTGGCGACGCTCGAAAGCGGCGTGCGCGTGCGCTCCCTGACAGAAGAATAAGAGGCAAGGACATGAAATTAGCCATTGTGACGGGCTGCCCCAACGGCATGGTGACCAGCGTGCTGTGTGCCCGGTTGCTTGACGCTGCTGCGCAACGTCAAGGTTGGAGCACCAGCGTTGAAGTGCATGACCCCAAGCACCCTGAGCGTCAATTATCGGCAGCGGTGATCGACGAAGCCGAGTGGGTACTGGTGGTGAGCAGTACGCCGCTGGACATGCAGCGCTTTATCGGTAAACGCGTGTTTCAAAGCACCCCGGCCCAGGCCTTGCAAGATGTAGAGGGGGTATTGCGCCGGGGCGTGGAACAAGCCCAGGTGTACGCCGCTGCTGACGCGGTGGTCGAGGCTGCGGCGCCTGCCCGCGCGCCCAAAATTGTCGCGGTCACGGCGTGTCCAACGGGCGTGGCGCATACCTTCATGGCCGCCGAAGCCTTGCAACAAACGGCCAAGCGCCTGGGCTATGACTTGCAAGTCGAAACCCAGGGTTCGGTGGGCGCACGCAACCCGCTGAGCGCCCAGGCCATCAGCGAGGCTGACGTGGTGTTGCTGGCGGCGGACATTGAAGTGCCGACCGAGCGTTTTGCCGGCAAGAAAATCTACCGTTGTGGCACCGGTATCGCGCTCAAGCAATCGGAGGCCACGCTGAAAAAAGCCCTCAGCGAGGGGCAGCAAGAATCGGCTGCCACGGGGGCTTCGGGCACGGTCAAATCGGAGAAGACAGGTGTGTATAAGCACCTGCTGACTGGCGTGTCGTTCATGTTGCCAATGGTGGTGGCGGGTGGGCTGCTGATCGCGTTGTCATTCGTGTTTGGCATCACGGCGTATAAAGAGCCAGGCACTTTGGCGGCGGCGTTGATGCAGATCGGCGGTGATGCGGCGTTCAAACTGATGGTGCCGTTGCTCGCGGGATACATCGCCTACTCGATTGCTGACCGTCCGGGCCTTGCGCCGGGGATGATTGGCGGCCTGCTGGCCAGCACCTTGGGGGCGGGGTTTATTGGCGGGATCATTGCCGGTTTTATCGCCGGTTATTGCGCCAAGGCGATCAACCGTTATGCGCGGTTGCCGCAAAGTCTTGAGGCATTAAAACCGATCCTGATCATCCCGCTGTTCGCCAGCCTGTTTACGGGCTTGGTGATGATCTACGTGGTGGGTAAACCGGTGGCGGGCATGCTTGAAGGGCTGACCCACTTTCTGGACAGCATGGGCACCACCAACGCTATTTTGTTGGGCGTGCTGCTGGGCGCGATGATGTGCGTCGACTTGGGCGGGCCGATCAACAAAGCGGCGTATGCGTTTTCAGTGGGGCTGTTGGCGTCGCAAAGTTATGCACCGATGGCGGCGACCATGGCCGCGGGCATGGTGCCGCCGATTGGTTTGGGTATTGCCACATTGATCGCCCGGCGTAAATTTGCGCAAACCGAGCGGGAGGCGGGCAAAGCGGCGCTGGTACTGGGTTTGTGCTTTATCTCTGAAGGCGCGATTCCGTTTGCAGCCAAAGACCCGTTGCGAGTGATCCCGGCCAGTGTGGTGGGCGGTGCATTGACCGGTGCGTTATCGATGTACTTCGGCTGCAAATTAATGGCGCCGCACGGCGGGTTGTTTGTGATGTTGATCCCCAATGCAATTAACCATGCATTGTTGTACTTACTGGCGATTGTGGCGGGCAGTGTGCTGACGGCGGTGGTGTATGCCGTGATTAAACGTCCAGAACCGGTGGATATCGCACTGGAGGCGGCGAAGGCTTGAACGTGGTGTGGTCGCCGGATTAATTATTCGGCGGCACTTTTTGTAACTGAAAGTTAATTAAAGTGAGTGGCTGGCGCAGATACTTTCTATGACAATTGTTCCCTCTGTTCACTGATTAATTCCCTACTCTAATAAAGCGCAAACATCAGCGCTTTTCTTGTATTAAGGGATTAATCATGAGTATTGGTTTGTATAGAAGTCGTATTAGAAAAATTGTTTTTAATTATATATTGGGTGCCCTGGTTGTTCTGTTTGGCGCTGCTGGACCGGCTTTTGGGGCCGCGCTGTGTGGTGGTGGTCCGGTTTTTTTGGGGGGGATGACATGTGACATGCTGCCTATAGGGGGTGGGTCGGCTTTATGTCTATTTGTCGGTTATGACAAAAACTCCAATGGTCGAGTCGAAGGCGGGAGTTCGGATACTTGCATTTTTATTGATGCGGGTAATAAGCAGCATCCTAACTACAGTTGTCAAAAAGCCTGTAATTACACCCATGACTGCTCTAAGCCTCAGTGTTTTTCTTCAGACAATGTAGGACAAGTAGTTAAAAAGATTTGGACTGAGAGTAGCGCTCTAAACTAAGTTGCCCCGAAAGACTGCCTTGAACTCGTTCAAGGCAGTCTTTGTGTATCAATAAACGTCCCGACGATAACGCCCCTGTTCAATCAGGTGCTCCAGTGCCTCGGCACCCAGTATGTCGATCAACGCCTGATCCACACCCGCTGCCATGCCTTGCAAGCTGCCGCAGATATAAATAGCTGCGCCCTGCGCCAACCAGCGCCGCACTTCATCCGCCGATTCGCGCAGGCGGTCTTGCACATACACTTTGTGCGCTTGATCACGCGAAAAGGCCAAGTCCAGACGCGCCAGATCCCCGTTGGCCAGCCACCCTTGCAACTCTTCGCGGCAATAGAAATCATGGGCAGCGTTACGCTCGCCGAAGAACAGCCAGTTGTCCTGTATCCCTTCGCTAATCCGTGCCTTTAACAGACTGCGCAACCCGGCCAGTCCGGTGCCATTGCCCAGCAAAATCAGGGGGCACGATTGCTCGGGCAAGTGGAAGCCACTGTTGCGCCGCAGTCGCAAATTGATGCTTGAACCCACGGGTGCATGTTCGGTCAGCCAGCCCGAGCCAATGCCCAGGCTGCCATCGGCATGCCGCTCTTGGCGCACGATCAATTGCAGCACTGCGTCTTCAGGAATCGAGGCAATGGAGTATTCGCGCATGTTCAAGGGGATGAGCGCATCGACCAATGCCTGGGCGTGCATGCCCACCAAATGCCCACGGTTCTCGGGCAGTTGGCGACTGGCGAGTGCTTGTGCCAGGGTTTCACGCAGCCCGTCGAGTTGCACCATGCTGTGTGGCTCAAGGCCCAAGCCGTCGAGAAAGTGCTCTACCGCCCAGGCGCATTGGCGCGGCAGGACTTCGACCAAATCACCCGCCTGCCACGTGTGGCTGTTGTCGGGTGTGCTAAGCCCCAGCAGGTACGCGCTGGAACCGAGGCTGCCGGGGTTGAGCCGATCTCGCTGTTCCAGCGTCCAGTTGCTGTAACGCGGGGCCTGCCATGGCGTGCTGGGCGCGCCACCGGTGAGCTGGCTCAGTTGCTGCTGCCATTGTTGCAGTGCCGAGGTATCGCCGTTGTCGACGTGCACCGGGTTGAACAAAGACTGTGCGCCACGCTCGCTTAGCCACTGTTCTATACGGGTGGCAAAACCGCAGAAGTCGGGGTATTGGCGATCTCCCAAGGCCAGCACGCCATAAGTGAGGCCATTCAAGGCCAAGGGTTGGCCCACAACCTTGCGTTCAAACCCGCGGGCGCTGTCCGGCGCTTCCCCGTCGCCAAAAGTGCTGACAACAAACAGCGCGTTGCTGGCGTTTTGCACGTCATCTACAGTCAGCGCGGACAGCGGCTGCACCCGTACAGGCAAGCCGCAGGCCTGCAATTGCCCGGCGGTTTGCCAGGCCAGTTGCTCGGCAAAGCCGCTCTGGCTGGCGAAGCCGATCAACCATGAAGGCGCATCGCTGCGCAGCTCTGCAAAACCCTGGCGCGCCTGTTTGACGTGACGCTTTTTGCGACGACGGTCCAGGTACAGTAACCAGCCGGTAATAAAGAACAGCGGCATGGTCAGGCTGGCGACGGTGACCAGAATGCGCCCGGTCAGGCCCCAGTAACTGCCCACGTGCAGGGCGTAAATGCTGGTCAGCAACTGCGCCTTGTAGCTTTTGTCATCGTAGCGCTCATGTTTTTTGATCACGCCGGTCGCGGGGTCGAGCACGATCTGGTTGAAGGCCCGCTCATGGGGTGAGTCTGTGCGCAGGTAGAAAACCGTCGCGGGCTGGCCTGCCGCTGGCGGCATGCGCACGTTGTACAGACTCAGCTCGGGGCCTGCGGCTTTTTGGATGCTGGCCCAGATCGCAGCGTAATCGGCGATGGGCGCGGGGCCCGCCGGGCCGGGTTGGCCGCGACCGCCTTTGCGTTGCTCACCGTGGGGCGCATCTGAAAACAGCCGTTGCAGGCCTTTGTTGTACCACTCGTAGGACCATGACAGGCCGGTGAGTGCCGCCAGCAGGTAAAAGATCAGGCACCAGGTGCCCGCCACTGCGTGCAAGTCCCAGTTGAAACTGCGGCCTTTTTTCGCCCAGTCCAGTGTGAGCCACGCGCGCCAGTTCAGCGCCTGACGCGGCCAGCGCAGGTACAAGCCCGAGAGGCAGAAGAAAATCAGCATCAAGGTGCACGCGCCGGTGATCTGGCGACCGGTTTGGCCGATGGCCAGAAAACGGTGCAATTGCAGCATCAGGCCGAAGAAATCCTGGCCTGTGGCATCGCCTTGATAGTCGCCGGTGTAGGGGTCGACATAGCGCATTTGGCCGCGCCGCTCGCCCGGTGGCGGGGTGAAGAACACGCGGGCGGCACTGTCGCTGTCAACGCCCACCCACAGCATCGACACTTGCTTGCCTTCGCGGGCTTCGACTCTGCGTACCAGTTCGGCGGGCGGCAATACGCCGCTGTCGAGCTTTTGGACCTTGAGTACCGAGGGGTTGAGCAGGTTCAGCAGCTCGTCCTGAAACGACACGGTCGCACCGGTAATGCCCATCAGGGCCAGCACTAGGCCGGCGGTTATCCCGAAAAACCAGTGCAACTGAAACAGTGTTTTCTTGAACACAACGGCCGCCTTGCTTGCTCAATTGAATGCGTGTTTTACGCCACAGGCCTGACGTCATCAACGTCAAGCCCTGAGGCTTTCACACAAAAGCCCCGGCCATTGGATGGGCGGGGCTTTGTGTGGCTAACGTGTGTTTCTTAGAAGTGGAAGCTGGTGGTCAACAAGGCGGTACGGCCTGCGGCCTGGCTGGCGAAGTGCGCAGCGTAGGCTTTGTCGTAGTACGTCTTGTCGGTCAGGTTTTGCACGTTCAGTTGCAGGTCGACGTTTTTGGTCAGCTTGTAACTGGCCATTGCGTCGTAGCGGGTGTAAGAGGGGACGTACACCGTGTTTGCGGTGTCGCCGTAGACCTCGTCTACATAGAACGCGCCGCCACCGACGGTCAGCTTGGGTGTCACGTCATACGTGGTCCACAGGCTGAAGCTGTTTTTCGGCGTGTTAGGCATTTCGTTGCCTTTGTCCGACAGCGCGCCGGTATTGATGCTGCCATTACGGTTGGCTTTCTTGCCCGGATCAACCAGCTCGCTTTTCAGGTAGCTGTAGCCTGCAAACACTTGCCATTTGTCAGTGATCTTACCGCTGGCCGACAGTTCCAGACCGTCTACGCGGGACTCGCCAGCGTTTTCGTAGGTGAACGAGTCAGTCAGCACGCGGGTGTTTTTCTTCTCGGTGCGGAACACTGCTGCGGTCAACGACAGACGATCCTGGAACACATCCCACTTGGTGCCCAGTTCGTAGTTAACCGTCTCTTCGGGTTTCAGGTCACTGGTGATGGTGCTACCCGGTGCAACCAGTGCGTTACCTTCTGCACCTTCACCCACAATGCCGCCGGGGGGTGTTGCCGAGGTGGCGTAGGACAGGTAAACGCTGCCGTTATCCAGTGGCTTCCAGACCAGCCCGGTTTGCCAGTTGAAGAAGTGGCTGTCGTTCTCGGCTTTGCTGCGCCCTGTGGCTGAGTTGGTGTTGGCGGTAGTGCTGAAGGCGTCGTAACGCAGACCTGCGTTCAGCAGCCATTTTGGATCAAGCTCAATGGTGTCGAAGACGTAAGCCGCTTTGGTCACGCCAACGGTGTTAGTGCCGTAGTAGTTGCGCGAATCGGAACCACCCCACACATCGTTCGGATTTGGGTTATCAAGCGAAGTACATACCCCACCGCTGGTGCCCACCATGCCCGGTGTGCAGCCGTTCGGTTTCGGGTTGCCTTGAAGCTGGCCATTTGGGCCGTAAATGCTGTAGCTGCTGGCGCGGGTTTCTTCACGCGTGAACTCAACACCTGTGGAATAAGTGTTCTTGAAGCCCATCACCTGGAAGTTACCAAACAGGTCTGTCTGGTTGGTGGTGGTTTCAGTCGTCGATACGCGGGAGTTCGCGCGGCGCCATACCGTGCCGTATTGGTTGACGTTGTGCTGGCTGTCATCCGGCTGGGTCAAAATGTAGTCCTGACCGGTGTTGCCGTGGCGAAAGGTGTTCTTCAGGGTCATCGCATCGCTAAAGTCATGCTCGAACGAAACGGTGCTGATATCGACACGGGTCTTGCGGAAGTCACGGTCTTTGAGGCCGTAGAAGTTGTTGCTGTTGCCGCCATCGTCGGGTTTGTCATGTCCGTGAGCCGCTGTTTTCGAGCTGTTGCTGTAGCCGTATGGAATCCCCGAGTCCGGCAAGTCGTTGCTTTCCAGATGGTAGTAGCTGAGGTTCAGGCGGTTTTCAGTGCCCAGGCCGAAGGTCAGCGACGGTGCTACGCCCCAACGGTCGTAGTTGATCGAATCGCGACCGGCTACGTTTTGCTCGTGGCTCATCAGGTTCAAACGGAACGCTGCGGTGTCCAGGAACTGGCGGTTTACATCAAGGGTGTAACGGCGGGTCTGGTCGGAACCGTAAGTGAAGCCGCCATTGAGGAAGTCGCCCATTTTTGGGGTCTTGCTCACCATGTTTACGCTGCCGCCAGCCGATCCACGGCCTCCCATTGAGGAGTTCGGGCCTTTGCTGACTTCGATCGACTCAACGTCAAAGATCTCGCGGGTCTGACCACCGGCATCACGTACGCCGTCCAGGTACATGTCGCCCTGGGCATCAAACCCGCGAATGAATGGACGGTCGCCTTGCGGGTTGCCGCCTTCGCCTGCACCGAATGTCACACCCGGAACGGTGCGCAAGGCGTCTTGCAGCGATGTGGCGGCCGTGTCTTGCAGCACTTGCGCCGGGATCACGGTGATGGAACGCGGGGTGTCCACCAGCGGGGCGGTGTATTTCTGCGAGCTGCCTTTTTCGGTCTGATACGACTGTGCTTGCTGCTCACCCGTCACCGTGGTCGCGCCCAGGGAAATACTGTTGCTCTGTGTTTTGCTTTCGGTGCTTTCAGCCGCCTGTGCCATGTGTGCAGCAGAGGTTGCGGTGATTGCTACACCGATGGCCGAAGCCAGTAAGCGCGGTGAGCTGACAGGTATTTTTATTGGTTGGCGCGACATGTGAAGATCCCTTCCCCCAGAATTTGAGCCGCGAAATATAGTGCAAACAATTCCTTGTATCAATTGAGAGCAATTACTATTAGCGCGAAATTTACATTCTTTACAGTTTTGCTTTACGGTTTTTTCACACTCGTTCGTCTCTAGGTCCGATCAGGGTTTTACACGATCAATAAGAATCAATACCATTGCCATCCCTTTGCTATCAGGTACTGCGCCATGCTGCTGCATATTCCCGGCTTGTTCTCCCGTGAAGAAGTACTGCGCATACGCGAGGCGCTGGCGCAGGCCGATTGGGCTGACGGCAAAATCACCGCCGGGTTTCAGTCGGCCAAAGCCAAACACAACCTGCAATTGCCCGAAGGCCATCCGCTGGCCAAAGAAATCGGCGCCGCCATGATTGATCGGCTGTGGCAGAACCCGCAGTTCATGTCCGCTGCGTTGCCGCACAAAGTGTTTCCGCCGTTGCTCAATTGCTACACGGCGGGCGGCAGTTTCGACTTTCATATCGACAATGCCGTGCGCCAGCCCAAGGGCAACCCGGAACGGGTGCGCACCGACCTGTCGGCGACGCTGTTCTTCAGTGACCCCGAAGATTACGACGGCGGCGAACTGGTGATTCAGGACACTTACGGCGTGCGTCAGGTGAAGCTCCCGGCGGGCGATATGGTGCTGTACCCCGGCACGAGCCTGCACAAGGTCAACGCGGTCACGCGCGGGACGCGCTTTGCGTCGTTCTTCTGGACCCAGAGCCTGGTGCGCGAAGACAGTCAGCGCACCCTGCTGTATGAAATGGACGGCGCGATTCAGCAACTGACCCGTGACGTGCCCGACCACCCCTCACTGATCCAGCTCACCGGCACTTACCACAACCTGCTGCGCCGCTGGGTTGAGGTGTAAGTCATGCCTTTCCAATTGCGCCGCGAAGAAGTGCTCGATGGCGAGCAGTTGCGCGCCATGCTCACTGAAAACCCGGCTCGCGCGGCGCAGGCGATTCTGATCGCCGCCAAACAAGGCATCGTCGATGGCCAAGCCTTGTTGGGCCAGATCTTGCTCGACGGGCAAGGGATTGAGCGCGACGCGGTGCTGGCCAAACGCTGGTTTCAAATTGCCGCCAACGGCGGTCACCTGATGGCGCGCAACATGCTGGGTCGTTGCTGGGAACTGGGTTGGGGCGGGCCGGTTGATTGGGCGTTGGCCAGCCTTGAATACCGCCAGGCGGCCGAAGCCGGGCTGGACTGGGCGATGTACAACTACGCCAATTTGCTGGCCACCGGGCGCGGGGTGATCGAGAACCAGCCCGCCGCGCTGGCGCTCTACCGGCAGGCGGCAGAGCGGGGGCATGCCAAGTCGATGAACCTGGTGGGGCGGTATCTGGAGGGCGGACAGTTTTGTGCCCAGGATCTGGATGCGGCGCGGCACTGGTACAAATGCTCGGCCCAAGGTGGGGATTTTCGCGGGCAGTTCAGTCATGCGTCGGTGCTGGCCGAGGCTGGCCAGATAGACGAAGCGCTGGTGTGGTTCGAGCGAGCGTTGGCGGGCGGTAATAGCAAGTTTCTTGCCGTGGCGCATCAGACCCTGGCCAGCGCGCCCGATCCCAGAATCCGCGCGTTGGCGCAGCCTTAGGCGTTTTGAGCGTTTTGAGCTTGAACGCACCCTGTGCCATTGAGCACAGAGCGCAGGTATAAAAAAACCCATGACGTGTCATGGGTTTTTTAAGCGTTGAGGCTTACAGGTAGTACGACTTCAGCGGCGGGAAGCCATTGAATTCAACAGCACTGTAGCTGGTGGTGTAAGCACCGGTCGACAACCAGTACAGCCGGTCACCAATGGCCAGGTTCAACGGCAGGCCGTATTTGTAGTTCTCGTACATGATGTCGGCGCTGTCGCACGTTGGCCCGGCGATCACGACTTCTTCCATTTCGCCTTTCTTCTCAGTCCAGATCGGAAACTTGATGGCTTCGTCCATGGTTTCGATCAGGCCCGAAAATTTACCGACATCGGTGTACACCCAACGCTCGACGGCGGTGCGCGATTTGCGTGCCACCAGCACCACTTCGCTGACCAGAATACCCGCGTTGGCGATCAGCGAACGACCCGGCTCCAGAATGATTTCTGGCAGGTCGTCGCCGAAGTCTTCTTTGAGGAAGCGAATGATTTCTTCGGCGTAGGTTTCCAGGCTGTTGGTGCGGGTGATGTAGTTGGCCGGGAAGCCACCGCCCATGTTGATCAGCTTGAGCACGATGCCGTCTTCTTCTTTCAGGCGCTCGAAGATCACTTTGACCTTGGCAATGGCAGCGTCCCACACGCTGATGTCGCGCTGTTGCGACCCCACGTGGAACGAAATGCCGTAGGGCACCAGGCCCAGGTCACGGGCCAGAATCAGCAAGTCCATGGCCATGTCGGTCTGGCAGCCAAACTTGCGGGACAAAGGCCAGTCAGCCGTGGTCGAGCCTTCGGTCAGGATGCGCACATACACCTTTGAACCGGGGGCGGCTTTGGCAATGTTGCGCAAGTCGGCTTCGGAGTCGGTGGAGAACAGGCGCACGCCTTTGTCGTAGAAGTAACGAATGTCTTTGGATTTTTTGATCGTGTTGCCGTAGCTGATGCGCTCGGGGCCGACGCCTTGGGCCATGACTTTGTCCAGCTCGTAGATCGACGCGATGTCGAAGTTCGAACCCTTGTCGCGCAGCAAATCAATGATTTCGACGGCCGGGTTGGCCTTGACGGCGTAGTACACCTTGGCGAAATCAAAGCCGGCCCGCAGATCGTCATAGGCTTTGCTGATCATCGCGGTGTCGATCACCACGAACGGGGTTTCCTGGGTGTCAGCGAACGCCTTCATTTTTTGGAAGGTTTCGCGCGCGTAATAGTCTTCGACCTGAATCGACATGCTGTGGGACTCCTAGTGGCAAACGTCATCAATCAATGGGTGCAACTGAACATCCTCCGTATCCCCACTTTGGTTCGCCTACTTCCCAAGGCATGTCCGCCGAAAGCAAAAAAGGTAAATGAACCTTGCTGTCTCGTCGTCAGTACTTGAGCCGGATGGATCGTTTCCAGCATGGATGTTCGGCGCGAACTGTAGGGGGTGATTGCGCATTGAGCAACAACAAATGTCGCGTTTATGTACGCGTTCGTCGCGGGTTCAATGACAGCTATTTAACTAACCGACATTGATGACGTAGGGATGTTCCATCAACAGGCATTTGAGGCGGGATATCAGCTGTAGGCGCGAGCGTGCTCGCCCCTACAGTGATCAGGCTATGGCGCTTAAGCCAGTGCGGTTTCGGCGGGTGACACGATGCTGGTTTTAGCCCCGCGTGAACGGCCCGAACTCAGGTACGCCGCAATGGATTCCTGGGTCACTTCACCCTGGAACACACAGTCGGCGTCCATCACCGGCAACCACGAGCGGTTGAATTCGTACATGCGCGACAGCAGGATGCGCAGGTGTTCTTCGGAGGCCGCCGTCGCGGTGAACTGGCGCAGGTATTGGCCGCAGGTGCCGGTCTGGCGATGCAGGTCGCGGCGACGTACATAACCCAGTGCTTTGTTGTCGGCGCAGGTGACCACGACGTACCGACGGTCGAGTTCGTCCATCAGCTCCAGTGCTTCGCCCACGGGCGTCTCAGGGCTGACCGATGGCGCGTTGTCGGCTGCGTCTTCGGCCTTGACCAGCAGCAGGCGTTTAAGCGTGCTGTCCTGACCCACGAAGTTGCTGACAAATTCGTCGGCCGGGTGGGCCAGCAAGGTGTCCGGGTGGTCCATCTGCAACAGTTTGCCGCCCCGGAAGATGGCAATTTTGTCGCCCAGCTTGATCGCTTCGTCGATGTCGTGGCTGACCATGATCACGGTCTTGTTCAGCGCCCGTTGCATCTCGAAGAACTCGTTCTGGATCATCTCGCGATTGATCGGGTCAACCGCACCGAACGGTTCGTCCATCAGCAGCAGCGGGGCATCCGCCGCCAAGGCGCGGATCACGCCGATACGCTGCTGCTGGCCGCCCGACAATTCACGCGGGTAACGATGCAGGTATTGCTTGGGTTCGAGCTTGATCATGCTCATCAGCTCGCGTGCCCGTTCGTGGCACTTTTGCTTGTCCCAGCCCAGCAGGCGCGGGACCACGGTGATGTTCTCTTCGATGGTCATGTTGGGAAACAGACCGATCTGCTGGATCACGTAGCCGATGTTGCGGCGCAAGGTCACCGGGTCGAGGTCGGTGGTGTCTTCGCCGTTGATCAAAATCTTGCCCGAGGTGGGCTTGATCAGGCGGTTGATCATTTTCAGTGTGGTGCTCTTGCCGCAACCCGAAGGCCCGAGGAACACGCAGATTTCGCCTTCGTTGACGGTCAGGTTTACCGAGTCCACGGCTTTGACGTCTTTGCCGTTGCTTTGGAAGGTTTTGCTGAGGTTTTGAAGTTCGATCATTTGAGCAGTCCTTTTGGAGTCAGCGAGCGTTGCAGCCATTGCAAAAGCAGGTCGGCGATGATGGCCAGCACACTGACCAATACCGCGCCGACAATGAGCATCGACATGTCGCTACGGCTGATTGCAGCAAGAATAAGTACACCCAGGCCACCGGCACCGATGGTGGCAGCGATGGTCATGACACCAATGTTCATGACCACGGCGGTGCGTACACCGGCCAGAATCACGGGCACCGCGATCGGCAGTTCAACCATGCGCAGGCGCTGGCCGAAGGTCATGCCGATGCCACGGGCGGCTTCACGAATACCCGGTTCCACACCCGTCAGGGCGAGGAAGGTGTTGCGCATGATGGGCAACAGCGAATACAGGAACACGGCGGTGATGGCCGGCATCGGCCCAAGGCCCTGGCCAAACTTGGAGTAGAACGGCAGCAGCAGGCCAAACAGGGCAATGGAGGGGATGGTCAGCAGCACGGTGGCGCTGGCTTGCAGTGGTCCGGCCAGTGTCGGAAAGCGCGTCATCAGCACCCCCAGTGGCACACCGACAACAATGGCCAAGGTCACGGCGATGCCGACCAAGGTGATGTGCTGCCAGGTCAGATGCAGTACGAGCGACCAATCCATGTGGGAAAAGGCGTTTAAAAATTCCATGTCTTCTCCTCAGTTCAGTGGATGTTGGCGCAGAAACGCTGCGGCGACTTTGGACGGGCTTTCGTGATCGACGTCGACCTTGGCGTTGAGCTGGCGCATGGTTTCGTCGTCAAACAGATCCGCCAGCGGCTTGAGCAGCCCTTCCAGGTCCGGGTGCGCGTCGAGGTAGGCTTTGCTCACCACCGGCGCTGCGGTGTAGTCGGGGAAGTAATGCAGGTCGTCGTCCAGCAACTTGAGGTTGAAGGCGCTCAACCGGCCGTCGGTGGTGTAGACCAGACCGGCAAACACCTGGCCGTTTTTCAGCGCGGTGTAGACCAGGCCCGCGTCCATCTGACGGATGTTGCGGCGGGTCAGGTCCATGTCGTACAGCTTGACCATGCCCAGCAAACCGTCAGAGCGGTTGGCGAACTCGGTGTCCAGCGCCACCAGTGCCTCTTTGTTTTGCGGCTCACGCAGGGCCTTGTTCAGGTCGCTGACGGTGTTGATCTGCGGGAAGGCTTCGGCCACTTTTTGCGGCAGGGCCAAGGCGTAGGTGTTGCTGAACTTGGAAGGGTGCAGCCAGATCAGGCCTTTTTTGGCGTCGAGTTCTTTAACGCGGTCGTAGGATTGCTGGCTGTCGAGTTTGTCGGTGATGTGGTTGTAGGCCACCAGCGACACGCCGGTGTATTCCCACACCATGTCCAGTTGCCCGGACTCATGCGCCGAGCGCGCCAGGCTGCTGCCCAGACCGCCCGTCACTTGGGCGTTGTAGCCTTTGCTGTTGAGGTATTGCGAGGTGATTTCAGCGAGCAGGGTTTGCTCGGTGAACACTCGCGCCCCGATGCGAATCAACGGTTTTTCTGCGGCTTGGACCATTCCTGCGAACAGCAGGATGCAGCCTAAAAACAAGCTTATTTTTTTCATGGTTTTTCCTTTGCTCAGCCAGACCTTAAGCAGGTCGCAGGCCGCGTTCCAACCAAAGGCGGCTGATGAGTATCACCAGGCCGTCGAGCAGCAGTGCCAGCAGCGCAGTGCAGGCGGCGCCGAGGATCAGTTGCGGTTGGTTGTTCAAGGCAATGCCAGGGAAAATCAGGCTGCCCAGGCTGTTGGCGCCGATCAGGAACGCCAAGGGCGCGGTGCCGACGTTGATCGCCAGCGCGACCCGGATGCCACCCATGATGATGGGCACGGCATTGGGCAGTTCGACCCGCCATAGCACTTGGCGCGGGGTCATGCCGATGCCGACGGCGGCTTCTTTGAGTGAACCCTGTACGTTTTTCAGGCCTTCATAGGTGTTGCGCACAATGGGCAGCAACGAGGCGAGAAACAGGGCGAAGATGGCGGGACCGCTACCGATCCCTAAAAAGCCCAGCGCAATGGCCAAAACGGCCAGCGGTGGCACGGTGTTACCAATGTTGAAGACTTGCATGAAGCGTTCCGCACGTCCGGCCATTGAAGGTCGGCTGAGGAAAATGCCAGCGGGTATCCCTACGAGGAGGGCGGCGAGCATTGAAGCGAGTACGAGGTACAGATGGGCTTGCAGGTAGAACAACAAATCATCTTGATAGTGTTCGATAGTGCTGATGCCGATCCAATGGACCAACAGGGCCAGGAGGGCGACAACTGCCACGCATCCTATAAGCCCTTTTCCATAGCGATTAGCCACAGGCGGACTCCTTTTTATTTCAGTCGGCGGACACATTCTCGTGTGGCAAGGCCATTCCTGGCTGCCGACAATGGGTTCGCGAAGAGCAACAGGCGGGGGCAGAGTAAACGCCGGCATCGCCTGTCATTAGCGCAGCCTCGTCAGGCTAACTTGCTGATATTTCAGCCCCTGACGCGATGTCGTATCAGGAGAGTGGACGCCTCCACCGTTTAAAAGGTTCACATTATTTACGGCATATTGCCACCCTTGTGATCACATCCAGGGTACCAACGGTGGCTGTTGATGCCTGATTTGAGCTATAATCCGCGCCCTTTTTTGAATCAATCGTCAGGCGATTTCCCATGACCAACCAGGCCGCCGAAGTCGCGAAACGCCGCACTTTCGCCATCATTTCCCACCCCGATGCGGGTAAGACCACCATCACCGAGAAACTCTTGCTGATGGGCAAGGCCATTGCTGTGGCCGGTACGGTGAAATCGCGAAAGTCCGACCGCCATGCCACCTCCGACTGGATGGAAATGGAGAAGCAACGGGGTATTTCGATTACCACGTCGGTCATGCAGTTCCCGTATCGCGACCACATGATCAACCTGCTCGATACCCCGGGCCACGAAGACTTCTCGGAAGACACCTACCGCACGTTGACCGCTGTCGACTCGGCGCTGATGGTGCTCGATGGCGGTAAAGGGGTTGAGCCGCGCACCATCGCCCTGATGGACGTATGCCGCCTGCGTGACACGCCGATTGTCAGCTTCATCAACAAACTGGACCGCGACATTCGCGACCCTATCGAGCTGTTGGATGAGATCGAAGCCGTACTGAAAATCAAAGCTGCGCCGATCACCTGGCCGATTGGCTGCTACCGCGATTTCAAAGGCGTGTACCACCTGGCAGACGACTACATCATCGTTTACACCGCCGGTCACGGCCACGAGCGCACCGAAGTCAAAATCATCGAGAAACTCGATTCTGACGAAGCCCGCGCCCACTTGGGTGATGAGTACCAGCGCTTTGTCGATCAGCTGGAACTGGTTCAGGGCGCGTGCCATGAGTTCAACCAGCAAGAATTCCTCGATGGCCAACTGACACCGGTGTTCTTCGGTACGGCGTTGGGCAACTTCGGTGTCGATCACGTGCTCGACGCTGTGGTCAATTGGGCCCCTGAGCCGCTGCCGCGTGTGGCCAACGAGCGCACAGTGGAGCCGACCGAAGAGAAATTCAGCGGCTTCGTGTTCAAGATCCAGGCAAACATGGACCCTAAACACCGTGACCGTATCGCCTTTATGCGTATTTGCTCGGGCAAGTACGAAAAGGGCATGAAAATGCGCCACGTACGGACCGGCAAAGACATCCGCATTGGCGATGCGCTGACGTTCTTCTCTTCTGAGCGTGAACAGCTCGAAGAAGCCTACGCGGGCGACATCATCGGCCTGCATAACCACGGCACCATTCAGATCGGCGACACCTTCACCGAAGGCGAAGTGCTGGGCTTTACCGGCATCCCGCACTTTGCGCCGGAACTGTTCCGTCGTGTGCGTCTGCGCGATCCGCTCAAATCCAAGCAACTGCGTCAGGGCTTGCAGCAACTGGCCGAAGAGGGCGCCACGCAGGTGTTCTTCCCGGAGCGCAGCAACGACATCATCTTGGGCGCCGTCGGTGTACTGCAATTCGACGTGGTGGCCAGCCGTCTGAAAGGCGAATACAAAGTGGAATGCTCCTACGAGCCGATCACCGTGTACTCGGCGCGCTGGATTGAGTGCAGCGATAAGAAGAAGCTTGAAGAGTTCCAGATCAAAGCGGTCGAAAACCTCGCGATTGATGGTGGTGGTCACCTGACGTACCTGGCGCCGACCCGCGTCAACCTGGCGCTGATGGAAGAGCGCTGGCCTGATGTGAAGTTCCGCGCAACGCGTGAGCACCACTAAGGCCTGCGAGCCTGTTTGAAAAAAGCGAAGCCTTTGGGTTTTGCTGATCTATCAAGGGACATGTCACTGCAATCGGTAGGCGCAAGTTTGCGCCTACCGATTGCAGTCGCCTTGAGCCGATCAGCATGATCCGGGGGGCTTCGCTTTTTTTATGGACGCTCGCTTGGCGAAGGCGAGGAAGACGGACTAGCGTTACAGGACGTTTCTCACCCTAGGATGGAATTCCCCATGAAGCTTTATCAACGCGCTGTGTTGTTGCTCAAAGTGCTGGTGTTTATAACGATCAGCAGTTCGCCAGCCTGGGCGAGCAATCCACTGACCCATCCGGCTGCTGGCGTTTCAGCGAACGGTGTTGCAGGCCCTACATTGCACGCCATCTTTAAATCGGAGTCTGAACCTGGAGACCAGGGTCAGGGCGGCAGCTCCGGG
Organism: Pseudomonas sp. TWR3-1-1; assembly: GCF_049896545.1. Lineage (NCBI taxonomy): Bacteria > Pseudomonadati > Pseudomonadota > Gammaproteobacteria > Pseudomonadales > Pseudomonadaceae > Pseudomonas > Pseudomonas sp. TWR3-1-1. The sequence continues at coordinate 299,878 of NZ_JAFCUO010000001.1, forward strand.
GATGATGATCAGGTTGACGGTGATGACGACTCGGCCGACAGCGCCACGAATGACGGAGACGGCAAGACCGATCGTCAGGACGACGACAGTGTCGATCACGGCAAAGCCAGCGAAGGTCAGTACTGAGCCGAATAACCAACGGTTGGCGCAGACAACTCACACGAGGCACTCGGCGGCCATGCCGTCGAAACCAGGAACCCGAACGCCGCAGGCTGCGTGCTTGATCGCAACCTGCGGCAGCGCCTACGAAAGACGCTTAGCTCTGTAGGAATTGTTCGGCGTGATGGCACGCCACTTGGCGGTTATCCAGCAGCCGTAACGGCGGTTCATGGGTGCTGCAAAAGTCGGTCGCATACGGGCAGCGCTTGTGGAAGGCGCATCCCGAGGGCGGGTTCAAAGGGTTGGGCAGTTCACCCACAATTTTGATTTTCGGCTTCAGCGGGTCCGGGTGGATGGTCGGGGTCGCCGACAGCAGCGCCTGGGTGTAAGGGTGCAGGGGGCGGGTGTAGATTTCTTCTTTTGGCCCCATCTCCACCGGACGACCGAGGTACATCACCAAAACCGTGTCCGCTACGTGCCGCACCACCGCCAGGTTGTGCGAGATGAACACGTAAGCGGTGTTGAACTCCTGCTGCAAGTCCATGAACAGGTTGAGCACTTGGGCCTGAATCGACACGTCGAGGGCGGAAGTCGGCTCGTCTGCCACCAGCACTTTGGGTTGCAGCATCATGGCGCGCGCCAGGGCGATACGCTGGCGCTGGCCCCCCGAAAACATGTGCGGGTAGCGCTGGTAGTGCTCAGGGCGCAACCCCACTTGCTTCATCATGGCCTGCACTTTTTCCCGGCGCTCGCTGGCGCTGAGTCGGGTATTGATCAGCAGCGGCTCGGCCAGTTGATCACCGACTTTCTGGCGTGGGTTCAACGAGGCATAAGGGCTTTGAAACACCATCTGCACGTCTTTGCGCAGTTGCTTGCGCTCGGCCTTGTTGGCGCCTGCCACCTCTTGACCGGCGATTTTCAGCGAGCCGGAGGACGGCTCTTCAATCAGCGTCAGCGCGCGGGCGAGGGTGGACTTGCCGCACCCCGACTCGCCGACCACGGCCAGGGTTTTACCGGCTTCAAGTTCAAACGACACGCCATTGAGGGCACGCACCAGGGCGTGGCCTTTGAACATGCCACGGGACACTTCGTAATGGCGGGTTAGGTCACGGGCAGTAAGAACGACAGTCATTACGCCACCTCCTGATTCAAGGGGAAGAAGCAGCGCACCTGGCTGTGAGCTTTAGTCTCCAGCGCAGGGCGTTGTTGGCGGCATGTGTCTTGTACATACGGGCAGCGCGGCGACAGCAGGCAGCCTTGCGGGCGGTCGTAACGCCCCGGCACGATGCCGGGCAACGTCGCCAGGCGCGCCGCACCCATGCTGTGTTCCGGGATGGCTGCCAGCAAGGCTTCGCTGTACGGGTGCGCGGGCACATCAAACAGCCCCGGCACCTGACCGACTTCCACCGCTTGCCCGGCGTACATCACGCACACGCGCTGGGCGGTTTCGGCCACCACGGCCAAGTCGTGGGTGATCAGCACCAGGCCCATGTTCTGTTCGCGTTGCAGGTTAAGCAGCAAGTCCATGATCTGGGCTTGAATGGTCACATCGAGCGCGGTGGTCGGTTCGTCCGCGATCAGCAGTTTTGGCTCGCCGGCAATGGCCATTGCAATGGCCACGCGTTGGCTCATGCCACCGGACAGTTGATGCGGGTAGGCGTCCATACGGCTGGCGGCGCCGGGTATTTCGACTTTTTCCAATAGCTCGATGGCGCGCTTGCGTGCGGCTTTGCCGGACATTTTCAGGTGCAGGCGCAGCACTTCTTCAATTTGAAAACCCACGGTGTAACTGGGGTTGAGCGCGGTCATCGGGTCTTGAAAGACCATCGCCATGTCTTTGCCGACGATTTTGCGGCGTTGACGGGCGCTGAGGCTCAGCATGTTTTGGCCGTCGAAGTTGAGCGCGTCGGCGGTGACGATGCCGGGGTGCTCGATCAGCCCCATCAGCGCCATCATGGTCACGGATTTACCCGATCCCGACTCGCCAACGATGGCCAATACTTCGCCTTTATCCACCGACACACTCAAGCCGTCGACCACCGGCACCGCGTGGGCGTCGCCAAAACGGACGTTGAGATTCTTGATTTCTAACAGTGACATGGGAATCTCCTCAGGCGGCGTTCTTGAGTTTCGGGTCTAGCGCATCGCGCAGGCCGTCGCCCATCAGGTTGATTGCCAGCACGCTGAGCAAAATGGTCAAACCGGGCAGGCTGACGACCCACCACGCACGTTCGATGTAGTCGCGGGCCGAGGCCAGCATCGTGCCCCACTCCGGCGTCGGCGGTTGTACGCCAAGGCCCAGGAAGCCCAGGGCTGCGGCGTCGAGGATCGCCGAGGAGAAACTCAACGTGGCCTGAACGATCAGCGGCGCCATGCAGTTGGGCAGCACGGTGATGAACATCAGGCGTGGCAAGCTGGCACCGGCCAGACGCGCAGCGGTCACGTAGTCGCGGTTCAGTTCGCCCATCACCGCCGCCCGGGTCAGGCGCACATAAGAGGGCAGAGAGACCACGGCAATCGCGATCACGGTGTTGATCAGGCCAGGGCCGAGGATGGCGACAATCGCCACCGCCAGCAGCAAGGAGGGCAGGGCCAGCATGATGTCCATCAAGCGCATGATGCCGGGGCCGAGAAAACGCGGGAAAAACCCGGCAAACAGGCCCAGGATCACGCCCGGAATCAGCGAGATCACCACCGATGACAAGCCGATCAGCAAGGACAGGCGCGAGCCTTCGATCAGTCGGGACAGCAGGTCACGCCCCAGTTCATCAGTGCCGAGCAAAAACTGCATCTGCCCGCCTTCAAGCCACGCCGGTGGCGTCAGCAGGAAGTCGCGGTATTGCTCGCTCGGGTTGTGCGGGGCAACCCACGGCGCAAACAGCGCGCAGAACACGATGATGCTCATGAAAATCAGCCCGGCCACGGCGCCCTTGTTGCGTGAAAACGCGTGCCAGAATTCTTTGTAAGGCGAGGGATAAAGCAGGCTTTGATCCACCGCAGTTGCGGGTGTAGGTGTGGTAGTCATGGTCAGGATCTCAGCGCTGGTGGCGGATGCGTGGGTTGGCAAAGCCGTAGAGGATGTCCACCACGAAGTTGACCAGAATCACCAGGCAGGCGATTAACAGGATGCCGTTTTGCACCACGGGATAGTCGCGGGCGCCAATGGCTTCGATCAGCCATTTACCGATGCCGGGCCACGAGAAGATGGTTTCGGTCAGTACGGCGCCGGCCAGCAGGGTGCCGACTTGCAGGCCGACCACGGTCAGAACCGGGATCAGGGCATTGCGTAGGCCGTGCACAAACACCACGCGTGCGGGCGACAGGCCTTTGGCGCGGGCGGTGCGAATGTAATCTTCGCGCAGCACTTCGAGCATCGAAGAGCGGGTCATGCGCGCAATCACTGCCAGCGGGATGGTGCCGAGCACAATCGCAGGCAGGATCATGTGGTGCAGCGCGTCCCAGAAGGCTTCGGGTTCGTCGCTGAGCAGGGTGTCGATGAGCATGAAGCCGGTTTTGGGCTCGATGTCATACAGCAGGTCGATGCGCCCCGACACGGGGGTCCAGCCCAGGCTCACCGAGAAGAACATGATGAGAATCAAACCCCACCAGAAAATCGGCATGGAGTAACCCGCCAGGGAGATGCCCATCACCCCGTGGTCAAACAGTGAGCCTCGCTTCAAGGCGGCGATGACCCCGGCCAGCAGTCCGAGAATGCCGGCAAACAACAGGGCCGCCATCGACAGTTCCAGGGTGGCGGGGAACAGCGCAGAAAATTCGGTCCACACGCTTTCACGGGTTCTCAACGATTCGCCCAAATCGCCATGGGCGAGCTTGGTCACGTAGTCGAAATACTGTTCGTAGAGTGGCTTGTTCAGGCCCAAACGCTCCATGGCCTGTGCATGCATCTCTGGATCGACCCGACGTTCACCCATCATGACTTCGACCGGGTCGCCGGGGATCATGCGGATCAGGGCGAAGGTCAGCAAGGTGATGCCGAAGAACGTAGGGATCAACAGCCCTATTCGGCGGGCAATAAAACTAAACATCGTGTGGTGTACCTCATCAGCCGGTTAGGCAGGACCGCCAGGGTTCGGGTGAACGCTGGCGGGTGTTTTATTGTTCTACTTCACCTGGGTGGTGGCGAAGTTGTTATTGGTCAGCGGGCTAAGGATGTAGCCCTCGACGTTGCTGCGTCTGGCGTTAAACAGTTTGGGGTGCGCCACGCTGATCCACGGCTGGTCTTCGTGAAACACGGCTTGAGCGCGCTCGTACAAGGCAGACCGCTCGGCGGGGTCAGTAATTGCCCGTGCCTGAGTGATCAAGTCTTCAAATGTCTTGTTACACCAGCGGGCGTAGTTTTCGCCGTTTTTGGCAGCATCACAACTCAAGTTTGGCGTGAGGAAGTTATCCGGGTCGCCGTTGTCGCCCGCCCAGCCCGCACTCACCAGGTCGTGCTCGCCATTTTTGGCGCGTTTGAGCATCTCGCCCCATTCCATGACCCGGATGTCGAGTTTGATCCCGACCTGTGCCAGGTCCGATTGCAGCATTTGTGCGGCCACCAGCGGATTGGGGTTGGTCACCGCGCCGCCGTTGCGGGTGAAGAAGGTCAGTACCGTGCCTTCGGGCACACCGGCTTCTTTGAGCAAGGCGCGCGCTTTGTCCAGATCCCGTGGCGGGTTTTCAATGCTTTTGTTGAAGCCCAGCAGGGTCGGCGGGTACGGGTTAATGCCCGGTGTCGCCTTGCCCTCGCCGTACAGCGCCCGGATGTACGCGTCCTTGTCGAAGGCGATGTTGATGGCTTGACGCACCCGCACGTCATTCAAGTATTTATGCGTGGTGTTCATGGCGATGTAGCTGGTCATCATGGCTTCGATCTCATCGACCGCCAGCTTGGGGTCGGCCTTGATCGAGGCGATGTCATCGGGTTTTGGATAGACCGCAATCTGGCATTCGTTGGCCTTGAGTTTTTGCAGGCGCACGTTGCTGTCGGTAGTGACGGCGAAAATCAACACGTCGCTGGGCGGCTTGCCACGGAAGTAGTCCGGGTTGGCCTTGAAGCGCACTTGGGCGTCTTTGTTGTAGCGCACAAACATGAACGGGCCGGTGCCGATGGGTTTGCTGTTCAACTCGTTGGTTTTGCCGGACTTGAGCAACTGGTCGGCGTATTCGGCGGAGTAGATGGAGTTGAAGGGCATGGCGATGTCGCGCAAGAACGGCGACTCGGCGTGATTGAGGGTGATCTTGACGGTCATGTCGTCGATTTTTTCGACGCTTTTGAGCAAGTCTTTGAAGCCCATGCTTTCAAAGTAGGGGAAGCCGACCAGCGACAGTTTGTGCCACGGATGATTGGGGTCCAACTGGCGCTGAAAACTCCACAGCACATCATCAGCGTTCAGGGTGCGGGTCGGTTTGAAAGAGTCAGAGCTGTGAAACTTCACGCCGGGGCGCAGGTAAAAGGTGTATTCAAGCCCGTCGGGGCTGATGTCCCAGCGCTCGGCCAGCGCCGGTTCAACGTCTGTAGTGCCGGGTTTGAAATCGGCCAGGCGATTGAGGATGGTTTCAGCCGAGGCATCGGCTGTCACGGCAGTGGTGTATTGAACAATGTCGAAGCCTTCAGGGCTGGCTTCGGTGCACACCACCAACGACTTGGCGCAAACACTGACAGCGGTGCTGAGCAATGCCACGGCAAGGGCAGTGCGTAGGGGAAGTCGTTTCATGGCAACCCTCTCCAATCGGTTGAATTTGCGTTGCGCCAATGCCTGTGTGCGAGCAACAGGCATTGGCGCGGCAGGGTTAAAGGATGTTGAACGGAATGGTGGTGACCACACGGAACTCGTTGATGTTGCCGTCAGACTGGAATTTGCTGGCGCGGTGCGTGGTGTAGGTGGCGCGAATCGCGGTGGCTTTCAGTGGACCGCTTTGAATTGCATAGGACGTGCCAATGCTGTACTCGGAGTGGTCTTCGCCGTCCATTTTCTTCACGTCATAGGCGGTGCCTTTGTATTTGGTGCCGTCAATGTCAAAGCCACGCGCATGGTAGGCGTTGAATTTCAGGCCCGGCACGCCGTACTGCGCCATGTTGATGCTGTACGCCAACTGCACCGATTTTTCGTTCGGGCCGTTGAAGTCAGACAACAGGGAGTTGGCCAGGTAAATACCGTTGGTTTCGTGCAGGTAGTCGAAGTACTCGTCACCGATCACTTGCTGGTACGACAGGGTGACGGTGTGTGCCTGGTGAGTCAGGCCGAAGGCCAGGCTGAAGGTATCGTTGTTGATATCCCCCATGGCCTTGCTGCCGGTGTCGATGGTTTTGTAGTAGTTGAGGTTGGTGTTGAGCCCCAGTACTGCGTTGTCGCCCAGATCGTGTACCGCGCCAAAGTAGTACTGGTTCCAGAAATCTTCAACGTGGGTGGCATAGAGCGAGGTTTTCAGGCTCTTGAACGGCTGGTAGTTGAGGCCGGCCACGCTGGCGCGGTCAGTGGTGACCTTGGCGCTGTCGCTGTATTCCGAGCGAAACTTCTTCAGGCCTTGCTCGGTGCGCGGCGATACGCGGTCAAAGGAGCCAGCGTCGAACGACAGGTTGTTGAACTCTTCACTGTGCAGCCCCACCCCCTGGAAGCTGGAAGGCAGTGCGCGGTTTCCGATCACATCGATGGTCGGGCTGCTGAAGTTCTGTCGGCCCACCACCAGTGTGGTGTTGGACACGCGTGCCTGAAGGTTCGCCAGGCCCAGCTTGCTCCACTGGCCAACGGCATCGCCATCGCTGTGGGTCAGGGTGCGGTTGTTTTTACCGGCGATGTCACCGACATCACGGTCCAGCGCAATGGCGTTGTAGGCCGCCACTTGGGTTTTGAAACCCACGGTGCCCTGGGTGAAGCCCGAGCTGTAATCAATGATGGTGCCTTGCACCCAGTTGATCCGGCGCGGTGTGGTTTTTTCCACGCCGTGGTCGTTGTAGGTGAAACGGCCGTTGTTGCGCTTCAGTTCGTTGGCGTACCAGTTGCGCGTTGTACCGCCCAGGCTTTGACCTTCAACGAAGCCGCTGGCTTCGCTTTGGCTGCTGGCACCGGTTTTGACTTCGGTGGGCACAAACGCCTGGCTCATCTCTTCTGCTTGTGCCATCGCCGCAAGGCTGCTGATGGATAAAGCGAGTAACGCGCTGCTTGTGACTCTCATGGTTGAGGCTCCTCTGCTACTTTTTTATTGCCGCTCTTTATGTGTTGAGCTGGCTGTTGTGGAACGAGTTTGAGCACTGCAAACGTTTGCTTGCGACCACTTGGCCGCAGTGTTCAGCAGGCCGCCCCATGCGGCCTGATGACACTGACAAACGCGGGGTAGGGGTTAGTCGTCGATACTCACGCCGGAGAAGGCGTTACGGCCAAACGGGCTCACGGTAAAGCCCTGCACTTTGGCACTCAGCGGCTGGTTAACCGTGGAGTGGGCAATGGGTGTGATCGGCACTTGTTGCTTGAGCAGTTGCTGGGCTTGCTTGTAGAGCACCGTGCGCTGATCGCGGTCGGTCACGATCTTGGCGTTCTTGACCAGGGTGTCGTACTCCTTGTTGCACCACATGGAGTAGTTGTTGCCGCCAATCGCGTCGCAGTTGTAGAGCGTGCCGAGCCAGTTGTCCGGGTCACCGTTGTCACCGGTCCAGCCAATCAGGCTGATGTCATGTTCGCCATTTTTGGTGCGTTTGATGTACTCGCCCCATTCGTAGCTGACGATCTTGACCTTAAGCCCGATCTTGCCCCAGTCCGATTGCAGCATTTCGGCCATCAGCTTGGCGTTGGGGTTGTACGGACGCTGTACGGGCATGGCCCACAGGGTAATTTCTGTGCCTTCCTTGACCCCGGCAGCCTTGAGCATCTCTTTGGCTTTTTCGGGGTTGTAGGGCGCGTCTTTGATGGTGTCGTCATACGACCACTGGGTGGGCGGCATGGCATTGACTGCTTTCTGCCCCGCGCCCTGATACACGGCGGTCAGGATGCTGTCTTTGTTGACGGCCATGTCCAGTGCTTGACGCACCTGGAGCTGGTCGAAGGGTTTATGCCGCACGTTGTAGGCGATGTAACCAAGGTTGAAACCGGGCTTTTCGATGACCTGAAGTTTGGGGTCTTGCTTGAGGCTGGCAACGTCGGCCGGACGTGGGTTGAGCGAGACCTGGCACTCGTTTTTACGCAGTTTTTGCATGCGTGCCGAGGCGTCGGTGTTGATCGAGAAAATCAGGTTGTCGAGTTTGACCTGGCTCGGGTCCCAATAGTCCTTGTTGGCCGCATAGCGGATGTTCGAGTCTTTTTGATAACGCTGAAACACGTACGGCCCGGTGCCCACCGGCTTTTGGTTGATGTCGCTGGGCTTGCCTTCCTTGAGCAGCTGGTCGGCGTATTCGGCCGACAAAATCGAGGCAAAGCTCATGGCGATGTTCTGGATGAACGCGGCGTCGACCGAGTTGAGCGTGATGACAACCGTCATCGGGTCGGTTTTTTCAACGCGCGCGATGTTCTTGTCCAGGCTCATGCTGCTGAAGTAGGGGAACTCGGTGGGGTACGCCTTACGAAACGGGTGGTCACGATTGAGCATGCGGTTGTAGGTAAACAGCACGTCATCGGCGTTGAAATCGCGGGTCGGGGTAAACCATTTAGTGGTGTGAAACTTCACACCGGGACGCAGATGGAAGGTGTAGGTCAGGCCGTCTTCGGAAATGTCCCAGCGGGTGGCCAGTGCCGGCCCTGCTGCGGTGCCGCCTTTTTCAAACTCGGCGAGGCGGTTGTAAATCGGTTCGGCCGCATCGTTATCGGTGGCGGTGGTGTATTGCGCGGTGTCAAAGCCTGCCGGGCTGCCTTCGGAGCAGAACACCAGGCTGTTGGCGGCATGGGCCAAGGGGCTGCCGGCAAGGACGCCAGCGCTGAGCAGAACCGATAAAACCAGAGGATTACGCATAGCGTTCCTAGTCCTTTTTCTTGTTTTTGTGTCCTGAGCGCTGCACGTACGGGCCAACACACTCAAGGCGTCGATACCATCCACTACGGTTTGACTCCCGGCGCTGTTCGCGGGTGGCTCAAAGACGTTAAGAGGTCAAAGAGCCGCCGTAAATGCGTCGGGCCTGACAAGTTCGTAGGAAATATCTCGGCGTCCTATAGCTTTCTCTGTAGTACAGAGTGGCTTAAGGATGAGGGGGATTTCCGCCGTCCTGGCAGATAAGTGAATGCGACTTACAGGTCGCATTCACCGGTCCTTTTTTACTTGCTGATGCCTACGCCGTAGAAGGACGTCAGACCGAGTGGGCTGATCTTGAAGTCCTGTACGTTGCTGCGCATCGGCTGATACACCGTCGAGTGTGCGATAGGTGTCATCGGAACCTGATCTTTGAGCAGGTGTTGCGCCTGTTTGTAGAGCTTGGTGCGTTCGGCCACGTCGGTGGTGGCTTTGGCCGCCTTGATCAGCGCGTCGAACTGGGGGTTACACCACTTGGAGAAGTTGTTGCCGTTGATGGCGTCGCAACCAAACAGGGTGCCGAGCCAGTTGTCCGGGTCACCGTTGTCACCGCTCCAACCGATCAACATCGCGCCGTTTTCCCCGCCTTTGGAACGCTTGATGTACTCGCCCCATTCGTAGGTGACGATCTTGGCCTTGATGCCGATCTTGTCCCAGTCCGATTGCAGCATTTCGGCCATCAGCTTGGCGTTGGGGTTGTACGGGCGTTGTACCGGCATGGCCCACAGGGTGATTTCTGTGCCGGGTTTGATGCCTGCTTCTTTGAGCAACTCTTTGGCTTTTTCAGGGTTGTACGGTGCATCTTTGATGGTGTCGTCGTAGGACCATTGCGTTGGCGGCATGCCGTTGACGGCCAGTTGGCCAGCGCCCTGGTACACCGAATCAATGATTTGCTGTTTGTTGACGGCCATGTCCAGTGCCTGACGCACCTTGAGCTGGGCCATCGGGTTAGGCTCGTTGCTGCCCTTGACCTTGTCCATCACGTTGTAAGCGATGTAACCCACGTTGAAGCCCGGTTTATCAGGCATTTGCAGGGCTTTATCGGCTTTCAGGGCGGCGAGGTCAGCAGGGCGCGGGTAAATCGTGACTTGGCATTCGTTCTTTTTCAGCTTTTGGATACGCACCGACGGGTCGGTGGTGATGGCGAAAATCAGGTTGTCGATTTTGACGTCTTCGGGCTTCCAGTAATCTTTGTTACCGGTGTAACGGATGTTGGAATCTTTCTGATAGCTCTTGAAGACAAACGGCCCGGTGCCAATCGGCTTTTGGTTGATGTCAGCCGGTCGGCCTTCCTTGAGCAGTTTGTCGGCGTATTCAGCCGATTCGATAGAAGCGAAGTGCATGGCCATGTTCTGGATGAACGCGGCATCGACGGTGTTCAGGGTGAACTTGACGGTTTTGTCGTCAAGTTTTTCCACCTTGGCGATGTTTTTATCCATGCCCATGTCGGTGAAATACGGGAATTCGGTGGGGTAGGCCTTACGGAACGGCATGTCTTTATCGAGCATGCGGTTGAAGGTGAACAGCACGTCATCTGCGTTGAAATCGCGTGTAGGCGTGAAGTATGGCGTGGTGTGGAACTTGACGCCGTCACGCAGGTGAAAGGTGTAGGTCAAGTTGTCCGGGGAGATATCCCAGCTCGTCGCCAAGCCAGGCTCAACCTGTGTACTGCCACGTTCGAACTGGCTCAGGCGGTTGTAAATGGTTTCGGCCGACGCATCGAAGTCGGTACCGGTGGTGTATTGGCCCGGGTCAAAACCGGCTGGGCTGCCTTCAGAGCAAAACACCAGATTGGTCGCTGCGTGAGCGAAAGGTGCGCTTGCCAGCAGGCTGGCGCCCACTAAAAACGGAATGACCGCGTGTTTGAACATGGTGGCCTCATGATTTTTGTCATTTTTGGTTTGAGGGCGACCTTGTGAGTCGACCCGGCGATACTTATGCACGGCCTATACCCAATGCAAGATGTCTTAGCCGTTGAACGCAATTTTCGTGGAACGATCGTACAGGAATGTCGCATTTATGTAATTTATGACGCATTTGATCGTTTGCGCGCCGATTTTAGAAGCATTTCGTTACAGGTTTTGCCGCTACGCAGTCACCGGTTGCACTGTTTTAGGTCGGGGGTGTTACTTATCTAGACTCTCGCCTTGAAAAGATGTCAGCTGATAACGATTAACTGTGTAAGTCATATCTTTATATTGATTCAGACGTGTCTTAGGCTTTTTCGCCTACGAAAAAGCCCCTGGAGCGCAGCCGCTTCAGGGGCTTTTTCAAGGGGGGGAAGGGCGTTATTGCATTTGCACTTCAATCACCCCGTCAGCGCTCATGCTGACTTCGCTGGTGCCCGCCTCAACGTCTGGGGTGGGTGCCGCCGCCATGTCAGCAGAAGCGGCTTTCATCATCATCGCGCTGCGCATGTAGGGTTGCGGATAACCGTTGCTGTTGAGGTTCAGGCTGACGATTTTGTAACCCTTGCCGCCCAGCGCATCGGTGGCCAGTTGCGCGCGAGTCTTGAACGCATTCACGGCATCTTTGAGCAGGGTGTCTTCACTGGTTTTGCGCGCAGCATTACCGACCGCGAATTGCATGTTGCCCATTTTCAGGGTTTGCATCAGGTCGCCGGTGAGCTTGGACAGGGCTGCGAAGTCTGCACTTTCCAGGCGCAGTTCGGCGCGTTCACGCCAGCCCGTGATCTTCTGGGTTTTGTTGTCGTAGATCGGGTAGCTGTTACGGCTGCCCTGGCGCAACGTCACGTCTTTAACCTGCTTGGCCTGGCCAATCGCCTTGTTCATGGCGGTGGTGATTTCTGCGGCCAGCTTGGCGGCGTCGGTGTTTTGCGCTTCGGTGTACAAGGTCACGATCATCAGATCGCGCGGCACTTCCTGGCTGGCTTCGGCGCGCAACGAGATCTGGTTGTAATGCAGGTCATCGGCGGCCAGCGCGGGCAGACTGGCCAGTGCGCCAATGCTCAGGGTCAGAAGGGCGGCAGTACGAGGGAACATAGACATGAAGGCTCCTTGGGTGAGGTACGCAGGTGTGGTCATGCAGGCCTGCGTCTGAGCAATAAGACTCTGATAAATGGATTTCAGTTCGCCCGATTACATTTTTGATACATATACCCAGGTGTCAAGGCGCCAACGCTCGTGAAGGCATGGACGGGGTTGTCCGCTCAAACCAGGCGCGTGAGTAGCCGTATTCTGTAAAAAAACACTGTGGCTCATTGCCGCACGTTTGCCTGTGGTGCCATCAGCTTGGTTATACTCCCGGCGATCCGCCTGGAGCGCTCATCAGGAGAGCTCATGCTCGCCCCCGTACAGTTAATGTCTGCGACACGTCAGAACCTCTGGCGCCTTACGCTTATCCGCACCTTGGTGCTCGCTGCTCAAGCGGGTTCGGTGGGGATCGCCTACCTGTTTGATTTGTTGCCGCTGCCCTGGTTTCAGCTCTGCGTGACCCTCGGCTGCTCGATGCTGTTGTGTGCTTTTACCGCGATCCGGTTGCGCACCACGTGGCCGGTGACCGAGTTGGAATACGCGTTGCAACTGGCCTGTGATCTGTTTATCCACAGTGCCTTGCTGTATTTTTCGGGCGGCTCCACCAACCCGTTTGTTTCGTATTACCTGGTGCCGCTGACCATTGCTGCGGTCACGCTGCCGTGGCGGTTTTCGGTGGTGCTGTCGGGGATCGCGCTGGCGCTGTACACCTTGCTGCTGGTGCAATCCTATCCCCTGGACACCGTTGCGTTCTTCCGCGAAAAACTACAGATCTACGGCATGTGGCTGAGTTTTGCCTTGTCGGCTGCCGTGATCACGTTCTTCGCCGCCAAAATGGCCGAAGAGCTGCGTCGTCAAGAGGAACTGCGAGCCTTGCGCCGTGAAGAAGGTCTGCGAGACAAGCAACTTTTGGCCGTGGCCACCCAAGCCGCTGGCGCTGCTCACGAGCTGGGTACACCGTTGTCGACCATGAGTGTGCTGATCAAAGAGATGCGCCGCGAACACCCTGATCCAGACTTGCAAGACGACCTGAGCGTGCTGCAAGACCAGGTCCAGCTGTGCAAGCAAACCTTGCAACAATTGGTGCGCGCAGCCGAAGCCAATCGTCGTCTGGCGGTTGAGGTGCAGGACGTCACTCAATGGCTGGATGAAGCACTCAATCGCTGGCATTTGATGCGCCCCGAAGCGACGTATCGCTTTCAGTGCCTGGGCCATGCGCCGATCCCGCGTCTGGCACCGCCGCCCGATTTAACCCAGGCGCTGCTTAACCTGCTCAATAACGCGGCGGATGCCTGCCCGGAAGGGCTTGAAGTGACCGTGGATTGGGATGCTGTGGATTTGACCATCAGTATTCGTGACCACGGTGCAGGTGTACCGTTGGCCATCGCCGAACAAATTGGCAAACCCTTTTTTACCACCAAGGGCAAAGGTTTCGGCCTGGGCCTATTCTTGAGCAAAGCCAGCGTGACACGCGCTGGTGGCTCGGTAAAACTCTACAGTCACGAGGATGGCGGCACGCTCACCGAGCTGCGCCTGCCCCGTGTCGCCCGAGGAAACGAAAATGAGTGAAGAAATTCAGGTCGAAGGCGAAGAACTGCCGCATTTGCTGCTGGTTGACGACGACGCCACGTTCACCCGCGTGATGGCACGCGCCATGAGCCGACGCGGTTTTCGCGTGAGCACCGCAGGCTCTGCCGAAGAGGGGCTGTTACTGGCCCAGCAGGACCTTCCCGACTATGCCGCGCTGGACCTGAAAATGGACGGCGATTCGGGGTTGGTTTTGCTGCCTAAATTGCTGGAACTTGACCCGGAAATGCGCGTGGTGATCCTCACCGGTTATTCGAGCATCGCCACCGCTGTTGAGGCCATCAAGCGCGGCGCCTGCAACTACCTGTGCAAACCCGCCGACGCCGATGACGTGCTCGCGGCACTGCTGAGCCAGCACGCCGATCTGGATGCGCTGGTGCCGGATAACCCCATGTCGGTTGACCGCTTGCAGTGGGAGCACATCCAGCGCGTACTGGGTGAGCACGAAGGCAATATCTCCGCCACTGCCCGCGCATTGGGCATGCACCGCCGGACCTTGCAACGCAAATTGCAAAAGCGCCCCGTGCGCCGCTGAGTCAACCTGCACTCAGGTTGTACGCCTCTGTGAAACCGGTCGCGCAGACCGGTTTACAGCGCGAGCCCATGCTAGAGTGCTGGCTTCGTCTCTCGGAGCTGGTCATGAGCCGTTTAACCCGTTGTGTTGCCTCTTTTGTGTTGGTGGCCAGTCTGCCTTTGGCGGCCGCGCCCGTGAGCACTTCGCCTTTGCATGCGCAGTTTTTGCCTGCCGATGACCTGCAATTGCGCACCGAGAAACCCGATCAGCAACAGCTGATGCTGGTCACCTCTTATTCCGTCGTAGTGGGCAGCCAGCGCCAGTCCAATCAACAGCCGATTCCGGTGACGTCGCCATTGTTGGTGCGCTTGAAAGGTAAGCCGATGAGTCAGGGCGCCACAGTGCGTGAGGTGTTGATTTCGTTCGATGGTGAAAGTAAAAGCCTGAAAAAGCCCGCCTTCGACAGTAAGACCAAAACCCTGACGCTGTCATACCCGGTCGCCCAGTATCGGGTGGTCATGGATTTGCTGCGTAACGACACGCTCTATTGCCAGTTTCTGACGTACGCCAATGGTCATATCTGGGCCGACTTGCACACCGGCAGCGTGCGTGCGCGCTGAGGCTTGGGTAAACTGCGTGCCCCGTGAAGTATCAGCAAGCTGGAGTCGGACATGCGTAAAGATAAGAAGCAGTTGATTGGTGATGAGATTGGCGATGAACAGATCAAGTTGTTCCTCGACTTCGAGCCTGTGGACGCCACTTCACCTTCGCTGCATAAACTGGTCAAAGCGTACCGTGGTTTGCGTATTGATGATTTCGAACGTTTCCTGACCTTTTTCAAAGAAGCGGGCTACGACCTGGATGGTAAAGACGAACACGGCCAAACCTTCGTCGACATCATCAAGGACCAGCGCAACGCGGCCGACTATATCCAACTGATCGAGACTGCTCGCAACGCGTAGCCGTTGCCTAAGGCGACGTCCGATTGCACAGCAATCGTCAATTTCACCTGCGCGATTTTTCAGCATGGCGTGACTTGATTTGACGGCGGCGTTGCCGCCGGATGCCGCCGCGCTTATTCCCTCTAGTGTTTAAAGACCCATCCCACGCCGCTTGCACCGTTTGCGGCGGGGCGCTTTTGCGTGGGCGAACAATACTCAAATCGACAGTTAGCCTGTTAACCGCTCATCAGGACGATGAGCCCTTCTACTGAAAAGGACTTCTACCATGAAACGAATCCCTGATTTTTTGGCCCGCCTTTTTTTGGGTCTGCTGCTTGGCGGGCTGGGTTCGGCCGCGCTGGCCATTGACGAAATACTGGAGGTCGAAATTCATAATGCGACGTCCGCAGCGATCTCACCGGGCAAAGATTTCTCGTGGCTCGACAACACGCAGGCGACGGGACATGACTTTGTGATTGAGCCGGGACACAGCCAGGAATTGACCTATTACCTGCCGCAGTCGCGGGGCAATGAGTCGTTTAGCTATCAGCAAGGGGAGCGCGTGTGCGGGTTCGGCTTCAGTCACCTTGAGCCGGGAAGCGCCAACATAAACCGTCGGGTTTATGCCAAGTCTATGGGGCAGGTTGCGAGCGTGTGTGGGGCCGATTTGATCGCAATCACAGACGACGATGACTTTGTCAGTAATGGCGGCAGCCGGGTGTTGTTCACCATGAAATAGGCGTTGCGCCTGTCATGCGCTTTTGCGGTGCAACAAAAAAGCCCGCGCCCCAAAAAGGGGCGAGGGCTTTGTGGGCTGCTTACATCAAGCGGCCTTATGCGATGCTGTTGCTCGGTTCGACCAGCTCAAGCAGTTGCGAATTACGTGTGCTGATTTCGCGGTACAGCTCGGCGTCTGTCTCCAGGGTTTTTTCCCGTGCCGGGAAAATTTCCTTGAGCTTGGTGGCCCATTCGCCTGTAGCTCGTTGCGCGAAGCAGCGCTCGATCAGGTCAAGCATGATCGAAACCGTCACCGAGGCACCGGGGGAGGCGCCCAGCAGCGCAGCCAGCGAGCCGTCTTTGGCCGCCACCAGCTCAGTACCAAATTGCAGCACGCCGCCTTTTTTCGGGTCCTTTTTGATGATCTGAACCCGCTGGCCCGCAATCTCAAGGCGCCAGTCTTCGGCTTTGGCCTGTGGATAAAAGCGACGCAGGGATTCGAGGCGCTGCTCCATTGATTGGCGTACTTCACTGACCAGGTACTTGGTCAGGTCCATGTTGTCGCGAGCGACGGCGAGCATGGGGCCGATGTTGCCCAGACGGATCGACATCGGCAGGTCAAGGAACGAGCCGTGCTTGAGGAACTTAGTGGTGAAACCGGCATACGGCCCGAACAGCAGCGACTTTTTGCCATCAACCACACGGGTGTCCAGGTGCGGCACTGACATCGGTGGCGAACCCACGGCTGCCTGGCTGTAAACCTTGGCCTGGTGAAGCTTGACCACCTCCGGATTGTCGCAACGCAGCCACTGGCCACTGACCGGGAAGCCGCCGTAACCTTTGCTTTCTTCGATGCCCGAGGCTTGCAGCAGCGGCAAGGCCGCGCCACCGGCGCCCAAGAACACGAACTTGGCATCAATGTGGCGCGTGTTGCCGCTGTTGATGTCTTTGATGCTCACGGTCCAGCCGCTGCCATTACGCTTGAGGCCGGTGACTTTCTTGCTGTATTTGATCTGGGTGTCGGGAGCGCTGGCCAGATGCTTGAGCAATTGCTTGGTCAGGGCGCCGAAATTGACGTCGGTGCCGTGCATCACACGGGTCGCCGAGATGACTTCGTCCGCAGGGCGGCCCGGCATCATCAGCGGCATCCATTCGGCCATTTTGGCTTTGTCTTCGGTGTATTCCATGTCGGCAAACGCATGGTGCTTGCTCAGCACCTCAAAACGTTTTTTCAGGAAGGACACACCTTTTTCGCCTTGCACGTAGCTCAGGTGAGGAACTGGGCTAATGAAGGATTTGCACGAACCGAAGGTCCCTTGTTGCGCCAAATAGGCCCAAAACTGTTTCGAGACTTCGAACTGGGCATTGATATGCACCGCTTTTTTGATGTCGATCGAACCGTCAGCCGCTTGCGGCGTGTAGTTCAATTCGCACAGTCCGGCATGGCCGGTGCCAGCGTTGTTCCACGGGTTGGAACTCTCCGCAGCGCCTGAGTCCATCTGCTCTACTACTTCCAGCGACATGCCGGGGTCGAGCTCTTTGAGCAGTACGGCGAGGGTGGCACTCATGATGCCCGCTCCAACCAGTACTACATCGACTGCTTCGTTATGCGCCATTAACGCGTCTCCAAAATCTACGGCACCAAATTGACGGCATAGCTGCCAGGTGTTCCGAGGCGTGGATCAGGTAGAGCCTCAGGTCACGCGTGGCCAGGATCGCCATGTCCGATTCATCGCAATTGCTTGCTGCTTCAGCGGACGCCACCAACCGGGCCTTGAAGGTTCATATGAACGCATTTCAGGGCGCCGGAGGCAATTCGACTTAAGGTCAAGAGCGTCCGTTTGTGCAACCAAATCCGTAAGGCGGACAGGTTTCAGTCTTGTGCGGTAAAGCTGACTTCGAACCTGCTGGATGGGGCAGTAACAGACGCTAATGGTGCATGTTCAGACGCAAAACTTTTCATTTGCTCGCCACACTCTTGTGAAGTTGTGAAAACCCGTTTTTTTCACGCTCTTTTGAAGACGTGAACCTCAAAAAAGGGCTGCCGCATGCCTGGCACCAAACCCGTGAACGACCTGCAATACAGGTGCGGCAAAACGGGCGAACGCAGTGGCCGAGCAGCATGGCAGCTCTGCAGATTGTTTAGAGGGGTGTGCACGATCAACAGCAAGCGCGCCGGCTCTACACAATCTGTGTGGGCGGCTCTCTGTGGGCGGTTTGGGGTGCCAATACACGCGTATTAGCGGTGTTGCGAGGCCCGATCAGGAGACGTCCTTATAATCGGGGGGAGATTGTAGCGAAGAAACGCGGGCAATTGATCCTGTTAAATGACTTTTATTGGTGTTTGAGTCAAACACCTAACAGCGGTTGCACCCTTGAGCGCGTTGCAGGCGAGGCCACGCGGGCGTTAGCGGGTAATACCTGGTGCAACCAATTGAGGCGAACTTCTTCAATTTCGACCCAGTTGTCGCCAGCCGGAGGCTTTATGCATTGTTTAAAGGCCTGGCAGCGGCCTGATGCATCCAGACGGACAAAGCAGCGATGTGGGCGAGTAACGCTCAGTAACAACCCTAGCCAGCTCATGGCAAGTCCCTCTTGAGTGAATGTGTAGAACATTGCCACGCAGACATGACGCACTGATGTATCGGCCATGACAGACCAGTGACAGCAAGCGGCTGGTTCACAGGTGCGCAGCACCGCTATACTGGCGGCCGGTTTTACCCAGTCCTGGAGAGATGAGCATGTTGCAACGCCTGTTGTTCGGTTTGATCACTGTGACCAGTTTGACCCTGGTCGGCTGCGCCCACAGCCCGCAACAACTTAGCCCGCAACCAAAACTGACCACGCAGCTCGCACCGGTCGGTCGCGGTCAGCCTGTGGTGGTGCGAGTGGTGGATGGCCGTCCGTCCCCCACCTTGGGCACGCGCGGTGGCATGTACCCTGAGACCAGCGCCATCAGTGTCAGCAGTGCGGACCTGATCCCGAAACTGCAAGCCCAGGCTGAAGCCGCTGTGCGTTTGTTGGGCTACACCCCGACGACCAATGCGATGAATGCCCCGCAACTGACCGTGACCCTGGCTGAGCTGAAGTATCAGTCGCCAAAGGACTCGATGTACGTGACTGAAGCGACCATTGGCGCAACCTTCCGTTCTGACGTGAAGAATGGCGGCCGCACCTACAGTGGTCGTTATGGCGCGTCCCTTGACCAGCGCTTCGGTATGGCACCGAATCAGGAAACCAATACCAAACTGGTGAGCGATGTACTGAGCGATGCCCTGACCCGCGTGTTTAAAGACCCGTCGGTAGGTCGTCTGCTGGGCGAGTAACCGTTCAACAGCAAAAAGCCCGAACTCGTTGAGTTCGGGCTTTTTTGTGCGCGCAGGGTTCAGGCAGCTTGCGCATACAACTCAAGTTGACTGACGCCGGTGAGCATATCCAGTTCGGGCAGGTCGGCATGGGTGTGACCACTCAGCGCGCAATACACCAGCCAGTGACGATCCTGAACGTTGAACGCTAAACCTTCGATCAGCGCCTGCTGCTCATCGTTGGGCGTAATGCGATAAAGGTGGTCCTGGTTTTCGGCGTGCAGCATGACAAACTCCGTGTCGGTCTAGAGGGGCCACAGAATGACCTCTCTGGAAGACGATACGGTGACAGCACACTTTAAGGGTGGAGATTAAAGCGCCAGACCAGCCTTGATGCGGTATTGGTTGCGTACCGGCATTGCATATTGCAGCACCAGATAGGGCCGGTGTTCTACCGGGCAGGCGTCCAGGCGGCGTTGCCATTCCTGATGGGCCTTGGCCAGTTCATCGGCGGGGAACACGTCGCTCGCCACCGGCACCTGCAATTGCGGGTCAGCTTCGGCCCATTGCGCGTAGGCCAGGTAATGCGCGGGGAACAGTCGGTATCCCGTCAGGATCTGACGATCCATTTCGGCGGCCAGCAGTTTGCTGTCTTCGAAAACATCAGTGATCGGCGCTGCGAAGTTTACGTGTACCCGGCCTTTGTAGCCGGTGATGCCGTTGGCGATGCTGGTGTCATCTTCGCCCGGTGCCTTGCTGTACGTGCCGGTTGTGGCGCGGATGTACAGTTCACGCGCTTTGGCCTGATCACACGGGTCGTATTCATAGCTGATCGACACCGGGGTCATGTTCAGTGATTGAATGACTTCGCCGAAGGGTTCGCTTTTACGGCTCATGTGAAACATCTTGAGGATTGCCGAGTCAGTGCGGTCGTCACCGTCTTTTGCACGGCCTTCGGCTTGAGCAATCCAGATGGACACACCATCGTTGCGGATCGAATGGTTGATGTACGCCGACAGCAATTGGTAAGCCGCGAGTTTTTCGCGGCGACCTGTGATCGAGCGGTGCACGATGAAGCTCTTGTTCAGGCGCATCAGGTCGCTGACAAAGGGTTTTTGCAGCAAGTTATCGCCGATGGCGATGCGCGGCGTCGGCAGGCCCGCATGGTAGACCGCGTAGTTGACGAATGCCGGGTCCATCACGATGTCGCGGTGGTTGGCCAAAAACAGATAGGCGGTGCCCGACTTCAGGTTTTCAACGCCGGTATAGGTCACGCCGTCGGTTGCGTGTTCAATCGTGCGATCGACGTAGACCTCGACCTTGTCTTGTAATGAGGCGACAGAGTTAACCCCTGCGAACTCTTTTCGCAGTCGATGCGCTATAAGAGGTTTTAACAGCCAGCCGAAAGCGCCAGCCAGGCGCGGGAAGCGAAAGTGGGTAAGGATATCTAGAAACGCCTTGTCGCTGAGCAGCCGGGCCAGCACTGCTGGGACTTCGGCGTCGTCGTAAGGTCGGATGGTATCGAATTGGCCCATCATGCTCTCTTGTTGGAAACGGCTAGGGTAAGTAAACAAGGCAGGCCAAAAATAATAGCCCTGCAAATAGACCGGCGATTATACGCACAAGTTACTTTGGAGACCGCGATGCATGAAACCGAACAGTACGACTGCCCTTATTGCGGTGAGCGGGTAGATGCGCAGCTTGATCTTTCCGGTGGCGATCAAACCTACATTGAAAACTGCCCTGCGTGTCGTCGACCGATCTGCTTCACGCTTCAGATTCACGGTGATGAGTGGATGCTCGATGTACGCACTGATACCGAGTAATGGCCATGCAGCGCATTTATGAGCCGCAAAGCTTGATGGAAGCCGAGCTGTTGTTGGGCATGCTCGCCAGCGAAGGCGTACCGGCCTGCCTTCAGGGGCGTGACCTGGTGGGTGGGATGGGCGAGTTGCCGGCATTGGGGCTGTTGGGTTTGGCGGTGGCCGACGATCAAGCGCTTTACGCGCGCGAGCTGATCGATGCGTACAATGCGGCCTCACCCGTAGCGGGCGACGAGCCCGAGAGTTTTCCGGATGTGCTGGTCTGTTAAAAAGACCGTTTTTTCACCGCTATCTATATAGAAGAGTTGTGCTGGCCCATGTGTGGACGTTTTGCCCTGTTTCGTTGGAATCCTGCATTTGCCGCTTTGCCCGGTTTTCCGGCGGATCAGCAAGCGCAGTGGAATATTTCGCCCAATGACTCGGTATTGATCCTGCGGGCGGGGGCGCAGCCGGATCAGCGCACGTTGGCCCGGGCGCGTTGGGGCCTGACTCCGGCCTGGTTGACTGACCTGTCCCGCACGCCTGCGCATGCGCGCGCGGAGACCCTGGCCGAACAACCCATGTTTCGTGATGCCTTTCGTCAGCGTCGCTGTTTGCTGCCGGCCAACGGCTTTTATGAATGGCGCGGCTCCACGCGTAAGCGTCCGTATTGGCTGACACCGGGTGAAGGTGCATCACTGTTTTTTGCAGCGATTTGGGAAGCCTATCCGGTGGAAGGTCACGAGTGGTTGAGCACTGCGGTCATCACTCAGGCGGCCGCCAGTCAGCGGCGGCCGTTGATTCTGGACGAAGAGGGTCAGCGGGCGTGGCTGGACCCCGAAACCCCGCTGCATGTGTTGCAAGCCCTGCTGGCCAGCCCGCAATCGGCGCTGCGTGAGCGGCCGTTGGCCAACCTGGTCAATGATCCCAAACTCAATGCGCCGGAATGTCTGACGCCGGGTTGAGGGGTGTGTCTGCTACGATACGCGCCATCTTTATGGAGAGTCGTGATGGGTAAGTTAGCGGTAGTGTGCGTGGTCGGCGCAGGGCTGTTGCTCGGCGGGTGTCAGGCGGTCAACACGACCAAGGCGGGTGCGGTCGGGGTTGAGCGCAAGCAATACATGTTCAGCATGCTCTCCAGCCAGCAGGTCGATCAGATGTACGCGCAGTCGTACCAGCAAACGGTCAGCGAGGCGAATACCAAAGGCGCATTGGACAAAACCAGCGCCAACGCTAAACGCTTGCAGGCCATCGCTAACCGACTGATTGCCCAGGCACCGGCGTTTCGCCCGGATGCTGCGCAATGGGATTGGGAGGTCAACCTGATCAAGAGTGATGAACTCAACGCCAACTGCGGCCCTGGCGGCAAAATCATCTTTTATAGCGGGATCATTGATCAGCTCAAGCTGAGCGACGATGAAATCGCCGCGATCATGGGTCATGAGATTGCTCACGCCTTGCGTGAACACGGTCGCGAGTCCATGTCCAAAGCCTATGGCATTGAAATCGCCAAGCAGGGGGCGGGCGCGTTGTTGGGCTTGGGGCAAGACAGCATGCAATTAGCCGATACCGTGGTTAATTACAGCCTGACCTTGCCTAACAGCCGCAGCAACGAAAACGAGGCGGATCTGATCGGTCTTGAGTTGGCGGCTCGTGCGGGCTACAACCCGAACGCTGCGATCACCTTGTGGCAGAAAATGGCTCAGGAGTCGCAGAACGCGCCACCTGAATTCATGAGCACTCACCCGGCGTCCAGCAGCCGGATTGCAGCATTGGAAGCGGCGATTCCCAAGGTGATGCCGCTTTATCAACAGGCGCCGAAAACCCAGTAACGGCAGGCCTCTCACCCCCGCCCTCTGCTTTTGGTAGAGGGCGGGGGTGAGGGCAGATTTCAAACCGGGCGCTTAAACCCAGCCACTGATCACCATGGCCTTGTACACGGCCACGGCAGCCAAGACGACAAACGCCCCCGCAGCCAGGCGACGGATCAGGGTCAGCGGTAGTTTGTCGGCCGCAAAATTACCCGCCAATACCACTGGCACGTTGGCAATCAGCATGCCCAGCGTGGTGCCGATAATCACCAGCCACAAATCGGGGTACTGCGCCGCCAGCATGACGGTTGCCACTTGGGTCTTGTCGCCGATTTCAGCAATGAAGAAAGTGATCAGGGTGGTCACGAAAGGGCCGTACTTGCGTGCGGTACTGGCTTCGTCGTCGTCCATCTTGTCCGGCACCAGCGTCCACAAGGCGGTGGCGGTAAAGCTCGCCGCAAGAATCCAGTGCAGCATTGCATCGCTGAAGAAGGTGCTGAACCAGGCGCCAACGGCACCCGCCGCCGCATGGTTGGCCAGGGTCGCGACCACGATGCCGGCAATAATGGGCCAGGGCTTGCGAAAGCGCGCAGCGAGAATGAGTGCGAGCAGTTGCGTCTTGTCGCCGATTTCGGCCAAGGCAACGATTGCAGTAGGAACAAGTAAGGAGTCGAGCATCATCAGGTGGTTTCCAGGGGCGGGTCGACACGGCTATGACACGTACAGCCTTCCCGCCCCGGGTAAGGTGTTCGTGTCATAGGTCTTGTCAAACCCCAGTCCGTCTGTGCGGACACCTGGGTCGCATACGCCATGGTCTGTTGACCAAGTATGTTGACGTATGCCGGATGAGCGTGAAGCTCAGAGGAGACTACTCCCCTAGGACGGAGCGGATTCTGCCTATGCAAATCCGATCCGGCAAGCCTTGTTTTTCAAATCGTCTTATCGACGCTTGGCGCTGTAAATCCGAAATCCCTGGCCTTGGGCCTTGACCGCGCAGGCGCCAAAGTGCTCTTCGATCAGGGGCTGGTAGCGCAGGAAGCTGTTGGCAACAATCCGAAGTTCGCCACCTGATTTCAGATGTTTGACCGCTTTTTTCAGCAAGTTCTCGGTGGCGTGGTAGTCCGTGTGGACGCCGACATGGAACGGTGGGTTGCTCAAAATTGAGTTCAAACCCATCGGCGCCGCATCAATACCGTCGCCGGTAATCACTTCGGCTTCCAGGCCATTGGCGGCCAATGTCAAACGGCTGCTGGCGGTGGCGAATGCATCCACGTCGAGCAGCGTGACAGTGTTGTGCGGATAGCGACGTTTGACGGCGGCCCCGAGCACGCCCGCACCGCAGCCGAAGTCCAGCACATGGCCGCTGGGCAGTTTGTCGAGGTTTTCGAGCAGCAAAGCACTGCCACGGTCCAGACGGCCGTGGCTGAATACGCCCGGCAAGCTGACGACGTTGAGCGGACCTTCGGCCAGCGGCAGTTCGTAATGTTGCGCCAGTTGGGCCAGTACAGGAGCGGCGGGTGCGGTGTCCACGGTGACTTGCCACAGTTGGCAATGCCGCGCGCTGTCGAGTTTGCGCGGTTTGCCGAACGCGGCCAGCTGTTTGGATGCGCCTTCAATGCCCCCTTTCTTTTCACCGACCAAAAACACATCGGCATTGGGCAAGCGGGCGGCCACGGCGTTAAGGACGTAGTCGCTCAGTTCTTTGGACTTGGGCAAAAACACCACGGCGGTGTCAAACGAGCGCTCGGGTAATTCAACCCCGAAGTGCACGCGCCCGGCAAAGCGGGCGTCCAGTGCGGTTTGATCGCCTGCGTGCCAGCACCAACCGTGAGCATTGGGTAACTGGCCCAGCAAATCGTCCGGCGGCAGGCCGACTAACAGCACCTCACCTTGAAAGTATTCGGGCTGGCGAAGCAGTACTTCACTGCGCGGATCCATAATCTGCTCCTCAAAAAGGGGCGCAGTTTATCAACTGACGACCCGCAGCGCTGTACCGTTGAAGAACGCTTGGGCGTTTTCGCTTAATTGCCCCACGATTCGCTGCCGGGCTTCGCGGCTGCCCCAGGCGCTGTGCGGGGTAATGATCAGACGCGGGATGTCAGCCGCCAGCAACGGGTTGCCGTCGCGTGGCGGTTCAACGCTTAACACGTCGGTGGCAGCACCGCCTAAATGGCCACTGCGCAAGGCATCGGCCAGGGCCTGTTCGTCGATCATCCCGCCGCGCGCGGTGTTGATGACGAAGGCGCCGGGCTTGAGCAATGCCAACTGCGGGGCGCCGATAAAGTGATGCGTGTGCTCATTGAGCGGGCAGTGAAAGGTCACGGCATCGACCTGGGGCAGCAGTTCGTTCAGGGCCAAGCGATCGGGGCGAGCAGGGCGGCCCGGGATCTGCCCGAGCAAAACGCGCATGCCAAACGCTTCGGCCAGTTTTGCCACGGCGCTGCCCAGTTCGCCATGACCGAACAGGCCGAGGGTTTTGCCTTCTAGCTCAACAATCGGGAAGTCCAGCAGGCAGAATTGTTTGGCGGTTTGCCATTCGCCTGCGGACACGGCTTTTTGGTAGTCGATTACGCGCGTGGCCAGTGCCAGCAGCAACATCAAGGTGTGCTGTGCCACTGAGGGGGTGCCGTAACCCTGGCAGTTGGCGACAACCATGCCGTGCGCCCGGGCAGCCTCAAGGTCAATGTTGTTGGTGCCCGTGGCAGCGACCAAAATCAGCTTCAGGTCCGGACACTGGGCGAGGGTGTCGGCGTTCAACAGGATTTTATTGCTGATGACCACGCTGGCACCTTGCAAGCGTTCGACCACGTTGGCTGGCGTCGTGTCGGTGTACAGCTGCAACGCGTTGAAACACTGGCGCAGGGGGCTGAGGTCAAGATCGCCCAGGTCCAGTGAGGGGTGATCGAGGAATACGGCGCGGTGAGTGTTCGTCATCAACTGTACCTTTTGTACTGTGAAATGAAGGCGTAATGTGGCGAGACTATCAGAAGAAACAATTTGTAATGGAGCCGTGCATGTATTGGACAGAATTCTTGACCGTCGCCCTGATTCACCTGTTGGCGGTGGCCAGCCCAGGGCCGGATTTTGCCGTAGTAGTGCGTGAAAGTGTGACCCACGGTCGCCGCGCGGGCATGTTTACGGCGTTCGGAGTGGGCACGGCGATTTTTGTCCATGTGGGGTATTCGCTGCTGGGTATCGGCATCATTGTGTCGCAGTCGATTGTGCTGTTTAACGCCTTGAAATGGCTGGCAGCCGCTTACCTGCTGTACATCGGTATCAAGGCACTGCGGGCCAAACCGGCTGACCCGGCGGCGCTTGCCACGGCCCTGCCGGTGGGCGAGCGCACCGCACGCGGCGCCTTTACCTCGGGCTTTGTGACCAATGGTTTGAACCCCAAGGCCACGTTGTTCTTCTTGTCGTTGTTCACCGTGGTCATCAACCCGCACACGCCGTTGTCGATTCAGGCGGGGTACGGCGTGTATCTGGCAGTTGCCACGGGGCTGTGGTTTTGCATGGTGGCAATGCTGTTTAGCCATCAGCGTGTGCGCACCGGTTTTGCACGTATGGGGCATTGGTTTGACCGCACCATGGGCGCAGTGCTGGTCGCGCTGGGGGTGAAACTGGCCTTTACCGAAATGAACTGACGTGTTTTGAAACCCAATCACGGTTGTGAATGATTGGGTTTTTTTCGCGGGCGACTAGAGTTAACCCCAAGACGACGCTGATCGTTCACTCATTGGGGGTCATTCATGTTGCAGACTCGCGTTATTGCGCCTACTCCAGCGGCGTATACAGCTGCGCTGCTGATCAAGCAATTATTGTGGTCGGGGCGCCGCTACGAAGCCTCGCGTGAAATCGTTTATCGCGACCAGCGCCGCTACACCTACGACACGCTCAATGAACGTATTGCCCGGCTGGCCAATGTACTGACTCGCGCCGGGGTCAAGGCGGGTGACACGGTGGCGGTCATGGATTGGGACAGCCATCGCTACCTTGAGTGCATGTTTGCTATCCCGATGCTCGGCGCCGTGGTCCACACCATTAACGTCCGTTTATCGCCCGAACAAATCCTCTACACGATGAATCACGCGCAAGACCGCCTGGTGCTGGTCAACAGTGATTTCGTCGCGCTGTATCAGTCCATCGCCCCGCAATTATTGACCGTCGACAAAACCCTGCTGTTGACCGACACCCCGCAGGAGGAGGCTCAGTTGCCTGATTGCGTTGGCGAATACGAGCAACTGTTGGCAGCGGCCAGCCCTGACTATGCCTTCGAAGACTTCGACGAGAACTCGGTAGCCACGACCTTTTACACCACCGGCACGACCGGCAATCCCAAGGGGGTGTATTTCACTCATCGTCAGTTAGTGCTGCACACCCTGGGTGTTTCGACGATCCTGGGCAGCGTGCCGGCTGAGCGGCTGTTGGGCAGCAGCGATGTGTACATGCCGATCACCCCGATGTTCCATGTGCATGCGTGGGGCATGCCGTACCTGGCGACAATGTTGGGGCTTAAACAGGTGTATCCGGGGCGTTACGAACCTGAACAGTTGGTGGCATTGTGGCGTCGCGAGCAGGTGACGTTTTCTCATTGCGTGCCCACCATTTTGCAGATGTTGCTTAACGCCCAAGGCGCGCAGGGCACTGACTTCAAGGGGTGGAAAATCATTGTCGGCGGCAGTGCTTTGAGTCGCACCCTGTACCGCGCGGCCAAGGCTCGCGGCATCGAGTTGACCGGGGCTTATGGTATGTCCGAAACCGGGCCGCTGGTGTCTTGCGCACACCTGGACGATGCGGCTTGGGCCGGTTCAACCGAAGAGCGCATTAGCCACCGGATACGTGCCGGGGTGCCCGGGCCATTGGTGCAAGTCGGCATTGTTGACGAGCACGGGCGGTTTCTCCCGCACGATGGCGAAACGCAAGGTGAGTTGGTGCTGCGCGCCCCATGGTTAACCGGCAGCTATTTGTATGAACCCGAGAAAGGCGCGCAATTGTGGGCGCAAGGCTGGCTGCACACCGGCGACGTGGCGACCCTCGACAGTCGGGGCGAAATCGACATCCGTGACCGGATCAAAGACGTCATAAAAAGTGGCGGCGAATGGGTGTCATCGCTTGAGCTGGAAGACCTGATCAGCCGTCACCCGGCCGTGCGTGAAGTGGCTGTGGTCGGGGTGCCGGATGCGCAGTGGGGCGAGCGGCCGGTAGCGATGCTGGTCGTGGCCGCCGACGCTGATTTCGACGCGGCGATGCTCAAAGTTCACCTCCAGCCCTTTGTTGACGCGGGTACGATCCGCCCGTGGGCGATTCCGGCCAGCCTGGCGCTGGTCGATGAAATCCCTAAAACCAGCGTCGGCAAGCTGGATAAAAAACGTATTCGGGGGCAATTGACCTCGTTTGCCTAGCCGCTGCGTGCTGCGTCACCGTTGATCTTGTCAAAATCTGGTTTTCCTTCATCCTTGCGGGCTTATTGCGACGTGCCCACGGAGAAGTATCAATGCCCTCAGTCCACCGGTTCTGGCGCCGAGCCCAACTGCCACTGGCAGTCAGTTTCGCCGCGACGCTCGCCGGGCCTGCCTGGGGCGTGAGTTCTAATGTGGGCGATGTTGAGGTTCAGCTGGATTCCGAGTTGTCGATCGGCGCCAGTTGGTCCACTGCCAAGGCCGATCATTCGCTGATCGGCGCCAACAACGGTGGCACCGGTCACTCGCAGATCTCGGACGATGGCCGTCTTAATTTCAAGCGCGGCCAAACCTTCTCCAAAGTGTTGATGGGTGTTCACGGCCTGGAGTTGAAGTACGGCGACAGCGGTCTTTATGTACGCGGCAAGTATTGGTACGACTTCGAACTGCAGGATGACAGCCGCCCATTCAAAGACATCAGTGACAAGGGTCGCAAGGCATCAGCGCAGTCGGCTGGCGCGCAGTGGCTGGACGCGTTCGTGTACCACAACTATGTCATTGCCGATCAGCCAGGCGCCGTGCGTTTGGGTAAGCAAGTGGTCAACTGGGGTGAAGGCGCGTTTATCGGCGGCGGTATAAATGCTATCAACCCGACGCAGATGGCGGCCTATCGTCGACCGGGCACTGAATACAAAGACGGTCTGGTGCCGGTCAATCTTTTCTACCTATCGCAGAACCTCACGGACACACTGTCGGTTGAGGCGTTCTATCAGCTGGATTGGGAGCAGTCGGAGGTCGACAACTGCGGTACGTTTTTTTCTCAGTCGGACGTGATCGCCGATGGTTGCAGTGCTAATTACCGGGTGATGAGCAAGCGCTCGGCTTTGGAAGTGGCTGATTTGGCGGCGCTGACGTCGGTGGGTGTCGATGTCAACGGCGAGGGCGTACTGGTGCGGCGCGACGCTGATCGCAATGCACGCAACAGTGGCCAGTTCGGACTGGCCTTGCACTACCTGTTCGACCCGTTGGACACCGAGTTCGGCGCCTTCTTCATGAACTATCACAGCCGCGACCCGATCATCAGCGGGCGTGCAGCCCCTCAGTCGGTTTACAACGCCGCGGCAGCTGCGGGTGGTTTAGCGCCGATGGTCGTGGCGGGCAACGCCCGTTACTACGTTGAGTACCCTGAAGACATCCGCTTGTACGGCGTGAGTTTCGCCACCACTTTGTCCACAGGCACGGCCTGGAAAGGTGAGTTGAGCTATCGCCCCAACGCGCCTGTGCAACTCAATACCGACGATTTGCTGTACGCCAATGTGACGCTGCTGCCAGGCTTGGCGGATGCGTCGCCCTTGAGCGTGACAGCGGGAGGCGATTCGGCGGGCTATCGGCGTAAAGAGATCACCCAGTTTCAGACATCGCTGACTCACATTCTGGACAATGCGATGGGTGCCAATCGGCTGATTCTGATTGGCGAAGTCGGTATCACCCACGTTGGCGGGCTCGAAAGCCGCTCAGACGCGCGCTACGGCCGCGATCCGGTGTTCGGGCAGGCGGGTGACGATGGTTTTACCACCGCCAACGCATGGGGCTATCGCGCACGGGCTGTGTGGGAATACAACAGCGTGTTGCCGGGCATCAATCTCAAACCGAACGTGGCGTGGTCCCACGATGTGAGCGGCTACTCGCCCGGACCGTCTGCCACCTTCGAAGAGGGTCGTAAAGCGGTGAGTGTGGGCGTTGATGCGCAATACCAGAACACCTACACCAGCAGCCTCTCGTACACCAATTTCTTTGGCGGGCGCTACAACACGTTGAGCGACCGCGACTTCATGGCATTGAGTGTCGGGGTGAAGTTTTGAACCGTTTTAATCTGCTTTGGATATTTGAATCATGAATGCTGCGACAGCCTTGATCCGCGATACCTTTCCCGTCGGCCCGTTACAGTGCAATTGCACGATCATCGGCGATCCTGTGACTAAAAAGGCCATTGTGGTCGATCCGGGTGGCGATCATGAATTGATCCTGGCGCGGCTTGAGAAACACGGATTGAAGGTGGTCAGCATTATTCACACGCACGCGCATCTGGATCATTTTCTGGCGTCTGGCCAGCTTAAGGAAAAGACCGGCGCGACGTTGCACCTGCACAAGGACGACCAGTTTTTGTGGGACAACCTAAAGATGCAGTGCGAGCTGTTTGGTGTTCCCTACACGCCGGTACCCGCGCCGGATCGCTGGCTTTCAGACGATGAAGAATTGGCTTGCGGCTGTGGTGTCGCACTGCACACACCGGGACATACGCCCGGCTCCATGAGCTTTTGGTTTGCCGATGCGAAATTGCTGATTGCGGGCGATACGTTATTTCGGCGTGGGGTAGGGCGAACCGATTTGTGGGGTGGCGATCAGGCAACTATCGTACGTTCCATCAAGCAACGTCTGTACACGTTGGACGAAGACGCCACAGTGATTACAGGCCATGGCCCCGACACTCGCCTGGGCGATGAAATGCGCAACAACCCGTTTGTACGCGCTTGAGAAATAGATGGAATTTTTACCGTTGGTCGTGTTCAAACGCCAACAGAGGTCCATTGCCAACGGCCTTTGCCTCCAGAAAGTATTGAGTAGGAGCTTCACCATGTTTATTTCGCGTCGTTTGATTGTGGCCGCAAGCGCTGTTGCGTTGCTGGCTGGCTGCGCCTCGCCTAACCCGTATGACAATCAAGGTCAGGCGTCTTCTGGTATGAGCAAAACTGCCAAATACGGTGGTCTGGGGGCCTTGGCCGGTGCTGTCGCGGGTGCGGCCATCGACCACAACAACCGTGGCAAGGGTGCTCTGATCGGTGCTGCGGTGGCGGGCCTGGGTGCAGCCGGTTATGGCTACTACGCTGACAAGCAAGAAGCCGCATTGCGCGCAAGCATGGCCAATACCGGGGTTGAGGTGCAGCGCCAAGGTGACAACATCACCTTGGTGATGCCGGGCAATATCACTTTTGCGACCAGTTCTGCGAACATCTCGCCAAGCTTTTATCAGCCGCTCAATAGCCTGGCCAACTCGCTCAAGCAGCTCAATAACCAGCAACAGATTCAGATTGTGGGTTACACCGACAGCACGGGTAACTACAACTTCAACATGCAGTTGTCTCAGCAGCGTGCGCAAAGTGTAGCGACCTACCTGACGTCTCAGGGTGTTAGCGGTCAGTACCTGTCAGTCACGGGTAAAGGCCCGGCGGACCCGATTGCCAGCAACGCCACAGTGGATGGCCGCGCACAAAACCGTCGCGTACAGATCACCCTGGCGCCGATTCCGGGCATGAACTACCAGCAGCAGGGTCAAGTCCAGCAGTACCCATAAGGTTAATGCCTTGTGGTCGCAGCCTCAGGCAGCGGCTACAAAAAGCGTTCAACAAAAAGCCCCGCGATCTTTATGAGGTCGCGGGGCTTTTTGTTGAACGCTTTGCCGGATGAATTACTTCTTCAGGCCGTAATGCTCGTCGAGCATGCCGGGGGCGTTCGGGGTTTTTGGTGCGTAATCCAACGGCGGCTCTGAGCTGTGCGGCGGGGTAAGACGCTCGCGGTGCGGTT
The DNA here is from genome assembly GCF_049896545.1 of Pseudomonas sp. TWR3-1-1. Taxonomy (NCBI): domain Bacteria; kingdom Pseudomonadati; phylum Pseudomonadota; class Gammaproteobacteria; order Pseudomonadales; family Pseudomonadaceae; genus Pseudomonas; species Pseudomonas sp. TWR3-1-1. The sequence goes on from NZ_JAFCUO010000001.1 coordinate 331,622, forward strand.
GAGGCGCTTCGGAGTGCAGTGCGGCCAGCAGGCGTTGGCGAGTCTGCTCGTCCAGGGCCAAGCGGTTGGCACCCTCGGCGAGGTGGTCTTGCACCTCCTGATAGCTCTGCGTGAGTTTTTTCACCAGATTGGCGGTGCTGTTGAAGTGGGTAACCACTTCACTTTGATAACTGTCAAAACGTTCCTGGATGTCATCTAGCTGGCGCTGCGTGCGGTTAGGCGCGGCATTGGGCAGCAAACGAGCGACCAGAAAACCTATGGCGACACCTGCAACCAAGGCGAGAGTCGGCAACAACCAAATCAAGAGCGAGTGTTCCACGAGTCCTTCCTCTATAAACGGCTTTGCTTTACGTTAACGGCTCGGACCTGCGCTGTATACCGCGATGCACTCGCAAATATGTCAGACAGAATCTATCAGCTAGACGAGTCGACCCAATTTGAGGTCACGGAGTTCCTTCTTGCTTACCCGCGAAACCCCCCTTGTGATTGATGGCCCGGTTGGCCAATTGGAAGCTTTATACCTTGATTGTGATGAGCCACGCGGCGTTGCGTTGCTGTGCCACCCTAATCCGGTACAGGGCGGGACGATGTTGAATAAAGTCGTTTCAACCCTTCAGCGCACGGCGCGCGATGCTGGCCTGGTGACCTTACGGTTTAATTACCGGGGTACAGGCGCCAGTGCCGGTAGTCATGACATGGGCACCGGCGAAGTGGATGACGCGCTCGCAGCCGCCCAGTGGCTACGTGCCAAACACCCAGACTTGCCGATGACCTTGTTGGGGTTCTCGTTCGGCGGCTTTGTGGCAGCCAGTCTGGGCGGGCGACTTGAAGCCCGGGGCGAAACACTTAAGCACGTATTTATGATTGCCCCGGCGGTGATGCGTTTGCGTGACGAAGATGCCTTGCCTCACAACGGCTCGTTGACCGTTATCCAGCCCGAAACCGACGAAGTGATCGACCCGCAGCGGGTGTATGACTGGTCCCAACAGCTCTCGCGCCCCCATGAGCTGCTGAAAGTGGCAGAATGCGGGCACTTTTTTCACGGCAAGCTGACGGATCTTAAGGATTTGGTGCTGCCACGCCTTTCGAATTGATTGCAGTCTGATAAGCGATTACCTATGACCACTCGTACTCGAATCCTCACCGGTATCACCACCACCGGTACGCCGCACCTGGGCAACTATGCCGGTGCCATTCGCCCGGCCATCGTGGCCAGCCGTGACAGCAATGCCGACTCGTTTTACTTTTTGGCTGACTATCACGCCCTGATCAAATGCGACGACCCGCAGCGTATTCAACGCTCGCGTCAGGAAATCGCGGCAACCTGGCTGGCCTCCGGTCTGGATGTCGAGCGCGTGACGTTTTATCGCCAGTCCGATATCCCGGAAATCCCTGAGCTGGCCTGGCTGTTGACCTGTGTGGCGGCCAAAGGCTTGCTCAACCGTGCGCACGCCTACAAGGCATCGGTAGACAAAAATCTCGAAAACGGCGAAGACCCGGATGCGGGCATCACCATGGGCCTGTACAGCTACCCGGTACTGATGGCTGCCGACATCCTGATGTTCAACGCCAACAAGGTGCCGGTCGGTCGTGACCAAATCCAGCACGTTGAAATGGCCCGCGACATTGGTCAGCGCTTCAATCATCTGTTTGGCAATGGCAAAGAGTTTTTCGCCATGCCTGAAGCCCTGATCGAAGAAAGCGTCGCGACCTTGCCGGGTCTCGATGGTCGCAAAATGTCCAAAAGCTACGACAACACCATTCCGTTGTTTACCAGCGCGAAGGACATGAAGAGCGCGATTTCGCGCATCGTCACCGACTCCAAAGCGCCGGGCGAAGCCAAAGATCCTGATAACTCGCACCTCTTCACCTTGTATCAGGCGTTCTCCACCCCTGAGCAGTCGGCCGAGTTCCGCAGCGAGTTGTTGCAGGGGCTGGGTTGGGGTGAAGCCAAGGAGCGCCTGTTCAAGCTGCTGGACGCCGAATTGGGTGAGCCACGCGAGCGCTATCACGATCTGATGTCGCGCCCCAGCGACATGGAAGACATTTTGCTGGCGGGCGCGCAGAAGGCTCGCAAAACCGCGACGCCGTTCCTGGCGCAACTGCGTGAGGCGGTTGGCCTGCGTTCATTTGTCAGTGCCGCGCAAAACACCACGGCCGCCAAGAAAAAAGCCGTAAAAGGCCCGCGTTTTGTCAGCTTTCGTGATGAAGACGCCAGCTTCCGTTTCCGTTTGCTGACGGCGGACGGTGAGCAATTGTTGCTCTCGCGCAGCTTTGCCGATGGCAAAACTGCCGGTCAGATCACCAAGCAGCTGCAATCGGGTGAGCCGCTGGATGTGCGTCATGAAGGCTTGGGCTTCAGCGTTTGGCTGGACGGCGAGTGCGTTGCGCACAGTCCTGCTTTTGCCGACTGTGCCACCCGTGACCTCGCTATCGACGCCTTGCGGTTGGCGCTGGTGCCTGTCCAGGACTAAGAAAGTGCGGCGTTTTGCCTCAGGTTTAATTGCCATTCCTCAGGGCCGTCGCTACAGTGACGGCCCGTTTTTGTTACCTTGCTAACGAATTATGACGCCTCTAGAACGATATCAAGCTGATCTGAAACGCCCGGACTTCTTCCATGATGCCGCGCAGGAAAACGCTGTACGCCACTTGCAGCGTCTGTACGACGATCTGGTTGCCGCCTCACAGAGCAAGCCGGGCCTGTTCGGCAAGCTGTTCGGTAAAAAAGAACAGACGCCGGTCAAGGGCCTGTATTTCTGGGGTGGAGTAGGCCGGGGCAAGACTTACCTGGTCGATACGTTCTTCGATGCCCTGCCGTTCAAAGAGAAAGTACGTACGCACTTCCACCGCTTCATGAAGCGTGTGCACGAAGAAATGCGCACGTTGAATGGCGAAAAGAACCCGCTGACGATCATCGCCAAACGCTTTTCAGATGAGGCGCGGGTAATTTGTTTCGACGAGTTCTTTGTGTCGGATATTACCGATGCCATGATTCTGGGCACGTTGATGGAAGAGCTATTCAAAAACGGCGTCACCCTGGTGGCGACCTCAAACATCGTGCCTGATGGTTTGTACAAGGACGGTTTGCAGCGTGCGCGCTTCTTGCCAGCGATTGCGCTGATCAAGCAGAACACCGATATCGTCAACGTCGACAGTGGCGTGGACTACCGTTTGCGTCATTTGGAGCAGGCCGAACTGTTCCACTTCCCGCTCAACGAAGCTTCTGAGAAGTGCTTGCGCGAAAGCTTCAAGGCGCTGACGCACAACTCGACCCGCGCGGTGGAAAATGATGACCTGGTTATCGAAAACCGCACCATTCGTGCCCTGCGCACCTGTGATGACGTGGCCTGGTTTGACTTCCGTGAGTTGTGCGATGGCCCGCGCAGCCAGAACGATTACATCGAGCTGGGTAAGATCTTCAACGCTGTAATCCTCAGCGGTGTTGAGCAGATGGACGTTAAGACGGACGACATCGCGCGTCGTTTCATCAACATGGTCGATGAGTTCTATGACCGTAACGTCAAGCTGATCATATCGGCCGAGGTTGAGTTGAAAGACCTCTACCTGGGCGGGCGTTTGAACTTCGAGTTCCAGCGTACGCTGAGCCGTTTGCTGGAAATGCAGTCTCATGAATACCTGACGAGGGCGCATAAGCCTTAGTCGCACGCCGCATCAAAAAAAGGCCTGCATTGCAGGCCTTTTTGGTTTTTCGCCAACGGATATTTTTATGCCGCTTGCTGAAACTGCTGCCGATATTGATTGGGCGACAGTTCGGTGTGCTGGCGAAATAGCCGCGCAAAGAAACTGGCGTCGTCGTAACCCACGTCGTAGCTGATGGTCTTGATGCTCTTGCGGGTCGCGGAGAGCAGCCCTTTGGCGGTTTCTATGCGCAGGCGTTGCAAGTAGTGCAAGGGTTTATCGCCGGTGGCCATTTGGAAGCGGCGCATAAAATTGCGAATACTCATGCCGTGTTCGCGGGCGACGTCTTCAAAGCGAAACTTGTCAGCGAAGTGCTCTTCGAGCCAGTGCTGGATTTGCAGGATGATGACGTCTTGATGCAGCTTTTGCCCGCCAAAACCAATACGGCCCGGCGCGTAGTTGCGCTGCACTTCGTACAGAATGTCGCGCGCTACCGCCTGGGCTATGTTGGCGCCGCAGAAACGTTCGATCAGGTAAATGTATAGGTCGCACGCCGAGGTCGGGCCACCTGCGCAGTACAGGTTGTCGGCGTCGGTCAGGTGCTTGTCTTGATTGAGATGTACGTGTGGGAAGCGTTCGGCGAAGGTGCTGAAAAAACGCCAATAGGTGGTCGCCTCTTTGCCATCCAGCAGCCCGGCTTCGGCCAGCCAAAACACCCCGGTGGCCTCGGCACACAAGACGGCGCCGCGGGCGTGTTGCGCGCGCAGCCAGGGAAGAATTTGCGGGTAGCGCTGGCAGAGTGTGTCGAAATCGTCCCAGAAGGCGGGCAGTACGATGATGTCGGAGTCTTCGAGGGCGCCGTCGACCGGCAGCATCACATTGCTGAAGCTTGAGACGGGAAGGCCGTCAGGGCTGACGAGGCGCGTTTCGAACGTTGCATTGAGGCCCTGGCCCAGTTGTTTACCGTGACGCAGGCTGGCGAGGTGGAAAAAATCCTTGGCTTGCATCAGGGTCGAGGCGAAGACCCGATCGATGGCCAATATGCTGACGCGCCGCAAGGGCGTGGAGAGATGACTAGACATGATTTGATTATTCTTATAGGTGAAATTGGTCAACTTACGGCTGGATCGTCTTATTTTCTGGTGGGCGTGTCTAGTAGGAGTTGGCGCAGGCTGCGATCTTTTGATTTTCGATGGAAAAAGATCGCAGCCTGCGCCAGCGACGTGGAGTGTTGTTACGGCGCAGGGTTAGGCTGGGCTTTGTGAATCGCTTCGATGCCGGCGAGCACATCCTCAGACAGCGTCACGTTGAAGCTGGCAATGTTGCTTGCAAGTTGCTCCATCGTGGTGGCGCCAATGATGTTGCTGGTGACAAAGGGTTGTTGTGTGACGTAGGCCAGCGCCATTTGTGCCGGGTCCAGGCCGTGTTCGCGTGCCAGTGCGACGTAACGCTCGCTGGCAGCCACCGCTTGTGGGTTGGAATAGCGCGAGAAGCGGCTGTAAAGGCTTAGGCGGCCTTTAGGCGGCCGTGCCCCGCCGCTGTACTTGCCTGAGAGCATGCCGAACGCCAGGGGCGAGTAGGCGAGGAGGCCGCATTGTTCGCGAAGGGCGATTTCTGCCAGGCCCACTTCAAACGTACGGTTGAGCAGGTTGTAGGGGTTCTGGATTGAAACTGCGCGGGGCCAGCCTCGGCTTTCGGCCAGTTGCAGGAACTTCATCGTCGCCCACGGGGTTTCGTTGGACAGGCCGATGTGGCGGATCTTGCCGGCTTTGACTTGTTCGTCGAGTGCTTCGAGGGTGTCTTCGAGCGGCGTGAACGTCTCGTCAGCGTGGTGCGTGTAGCCCAATTGGCCGAAGAAGTTGGTGCTGCGTTCAGGCCAGTGCAGCTGGTAGAGGTCGATCCAGTCGGTTTGCAGGCGTTTGAGGCTGGCGTCCAGCGCTTGCACGATGTGGTTGCGGTTGTGCTTGAGCTGACCGTCGCGGATGTAGTCAATGCCATTGCCCGGGCCTGCAATCTTGCTGGCGAGTACCCAGTCAGCGCGATCACCGCGGGTCTTGAACCAGTTGCCGATATAGCGCTCGGTGCTGGCGTAGGTTTCAGCTTTGGGAGGGACCGGGTACATTTCAGCGGTGTCGATGAAATTGATGCCGGCGTTTTTGGCGTGTTCTATCTGAGCGAAGGCTTCATCCTGCGTGTTCTGCTCGCCCCAGGTCATGGTTCCAAGGCCAATTGCGCTCACGTTCAGATCGGTTCGGCCTAGCTGGCGGTAGTCCATACGGTGCTCCTTCGGGGAAAGAATCATAAAAGCAGGTTGTAATTTTTTTCGCAATCTGGATAATTGCCGACCTCTTTCTGCAGTGGAAGTGATGCGCCGCCTGCCGAAGAATCTTGCCGTTGAACGGACGCGCTGACCCGAGCCCCCGATAGCGTCTGTACCCGGCTGCCTTTGACTTGTCAAAGTACGCACTATTCAGTAAGATCCGCCGTCTAATTTACAGGGCGGCCCCTGAGGCTATAAAGAATGAAAACTTTTACTGCTAAACCAGAAACAGTAAAGCACGACTGGTTTGTCGTCGACGCTGCTGGCCAGACCCTGGGTCGTCTGGCTACCGAGATCGCGAGCCGTCTGCGTGGTAAGCACAAGCCGGAATACACTCCGCACGTTGACACCGGTGACTACATCGTTGTTATCAATGCTGAGCAGATCCGTGTCACTGGTGCAAAAACCTCTGACAAAATGTACTACTCTCACTCCGGTTTCCCGGGCGGGATTAAGTCGATCAACTTCGAAAAGCTGATCGCCAAAGCTCCTGAGCGCGTGATCGAGACCGCGGTTAAAGGCATGCTGCCTAAAAACCCACTGGGTCGCGACATGTACCGTAAGCTGAAAGTCTATGCGGGCGCTGTTCACCCTCATACTGCTCAGCAGCCCCAAGAACTGAAGTTTTAACGGAATAGTTCATTATGTCGGCGACTCAAAACTACGGCACTGGCCGTCGTAAAACCGCAACCGCTCGCGTTTTCCTGCGTCCGGGTACCGGTAACATCTCGATCAACAACCGCACTCTGGAGAATTTCTTCGGTCGCGAAACTGCCCGCATGGTAGTTCGTCAGCCGCTGGAATTGACTGAGACTGTCGAGAAATTCGACATCTACGTCACCGTGATCGGTGGTGGTGTAAGTGGTCAAGCTGGCGCAATCCGCCACGGTATCACTCGCGCACTGATGCAGTACGACGAAACTCTGCGTGGCGCTCTGCGCAAAGCAGGCTTCGTAACTCGCGATGCTCGTGAAGTTGAACGTAAGAAAGTCGGTCTGCGTAAAGCGCGTAAGCGTCCGCAGTACTCGAAGCGTTAATTCGCAGCTTCGTTCAAAAGCGCCCAGTCTCCTTCGGAGCTGGGCGTTTTTTATGGGTGATGATTTGTTGGTGTGACAACTTGCCACATCCAGCAAATGCCTATACTACAAGGCTTGTAGCCGCCCGAGAGCGGTAATTACCTTGTCAGAGTAGGGGCTTTTCATTACCATTCTGCAAAATTTTTATAAGTTCAGATTTTTACTTAGTAGATGCCTGATTTAACAGGCCACAAAGCTGATGGGAGAGGACTGAATGAGCAATGACGGCGTAAATGTCGGCCGGCGTCGCTTCCTCGTAGCAGCCACATCCGTGGTGGGTGCTGCAGGAGCGGTGGGGGCGGCAGTCCCGTTTGTGGGGTCGTGGTTCCCCAGTGCCAAGGCGAAAGCCGCTGGCGCACCGGTCAAGATCAATATTGCAAAGGTTGAGCCAGGTCAGCAGATGATTGCTGAGTGGCGTGGTCAACCGGTTTTCATTGTCCGACGCACCGAGGAGATTCTGTCGAATCTCAAGAAGGTTGAGGGGCAGCTCGCTGACCCGAATTCCGCACAGTCTGATCAGCCCGAGAATGCCAAGAACGAATACCGCTCTATCAAACCAGAAATTCTGGTGTTGGTAGGCCTGTGTACTCACTTGGGTTGTTCGCCGACGTTCCGCCCCGAGGTTGCACCTGTTGATCTTGGCAAGGATTGGGTCGGTGGCTATTTCTGCCCATGTCATGGTTCGCACTATGATTTGGCCGGTCGCGTTTACAAGTCTCAACCCGCCCCGCTGAACCTGCCGGTGCCGCCTTATCAGTATCTCGATGACAGCACTATTCTCGTTGGCGTCGCTGAAGGGGAAGCGTAATGAGTAAGTTCATGGATTGGGTGGATGCCCGCTTCCCTGCCACAAAAATGTGGGAAGACCATCTCAGCAAGTACTACGCCCCGAAGAACTTCAACTTCTTCTACTTTTTCGGCTCCCTCGCGTTACTGGTTCTGGTCAACCAGATCGTAACCGGTGTGTGGCTGACCATGAGTTACACGCCGTCGGCGGAAGAGGCTTTTGCTTCTGTCGAATACATCATGCGTGACGTCGAATACGGCTCCATCTTGCGCTATCTGCACTCAACCGGTGCATCGGCGTTCTTTGTCGTGGTGTATTTGCACATGTTCCGTGGCTTGCTTTACGGCTCGTACCAGAAGCCGCGTGAGCTGGTCTGGCTGTTCGGCATGATGATTTACCTGGCGCTGATGGCAGAGGCCTTCATGGGTTACTTGCTGCCTTGGGGGCAAATGTCCTACTGGGGCGCGCAGGTAATCATTTCGCTGTTTGGCGCGATTCCAGTGATCGGTAACGACCTGACTCAGTGGATTCGTGGTGATTACCTGATCTCTGGCATTACCCTGAACCGCTTCTTTGCCCTGCACGTTGTGGCCTTGCCAATCGTGATTCTGGGTCTGGTGGTGTTGCACATTCTTGCCTTGCACGAAGTCGGGTCCAACAACCCGGATGGCGTGGATATCAAGAAGCACAAAGACGAAAACGGTATCCCGCTGGATGGCATTCCTTTCCATCCGTATTACACCGTTAAAGATATTGTCGGCGTAGTGGTGTTCCTGTTTGTCTTCTGCTCGATTGTGTTCTTCTTCCCGGAAATGGGTGGTTACTTCCTGGAAAAACCGAACTTTGAACAGGCTAACGCCTTCAAAACGCCGGAACACATTGCGCCTGTGTGGTACTTCACGCCGTTCTACGCGATCTTGCGTGCGATCCCTGACAAGCTGATGGGCGTTATTGCCATGGGCGCAGCGATTGCCGTGCTGTTCGTGTTGCCGTGGCTGGACCGTAGCCCTGTCAAATCCATGCGTTACAAAGGCTGGATGAGCAAAATTTGGCTGTGGGTGTTCTGCATCTGCTTCGTGATTCTGGGTGTGTTGGGTGTATTGGCACCGACCCCGGGCCGCACGTTGTTGTCGCAGGTGTGTACGTTCCTGTACTTCGCCTACTTCATTCTGATGCCGTTCTACACCAGGCTTGAGAAGACCAAACCGGTTCCGGAAAGGGTGACTGGCTGATGAAAAAGCTATTTGCTGTATTGATGCTTGCTGTAATGCCTGCACTGTCTTTCGCTGCGGAGCAGGGTGTTCAGCTCGACAAAGTCGATATCGATGTGTCTGACAAAGCTGCCATGCAGGACGGCGCGCGTACGTTCGCCAACTACTGCATGGGCTGTCACAGTGCCAAGTTCCAGCGTTACGAGCGTGTTGCAGACGACTTGGGCATCCCCCACGACGTCATGCTCGATAACCTGGTGCTGACGGGCGCCAAGATTGGCGATCACATGAACATCGGCATGACGCCTGAAGATGCCAAGGCCTGGTTCGGGGCTGCACCGCCTGACCTGACATTGGTAGCTCGCGTTCGTGGTACCGATTGGTTGTACAGCTACCTGCGTGCTTTCTATGAAGACCCGTCGCGCCCTTGGGGTGTGAACAACAAGGTCTTCCCGAACGTGGGCATGCCTAACGTCCTTGCGCCGCTGCAAGGTCGTCAGGTCATTGGCTGCAAGCAAGTTCAGATCGTCGAAGACGGCAAGAAGCAGTATGATCCGCTCACCGGCACGCCTTTGACACATGAAGCGTGCGACCAGCTGACAGTGTTGCCAAAAACTGGCGCCCTGACTGAAGAGCAGTTCGATGAGAAGATCAAGAACCTTGTGACCTTCCTGGCCTATTCGGCCAACCCGGTGAAGCTTGAACATCAGCGCATCGGTACTTACGTACTGCTCTATCTGGCCTTCTTCTTTGTATTCGCCTATCTGCTGAAGCGTGAATACTGGAAAGACGTGCACTGATATCGTTACACGCATTGCTGTTAAACGTGCGCGCCCGAGGGTGTCTCTGAATAGGTAACAGTGCAGGATGGGTGGCAAGTGAGGTCTTACGACATTGCTTGCCACGGTTCTGCGGTTACTGGAGGCTCACCTCGGGCGCTTTCGTTTTTCTGCTTCTGACCATTTCAACAAGCGAGGAGGACCGCCATGGGCGTGACCAATCGGTTGGCCTGTTACTCCGACCCCGCCGACCACTATTCCCATCGAGTACGCATTGTGCTCGCCGAGAAAGGTGTCAGCGCCGAGATCATTAGTGTGGAAGCGGGTCGTCAACCGCCCAAATTGATCGAAGTGAACCCCTACGGCAGCCTGCCAACACTGGTCGATCGCGACCTGGCGTTGTGGGAGTCGACGGTGGTGATGGAATACCTGGATGAGCGTTATCCACACCCCCCTTTGCTGCCGGTTTATCCGGTGGCGCGTGCCAATAGCCGCCTGTTGATTCATCGCATTCAGCGTGACTGGTGCGCCTTGGTCGATTTGATTCTCGACACACGCACCAAAGAGCCTGCACGGGTGCAGGCGCGTAAAGAGTTGCGCGAGAGCCTGACAGGTGTATCGGCGTTATTTGCAGACAAACCTTTTTTCCTCAGTGATGAGCAAAGTCTGGTCGATTGCTGTCTATTGCCGATACTCTGGCGTTTGCCAATTTTGGGTATTGAACTGCCGCGGCCTGCCAAGCCGCTGCTTGATTATATGGAGCGCCAGTTTGCGCGTGAGGCTTTCCAGGCAAGCTTGTCTGGTGTCGAACGCGACATGCGCTAAGGCTTTAGGAGCCCTTGATGAATTCAAGTCGACCTTATTTGGTGCGTGCGCTCTATGAGTGGATTGTGGACAACGATTGCACGCCGCACATGTTGGTTAATTCCAATTACCCGAAGGTGCAAGTGCCTCAGGGTTTTGCCAGTGACGGGCAGATTGTACTGAACGTATCGCCCGTTGCTGTGCGCAACATGCACATGGACAACGAAGCTGTCAGCTTCGAAGGTCGCTTTGGCGGTGTGCCACATACGCTGTACGTGCCTATTGAGGCCATTTTGGGGGTTTACGCCCGTGAGAATGGTCAGGGCATGGTGTTTGACCTGGAAGAGTCTCTTGAGGCTGATGACGAGGTTGAGCCGGATGATGATCTGCCGCCTCCAGGTTCCGAGCCGCCGCGTCCTAGCGGTCGTCCAAGCCTGAAAGTGGTGAAGTAATAAAAAAGGCGACCTGAGAAGGTCGCCTTTTTTGTACCTGCGTTGCAGGCCTCAACGTGCTCGCGATGATGGCGGCGCGGTCTATTGCAACGTTCGGGGGGCGTCGTGATCAGTCGATGTATTCGAACAATTTGACGATTTTTTGTACGCCCGACACGCTCTGGACCAAGTTGGTGGCGCGGGTGGCTTCTTGCTTGGTGACCAGGCCGAGCATGTACACAATGCCGTTTTCCGTCACAACTTTGATGCGAGAGCCTGGAATGGCGCTGTCGGTCAGCATTTGCGATTTGATCTTGGTGGTCAGCCAGGCGTCATTGTTGCGGGCCAGGATTGAAGACGGCGCCATGACTTGCAGTTCATTGTTGACCTTCTTTACGCGCTGCACCGACGCGGCGGCTTGTTCGGCCATGGCTTTAAGGTCGGCACGCGGGGTTTGTCCGGCCAGCAGCACAATGCCGTTATAGCTGGTGACGACGATATGTGAGCCGTTGTCCAGATCAGGGCTGGCCTTGGCGACGTTGACGGCCACTTTGGTCTCGATCAGAGAGTCGTCAATCTTGCTGCCGAAGGTGCGGGTGCCCCGGTCATCTTCAATCGGCGTGTCGCGCGTAGCCGTCAAGACTGAGCTGCAACCGGCAGTCAAACCCAGGCACAAGGTCAGGGCTACTAAGCCAAGGCGATTAAAAGTCATTCTTCACTCCCGAACAGTTGGCTGTCGATCAGATCGCACAGGCAGTGGATCGCCAGCAGGTGGACTTCTTGGATGCGTGCGGTAACAAGGGCGGGTACGCGAATTTCCACGTCCTCTGGCAGTAGCAGGGAGGCCATGCCGCCACCATCCCGGCCGGTCAGCGCGACCACGGTCATCTCACGGTCGTGGGCCGCCTGAATGGCCTGAATGATATTGGCCGAGTTACCGCTGGTTGAAATTGCCAGCAGCACGTCACCGGGTTGACCCAGGGCGCGGATTTGCTTGGAGAAGATTTCGTTGAAGCTGTAATCGTTGGCTATCGAGGTCAGCGTCGAGCTGTCGGTCGTCAGGGCGATGGCCGGCAAGCTAGGGCGCTCGCGCTCGAAGCGATTGAGCAACTCGGAGGAGAAGTGCTGCGCATCGCCTGCTGAGCCGCCGTTGCCGCACGAAAGCATTTTGCCCTCGTTAAGCAAGGCATTGACCATCACTTGGCTGGCTAGCTCAATGTGGGGTGCAAGCACTTCCATCGCCTGCTGTTTGGTGTCGATGCTGGCCTGAAAAAGCTGGCGAATCCGGGATTGCATGTCCATCTATGTGACCTTAAGTAGGGCGGCTGGTCGGGCGTGATTCAGGTGTTCCTGAGTGACTTCCCGGCACAAAAAATGTGCGGCCCGCAAAGCAAAGCAAAATCGTTAATAAAAGGGTGCTGGAGTCGGTTCGCCAGCGTTTAGCTGTCGAAGGCATTCCGTAGCCAGTTCAAATGGGGTGTGGTGCTGTCGATGGCGACGACATCGAATCTGCACGGGTGATTGGCCCAGCGGGTTTCGCGCTGTAAAAAATACTCGGCAGCCAGCACCAGCTTTCGGCACTTGCTGGCATCAATGCTGGCCAGTGCACCACCCCATTGCGCGTGCGTGCGGTAACGAACTTCGACGAATACTACTGTATCGCCGTCGAGCATGACCAGATCCAGCTCGCCGCGCTTGCACAGCCAATTCTGGGCCAGCAAGCGCAACCCGTGTTGCTCAAGGTGCCGGAGCGCCAGGTGCTCGGCATCCTTGCCGGATTGTTGGCGTGAGCGGTCGGGCATCAGTTGCGCGTGTCCGGGAGGTTTTGAACCTGGCCGTTGACGAACTCGGCCCACGGCAATTGACGCTCGATGCGCTGGCTTTGGCTCATGCTCAAGCTGCCGGACAGGCCGTCAATGCGGCTGTCAGGTAGCGCCTTTAGTTGCCCCAGACTTGGCGTCAGGCGATAGGCGTCTACACCCATCGCGTAGAGACGGCCCAGGCTGCCGTTCGCTTGTGGCCATTGCGCAGACACTTGTTGGCGCAATGGATTGGACGGATTGAGCAGCCACGGGGTTTCGCAGAAATGGATGCCGTTCATGTCGTTGTATTGGTTTTGGTCGCCGCTGGCACTGAATACGTGGGACGTTGCGTAAACCGGCAAGTCACCCGCGTATTGGTAGTTAAGGGTCGGTTTGATCTGTTGGGCTTGCTGTGGGGTCGCGGCGAGGAAGATGAACTGCATGTCCTGGCGACGCGAAGGCTCGCTTGAGTTGCCGCTTTTGCGCAACTGCACCAGATCGGCCACTTGCTTGGCCAGTGTCACCGGTTTGTCGATGTGCTCGACCCCGACGAGGGTGCCGCCATTGGCTTCCCACTCCTGACGGAAGGCGTTGAGCACGCGATTGCCCCATTCACCTTGCGGAACCATCGCGCCAGCGCGGGTCAGGCCGTCAGCGCGAGCGCGGCGGGCAACTTCACGGGCTTCGTCTTCGGCAGCCAGGCCAAATTGGAACAGCTGTGCCGGGCCTTGTGCGCCCTCGCTGTAGTTCAGCGCCAGTGTGGTAATGGGCAGTTGCGCGCGTGCATTCAGCTGTTTGACCAGTGGCTTCTCCAATGGGCCTACCACCAGTTGCACGCCGTCGGCCTGGGCTTTGCGATAGAAGTCGTCAAGCGAAGTCAGGCGTGAGCTGTCATAGAACAAAATTTGCGGCGGGTTTTGACCGGCCTGCTGAGCCTGGTAGTGGGCGGCCATGAAGCCGTCGCGCAAGGCTTTGCTGACTGACGCCAGTTGGCCGTCCTGAGGCAGCAGCAGGGCAATTTTGGTCAAGGGTTGGTTGGCCAGTGCCTTGAGCTTGATCAGGGGTGTCGGGAGCTGAACGGCGGCCGGATGGGCGGGGTTCTGCGCGCGCCACTGGTCGATCGCGTTTTGCTGATCTGCGAGCGTGCCGGCGCTTTTGACCGCCAGTGCGAGGGACATCCAGCCGCCCAGCACGTCATTGCTTTGAGCTTTCAATTGATCGACTGGCAACGCGGCGACCAAGGACCAGAGAGCATCATTGTTGCTGGTGGCGGCATCGCCGGTCAGCAGGGTGTTCATGGCTGCGCGTTCACGGGCTGCCGCGAGTGTCTGGCCATCGGCTTCAAGGGCGCGAGCGTGAATGGTATGGGTGCGCACTTGCAAGTCGGCTGGCATCTCGTTGATGCGAGCAATGCTGGGGTGGCTCAAGGCAACCAGCGCTTCTTTGGTCTGATTGCGGCTCATGGCCAGCTCGGCTGACAAAGTGCTGGCAAACGCTTGCTGAGCCGGTTTGAGCTGATCCATCGGGATGAGCGCCAGAATTTGCGTCGCACGATCAAAATTGTGCTGTTTGTAGGCCAAGTCGGCAGCAGACAGTCGCAGCAGGGCTGCCTGATCTGGTTTTTGGCTCTGGGCGGCCTGCTGGAGCAACTGCTCTAGGCTGGCGTCCGGGGTTCTAGGGAGTTCGCCAAGGCTGGACGAGGGCGAGCTGGCGCAAGCCGCCAAAAGGGCAGCGAGGCAGAGGGCAGTGAACAGCCGCAGGCAAGCGATCATGTAGTGTTCCTGATACTCGATCAAATAAGGGGGGGAAGTGTACCCAAGCGCTGGCCGGGGTGCGATGTTACTGGTGATAAAGCCTAAATTTAGATGACTTCAGGCGTCTGTGACGGACAATCTTTTCCTTATATCTCTTTTGTGTCGCGCCTCAGGGTGCTGTGAGTGAGGTTCTACGCGCTACAATGGCGCCTTTCACTCTTTTGAGGTACGCGTTTTGACTGCTCCAGGTGCTCTGAATTCCGTTGTTGGCTCGCTTTATGTGGTGGCCACGCCCATCGGTAACCTGGACGACATCAGTGCGCGTGCGCTCAAGGTGTTGCGTGATGTTGCACTCATTGCGGCCGAAGACACCCGGCATTCGCTGCGACTGATGCAGCACTTTGGTATCTCTACGCCGCTGGGTGCGTGTCACGAACATAACGAACGTGATGAAGGTAATCGTTTCATTCAGCGTTTACTCGCCGGTGAAGACGTTGCCTTGATCTCTGATGCAGGCACCCCGCTGATTTCCGATCCTGGTTATCACTTGGTGCGTCAGGCGCGAGCGGCAGGCGTGCCCGTTGTGCCGGTGCCGGGTGCGTGCGCTTTGATTGCTGCGCTGTCGGCCGCGGGACTGCCTTCTGATCGTTTTATTTTCGAAGGGTTCCTCCCCGCCAAAGCAGTTGGTCGCCGTTCTCGGCTGGAGTTGCTCAAAGAGGAGCCGCGCACACTGATCTTTTATGAAGCGCCGCACCGTATTCTTGAGTGCCTGCAAGACATGGAGCTGGTATTTGGCGCGCAGCGCCCGGCCTTGCTGGCAAGGGAGCTGACCAAGACGTTCGAAACGCTCAAGGGTTTGCCACTGGCTGAGTTGCGGGCTTTTGTCGAGGCTGACAGTAATCAGCAGCGCGGTGAGTGTGTGGTGTTGGTGTCCGGTTGGACCGCCCCTCAAACCGACGAAGTCGTCAGCAGCGAAGCGATGCGCATTCTGGATTTGCTGCTCAAGGAAATGCCGCTTAAGCGTGCCGCTGCCTTGGCTGCCGAGATCACCGGTGAGCGCAAAAACGTGCTGTATCAGGTAGCGCTCGAAAAGCAAAAAACCGATCAGTAAGCGTCGAGCTGCTGGCCATTGGCTGCTTTTGAGTTGTTTTAGTGCCTGGTGTGAGCCTTTCAGATAAGGGCTTCAAGGCGTTGTGCGGCTTTTAAAGCTTGTCCTATACGCGTTGTGCCGTTAATCTTCGCGCCGGAGAGTCGATTGGACAGTCGCTGCCCTCTATGAAAATTAGGGGGGGGAGGAAAGTCCGGGCTCCATAGGGCGAAGTGCCAGGTAATGCCTGGGAGGCGTGAGCCTACGGAAAGTGCCACAGAAAATAACCGCCTAAGCGCGCAAGCGCCGGTAAGGGTGAAAAGGTGCGGTAAGAGCGCACCGCACGACTGGCAACAGTTCGTGGCTAGGTAAACCCCACTTGGAGCAAGACCAAATAGGGTTCCAAGGCGTGGCCCGCGCTGGAACCGGGTAGGTTGCTAAAGATGTCCAGTGATGGCCATCGTAGACGAATGACTGTTCACGACAGAACCCGGCTTACAGATCGACTCTCCACCTTTTTTATCTTCTGCTTGCGCTGCGAGCAGTTGGCACGATGAACACGCGCTTGACCCCCTCGCTTTAATCGCCAGAAAAAAACTCAATGTAATGCCAAAAAGTTCTTACTCTTAAGAAACTACTTTAAGTTTGAGCTTCAGGGCTTTGAGTTTGCTGCGCATCCCTCGTCAAAAAATCTTATCTCCTCCTGCTGTACGTCTATTTACCTAGCTAAATCTCCGTTATGTAAGGGTTTTCCTTCGGGCCGCGCCTTGACGGTGTGGTGGGCGCATTCCTATAGTGTGCGCAAGTGGCGAAAAGTGGCATAAAGTGGGTTTTCTAGACGTAAAACGCTAACATTTGGAGAAACGCAGCCGTGTTTCGTGGAGCCAACGCTATCAGTCTCGATGCCAAGGGTCGTCTCGCAATGCCGAGCCGGTACCGTGACGAGCTGATTTCGCGCAGTTCCGGGCAACTGATTGTGACCATTGATGCGGTAGATCCCTGCTTATGTGTGTACCCGCTCGATGAGTGGGAGCTGATTGAAACCAAGCTGCGGGCGTTGCCTTCATTGCGTGAAGAGAACCGCCGTTTGCAACGTCTGTTGATTGGTAATGCTGTCGACCTTGAGCTCGATGGCAGTGGTCGTTTTCTGGTGCCGCCGCGTTTGCGTGAATATGCCAAGTTGGAGAAGCGCGCAATGTTGGTGGGCCAACTGAACAAGTTTCAACTGTGGGACGAGGATGCCTGGGAAGCCGTTTCGGCCGCCGACCTTGCAGCCATTCAACAACCGGGCGCGATGCCTGACGAACTGCGTGATTTAATTCTGTGACTATAGATAGCGGCTTCAACCACATCACCGTACTGCTCGACGAAGCCGTAGAGGCTCTCGCCGTACGTCCTGATGGATGCTATCTGGATGGCACCTTCGGTCGCGGCGGACATAGCCGCCTGATACTCCAGAAGCTCGGCCCGCAAGGGCAACTGCTCGGGTTTGATAAAGATCCACAAGCGATTGCCACCGGGCAAGCGCTAGCGGCCGAAGACGGCCGCTTTGTCATTGTGCAACGCAGCTTTGCCGAAATGGGCTCAGAGGTCGCAGCGCGCGGCTTGGCTGGAAAGGTCAGCGGTGTATTGCTCGATCTGGGCGTGTCCTCGCCGCAACTCGATGACCCAGAGCGCGGTTTCAGTTTCATGAACGATGGCCCGCTGGACATGCGCATGAATCCGGACAGCGGTATCAGCGCTGCCGAATTTGTGAACAGCGCTTCTCAGGAAGAAATCGCCCGCGTGTTCAAAGAGTACGGCGAAGAGCGTTTTTCTGGCCGTATGGCGCGTGCGGTTGTCGAGCGGCGTGACATCCAGCCGTTCGAACGCACGGCTGACCTGGCAGAAGTGTTGAAAGTCGCTAACCCAGCCTGGGAGAAGGGCAAGCACCCGGCGACCCGCACCTTCCAGGGCCTGCGCATTCACGTTAACAATGAATTGGGTGATCTTGAGGCGGGCCTTGAAGCTGCGCTGGAGTCGCTGGAAATCGGCGGCCGGCTGGTGGTAATCAGCTTTCACTCCCTTGAAGACCGTATCGTCAAATTGTTCATGCGCAAGCTGGTCAAAGGCGAGCCGGACAACTTGCCGCGTGGCTTGCCGGTTCAGCACGTTGCCTTTGTTCCAAAAATTAAAATTCACGGCAAGGCGCAGACAGCCTGCGAAGCAGAAATCAAAGCCAATCCGCGCTCGCGCAGCGCTGTTATGCGCGTTGCGGAGAAGCTTCGTTGAACAAGCTCTTCGCCAAACCACTTCCCGGCGGAAGTTTTTTCATGCTGCTGTTGTTTATTGGCGTGCTGGTATCGGCTGTGGGCGTTTCTTACAGTGCCCACTGGAACCGTCAACTGCTCAACACCCTGTATGGGGAGTTGAGTGTGCGTGACAAGGCGCAGGCCGAATGGGGCCGCTTGATCCTTGAACAAAGCACCTGGACCGCCCACAGTCGCATCGAAACCCTGGCCAGTGAACAGCTGAAAATGCGCATCCCCGGCGCCGCAGAAGTGCGGATGGTGGCGCCATGATCAAACTCGAAGGCGCGCTTTACCCGTGGCGTTTTCGTGTAGTGCTGGCCTTGCTGGCACTGCTGGTAGGCGCTATCGCCTGCCAAATCATTTACCTGCAAGTGATCGACCATGACTTCCTCAAGGGTCAGGGCGATGCGCGCAGCGTGCGGCACATTCCGATTCCGGCGCACCGCGGCCTGATCACCGACCGTAATGGCGAGCCTTTGGCGGTCAGTACCCCGGTGACCACGTTGTGGGCCAATGCCAAGGAAATGCAGGTAGCCAAAGACCGCTGGCCCGCCTTGGCGCATGCGCTTGGGCAAGACCCCAAAGTGCTGACGGCGCGTCTTGAACAGCAAGCCAACAAAGAATTTATCTATCTGGTGCGTGGCCTGACGCCTGAGCAAGGGCAGGTCGTGCTCGATCTAAAAGTGCCTGGCGTGTATGGCATTGAGGAATTCCGCCGCTTCTACCCGGCCGGTGAAGTGACCGCGCACATGGTTGGCTTTACCGATATTGACGACAAGGGTCGCGAAGGTGTCGAGCTGGCTTACGACGAGTGGCTGGCAGGGGTTGCGGGCAAGCGACAGGTCATCAAGGACCGACGCGGGCGTCTGATCAAAGACGTGCAAGTGACTAAAAACGCCAAGGCAGGGAAGACCTTGGCGTTGTCGATTGACCTGCGCCTGCAATACCTGGCCAACCGCGAACTGCGCAACGCGCTGGTTGAAAATGGCGCCAAGGCGGGCAGCCTGGTGATCATGGATGTGAAGACCGGCGAGATCCTGGCCATGGTCAACCAGCCCACCTATAACCCGAACAACCGTCGTAACCTGCAACCGGCAATGATGCGTAACCGCGCCATGATCGACGTGTTCGAGCCGGGTTCGACGGTCAAACCGATCTCGATGAGTGCCGCACTGGAAACCGGTCGCTGGAAGCCCACTGACAAGGTTGAGGTGTATCCGGGCACGTTGCAGTTGGGCAAATACACTATTCGCGACGTGTCGCGTACCGAAGGCCCGATCCTCGACCTGACCGGTATTTTGATCAACTCCAGTAACGTGGGCATGAGTAAGGTGGCCTTCGATATTGGCGGCGAAGCGATTTTCCGTCAGATGGCGAAAATGGGCTTGGGTCAGGACACGGGCCTGGGTTTTCCCGGCGAGCGTGTTGGCAACCTGCCTAACTACCGCGAGTGGCGCAAAGCTGAAACCGCGACCCTGTCTTACGGCTACGGCGTGTCGGTGACCGCGATCCAGTTGGTGCACGCGTTCTCGGCCTTGGCCAACAACGGCAAGCTGGCCCCGCTGACGCTGCTCAAGGCCGACAAACCGGCCCAGGCGGCGCAGGTAATGCCTGAGCAAGTGGCCAAAACCGTGCAAGGCATGCTTCAGGAAGTGATCGAAAACCCGCGTGGTGTGTGGCGAGCCAAAGTGCCCGCGTACCACGTCGGTGGCAAATCGGGTACGGCGCGTAAAACGTCCTCCGGTGGCGTCAAAGGTTACGCGGTGAACTCTTATCGTTCCCTGTTTGCAGGCTTCGGCCCGATGAGCGATCCGCGTTACGCGATCGTGGTGGTGATCGACGAGCCGAGCAAAGCGGGCTACTTCGGTGGCCTGGTTTCGGCACCGGTGTTCAGTAAAGTCATGTCCGGCACCCTGCGCCTGATGAACGTTACGCCCGATAACCTGCCCACAGCGGCGGAGCAACAAGCAGCAGCGGCCGCTGCGGCAGCCAAAGGAGGGCGCGGCTAATGTCCCTGAGCCTGAACAAAATTTTCCCCCACGCCGGTCACGACTTGCTGATCCGCGAGCTGACCCTCGATAGTCGCAATGTGCGCGCAGGCGATCTGTTTCTCGCCGTGCCAGGTGGCAAGCTCGATGGGCGTGAGCACATCAGTGACGCGTTGGCCCGTGGTGCCGCCGCCGTTGCCTATGAAGTGGAAGGCGCCTCGGTGTTGCCTATCACCTCAGTGCCGCTGATTCCCGTCAAAGGGCTGGCGGCGCAATTGTCCGATATCGCCGGGCGGTTTTATGGCGAGCCGAGCCGCCAGCTCAATCTGGTGGGCGTCACCGGCACCAATGGTAAAACCAGCGTGACTCAGCTGGTGGCGCAAGCGCTTGACCTGCTGGGGCAACACTGCGGCATCGTCGGCACATTGGGCACCGGTTTTCATGGTGCGCTGCAAAGCGGTCGTCACACCACGCCTGACCCGATTGCGGTGCAAGCCATGTTGGCTGACTTGAAAAAAGCCGGCGCCAAAGCGGTTGCAATGGAGGTTTCCTCTCACGGTCTGGATCAGGGGCGGGTCAGCGCGTTGGCGTTTGATGTGGCGGTACTGACCAACTTGTCGCGCGATCATCTGGACTACCACGGCACGATGCAAGTCTACGCGGCGGCCAAGGCCAAACTGTTCGCCTGGCCAGGTTTGCGTTGCCGTGTACTGAATCTGGACGATGACTTTGGCCGTCAGTTGGCCGCTGAAAAACACGATTCGCGCTTGATCAGTTACAGCCTTGAAGACAGCAGCGCGTCCCTGTATTGCCGCGACGCGATATTCGATGACAACGGCGTGCGTGCCACCGTGGTAACAGCTCAAGGCGAGCACTTACTGCGCAGCAGCTTGCTGGGGCGTTTCAACCTGAGCAACGTGCTGGCTGCGATTGGCGCGCTGCTGGGGCTTGAGTACGCGCTGGATGAAATTCTCAAAGTGCTGCCAAAACTGGAAGGTCCGGTAGGTCGCATGCAGCGCTTGGGCGGCGGTTCTAAACCGTTGGTGGTGGTTGATTACGCGCACACCCCCGATGCGCTGGAAAAAGTATTGTTGGCGCTGCGTCCGCACGCCAAAGGCAAGTTGTTGTGCCTGTTCGGCTGCGGCGGCGACCGTGATCGCGGCAAGCGTGCGTTGATGGCCGAAGTGGTTGAACGTTTGGCAGATGGCGTCCTGGTAACGGACGACAACCCGCGCACTGAAGCGCCGTCGAACATTTTTGACGACATTCGGGCCGGTTTTACTGTGCCTGACCGCATCCAGTTCGTGCCGGGCCGTGGCGCCGCCATCGCCCGGATGATTGCCAGCGCCAGCGCCGACGACGTGATCGTACTGGCCGGCAAAGGTCACGAGGACTATCAGGAAATCAATGGCGAGCGCCATGATTTCTCAGATCTGGTCGAAGCCGAAAAAGCCCTGGCTATTTGGGAGGCTGCCCATGCTTAAGCCACTGCGGTTGAGTGAGGTCTGCGCCCAGCTGGATGGCCGTCTGGTTGAAGCTGACGCGAGCTTCAATGGTGCCAGCATCGACAGCCGTGCCATCACCAAGGGCCAATTGTTTATTGCCCTGACCGGCCCGCGTTTCGATGGGCATGACTACCTCAATGAAGTGGCGGCCAAAGGTGCCGTTGCCGCGCTGGTGGAGCGCGAAGTCCCCGAATCGACGCTGCCGCAACTGATCGTCAAGGACACTCGCATTGCGTTGGGCCAATTGGGCGCGCTCAATCGCGCTGACTACGACAAACCGGTCGCCGCGATCACCGGTTCCAGCGGCAAAACCACGGTTAAGGAAATGCTTGCCTGCATCCTGCGCACCCGTGGTCCGGTACTGGCCACTAAAGGCAATTTGAACAACGACCTGGGTGTGCCGCTGACCCTGCTGGAACTGGCGCCTGAACACACGGCCGCGGTGATCGAGCTGGGTGCCTCGCGTCTGGGCGAAATCGCCTACACCGTCGCCATGACCCGTCCTCATGTGGCGGTGTTGAACAATGCGGGCACGGCCCATGTCGGTGAGTTTGGTGGCCCCGAAAAAATCGTCGAAGCCAAGGGCGAAATCATTGAAGGGCTGGACGCTGATGGCGTCGCCGTACTCAATCTGGATGACAAGGCTTTTGCTATCTGGCAGGCGCGCGCTGCCGGGCGCAAGGTGCTCAGCTTTGCCCTGACAAATTCTGATGCACATTTTTACGCCAGCCAATTGTCCCGCGATGCACGCGGCTGCCCCGCTTTTACGCTGCACAGCCCTCTGGGTGCTGAGCGGGTTCAGCTCAATTTGCTGGGCACCCATAACGTCGCCAATGCCCTGGCCGCTGCCGCTGCTGCTCATGCGCTGGGTGTCTCGCTGTTTGGCATTACCTCAGGGCTTGAAGCCGTACAGCCGGTCAAAGGCCGCGCAGTCGCTCAACTGACCGCTGGGGGGCTACGAATTATTGATGACACTTACAATGCAAACCCCACCTCAATGTGCGCTGCCGTTGATATACTCGCCGGCTTTTCCGGTCGCACCGTCCTGGTGCTCGGAGACATTGGTGAGTTGGGTGAGTGGGCGGAGCAAGGACATCGTGAAGTAGGCGCATATGCCGCCGACAAGGTTTCAGCGCTCTATGCGGTGGGGCCGATGATGGCTCATGCCGTCGCTGCATTTGGACACCCGGCTCGTCACTTCGCCAATCAGGCCGACCTGATCAAGGCGCTTCGCGCTGAACACGAAACAAACACCACTATTTTGATCAAGGGCTCGCGCAGCGCAGCGATGGAAAACATCGTTGCGGCGTTGTGCGGTTCCAGCGGGGAGAAACATTAATGCTGCTGCTGCTAGCGGAGTATCTGCAACAGTTCTACAAGGGCTTCGCGGTCTTCCAGTACCTGTCCTTGCGCGGGATTCTGGGCGTACTGACCGCGCTGTCGTTGTCGCTGTGCCTTGGGCCGTGGATGATCCGCACCCTGCAAAACCGTCAAATCGGCCAATCGGTGCGTAACGACGGCCCGCAATCGCACTTGTCCAAATCCGGTACGCCGACCATGGGCGGGGCACTGATTCTGTCCGCCATTACCATCAGCACCTTGCTTTGGGCCGACCTGAGCAACCGTTACGTGTGGGTGGTGATGCTGGTGACTCTGTTGTTCGGAGCCATCGGCTGGGTCGATGACTACCGCAAAGTGATCGAGAAAAACTCCCGTGGCCTTCCGAGCCGCTGGAAGTATTTCTGGCAGTCGGTGTTTGGTCTGGGTGCAGCGATCTTTCTGTACATGACCGCGCCGAGCGCCGTCGAAACCACGCTGATCCTGCCGATCCTTAAAGACGCCAGTATCCCGCTGGGAATTGGCTTCGTGGTGCTGACCTACTTTGTAATCGTGGGTTCGAGCAACGCGGTCAACCTGACTGACGGCCTCGATGGCCTGGCAATCATGCCGACGGTGATGGTGGGCGGTGCGCTAGGCATCTTCTGCTACCTGTCGGGTAACGTGAAATTTGCCGACTACCTGCTGATTCCTTACGTGCCGGGCGCAGGCGAACTGATTGTGTTCTGCGGCGCCCTGATCGGTGCAGGGCTGGGGTTTCTGTGGTTCAACACCTACCCGGCCCAAGTGTTTATGGGTGACGTCGGCGCTCTGGCACTCGGCGCTGCATTGGGCACCATCGCCGTGATCGTGCGTCAGGAAATCGTGCTGTTCATCATGGGCGGCGTGTTCGTGATGGAAACCCTGTCGGTGGTGATCCAGGTAGCGTCTTTCAAGTTGACCGGCAAGCGGGTGTTCCGCATGGCGCCGATTCATCACCACTTTGAACTCAAAGGCTGGCCCGAGCCGCGCGTGATCGTCCGTTTCTGGATTATCACCGTGATCCTCGTGTTGATCGGTCTTGCTACGCTGAAGCTGAGGTAGAACCTGTGTCTCTGATCGCTTCTGACCACTTCCGCATCATTGTCGGCCTCGGCAAGAGCGGCATGTCCCTGGTGCGCTTTCTGGCGCAGCAGGGCGTGTCGTTTGCCGTGGCAGACACGCGGGAAAATCCACCGGAGCTGGCCACGCTGCGCCGTGACTACCCGCAAGTGGAAGTGCGTTGTGGCGAGCTGGATGTCGAATTCCTGTGCCGCGCCGACGAGCTCTACGTGAGCCCCGGCCTGGCGTTGGCAACACCTGCCTTGCAAGCGGCTGCCGCCCGTGGCGTGAAGCTGTCGGGTGATATCGATCTGTTCGCGCGTAACGCGAAAGCGCCCATCGTGGCAATCAGCGGTTCCAACGCCAAAAGCACCGTGACCACGCTGGTCGGCGACATGGCGGCAGCGGCGGGCAAACGCGTTGCAGTCGGCGGTAACCTCGGCACGCCTGCGCTGGACCTGCTGGGCGATGACATCGAGTTGTATGTCATGGAACTGTCGAGCTTTCAGCTGGAAACCACCAACCATCTGGGCGCTGAAGTGGCCACCGTGCTCAACGTCAGCGAAGACCACATGGACCGCTACAGTGGTCTGCCGGCATATCACTTGGCCAAGCACCGGATTTTTCGCGGTGCCAAACAAGTCGTCGTCAACCGCCAGGATGCGCTGACCCGTCCGCTGATGAGCGAAGGCCAGCCTTGCTGGACATTCGGCCTCAGCGCGCCGGACTTCAAAGCGTTTGGTCTGCGCGAAGAGAACGGCGAAAAATACCTCGCCTTCGAATTCCAGAATCTGATGCCTGTGCGCGAGTTGAAGGTGCGCGGCGCGCACAACCAGGCCAATGCGCTCGCCGCCCTGGCACTCGGTCACGCCGCCGGTTTGCCGTTCGATGCGATGTTGCACAGCCTGCGCAACTTCACCGGCCTTGAGCACCGCTGCCAGTGGGTCCGTGAACTCGATGGCGTGAGTTATTACAACGACTCCAAAGCCACCAACGTGGGCGCCGCACTGGCGGCCATCGAAGGTCTGGGCATGGACATGGCCGGCCAACTGATCCTGATCGCCGGCGGTGACGGCAAGGGCGCTGACTTCAGCGGCCTGCGTGACTCCGTGGCGCAATACTGCCGCGCCGTGGTGTTGATCGGGCGCGATGCTGATCTTATTGCCGATGCATTGGGCGACGCCGTGCCGCAAGTGCGCGCGGGTTCGCTGGATGAGGCGATTGCCTTGAGCCGCTCACTGGCTGAGCCGGGCGATGCGGTCCTGCTGTCGCCCGCGTGCGCCAGCTTTGACATGTTCAAGAACTACGAAGAGCGCGGCCAGCTGTTCGCCCGCGCAGTGGAGGCCCTGGCATGATCTTCGGCATCCTCAAACCGTATCCTTCACCGCTGATCACGGGCCGTGGCATCGACCTCGACTTCCCGTTGCTCGCCGGTTGCCTGGCATTGCTCGGCCTGGGGCTGGTGATGATCACCTCGGCCTCCTCGGAGGTCGCGGCGTTGCAGTCGGGTAACACGCTTTACCACATGATCCGCCACCTGTTTTACATCGTGCTCGGTCTGGGCGCGTGCATCGTGACCATGATGGTGCCGATTGCAACATGGCAGCGCTGGGGCTGGATGTTGCTGGTCGGCGCTTTCGGTTTACTGGTAGCCGTGCTGATCCCGGGGATTGGCCGTGAGGTAAACGGCTCCATGCGCTGGATCGGTTTCAGCTTCTTTAACGTACAGCCTTCGGAAATCGCCAAGGTCTTTGTGGTGATTTACCTCGCGGGTTATCTGGTACGTCAGCAAAAAGAAGTGCGTGAAAGCTGGATGGGCTTCTTCAAGCCGTTCATCGTGCTGTTGCCAATGGCGGGTCTGTTGCTGATGGAGCCTGACTTCGGGGCCACTGTCGTCATGATGGGCGCGGCGGCGGCGATGCTGTTTCTGGGCGGTGTGGGCCTGTTCCGCTTCGCATTGATGGTGGCGTTGGCCGTGGGCGCGGTGTTCGTTCTGGTACAGGCGCAGCCTTATCGAATGGCACGTTTGATCACCTTCACCGACCCGTGGTCCGATCAGTTCGGTTCGGGCTATCAACTGACACAGGCGTTGATCGCCTTTGGTCGCGGCGAGTGGTTCGGTGTAGGTCTGGGCAATAGCGTGCAGAAGCAGTTCTACCTGCCCGAGGCTCACACCGACTTCGTGTTCTCGGTATTGGCTGAAGAGCTGGGCGTGGTGGGTTCATTGCTGACCGTGGCCCTGTTTGTCTTCGTTTGCGTGCGCGGCATGTACATCGGCTTGTGGGCTGAGCGCGCCAAACAATATTTCGCGGCCTATATGGCGTACGGCCTGTCGTTCCTGTGGATCGGCCAGTTCCTGATCAACATCGGGGTGAACGTTGGCCTGTTGCCGACCAAGGGCTTGACCTTGCCCTTCCTCAGTTATGGCGGCAGTTCGTTGGTGATTTGCTGCGTGTGCATGGGGTTGTTGCTGCGCATCGAGTGGGAGAGTCGAACCCACTTGGGCAGCGAAGAGACCGAGTTTAAAGAAAGCGACTTCGCAGAGGAGCCGAACCGTGGGCGCTAATGTGCTGATCATGGCGGGCGGCACCGGTGGACATGTGTTCCCGGCTTTGGCCTGCGCGCGCGAGTTTGAAGCCCGTGGCTACACCGTGCACTGGCTGGGTACGCCGCGCGGTATTGAAAACGAACTGGTGGAGCCTGCGGGCTTTACCTTGCACCGAATCAACGTGGCGGGCCTGCGTGGCAAAAGCAAATTGTCACTGCTCAAGGCCCCCTTTGTGTTGCTCAAGGCGTTGTTTGAAGCGCGCAAAATCATTCGCCAGCTCAAGCCTGTGTGTGTGCTGGGTTTTGGCGGCTATGTGACAGGCCCCGGTGGTCTGGCGGCCAAAACCTGCGGCGTGCCGGTGATTATCCACGAACAAAATGCTGTGGCCGGTACCGCGAACCGCTTGCTGTTACCGATGACCGAGCGCGTGCTCGAAGCGTTCCCGGACACCTTCGACGCCTCGCACAAGCGCCATACCACAGGCAATCCTGTGCGCCCTGAGCTGTTCACTCTGGCCGAGCGTGCGCCGCTGCCAGGGCGCAAGGCCCGCTTGCTGGTGTTGGGCGGCAGCCTTGGGGCGGAGCCGTTGAACAAACTGCTGCCCGAGGCCCTGGCTCAAGTGCCGGTCGACGTGCGTCCTGAAGTGTTTCATCAGGCGGGCAAACAACACGATCAAATCACCGCCGAGCGCTACCACGCGGTCGGTGTAGAGGCTCAGGTACAGCCTTTTATTAAAGACATGGCCCATGCCTATGGCTGGGCCGACCTGGTGGTTTGTCGCGCAGGCGCGCTCACCGTCAGTGAACTGGCTGCGGCCGGTCTGCCTTCGCTGCTGGTGCCTTTGCCCCACGCGATCGATGACCATCAGAGCCGCAATGCCGACTTTTTGGCTCGGGAAGGCGCGGCTTTCCTGATGCCACAAGCGACGACTGGCGCAGCCGAACTGGCTGCTCGCCTGACAGAGGTTTTGATGCAACCGGAACGACTGAACAGCATGGCGACCAACGCTCGCCGCCTGGCCAAACCTGATGCGACCCGCAACGTTGTCGATATCTGCCTGGAGGTGGCCCATGGTTGAGAATCAAAAAGCCATGCCGCAACCGGAAATGCGCCGTATCCGCCGCATCCACTTCGTCGGTATCGGCGGTGTGGGCATGTGCGGTATCGCTGAGGTATTGCTCAATCTGGGTTATCAGGTGTCGGGTTCTGACCTGAATGCTTCGCCGGTGACGGAACGTCTTGAGTCGTTCGGCGCACAGATCTTCATCGGCCACCGTGCTGAAAACGCAGCCAATGCCGATGTGTTGGTGGTGTCGAGCGCGGTGAACACGTCGAACCCGGAAGTGGCGAGCGCGCTGGAGCGCCGCATTCCTGTAGTGCCACGCGCCGAGATGCTGGCTGAGTTGATGCGCTACCGTCATGGCATTGCCGTTGCCGGTACGCACGGCAAAACCACCACCACCAGCCTGTTGGCATCGGTGTTTGCAGCAGGCGGGCTGGACCCGACGTTTGTGATCGGTGGCCGGCTGAATGCAGCGGGCACCAATGCACAACTGGGCACCAGCCGTTACCTGATCGCCGAAGCAGACGAAAGTGATGCCAGCTTCCTGCATCTGCAACCGCTGGTGGCGGTCGTCACCAACATTGACGCCGACCACATGGCGACGTACGAAGGCGACTTCAACAAACTGAAGAAAACCTTTGTCGAGTTTCTGCACAACCTGCCGTTCTATGGCTTGGCGGTGCTGTGCTTGGACGACCCGGTGGTGCGTGAAATCCTGCCGTTGGTCAAGCGTCCGACCGTGACCTATGGCTTCAGCGAAAACGCTGACGTACGCGCGATCAATGTGCGCCAGCAAGGCATGCAAACCTTTTTCACCGTGTTGCGACCTGATCGTGCGCCGCTGGATGTGTCGGTAAACATGCCGGGCAACCACAACGTGCTCAATGCACTGGCCACCATCTGCATCGCATCGGACGAAGGCATCAGCGACGAAGCCATTGTTCAGGGTTTGTCGTGCTTTCAGGGTGTGGGGCGTCGCTTCCAGGTCTATGGCGAACTGCCGGTTGAAGGCGGCAGCGTGATGCTGGTCGATGACTACGGCCATCACCCGACCGAAGTGGCTGCGGTGATCAAGGCTGTGCGTGGTGGTTGGCCGGAGCGCCGCCTGGTGATGGTTTACCAGCCGCACCGTTTCAGCCGCACCCGCGACCTGTACGACGATTTTGTGCAAGTGCTGGCCGACGCCAACGTGCTGCTGCTGATGGAAGTCTACCCGGCGGGCGAAGAGCCTATCCCGGGCGCGGACAGCCGCCAGCTGTGCCACAGCATCCGTCAGCGTGGCCAGTTGGACCCGATCTACATTGAGCGCGGCGTGGAGCTGGCGCCGATCGTCAAGCCGCTGCTGCGTGCTGGCGACATTCTGCTGTGCCAAGGGGCGGGCGACATTGGCCGCCTGGCCCCCCAACTTATTAAAAGCCCGTTGTTTGCCGGCGCCGTTGTGGCAGCCAGCGAAGGAAAGTTGAAATGACTGCTGCCTACGCCACTCTGTTCTCGACCCTTGCCCCAGCCGACTTCGGCCGTGTGGCGGTGCTGTTCGGCGGCAAAAGCGCTGAACGTGAAGTGTCGCTCAAGTCGGGCAATGCGGTATTGAGCGCGCTGCAAAGCGCTGGCGTTGATGCATTCGGCATCGACGTGGGCGACGACTTCATCACCCGCATCACGAGCGAGAAGATCGACCGCGCGTTCATCATTCTCCACGGCCGCGGCGGAGAAGATGGCAGCATGCAGGGCCTGCTGGAATGCCTGGGCATCCCTTACACCGGCAGCGGCATCCTGGCCTCGGCTCTGGCGATGGACAAGTTGCGCACCAAACAGGTGTGGCACAGCCTGGGGATTCCGACCCCGCGCCATGCGGTCCTGAGCACGCAAGCCGATTGTATTTGCGCCGCGAAGGAACTGAGCTTCCCTTTGATCGTCAAACCGGCCCATGAAGGTTCAAGTATCGGTATGGCCAAAGTGAACAGCGTTGAGGAACTGATCAGCGCGTGGACCGAAGCCAGTAAGTACGACTCGCAAGTGTTGGTAGAGCAATGGATCTCGGGTCCCGAGTTCACCATCGCCACCCTGCGTGACCAGGTGTTGCCACCCATTGCCCTGGGCACCCCGCATACGTTCTACGACTACGACGCCAAATACGTGGCCAACGACACTCAGTACCGGGTGCCGTGCGGTCTGGACGAGGCCAAGGAAAAAGAATTGATGGACCTCACGGCCAAAGCCTGTGAGGCAATCGGTATCGCCGGTTGGGGACGTCTGGACGTGATGCAGGACACCGATGGCCAGTTCTGGCTGCTGGAAGTCAACACCGCGCCGGGCATGACGGACCACAGCCTGGTGCCGATGGCGGCCAAGGCGGCGGGTCTTGATTTTCAACAGTTGGTGCTGTCGATTCTGGCAGCCAGTGTAGAGGCGCGGGGTTAAGTCCATGCAAGGCGCACAGCATCGCCAGCCACCACTCGCTCCCGGCCGCAAGCCGGTGCCGCGGGGTGCAAGCCGAATGGTGGCTAAAGAGCCGATGTCGGTGCGCCTGCCGAAAGCCAACTTTGGCTTTCTCAAGGCATTGTTTTGGCCTGTGCTGTTGGTTGCGCTGGGATTTGGCACCTATGAAGGCGCGCAACGGCTCATGCCTTACGCGGATCGGCCGATTACCAACGTCAACGTGCAAGGTGATCTGACTTACATCAGTCAGCAAGCCGTGCAACAACGCATCGCCCCCTACATCGCCGCGAGCTTTTTTACGGTCGATCTGGAAGCGATGCGTACCGAGCTGGAACAGATGCCCTGGATTGCCCACGCCGAAGTGCGTCGGGTGTGGCCGGACCAGGTCGTGATTCGCCTCGAAGAGCAACTGCCGGTGGCGCGTTGGGGGGATGAAGCACTGCTCAACAACCAGGGGCAGGCGTTTACCCCGCGTGAACTGGCCAATTACGAACATTTGCCGCAGCTGTTCGGGCCGCAACGGGCTCAACAGCAAGTGATGCAGCAGTATCAGGTGTTGAGCCAAATGCTGCGTCCGATGGGTTTTTCCATCGCCCGGCTGGAGCTGCGTGAACGCGGTAGCTGGTTCCTGACAACGGGGGCTGGCAGTGCAGGGCCGGGTATCGAGCTGCTGTTGGGGCGCGATCATCTGGTAGAGAAAATGCGTCGCTTCATAGCCATCTATGAAAAAACGCTGAAAGAACAGATTACGAACATAGCGCGCATTGATTTGCGTTATGCCAACGGATTGGCCGTCGGCTGGCGGGAACCTGTGGCACCCACGATAGCCCAACCCGCTGTCGCGAAGAATTAAGAAGAGGCAGGACCCATGGCAAACGTGCAAAGCGGAAAAATGATCGTCGGTCTCGATATCGGCACCTCCAAGGTGGTGGCGCTGGTGGGCGAGGTCGGCGAAGACGGCATGATTGAAATCGTCGGTATTGGCACGCATCCGTCCCGGGGCCTGAAGAAAGGCGTGGTGGTGAACATCGAGTCCACCGTGCAATCGATCCAGCGCGCCATTGAAGAAGCGCAGCTGATGGCCGGTTGCCGGATCCACTCGGCGTTTGTCGGCGTGGCCGGTAATCACATTCGCAGCCTGAACTCCCACGGCATCGTGGCGATTCGCGACCGTGAAGTCAGCGCGGCTGACCTTGAGCGAGTACTGGATGCTGCCCAGGCGGTCGCCATCCCCGCTGACCAGCGTGTGTTGCACACGTTGGCGCAAGACTACGTGATCGATAACCAGGAAGGCGTGCGTGAGCCACTGGGCATGTCGGGCGTGCGTCTGGAAGCCAAGGTGCACGTGGTGACCTGCGCGGTGAATGCTGCGCAGAACATCGAGAAGTGCGTGCGTCGCTGTGGCCTGGAGGTGGACGACATCATCCTGGAGCAACTGGCGTCGGCGTACTCGGTGCTCACCGATGACGAAAAAGAGCTGGGCGTGTGCCTGGTGGACATCGGCGGCGGCACCACGGACATCGCGATCTTCACCGAAGGCGCCATTCGCCACACGGCGGTGATCCCGATTGCGGGCGATCAGGTGACCAACGACATCGCCATGGCGTTGCGCACACCGACCCAGTACGCCGAAGAAATCAAGATCCGCTACGCCTGCGCACTGGCCAAACTGGCGGGCGCCGGTGAAACCATCAAAGTGCCAAGCGTGGGCGATCGCCCGCCGCGCGAGCTGTCGCGTCAGGCATTGGCCGAAGTGGTCGAGCCGCGTTACGACGAGCTGTTCACCCTGATTCAGGCTGAGCTGCGCCGCAGTGGCTACGAAGATTTGATCCCGGCAGGCATCGTCCTGACGGGCGGTACGTCAAAAATGGAAGGCGCGGTCGAGCTGGCCGAAGAAATCTTCCATATGCCCGTGCGTCTGGGCGTGCCGCACAGCTTCAAGGGTTTGACCGATGTGGTACGTAACCCGATTTACTCCACGGCTGTGGGCTTGCTGCAATACGGGCTGCAAAAGCAGTCCGATGGCATCTCTCTGTCGGGCCTAGGCAACCGTGACAGTTACAGCAGTGAAGAACAAAAAGCCCCGGTACTTGAACGTTTGAAGCGTTGGGTACAAGGCAATTTCTAAGCAGTAAATGATTCAAAAGCAGTAGAAGTAGGCGAAAAAAACTAGAGAAGGTAAGGAGAGGGACCATGTTCGAACTCGTAGACAACATCCCGCAAAGCCCGGTAATCAAGGTTATCGGTGTTGGTGGTGGCGGTGGCAATGCTGTTAACCATATGGTTAAGAGCAACATCGAAGGTGTGGAATTCATCTGCGCCAACACCGACGCACAAGCACTCAAGAGCATTGGTGCACGCACCATCCTGCAATTGGGCACAGGCGTGACCAAAGGCCTGGGCGCTGGCGCCAATCCTGAGGTCGGTCGTCAGGCCGCTCTGGAAGACCGCGAGCGCATTGCCGAAGTGTTGCAGGGCACCAACATGGTGTTCATCACCACGGGCATGGGTGGCGGTACCGGTACCGGTGCAGCACCGATCATTGCCGAAGTGGCCAAAGAAATGGGGATTCTCACCGTTGCGGTGGTGACACGTCCGTTCCCGTTCGAAGGTCGCAAGCGCATGCAGATTGCTGACGAAGGTATTCGTCTGCTGTCCGAAAGCGTCGATTCGTTGATCACGATTCCGAACGAAAAACTGCTGACCATCCTCGGTAAGGACGCCAGCCTGCTGTCGGCTTTCGCCAAGGCGGATGACGTACTGGCCGGCGCCGTTCGCGGCATCTCCGACATCATCAAGCGTCCGGGCATGATCAACGTCGACTTTGCCGACGTGCGCACCGTGATGAGCGAAATGGGCATGGCGATGATGGGCACTGGCTGCGCCAGCGGTCCGAACCGTGCACGCGAAGCGACCGAAGCGGCCATCCGCAACCCGTTGCTCGAAGACGTCAACCTGGAAGGTGCGCGTGGCATCCTGGTGAACATCACCGCCGGTCCAGACCTGTCGTTGGGTGAATACTCGGACGTGGGTAGCATCATCGAAGCGTTTGCTTCGGAGCACGCGATGGTCAAAGTCGGTACGGTTATCGACCCGGACATGCGCGACGAACTGCACGTAACCGTTGTAGCGACCGGTCTGGGCGCGAAAATCGAGAAGCCGGTCAAAGTGATCGACAACACGGTTCAATCGTCCTACTCGGCGTCTTCGGCTCAAGCCGCGGCGGCACGTCAGGATGTGCGTCAGGAGACTCGCCAGGAGCTGCCAACGGTTAACTACCGTGACCTGGATCGCCCGACCGTGATGCGTAACCAAGCCCAGCAAGGCGCCACCACGGCTGCCAAGCTCAATCCTCAAGACGATCTGGATTACCTGGACATCCCGGCTTTCCTGCGTCGACAGGCTGATTAATGAAATCAATCAGGGGGATTAAGGTGATTGGTATTCAGCAAAGGTTCGGTCTGCTATTATCGCCAGCCTTTGTTGATACCAGTTCGCAATTTGCGCTGAAGCGGCCAATGCCATGATTAAACAACGCACCCTGAAAAATATTATCCGTGCCACAGGTGTCGGCCTGCACTCCGGTGAGAAGGTCTACCTGACCCTCAAGCCTGCGCCTGTGGACACCGGCATCGTGTTTTGTCGTGCAGACCTTGACCCTGTGGTGCAGATCCCTGCTCGCGCGGAAAACGTCGGCGAGACAACCATGTCGACCACGTTGGTCAACGGCGATACCAAAGTAGACACGGTAGAGCACTTGCTCTCGGCCATGGCTGGCCTGGGGATCGATAACGCCTACGTCGAACTCTCCGCGTCTGAAGTCCCTATCATGGACGGTAGCGCTGGACCTTTCGTATTTTTGATTCAATCTGCCGGCCTGGAAGAACAGGACGCGCCGAAGAAATTCATCCGCATCCTGCGTGAAGTGACAGTGGAAGATGGCGACAAGCGCGCCACTTTTGTCCCTTTCGAAGGCTTCAAGGTGACTTTCGAGATCGATTTCGATCACCCGGTTTTCCGTAATCGCACCCAAAGTGCAAGCGTGGATTTCTCAAGCACTTCGTTTGTAAAAGAAGTCAGCCGCGCCCGTACCTTCGGCTTCATGAGTGATATCGAGTACCTGCGCAAGCACAACCTCGCACTCGGTGGCAGCGTGGAAAACGCGATCGTTGTCGACGCGGACGGCGTACTGAACGAAGACGGTCTTCGCTATGAAGACGAATTCGTGAAGCACAAGATCCTCGACGCAATTGGCGATCTCTACCTGTTGGGCAATAGCCTGATTGGTGAGTTCAAAGGCTTCAAGTCTGGCCACGCATTGAACAACCAGCTGCTTCGCAAGCTGATTGAGCAGAAAGATGCATGGGAAGTCGTGACCTTTGAAGATGCCAGCACTGCACCGATCTCGTACATGCGTCCGGTTGCGGCAGTTTAAGTAAAACTTCTTTCTCTAGTTTTTGAAGGCCACCCTCGGGTGGCCTTTTTTTTGTGCGCCCAACCGTGCTGATGGCTGAATCAGGGCTGCACCGTTGTGGCTGGGTACAGTCCTGAAACTGGATCGCTACTTGCCGGCTTGGCTCACGGCTTAAAACACATCCAGCGGGTAATCGATGATCACGCGGTACTCATCCACATTGTTGTCCACTGCCTGATACGCATCGTTACCGCGGTTGGCTGACCAGCGCAGAGCGACCCCGAGGTTTTTTGCCGGGCCTTCTTGCAGCACGTATTTGACGGTCAGGTCGCGCTCCCAATGTTTGGCATGCTTGCCGTCGGCGTTGTACCAGTTGCTGTAGCCGACGCTGTTGGGGTCAACCTTGGTCAGGTCCAACTCACCACGCGAGTAGGACACCATCGACGTCAGGCCCGCCAGACCCAGCCCTGCAAAGTCATATTCGTATTGCAGTTTCCAGGAGCGCTCGTTCGGGCCGTTGAAGTCCGAGTACTGCTGGGAGTTGTCCAGGTACACGCTGTCGCCCTGGTAGATGTAGTCAAACGGCGTGTTGCCGTTTACCCGCTGGTACACGGCAGTGACCGTGTGTCCGGCGACGGCCACGGCAAAGTGCAGGCTGAACGTGTTGTTGTCGATATCGCCGAGCAGCGCTTTGCCCGTGTCCTGAGTGTGGTAGAAGTGCAGGCCGGGGTTGAGGCTGACACGTTCGTTCAGGGCGTAGGTGTAATCCAGATCGTAGTAGTACTGGTTCCAGATGTCCTTGAGCTCGGCGGCGTAAAGGTTGCTGGTCAGCTCCGGTACGCCGTTCCACGAGGCCCCGGCCCAGTTGATGTGTTGGCTGCTCTGGCCTTTGAGGTCGCCGTACATGGTGGTCATGCGGCGCATGCCGCTTTGGTTGTACGGTTTTTCGAAACTGACCTGCCCGCCTTCGAACATCCAGCCTTCCAGGCTGTGATTGGTCAGCGTGACGCCGCGAAAAGCCTGCGGCAGCATACGCGTCTCGCCGCCGGCAATGACCGGGTTGGAGAGGAACATGTCACCGGCTTTAAGCTCGGTATCGAACGCGCGCATTTTCAGCGCTGCGCCCGCAGACGAAAACTCGGTCGGCGCCTTGCCGTTGCCATCGCTGACCGGCAGGATGCTGCTGCCATCGGTGCCGCCACCGCCATCAAGTTTGAGGCCGAGCATGCCGTAGGCATCCACACCAAAGCCCACGACACCTTGGGTGAACCCCGACTCAAACGTGCCAATAAACCCCTGGCCCCACTCTTTGCTGTCATCGCCTTTCGGGCTGCGAATGTCGTGATTCATGTAGTAATTGCGCAGGTGCAGCTTGAGGCTGGAGCCTTCGATAAAACCTTCCTTGGCGGTGTCATCGTCAGCGTGAGCGAATGTCGGGATCGTTGCGGCCAGCGCGAGGAATAGCGGGCTGAGCTTGAGTGTGTTCTTCACCGGTAAATGGCTCCTTTTTTGGGGTGGCAGTTTTTATTTTCTGTAGGCATTTGAATGCGTATTCAAAGACGCCAAACGCTGTGGCGGCTTTTTTTAAAACAAAAAAAAGCCGCTATAGTAGCGGCTTTTGAAACAATCAGTCACATATAAAGGCCGTGACTGACTGGGTCGGGAAGACTTCAGGTGGGCAATCAGCTGTCTTTGGTATCAACTCTAGCGCTGGTTTTGACCTGTGATGGCTGAGGCTTGGCCTCGTTTTGGTGGTTGGCCGTCAGTTCCTGTTGGTGCTGCTCATAGGCGGCTGCGCGGGCTGCATTTTGCGCGACGAACGCGGGCGACTCTTCCGCCATGGCCAAGGGCGACAACAACAAAGACGACAAAGCGAAAACGCTGGCCATACCCATACTGCTGGACATTTCAAAGACCTTCTTGCTGAGCAAGTTCTGTGTGGTGCGATCAAAATATAGACAACCCGCCCCCTGAAAAAGCCCTGCGCTGGATAAGGACTTTTGCGTTTTGAGTAACAACGCGATAACCGCTCCTACGCGGTATGTGGCGGGAGGTGCAGGCCGAAGGTATTCATTCCGTCGCGACTGTAGGCAAACACATCTCCGCCATGCATGTGCGCGATTGCTTTGACGATGGCCAATCCCAACCCGTGATTGCTCCCGCTGTTGTGGCGCGCGGCATCCACGCGATAAAAACGTTCAAACAGGCGGGGCAGGTGTTCATCGGCTATCGGAGCGCCGGGGTTGCTGATGCTGATGCTGATCCGCTCAGGGCCTTGAGTGATGTGTACGTCAATCTGCTGGCCGGCCCCGGTGTGTTGCACGGCGTTGTTCAGCAAGTTGATGAGCGCCCGGCGCAGGTGCGGTGTTTCAATGCTGGCCTGGGCATCGCCGCTGACCTGTACCTGCACGCGCGCATCTTCAAGGATGAAGTCCAGGTAATCCAGGGTCGTGGCCACTTCGTCCGCCAGCCAGGCACGGGTTAACGCACAGGCTTTGCTGCCTTGATCGGCACTGGCCAAAAACAGCATGTCGTTGATGATGCTGCGCAAGCGTTCCAGTTCTTCGAGGTTCGATTGCAGCACTTCAAAGTAATGCTCGGCCGAGCGCCCACGGGTCAGTGCGACTTGGGTCTGGCCAATCAGATTGGTCAGCGGCGAGCGCAGTTCGTGGGCCACATCGGCATTGAATGACTCCAGCCGCGTGTAAGCCTGTTCGACGCGATCCAGTGTGGCGTTGAATGCATTGACCAACTGATCCAGCTCAGGCGGCAGGGGTGACACCCGCAAACGCCCGGACAAGCGTGGAGATGCCAGTTTTTGTGCTTCTTCACTGAGTGTGATCAAGGGTTTGAGACCCACGCGCGCGACCCAATAGCCCAGCAGCGAGGCCAGCACGACCCCGATGATTGCCAGGCTGATCAGCGCAATCAACAAGTGGTGTTGGGTTTGGTGGAAGGTCTCGGTGTCGATGGCAATCAAAAAGCGCAGCGCGGGGCGTTGATCTTTGGCCGGCACGTCGCTGGTCAGCACTTTGAGCGGGGACGACATGCCGGGCAACGTCAGGTCACGAATACCTTCCGGGCCTTGGGCGAAGGTGCGAACGCTTGCATCGGCATCCCCGAACTCATAGTCAGGGTGCGGGCTGATGACCCAAAACCGGATGCGCTTGTCTTCTTCGGTCAGCAGTTTGAGTTTGGCGCTGATCTTGGCCCAATGGTCCGGGTTGCCGAAACGGTTGATCGACGACTCCAGCACGCTGTAGCGCGCCTCAAGTTCAGCTTCGGGGAGCCTGGCGATGCTTTTGTCGACTTGCTGGTACAGCGCGCCGCCAATCAACACGAACACCAGCAGGGCCACGAGCGTGAACAGCAGGCTCAGACGCAGGGCGATGGCGTTCAAACGCAGCGCGGGCTTAGACACTGCGCCGCTCCAGCACGTAGCCCATGCCGCGAATGGTGTGCAGCAACTTGTGTTCGAATGGCCCGTCGAGCTTGGCGCGCAAGCGTTTGATCGCGACTTCGACGACGTTGGCGTCGCTGTCGAAATTGATGTCCCAGACCAGTTCGGCGATGGCGGTTTTAGACAGGATTTCACCTTGGCGCCGCGCCAGTACGCTGAGCAATGAAAACTCTTTGGCAGTCAGGTCCAGACGGCCCCCGGCGCGGGTGGCCTTGCGGCTGATGAGGTCAATCCACAGGTCATCGACCATGACCTGTACCGGTTCATGGCCGCCGCTGCGCCGGGTCAATGCTTGCAAGCGCGCCACCAGTTCCAGAAACGAAAACGGCTTGCCCAGGTAATCGTCAGCCCCTTCGCGCAACCCGCGAATGCGGTCTTCGACCCGTTCACGGGCGGTCAGCATGATCACCGGGGTTTGCTTGCGGGCACGCAAGGCGCGCAGCACGCCAAAGCCATCGAGGCCGGGCAGCATGACGTCGAGCACAATGACCGCGTAATCGCTTTCGAGTGCCAAATGCAGGCCCTCAATACCGTCGCGCGCCACGTCCACGGTGTAGCCCTGTTCGGTCAAGCCGCGGCGCAGGTAATCAGCCGTTTTTTCTTCGTCTTCAATAATCAGAACGCGCATAACCCGCCTCAGTGATCAGTCGCCAGCAAGCTGACGGGTTTGGACCGGTGGAACAGCCTTTCAAGCCACAAGTATATGACTGGCGTGGTAAACAGCGTCAGCGCCTGACTCACCAGCAGCCCGCCCACCACCGCAATGCCCAAAGGCTGACGCAGCTCGGCGCCGGTGCCGTAGCCGAGCATCAGCGGCAGTGAGCCCAGCAATGCGGCGAGCGTGGTCATGATGATCGGCCGAAAACGCGTTAGGCAGGCCTCATAGATGGCGTGCTCGGGCGCCAGCCCACGAGTGCGTTGAGCATGCAGGGCAAAGTCGATCATTAGAATGCCGTTTTTCTTCACGATGCCAATCAGCAGCACCAACCCGATCAACGCCATGATCGAAAAGTCTTGCCCGCAGATCCACAGCATCAGCAACGCGCCGAGGCCTGCCGAGGGCAAGGTTGAGATGATGGTCAGCGGGTGCACGAAGCTTTCGTACAGCACGCCGAGAATGATGTACACCGCCACCAGCGCCGCCAGAATCAACCACGGCTGACTGGCCAGCGAGCTTTGAAAGGCCTGGGCCGCTCCCTGAAAGTTGCCGCTGATCGTGCTGGGCATGCCGATGTCATTTTTTGCCTGATTGAGCATCAACACCGCATCGCCCAGCGCCACGCCGGGAGCGAGGTTGAACGACAGGTTAGCGGCCGGGAACATGCCGTCATGGCTGATGGACAGTGGGCCACTGATCGGCGCATCGACCTTGGCCACGGCAGACAGCGGCACCATGTCGCCGGTCTGCGGCGAACGCAGGTAGAAGTAGTTCAGGCTTTGGGCCTTGGCGCGTTGTTGCGCGTCGAGTTCAAGGATGACGTTGTACTGATTGATCTCGGTCTGGAACTCATTCACCTGTCGCTGGCCAAAGGCGTCATAGAGCGCTTCATCGACATCGGTGGCGGTCAGTCCGAAGCGCGCGGCGGCGTTTCGGTCGATGCTGATGTGGGTGATGCTGGCGCCCAGTTGCAGGTCGTTGGACAGGTCGCGAAAGGCCGGGTTGGTGCGCAGTTTTTCCGTCAGGCGCTGGGTCCAGGCAGTCAGGGTCGGCCCGTCATTACTCTTGAGCACGTATTGATACTGGCTGCGGCTGGGGCCGGCGCTCAGGTTGATGTCTTGTCCGGCGCGCAGGTACAGCACGATGCCGGGCACTTTGGCCAGTTGCGGGCGTATACGGTCGATGAACTCACTGGCCGACACATCGCGCTCACTGCGGTCTTTGAGGGCGATCCAGAAACGCCCGTTGGCGATGGTCTGGTTGCTGCCGGTCACGCCCACGGAATGCGAAAACGCCTTGACGGCAGGATCGTTGCTGACGATGTCGGCCAGGGCCAAATGTTTTTTCACCATGTCCGGGTAGGACACGTCGGCGGCAGCCTCGCTGGTGCCCAACACAAAGCCGGTGTCTTGCACCGGGAAGAACCCTTTGGGGATCAGCACATAACCGGCCACGGCCATGGCCAGCGTTACGCCAAACACCCCCAGCATTAACCGTTGGTGCGCCAGGGCGCGCGTTAAGCCTTTTTCATACAGCGCGAGCAACCGTTCACCGAAGCCGGGTGTTGCATCGGCCGGGTGCACCGGGGCTTTCATGAACAGCGCGGCCAAGGTCGGCGCGAGGGTCAGGGACACCAGTACCGAAATCAAAATGGTCGAAGTCGCGGTCAGGGCGAATTCCTTGAACAGCCGCCCGACCACACCGCCCATGAACAACAGCGGGATAAACGCCGCCACCAGCGACAGGCTGATCGACACCACGGTAAAGCTGATTTCGCTGGAACCCTTGATTGCCGCGTCGCGCATGCTGTCGCCCGCTTCGAGGTGACGATGGATGTTTTCCACCACCACAATCGCATCGTCGACCACAAAGCCCACGGCCACCACAATTGCCACCAGCGTCAGATTATTGAGGCTGAAGCCCAGCACGTACATCAGCGCGAAACTGGCGATCAACGACACGCCCAATACTGACGAGACGATCAGCGTGGCTGACCATTGACGCAGGAACAGCGCCATCACGGCAATCACCAGCAGCACGGCAATCAGTAGCGTGATTTCGACTTCGTGCAGCGAGGCGCGGATGGTTTGCGTGCGGTCACTGAGCACCTTCACCTCGACCGACGCCGGGAGCATGGCTTGCAAGCCGGGCAGGGCAGCCTGAATGCGGTCCACGGTTTCAACGATGTTGGCGCCGGGCTGACGTGAAATCACCAGGTTCAAACCTGGCTGATGCCCGGACCAGGCTTGCACGTAGTCGTTTTCTGAGCCGTTGATCACCCGCGCCACGTCGCGCAATTGCACTGGCGCGCCGTCTTTGTACGCGACGATCAGTTGGGCATAGTCATCGGCGTTAAACAGTTGATCGTTGGTCGACAGCGTGGAAATGCTCGATGGCCCATACAGCGCGCCCTTGGCCAGGTTGAGGCTGGTTTGCTGAATCGCCAGCCGGATATCGGCCAGGGTCAGGCCAATGGCCGCCAGTTTGTCGGCAGACGCCTGAACGCGGATTGCCGGACGCTGCTGGCCGGTGATATTGATCAGCCCTACGCCGTCGATCTGGCTGATTTGCCGCGCCAGCAGGGTTTCAACGTAGTCGCTCAATTCGGTGCCGGGCATCTGCATCGAACTGATGCTGAGAATCAGCACCGGGCTGTCCGCCGGGTTGACCTTCTTCCAGGTGGGTAGCGTCGGCATGTCTTTGGGTAATTTGCCGGAGGCGGTATTGATGGCCGCCTGAACTTCTTGGGCGGCCGTGTCGATACTTTTATCGAGGGTAAATTGCAGGGTCAGGGTGGTCGAACCCAGCGCGCTGCTGGAGGTCATTTGCGTCACGCCGGGGATGGCGCTGAACTGCACCTCCAGCGGGGTCGCCACCGACGACGCCATGGTGTCGGGGCTGGCGCCGGGTAACTGGGCCGAGACTTGAATGGTGGGGAACTCCGCCTCGGGCAGCGGCGCAATGGGCAGGCGTGGAAACGCAATCAAACCGACCAACACCAGCGCGAAAGTCAGTAGCACCGTGGCCACCGGGTGATCAACGCACCAGGCTGAGAGTGAGCGACTGGCGGTCATGGTTGCACCGACGCGTCAGGCGTCTGCGCAGGTTCATGCAAGACCTCAATCCGCGAACCGGGCTTGAGCCGCGACTGACCGTCACTGACCAGCGTGTCGCCCCCGTTGACGCCGCTGATGATGTTCAGTTCGGTGTCTTGATACACCATGCGCACCGGCACACTTTCGACGCCATCGCCTTTAACCCGGTACACGAAGTAGTTATCCAGCCCGCGTTGCACCACGCTCGGCGGCACCACCAAAGCGTTCTGCTCAACCCCGGTTTGAAGCTCGACATTCACCAGTTGGCCGGGCCACAGCGTGTGCTGGGGGTTATCAAACTGCGCCTTGACCTTGATCGTGCCGGTAGTCGCCGACACCTGATTGTCGATCAGGCTTAAACGCCCTTCGCCCAAGGGGGTGATGCTGTGCTCGCTGTCGCCGATAAAGGCTTTGACCAAGGCCGGTGTCTTGGCCTAAAGCAAGTCATGGAGGGTGGGCAGTTGTTGTTGTGGCAGCGAAAATTCCACGGCAATCGGGTCGATCTGCGTCACCGAAAACAGGCCCTGCGCGTCGCTGACCCGCAGGAAATTACCGGGGTCTACCGCACGGATCCCCACGCGCCCGGTGACCGGAGAATGAATGTGCGTATACGACAACTGCACCTTGGCCGCCGCGATGGCGGCCTGATTGCCTCGGGCTGTGGCTTTGAGCTGATTGACCAGCGCTTGCTGCTGATCGAGGGTTTGTTTGGAGATGCCGTTGTCGACGCTCAGCAGTTGATAGCGTTTAAGGTCGATCTGCGCCACCCGCAACTGCGCCTGATTTTGCCCCAGTTGCGCGTTGGCTTGATCGAGGCTGGCCTGAATCGAGCGATCATCCAGCGTGGCCAGCAAATCCCCGGCCTTGACGCTTTGGCCTTCCTTGACCAGCAACTGGGTGAGGATGCCGTCGATTTGCGGGCGGATCATCACACTGTGCAGTGACAGCACCGCGCCTATCGCGCTCACATAGCGTGGCACATCGCGTTGCACCACCTGCATCACGCGCACCGGAACGGTTGGCGCGTGGGTGGGTTTGGTTTTAGCCGGGCGAGTGAGCAGCCAGAGGCCGGTCACGATCAAGGCCATGATCAGCAGGCTCAGCAGGATTTTGTTGTTTGAAATGCGCATGCCGGGTAAACGCCGTGTGCGTGAAATGAGAGTGTTTGCAATGTGCCAGCGGTTATAGCGCGTCAACCCGGTCAGTAGCGTGACGTCAAACTGACATTGCTGACAGTTAAGTGAAAAGCCGGTTTATAACCCTAAAGAAAACAGGGTCTTGGCCGATGGTCTGGTTATAAGAGTGGGGCGCTGGCGCGTCCCTGAACCGGGGGGTAATTGATGAAAATATTTGCACTGGGGCTGGCAGCTTGTGTGTTGTTTGGGCTTTCCAATGAGGCGGTGTCTGAAACCGCCGCCAAGGGTGGCACGATTGAATTTCGCGGCAAGGTGATGGAGGCCGCGTGTGAGCATGGCCGCTCGGGCGCCGTGGATTTTGGCGAACAGACGAAACTGATTGAAGTGGCCCCCAGCGTGGTGCTGGCAGTGAACATGGCGAACAATGCCTGCCGCACGGGCCAGTTACCGTTTGTCGCCTCCTATCAGAAGCTCAACACCCCGGCTTACAGTGAGGAGCAAGGTGTACGCAATGGTGTGCTGACTATTTCCTACCTCTGAGTGCAACGCGGGGCGAGGATGGCAGGTATACTGCGCGGCTTTATT
Organism: Pseudomonas sp. TWR3-1-1; assembly: GCF_049896545.1. Lineage (NCBI taxonomy): Bacteria > Pseudomonadati > Pseudomonadota > Gammaproteobacteria > Pseudomonadales > Pseudomonadaceae > Pseudomonas > Pseudomonas sp. TWR3-1-1. The sequence goes on from NZ_JAFCUO010000001.1 coordinate 374,912, forward strand.
CCTACCCCCGCATTCTCCGGAGCTTTCATGACTTCCCCTAAACAACCGACGGCTCCCGAAACACTGGCGGCAGAACAGGTCGAGCTTGAAACAACTGCGAACGCTGCTGACAAACCGGCCGTTCCTGCGTTCAGCTTTCCGTTCAACCCGGCGGCGTTTGCCCAAGGCAAAAAAGATAACCAGCCGTGGTATCAAAAATCCGGCAAGGGCGGTCACGACAAAACCCCTGGCGCGCCGCCGCACGGCACGCGCAAAACCATGGGTAAGCGCTGATTATTGGCGTCGAAAAAACGTCATTTATCCCCCATTTTCATCGTGTGCCCGATTAACTTCGGCACACCTGCGCTAGATCAGTGTTTGGTTAATAGGTGCGCTTAGAGTCGACAGCCCTGCCGACTCTCACCTAATAATTCGAGCGCGCCTGTCATGAAAATCAATCTACCGATTACCGGCCGATCCGTTGATTTTGCACCCGACGCAAACATTCTCTCCACCACCGACCTCAACAGTTGCATCACTTACGCCAACCCCGACTTTATAAACGTCAGCGGGTACGCGCTGAGTGAGCTGTTGGGCAGCCCGCATAACCTGTTGCGTCATCCTGATATGCCCGCCGCTGCCTTCAGTCACATGTGGCAGACGCTCAAGTCAGGTCGCTCGTGGATGGGCATGGTGAAAAACCGCTGTAAAAATGGCGATCACTATTGGGTCAGCGCTTACGTCACGCCGGTCAAGCGCAATGGCGAAATCGTGGAGTACCAATCGGTGCGTACCCATCCGTCCCCCGAGCGGGTCGCCGTGGCTGAAGCCTGCTACGCGCGCATGCGTGCCGGGCGCGGATCTGTGTTGCAGCGCTGGGGGCACCTGGGGCTGAGGAGCAAGCTGGCGCTGTTTGTCAGTGCGGTGTTTGGCGCAGTGACGGCTTTGGGCGCGCTGCTGTTGCCCCAGATTGACTTGCAAGCGGCGGTGATGGTGTGGCTGGTGGGCAGCCTGCTGAGTTCGGCGGCCATTAGCTGGCTGCTCCAGCCTTTGAATGCTTTGGCCCTGCGTGCAAAAGGCGTGGGCGATAACCCGCTGAGTCAGCAGATTTATACCGGGCGGCGCGATGACGTCGGCCAGATAGCGTTCGCGCTGAACATGCTGGAAGCGCAAGTCGGGGCGGTGGTGGGACGTATCGGTGACGCCTCGCAACGTTTGGCCGGGCATGCCAGCGAGTTGGTTGAACACCTGCAAAGCAGCCATGACAGTACGCTGCATCAGCAACTGGAAACCGACCAGGTGGCGATCGCCATTAACGAAATGGCGGCCAGTGTGGCGCAAGTGGCCAACAATGCGCAGCAAGCCTCTCAAGCCGCCGACCGGGTCGAACATGAAACCCGCGAAGGCCATGACCTGGTGATGCAAAGCCGCACCTCGGCGCAGTATCTGGCCAGCGAGCTGGCGCGTGCCACTGAGGTGGTGCATCACCTTGAGAGCCACAGCAGTGATATTTCATCGGTGCTGGAGGTGATCCGCAGCATCGCTGAGCAAACCAACCTGCTGGCGCTCAATGCAGCAATCGAGGCGGCGCGTGCAGGTGATCAAGGGCGCGGTTTTGCCGTGGTGGCGGACGAGGTGCGGGGGTTGGCGCAACGTACCCAGCAGTCCACCCAGGAGATCCAGCAGATGATCAGTAACTTGCAGGGGGGAGCGCGTGCTGCGGTAGAAGTCATGCAGCACAGCAGCGAATATGCGCAGACCAGCGTCAATCAGGCGCAGTTGGCCAGCAGTGCGTTGAGCGGTATCAGCCTGCAAGTGAAGAGAATCAACGAGATGAACCTGCAAATTGCCTCGGCGGTGGAAGAGCAAAGCGTGGTCAGCGAAGACATTAACCGCAACATTGCAGGCATTCGCAGCGCGTGCGAAGTCACAGTCGATGCCGGACAACACAGCCACCGCAACTCGGGGGAAGTGGCCGATCTGGCCGCAGGCTTGCGCTCGCTGGCGCAGGAGTTCTGGCAAACCCGGCGTTAAGCGCTTAAAGGCTGAGCCTTTGCACCAGCGCCATGCCGTGTTTTGTGTACAGGCAGCAGGCCTTGAGGTTGTGCGCCATGACCTTGAGGTCGACGCAGGCTTCGCCCCGCTGCTTGAACACGCTGAACACATGCGCCAATAACGCGCTCGCAATGCCTAGACCTTGATAGTGCGGGTGCACGACCAAGTCTTTGAGGTAGGCGCTGGTCCAGCCTTGGGCGACGCCCACCACGCGGGCGTCCTGCATCGCTAAAAAACACAGTTGCGGATCGTATTCGGCATCGTGAATCAACGCCTCTCGCCACAGCTCCAAAGGTTCAACGCTGCCGTGGCCGGGCGCATAGCCTTCGACAAGCAAGGCGTGCGCGTCGGGCAGGCATGAGTCACTGAGGCTCACCACGCGGATGCCTGCTGGCCAGTGCGCGGGAGGGAGTGGCCCGCGCAAGTCTTTGCGCAGCAGCAAGCACGTGTCACCCGTCACGCTCAGTAACCCTGCGCGGCAACCGTGCGTGCGGCTTCAATCAGACATTTGGTCAGGTCAGGCGACGAGAACTTGGTCAGCACCGCATTGGCCCCGGACAGACGCGCTTTTTCGCTGTTCATCGCGCTGTTGAGCGAGGTGTGCAGCAGCACATAAAGGTGCTTGAAGTCCGGGGTTTCGCGCAGCGTGCGGGTGAAGGCGTAACCGTCCATTTCAGACATTTCGATGTCCGACACCACCAGGTTGATTTGCTCTTTGGTGCCTTGCAGTTCCAGCAGACGGTCGATGGCTTCCTTGGCGCTGCGGGCGGTGTGGCATTGCAAGCCCAGATTGCGCAGGGTAATCACCGACTGTTGCAAAGCCACCTGACTGTCATCGACCACCAGAATGCGGGCATTGGCCAGCAACTCGGCCTCTTCCATCGTCACCGCATCCGGCTCCTCGATGATTTTCGAGGGAGCGATGCCGTGAATCACTTTTTCGATATCGAGCACTTGTACCAGCACATCATCGACCCGGGTCACGCCGGTGATGAACGAGCGCGAGCCGCCTGCGCCGTAGGGTGGCGGGCGAATATCTGTGCTCAGGCAGTGAATGATCTTGCTCACTGCCTGCACGTGCAAACCTTGTTTGGAGCGACTGACATCGGTCACGATCAGACAACCGCCGTTGGGGTCTTCCAGTGGTTGCTCGCCGATGGCACGGCTCAGGTCGATGACCGACAGCGACGCACCGCGCAGCACGGCAATGCCTTTTACGTGAGGGTGCGACTCAGGCATTTTGGTCAGCGGCGGGCAGGGAATGATTTCGCTCACTTTGAGCAAGTTAATCGCCATCAGCTTGCCGCTGCGCAAAGTGAATAGCAGAAGCGAAAGAGAGTCTGCGCGGGCGTTGTGGGATGACATAAAAACCTTCTGTGTAAAGAGATGCGCGCGGGCTAAAAGCCAACAGCAGCGGGCGATACAGGGTTATCGACCTGATTTAGTGGGTCTTTAGCCAGTAGGGCCAATCAGATCACAACGCGACCTTGAGCACTCGCTCTCTATTGCGGCCTGCATGGCAGGCCACAGTGTTACCCGCCTACTGAGAGATCGCGCAAAAAGTTTTTCAATCTCGACTGTTGGCCGCACCCAATAAGCAACCACAGTAAGAGTCTGGCTTTGCGCGGGCACAGAAAGCCGCTCATATGCAGGCCTTTGCGGGTCAAGTCGATTTCTCCCCCTTTGAACCCATAGGTGTTGAAGGCCGTGGAGCCCGCCCCTGTGCGTGAGCCAACGATGACCGGTATTTTGGCCGCAATCGGTTGTAGAACCTCAGCCCAGAGTTCGCTCAAATGCCCGGCGCCAAAGCCTGCAATGACCAAGCCTTCATAGCCCAACCCCACTAGTTGCTCCACAAGTAGGACATCGGCTGACAGCGAGGCTTCCAGTAACGCGACTTTATGAGACGTGCGCGAAGGCAGAGGCAGCGTCATGCGTGCCGTGGAGGGGCACAGATAGTGCACGCAGTGATCAATCAACAATCCTGCCGGGCCTAATGTTGGCGAGCTGAACGCGTGCAAGGCCAGGGTGTGGTTTTTACGAATACGCAGAGCGTGATGCACCTCAGCATTCATCACCACCAAAACCCCTCGGCCTTTGCTTGATGCACTCAGGGCGACATGACAGGCATCCAGCAGATTGGCCGGACCATCAGCCCCTGCCTGGTCAGCGCAACGCATTGCGCCGGTTAAAATCAATGGCTCATCGTGCGTCCACAGGTATTCAAAAAAGGCTGCGGTTTCTTCAAGTGTATCTGTGCCTTGGGTGATAACTACTGCCTGCACCCCTTGTGCGATCTGGCGATTGGCCCAATCGAGGACATGCAGCAAAAAGTCGAAATCCAGAGAGGCGCTGGGCACCAGGCTCAGGCTTTCAACCCGGATGTCAGCCAATGCGTAGAGTTCAGGGACTGAAGCCAGCAATTGGGCGCCGCCCAGAGAGGGTGTAATGCCTTGATCGGGCTGGCAGCTTTGCATGCTCAGGGTGCCGCCCAACGTCGCGATGGCAAGTGTCGGTCGAAACATAGTGTGCTCACTGATCCGCAGTGGACGGGTTGCAAAGATCGAAACCCGTCACACGCAAGTGGGAAGTTATTTGGAAACCAAAACACTGATCAAAGGAACGATCAGTAACGTACTGATCGCCATCGACAGCACATTGCCGATGTAAGGATGCAGGTACTTTGGCAGCCGTTGAGCAATTGCGCAGGCCAATGGCGGTGCGATCAGCGCCCCCAGAAAAGCACTGGCGAGCAATACGGTTGCGCTGCCCCCGCAGGTCAGCACGGCGGCCGGGACAACGGAAACCAGAGGTACATACGTGGGATACCAGCCCCGCTTTTTCCATTGGCCTCGCCACATGATGACACCCAGTAATGAAGTCAATCCTTGCGCCGCCACCATGTGTAGCAGCAAGCCTATACCGTATGCGGGGCTCAATGGGTTTAACGAATAGGCCAGCAGCACGCCCATCAGCAAACCCAGGCTAGCCCATTCATTGCCAAAAAACGGCGCTTCTGAAAAGTCCGCCAGAACGCGGCGAAGTGTCCAGATCACACCGTAGTCAGGCACTTTTACTGTGGGGGAGGGAGGGCTCTGTGACGTTGATTCGGGCTTGGGGCTTACCAGAATGGGCAGTACGCGACACAGTAAAAAAGCGGCCACGCTACCGAATGCCATTCCCAGAACATTGCCAACCACCACTGGCAGCCCAAGCGGAACACACAGAAAGTTGACGAACAACAAGCAGGCCGGTGTGACCAGTAAGGCACCCAAAACGGCAGCGTTCAGAGTGACTTTCCATCCCCCGCCAAAAAACAGCACCATTGCTGCGGGCAATGAGACGAACGCAGCAAAAGTGGGTTGCCACGTGTCAGCGGTCAAGGTCCAGCCCCAGAGTGCATTGCTTAGCAACAGCCCCAGCAGCGAGCTGGTTACCAGCCAGGGCCACAGCCCAGTGCCATAGCTGATGCTGAAACCTTGCCACGCAGGTGCGTAGCGGCTAGCCCAGAATCCCACCGCACCTCCGAGCAGCAAACCGAACGAGGCCAACTCGTGCTTATAAAACGCGACTTCGCTGATATCGCCCAGTATCCAGCGCAACCAAGAGAGGGGGGAGGGCAGATCCGCCATCATGTCGCCATAGCTTGGCCAGTAGCTCGGACTGGAGGCCGAATGGCTCAGTGCTACCCAAGCGAACAATCCACCTATTGCCAGTGCGATGACAATGATGCTTGTTAGCAGACGGCTGGTTGAGCGTGATGCCTCGCGTACAGGTAAGGACTCCATAGCGGCTCCCTCCATCAACGCGGCAGGCAAGGGTGCTGGCGATAGCCGAGCATTTCGTCATACAGATCGGTGCGACGATCCCTTTGCAGGTCATTCAAACTGTTCCAGATCGGAGCGCTACGGGCGGTTGACAGGTCGATATCGGCATAAATGATGGTTTGCGAGTCAGCGGGTGCGACTTCGCCAATGGGCCATCCGTGGGTGCCCGCAATCAGCGAACAGCCTAAATACCGCTCTCCCTGTTCTTCGCCGATACGGTTGGCTGCTGCAATAAACACGTTGTTGACATGGGCAGCAGTCATTGTCAGGTAAGACGCCATACATTTTCCCGCTTCATCGAACAGCGGCGGTGGTGTCCATACCCAGTTGTTCAGGCTGCAAATGATATCTGCGCCTTGCTGGGTCAGCAGTCGCGGGACCTCGGGAAACCATATATCCCAGCAGATCATCAGGCCGATACGGCCAATGGGCGTTTCAAACACAGGAAAACCAAGATTGCCCGGCGTGAACCAGAGTTTTTCCCGATTCCATAAGTGAGCTTTGCGGTATTTGCCGATAAAACCGTCCGGCCCCAGTAGCACGGCGGTATCGAACAACTGCATGCCGTCCCGCTCCGCCAGTCCCGCCACCAGATAGACCTGATGTTGCGCCGCGAAATCGATCCATGCCTGAGTGCTGGGACCTTCAGGAATGGACTCGGCATGCAGATAAGCATCCTGACGGCTGGCAAATAAATAGCCGGTGTTGGCCAGCTCGGGCAGCACAATCAAATTTGCCCTGTTGGTGACAGCCTCTTGGGCTAGATGCAGGCTGTTTTCCAGATTTTTTTGCTGGTGATGAATACCGACTTGCGGATCGAACTGAACCACAGCAACGCGCACGGGACTGACAGCGACAGTGTTACTCATGGCTGAAACCTCTTCTTATTTTTATCGGGTAATGAGTAAGAAGATTTTTCAGGCTAAGCGTCTATCGGCTGATTCCTTTTGGTGGGTAGTTCGTTGCCTGATGTTTTGCAAGAGCGATCTATTTACCTACAAAGCAAAGAGAAGTCGCGTAGCAACAGGCGAGTGGTGCGAGGCAGCGTCCGGGGGGGCACTACGATACCGTTGTCGTAAAACCAATCAGTGCGTCATGCCGCCTCGCGATGCTCTTCAGCGACAGGCCAGTGCTTGAGGCTTATTTCAACCCCAACCGTTTGGCCATACGGCCGAGGTTGGCCCGATCCAGCCCCAGTTCTCGCGCCGCGCTGGCCCAGTTGTTTGGGTGGCGTTCAAGGCAGGCGCTGATGAGCTGGCGTTGGTAGGCTTCGGTCGCCTGGCGCAAATCACCGACGGCCGCAGGGGGTGGGGTTGGTGGTGCCGTGGCCGTCTCAATAACCTCGCAGGAGGGCAAGTCCAGGTCTTGCGCGGTCAGGGTCAAAATACGCGGCCGTGTGCTGCAATTGCCCAAGGCTTTTAAGGCGCTGCGCCCGATCAGGTGTTCCAGTTCGCGCACGTTACCCGGCCAGTCGTACTGCACGAGTGCAGCTTGGGCGTCGGGACTCAGGCGCAGGCTGCCCAAGCCCATGCGCGAGCGGTTTTGTTCAAGGAAGAAGCCGCTGAGCAGCAACACGTCGCGCCCACGTTCACGCAAGGCGGGCACTTTGAGCGGGTACACGCTCAGGCGGTGATAAAAGTCGGCGCGGTAGCGGCCACTGCGCACTTCTTCGGCCAGGTCACGGTTGGTGGCGGCGATCAGACGCACGTCGACGCGGTGTTCCTGATCCGAACCCAAGCGTTGCAATTGGCCGCTCTGTAGCACGCGCAGCAGTTTGGCTTGCACGGTGAGTGACAATTCGCCGACTTCGTCCAGGAACAATGTGCCGCCATTGGCCAGTTCGAATTTGCCGCGCCGGTCATTCATCGCGCCGGTAAAGGCGCCGCGTACATGGCCGAACAGTTCACTTTCGACCAGCGTGTCGGGCAACGCCGCGCAGTTGAGGCTGACCATGGGTTTGTCTGCGCGTGGTGAGGCGGCGTGAATCGCTTGCGCGACCAACTCTTTGCCGACGCCGGTTTCACCGGTGATCAACACGGTCAGGTCACTGCTGCCTACGAGCGCGATTTCATCGAGCAAGCGTTTATGGGCTTTGCTCTGGCCGATCAGTTCTTTGTTGGGCGTACCGTGCGCCTGGCGATACAACTCGGCTTTGAGTTGCTCGTCCTCAACCCGCAAGGCGAGTCGCTCAATGCGTTGGGCAACATTGACGGTGGCCGCTGCGAGGCTGGCGAAAGCTTGCAGGGCGTCCAGTTCAATCGGCTCAAAACGTTTGGGGTCGAGCGCGTCCAGCGTCAGCAACCCCCAGGGCTTCTCATCTATAAACAGCGGGCAACCCATGCAGTCGTGGATTTCCAAGTGTTCGGCCAAGCCGTCAACCAGCCCGTCATACGGATCGGGCAAGTCGCAATTGCTGGGGAATCGTGTGGGGCCGGGGCTGCTGAGCAGCACGTCAAAGCGTGGGTGTTCACTGACTTTGAAGCGACGCCCCAAGGTGTCCAGGCTCAGTCCGTCCACGGCCAATGGCACCAGCCAATCGCCGTCCAGCCGCAGCAGTGCCGCTGCGTCGCAAGGGAGCAGGGCGCGCATGGCTTCGAGCAGGCGTCGGTAACGCTCACTTTCAGGCAGCTCGCGTGACAGATCTGCTACCAGAGGTAGCAGGGTGGTTAGCAGTAATTTTGCAGTCATTTTGACCTCGTGTAGTCGAAGTGACTATAAAACAAGCTGAGTCATAATGACTATTTAGTTTGCAAGTCGCTGTTTTTAAAGGGTTTTAAAGTTGGCACGATTACTGATAGCTAAAAGGTAATCAAAGTTTAGTTAATGCCTACGTGCTCAGGAGTCAACTTTATGCTTACTGCTCAGGATCGTGCCATCGTCAAATCCACTGTGCCGCTGCTGGAAAGCGGCGGTGAAGCGCTGATCACCCATTTTTACCGTTTGATGCTGTCTGAATACCCCCAGGTGCGCCCGCTGTTCAATCAGGCGAACCAGGCCAGCGGTGATCAGCCGCGTGCGTTGGCCAATGGCGTGCTGATGTATGCGCGCCACATCGACCAACTTGACCAGTTGGGCGATCTGGTGGCCAAGATCATTAACAAGCACGTGGCCCTGCAAATCCTGCCGGAGCATTACCCGATTGTCGGCACCTGCTTGCTGCGTGCTATCGAAGAAGTGCTGGGCAGTGATATTGCAACGCCCGAGGTGTTGGCCGCCTGGGGGGCTGCGTACGGTCAATTGGCCGATATCTTGATTGGCGCCGAAGCGGCGATCTACGACCAGAAAGCCGCAGCGCCGGGCGGCTGGCGTGGCGGTCGTGAGTTCAAGCTCGCGGCCCGCATTCAGGAGAGCGCGGAAATCACATCGTTTTATTTTCGCCCGGTGGACCAGCAACCGATCCTTGAGTTTGAGGCCGGGCAGTACATCGGCATCAAATTGGACATCGACGGGGTCGAAGCGCGTCGCAACTATTCGCTGTCGGCGCTGGCGCAGGTCGGCCGCTACCGTATCAGCGTCAAGCGCGAGGCGGGTGGGGTGGTGTCGAACTTCCTCCACGACCGTCTGCAAGTGGGTGACATTGTTGAGTTGTTCCCGCCCGCAGGTGAGTTCACCCTGACGGCCAGCGACAAACCGCTGGTGTTGATCAGTGGCGGTGTGGGTATTACCCCGACCTTGCCCATGCTGGAAGCGGCACTGGCGACCCAGCGTCCGATTCATTTTATTCACTGCGCGCGTAATGCCCAGGTGCATGCATTTCGGGGCTGGGTGGATGAACTGGCCGAGCAATTCCCGCAATTGCAACGTTTTTACTGCTACGCCGAACACGACGGGCAAGGCCCTGCGGTAGACCATGTGGGCATGCTCAACGCTGAAGTACTGGAAAAATGGTTGCCCGAGGATCGTGATGTAGACGCTTATTTCCTGGGGCCTAAAGGCTTCATGGGCGCGATCAAGCGTCAGCTCAAAGCCTTGGGTGTGCCGGAAAAACAGAGCCGTTACGAGTTCTTCGGCCCGGCGGCTGCGCTGGAGTAAGCCCTTTGGGTGAGTGCATCTGATTGGCGCGTAAGCCCGCAGCGGTCGCATTCGACGATGGCTGCGGGCTTTTTGTTAATCGCACTTTAATCTGACTCGCAGTTAAATCCCTTCCTACAGTTGCCCTGCATCTACATTCGGGGTCTGGGTGTAAACTGCGCGCTTTATTCGGCTGTATGGCCATTCGAAAATCAGGCAAAGGGAAGCGGTATGACGGATGACATGATGCGACTGGGGCGCGAGAAGCGCTTTCTGGTCTTGCTGGGGCTAATCTGCCTGGCGCTCATTGGCGGTGCGCTGTATATGCAGATCGTGCTCGGTGAGGCGCCTTGCCCGCTGTGCATCCTGCAACGTTATGCACTGCTGCTGATCGCGCTCTTTGCCTTTGTTGGCGCGGCCATGCGCACCACACGCAGCATTACGGTGTTTGAAGGGTTGGTGGTGCTGAGTGCCATCGGTGGCATCGTTGCGGCGGGGCGCCATGTCTACATTTTGGCCAATCCGGCGGTGAGCTGCGGTCTGGATGCCTTGCAACCGATTGTGGATGGCCTGCCGCTGGCGGCGATCTTCCCGCTGGGCTTTCAGGTTGACGGCTTCTGCTCAACGCCGTACCCGCCGGTGCTCGGCCTGTCGTTGGCACAATGGGCGCTGGTGGCGTTCGTGCTGACCGCCGTACTGGTTCCGCTGGGGATTTACCGCAACCGGAACAAATCCGCCTGAATCACTAAATCAGGGTATAGCCGCCTCGTCCTTCTCCCGAAGTGCGGGGCTTTTTTTCGTCTACGAAAAATGTGAAGGGAATGTGATGCGGCGCAGTGAAGGGGGTTGCGACACTGCGACATATTGTCACGGATAAATTGTCACAAGGCATGTTTTTATTTCACAATACACAGCTGAAACGTCTCATCTGTTTTAGGGGGGATGAGGCGTTTTGACGCTGATGCCGGGGTTGAAATCGCTGGGTCGTGGCCCGATGAAAAACCCCTGAAACCCTTTTTATTTGGGCGTCTTGAGGCACCGGGACGCGCGCGCAGGTGCGCTAAAAAGGGGCGATTTTTAAGTGGCAGCAAGGGCGTGCTACAGGTGCGTCGGGGGGAGGGTATAAACGCGGGGCGTAATAATAGTGTGGGATTGTTACCGCAGCCGAGAATAATTATTTCGGGATGAGACATGGTTTATAGAGAGCTACCTAACTACAATCGCCCGCACTGAACGTCCAGCCTGCTCATCCCTGAGCCCAAGCGGGAAGTTGAAGGTCGTCTGGGCAGTGAGTGACAGGCTACCCATGCGACTCCCAAGGTACTGGCAACCCTTCTAAGTTCCGCACCAAATGGAATTGGTCTGTGACAAGGCCTTTGACCACGTATCGAATAAGAAATCACTGCTAACCCAGGATTTGCCCACTCGCCTTACAGCGATGAAGCAGGCCCTTATTCAATCGGAAAAATGCCAACCCTTGGCAGGGTGAAGTGTTGGCGCATAAAACCAACTGCATTATGCAAGCTGTTTTAGAGGTCGTGAGATGACTAAAAAAAGGTACCCCAGACTCTTTGGCTTATTGCCACTTTTCGGCATGTTGTTGCTGGGAGGCTGCAATATGACGTTGCTCGATCCGGTGGGGCAGGTCGGCATCGATGAGAAGAATCTGATCATCACTGCAACATTGCTGATGCTCTTGGTCGTGGTTCCGGTCATCCTGATGACCATCATTTTCGCGTGGAAGTATCGCGCGTCGAACAAAAACGCCACTTACGCACCGAAATGGTCGCACTCCACCAAGATCGAAGTTGTGATCTGGACCGTGCCGATTTTGATCATCATCGCCCTGGGCGTGATCACCTATAAGTCGACCCACGCACTGGACCCTTACCGTCCGATTCAGTCTGACGTCAAGCCAGTCACCATCGAAGTGGTGGCAATGGATTGGAAGTGGCTGTTTATCTACCCGGATCAGGGTATTGCGACCGTCAACAAGATCGTGTTCCCGGCCAACACACCGGTTAATTTCCGTATCACCTCCGACACGGTCATGAACTCGTTCTTCATCCCGGGCCTGGGCGGCCAGATCTACGCCATGGCCGGTATGACGACCAAGCTGCATTTGATTGCCAACAAGAACGCCGAGCTGGATGGCATCTCTGCCAACTACAGCGGTGCGGGCTTCACCGGCATGAAATTCAAAGCAATCGCGACTTCCCAAGCTGATTTCGATGCGTGGGTAAGTGAAGTCAAAGCGTCACCTAAACAGCTTGATACAGCTGAATACGCAGCCTTGACCAAGCCGAGTCAGAACAATCCCGTTGAGCTCTACTCCTCGTACGCACCGAACCTGTTCCAGACCATCATCGACAAGTATGAAGGCATGAAACCAGGCAAGCCGGTAAACCACGAGAAGAAAGAAGTGGCCGGGACCGAAGGTTTGGACACCAGTTCGCATTCAGCTGCCGGGGCAGAGGAGTAAACGATGTTTGGTAAATTAAGTCTGGACGCCATACCGTTCCACGAGCCGATAGTGATGATCACCGTCGCTATGATTCTGCTCGGTGGTCTGGCGTTGGTTGCAGCACTCACGTACTACAAAAAGTGGACCTACCTGTGGACCGAATGGCTAACGTCAGTCGACCACAAGAAGATTGGCGTGATGTACATCATCGTCGCCATGGTCATGTTGCTGCGCGGCTTTGCCGACGCCGTCATGATGCGTACCCAGTTGGCGATGGCCACCGAAGGTTCGCCGGGCTACCTGCCGCCTGAACACTATGACCAGATCTTCACCGCCCACGGTGTGATCATGATCATCTTCATGGCGATGCCATTCTTCACCGGCCTGATGAACCTTGCAGTGCCGCTGCAAATCGGCGCACGTGACGTTGCCTATCCGTTCCTGAACTCCCTGAGCTTCTGGCTCCTGGTGTCGGGCGTGGTACTGGTCAACCTGTCGCTGGGCGTCGGCGAGTTCGCCAAGACCGGTTGGGTTGCGTATCCGCCGCTGTCGGGTCTGGCCTACAGTCCGGGCGTGGGTGTGGATTACTACATCTGGGCGCTCCAGTTATCGGGGTTAGGTACGACGTTAACCGGGGTTAACTTCCTGGCCACCGTGCTGAAAATGCGTACCCCGGGCATGAAAATCATGGACATGCCGATTTTCACCTGGACCTGCACCTGGGCAAACGTTCTGATCGTGGCCTCGTTCCCGATCCTGACTGCTACTCTGGCGCTGCTGACACTTGACCGTTACATGGATTTCCACATTTTCACCAATGAACTTGGTGGCAATCCAATGATGTACGTCAACCTGTTCTGGGCGTGGGGTCACCCTGAGGTGTACATCCTCATTCTGCCGGCGTTCGGGGTCTTCTCTGAAGTCATCTCGACCTTCACTGGCAAGCGTCTGTTCGGTCACCACTCGATGGTCTACGCCAGTGGCGCGATCTCGATCCTGGGCTTCATGGTTTGGCTGCACCACTTCTTCACCATGGGTTCGGGTGCCAGCGTCAACGCCTTCTTCGGTCTGGCAACGATGCTGATTTCGATCCCCACGGGTGTGAAGCTGTTTAACTGGCTATTCACCATCTACCGCGGTCGTCTGCAATTCACCAGCCAGGTGATGTGGACACTGGGCTTTATGGTGACCTTCGCCATCGGCGGCATGACTGGCGTATTGCTGGCCATTCCGGGTGCTGACTTCGTACTGCACAACAGCCTGTTTGTAATTGCTCACTTCCACAACGTGATCATCGGCGGCGCCGTATTCGGCTACATCGCTGGCTTCAGCTTCTTCTTCCCTAAAGCGTTCGGCTTCAAGCTGAACGAGAAGTGGGGCCTGGCTGCCTTCTGGTTCTGGATCGTTGGCTTCTTCGTTGCGTTCATGCCGCTCTATGCACTGGGCTTCATGGGCATGACCCGTCGTCTGAACGCCAGCACCAACCCTGAGTGGGTGCCTTACCTGTACGTGGCTGCATTCGGTGCTGCCTTGATTGCTGTCGGTATTGCCTGCCAGTTGATCCAGCTGTATGTCAGCGTACGTGACCGCAACAAGCCAGAGAACGCCTGCGAATTCGGCGATCCATGGAATGGTCACACCCTGGAATGGTCGACTTCGTCGCCACCTCCGTTCTACAACTTTGCTGTGCTGCCAAAAGCCGACGGTATCGACCCGTTCACTGAAGCCAAGGAAAACGGTACTGCGTACCAGACTCCGGCCAAGTACGAACCGATCCACATGCCAAACAACACCGCTACCGGTGTGGTGATGGGCGCACTGCTGACCGTGTTCGGTTTTGCAATGATCTGGCACATCTGGTGGTTGGCGATCGTCAGCCTGGTTGGCACTGTCGCGTACTTCGCGATCCACGCTGCCCGTGATGACCAAGGCTACATGGTGCCGGTGGAAACCATCGAGCGCATCGAAGCCGAGCAGCACAAGCGTCTGGTAGCGGCTGGCAAGATCCCGGCTACCCGTGTTGAAACCAAGTTGGAACAGGCATAAACCATGTCGAACTTAGCGACCCATGCTGGACACGCCCATGGTCAAGACCATGGGCATGATGACCATCACCACGACTCGGGCGAGATAACCATATTTGGTTTCTGGCTCTACCTGATGACCGACTGCATCTTGTTTGCGTCGATCTTCGCGGTGTACGCGGTACTGGTTAACAACGTAGCGGGTGGCCCGTCGGGCCACGACATCTTCGAACTGCCGTACGTGCTGGGTGAAACCGCACTGCTGTTGGTCAGCTCGATCACCTACGGCTTCGCCATGCTGGCGTTGTTCAAGGGCAAGAAAAGCCAGGTGCTGTTCTGGCTGGCCATGACCTTCCTGTGCGGTGCCGGCTTCATCGGCATGGAAATCAACGAGTTCCACATGTTGATTTCTGAAGGCTACGGCCCTAGCCGTTCGGGCTTCCTGTCCGGGTTCTTCACCCTCGTCGGTACCCACGGTCTGCACGTGACCAGCGGTCTGATCTGGATGGCGATCATGATGTATCAGGTCCAGAAAAATGGCCTGACAGCGACCAACAAAACCCGTCTGAGCTGCCTGAGCTTGTTCTGGCACTTCCTGGACGTGGTGTGGATCTGCGTATTCACCGTTGTTTACCTGATGGGGACTCTGTAAATGGCTAACGCACATTCTGACGGCGCGAACCACGGCAGCGTGAAGTCCTACGTAATCGGCTTCATCCTGTCGGTCATCCTGACCGTCATTCCGTTCGGGCTGGTGATGTACCCATCGCTGCCTAAAATGACCACCCTGGCGATCGTGCTGTTGTTCGCTGTGGTTCAAGTGATTGTTCACCTGGTGTATTTCCTGCACCTGGACCGTTCGCCTGCACAACGCAATAACGTCACAGCGCTGGTATTCGCAGCCCTGGTTATTGTGCTGCTGGTGGGCTTGTCCCTGTGGATCATGTTCAGCATCCACACTGAAATGATGGCGAAGTGAGGTAAGCCCGATGTCCTTTAAGCACTTTATCCAAATCACCAAACCGGGGATCATTTTCGGTAACGTGCTTTCTGTGGCAGGCGGGTTCTTCCTGGCCTCGAAGGGGCATTTTGATCTTGCTCTGTTCCTGGCTGCGGTGATCGGCACCTCCTTGGTGGTTGCGTCGGGTTGTGTGTTCAACAACTGCATCGACCGCGACATAGACATCAAGATGGACCGCACCAAGAACCGCGTGCTGGTGCAAGGCCTTATCTCCCTCAAGGTGGCGTTGGTTTACGCCACCTTGCTGGGGGTTGCAGGCTTAGTGCTGCTGTATCGCGTGGCCAACCCGCTGGCAGCATTGTTTGCCGCGATCGGCTTCGTGATCTACGTCGGTCTGTACAGCCTGTACTTCAAGCGCAAGTCGGTTCACGGCACGCTGATTGGCAGTCTGTCGGGTGCAATGCCGCCTGTTATCGGCTACGTGGCTGTGAGCAACAGCTTCGACCTGGCCGCACTGACTTTGCTGGTGATGTTTAGCCTGTGGCAGATGCCGCATTCCTACGCCATCGCGATCTTCCGCTTCAACGACTACCTGGCCGCATCGATTCCGGTGTTGCCTGTTAAGCGCGGGATCAAAGTGGCCAAGAAGCACATCCTGCTCTACATCCTCGCGTTCCTGATCGCGACCCTGATGCTCACCCTCGGCGGTTACGCCGGTATGAGCTACATGGCCGTGGCGGCTGCGATGGGCATGTACTGGCTGTACATGGCGTGGACCGGTTACAAAGCGGTCGACGACAAGGTCTGGGCACGCAAGCTGTTCGTGTTCTCGATCTTCACCATCACCGCGCTGAGCGTCATGATGTCCCTGGACTTCAAAGTGCCGACGGAGTTGTTACTGACTTACGCGCACTAAGAGCCTCAGGACAAAAGATCCCCGCCCTTCGAAAGAAGCGCGGGGATTTTTTTTAGTCCAGGTGGGCGACGGTCTTGCAGGCAGGCTTGCTGAGGGGCCTGCATGGCTTCACAGGCGTTGATCCTCAGCTCTTCGGGGGCCATGTCCTCGAAGTCCTTTTGTGCTGGCCATGCAGCGCTGTCCTGTGGCAAAGCGCTGCACGGTGCCGGCTCCAACAGGCAGCGGGGTTAGAGGCTAAAACGCGCCACCATTGCATTCAGGTCGGTGGCCAGGCGCGCCAAGTCATTGCTGGCAAGGCTGGTCTGGCTGGCGCCACTGGCCGATTGCACAGACAGGTCGTTGATGTTGATCAAGTTGCGATCCACTTCGCGGGCCACTTGTGCCTGTTCTTCAGCCGCGCTGGCGATCACCAGATTGCGCTCGTTGATTTCGATCACCGCGCCGTTGATGGTCTCCAGCGAGATACCTGCGCCACGGGCGATGTTGAGGGTCGACTCGGCGCGCTCGGTGCATTGGCGCATTGAGCTGACGGCGTGTTCGGTGCCGCCCTGAATGCTGCCGATCATGTGCTCGATTTCGCTGGTCGATTGCTGGGTGCGGTGGGCCAGGGCACGGACCTCATCGGCCACGACGGCAAAGCCGCGTCCCGCTTCGCCTGCGCGCGCAGCTTCAATGGCGGCGTTGAGGGCCAGCAGATTGGTTTGATCGGCCAGGCCGCGAATCACGTCCAGGACTTTGCCAATGTCTTGCGACTCTTTGGCCAGATTGCCAATCAGGTCGGCGGTGGTTTGCACGTCGCTGCCCATGCTCTCGATGGCGGTCACGGTTTCTTGCACCAGGTCGCGCCCGTCACCCGCCGAATCAGCCGCACTTTTGGAGGCTTGGGAAGTGCTCACGGCATTGCGGGCCACTTCTTCGACCGCGCTGGTCATTTCGGTCACGGCGGTGGCGGCCTGTTGAATCTCATTGTTTTGTTGCGTCAGCCCACGGGCGCTTTCGTCGGTCACGCTGTTCAACTCTTCTGCGGCGCAGGCCAGTTGGGTGGCGGAACCTGCGATGTGCTGCAAGGTGTCGCGCAGCGTGTTTTGCATGCTCTGCATCGCCAGCAGCAACCGCGCGGCTTCATCACGGCCTTCGACGTTGATCGGGCGCGTCAGATCGCCACTGGCAATGGTCTCGGCTGCTTGCAAGGCTTGGCTGATGGGGCGGGTGATGCTGTTGGTCAGCAGCCACGCGCACAGAATGGTCAGTGCGGTGGCAATGATTAGCAGGGCGATGGTGAAGTTGAAGGTGGTGGCGTAGTTTTCAGTGCTTTGGCGATTGGCGAGAGCGCTTTGTTTGGCGTTGATGTCCAGCATGGATTCGATGGCGGCGCTGATATTGCGTGACACCACACTTAGCGGGCCGGCTTGCAGACGTTTCAATTCGTCTTGTTGATCGTTGCGCGCCAGCTGGATCAATTGCGCTTCCAGGGTGCGGTACTGCGCTTGCTCACGGCTTAATTGCTCATAACTGGCTTGTTCTTGCGCGCTGCTGATGAGCGCAATGTAATCGGCCATGGCCTTGTGCGTGCTTTCTTCCAGTGATTGCAGCTCGCTGAATATACGGGCCTTGGCGTCTGGGTCCGGCTCATCTCGCAGTTGATAGCTCAGTACGCGTTGGCGCTGGTTGAAGTAACTGAAATTATTGAGACCGACCAGGCTGGGCATGTCGCTGGTCGCAATGCTCTGTCCCACTTGATGGATTTTGTTCATTTGTACTAGGGCGTAAATGCCCAAAATCAACATCAGGGTGCCGATCAGGGAGAATCCCAACAGCGCACGCGGGGCAATGTTCATGTTACGTAAGTTCATCAGCGATCCTAAAAATCAAAGGCAGCCTGCACGGGGGGTGCAGGTAAGACAGCGGCGCGAACAGGCTCGCACCAAAGAGTAATGGCGCAATGCTATCGTCCGGTGGATGGATAACTTGACCTTAGAGTCAAACTAATTTGTGAAAAAGTGTGCGCCGAGGTCGGCCTGCTTGCATTGCTTGACCCGTGCGTTGAGCAAGGCATCGTCTTGCTTGAATGCGTTGGGGCGAACAGGGCGCGGTCAAGACTGGCTGCGCACGTCTGAATACGCCCGTTACAACCTCACAATCGGTCTAAGGTGTAGGCATCGTTTTTCATCACACCCAGAGGAATAGCGCGTGATCACCATCGACAGCAACGTTCAACCTTCTGCGCACAGCGTGATTGAGTTCTGGAAACAGGCAGGTCCAAAGCATTGGTTCGCCAAGGATGAAGCGTTCGATAACCGGTTTCGCGATGTCTTTTTCATCCCCCACTTCCAGGCCGCCCGCCGCGAATTGGCCCATTGGATGTCGGCACCTGACAGTGCGCTGGCGTTGTTGATCCTGCTCGATCAATATCCGCGCAATGCCTTTCGTGGCACCGGCCATATGTTCGCCACTGATCCGCTGGCACGTTTTTATGCGCGGCAGATGATTGAGGCGGGAATGGACAAGCAGATCGAAGCCTCCTTGCGGGTGTTTTGCTACTTGCCTTTCGAGCACTCCGAAGATTGGGCCGATCAGCAGTTGTCGGTAAAACTGCACCAGGACTTCGAGCCAAAAGACGTCAAATGGGCCAAGGATCACGCGGACATCATTGAAAAATTTGGTCGTTTTCCGCATCGCAATGAGGTTTTGGGGCGCGAGACAACCGATGAAGAGCGCGCCTTTTTAGCGAGTGGGGGATTTGCCGGGTAAGGCGCTTGAGCCTGAATAATGCCGCCCTGATCGGTGGTTCATAATGTTCAAGGTTTTCTGTCAGGCAGTTCACGAGACAGTGAGCGGGTAGTCATTACCTCTCATTAAAAAGGAACGCGTCATGTCTGATCATGAAAACCTCGGCTCCCCCTACCGTTCGCAACTGGCTGCGTGCAATGACCATTACCACGCGGTGCGCTCGATCAATAAATACGGCCCTATCGCCCATACCCACGCCTTGGCGCAGGTGTTTATGATGCAAAAAGTGGCGGATGACGAGTGGCAAGCGCTTGAAATGGCGCGTGTGTCGCTCGATCAAACCCGGCGCCTGGCCGCGGGTGAACTGCTTAACAAGCAAGCCCATGCCGTACTCAATGCACATTCTGCCCGGCACGCAGCGGGTGAAGATTGCGCTGCCCCCGCAGGTTTTTTGCCTGCGTGACAGCACTCAGGCGCCAGACGCGTTCGCGCTTGGCGCTTCACCCCGTGGTTTGCTGGTGATTAGAAGGCCTGACAGATGAACAACACTCAAAAAGTAGACAGCCGCACCCGTGACTCCCTGGCCCCGACCGTGGCTGACATGCTCACGGTCTCGTTACAGGAGAGCAAGGAGCTGATCAACCGCACCTCATTGTTCGAGGCCTCAAATGTGCTGGGGGCTTTTTCCACGAGCGTGGTCGACTACGGCAAGAGCGCCCGAAAATGGCGTGCGCATACCTTGTCGCGTCTGCCTCTGGAGCACTGGAAGCACAAAGATGGCTTCTTTTATGTAGCGCCGCTCAAAGAGGCGTCGCTCAAATACATGAGCACCACCGCGCCTGACGCCGCGGACGAGAATGCCTGGAACCAACTCGAAAATCGCAAAGCGGTGCACAAGGCATTAGTAGAAATACTGCCTGCGCAGGTGCGTCAGCAGTATGCGGCCATGCTGGAGTGGACTCAGATCGAGCCTCAGTCAGAGACTCAGCCGGTGCTGGAAGACATGGCTTTGGCTCGCAGTATTTATGCCTTGGACCAGCTGTTTTACCGGGAATACGCGGTGTGTGAAGCCCGGTTGCGGCGCGAAAAAGGTTTTGCGGACGGTGATTCGATCCCGTGCGACTGGATAGGCTGGCTGGCCGACAAGGCGGCGCAAAAGGTCGATGCTCATCTGTACGTGTGGGGTGTGCAGCCGCTGCCTTGGCAGGTCGATGAGCGCGATGAAGCGGGCCAGCAACCCGCTGAGTCATCAGTCGAAGGGATCTACAAACCTGACGGTGAGCTCACGCTGGAGTTGCTGTGCAACTTGGTAGGGAATCGGGCATTGCTTGAGTCCGCGCGTATCGCAGAGCTGGCCGATCAAGCCACCAAGGTCAGTACTGACTTGCTGCACGCGCTCAATCGCAATGGCAAGTGTGAAGTCCCTGAAGTGCGCAATTGCAACGACCTCAGAAACGAACTAACAGCATGGTTTGGCGATGAGGGTGTGTTGGCGCATGAGCCCGGATTCGGCACGCCGCTCAAAGGCCATAACCTGGAGGTGGCGCTGTATCACGCCTTAGAGGTGCAAAAACACTATGTGAAAACGCGCGGAGCCATCGACCCTTCTGCGCACCGTAGCCCGGACAACAGGTTTATTTTTGCACTGGCCCTGGTGGCCTGCTTTTACGCGCAGGTCAGCCTGGACAAGGAGTATTCGGGCAGTACGTACGCCACCTATGCGGTGTTCCCGGCGCAGAACAAAGCACAGCGCTTTGAACCCTTGCCAGCGCATGCCAGAGAAATGCTCAAGAGCCTGTATGGCCAAATGTTCTATGCCAACACCGGCTGGGAGATTCGTGCAGAGGCGATAGAGGCATACGCCCAAAACTTCGCGCTCAAGCGTTCTTGCTTGCAAGAGCTGACATTCAACACCTTCAAGCGCATGGCCCCAGAGCGACTACTGGCGCTGCACCAAAAACTGGCTCGAATGGGGCAGAGCAAGAAAACCAGGCTGTTGCAGTCAATGCCTGAAGGCGCCACGCCGCCCAGCGAAATGGCCTGCATCCTGGCTGCGATTGATGACCTGTTCTCCCCGCAAGCCTTGGCGGCTGCTCGATAGGTTAAAGCGGTAATACGCGGTCATGGATGACCCGCTTCATCACCAACGTTGACACCAGACGCTGCACGTTAGGCAGCGCACTCAGTTGCTCATCGTAGAGCTGCTGGTACGCGGGCAGGTCCTTGGCGATGACATGCAGCAAATAATCCGGGTCCCCGAACAATCGTTGCGCCTCCACGATCTGCGGGATCTCAGGTAGCGCTGCTTCAAAATCGGCAACCGCCTGGCGCGTGACTTCGCGCAAGGTCACGAACACCATCGCCGAAAAATTCAGCCCCAGCTCACTGGGTGCCAGCACCGCGCGATAGCCCAGAATCACCCCGGACTCCTCCAGTGCCCGCACCCGGCGATGGCACGGTGACAGGCTCAGCCCCACGCGTTCGGCCAGCTCGGTGAGAGAAAGCCGACCGTCATGGTGCAGCTCAGCAAGAATCTTTCGATCAATTCGATCCACTTGGAAGAACCTTCTAATTAGGCGGGGTTGGGCAGGTATAAACGAAAGATAATCCTAGCAGCATTTGCTTAATCTTCTACTGGCTGCTTTCACCTGTGCGGGTGTGAGCAACACGCCTTACTTTTTTAATAACGTGTGCTGCAAGAAGGTATCTATCCCGTGACTCTTAGTGTTCTGGCCGCTTTCTGGGCGGTGTCATTTTTGTTCATCATCACCCCCGGTGCCGATTGGGCGTATGCGATTTCAGCGGGCATGCGTGGGCGCTGGGTGACGCCGGCCGTGGCGGGCTTGCTTTCGGGGCACTTGCTGGCAACGGTGGTAGTGGCCGCGGGCGTCGGCGGGTTGATGGCCAGTAATCCGATGATTCTCAAGGGGCTGACCGTGGCCGGTTCGCTGTACTTACTGTGGCTGGGGGTGGGAATGCTCAGAAACCCGGCGGTGCCTGAGTCGGGTCGGGTTCAGGTGTCTGACACGTGGTCGCGCTGGGCCTGGAAAGGGTTGTGCGTCAGCGGGTTGAACCCGAAGGTGTTCTTGTTGTTTTTGGCCTTGTTGCCGCAATTCACCGACCCGTTATCGACATGGCCGATCCCGGTGCAAATCGTCGCGTTGGGTGGGTTGCATGCCCTCAGTTGTGCAGTGGTGTACTTGCTGGTCGGGTTTGGAGCCCGCTCGGTGTTGCAGACCCGCCCTGGCGCGGCGCAAAAAGTGAGTCAGGTATCGGGGGCGGTGATGATCGTCATCGCCGGGGTGTTGTTGAGTGAGCAGGTGTTCGCATAGCGTGCTGAACCCTTGCGTTTGCCCCAGTTTGAGCTTGATCCGAAGTTTGATTGGCAGCGCCCTTGGGGCATGGAAGCGGGCATTACCGTGCTGGGTCGGGGTTGGCCCAACACGGCTGTGTCGTTAACCTGGCCAGAGCAGCTTGACGCTGAGGCGCCGGGTTTAAAAATCCGCCTTGAGCGACATCACGAGGTTGCGCGGTTCACCGTAGAAATTGCCAAACCCTTCGGTGCCCACGGTGGCGTAATAGCGCTTGTCGAGCAGGTTGTTGCCGTTCAGTGCCACCGACCAGGTGTCGTCGATGCGATAGCCAATACGCCCGTTCCACACGGCATAACCCGCTTGGCTGATGTCGTTGCCGCTGATAGGGGATACGCGGTAGTTGCTGCTCTGAGCGTTAACCCCGGCGCCGACGGTCACGCGCTCCAGCGCGCCCGACAGTGCGTAATCGGCCCATACGCGTAGCAGGTGGCGCGGCACATAGGCGTTGTAGGCCAGGCCATCCTGTTCAGGGTTGGCGTCCTCCAGCACTTTGGTCTGGGTGTAGGTGTAGCCGGCCAACACTTGCAGACGGTCGATGACTTCACCGCTGATTTCAGCCTCGAAACCTTGAGCACGGACCTTGCCGGAGTTGATCGAACAACTGCTGTCCGGGCACCGCGGATCGTCTTGGGCGGCGTCCTTTTGAACCGTGCGGAACAGGTTGAACGAGCTGTTCAGGCGCCCGTCGAGCCATTCGCCTTTGATCCCCAGTTCATAGCTTTGCCCGATCAGAGGTTTGAGGGTCGTGCCTGTAAAGGTGGCATAACCGCCTTGCGGGGTGAAAATGTCGGTGTAGCTGGCGTAAGTGGTGAGGTTGTCATTGAGGTCAAACAGCACGGCGGCAAACGGGGTGACTTGCCCGGTCTCTTTGGCCTTGGCACTGAGAGGAGTGCCCTCGCCGCGCCAGTACGAGATCTGATGGCTGTCAGAAGAGTACCAACTGACGCGGCTGCCCAGCACCACCGTCAGCGGGTCGGCCAGTTTCAGTCGGGTGAGGGAGTAGGCGCCGTATTGCTGGATACGCATGTCCAGCGGGCCGCCTCGTGAGGCATTGGCCAAGTAATAGCTTTCGTCAGGGCGCGGCAAGTGGTGGTCCGGGTTGAGTACGTTCTGACGCTGAGGCAACGCGGCCACGGCGTAGAAGTCATCTTTGTGAGAACGGCTGGCATTGGCCCCCACGATCAGTTCGTGCTGTTGGCCGAAGGCATCAAATTTACCGTCTACGTACGCATCGAACCCGTAATCGACCTGGTCGTAGTCATACGTGCTGCCCAGCATCAAGGTGTGAGTGGCGGTGGCGCCGACGGGCACCGAGCCGCTGGGGAACGCGTACTCCATGTTTTGTGTGTTTTTGGAGTAAACCCCGGCGACTTTCAGTGCCCAGTCGTCATTGAGCTGGTGCTTGAGGTCACCGAACACGGTGGTGCGTTTGCTGCGCTGGTTGTTCCATGCGGTATTCAGGCAAGTGGAGCGTTTGAGTTTCAGGTCGCTGCCATCGGCATAGCGCGGCAGCCCACCCCAGCAGGGTGTGGCGTCGACGTCTTCATAGGCCAGGCCCAGCCCCAGCGTGGTATCGGCGCTAAGGTCGAAGTCCAGAGCGCCGTAGTAGATCTGGTCTTTGCGCGCGGCCACGTCATAAAAATACTGGCGGGTCTGTTGCGTGACCACGGCGCGGCCACGCACGGTGCCAGACTCGTTCAACGGGCCGCCAGTGTCGACCTGGCCCCGGTAGTTGTCCCACGTGCCCGCAGAGAGCGACAGTTGCGTATGCGGTGTGTAATCGCCACGTTTGCGCACAAAGTTGATCCCGCCTGCCGTGCCGCCCGCGCCTTTCATCATGCCAGCGGCGCCACGCAACACTTCCACCCGGTCATAGATGGCCATGTCGCTGTTGAAACTGTCGGCTTGCACGTAGCTGCTGCCGATGTCCAATGGCACACCGTCGTATTGGTACTGCCCGGTCATGCGAAACCCGCGCGAATAGAAATACTTGCCGCCCATGGGCGAGTCGTACACGGTGATGCCGGGTGTTTTTTCCATCACCTGCTCAATGGTGTTGAGGTTCTGGTCGTCCAGCATTTTGCGGGTGATGACCGTGACTGATTGCGGGGTCTCCTTGAGGCTGTGGGACCCCTTGCCGATGGTCACTGCCTGTGCGGTGTAAGAGCCGGAGCCTTCAGTGGTGGCGTCGCGGTGTTGCTCGACGATGTGGGTGAGGCCCAGTTGCAGCGCCTCGCCGTTTTGCGGGGCGGGTTCGACGCTGAAGTCACCTTGCTCTGTAATGCGCAATTGCAGGCCGCTGCCGCTAAGCGCCGTGTTCATCGCCTGTTCGGCAGACATGTGCCCCATTACCGCTGGCGCCTGTTTACCCTGCACGAGGGTGGGTTGCAGCGAGATGATCTTGCCGCTCTGGCTGGCGATGGCATTGAGCGTATTGGCCAGCGGGCCAGACTTGAGATTGAAGCTCAGGTCTTGCGCCTGAAGCGCGGCTGAGTTGGCCAGCGTTGCCAGGGCAACAGCGACAGTTAGGGCATGGGGCCACGGATTGAGCACGGCATTCTCCTGATCGTGTGCAAGTGTCAGGAGATAGGTGGGATGAGAAATGAAAACCGGACACAAATAAGATTAATTTTCAAAAAGAAATCGCCCGCTCATTTGGCGCTGATCACTGTCAGCCACGGGCTGTAATGGTCCACACGGATCGCAAGGGTGTGTGCCAGTGCCGTGAAGGCGCGTTGCGGATCATTGAGCGGGTACACGCCTTGTACGCGCAAGTTGCGCACCTCGGGCGCCACGCGCACATAACCCCGGGTATAGGGCCGCAGCGCATCGATCACGTGTTCAAGCGAATCATCCAGCACATTGAGCCGGCCGCTCTGCCAGTCGGCACGCTGGCGTTGTTCGCCGGGTAGCCGACTGATGCGGTCGGTGTAGAGCAGCGCGCTCTGACCTTCTTGCACATTCAGCACGGTGCCGTTGAACAGTCGTGCTTCAATGCTGTGCTCAAGCACGACCACACGGCTGGCGCCAGGCTCTTGGGCCACCAGAAAGCGCGTCCCCAGGGCGCGGATTTCGCCTTGCGCGGTGCGCACACGCAACGGGCGGTGCACATCAGGCGCAACCTGGATCACCAGTTGGCCGTGGCGCAGAATCACCAGCCTTTGCGTGGCATCGAATTGCAGGTCGACCGCGCTGTTGGCATTGAGACTCAGATGGCTGCCATCCGCGAGGGTGTAATCCTGTCGCTGAGCATGGCCCGTCGACAGGTCCGCCAGCAGCGAATCCCCCACCGGGCTGCGGGCGCCCAGCCATAACCCGCCACCGAGCAACCCCAGGCCCGCGATCACGCGCAAAGCATCGCGGCGCGAGGCGTGGGGTTGCAGCAGTAACTGACGCGCCTCGCCCGCCTGGCCGGGTACGCGTTTATCCAGTGCGCGTACGGTGTTGAACGCGCCGCCCAGGCGATCGTGCAGCAGCGTCCAGGCTTGCTGGTGGGTCGGGTCTTGGCTTAGCCACTGGTTAAAGCGTGCTTGCAGTGCAGCATTTGGCGTGCCTGCGCGCAGCTTGACCATCCAGTCAATCGCCTGCTCGCTGACCGGGTCCAGCGCTGGCTTGCTCATACGCCCAAATCGCTCAGGTAACACTGGCGCAGGGCTTGTTTCATGTAGCGACTGACGGTGCGATCCGACAAGCCCAGTTTTTGTGCAATCGCCACATAACTCAAGCCATCGAGCTGGCTGTACAGGAAGGTGGCCTTGACGATCATGGGCAAGCCGTCGAGTGCGCGGTCGATGGCGATTAGTGCCTCTGTCAGTTGCCATTGCTCTTCGGGGGAGGGCGCCACGGCTTCGGGCAATAGGGCCAGCCGTTCCAGATACGCCAACTCCAGCTTGCGCCGCCGGTGGCGATCGAAGATAAGCCGCCGCGCAATGGTCGACAGGTACGCACGAGGTTGCTCGATGGTGTCAGGGTCGACTTGGGCCGCCAGCAACTGGCAAAACGTATCCGCCGCCGTGTCCTGCGCATCAGCATGGTTGCGTAAGCGTCGCTGAATATGTTGCAGCAGCCAGCGATGGTGATCGCTGAAAAAGAAACCCAGCTTGCTGGTTGGGAGAGATTGCACCGGTCGGCTTTCCAGAGGTGAGTGCGAATAGTTCTCAATATTAGCGGCGAGATGATGGCCACTGCAATCTCTGGTTACGTGCAGGTGCGAGTTGCGCGAGTGAGCTGTGAATGGTGGCGTGGCGAGGAGGCGGGCATAATCGTCGGCTGAAATTGTGTGCAACATCTGATCTGGAGTCGCTCATGAACCTATCGGCTTTCACCACTTTGGCCCTGACCATCACGCTCGGCATTTTCAGTGCCGCGGCCGCGGCGGCGGGTGATGCCGACGCAGGGGCCAAGTTGTTCACCAAAACCTGCGGGGGCTGCCACAGCATCGGGCCGGGTGCGCGAGGTGGTTTCGGTCCGCAGCTCAATGGCGTGATCGGACGCACTGCCGGGATCACGCCGGGTTATCAATACTCGGACGCGATGAAGAACTCAGGCGTGGTCTGGAGCCGCGAAACGCTGGCCGCCTACATCGAGGCGCCGAAAAAAGTCGTGAGCGGTACGCGCATGATTTTCTGGGGCATCAGCGACCCGCAGAAGATCGACGATCTGCTGGCCTATATCGCGACCTTTCAGGACACCGATCACTGAATGTCTTTGAGGTAGTCTTTGAGCTGCTCCAACGGGGTGTGCAGTTGGGTCAGCGTTTTCGCGTGCTGGAACGCACAGGCCAGCTTGTACAGCTCGCGGCCCAAGGGCTTTTCGGCACCGCCCAACGCGTTTAACGCGTGCCTCAGGCACTCGGCGACTTTGTGCTGAATGCCCGCGATATCGCCGTTACGCACCAGCAAGGCAAAGAGTTCGCGTTGATAGTCAGCCATCACATAATCGTCACGCAGCACCGGGCTTTGACCGTCCGTCTCGTGCACCAGCTTGAGAGAGAAAAGCGCAACTGCCTCCAGCGACGATTCCATGCAATAGGTTCCTGTGAGTGGGTGCCAAGCGAGCGAATTCACTTTTTGACAGGCGAAAAAAAAGACCTTGAATTTCAAGGTCTTTTTTTAAGATGGTGCCCCGAGGGAGACTCGAACTCCCACTTCTTGCGAAAACGGATTTTGAATCCGCCGCGTCTACCAATTCCGCCATCAGGGCTCAATGGCGGCGAAGTATAGAGATGAGTTTTAGGTCGGTCAACAACTTATTGGTCTATTTTTACTAAGTCCGTTAAACTCCCCGGCCCTGCTAGACGAAACCTATCATGCGCGTTGCTGACTTTACTTTCGAACTCCCTGATTCGCTCATCGCACGCCATCCTTTGGCGGAGCGCCGCAACAGTCGCCTGCTGACCCTGGATGGGGAGAGCGGGGCGCTGGCACATCGTCAATTTACTGATTTGCTTGAACATTTGCGTTCGGGTGATTTGATGGTGTTTAACAATACCCGGGTGATTCCGGCACGCCTGTTTGGCCAAAAGGCTTCGGGCGGCAAGCTGGAAATTCTGGTTGAGCGCGTGCTCGACAGTCATCGGGTGCTAGCGCATGTGCGCTCCAGCAAGTCGCCAAAGCCAGGTTCAAAGATCCTGATCGATGGCGGTGGCGAAGCGCAGATGCTGGCGCGCCACGATGCGTTGTTTGAGCTGGGCTTTGCTGAAGAAGTGTTGCCCTTGCTGGACCGTGTCGGGCACATGCCGCTGCCGCCGTACATCGACCGTCCGGACGAAGGCTCGGACCGTGAACGCTATCAAACGGTCTACGCTCAGCGCCTGGGTGCTGTGGCTGCGCCAACGGCCGGGCTGCACTTTGATGAGCCGCTGATGCAGGCCATTGCCGCCAAAGGCGTTGAAACGGCGTTCGTGACCCTGCATGTGGGCGCGGGCACGTTCCAGCCGGTACGGGTTGAGCGCCTTGAGGATCACCACATGCACACTGAATGGCTGGAAGTGGGCCAGGACGTGGTGGATGCCGTGGCGGCGTGCCGTGCACGGGGCGGGCGAGTGATTGCCGTGGGCACCACCAGCGTGCGTTCGCTGGAGAGCGCAGCGCGTGATGGCGTGCTCAAGCCGTTCAGTGGTGACACCGATATCTTTATTTTCCCGGGCCGGCCGTTTCATGTGGTCGATGCGCTGGTGACCAATTTCCATTTGCCAGAATCCACGCTGCTGATGCTGGTTTCGGCGTTCGCCGGTTATCCCGAAACCATGGCGGCCTACCAGGCTGCGGTCGAGCATGGATACCGCTTCTTTAGTTACGGTGATGCAATGTTCATCACCCGCAATCCCGCGCCGACGGCTCCTGCCCCGGCCCCAGAGGATCAAGCATGAGCAACTGTCGTATGTCTTTCGAGTTACTTGCCACCGATGGCAAGGCTCGTCGCGGTCGTCTGACCTTCCCGCGTGGTGTGGTGGAAACCCCGGCGTTCATGCCGGTGGGTACCTACGGCACGGTCAAGGGCATGTTGCCGCGCGATATCGTCGATACCGGCGCGCAGATGATTTTGGGTAACACCTTTCACCTGTGGCTACGTCCTGGCACTGAAGTGATCAAAAAGCACGGCGACCTGCACGACTTCATGAAGTGGCAAGGTCCGATCCTGACTGACTCGGGTGGTTTTCAGGTGTTCAGCCTGGGGGCCATGCGCAAGATCAAAGAAGAGGGCGTGACCTTTGCCTCGCCCGTAGACGGCGCCAAAGTCTTCATGGGCCCGGAAGAGTCGATGCAGGTTCAGCGCGATCTGGGCTCCGACGTGGTCATGATTTTTGACGAGTGCACCCCGTACCCGGCCGACGAAGACGTGGCTCGGGTGTCTATGGAGCTGTCGTTGCGCTGGGCTCAGCGCTCTAAAAATGCTCACGGCGATAACACCGCAGCCCTGTTCGGGATCGTCCAGGGCGGCATGCACCAGAACCTGCGCGAGCGTTCGCTCGAAGGTCTGAACAAGATCGGCTTTGATGGCCTGGCCATCGGCGGTTTGTCGGTAGGCGAGCCCAAGCACGAAATGATCAAGGTGCTGGATTACCTGCCTGCCATGATGCCGGCTGACAAACCTCGTTACCTTATGGGGGTTGGCAAACCTGAAGATCTCGTGGAGGGTGTGCGCCGCGGTGTGGACATGTTCGATTGCGTGATGCCAACCCGTAATGCCCGCAATGGGCATCTGTTCATCGACACCGGTGTGATCAAGATCCGCAATGCGTTCCATCGCCATGATGATTCGCCGCTGGATCCGACCTGCGACTGCTACACCTGCCAGAACTTCTCCCGTGCTTATCTGCATCATCTGGACAAGTGCGGCGAAATGCTGGGTAGCATGCTCAATACCATCCACAATTTGCGGCACTATCAGGTGCTCATGGCTGGTTTGCGCGAGGCTATTCAACAGGGTACATTGGCCGCCTTTGTCGATGCCTTCTATGCCAAGCGCGGGTTGCCTGTACCGCCCCTGGACTGATTTTCGGACCCTAAGAAACACTTTTTGCAACTGGAGTGCTTAATGAGCTTTTTCATCTCTCCCGCTTTCGCGGACGCTGCTGCACCTGCTGCTGGCCCAGCCGGTACTGGTTTTGAGTGGATTTTCCTGGTCGGCTTCCTGGTCATCTTCTACCTGATGATCTGGCGTCCACAGGCCAAGCGCGCCAAAGAGCAGAAAGCCCTGTTGGGTAACCTGCAAAAAGGCGACGAAGTTGTAACCACTGGCGGTATCGCCGGCAAAATCACCAAAGTGACGGATGCTTTTGTTGTGATCGAAGTGTCTGACACTGTCGAGCTGAAAATTCAGAAGGGCGCTGTAGCTGCCACGTTGCCTAAAGGCACGCTGAAAGCGATCTAAAGTTTCAACTTTTAACAATCGACGGGGCGCGCAAGGCGCCCCGCGTTCTAAGCGGGCGGCGTGATTGATGCTGAACAAATACCCTCTGTGGAAATACGTACTGATCCTGGCGGTGCTGGCGATCGGTTTTATTTATTCCGCTCCCAATCTCTACCCGGATGATCCGGCTATTCAGGTGTCTGGCGCGAGCACGGCACTGCAAGTGACCGACGCTGACCTGGAGCGTGCGAGCAAAGCGCTCAAGGATGCCGGCATTGCTGTGAAAGGCGCCACGTTGGCAGCCAACGGCAAAGGCGGTTTGTTGCGTCTGGCGAGCAAAGACGACCAGTTGCCAGCAAAAGACGTGGTGCGCAAGGCCTTGGGTGACGACTACGTCGTAGCGCTCAACCTGGCTCAGACCACGCCACAATGGCTGCGTAACCTGGGTGCTCACCCAATGAAGCTGGGTCTGGACTTGTCGGGTGGTGTGCACTTCCTGCTGGAAGTCGACATGGACAAGGCCGTCGACGCGCGCATGAAAGTGTACGAAAGTGACGTCAAAAGCCTGTTGCGTAAAGACAAGCTGCGTTATCGCAGTCTGCCGCAGCTCAATGGTGCCATTCAGTTGGGTTTTGCTGATGAAGCAACCCGTGAGCAAGCGCGTAGCCTGATTCGCAAGAACTTCAATGACTTCGACATTGCCGCTGCGGATCTGAACGGTCAGCCGGTGCTGCGTCTGGCGATGACCCCGGCCAAGCTGGCGGAAATCCGTGAATATTCCATCAAGCAAAACCTGACAACCGTCCGTAACCGGGTTAACGAGTTGGGTGTTGCCGAGCCTCTGGTTCAGCGTCAGGGTGCCAACCGCATCGTGGTTGAGCTGCCGGGCGTGCAAGACACCGCCGAAGCCAAGCGTATCCTGGGCAAGACGGCCAACCTTGAGTTCCGTCTGGCCGCAGAGCCGGGCGCATCCAAAGCCACTTCCGAGACGTTCGAGTTCCGTGAAGGCAATCGCGCTTCCGCGCAAATCGAGCGTGGCTTGATCATCACGGGTGATCAGGTAACCGATGCGCAAGCGGGTTTTGACGAGCACGGCCGACCACAGGTGAACATCAAGCTTGATGGTCATGGTGGCGAGTTGATGAGCCGTTCCACTCGCAGCAACGTCGGTCGCAGCATGGCGGTTATCTTCATCGAGCAGAAGCCGGTGACGACCTACACCAAGCAAGTGGTTGACGGTGTTGAGAAGGAAGTGCCGGTTCAGACCTTCAAGGAAGAGAAAAAGATCATCAGCCTGGCGACCATCCAGTCGCCGCTGGGCAGCCAGTTCCGGATTACCGGTCTCAATGGCCAGGGTGAAGCGTCCGAGTTGGCACTGCTGCTGCGTGCCGGTGGTCTGGCGGCACCGATGTACTTTGCTGAAGAGCGCACCATTGGTCCGAGCCTGGGTGCTGACAACATCACCAAAGGTGTTGATGCATCGCTGTGGGGCATGCTGTTTGTGTCCATCTTCATCATCGCCATCTACCGCTTCTTCGGTGTGATCGCGACGGTGGCGTTGGCGGGCAACATGGTCTTGCTGCTGGCGCTGATGTCGTTGCTGGGCGCTACCCTGACCCTGCCGGGTATCGCGGGTATCGTATTGACGATGGGTATGGCGGTTGACGCCAACGTGCTGATCTTCTCGCGTATTCGTGAGGAAATCGCCAATGGCATGACACCACAGCGGGCGATCAATGAAGGCTTCAATCGTGCATTCACGGCGATTATCGACTCCAACCTGACAACCCTGTTGGTCGGCGGGATTCTGTTTGCCATGGGTACCGGGCCTGTCAAAGGCTTTGCGGTGACCATGTCTCTGGGGATCTTTACCTCGATGTTCACGGCCATCATGGTGACCCGCGCAATGGTCAACCTGGTTTACGGCGGTCGGGACTTCAAGAAGTTGTGGATTTAAGGGGCTGCCATGTTACGTACAATCAACTTCATGGGCGTTCGCAACGTTGCGTTCGGCGTCACTGTGCTGCTTACCGTGCTGGCCTTGTTCAGCATGTTTCACAAGGGCATGAACTACGGCCTGGACTTCACCGGCGGTACGCTCATCGAGCTGACCTACGAGAAGCCGGCTGATTTAACCAAGGTGCGAACCGAACTGGCCTCGGCCGGTTTCCACGATGCAGTGGTGCAGAGCTTTGGCGCAACGACCGACTTGCTGGTGCGTATGCCGGGCGACGATCCGTTGCTGGGCAACAAGGTGGCCGCTGCGCTGGGGCAGGCAGATACCACCAACCCGGCCGTTATCAAGCGTGTCGAGTTCGTAGGCCCGCAAGTGGGTGAAGAGCTGCGCGATCAGGGCGGTCTCGGCATGCTGATGGCGCTGGGCGGCATCATGCTTTACCTGGCTTTTCGCTTTCAGTGGAAATTCGCGGTCGGCGCCATTGTTTCGTTGGTGCACGATGTGATCGTGACGATGGGTGTGCTGTCGTTCTTCCAGATCACCTTCGACCTGACAGTGTTGGCGGCGGTGCTGGCGATCATCGGTTACTCGCTTAACGACACCATCGTGGTGTTTGACCGGGTGCGAGAGAACTTCCGTGTGCTGCGCAAGGCCAGCCTGATCGAGAACATCAATATCTCGACCACGCAAACCCTGCTGCGCACCATGGCGACGTCGATCTCCACCTTGCTGGCGATTGCAGCGCTGCTGATCTTTGGTGGCGACAACCTGTGGGGCTTCTCGATTGCCTTGTTTGTGGGTGTATTGGCGGGTACTTACTCTTCGATCTACATCGCCAACGTGGTGCTGATCTGGCTGAACCTCAACAGCGAGGATCTGATTCCTCCTGCGGCGAGCGAAAAGGAAATCGACGACCGTCCATGACGGTGAGTTGATCTCTGGCGATCACCTAAAAGGCGCGAGTATTGAACTCGCGCCTTTTTTTATGCTCCAAGGCTAGGATTAGCGTGGGATTGTTCCTACGTAGGATGGCCTGGAGGTTCGCGTGAACAAATCTTTGCTGGTAGGTGCTGTTTTGGGTGCTGTCGGTGTCACTGCCGGTGGTGCTGTTGCCACTTACAGCTTGGTTAAAGCCCCGGAGTCTGCGCAAGTGCTGGCTGTTCAGCCGGTCAAGCAACAGATTAAAACGCCGCGTGAAGTGTGCAAGGACGTGACTGTTACACGTCGAGCGGCGGTCAAGGATGAGCACCAGATTGTCGGTAGCGTGATTGGTGCGGTGGCGGGTGGTCTTTTGGGTAACCAGGTCGGTGGCGGTAGCGGCAAGAAGATTGCGACCGTTGCGGGTGCAGTAGGCGGGGGTTATGCCGGTAACAAGGTGCAAGAAGGCATGCAGAACCGTGATACCTACACCACGACGCAAACGCGCTGTAATACCGTTAACGACATCAGTGACAAAGTGGTCGGTTACGACGTGCGTTATTCGCTGGATGGCAAGGAAGGCAAGGTGCGTATGGATCACGAGCCGGGCAGTTCAATCCCGGTGGGTAAAGACGGCAATTTGATTCTTGGGCAGGGCCCGCAATAAATTTGGCCTGTTGAGTCTAGGAACTGCCGCCGCTTGCCCGCTTTATTGTCAAAAGCGCGCAGCCAGCGGCAGCTACGGATTTAGGAGGCAAAAAAAAGCACCCCGAGGGGTGCTTTTTTGTTTGCGTGCTTCGCTTAGCGTTTCAGCGAGGCAGGCAGATGCGGCTGAATAGCCGTCAGCACAGCTTTGAAGCACTTGGTGTTGCCGGCAACGATGTGGCCTTTTTCAAGGAAATCGTGGCTGCCGGTGAAGTCGCTGACCAGGCCGCCTGCTTCTTGAATCAACAGTGCGCCTGCGGCCATGTCCCATTCGGACAAGCCCGACTCCCAGAATGCGTCGAAACGACCGGCGGCCACATAGGCCAGGTCCAGGCTGGCAGCGCCTGCACGACGGATACCAGCGGTTTGACCGACCAGGCTGCGGAACATGCCCAGATAGTTGTCCAGGTTGTCCATTTGGTTGTCGCGGAACGGGAAGCCGGTACCCAGCAGGGCGCCTTCAAGGCTGGTGCGACCGCTGACGCGCAGGCGGCGACCATTGAGTTGGGCGCCACGGCCACGGCTGGCGGTGAATTCTTCCTGGCGAACCGGGTCAAGTACGACGGCGTGCTCAAGGCGGCCACGGTATTTGCAGGCAATGCTGACTGCGAAGTGCGGAACGCCACGCAGGAAGTTGGTAGTGCCATCCAGTGGGTCGATGATCCACAGGTAGTCGGCGCCTTCGCCGCTGCCAGCGTGCAGGCCGGTTTCTTCACCGAGAATGCCGTGTGTCGGATAAGCCTTGCGCAAGGCGTCGATGATTTTCTGCTCGGCAGCACGATCGACTTCAGAGACGTAATCCTTGGCGTCTTTTTCGTCAACCTTGATGGTATCCAGGCGCTCGATGGAGCGGAAAATCAATTCACTGGCGCTGCGGGCGGCGCGCAGCGCGATATTCAGCATGGGCTGCATGGACGTTTCACCTAGGTCGTTAAAGAAAGCCGAACATTCTAGCAGAAAAGTTTGGCATATGAAGGTTTGCGTTAGCTTTCGTAGCTTAAGGTGATGGGCTTAGGTAAGATTTGCTCCCTTTTAACGGTCTGTGAGCGCTCCCATTGCTGTCAAATATTCGTGTCGTTCTGGTCAATACCAGCCATCCCGGCAACATCGGTGGTGCTGCGCGTGCCATGAAAAACATGGGCTTGTCGCGACTGGTTCTGGTTGAGCCGAGGCTGTTCCCGCATCACGAGGCCGATGCGCGTGCGTCGGGCGCGGGCGATATTCTCGAAAATGCACAGGTAGTGGCCACGCTGGAGGATGCTCTGGTGGGGTGCAATCTGGTATTGGGTACCAGTGCGCGCGATCGCCGTATCCCATGGCCGTTGCTCGATCCGCGTGAGTGCGGGCAAAAAGTTGTCGAAGAGGCCACGCAGGGCGCTGAGATTGCTCTGGTGTTTGGTCGTGAAGATTCGGGCCTGACCAATGATGAGTTGCAGCGCTGCCACTTCCATGTGCACATTCCATCGGACCCTGAGTTCAGCTCGCTGAACCTGGGTGCGGCAGTGCAGGTGCTGAGTTACGAGATCCGTATGTCCTGGCTGGCGGCTCAGGGGCAGCCGAGCAAAATGGAAAAAGATGAAGTGGCTTCCACCAAAAGTGGTGAGCTGGCGACCATGGATGAGCTGGAGCGCTTTTACGAGCATCTTGAGCAGACGTTGGTCGCGATCGAGTTTCTTGATCCTGAAAAACCGCGCCACCTGATGGCGCGTCTGCGTCGCCTGTATGGCCGCAGTTCGGTGAGTCGTGCCGAAATGAACATATTGCGTGGCATTCTTACTGAAACCCAAAAGGCAGCCCGTGGCGAGCTGCTCAAGCGCAAGGATTAAAGATGTTCGAGCGTCTGCGTGAAGATATCCAGAGTGTGTTTCATCGTGATCCGGCGGCGCGCAATGCTTTTGAAGTGCTGACCTGCTACCCGGGGATGCATGCCATCTGGATACA
Source organism: Pseudomonas sp. TWR3-1-1 (assembly GCF_049896545.1). NCBI lineage: Bacteria > Pseudomonadati > Pseudomonadota > Gammaproteobacteria > Pseudomonadales > Pseudomonadaceae > Pseudomonas > Pseudomonas sp. TWR3-1-1. The sequence continues at coordinate 410,628 of NZ_JAFCUO010000001.1, forward strand.
TCGCCTGTCCGGGTTGTTGTGGCGCGCGGACTGGAAATGGCTGGCGCGGCTGGTGTCGAACTTCGGACGCTGGCTGACCGGGATTGAAATTCATCCGGGGGCGAAGGTCGGTCGCCGTTTCTTCATCGATCACGGCATGGGGATTGTGATTGGCGAAACCGCTGAAATCGGTGATGACGTGACGCTTTATCAGGGCGTAACCCTGGGCGGCACTACGTGGAACAAAGGCAAGCGCCATCCCACGCTTGAGGATGGTGTTGTAGTCGGGGCGGGAGCCAAAGTGCTAGGCCCGTTTACCGTGGGTGCGGGAGCCAAAGTCGGCTCCAATGCGGTTGTCACCAAGGCAGTACCGGCGGGGGCGACGGTCGTGGGTATTCCGGGCCGTATCACCATCAAGCATGACGATGAGGTGCAGGCCAAGCGCAAGGCAATGGCCGAAAAGATCGGTTTTGATGCTTACGGTGTCAGTGAGGACATGCCGGACCCTGTTGCGCGTGCCATCGCTCAATTGCTGGATCACTTGCAGGCGGTCGACGGCAAGCTGGATGGCATGTGTGGTGCCCTCAAAGATCTTGGTAGTCCGTATTGCGCCAAGGACTTGCCGCAGTTGCGTCAAGAGGATTTCGCCTGTGTGCAGGGCAAGGATGAAGTGAAGCCGGGGTAGGGTTGTGGTGGCGGCGGATGGCTGCGCAGGCTTGGGCGGCGAATGCGTACAGCGCGCTTGTGTGCTCATGTGCCATTACGCCGCAGCCCCTGCTACAATGCGGCCGCTGTTTTGCGGGTAATCCCGACTAAAGTACTAGGTCTAATAGTTGACTTAAATAGTCGGGAATAGCATACTCGCCCCCATTCCGAATTCCGTGGTACCTGTCCATGAGACTGACTACAAAAGGCCGTTACGCCGTCACTGCAATGCTCGATTTGGCGTTGCATGCACAGCACGGGCCGGTGTCCCTGGCCGACATTTCCGAGCGCCAGGGCATTTCCCTTTCCTACCTTGAGCAACTCTTTGCAAAGTTGCGCCGCAGCAGTCTGGTTTCCAGTGTGCGCGGCCCTGGTGGTGGCTATCAGCTATCGCGCGACATGCAAGGTATTCAGGTGGCCCAGGTTATCGATGCGGTAAACGAGTCCGTCGACGCCACACGTTGCCAGGGCCTTGGCGATTGCCATGCCGGTGACACGTGCCTGACCCATCACCTGTGGTGTGACTTGAGCCTGCAAATACACGAGTTTCTCAGCGGTATCAGCTTGGCTGATCTTGTCACTCGCCGTGAGGTACAAGAAGTAGCCCAGCGTCAGGATCTGCGCCGCTGTAATGGCAAGGCGCCGCACCTGGATAAGATCGAAGCGTCCGCCGTCGATTGATTGCATAAAAACGACGGTGCGCCAGCCAGCCTGATTTAGGAGATAGTCCATGAAATTGCCGATTTACCTTGATTACTCAGCCACCACCCCGGTTGATCCGCGTGTTGCTCAAAAAATGAGCGACTGCCTGTTGGTTGACGGGAACTTCGGTAACCCGGCTTCGCGCTCCCACGTATTTGGCTGGAAGGCCGAAGAAGCGGTTGAAAACGGTCGTCGTCAGGTTGCTGATCTGGTCAATGCCGATCCGCGTGAAATCGTCTGGACATCCGGCGCTACCGAGGCCAACAACCTTGCCATCAAGGGCGCTGCGCATTTCTATGCGACCAAAGGCAAGCACCTGATCACTGACAAAATCGAACACAAAGCCGTACTCGACACCATGCGTCAGCTGGAGCGAGAAGGCTTTGAAGTGACCTACATCGAGCCAGGTGAAGACGGTCTGGTCACACCTGCGATGGTTGAAGCCGCCATGCGCGACGACACCATTCTGGTTTCGATCATGCACGTGAACAACGAGATCGGCACCATTAACGATATCGCTGCCATTGGTGAGCTGACGCGCTCGCGCGGCGTGTTGTTCCATGTGGATGCGGCTCAGTCTACGGGCAAGGTTGAAATCGACCTGGCCAAGCTGAAAGTCGACCTGATGTCTTTCTCGGCACATAAAACCTACGGTCCGAAGGGTATCGGCGCACTGTACGTGAGCCGCAAGCCTCGTGTGCGTATCGAAGCAACCATGCACGGCGGCGGTCACGAGCGCGGCATGCGTTCGGGCACTCTGGCCACCCACCAGATCGTGGGCATGGGTGAGGCGTTCCAGATTGCCAAAGAAGAAATGGCCGCTGAAAACGTGCGCATCAAAGCCTTGAGCGACCGTTTCTTCAAGCAGGTTGAACATCTTGAAGAGCTGTACGTCAACGGCAGCATGACTGCCCGCGTCCCGCACAACCTGAACCTGAGCTTCAACTACGTTGAAGGCGAGTCGCTGATCATGGCGCTCAAGGATCTGGCGGTGTCGTCCGGTTCGGCCTGCACATCTGCATCCCTTGAGCCGTCTTACGTATTGCGCGCCCTGGGCCGCAACGATGAGCTGGCTCACAGTTCGATTCGCTTCACGTTCGGTCGCTTCACCACCGAAGAAGAAATCGACTACGCCGCGCAGAAGGTGTGCGAGGCCGTTACCAAGCTGCGCGCCCTGTCGCCGCTGTGGGACATGTACAAAGACGGTGTCGACATCTCGAAAATCGAGTGGGCGGCGCACTGATATTTCAAGTCGCCGTAGATAGCCGCTGTAAACGCAGCGCATAGCCGCTTTTACAGCGTCTCAAGAGCGACTCTCTGATGAGTGAGGATAAGTACCATGGCTTACAGCGAAAAGGTCATTGACCACTACGAGAACCCGCGCAACGTCGGCAAGATGAACGCGGAAGATCCAGATGTTGGTACCGGCATGGTCGGCGCCCCTGCTTGCGGCGACGTCATGCGCCTGCAAATCAAGGTGAACGAGCAGGGCATCATCGAAGATGCCAAGTTCAAGACCTACGGTTGCGGTTCGGCAATCGCGTCCAGCTCCCTGGCAACTGAGTGGATGAAGGGCAAGACTCTGGATGAAGCAGAGACCATCAAAAACACCCAGTTGGCTGAAGAGCTGGCTTTGCCACCCGTAAAAATTCACTGCTCCGTGCTCGCTGAAGACGCCATCAAGGCGGCCGTTCGCGATTACAAGCAGAAGAAAGGTTTGATCTGATCCATTGCGCCCTTATATGGCGCATGTGTGGTGAAGAAACCGGCAACAGGTAAGGAGTCACGATGGCTATCAGCATGACAGAAGCGGCTGCCAAGCATATTCGCCGCTCCCTTGATGGGCGCGGCAAAGGTGAGGGGATTCGTCTGGGTGTTCGCACCACGGGCTGTTCCGGTCTTGCCTATGTGCTGGAGTTTGTCGATGAAGTGGGCGAAGACGATCAAGTGTTCGAAACCCATGGCGAAAAAGTGATCATTGATCCCAAAAGCCTCAGCTACCTGGACGGCACCGAGCTGGATTTCGTCAAGGAAGGTTTGAACGAAGGCTTCAAGTTCAATAACCCTAACGTGCGCGGTGAATGTGGCTGCGGCGAAAGCTTCAACATCTGAGGCTACTCGTGGGTACTCCTTGTCATTTTGCTTTGTTTGAACTGCAGCCGGGCTTCAATCTGGATCTCGACCAGTTGGCTGTGCGCTATCGAGAGTTGGCGCGTGGTGTTCACCCGGACCGCTTTGCTGACGCTTCCGAGCGTGAGCAGCGTCTGGCGCTCGAACAGTCCGCCGGCCTCAATGAGGCTTACCAGACGCTCAAAAACCCTTCTAAACGCGCGCGCTATTTACTTGCGCTCAAGGGTAATGAGACGCCGCTGGAAGTCACGGTGCATGACCCTGAGTTTCTGATGCAGCAGATGCAGTGGCGCGAAGAGCTTGAAGACCTGCACGACAGCGCCGATATGGCCGGTATTGCAGCATTCAAGCGTCGGCTCAAGGTTGCTCAGCAAGCACTGAACAACAGCTTCGCTGCTTGTTGGGATGATGCAGCGCAACGCGAACAGGCAGAACGCCTGATGCGGCGCATGCAGTTCCTTGACAAGCTCAATTACGAAGTGCGCCAGTTAGAAGAGCGCCTCGACGATTAACTCCGTGCTTTCCTGATTGCACGCCTGATTACAGATAAGTCCTGATAACGATGGCCCTACTGCAGATCGCCGAACCCGGCCAAAGTCCTCAACCGCACCAGCGTCGTCTGGCTGTGGGGATTGACTTGGGCACTACCAATTCCTTGGTCGCTGCATTGCGCAGCGGTCTCTCCGAGCCTCTGGCTGATGCGCGCGGCAATGTCATTTTGCCATCCGCTGTGCGCTATCACGCTGACCGTGTTGAAGTCGGTGAGTCGGCGCGCCTGGCAGCCTCCAGTGATCCGTTCAACACCGTATTGTCGGTCAAGCGCTTGATGGGTCGTGGTTTGTCCGACGTCAAGCAGTTGGGCGAGCAATTGCCTTATCGTTTTGTCGGCGGCGAGTCGCACATGCCGTTCATCGATACGGTGCAAGGCCCGAAAAGCCCGGTAGAAGTGTCGGCCGAGATTTTGAAGGTGTTACGCGAGCGCGCCGAAAAAACCCTGGGTGGCGAATTGGTCGGTGCGGTGATCACTGTTCCGGCCTACTTCGATGATGCTCAGCGTCAGGCGACCAAGGATGCGGCCAAACTGGCCGGTCTGAACGTGTTGCGTTTGCTCAATGAGCCGACTGCTGCTGCGGTTGCCTACGGCCTGGATCAATCGGCTGAAGGCGTTGTTGCCATCTATGATTTGGGCGGCGGGACCTTCGATATTTCGGTGCTGCGTTTGACTGGCGGTGTATTCGAAGTCCTGGCCACTGGCGGCGACAGCGCGCTGGGCGGAGACGACTTCGATCATGCAATTGCCAGTTGGATGATCGAGCAGGCGGGTTTGTCTGCTGATCTCGATCCGGGCACCCAGCGTCAATTGCTGCAAGCGGCCTGTGCTGCCAAAGAAGCCCTGACCAACGCCTCCTCTGTGACCGTCACCTTTGGCCAATGGTCCGCCGAGTTGACCCGTGAAGCGTTCGAGGTGTTGATCGAACCCATGATTGCCCGCAGCCTCAAGGCTTGCCGTCGTGCTGTGCGCGACGCCAATATCGAGATTGAGGATGTGCAAGCCGTGGTCATGGTTGGTGGTTCGACGCGTGTGCCGCGCGTGCGTGAAGCTGTGGCGGACATGTTTGGTCGCCAGCCGCTGACGGATATCGACCCGGATCAAGTGGTTGCCATTGGTGCAGCGATCCAGGCCGATACCCTGGCCGGTAACAAGCGTGAGGGTGGCGAGTTGTTGTTGCTGGACGTGATTCCGCTGTCGCTCGGTCTTGAGACCATGGGCGGGCTGATGGAAAAAGTCATTGCGCGCAATACCACGATCCCGGTTGCGCGGGCGCAGGATTTCACCACGTACAAAGATGGCCAGACGGCCATGATGATTCATGTGCTGCAAGGTGAGCGCGAACTGATCAGCGACTGTCGCTCTCTGGCGCGCTTTGAATTGCGCGGGATTCCGCCGATGGTGGCAGGTGCCGCTAAAATTCGTGTGACCTTCCAGGTGGATGCCGATGGTTTGCTCAGTGTGTCGGCGCGAGAGCTGGGTTCTGGCGTCGAAGCCAGCATTCAGGTCAAGCCGTCTTACGGGCTGACCGATGGCGAGATCGCCAAAATGCTCAAGGATTCGTTCCAGTACGCGGGTGACGACAAAGTGGCCCGCGTGTTGCGCGAGCAGCAAGTCGATGCGCAACGCCTGATCGAGGCTGTGCAAGCGGCGCTTGAGGTGGACGGTGATCGTTTGCTGGACGCCGAAGAGCGGATGGTCATCGAGCTGCAAATGCAAGAATTGTCCGAATTGTTGAAAGGCACCGATGGTTACGCCATCGAGCAGCAGACCAAGCGTCTGTCTCAAGTGACCGATGCCTTTGCCGCCCGCCGTATGGACTTGTCCGTCAAGGCCGCTCTGGCGGGGCGCAACCTGAATGAAATCGAGGAATAACTGATGCCGCAGATCATTTTTCTGCCACACGCCGAGCATTGCCCGGACGGTATGGTTGTCGAGGCTGAGACCGGTAAGTCGATTCTCGAAGTGGCACATGACAATCACATCGAAATTGAAAGCGCGTGCGGCGGCGTCTGCGCCTGTACCACGTGCCACTGCATCATTCGCGAAGGTTTCGATTCGTTGGAAGAGGCTGACGAGCTGGAAGAAGACTACCTTGACCGTGCGTGGGGCCTTGAAGCGCAATCACGCCTCAGCTGTCAGGCCAAGGTCGGTACTGAAGACCTGACGGTCGAAATTCCGAAGTACTCGCTCAACCATGCGGCCGAAGCGCCACATTGATAAGGAATTGTCATGAGCCTCAAGTGGGTTGATGTGCAGGAAATCGCGATTCAGCTGGCTGAAACTCACCCGGATGTAGATCCGCTCTCGGTGAATTTCGTCACGCTGCGCAATCTGGTGATGGCACTACCAGAGTTCGATGACATCCCTGATCGCGGGGGAGAGAAGGTTCTCGAAGCCATTCAGGGTTTGTGGATCGAAGAAGCCGACTAAGCTTGTAATCGACGTAATTATGCAATGCCCCAGAACCCGCGTATAATTCGCGGGTTTAATTTTTCGCTTAAATCACTGTTTCTGGAGTTACACCATGGCTGTTCAACGCACTTTCTCCATCATCAAGCCTGACGCTGTTGCAAAAAACGTTATTGGCGAGATCACCACTCGTTTTGAAAAAGCCGGCCTGAAGGTTGTAGCTTCCAAATTGAAGCAACTGTCCAAAGCCGAAGCTGAAGGCTTCTACGCTGAGCACAGCGCTCGTGGCTTCTTCGGCGACCTGGTTGCTTTCATGATCTCCGGTCCTGTTGTTGTTCAGGTTCTGGAAGGCGAAAACGCTATCGCTCTGAACCGCGAACTGATGGGCGCTACCAACCCTAAAGAAGCAGCTGCCGGCACTATCCGTGCTGATTTCGCTGAATCCATCGACGCTAACGCTGTTCACGGTTCCGACTCTGAAGCAGCTGCTGCTCGTGAAATCTCGTACTTTTTCGCAGCAACTGAAGTAACCACTCGCTAAGTATTGGCGTGTGAGTGAGGGTGAAGACATGATTGCAACGACTGGCAAAACCAACCTGTTGGGTTTGACCCAACCGGAAATGGAGAAATTCTTCGACTCAATCGGGGAGAAGCGTTTCCGTGCCGGTCAGGTCATGAAGTGGATTCACCACTTTGGCGTCGATGATTTCGACGCCATGACTAACGTCAGCAAGGCCTTGCGCGACAAGCTCAAGGCTATTGCTGAGGTTCGTGGACCTGAAGTCGTCAGCGAGGACATTTCCACCGACGGTACCCGTAAATGGGTCGTGCGTGTGGCGTCCGGCAGCTGCGTCGAGACCGTTTATATTCCTCAGGGCAAACGTGGCACGTTGTGCGTTTCGTCCCAGGCTGGCTGTGCCCTGGATTGCAGTTTCTGCTCCACCGGCAAGCAAGGTTTCAATAGCAACCTCACCGCCGCCGAAGTCATCGGTCAGGTGTGGATTGCCAACAAATCCTTTGGCAGCGTCCCGGCAACCGTCGACCGTGCCATCACCAACGTGGTGATGATGGGCATGGGTGAGCCGCTGCTGAACTTCGACAACGTCATCGCCGCCATGCATCTGATGATGGATGACCTGGGCTACGGCATCTCCAAGCGCCGCGTAACCTTGTCGACCTCGGGTGTGGTGCCAATGATCGATGAGCTGGCCAAGCACATCGATGTGTCGCTGGCGTTGTCGCTGCACGCACCCAATGACGAGCTGCGCAGTCAGTTGGTGCCGATCAACAAGAAGTACCCGCTCAAAATGCTGCTTGAGTCCTGCCGTCGCTACATGGCGACCCTGGGTGAGAAGCGCGTTTTGACTGTTGAATACACCATGCTCAAAGACGTGAACGACCATGTCGACCACGCGCGTGAAATGATCGAACTGCTCAAAGACACGCCGTGCAAGATCAACCTGATCCCGTTCAACCCGTTTCCGCATTCCGGTTATGAGCGTCCGAGCAACAATGCCATTCGCCGTTTCCAGGAACTGCTGCAACAGGCCGGTTACAACGTGACCGTGCGCACGACACGTGGCGAAGACATCGATGCGGCCTGTGGGCAGTTGGTCGGGCAGGTCAATGACCGTACCCGTCGCAACGAGCGCCACTTGGCATCGATTGAAGCCGTTTCGGTGCAAAACGCTGCTGCCCAGCCCTGAGAGAGGCACTCTATGACCCTGCGTGCAGCGCTTTGTGTGGTGTTAGTCAGCGTGTTGGCTGGCTGCGTTTCATCGGGTGGATCAAACCCGATGAGCACCGACAAAGGCCGTGATGCAGCGCGTCAGGCGTATGTTCAGTTGGGGCTTGGTTATTTGCAGCAGGGCATGGCCGAACAGGCCAAAGTTCCCTTGGGCAAGGCCCTTGAGCTGGATCAGGACGCCCCGGACACCCACGCAGCGCTGGCCTTAGTGTTTCAGCGCGAAATGGAGTTTGAGCTGGCAGAGCAAAGCTTTCAAAAAGCCTTGGCTGCCCGCCCGCACGATGCCCGCACGCTCAACAACTACGCCAGCTTGCTGTTTGAACAGCAACGCTATCAAGACGCCTACACGCTGTTTCACAAAGCCGCCGCTGACAATCTTTATCCTGAACGCTCCCGGGTTTACGAAAATTTGGGTATAACGGCGCTCAAGCTGGGGCAGCCTGAAACAGCACGCGGTTACCTTGTAAAAGCATTGCGCCTGAACCCCAAACAACCGAGAGCCCTGCTGGAAATGGCCGAGTTGTCCTACCAGGACCGTCAATATGTGCCCGCGCGCGAGTTTTACGATCGTTTTAGCCTGCTTAGTGGGCAAAATGCACGTAGTCTATTGCTCGGTGCGCGACTGGCGGCTGTGTTCGATGATCGCGCCACACCAGCCAGTCATGGCCAGCAACTAAAACGACTTTATCCCGGCACGCCGGAATATCAGCAATACCTGTCGGAGCAATGATGAAAGCGGCGCAACCCGAAGTTCTAGCAGCGACTCGAGTCAATCCCGGTGAGACCTTGCGTCAGGGCCGTGAAAACAATGGATGGACATTGGCTGAAGTCGCCTTGAAGCTCAATCTCACGGCCAGTGCCTTGAGTCATCTTGAGACGGGCGCGTTCGACAAATTGCCAGGCCATACCTTTGCCCGTGGCTATATCCGCGCTTATGCCAAGCTGCTGGGTATGGATCAGACGGCCCTGGTGCATGAGTTTGATCTGTTTACCGGCACTGACTCGTCCGGCAGCAACGTACACAGTTTGGGCCGCATCGAAGAACCGGTGCGCGTGTCTCACACCATTTTGCGCATTGTCAGCCTGTTGCTGTTGTTGGCAGTGATTGGCGGCGGCTTTATCTGGTGGCAGGACCAAACGTCCATGCGCGCCAAGGACCTGATCGGCCTCACGCCCGAACACGTTGAAGTGGAAGGGGCTGACGGCACGACCCAGATCCATCCGCTGGACGAGCCTGAAGATCAGGCCGTGGCTGAAGCCAAAACTGAAAGCGAAGCGGCTGTTCCTGTTGCGCCTGCTGGTGATCAGACGGCTACGACCGCCTTGGCATTACCTGCCGCCCCCCAAGCGGCGGCTGCCGAAACGCCCGTGCCAGTGGTTCAGCCCGCTCCAGTCCCGGCGCCCGCGGTGCCGGTCGCTGTGGCGCCCGTAGTTGCAACACCCGCACCGACAGCTGCGGCACCGGCAGCCGTCGCAGGTGCTGGCAACGTTGGCGTGCAATACACCGCTGATTGCTGGACTCAAGTCACCGATGCCACAGGTAAAGTGCTGTTCGGCGGCTTGAAGCGCAAAGGCGAAAATCTTGAAGTGAGCGGCAAGCCTCCCTTGAGCTTGCGCCTGGGCTTTGCCCGCGGTGCACAAGTGACCTACAACGGTCAGTCAGTGGACCTGGCTCCTTTCACCAGTGGCGAAACTGCTCGCCTGAAGTTAGGTCAATAAGTCATGCACGGCGAATCTCCAATCAAACGTCGCGAATCGCGAAAAATCTGGGTCGGCTCAGTGCCAGTGGGTGGCGATGCCCCTATTGCCGTACAAAGCATGACCAACAGCGACACCAACGATGTAGCCGCCACCGTTGCGCAAATCAATCGTCTGGAAGCTGCCGGTGTCGATATCGTGCGGGTTTCCGTGCCTGATATGGACGCTGCCGAAGCGTTTGGCCGCATCAAGCAATTGGTAAAAGTACCGTTGGTTGCCGATATCCACTTCGATTACCGCATCGCCTTGCGCGTGGCGGAATTGGGTGTGGACTGCCTGCGTATCAACCCCGGTAACATCGGCCGCGAAGACCGTGTGCGTGCAGTGGTTGATGCGGCGCGTGACCGTGGTATTCCGATCCGCATCGGTGTTAACGCGGGTTCGCTCGAAAAAGACCTGCAAAAAAAGTACGGCGAACCGACCCCGGCAGCCTTGGTTGAGTCGGCCCTGCGCCACGTTGAACACCTTGAACGCCTGAATTTCAAGGACTTCAAAGTCAGTGTGAAGGCGTCCGATGTGTTCATGGCCGTTGAAGCCTATCGTCTGTTGGCCAAAGAAATTGTGCAGCCGCTGCATTTGGGTATCACTGAAGCGGGTGGATTACGCTCAGGCACAGTGAAATCTGCCGTGGGCCTAGGTATGCTGCTCGCCGAAGGCATTGGCGACACCATTCGCATCTCGTTGGCTGCCGACCCGGTGGAAGAAGTGAAAGTCGGCTACGACATTCTCAAATCCCTGCGGTTGCGTTCGCGTGGCATCAATTTCATTGCCTGCCCAAGCTGTTCGCGCCAGAACTTCGACGTGGTAAAAACCATGAACGAACTGGAAGGGCGCCTTGAAGACTTGCTGGTTCCCTTGGATGTTGCTGTGATTGGCTGTGTAGTAAACGGCCCCGGCGAAGCCAAAGAGGCCCATGTGGGTTTGACCGGTGGTACACCAAACCTGATTTACATCGACGGTAAGCCGTCGCAGAAATTGACGAATGAAAATCTGGTGGATCAACTCGAAAAATTGATCCGCCAGAAAGCGGCCGAAAAGGTCGAAGCTGACGCTGCTGTGATCGCGCGCGGCTAATCAAACGAATTAAGGATTTACTGTGAGCAAGTCACTGCAAGCCATTCGTGGCATGAACGACATCCTGCCTGAGCAGACGCCCCTGTGGCGCTTCTTTGAAGCTAAGGTTGCGCGTTTGCTGGATAACTACGGTTACAAGCAGATCCGTATGCCGATCGTCGAGTTCACCGAGCTGTTCAAGCGCTCGATCGGTGAAGTCACCGATATCGTCGAAAAAGAAATGTACACCTTCGAAGACCGCAACGGCGATTCGCTCACGCTGCGCCCCGAAGGCACCGCGGCCTGTGTGCGTGCAGTGCTTGAGCACGGCATCACCGGTGGCGGTCAGGTTCAGAAACTGTGGTACGTCGGCCCGATGTTTCGCCACGAGCGCCCGCAAAAGGGCCGTTATCGCCAGTTTCACCAAGTGGGTGTCGAAGTGTTCAACCTCGATGGGCCGGACATTGATGCCGAGCTGATCGTGCTGACCTGGCGCCTGTGGGGTGAGCTGGGGATTCGTGATGCGGTCAAGCTGGAACTCAACAGCCTGGGCACCAGCGAAGCCCGTGCGCGGTATCGCAACGCATTGGTCCAATACCTGACTTCGCGCCTGAGCGAGCTGGACGAAGACAGCCAGCGTCGCCTCAAGTCCAACCCGCTGCGTGTACTCGACACCAAAAATGCCGACACTCAAGCGGTACTGGTTGATGCGCCGAAGCTGGTGGATTACCTCGACGAAGAATCCCGTGTGCATTTTGAGGGCCTCAAGGCACGTCTCGATGCTGCCGGCATTCCTTATGTCATCAATCCCAAGCTGGTACGCGGGCTCGATTACTACAGCAAAACCGTATTTGAGTGGGTCACTGACAAACTCGGCGCCCAAGGCACCGTGTGTGCCGGTGGCCGTTATGACGGCCTGGTGGAGCAAATGGGTGGCAAGCCCACCTCCGGCGTTGGTTTCGCCATGGGGATCGAGCGTTTGATCCTGATGCTCGAAACCCTTGAGCAGATCCCGCAAGAAATCTCGCGACAGGTGGATGTTTACCTGTGCGCCTTCGGTGAAGCCGCTGAACTGGCCGCGCTTGCCCTGAGCGAACGTGTCCGTGATCAGTTGCCCAGCCTGCGTCTGCAAGTCAATGCGGGCGCTGGCAGCTTCAAAAGCCAATTCAAGAAAGCCGACAAGAGCGGTGCCTTGTACGCATTGATCCTGGGTGACGACGAATTGGCCCAGCAAGTGGTAGGTGTCAAACCCCTGCGTGGCCAGGGCGAACAACAAACTATTGCCTGGGATGCTCTTTCCGAGCACTTGGCCACCTGCGTTGTGCAGGGTTGAAGCTGTAAAAACAGCCGATTTATCGAATAAGGAGTGTTGGGGTGTCGAGTAACGATGATGATCAGCTGGGCGAGTTGAAAGACTGGTGGCAGCGCAACGGCAAACCCCTGGTCACGGGCGGCTTGTTGGCGCTGGTGGTGGTGTTCGGCTGGCAGGCTTGGCACAAATATCAGAGCAATCAGTCGCAGGGTGCGTCGATTCTCTACCAACAACTGCTTGAAACAACACTGACGCCAACGGGGCAGCCCGATACAGCCCGTGTGGCTGACCTGTCCAACAAGCTCAAGAGTGAGTACGGCGGCAGTGCCTACGCGCAGTTTGGCGGTTTGTTCGTTGCCAAGGTTGCGGTTGAGAGCGGCAAGCTGGATGACGCAGCCAATGAGCTGAACGCCATTGTTGAAAAACCAGCCAACGCCACGTTGGGTGAAGTGGCGCGTCAGCGTCTGGCTCAGGTTCTGGCCGCACAAAACAAGGTCGATGAGGCCCTGAAGCTGCTTGAAGGTGATTCGGACAAAGCATTCCTGGCCAGTCGTGAAGAACTCAAGGGCGACTTGCTGGTACAGCAAGGCCGTACTGAAGACGCACGTGTAGCCTACGAAAAAGCCAAAGCTGCGCTGTCGGATGAAGCAGCGGTCGGCGGCTTACAAATCAAGCTCGACGACCTGGCCAAAGGGGATGCGTAACGTGAACCGTTGGAAACATGCAGCATTGCTGGCTCTGGTCATATTGGCCGCGGGTTGCAGCAGCAACAGCAAAAAAGAACTGCCACCGGCTGCACTGACTGACTTCAAAGAAGAAGTCGTCTTGCAAAAGCAGTGGAGCCGTTCGATCGGTGATGGCCAGGGCAAAACCTACAACATGCTGGTGCCAGCGGTTGACGGTAATACCCTGTACGCGGCCGATGTAACGGGTGTGGTGATGTCGCTGGATCGCATGACCGGTGACGTCAAGTGGAAGAAAGACCTCGAACTGCCGGTGTCCGGTGCCGTGGGCGCTGGCTATGGCCTGGTACTGCTGGGCACCTTGCAAGGTGAAGTGGTTGCGCTCGACGCCAGCAATGGCGAAGAAAAATGGCGTTCCCGTGTTACCAGCGAAGTACTGGCGCCGCCAGCAACCAACGGTGACGTGGTTGTTGTTCAAACTCAGGACGATCGTCTGATCGGTCTTGATGCATCGACCGGTGAGCAGCGCTGGACCTATGACAGCACGCCTGGCGTGCTGACACTGCGCGGTACGGGTGCACCGTTGGTGACCAATCACTTGGCAGTGGCAGGTCTTTCGACCGGTAAAGTCGTTGCGCTGGATACGCAAAACGGTGTGCCTGTATGGGAGCAACGTGTTGCGATCCCGCAAGGCCGTTCCGAGCTTGAGCGCATCGTAGACATCGACGGCGGTCTGCTGCTGTCCGGTGGCACGCTGTATGTCGCCAGTTATCAGGGCCGTATGGCCGCACTGGAGCTGGAAAGCGGCCGTGTGCTGTGGCAGCGCGATGCTTCGAGCTACGCAGGTGTCGCTCAAGGTTTTGGCAGCGTCTATGTCAGCTTGGCATCCGGCACTGTCGAAGGCGTTGACGAGCGTTCGACTACCGCCCTGTGGAGCAACGATGCTCTGGCTCGCCGTCAATTGTCGGCGCCAGAAGTGTTTTCCAGCTATGTAGCGGTTGGCGACATGGAAGGCTATCTGCACCTGTTGAGCCAGGTTGATGGCCGTTTCGTAGGCCGTACCCGCATTGACAGTGATGGCCTTCGGGCGCGTCCGCTGGTGGTCGGTGACATGATTTACGTGTTTGGTAACAGCGGCAAACTGGAAGCCCTGACCATTCGCTAAGGCGTCTATGCTTGAGACTCTAGGGTTTCAAGCAGCCTTGCTCTGGCAAGGCTTGCGGCACATTTGTGCTGTTCCGAACTCTGGCCGCTGCCTTGCAGCGGCTTTTGTATTTTCTGAAATAACGAAGTGGAGAGCCGCATGGTTCCCGTAATCGCCCTGGTGGGCCGACCTAACGTCGGCAAGTCCACCTTGTTCAACCGCCTGACCAGGACTCGCGACGCTATCGTCGGCGACTTGTCCGGTCTGACCCGTGATCGCCAATACGGTGAGGCCAAGTGGCAAGGGCGTTCCTACATTCTGGTCGACACCGGCGGTATTTCCGGTGACGAGCACGGTATGGACGAAAAGATGGCCGAGCAGTCGCTGCTGGCTATCGAAGAAGCGGATGTTGTGCTGTTCCTGGTTGATGCAAAAGCGGGCTTCACTGCCGCTGACCAGATGATCGGTGAACACCTGCGCAAACGTAACAAGCGCTCGTACGTGGTTGCCAACAAGGTCGACAACATCGACCCGGACATGGCCCGCGCCGAGTTCGCACCCTTGGGTATGGGCGACGCGATTCCAATCGCCGGTGCCCATGGTCGTGGTATCACGCAGATGCTGGAAATTGCCCTGAGCAACTTCCCGCGTGATGAAGAAGAGCCAGAAGACGGCGAAGAAGAAGTCGTACTCGAAGGTGAGGAAGCCAAGCGCATTCCTGGCCCTAGCGAAAAAGACGGCATCAAGATCGCCATCATCGGTCGCCCGAACGTAGGCAAATCGACGCTGGTGAACCGCATGCTCGGTGAAGACCGCGTCATTGTGTACGACCAGCCCGGCACAACCCGCGACAGTATCTACATCCCGTTTGAGCGTAACGACGAGAAGTACACGCTGATCGACACCGCCGGTGTGCGCAAGCGCGGCAAGATCCACGAAGAAGTTGAAAAATTCTCCGTGGTCAAAACCCTGCAAGCGATCAAAGACGCCAACGTGGTGATCTTTGTGATGGATGCCCGTGAAGGCGTGGTAGACCACGACCTTAACCTGTTGGGCTTTGCGCTGGAGGCCGGTCGTGCTCTGGTCATCGCCATCAACAAGTGGGACGGCATGACCCCAAGCGAGCGTGAGTTCGTCAAAGTCGAATTGACGCGTCGCCTGTTCTTTGTCGACTTTGCGGACATTCACTTCATCTCGGCCTTGCACGGCACCGGCGTCGGTAACTTGTACCAATCGGTGCAAAACTCCTTCAAGTCGGCAGTTACCCGCTGGCCAACCAACCGTCTGACCCAGATCCTGGAAGACGCAGTGGGCGAGCACGCACCGCCGATGGTCAACAGCCGTCGCATCAAACTGCGTTATGCCCACTTGGGTGGTGCCAACCCGCCGATTATCGTGATTCACGGTAACCAGGTTGAGAAGGTGCCGAAGTCTTACGTCCGTTACCTCGAAAACACCTATCGTCGTGTCTTGAAGCTGGTGGGTACGCCTATCCGCATCGAGTTCAAAGGTGGCGAGAACCCGTACGAAGCCAACAAGAACTCCTTGACCGACCGTCAGGTCAACAAGAAGCGCCGTATGATGTCGCACCACAAAAAAGCCGACAAAAAACGCAGAGACAAGCGTTGATCGCGCACGCGTAGAGCGTAATGAGAAAGGGTCCGAAAGGACCCTTTTTCGTGTCAGGCGTTTGGGCTATCCTCGGTGGGTCCTGTGCCGCAGTCAGTGCCGGGAACTCAACAGGGAACGGCCATGATGACCAGCAAGTTGCCGAACGTCGGCACCACTATCTTTACGCGCATGTCGCAGCTCGCGACACAAACGGGTGCGCTCAACTTGTCTCAGGGCTTCCCCGATTTCGATGGTCCACAAGCGTTGCGCGATGCAGTGGGCAAGCACATCGCCAGCGGTCACAACCAATATTCCCCGATGACCGGCTTACCTGCCTTGCGCGAGCAAGTGGCAGCCAAGATTGCACGCAGCTATGGCGTACAGGTCAATCCAGATACCGAAGTGACCATCACGCCGGGCGCAACCCAAGCCATTTTTTGTGCCATTCAGGCGGTGATTCATGCCGGTGACGAAGTCATTGTGTTTGACCCGTGCTATGACAGTTATGAACCCTCAGTCGTATTGGCCGGGGGTCGTTGCGTGCATGTGCCGTTGGCGCTGGACGACTTCGCGATTGACTGGCAAAAGCTTGAGGATGCCTTGAGTCCGCGTACGCGCATGATCATCCTCAATAGCCCGCATAACCCCAGTGGTGCGCTGATTACCCGCGCTGAACTGGACCAATTGGCCACACTTATCGAAAACCGTGACATCTACCTCATCAGTGATGAGGTGTATGAGCATTTGGTGTTCGACGGGGTGCCCCACGTCAGTGTTCTGTCACATCCCGAGTTGTACCATCGTGCTTTCGTTGTCAGCTCTTTTGGCAAAACCTACCACGTGACCGGCTGGAAAACCGGCTACGTAGTGGCGCCGCCCGCGTTGACGGGCGAACTGCGCAAAGTGCATCAGTACGTGAGCTTTTGCGGGGTGACGCCGCTGCAATATGCGTTGGCTGATTTCATGGCGGCCTGCCCGCAACATGTTGAAGAGTTACCGGCCTTTTACCAGGCCAAGCGTGACCTGTTTTGTGACCTGTTAACCCCATCACGTTTCACCTTTAAACCGGTGGCAGGCACGTATTTCCAGTTGGTTGATTACTCCCAAATTCGTCCGGACCTCAATGATGTCGACATGGCCATTTGGCTGACCCGCGAACATGGCGTGGCGACCATCCCGGTTTCGGTGTTCTACCAGACCCCGCCCGAAGGGCAGCGGCTGGTTCGCCTATGTTTTGCAAAACGCGAGGAGACGCTGCGTGAAGCAGCAGAAAAACTATGCGTGATCTAAGTGGTTTACCCGATTTAACCGTAGCGCTGGTGCAAACCACGCTGGCCTGGCACGACCGACAGGCCAACTTTGATCATTTCGATGACCTGCTGGTTCAGGCCCAGGGCGCTGACCTGGTGGTGTTACCCGAAATGTTCACCACAGGCTTCAGTATGGATTCCAAAACCCTGGCTGAGCCTGAAGATGGCCCGTCGACCGACTGGTTGCGTCAGCAGGCTAAAAAGCTCAATGCAGTCATCACGGGCAGCGTGATCATCAAGGCGGTGGACGGCAGCCACCGCAATCGCCTGTTGTGGGCTCGCCCTGATGGCGAAGTGTTGCACTACGACAAACGGCATTTATTCCGTATGGCGGGTGAACACGAACACTTCACACCGGGTGAGCGCCAGGTTCAGTTCGAAGTGAAGGGCTGGCGTATTCGTCCGCTGATTTGCTACGACCTGCGCTTCCCGGTGTGGAGTTGCGACCCCCACGACACCGACCTGCTGTTGTACACGGCCAACTGGCCGGGGGCGCGTCGCCTGCACTGGAACCGTCTGTTGCCAGCGCGGGCAATTGAAAACCTGTGTTATGTGGCAGCCGTCAATCGGGTAGGTGCCGATGGCAAGGGCCTCGTATACACCGGTGACAGCCATATCTTTGATTTTCAGGGTGAATCGTTGCTCAGTGCAGGCGAAGCGGATGGCGTGTTTAAGATGAGCCTGAGTGCGGGCGAGTTGGCCGCTTACCGTGAGCGTTTTCCGGCGGATCTGGATGCCGACGATTTTGAGCTGCGTTAACCGGCGCATCGGGTAGTCGCTGCCGCCAGGCTGCGATGGATGGCGCAGTAGCCCTGATTTTTGCAGGTCTATTTTGCGTCATCGCAGCCTGCGGCAGCGACGACCGGCTTTGCACACAACACACACGAAAAAGCCCCCATGTCTCACGTCATGGGGGCTTTCGTGTATCAGGCAGCGCGTTTACGCGGCTTTTTCCTGCGCCTCGCTCAAGGCGCGGTTCAGCGCACTGAACAGGGCCTTGAAGCTGGCGGTGGTGATGTTTTCATCAATGCCCACACCATGCACGGCACGTTCGCCATTCACGCGCAGCTCGATGTACGCTGCCGCTTTGGCGTGGGTGCCCGCGCCGATCGCATGCTCGTTATAGTCCATGATCTCGGCCTTGACCGGCAGACCTGCCACCAGTGCTTCCAGAGCACCGTTGCCTTTACCGCTCCAGCGCAGGTTAGTTTCACCTGCACCCTTGGCCGACACTTCAACATCAACAGCGCTGTGGCCGTTTTCTTCTTGCAGGCGATGACTGACCAGTGCGTAAGGCGTGTTGGCTTGCAAGTACTCGCTGTGCAACAGGCTGTGGATTTGTTTGGCGGTCATCTCAAGGCCCAGGCGGTCGGTTTCACGCTGAACCACCTGGCTGAACTCGATCTGCATGCGACGCGGCAAGCTGATGCCGTATTCCTGCTCCAGCAGGTAAGCAATCCCGCCTTTGCCGGACTGGCTGTTGACGCGAATAACCGCCTCGTAGTTGCGGCCAATGTCCGCCGGGTCGATAGGCAAGTACGGCACTTCCCACAGGGCATCCGGTTTCTGCTGGGCGAAGCCTTTGCGGATCGCATCCTGGTGCGAGCCGGAGAATGCGGTATGCACCAAATCACCCACGTAGGGGTGACGTGGGTGAACCGGGATCTGGTTGCACTCTTCAACGACTTTGCGTACGCCGTCGATGTCCGAGAAGTCCAGCTGCGGGTCCAGGCCCTGGGTGTACATGTTCAGTGCCACGGTGACCAGATCGACGTTGCCGGTGCGTTCGCCATTACCGAACAGGCAGCCTTCCACGCGGTCAGCGCCCGCCAACAGGCCCAGCTCGGTTGCCGCAACCCCTGTGCCACGGTCGTTATGGGTGTGCAGGCTGATCAGCACGCTGTCACGGCGATTGATATGGCGACCGAACCATTCGATCTGGTCGGCATAAATGTTTGGGGTGGCGCACTCAACGGTGGCGGGCAGGTTGAGGATCATCTTGTGCTCAGGCGTCGGGTTCCACACCTCGATCACGGCATCACACACTTGCTTGGCGAACTCCAGCTCCGTGGCGCTGAAGGTCTCAGGCGAATATTCGAACGTCCACTGGGTTTCAGGTTGTTGCGCGGCGTATTTGACGAACAGTTTGGCCGCGCTGACGGCGATTTCTTTGATGCCGTCCTTGTCCTGATTGAACACGATGCGGCGAAAGGCCGGACATGTCGCGTTGTACAAGTGAACGATGGCTTTTTTCGCCCCGCGCAAGGATTCGAATGTGCGTGCGATCAAGTCTTCACGGCCCTGGGTCAGCACTTGAATGGTGGTGTCGTCAGGGATGTGACCGTCTTCGATCAGCGTGCGCACGAAATCAAAGTCGGTTTGCGAAGCGGCCGGGAACGACGCCTCAATTTCTTTTACGCCAACGCTGACCAGCGTTTTCCAGAAACGCAGCTTCTTCGCGGCATCCATCGGTTCGATCAGCGACTGATTGCCGTCGCGCAGATCAGAGCTGCACCAGATTGGCGCGCTGGTGATGGTTTTCGACGGCCACGTGCGGTCAGGCAAATCAATGACCGGAAACGGGCGGTACTTGGAAGAAGGGTTTTTGAGCATGGTCATCAGGCAATCCTTATTGTACGAGCCGAAAAAAGGCGGCTAACCGTAGATACAAAGCAGAGGGGCGAGGCACCGCAATCAGCCTTGCAGTCGTGCACTGACGAGGCAAAGGCTGCGATGTTGACGTAGCAGAATGAGGGTGTGAGGTGTGTTCATGGCCTCAACCCTAACCATTGGCCGTAAAGATGGCAAGCGGCCAAAAAAGATTGAGATAAATGCTCGAATATCGTCGTTCTACGAGTTTTTATCGCGCAATTCATGTCTTTTATTGGCAGGGATTGCGCTCCATAAAGGTAGTTGGGCGTTTTGTGCTGCTCAAGAGCTGCCGAATGGTTACGGCTGGAAAGCCCCAATAAAGATGGCCGGGTCTACGCGTGCATCATTCAGGCTGACGTTCCAGTGCATGTGCGGCCCTGTGGCGCGACCGGTTGAACCCACTTTACCTACCACCTCACCACGGGCCAGTTGCTGGCCAACCTGGGTGTCGATCTTGGACATGTGACAAAACATGCTGATGAAGCCTTGGCCGTGGTCGACAAACACGGTGTTGCCGTTGAAGAAGTAATTGCCGATCAAAATCACTTTGCCGGCTGCTGGCGTTTTGATCGGCGTGCCGGCTGGCACTGCAAAGTCGAGGCCTGCGTGCGGGTTGCGTTCTTCGCCGTTGAAGAATCGGCGCACACCAAACTTGCTCGACAACGGTCCGTTGACCGGTTTGTCCAACAGCAGGTTGCTCGGGGTGTTGGGGCTGAACGTGCGATACGCCTTGATCTGAATCGCCAGTTCATTGTCGATGCGCTTGATATCCGCCGGGTTCGGATTGACCTGGCGCTTGTTCTTCAGCGTGATGCGTTGCTCGGGGTATTTTTTGTAGCCCACTGTGAAGCTCAGGTCGCGCCCGGCCGAACTGATGAGCTGAGTGCCGGGTTTTACCGTCAGCGGGATGCCGACAATGGCACGCCATGTGTCTTGTTCTTTGACCACCAATACCGGCTTGCCTTGATAGGTGGCTTTGGGGGCTTGCGCACCTTTGCCCAGCTCGATCACGGCAACGCCCCCCGGCACAGGTTTGTTCAGTAATCGGGTGATGTAACTGTCAGCCGCGTTCGCATTGACGGTCAGGCACAACAACAAAACAGCAGAGGCAAAACGCAGCATTGATCAATCCAGTAATGAAAGGGTGACAGGCGTGAGGTGGTTATCTTCAACGCGCACGTGTAACTCGCCTTCACCCAGTTTGGCCTTCAAGCGTTGGCCGTTATGGGTTTGCCCGGCACTGCGAATGGCATTGCCGCGCTCGTCGAGCAAGATGCTGTAACCGCGCCCCAGCGTGGCCAGCGGGCTGACCACATGCAGGGTTTGCATCTGGCTTTGCAATTGCAAACGACGGGCCTTGAGCCCTTCGCGCATGGCGCGTGGCAAGCGCTCGGCCAGGCTGTCCAGACGCTGGCGTAAGAGCGCCAATTGGCGCCCCGGATGCTGACCGGCCAGACGGGTTTGGAGGCGAATCAAACGCTCGCGACGGGTATTGAGATTGCGCTCGAACGCGCGGCGCAGGCGCATGTCCAGGTCATCCAGCCGTTGTGCTTGCTGGCGCAAACGTTCGCCGGGGTGGCGTAAACGACGCGCCAGGCCGTCCAGGCGCAAGCGATCACGCATTAAACGGTCGCGCATGCGCATCACCAGGCGGCGATGCAGGTTGTCGATGCGGTGCTGCAAGTCCCGGGTGTCCGGAGCCAGCAACTCGGCGGCGGCGGAGGGGGTGGGCGCGCGTACATCGGCCACAAAATCACTGATCGAAACGTCGGTTTCGTGGCCGACGGCACTCACGACAGGGGTCACGCAGGCGTCAATGGCGCGGGCCACGGCTTCTTCGTTAAAGCACCACAGGTCTTCCAGCGAGCCACCGCCCCGGGCCAGGATCAGCGCATCAAAGCCGCGCGCATCGGCGAGTTTCAGTGCGCGCACGATTTGCGCGGTGGCTTCACGGCCTTGCACGGCAGTAGGGATCAGCGTCAGCTCGATGTGCGGTGCACGGCGGCGAAACACGCTGATGATGTCGCGAATAACCGCGCCCGTGGGCGAGCTGACAATACCAATGCGCTGCGGATGAGCGGGCAGGGCCACCTTGCGTTCGGCACTGAACAGCCCTTCAGCGCTGAGCTTTTCTTTGAGTGCATCGAAGGCCAGACGCAGCGCCCCCTCGCCTGCGGGTTCGACAGTATCGAGGATCAGTTGATAGTCGCCACGGCCTTCAAATAACGACACCTTGCCACGTACTTTTACCGCCAGGCCGTCTTTCAGCGCTTGGCGCACCCGTGCGGCGTTGTTGCGAAACAGCGCGCAACGTACTTGAGCGCCGCTGTCCTTGAGGGTGAAGTAGACGTGGCCAGACGCCGGGCGGGCGAGGTTGGAAATTTCACCTTCAACCCAGATATTGCTGAACACGTCTTCGAGCAACACCCGCGCACGGCCGTTGAGCTGGCTGACAGTCAGGACTTCGCGGTCCAGGTTGAGTCTTGCAAAAGGGTCTTTAATCATGAGGGCCATCATAAGGGCGGATGCTGATCACTGCACCTGTCGGGTTAAGGCGCGTGCACTAAAGAGTAGGCCCTTGGGGGATCAGGCTTTAAGCTGCGCGCTCTGAAAAAGCTCGCATGCAACCGCGACTACACCTTTAGGTTTGTTCTTATATGTGCCGTATCCCATGAATTCGCAAAGCATCATCGTGCCTAAAATTTCCACCTTGGCGGTGCATGAGCCCCGCGCCCGTGCCATCGTGCGCTGGCTGGTGCGCAAAAACATCATTGAAGCAGAACTCACGACCTGCGGCCGCACCGGCAATGGCATGGCTTATGCCATTGCGCCGGGGGCTGCGAGCGTGGTGTTGCACCCTGAAGCCTTGCCCTTTGGTGAGGCGATCAACGGGTTGGAGATCATTACCAAGCGCTGCATTTACACCCCGGCCAAGGGCTTTCTGGAAGAGGCCGGTTGTGCCGAGTGCCGCAAAGAAGTTGGCGAAGCACTGTTCGAAAGCCTTGAAGACTGGATGCCGGGGCGAACAGATAACTTCACCTGCCCGCTCTGCGCCCATGAAGATGACATCAACGGTTTTTTGTTTTTGCAGCCGTGCGCGTTTTCCAACCTGGGTTTCATCTTCAATAACTGGGCCGAGGCGGGGTTCAAGCAAAGCTTCCTCGATGAGTTTGCCGACTGGCTTGATCAGCCGGTGGCGTGGGTGAAAGTCGAACTGTGACCCCCGGATTGCGTAGCCGCTGCCGAGCCTGCGCGGCTGCGTGCGGGGGCGACGCCGTCGTAAAACCGGAATCCCGTTTTTACCTGACGTAACGCAGTAGCCTGACCTTGCGACCGCTTCACCGCCGGACGCGGCCTTCAGCAGCCGCTACGGATCGATTTCTGCCTTCGAAGTCAATAAATCATGGCCCTTAGCGCAAAACTCTCTAAAGGTTTCCGTTGAGCCGCACAGGTGTTTTAAGTACAATGGCGCGCTTCCATTTTCCCGCTCGGGAGCCCCAGCGATGCTGCGTATCAGCCAAGAAGCACTCACCTTCGATGACATCCTTCTCGTCCCCGGTTATTCCGAGGTTCTTCCGAACGAAGTCAGTCTAAAGACTCGTTTGACCCGTGGCATTGAACTGAATATTCCGCTGGTTTCCGCTGCAATGGACACCGTAACTGAAGCCCGTCTGGCTATCGCCATGGCTCAGGAAGGCGGTATCGGTATCATCCACAAGAACATGACCATCGAGCAGCAAGCTCACGAAGTGCGCAAGGTCAAGCGTTTCGAGGCTGGTGTGGTTAAAGAACCCATCACCATCGAGGCCGATGCCACCGTACGTGAACTGCTCGAACTGACTCGCCAGCACAATATCTCCGGTGTTCCGGTGCTGCAAAATGGCGACCTGGTCGGCATCGTGACGTCCCGCGACGTGCGCTTTGAAAACCGCCTTGAAGCCTCCGTTCGTGACGTCATGACGCCTAAAGAGCGTTTGGTGACGGTCATGGAAGGCGCGGACAAAGAAGAAGCCCGCGAGCTGTTGCACAAACACCGCATCGAGCGTGTTTTGATCGTTGACGACAAATTTGCCCTCAAAGGCATGATGACCGTTAACGACATCGAAAAAGCCAAGGCTTACCCATTGGCCAGCAAGGACGATCAGGGTCGTCTGCGTGTAGGCGCAGCGGTCGGCACGGGTAAAGACACTGCTGATCGCGTCGCGGCCCTCGTGGCGGCTGGCGTTGATGTGGTGGTGGTCGACACCGCTCACGGTCACTCCAAAGGCGTGATCGACCGCGTACGTTGGGTTAAACAAAATTTCCCGCAAGTGCAGGTGATTGGCGGCAACATCGCCACCGGCGCCGCGGCTCTGGCCTTGGCCGAAGCAGGCGCAGACGCAGTTAAAGTCGGTATCGGCCCAGGCTCGATCTGCACCACGCGTATCGTGGCTGGCGTTGGCGTTCCGCAAATCAGCGCGATTGCCAATGTGGCCGCTGCCCTTGAAGGCACCGGCGTACCCTTGATCGCTGACGGCGGCATTCGTTTCTCGGGTGATCTGTCCAAGGCCATCGTCGCTGGCGCTTCCTGCGTGATGATGGGTTCGATGTTTGCCGGTACTGAAGAAGCACCGGGTGAAATCGAGCTGTATCAGGGCCGTTCGTACAAGGCTTATCGCGGCATGGGTTCGCTGGGTGCGATGTCGCAATCCCAGGGTTCTTCCGACCGTTATTTCCAGGACTCCTCCGCAGGTGCCGAGAAGCTGGTACCGGAAGGTATCGAAGGCCGTGTGGCGTACAAAGGCTCGCTGTCGGCAATCATTCACCAACTGATGGGCGGTCTGCGTTCTTCGATGGGTTACACCGGCTGTGCCGACATCGAACAAATGCGCACCAAACCCGAGTTCGTGCGGATCACCGGCGCTGGGATGGCTGAATCCCACGTCCACGACGTACAAATCACCAAAGAAGCACCTAACTATCGCGTAGGTTGATAGTGATCGCGCCCCGGCCAGTTCGGGGTGCGATACGAATTAAGTCACCGGGGCTGTTTGATTCAGCCCCGTGTCGTTTCTGAAATTAATCGAGATTTTGTCATGGCCCTCGACATTCACGCTCACCGCATCCTGATCCTGGACTTCGGTTCCCAGTACACCCAACTGATCGCCCGTCGCGTGCGTGAGATCGGTGTTTACTGCGAGCTGCACCCGTTCGACATGGACGACGCCGCGATCCGCGAATTCGCCCCTAAAGGCATCATCCTGGCCGGTGGCCCGGAATCGGTTCACGAAGCCGACAGCCCGCGCGCGCCACAAGCCGTTTTTGACCTTGGCGTACCGGTTTTCGGTATCTGCTACGGCATGCAAACCATGGCTGAACAGCTGGGTGGCAAGGTCGAAGGCTCTGAGCTGCGAGAGTTTGGTTATGCCCGCGTAGACGTGGTCGGCAAAAGCCGCCTGCTCGACGGCATCGAAGACCACATCGACGCGGATGGCCTGTTTGGCCTCGACGTGTGGATGAGCCACGGTGACAAGGTCACCAAAATGCCATCCGACTTCCACATTCTGGCCAGCACCCCGAGCTGCCCGATTGCCGGCATGTACAACGACGAGCGCGGCTACTACGGCGTGCAGTTCCACCCGGAAGTGACCCACACCAAGCAAGGCGGTCGCATCCTGTCGCGCTTCATTCTCGACATCTGCGGCTGTGAAGCGCTGTGGACACCGTCGAAAATCGCTGAAGACGCCATTGCCAACATCCGCGCCCAGGTCGGCACTGACAATGTATTGCTGGGTCTGTCCGGCGGCGTTGACTCCTCGGTGGTAGCAGCCTTGCTGCACAAAGCCATCGGCGATCAGTTGACCTGCGTATTCGTCGACAACGGCCTGTTGCGCTTGCACGAAGGTGAGCAGGTGATGGCCATGTTCGCCGAGAACATGGGTGTCAAAGTGATCCGCGCCAACGCGGCCGATCAGTTCCTGAGCAACCTGGCGGGTGAAAGCGACCCGGAGAAGAAGCGCAAGATCATCGGCCGTACCTTCATCGACGTGTTCGATGCCGAATCCTGCAAGCTGGACAACATCAAGTACCTGGCGCAAGGCACCATCTACCCGGACGTAATCGAGTCGGCTGGCGCTAAAAGCGGCAAGGCACACGTCATCAAGTCGCACCACAACGTGGGCGGCCTGCCGGATGAAATGAACCTCAAGCTGGTAGAACCACTGCGCGAGCTGTTCAAGGACGAAGTCCGTCGTCTGGGTCTGGAACTGGGCCTGCCGTACGACATGGTCTACCGTCATCCGTTCCCGGGCCCGGGTCTGGGCGTGCGCATCCTGGGTGAAGTGAAAAAGGAATACGCCGACATCCTGCGTCGCGCTGACCACATCTTCATCGAAGAACTGCGCAAGGCCGACTGGTATCACAAAGTCAGCCAGGCGTTCGTAGTGTTCCAGCCGGTGAAATCGGTGGGCGTTGTTGGCGATGGCCGTCGTTACGCATGGGTTGTGGCCCTGCGTGCCGTAGAAACCATCGACTTCATGACTGCGCGTTGGGCACACCTGCCCTACGAACTGCTTGAAACCGTGAGCGGGCGCATCATCAACGAAATCGAAGGCATCTCCCGCGTTACGTATGACGTGTCGAGCAAGCCACCGGCAACGATTGAGTGGGAATAAGTCTGGCCGGGTAACCGGTTCAAACTAAAAAAGGCGGTCAACACCCAGTGTTGACCGCCTTTTTTGTTTTTATCTGACGTGCAGGAGTGGCGCTGTTTCAGCGCCGTGCCACGTCAGAAAAATAGAACTTGTCCAGTGTGTGCCGCGACTCGGTGTACTCAAACTGCCGCCCGTCCTGCAAGAACGTCTGGTTGCTGACCACAATGACATGGCTTTGATCGCCCAGATCCAGGTGTTGCTGATCATCTTTACTGCGCGGCACGGCTTCAATGGTGCGCTGGGCGTAGCTGATGTACAGGTTCAGCGTTTGCTCGATATAGGCGTAAATCGAATGCTGTGCAATGTCCTCGTTCAGCCCTGGAATCAACGCATTCACAAAGTGGTTGATGTCCAGAATCACGCGCTTGCCATCAATACGCCTTACCCGTTTGATGCGAGTGATCGAGCTGCCTGGCGGGGCGTCGATATGCTCGCACAGCGCACCTTCGAGCGGGAACTGCACGCATTCGACCACGTGGGTACTCACGTCGTTGCCCAGTCGCGGCCAGGTTTCCTGAAAGCTGACGATGCCGCCCAACTGAAACTCAATCGGGCTGGATGACAGTACAAACGTCCCTTTGCCATGCACCTTTTGCGCAAAGCCGCGCTCTTGCAGCTGCTCGATGGCCTTGCGCACTGTGCCGCGGCTGGCGTCATAGGCGGCCATCAACTCGGCCTCGGACGGCAAGCGCGCACCGCGCTGCAAGCGTTCGGCGGTGATGCTGGCAAGCAGATCCGTATAGATCTGGTTGTATTTAGTCATGAAGAAGTTTCTTTGCCGTGGTGGCTTAAGGGCCGAACCTTAAGGGCAGGGTGCAGGCAGTGCAAGTCCCATAGAGTCTTACGCCTTTTCAGGCGATGCCTGAGGATTGGTCTTACTGTCAATTTATTTGACCCCATCGACATGTCCATAAAAAAAACCAACTCGTCTGTACCAGTTGTTGATTTAACTGGTACAGACGAGTAGCTTGCGTTTTAGCGCGCTGCACGGGTGACGCTCAATAACAAGAATTCCAAACAGGACATCCAGCATGAGTCACGATTACTCATCGATCGCCAGCCAGTTGTTGCACAGCCTCGGGGGGGCCGAAAACCTTGAGCAGGCTGCCCATTGTGTGACACGTCTGCGCCTGGCGTTAAAAGATCCTGCTCTGGTCGACAGCGCCACGCTCAATCAGATCGACTTGGTCAAAGGTTCCTTCTTTACCGGCGGTCTGTATCAGGTGGTGATTGGTCCCGGAGAGGTTGAAAAGGTTTACGCCGCTTTGCGCGAGCAAACCGGGCTGGCGGCCTCCACCATCGCGGATGTCAAACAGAAGGGCGCCGACAAGGCCAACGCCATGCAGCGGCTGGTGCGCGTGTTCTCTGATGTGTTCATGCCCATTCTGCCAGCGCTGATCATCGCGGGCCTGCTGATGGGGGTGAACAACCTGCTTGGCGCCAAAGGCATGTTCATCGCCGACAAAACGTTGCTCGACGCCTACCCCTCGCTCGACGGCGTGTGGAGCCTGATCAACCTGATGGCCAACACCTCGTTTGTATTCCTGCCGGCGCTGGTCGGCTGGTCGGCGGCCAAGCGCTTTGGCGGCAGTGAAATCCTCGGCATTGTGCTGGGCCTGATGCTGGTTCACCCCGACCTGCTCAATGCCTGGAACTACGGCAAGGCCGTTGCCGGGCTGGACGGCCAAAGCCTGCCTTATTTCGACATCCTGGGCCTGTTTCAGATCGAAAAAGTCGGTTACCAAGGGCAAATCCTGCCGATCCTGCTAGCGGCCTACGTGATGAGCGTGATTGAAAAATGGCTGCGTGCCCGGGTGCCCAATGCCATTCAACTGCTGGTGGTGCCGATCACCACGATCGTGGTGACGGGCGTGTTGGCGCTGGCCATCATCGGGCCTGTGACCCGGCATCTGGGTATTCTGATTACCGAAGGCGTGGTCATGCTGTTTGATCTGGCACCGGTGCTCGGCGGCTTAATCTTTGGCCTGCTTTACGCACCGCTGGTGATCACCGGTATGCATCACATGTTCCTCGCCGTTGACTTGCAACTTATTGCCACACAGGGCGGCACGTTCATCTGGCCGATGATCGTGATGTCCAATCTGGCGCAGGGCAGCGCTGCGCTCGGCGTGTTTTATATGAGCCGCAATGTGCGTGAACGCAGCATGGCGTCCACCTCGGCGGTGTCTGCCTACTTTGGCATCACAGAACCGGCCATGTTCGGTATCAACCTGCGCTACAAATTCCCGTTTTACGCCGCGTTGGCGGGGTCGGCGCTGGGCAGCATTTTCCTGTCGCTGAACAAAGTCCAGGCCTCGGCCATTGGTGTCGGCGGCTTGCCCGGTTTCATCTCGATCATTCCCCAGTACATCCCGATGTTCGTGATCGGGATGCTGGTGGCCATCGCGGTGCCGTTCGTTTTGACCTGTGCCTTGAGCCTGAAAATCATCCGGCCAGGCTTTCGCGTGGCCTGATTCACTGCCCCGCGCGTTAAAAATTTATTGAAGGAACCCCCATGCAAGACTGGCAGCGTTCGGTGATCTATCAGATCTACCCAAAAAGTTTTCACAGCCACGCGGGCAATGCCACCGGGGACTTGCTGGGGGTGGTCGACAAGCTTGATTACCTGCAATGGCTGGGCGTTGACTACCTGTGGCTGACGCCCTTTCTGCGTTCACCGCAACGCGACAATGGCTATGACATCAGTGATTACTACGCCATTGACCCGAGCTACGGCAGCATGGCCGATTGCGAGTTGCTGATCGGCGAAGCCCGCGCCCGAGGCATCAAGTTGATGCTCGACATTGTGGTCAACCACACCTCGATCGAACATGAATGGTTCGTGCAGGCGCGTAGCAGCCTCGACAACCCGTACCGCGACTTTTACATCTGGCGCGACCAGCCCAATAACTGGCAATCCAAGTTCGGCGGCTCGGCGTGGGAGTACGAGGCCCAAACCGGCCAATACTATTTGCATCTGTTTGATCACACCCAGGCCGACCTCAATTGGGACAACCCGAAGGTGCGGGCCGAAGTCTACAAACTGATGGGTTTTTGGCGCGACAAAGGTGTAGGCGGTTTCCGTCTTGATGTGATCAATCTGATTTCCAAGCCCGCTCACTTCCCGCAAGACGACAGCGATGGCCGCCGGTTCTATACCGACGGACCAAACGTGCATACCTACCTGCAAGAGATGCACCGCGAAGTGTTTGCCGGCCACGATCTGGTCAGCGTCGGTGAAATGTCCTCCACCTCTCTTGAACATTGCATTCGTTACTCCAACCCCGAGTGCAATGAACTGTCGATGACCTTCAACTTTCATCACTTGAAAGTGGACTACCCGAACATGCAGAAGTGGGTGCGCGCCGACTTCGATTTCCTTGAGCTCAAACGGATCTTTTCTGACTGGCAAGTAGGGATGCAAGCGGGTGGCGGCTGGAATGCCCTGTTTTGGTGTAACCACGACCAACCGCGTGCCGTGTCTCGGTTTGGCAATGACGGCGAGTATCGCGTGGTCTCGGCCAAGATGCTCGCCACCGCGCTGCACTGCCTGCAAGGCACGCCGTATGTGTATCAGGGTGAAGAAATTGGCATGACCAATCCGGGCTTCGAACGCATCGAGCAATACCGCGATGTCGAGACCTTGAATATCTATCGCCTCAAGCGTGAGGCGGGTGAGTCTGAACCTGATTGCATGGCCGCCATCATGCAAAAGTCGCGGGACAACAGCCGCACGCCCATGCAGTGGAATCATCTGCCGAACGCGGGTTTCAGCACGACGCAACCCTGGATCGGGCTTCCTGATAACGCGTCATTGATCAACGTTGAAGACCAAGTGAATGACCCGGCTTCGGTGCTGCATCACTACCGTCAGTTGATTGCCTTGCGCCGTGCCGAACCGCTGTTGCAACACGGCCACTATCACGCGCTGCTGATCGACCACCCGCAGGTCTGGGCGTACCTGCGCCAAGGCGACAACGAGCGTTTGTTGGTGCTTAACAATTTTTATGGCAGCGCCTGTGAGCTTGAACTGCCCGAGCACGTCATCAGCCAAGGCATGACCCAGCGGGTAGTGATCAGCAACTACGCCGACTGTTCGCCGCGAACGCGCAGCATCCGGCTGAGACCCTATGAATCGTTCGTCTTGCACCTCAAACATTGAAACACCCCGCTGAAGGAGAGGGTGTTTAACGGCTCTGCCCCATAAAAATAAGAAAGGTTGTCTTTATGAACACAGCACTCAACCGCCGCATTTTCACCACCTGTTTATGCCTGCTGGCACCGCTGCCAGCGCAGGCCCTGGAGTTCTCGGGTTACTTGCGCAGTGGCGTGGGCAATTCGCTCAACGGGGGCAAGCAATCGTGCTTCAAACTGCCGGGCGCCGAGTCCAAATACCGGCTGGGCAACGAATGTGAACAATACGCTGAACTGGAGTTGCGCCAGGACCTCTACACCCTCGATGACGGTTCGGTGCTCAGCGTCGATGGCATGGCCTCTTTCTACAACCAGTACAACCGCCAACTGACCTTTCAGGGCGACAACGGCTCGGTGCGCATGCCCCAGCTATACGCGCAATGGTCCAACGTGCCGAGCCTTAACGGTGGTTCGCTGTGGGCCGGACGGCGTTACTACAAACGTAACGACATCCACATTTCTGATTTCTACTACTGGAACCAGAGCGCCACGGGCGGCGGGATTGAAGACGTGCTGATCGGCGGCCTCAAATACAGCTACGCCCTGTCACGCAAAGACAGCCTGTATCAGGAAGACTACGTGACGCGCCACGATTTCAACGTTGCAGGGTTCAACACCAACCCCGACGGGGCGCTGGAATTTGGTTTGACCTACCTCGACAAGCCTCAGCGCACTGACGCCCACAGTGGTTGGGCGATCACTGCGCAGCATGTGCAAAGCGCCTTTTTAGGCGGGCAGAACAAATTTGCCGTGCAGTACGGCGAAGGTTCCGGCACAGGCTTGGGCTACACCGGCAACACCAAACTGGACAACAGCAGCAAGCGTTACCGCATCGTCGAGTTCTTTGACTGGCAAGTGACCCCGCGTTTCGGTGGCCAGGTCGAAGCGGTCTATCAAAAGGATTTTCGCCCGCACGGTGGCAATCAGGAGTGGATGTCTCTGGGGGTACGGCCTGCTTATGCCATCAGTGAGCAATTCAAACTGGTCACTGAGCTGGGGCACGATCAGGTCAGGGCAAAGGATGGCACGCGCACATTAAGCAAGTTCACTTTCGCGCCCACCTGGTCGCCTAAAGGCCCCGGTTTTTGGGAACGCCCGGAAATCCGTTTGTATTACACCTACGCCAGTTGGAACAAAGCCGCGCAACGTGCCGCTAATCAGTTGGATGCAGGTTCGGCGTTGTCGGACAGCGGCGCTTTTGGCAATGCGCGGCACGGGTCAAACATGGGTGTGCAAGTCGAGTACTGGTGGAAATAAGCGACGCTGTCGGGGCTTGCGCTCCATCGGCATATACCGAATCAACTGTAGGTGAGTTCATGGCCATATCCCCACAACTGGAACTGCTGGCGCCATTGGCTGGCGTGCTGCTGGCGCTTGATGATGTCCCGGACCCGGTGTTCTCCAGTCGCCTGATGGGTGACGGCGTTTGCATTGATCCCACCTCGCAGGTGTTGTGTGCACCACTGGCGGGGGTGGTCAGTAATCGGCAACACACCGGTCATGCGCTCAGCATCACCCATGCCACAGGTGTGCAAGTGCTGCTGCACATCGGCCTCGACACTGTAAACCTCGGCGGCGCAGGCTTTAGTGCCCTGGTGATCGAGGGTCAGCGGGTCGAGGCCGGGCAACCCTTGATTGAGTTTGATGCCGATTACCTGGCCCTCAAGGCCCGCAGTCTATTGACGTTAATGCTGGTGATCAGTGGCGATGGTTTTGTCGCGCTGGATGCAGACCAAGGCGTGGTTGAGAGCGGCCAACCGCTGTTGCTGGTACGCCCGCGCGAGCTGGACGTGAAGCCTGAGGTTCAAGGCGGCGAAGCGTTGCACTCAGCGGCTCAGTTACTGGCTAACCCTAATGGCCTGCACGCGCGTCCGGCTGGCGTTTTGGCGCAGGCTGCGAAAAGCTTTGATTCAGTCATTTATCTGCACCGACAGCACGAGACAGCGAACGCCAAGTCATTGGTGGCGATCATGGCGTTGCAGACGAAATATGGCGACAGTGTGCACCTGAGTGCGGCGGGCCATGACGCGCAGGCGGCGATCACGACCTTGTCACACGTGTTGGCCAGCGGTTGTGGTGAATCTGTAACGAGCGCAACGCTCGCGCCACAGCCCGAACCCCTCGTCCTGCAGCCCGTTTCGGATGTGCTGCGCGGTGTGTGTGCGTCTGCGGGCGCGGCGTTTGGGCATGTGGTACAAGTGGCGGCGTGTACGCTGGAGGTGGTCGAAAACGCCACCGATGCGCCGCATGAACGGGCCTGTTTACAAGACGCTTTAGCGCAGGCAGACAGCCAGTTACAGACGCTGCGCGACAACGCCTCGAACACTGCTCAGGGCGATATTTTCAAAGCACATCAGGCGCTACTGCAAGACCCGAGTCTGCTGGAGCATGCCGACGAACTGATTGATGCAGGCAAGAGCGCAGGCCATGCCTGGCGCAGCGCCACTGAGACCACGTCAACCTTGTTCAAGAGTTTGGGCGGCCAGCTGCTGGCTGAGCGCGCACTTGACCTTGACGATGTCGGCCAGCGGGTGCTCAAGCTGATCCTCGGCGTGCATGACAACACGCAGGTCTTGCCCCAGCATGCGATTTTGATTGCCGAGCAATTGACCCCCTCACAGACGGCGGCATTGGACACCCGCAAAGTTGTGGGCTTTGCCACGGTGGGCGGTGGAGCCACCAGTCACGTTGCCATTTTGGCCCGCGCTCTGGGCTTGCCCGCTCTGTGTGGAGTTGCCCCGCAGGTGCTGACACTGGCCAATGGCACGCCGGTTTTGCTCAATGCCGACGCAGGCGAGTTGCACTTGCAACCTGATGACGCCTTGGTCGAGCGGCTGGAGGTTCAGCGCGTTCAGCTTCAACAACGTCGTCAGCAAGATGTGCAGCACGCATCGCTGGCCGCCTGCACCCGCGACGGGCACACCATAGAAATCACGGCCAATATCGCCTCGCAGGCAGAAGCTGAACAAGCCATGACCCTGGGGGCTCAAGGGGTCGGGCTGTTACGTTCGGAATTCTTGTATCTGGAGCGCAACAGCGCGCCCACGCACGAGGAGCAAGTGGCCACCTATAGGGCTATCGCTGACGCGGTGGGGCCTGAGCATAATTTGGTAGTACGCACGCTGGACGTGGGTGGCGATAAACCGCTGACCTACGTGCCGATGGCGCATGAGACCAATCCGTTTCTGGGCATGCGTGGCATTCGCCTGTGCCTGGAGCGACCTGAACTGTTGCGTGACCAATTGCGCGCAATATTGGCCAGTGCTGATCTGGCGCGCCTGCATATCATGTTGCCGATGGTCACTCATGTGTCCGAACTGCACGAAGCCCGCCGTGTGCTGCAAGACGAAGCGCAGCGAGCGGGTCTGGTCCAACTGCCCAAACTGGGCATCATGATCGAAGTGCCTGCGGCGGCGTTGATGGCCGACGTGTTCGCGCCCCACGTGGACTTCTTTTCGATTGGCACCAATGACCTGACCCAATACACCTTGGCGATGGACCGCGATCACCCGCGTCTGGCCAGCCAGGCCGACAGCCTGCACCCGGCAGTGCTGCGCCTGATCGCCCACACCGTCAAGGCTGCGCATGCACATGGCAAATGGGTGGGCGTGTGTGGGGCTTTAGCGTCCGAGCCGCAGGCGGTGCCTGTGTTGCTGGGGCTTGGTGTGGATGAACTGTCGGTGAGCGTGCCGCTGATCCCGACCATCAAGGCGCAAGTGCGCGAGCTGGATTTCAATGCCTGTACCACCTTGGCGGAGCAGGTGCTGGGGTTCGAAAGCGCGCAACAAGTACGCGCTGTTTTGCAGCCTCAATCCTTGGTGTTGGAGAACTGAACATGTTTGCAAAATTGCATCAGGCGTTTTGGAAAGCACTGACGCCGGACTTGCTCCCGGACACGAGCGTTGCCACCTCGTTACTCAACAACGCCACGTTGGCAGGCTTGGGGGGCGCGGTGAACGTCAAATCCGAACAAAAAGTGGCATTGACCCGCGTGCGCGTGGTGTTGCGCGACGGGTCGAAGCTGGACACGAAAGCGCTGCACAGGGCGGGCGTGCCGGGGGTCATGGTGCTGGCAGACAACGTGGTGCATGTGCTCGTGGGGCTTACACCTTAGGCCCTGCCGCGGGCTGCGATCTTCGGATGTGCTAAAAAGCCCGCAGCCAGCCAGGGTGTTTTCGGTGTGTGGACTGCGGCCCTTCGCCACCCCGGCCTTACTGTTTCTCAACCGCAGGTGTATCGTATTCGCCTTTTGCGGGCCTAAAGCCCGCTTACGATACGAGAGGTAGTTGAGCCCATGTCCTTTACCCGTCGACAAATACTCGGTGGTTTAGCCGGCCTGGTAGTGGTGGGTGTTGGCGCAGGAGGCGCTTCGCGTTACTGGTTGGGCAAAATGGCCGATGCCGAAGCGGGCCACGATTACGAACTGATTGCCGCGCCCCTCGACGTGGAACTGGTGCCCGGTCATCAGACCGAGGCCTGGGCCTTTGGCCCTTCGGCGCCGGGCACCGAATTGCGGGTGCGTCAGGGCCAATGGCTGCGGGTGCGCTTTATCAACCACCTGCCAGTCCCGACCACCATTCACTGGCACGGTATCCGCTTGCCGCTGGAGATGGACGGCGTGCCTTACGTCTCGCAGTTGCCGGTATTGCCGGGCGAATATTTTGACTACAAATTCCGCGTGCCAGATGCGGGCAGCTTTTGGTATCACCCGCACGTCAACAGCAGCGAAGAGCTGGGCCGTGGGCTGGTCGGGCCGCTGATTGTTGAAGAGCGCGACCCTACCGGCTTTACGCATGAACGCACCTTGAGCATCAAGAACTGGCATGTGGATCAAGAGGGCGGTTTTATGCCGTTCAGCATCACCCGTGAGGCGGCTCGCGGCGGTACGGCCGGGCGCTTGTCGACGATCAATGGCCGCCATGTGCCGACGATTGAACTGCCCGCAGAGCAGATCACCCGCGTGCGCCTGCTTAATCTCGACAACACCTTGACCTACCGCATCAACATCCCCGGCGTCGAAGCCAAAATCTACGCGCTGGACGGTAACCCCATCGAGCCAAGGCCATTGGGCAAGGAATACTGGCTAGGCCCTGGCATGCGCATTTGCCTGGCCATCAAAGCCCCGGCGGTGGGTGAGGAGCTGTCGTTGCGTGATGGTCCGGTACGCCTGGGCACCTTGCGATCGGTTGCCAGCAACGACGCCCCCGCCCAATGGCCCCCTGCGCTGCCTGCAAACCCGATTGCCGAGCCAGACGTGGCCAATGCCGAGAAGATCAATTTCAACTTCGAGTGGGTCGGTTCGGTGTCCGAGGATCTGGGACCTGATCAGCCGCCGAGCTTGTGGCAGATCAATGGCATTGCGTGGGACATCAAAGACAAAACCTGTGCTGACCGGCCCATCGCCAAACTCAAGCTGGGCCGCAGTTACATCTTCGAATTGAAGAACATGACCCAGTACCAGCACCCGATTCACTTGCATGGCATGAGCTTCAAGGTACTGGCGTCTAACCGCAAGAAAATCATCCCGTACTTCACCGACACCTACTTGCTGGGTAAAAACGAACGTGCTCGTGTGGCGCTGGTGGCGGATAATCCCGGCGTGTGGATGTTCCACTGCCATGTGATTGACCACATGGAAACCGGCCTGATGGCCGCTATTGAGGTTTCCTGATGCGACAAGGGCGTCAACCCCAGATCATTGACCGCAGCCGCGATCAAGATTATATGCGTGAAGCGCTGGCGCTGGCGGCACAGGGCGCAGCACTGGGTGAAGTGCCGGTGGGTGCAGTGCTGGTGCAAAACGGCGAAATCATCGGGCGCGGCTTCAACTGCCCGATCAGCGGTCACGATCCCAGTGCCCATGCTGAAATGGTCGCCATTCGGGCGGCTGCCGCTGCGGCCAGCAACTATCGACTGCCCGGCAGCACGCTGTACGTGACGCTGGAGCCGTGCAGCATGTGTGCCGGTTTGATCGTGCATTCGCGGGTCGCGCGAGTGGTGTACGGCGCATTGGAACCCAAGGCCGGGATTGTGCAAAGTCAGGGGCAGTTTTTTACCCAGGGCTTTCTCAACCATC
Source organism: Pseudomonas sp. TWR3-1-1 (assembly GCF_049896545.1). NCBI lineage: Bacteria > Pseudomonadati > Pseudomonadota > Gammaproteobacteria > Pseudomonadales > Pseudomonadaceae > Pseudomonas > Pseudomonas sp. TWR3-1-1. The sequence goes on from NZ_JAFCUO010000001.1 coordinate 447,338, forward strand.
GCGTGCTGTTTGAAGGCGGCGTATTGGCCGAGGAGTGCGGCACAATTCTCAGCGAGTTCTTCAAGGCCCGCCGGGCGAAATCCTGATCTGTAGCCGCTGACCAAGGCTGCGATAAAGGCCGAAGGACCTTCGTTTTGGTTTGAAAACAGGGCCGCTGCGCAGCCCATCGCAGCCTCCGGCAGCGGCTACTGAGGTTTATTTTTTGGCCACAATCACTGCGCGCATGGGTGCAGGCAAGCCTTCGATGGTTTTGCTGTGATCGTTGGGGTCAAGGTAGTCACTCAGCGACTGGAACTTCATCCACTCTGTCGCCCGTTGCTCTTCAACGGTTGTAATGCTTACGTCCACGCAGCGCACATCGCTGAAACCGGCGCGCCGCAACCAGCGCTCCAGCGCAGCAATCGATGGCAAAAACCATACGTTACGCATCTGCGCGTAGCGGTCCTCGGGCACCAGCACCTGATTCACGTCGCCTTCAATCACCAGTGTTTCCAACACCAGTTCGCCACCTTTGACCAGGCAATCCTTGAGCGCCAGCAAATGCTCGATGGGGGAGCGGCGGTGGTAGAACACACCCATGGAAAAAACGGTGTCGAAGCCTTCCAGATTCGGTGGCAAGTCTTCAAACGGGAACGGCAGGTGCCAGGCGGCTTCTTGCTGCAAGAAGCGCTGCACGGCCTGAAACTGGCAGAAGAACAACCAATTGGGGTCTACACCGATCACGCTATGGGCGCCTGCACCGAGCATGCGCCACATGTAGTAACCATTGCCGCAGCCCACATCCAGGATGCGCTTGCCGTTGAGGTCGATGTGCGGCGCAACCCGTGACCACTTCCAGTCCGAGTGCCATTCGGTGTCGACATGTACCCCGAACAGGTCAAACGGGCCTTTGCGCCACGGCGACAAGCCCATCAGGGCCTGGCGCATGCGCACACGGGTGTCGTCGTCACAGTCAGTGTCGAGCGTGAGGCCATTGAGCAGGTCGATTTCAGTGGGTTTGACGTCAGGCAGCGCATCCAGCGCGCTTTGCCAGCGTTCAAGGTCACCGTGACCTTTCTCCATTTTGCTGTCGAGCTGAGCTTGCAGGGTGTTGGCCCATTCAGCCAAAGGCGTGCCGGCCAGACGCCGGGCGAGAGGGGAAAGATCAATCATGGCAAGGCAATCAACGAGGCAAAGTTAAGACACTGGAACCACGGCACGACTTTCGAGAACCCGGCCGCCAGCAGGCGTTCGCGATGTTCTTCGAGGCTGTCGGGCTTCATGACGTTTTCGATGGCGCTGCGCTTTTGCGCGATTTCCAGATCGCTATAGCCGTTGGCGCGCTTGAATGCGATGTGCAAGTCGGTGAGCAGCGCGTGCTCGTCTGCGTCATTGAAGCGCAGCTTCTCCGAGAGGATCAGCGCGCCGCCCGGCAACAGCGCCTGGCGGATGCGGCCAAGCAAGGCCAGGCGATCTTGGGGGGCAATGAATTGCAGGGTGAAGTTGAGCGCAACCACTGAGGCCGGCTCAAAGCGCAGCGCGAGAATATCGCCTTCGATCACGTCGACCGGCAACAACTCCTGAAACATGGAGTTTTGCCCATTCAAGTATTCGCGGCAGCGCTCGACCATCGCCGCCGAGTTGTCCACGGCAATCACCTTGCACCCTTCGCTGCGCACATGCCGGCGCAGTGCCTGAGTGACCGCCCCCAGCGAACAGCCCAGATCGTAGAGCACGCTATCAGGCTGGGCGAACTGTGCGGCGAGCACGCCGAGGTTTTCGACAATGGTCGGATAACCCGGCACCGAACGTTTGATCATGTCCGGGAACACCCGCACCACGTCTTCGTTAAAGGCGAAGTCCGGCACCTGGGCCAAGGGCTGGGCGAATATACGGTCGGGTTCTTTGCTCACGAGGGTTCCGGCGATGGAAATTTAAAAGGGGCGGCATTTTAGCCAAGTTGGCGCCGGGATGCGCGGTCTGTCTGATAAACCGTCTGGCGGGCTCGATAGATGCTGGCTCAGCGTTTGCTCTGGCTAAACGTGGAGGCCGCAATGCCCCATTGCCCGAGCCAGTAACTGAGGATGATCAGATACGGTGCGGCGCTGAACTTGAACACAAAGCGGTCGATGCCGATCAGGCTGTCCGAGACCACAAACGCCAGTGCCCCGGCTGCCGCCAGCCAGGCCGAGCGCGCGGGGACGGCTGTGCCCAGTCGGGCAAAGGCGCGCCACAGCATGGCGCTGATGGCCAGCGCGTACACGCTGACGGGAATCAACAATTGGCCCAGACCCTGCGCCGCCATGACGCTGAATAAACTCACGCCCGCCATCAAGGCTAACGTCAGCGGTAACCAGGCGACACGCCGGCAATCGCTCAGGTATGCCTTCAGATATGCCAAATGGGCCAGCAGAAAGGCGCCCAGACCGAACACAAATAGGTCCACCGGCCAGGCCAGCAGAATGTCCCCCAGCAGTGAAAACAACAGGCCAAGACTGATCCAGCGCCTGTACAGGCTGGGCGGTGCATCTTGCAGCCAGCCGAGCAAAGCCAGTACCGGCAGCGGTTTACTCAGTAAACACAGCAGCGTGGACTGCATGTTTACACCGTACAGATAGGCGGCGGCGCCCATGACCGCGAGTATCAGCCAAGGCATGTCATTTCACCGTGATAGCGCAGTCAAACACCTGTGCAGGTTCGGCCTCAGGTTCCCACGGTTGCTGATAGGTCAGGCGCAAGCGCCCGGAGCCTGCGGCAAATGCTTGAAAACGCCAGGTGGATTGCCCGCCGCTGCCCAGTAGCTGGCCACTGTCGGCGCTTTTGTAGACCTCTGGGCTGAGGCTGCGCAACACGCCGCCAGCGGAGTCCTGAATCGCCCAGCGATAACCGGTGGTGGGGTTGCTGGGCAAGGTCAGGGTCAAGTTTTGCCCGGTGTGCAATTGCATCGGGCAGTCACTTTGTTCTTCAACAATCACGTTGTGTGCCGATTGCTGGGCACAAGCCGTCAGCAGCGTGAGGCCGAACAAGGGAATGAGGCGCGCGAGGGACATTGAAGGCTCCGGTCAGACAATAACAAGCGCGCAGCATAACCCATGCAAGGTGTTGCACCACGCCGCGCGGTTAAAGTCGTACGCGCCCCTCAGTAGTTGAATGAGGCGTGGGGCGGGTTGATGATGAAGTCACCGCATATTTCGAAAGGCTCGTTGTTGTGGTCACAGCCATCAAAGGTAAACAAGCGTGCGCTGTAGCAACTTTCGACCACACTCAATTGCAGGCTGCCGACCTCTGCCTGAATCAAGTGGTAGACATACTCACCGTTCTTTTTGACGCACTCTGTGTATGACATCTCGCGCACAGGCCCACCCGCGCCGCGTTTGAACAGGTAGATACCAGACTGGATATTGACGTCCAGGGTGAATGCTACTGAGCGATGGCCTATAGACCCAAAGTCATCCATGTCAGCCGTAATGACGATTTTCTTGTGGCTACTGGCAAAGGTCATTTCATGGGCGTCGAACACGTCCCTGTCCAGAACATCGGCTTTAAGCTCACCGCTGGTTCTTGGATTGAATGAAGGACTGCCTAAAAACTTCTGACAGATAACCGCTGGATTTCCATATGCAGGGTGATGCAGTGCCATGATCGTTTCTCGACGCAGTTTTAACAGGCTTGGGGCTATTAGCGTCGGGAACGGAGCAGGTGTCTACTGACAACATTGACAGGGTGGTGTGAGCGGCTTGAATCGCGGGACCAGATACGAGGTGTAGCGCATCGTGTCCCGCGACATGCGGTGTTAGTGCAGGCGGTTAAAACAATACGTTTGCCACGTCGCTAAAGCGCTTGGCAAAGTGGGCGGTAATGCCTTCTTTCAAGTAGTCCGGCAACTCTTCGAAGTGCCCACGGTTGGCGTCAGGCAGGATCAACTCGTGAATTTTTTGCCTGCGTGCCGCAATCACTTTTTCACGCACGCCACCAATCGGCAGCACATGCCCGGTCAAGGTCAACTCGCCGGTCATGGCGATGCCTTTTTTGGGCGCTTGATTGCGAGCCAGGGACAACAGGGCGCTGGCCATTGTCACGCCAGCGCTGGGGCCGTCTTTGGGCGTGGCCCCTTCTGGCACATGCAAATGCACAAAGGCTTCATCGAAGAACTTGGGATCGCCGCCGAACTGCTTAAGGTTGGCGCTGATGTAGCTGTAAGCAATTTCAGCTGACTCCTTCATCACATCGCCCAATTGCCCAGTCAGCTTGAACCCGCGATTGAGCGTGTGAATACGTGTGGCTTCAATCGGTAACGTGGCCCCGCCCATGCTGGTCCAGGCCAGCCCGGTGATGACACCGGTGCCGCTGATCACTTGCTCATTACGGAATACCGGCATGCCCAGTGACGCCTCGAGGTCTTTTGGACCCATTTTGATCACCGCTTTTGGGTCATCCAGCAATTTGACCACGGCTTTGCGCACCAGTTTGCCTAGCTGTTTTTCCAGCTGACGCACGCCGGCTTCGCGGGCGTAACCATCGATCACGGCGCGCAGTGCGCTGTCACTGATACTCAGGCTGCCTTTAGAAACACCGGCCTTTTCAAGCTGTTTTGGCCACAAGTGACGCTTGGCAATCGCGACCTTTTCTTCGGTGATGTAACCCGACAGGCGTATGACTTCCATGCGGTCGAGCAGCGGGCCAGGAATTGAGTCCAGCGTGTTGGCAGTGCACACAAACAGCACTTTGGACAGGTCCAGGCGCAGGTCCAGGTAGTGATCGAGGAAGTCGACGTTTTGCTCCGGGTCCAGGGTTTCAAGCAAGGCAGACGCAGGGTCGCCCTGAAAACTTTGGCCCATTTTGTCGATCTCATCGAGCATGATCACCGGGTTCATCACCTCAACGTCCTTGAGCGCCTGCACCAGCTTGCCCGGTTGGGCACCGATGTAGGTGCGACGGTGGCCCTTGATCTCGGCTTCGTCGCGCATGCCGCCGACGCTGAAACGGTAGAACGGGCGCCCCAGCGACTCGGCAATCGACTTGCCGACGCTGGTCTTGCCCACCCCCGGCGGGCCGACCAGCAGCACAATCGAACCACTGACCGAGCCTTTGTACGCGCCAACGGCAAGAAATTCGAGGATGCGGTTTTTGATGTCATCCAGCCCCGCATGGTGCGCGTCGAGCACTTTGCGCGCGTGCTTGAGGTCGAGTTTGTCTTTGCCGAACACGCCCCATGGCACCGACGAAGCCCAGTCCAGATAGTTGCGAGTGACCGCGTATTCCGGCGATCCGGTTTCCAGAATCGACAGCTTGTTCAGTTCTTCGTCGATGCGCTTTTGCGCTTGCACCGGCAGGTTTTTGCCTTCAAGGCGTTGCTTGAATTGCTCGATGTCTGCGCTGCGATCGTCTTTGGTCAGCCCCAACTCTTGCTGAATGACCTTGAGTTGCTCCTTAAGGAAGAACTCGCGCTGATGTTCGCCAATTTTGAGATTGACCTCGGCCGAGATTTCTTTTTGCAGCCGTGCTACTTCGACTTCTTTGCGCAGCATCGGCAGCACTTTTTCCATGCGTTTGAGCATGGGCACGCAGTCAAGCACTTCTTGCAGCTCGTTACCGGTGGCCGAGGTCAGCGCTGCGGCAAAGTCGGTCAGCGGCGAAGGATCATTGGGGCTGAAGCGATTGAGGTAGTTTTTCAGCTCTTCGCTGTACAGCGGGTTGAGCGGCAACAGTTCTTTGATCGCATTGATCAGCGCCATGCCATACGCCTTCACCTCATCGGTGGGCTCTTTGGGCTGCTGCGGGTATTCAACCTCCACCAGATACGGCGGGCGGTGATGTTTGAGCCACATGCTGATGCGCACGCGGGTCAGGCCCTGGGCCACGAATTGCAATTTGCCGTTTTCGCGGCTGGCGTGATGCACTTTTACCAGCGTGCCGTATTCAGGAAGGCTGTCGGTGTCGAAATGGCGGGGGTCATCGGGCGGGGTGTCGACAAAAAACAGTGCCAGCGAGTGGTGAGGTGATTTGCTGACCAGTTCGAGGGTTTCGGCCCACGGCTCTTCATTGACGATGACCGGCAGCACTTGCGCCGGGAAGAACGGGCGATTATGGATCGGGATGATGTACACCTTGTCCGGCAGATTCTGTTCTGGCAACGCCAATTCAGTTCCTCCCGAGTGAGGTTGATGTTCGCTGTGCGGGTGTTCTATGTCGGTGTATTCAGTGCTGTTATCCGGGAAATCTTGCTGGTCGCTCATGGGGCACCTGCGCAATGGGGTATGAGGGTTAGATGGGGCGCGGTGTCAGTGGTTTCAATGGTGAAACGTTTTTCATCCTCAAGCCGCTGCCGAAGACTGCGCCGAGTAGCGTAGTCGAGCGCAGGGTTTGCGGTTCAAGAGGCCTGTGTTCAAGCCTGTGGCGAGTGTCAGGGCAGGCCCTTGTCTCATTGATAAAATCTTCCCCCAAGTGCCCGCTCGCTAGGCCTTTGTCGCCAACAACTTGACGGTGGACGGCCCTGATTTATTAGGCGATCTTCTCTCTTGCAGCAGTTACGATTGATAACAAAAAAAAGGGATTGGAAGGCCTTGCGACAGGCTTTTCTGAAGATGCAGAGGGAGCGGCGTATGCCTCAGGACATAACCTCAGAGCGGGTACTGGCATTGACTCAGTGGAACGAGGAGGCAGCATGAAGCTGCGTAACAGTTTTCAGGCGCGTATCAGCCTGTTTCTGGCGTTGCTCTTGCTCGTGGTGATTGGTGCGGTGTACTTCGCCGTCAAAGCAGTGACCATTACGGTGGCCAGCGATCAGGCCGAAGAGCAATTGCGCACCGGCACGCGGGTGTTTGAGCGATTCATGGATTTGCGTTGGCGGCGCATCCAGTACGGGCTCAACTGGCTGACCAATGACTCGGACTTTCGCCTCGCGAGCATCAATGGCACCCCCGCGGACATCGAGAACGCCTTGCTGGAGTTTGAGGCCAGTATTCGCGGCAGTGATCTGTTTGTACTCGACCTCAATGGCAACATCATTACCAGCACCCTCAAAGGGTTACCGTCCGGGCAGGCCTTTCCCTACGCCAAGGCTTTGAAGATGGCGCGTCGTAACGCTCAAACCATGCTTGTCGGCGTACTCGATGGCCGCCCTTACATGATGGTGCAGAGTGCCGTGATGGCCCCTTTACCGGTGGTGCGCGTGGTGTCTGCGATGCCGATGGACGACGTATTTGCCCATGAGTTGCGTTCGCTGAGCAACCTTGAAGTGTCGTTTATGACCCTTAATAACGGCGTGGACGGGGTGCTGAGCAGTACTCAGCCTGACGCAATGAACGCCAGCATTGTCGCGTTCATGCACACGCATGCGCCGGGCCTGACCGTTCATTTCAGCGAATTTCAGCACCAGCGTTTTTTGGGCCAATTGTTGCAATTGGCCAACGCCGGCGACCCGGCTAACGGGCAAGTGATGGCGTTGCTGCAGAGCCCGCTGGATCAAACCATGCAGGCCTTTAATTCGCTTGATCGCAAGTTTTTGTGGGTCTCGGTCGGTGCATTGCTGGCATCCTTGCTCGGTGCCTTGTGGCTGGCGCGGGCAGTGTCGCGCCCGGTCAGTCTGCTGGCAGAAGCCGCGCAGCGGATTGGTCGGGGCGACTACGAAACGCCCGTCGAACTCAAGCGTAAGGACGAACTGGGTTTTCTGGCCAAGGCCATCAACGCCATGCAGGCCGGTATTGCGCAGCGTGAGCAGCAATTGGCGCACAACGCCTTGCATGACGCGCTCACCGGCTTGCCCAATCGCGCTCTGGCCATGGAACGATTGGGCAGTGCGATCAGCGCCCGGCGCAACGTAGTCCTGATTTATCTGGGCATTGAAAACTACCGCGTGATCAACGAAAGCTTTGGCCCGGAAGGCATGGAGCTGATCATGCGCGAGGCCAGCCGCGCGATGCTCGACACTCTGCACGAGCGCGATACGGCGGCGCGCATAACCGGCAATGAATTTTTGTTGCTGCTGGAGAGCACCCAGGTTGATGCCGGGGTCGCGATGGCGGACACGTTGTATGCGCTGTTGAATCGACCCTTGAGCATCGATGGTCATGACGTGTTGCTCGAAATTTGCATGGGCATTGCGGTGTACCCGACCAACGGCCAAAGCGTCGAAGAACTGATCAGCAGGGCCGCGATCGCGCGCCGTGATGCAGCGGCTTTACCGGGGTATTTGCAGGTATATCAGCAGGATCGGGACTTGGCGCATCAGCGGCAAATCCAGCTGATTCGCGACTTGCGCAGCGCCGCCAGCGAGGGCGAGTTGTTCTTGCAGTATCAGCCCAAGCTGGAGATTGGCAGTGGCCAGGTGCACCAGGCCGAAGCCTTGTTGCGCTGGTGTCATCCGCAGCTGGGCGTGGTGTCGCCAGCCGAGTTCATTCCCTTGGCCGAGCGTACGGGCAGCATGGTATTGCTGACGCAGTGGGTGCTGGAGGAGGGCGTTCGTCAACTGGCCGAGTGGAACCGCAAGGGGTTTGCGCTGCAACTGTCGCTGAACATTTCGGCCGCGGATTTGCACGGTGAAGACCTGTTGCATAACGTCGAAACCCTGCTCAAGCGTTATCAGGTGTCGGCCGAGCAACTTATTTTTGAAATCACCGAAAGTGCGGTCATGCGCGACCCTGAGCACTCACTCAACGTGCTGGAAAAACTGCGCGATGGCGGGATCAGTCTGGCGGTCGATGATTTCGGCACTGGTTATTCATCGCTGGCTCACCTCAAACGCTTGCCGGTACAAGAGCTGAAAATCGATCAGTCGTTTATTCGCAACCTGGATGAAACCAGTGAAGACGCGGTGATCGTGCGTTCGACCATCGAGATGAGCCACAACCTGGGACTAAAAGTGGTGGCCGAGGGGGTTGAGTATCAACATACCCTTGACCTGCTGGAGCGCTGGCAATGTGACACGGCGCAAGGCTACCTGATCAGTCGTCCGCTGGATGCGCAGGCGTTTGAAGTGTGGCTGGCGCGCCTGCAAGAAACCGCGTGATGAGGCGTGTTGGTTGCAGCAATCTTGCGTTTTACGAGCGCTTTCTTTTCGTAATTGCAGAATCCTCCTACACCTGACCTTAAGCGCTATCCGTTAGCGTTGACCCCTTTTGCGCGCAGGCAAATGCAATGAGCATTGCCGGGAGTGCCTGAGGTGTCACGGATGTCCACAAGTGCCCGTCAACCGCGTTTCAGTCTGAGCATTCAGGGCGTCGAACCTGCCTTGCAGGTGTTGGCGTTCAAGGGTGAGGAAGCCATCAGTTCGCCCTTTTCGTTTGACGTGGAGCTGGTCAGTGACAGTTCCTCCATTGACCTCGCCTCCTTGCTGCACCAATCGGCCTTTTTAGCCTTTGACGAGCAGGACAATGGCATTCACGGGCAAATTTGTGCCGTGTCGAAGAGTTGCCCAAATGCGCGCCTGACCCACTATCAACTGACACTGGTGCCGCGTGTGGCGTATCTGGCCCATCGCACTGACCAGCGCATTTTTCAACACCAGACGGTGCAACAGATCATCGAGCAGGTGCTCAAGGGGCACGGCATTCTCGGTGACGCGTACCGGTTTGCGCTCAACAGTGTTTATTTGCCGCGCGAATACTGCGTGCAGTACGGCGAGAGCGACCTGCACTTTATTCAACGCCTGTGTTTTGAAGAGGGCCTGCATTATCACTTTCGTCATGCCGTGCACGGCCATGAACTGGTGTTTGGCGATGAGTTGATGGCCTTTGTCCCGGCCGCTCAGGCAACGCCTTACCACTCGGGGGAGGGCTTGCTGGCGCCAGGGCCTGCGATTGACCTGTTCGAGGTGCAATTTCAGGCTCGCAGCAATCGCGTGACACTGCGCGACTACAACTTCAATAAAGCCAGTCGTGTGGTGCAGGCTGATCGCAACAACATGGCCGACAGGGCCGGGCCTGAATTGGAGCATTACACCTACCCCGGCCGTTTCACCGACACCGCTGAGGGCGAACGCTACAGTCAGAGGGCGCTGGAGCGCCACCAGGCCGCCTACGCTCAAGCCAGCGGTCGTAGCCACCAGCCGTGCCTGCGCAGCGGTCACTATTTGCAACTCAAGGAGCACCCGACACAGGCTTGTAATGGTGACTGGTTGCTGACGCGCATCGAGCATCAGGGCAAACAGCCGCAGGTCCTGGAAGAGCAGATCTCAAGCTCGCTGCTGAGGTGCGCCGACGGCTTTATTCAGGGCTACCGCAACACGTTTCACGCCATCCCCCAAAACGTCGCTTACCGCTCGCCCACGCGCTATGAAAAACCGCGTCTGCTTGGCAGCCAAAGTGCGCGAGTCTGCGGCCCGGCTAACGAAGCGATCTTTTGTGATGCCTTGGGACGCATCAAGGTGCAGTTTCACTGGGACCGAGAGGGCTCACAGGATGAAAACAGCAGTTGCTGGCTGCGTGTGGTCTCCGGTTGGGCAGGTGAGCGTTATGGCGCCGTCACGGTCCCGCGGGTCGGCATGGAAGTACTGGTCAGTTATCTGGAAGGCGACATCGACCAGCCTGTGGTCAGCGGTTGTCTGATCAATAGCCTGCATCCGGTGGCGCATGCGTTACCTGCCAATAAAACCCGTAGCGTATTGCGCAGTAAAAGCACCCCAGGCGCCAGCGGTTACAACGAGCTGCAACTTGAGGATCGTAAAGGCTGCGAATTGATTTATTTGCATGCCCAGCGCGATATGCAGCAACACATCAAACACGACAGCCGCGTGCAGGTGGCAGGTGAGTTTGAACACACCATCAAGGGCAACAGCACCGTAGTGTTCAAGGCCCAAGAGCAACATACCGTGGGGGCAGACCGAAAAACCCGGCTCCTGGCCGACGACTATCTGGACATCGCCCAAAGCAGCCATTGCCATGTGGGGCGCGTCATGACCGTCGAGGCAGGTCAGCAAATCCATTTCAAGGCAGGCACCACACTTAATATCAATGGCGGTGCAACCCAGAGCCTGATGGCCGGTGGTCAACACCTGTTGCTCACACCCGCGGGCATTTTTAGCAGTACGCCGGTTCAGCCTGGGGGCGTGCCAGTGCAAGGCACCCCGGCGTCATCAGGGCTGCCAGGTGGGGTTGAGGCCCTGCTGACGCTGGCGCTGGTCAGTCAGACCCAGGCGTTTCAAGACGCGGCCAAGTCGATTGAACCGGTGTGCATGGCCTGCGAAGCCTTAAAGGACACAGCGCAATGAACCGCGCCTACCTTGTTCTCGACAGCAGTCAAATCCCGGACCTTTACCCCCGACTTCATCAACTGTCACCGTTGGTGTTGCCCCATGCGCTTTACCTGACCACCCGTTACGCGGCAGTTGCGTCTTGTGGTCCCGTGCTTGTGCGGGTTGAACCCGGCAGTGAATTGGCCCGCACCTTCAACGCAGAGTGGCAGACCCAAGCCGGTATCTGGCTGGAGACCGAGGTGGCTGAAACGGTGTTGATGGCGCACATGCGCAGCCTGATACATGTACGGTTGGAGGGCGATGTCACGGGTTTTTTCCGTTTTTACGACCCACGTATTGCCCGCATGTGGCTGCGCGACCTGCCGACTGGCGAACGGGATCAGCTCATGGGTCCTGTGCGCGTGATTCGTTTGCCAGAAGCTGACGGCAGCCCGTTGCTGATCACTCAACACACCCCCGATCAGCCTTGCGCGCAGTACACCCATACACCCTGGCTGCGCTTCTCCTCGCTGCAACTTGAACAGTTGTGTAGGAGCAAACGTGAACAGTTTGACCATCACATGGTTGCCCACACGTTACGTTTTTTTCCCCTGTGTTTGCAGGGCCTTGATGCGCTGGAACAACAGCAATGGGCGCGCGCTTGCCAGCGTAATGCGGCGCGTCAGGGCTATAGCGCAGAGGATGAAGTGCTGTGCTGGACGGCCCTGTACGCCGCGTTTGGCGACACGTTTCCTGACGGTCCGGACCATGGCGATTACCGAGCGTTATTGGCCGAGCGTGGGGTTTCTCCTGCACAGCGCCTGGTAAGTCTGATCAATGCGTTAAAGCGCCACATCGACCTGCGAGGGCCGGTTTTATGAGTTCCCATGCTGGTCTCGACGCCATTTCAGCGCTTTCACACGCTACCCGCGTTGCTCAGGCTCACTCGCATGTCGATATTCACAGCACCGTCAGGCAATGCGCCGCCAACCAAACACATATTTTCGTCGTACCGGTGCGTTATGCATTGAGTACCTGCGCAGTGAGTCACCCGGCCATACAGCCAGGCATAGGTACTCAAAGTCACCCCTTGGCGGCCAGGCTGTTGCGCACAGGGTATGTCTACGTCTGGCAAGGCGCGGGGCCACTCAAGCGTTATGCCGTGGCTGAAAACAACCTGCTGCGTGCGCAATACCTCGAAGACGATGACACCGTGGTGATGAAAGGCACGCTGAGTGGCATTGAGCTGGGTAAACACCAAGACGCATGGATGCTGTACGCCGAATACCCGCTGAACATGGCCCATTGTCAGCAACTGAGCGATGCCTCGATTCGGGGTAAACGCATGCGCCGTCTTGACCTGCGCTCAGTGGCCAATACGTTGCAAGCACCGCACTGTGCGCCGCTGAGTGATTACTCGCGGGTGATGGGCGAACTGAACCCGCAGGTCTACGACCGCGCTCTGGCCGTTGATCATCAGCAAAATGCCCAGGCTTACGAGCAGGGTGAACAGCAACTGATACAGCAGATAGAGCAAGAGACAGACCCGCAGCGGCGACAGGTGTTGATCGACGCTTATGTCGATGCCAGACGCTGGAACAACGAACGTTCAATGGCAGCAGCCCGACAGGCTGAAATCGCCCCCGGAACGCTACCTGTGGGGGAGTGGAGCGCCGAGCCCTGGGCGCCGCTCAAAACTCTCGATGTGCTGGCGCTGGCGCACATCCAGGCCAAGGGTTTGTATTCAGTATTTGCCTGCCTGGATGACGACCTTGGCGTGTTGCGCGATATCAACCATGAGCAGGAGTTGCTGGAGTCGCGCCATGAACAGTGGCAAGCCGACAACAACTTGCACCTGAGCATCGGCGGATTTATACGCAGCCTGATTACCGAAGACGCGACCGAAGTCAGTGAGTCGTTGAATTACCGCTATCGCGAGCACGACATCCAACTGACCCCCGAACAGGCCCGGCAGTTGCTGGAAGCCCGCACGCGACTCGAAGCACTGGCCCGTGAGCGCTATACCGCCAATATTCGACGAAGCACAACCCACAGCAACCATGAAGCCGACACGCGCCTGCATGAAATACACCTGCGTGAACAAGCGGCCGTGGCGCCGATCCGCGCGTTCATCCCCCTCGAACTGCATGCCGATGCCTTGAACGTGGTGCGCGATTACCAGGAAAGCAAAGTCAACAACTTGAGAAACACCCAGTCGAGTGACAAGGTCGCGCAATACATCGACCTTGAGGCCATGAACACCTGGCTGGATCAAACCGCCCCCGCGCATTTCAGCCATCTTCAACAACGTCACCACGCCTTGTATGCAGACCGTGAGCAGTACCTCAAACGCAGCGAAAGCGGCACATGGTTCGTCAACTATCTCGACCCGGACAACCGCCGCTGGCTCGACCAATTAGCCCTGTCTTGCCTCAGCGCCCAATGCTTGCGCCAGCACGGTGCTGAGCAATTTGCGCACTACATCCGCAGCGACGACCAGGGTGCATTACGCCAGGTGTTCACCGGCTGGAACCCGAGCCTGGAAGGCGCCGTGAACAGCGTCAGCCGCTCAGCTGAACTGATTGCTGCGCTGGACATGGAAAACCAGACCGGCGCCAAAAGCGCCATTGCCAAAGTACTGGGTGTAGTGGGACTGCCCGTGGTCAATCACCTCGCATTGTTGGCGCAGGATGCCCAAGGCCAGTGGAACACTCTGGTCAAACGCCTTGGCGCCGCGTTGCTCCTGCTTCAAAACGAACACGGCAGTGCGCCGGGCGGCTCGTGGCTGAGCATCCTGATAGCCGCCAAACTGGGCAATGGAGTGGGCTTGAGAGCCGTGAACGAAGGCGGACTGCGTACATGGCACCTGTTTGGCAAAACCGCCGAAGACCTCACACAGTGGGTCAACAGCACCGCAAAGGCTATTGGCACAGGGAATACAGCAAAAATAGTCAACTCCCCGGCAGTGATTAACGGCAGCGGCTTAGTGGCGATTGCTGCGCTGCTGATTAACGGACTGAACGCCAGCAACTATCTGGCACAAGCGTCGGTGGTGGAGGAGATGGATCAGCAGCGGATCTACGACACCGCGTCGGCAACGTTGTATGCGGGGGCGGCGTTGGTGGCGGTGATTGATTGGCAGATGAGATATGCTGGAATTAAAAAGTTGGGAATTAAACATACATTTGTCCCCTCCATCACCCTTTTGGGGGCAGTAGTGGGGGGGTTGGCCTTTTTTGCTGCCTTAAATGAATTGGGCTCTCTTCAACTACAAATCGAAAGCATTCATGGAGAGCTAGATTCATGGTTGAAAGTTCGCAAAATTGCAGTGAGCGGGCAAATAGGTGTGTTTTTTGTGCAAACATTAGTAGGTGGCTCTTACACCTTATTGGCGCTGACTCAAGAAGTTAAAGTTGGATTGGCAGCCAGTAGATATTTGTTCTGGATGGGGCCCGTAAATTATCTAATGGCTATATTAGGCGTGGTGTATCTAGTAGCTTGGTACCTCCAGCAAACGCCAATGCATGGTTTTTTAGCTACGTGTTGTTGGTCTAAAGGTCGATCAACTGATATGGGTGTCACCTCTTTGAGCACCCGTGAAAATGAATTGAATAAGTTGTATTCGATTTTATACTCGCCTCGTTTGAGTTTCGAGTGTGTGAGTAGTGACGGTTTTATGACGTCCCTACAGACTGGGCAAGTCGTTAGGGAAATTAAAGGTTTAACGATTGATTTGCCTGGAGCGGAATTTGATAAGTCAAGCCTTGAAGTGGCCATGTTAGGCGATCCAGATAACTTTAGGTCCTTGCACGAACAGATAAGGCGCGGGGAAAGCACTGTTTTACACGATAAGACTATGGTGGATATTGCCGGGCTATGGCTATCTAATAGTACGTCGGAAAATATTCCGGCAAGTCAAGGTCGGGGTTTACGCATAAGCGCGACTTTTAAAAAAGTTGTGGAACGATACGGTTCTTTACCAAAAAATATTTCGTTGAGGTTGCGATACAGGACGCCATTGTCAATCATGCTTGGAGAGGAGATGTATATAGGAGGGGAAAACGGGGTGGCGTTCAAGCTTAGTTACTTAAGCGGTGTAGTAGGTTTTCGTGATGAACGGATACCTGAGTTAGATGAAGCTAAGCGCTATCTGTTGGGCGATAGCCTGTGTTCGATTTATTTGTATCCGGAGAAATGATGTCGAATAGATCGAGTATGAAAGGTACGTGGCCTTTTTGCGCTGAGGACTATCTCTCCCCATTGGCCGTTCCGACGGGGAAAAATCCAGATGATGTGTTGAATATCATATGGCGCAAGAATGAGGTTTTCTTAGACGTTGGTAGTTACAGTGTTGGTGCCGGGTTTATGGTGCTCTGGGTGTTGGTGCTTATGTTCTCTTTGATGGGATACTATTCATGGAATGCCAATTTTTTCAATATATTTTTAGTGGGTGCTTCTTTTATTATAGGTGTCCCTTTTTTGATATTGGTTAGAAGCCTTTGTCAACCTGTGTCGCTTCCGTTTCGCTTCAATCGTCAGCGTCGACAAGTGTGGGTGCCTTGTGAGAATGGGGACTATTGGGTTGTGCCTTGGGAAACGGTTGAGGCAATAGCTGCACAGCAATCAATCTTTAGTCCAGTTGGTCGGTCCGAGTTTGGTATGTTGTTCGTAGGGTTTAATAACCCTGATGATAGTGCCAGGGAAAATAATAGGCATCAGACTCTAGGCTTCAACTGCGGCTGTGCGAGTAATGCCGTGGCGCTATGGGAGTGTATTAGAAGTTATATGGAAATAGGTCCTGATGCCGTACCAGACCCTCTTGTTGGGTTAGGGGAGGGAAAACAAACGCAAATAAATTATCTACTAAGTAACGTGCGACAGGGTAATGTATCTACGGCGATGTACTGTGTTTTTTGTATTTTTTTTCTTGGGACATATTTCGCTGAAGTGATTCAAAACTTAAAACTTTCCCCGCCGCCTGACCTTCCTTACCCTGAAATCATTGAATGGTCTAAACCCCTCCCCCCTGAACAGTGGGCAAAACGCTCTCCGGAACTTGAAGTGGCCATTGCACAGCGTGAAGCTGAATTGGGGATCAATACTACGTGCGACGTCAGTGAATAATAAATAACTAAAGTCAAATTGCGTGCGGTGGGGATCTATGCAGGATTTGGGTGGATGGTCTATTAGTTTTAGTCGCTGTAAATGGATTTCCTGTGGGCAAGGGAAAGGGCAAGGAATACATATTTCAGGATGTTTTAAAATTGATTCTGATTTTTTATTTCACCGTCTAATAATTTTTTTGAGTATATTTCATCTGACACCTTTGATCGGGATATTTAAACTTAATAGCTTTGTAGGTGGCGCAAACAGGATTGCATTTGTTTTGACCGGTGGTGCGAGGGTTGTACGGTTGCGAAATGAGCCGACGCCAGAGTTAGATAGGGTGCCTCGCTACTTGATAGGCATTAGTCAGTGTTCGATTTATTTGCAGCCAGGGCTGAAATGATGAGTGTTTCCGGTACTAAAAAAACGATCTTTTCACAATCAGTTTATTTTTCTCCACTCCCCCTTGATACAGGAGAATCTCCGGTGGATATGTTGAATATTATTTGGAGGAAAAATGATGTTTTTTTAGACGTTGGTAACTATAGTTTGGGTTCGTTTATTATGATTGCTTGGCCTTTGATTTTGTTGTTTTTATTGATAGGTTACATAATGCCTGATCCTCTATTGATGTTGTCAGGCTTTGTGGTAGTTGGGTGTCCGGTGTTGTGTTTTATTCATAGCCTGTTTCAGGCTGCACCTTTGCCAATACGGTTTAATCGACAGCGACGTGAAGTCTGTATTCCGAAAGGGAAAGATGAATATTGGCTAGTGCCGTGGGAAAGTGTTGTTGCTGCCAGTGTTCAAGGGTTTTCAATAAGTCAGGCAGGTAAAATGACTCAAGGCTTGCTAATTGTAACTTTTAAAAAAAATCGTGCAGAAGTAGGGGAGGAGGATGCTTTCTATTCATGGGGCTTCAATTGTGGAGGTGGTGTTGCGGCGATGCAACTTTGGGAATGTATGCGCAGTTATATGGAAATAGGGCCTCATGCCGTCACGGATAATACGGCTAGATTTTATCGGCCCAAAGGAATACTGGCTTCTTATGCAGAGGATGTAGTTGAAGCTGCGCAACGTAAAGGCTGGTTTATGGCTGTGCTGTGGGAAGGCTTTTTTGGGCTATTTATATTCAATACATTGTTGATTGATGTGCTTGAGCGCATGAAGTTGTCTCCACCGCCTGACCTTCCCTACCCTGAAATCATTGAATGGTCCAAACCCCTTCCTCCCGATCAATGGGCAAAACGGTCCCCGGAACTTGAAGTGGCCATTGCTCGGCGTGAAGCTGAATTGGGGATCAAACCCGTTGAGTCTTGTCGTCGATGATCTGTTAGGTTTCCATTACAGATTAGAGTGAGTTGTGAAAGGTTCACTGCCTCGGTACAACTAAAACCAGTCTTGTGCTGTGGATGACTGTTCTCTTTACTGCCATTTTTATGCAGTATCTGAATTGGCTGTGTCGGATAAGCGCGAACAGTTTGAACAGCTAATGATCGCGCAAATATTTGAGAAACACCTGCACAGCCTCAACACGTCTGTTTCTGCACTGGATATGAAAATGCAAACCAGCGCCAATAACGCCATCCTCCAAGTGCTGGGTGTAGCGGACGGCCCTAGGTGAATCACCTTGTACTTCTAGCGCTGGGTGCCCGAGGCCAGAGGGACATTCTGGTCGCACGCCTCTTTAAGATATATAGGTGCTAAGGGTAGTCAACTTGCGGAACGTATTAACACCCGAACTTGATATGGCAGTTCTACATGTGCTGGGTGATAGGCAATGTTCAATATACTTGCAGCCTTAGTTTGGTAAGTGAATGTACATGTAAATAGGTGGCATAAAGATATGGTTTGTTCTCGCCAAGATTATCTGGCGCCTTTGCCGATACCCACCGGAAAAAAACCGGTTGATGTTGTTGATATGGTTTGGCGTAATAATGATGTCTTTTTGGATATTGGTAATTTCAATTTGGGAGGGGGCGTCATGGTGATATGGTTTATGTCGCTGATGTTCTTGGTGATGGGGTATTACTCATGGAATGACAGCTTGTTTTATATGTTTGGAATAATGGTCATTGTAGTCATTGGTATTCCTGTCGTTGTATTTATATCTAATCTTCTACGTCCTACCCCTTTGCCCATTCGATTCAACCGTCAACGACGAGAAGTTTGCGTGCCCCGTGAAAATGGTGAGTATTGGATCGTACCTTGGGAGACAGTGACAGCTGCAGCCACGCAGCATACGTCGCTGAGTCAGGCTGGGCCGAATACGATGGGCTTACTGTTCATCGGTTTCGAAAATCCGGATGTGAAGGCGTCAGAAAAAAATAAGCATTTTATGTGGGGTTTTAATTGTGGCGGAAACGAATCGGCAAAGTCATTATGGGAATGTATTCGCAGTTATATGGAGGTCGGCCCTCACGTGCTGCCCCAAGTCAATAGTTTCGATGGTGGTCAAAACAATCTGCAAGGTCGTGGCCCTGTATGGGGTGCTTTCTACGAGCATGCCACTCGTTTATTCAAGCATGTACGTAAGGGTGAACTAGGACAGGCTCTGTTGTTAGTGCTGGGTATATTTCTGTTCGGTACGCCGCTTATCGCAATGCTGTATTCATGGAAACTTTCACCTCCCCCCGATCTTGATGATCCTGAAATCATTGAATGGTCCAAACCCCTTCCTCCCGATCAATGGGCAAAACGGTCCCCGGAACTTGAAATGGCCATTGCTCAGCGTGAAGCTGAATTGGGCATTCGCTCCTCTTAATCGTCTCGTGAGGAAGTGGGTTTTATGATATTCAGCCCCCAGACCAGGACGGCTAGTAGCAGGCAAATTAAGGCCAGTGGTAATGGGTGCCGCAAAGTAAGCAGGCTGACCGTCGTTCCAATAAAAGCTGCTAGCAACTGATGAATAAATCCGCACAGGGCCATTGAGTAAGGGCCGCTCACAGGCGAGTACTCGCAGGCTTTGGACAGGCTGATGGGGTAGTTCATGGCTTGGCCGAAAACGATGCCGCAGTAGGGCAGCCACAGTAGCAGCGCGCAAGAACGATTGGCCATTAATCCCATAAGCATTAATACACTGGCGAGCAGCATGATGCTTGTGGCAATGCGACTCAGTGTTTTTTGCCCATAGGTTAATACCCATCGGTTGATGCTTAGAGATCCCAGCAGATACGCCAGGCTTACCGCCCAGCCCAATGCCCCGTAATCATTGACGGACCAGTGATAGGTCGTTTGCAGTATTGAAGGGGCCGCGGTGCTGAAGCCCATTATGATCCCGTAACCCACGCCGCCCGTCAGTGCAGGGAAGAGGAAGGGGAGATGACGAATTATCATCACGTAATGACCCCAACTGCTGGGTATGCCATGGGCCTGCCGGGAGTCGGGTAAGTAGCGATACACCCACCCTATGTGCAAGATTGCACCTACCCCTAGTACCCAGAATGTCGCTGACCACCCCGCCGCACTTATTAAGAGTGCGCCCACGTACTGCCCTGTTCCCAATGAGAAGACGAACGCAATGGATAACCAAGAAAGTGCTTTGGCAAGTGCAGGGCCTTTGAAGTAGTGTGCCGTTAATGAGCGAGCGATGACCGACATACCACTTGCTCCGATCCCCTGAATCAACCTTGAGGTAATAAACGCTTCAATCTGTGTACACATCGCCAGCAATACACTGCATAGGCCAAATAGAGCTAATGACACTATTAAGATCTTTTTGAGGCCGAACATGGCCCCCCATTTTCCCCATATAAGCATCGGAACAGCCATGCCCACTAAATACGCGGGTAATGACAGTGACGTCAGGTGGCTACTGGTATTCATTGCCTGCGTAATGGCAGAGATGCCGGGTAAATACATCATCATGCCCAATTGCGCCAGGCATACGCTCAAGCAACACATGCCCATGAGCAGGACGCTATTGAAAGGTGTCATCAGTGTTGCTCTGAGGAGTATTAAGTCTGATGTGGTTTGCAGCGTTTATTAATAAACGCAGTCAATATATTCGTACGTGGAGTGATGCCGCACCCAGCACGCTTGGCCGACCCGGATAGCTACGTTGTCAAGGTTATATGATTCGCAGTAAGGCCCGCCGATGCACATAATTTTCCGGTGGTGATCAGAATGTAAAAATATGATGAGACTCGTTATTAAGCGTTTATCTGCCAAGCCCTATTCTCGATTTTTAATACTCGCCATGTCTGCGGTAGGGTGGAGGATTTTATGTAAGGGAATACCGAAATTCGGTATGAAGTGGACTACATAAAGGGTGCAGTGCAGGGCATTTCTGAAGTTTATATAGCCGAAGGCTCATTATTAATAAAAAAGAGGGTGCTGGAATAGCGTGTAGCGTGCCCTTGTGAATATCGCAGGTCAGGCTTGTATAAAACGTCAGCCATAAAAAAGCGGCTATCTTTCGATAGCCGCTTCGCTTGCCACTCGCTGTGTTACTTAATCGGCGAGTTTGAACGCGATGACATAGTCACCTTTTTTGGTGCCCAGGCCGCCGTGACCACCCGCCATGACCAGCACGTATTGTGTGCCGTCTTTGCCGGTGTAGGTCATTGGAGTGGTTTGGCCGCCAGCAGGCAGGCGACCTTCCCACAGCAACTTGCCGTTGCTTACATCGTAAGCACGCAGGTACTGGTCAAGGGTGCCGCTCAGGAAGGCTACGCCACCGGCGGTGGTGAATGTGCCACCCAAGCTTGGAACGCCCATCGACAGCGGGATTGGAACCGGCGAACTGTCACGCACGGTGCCGTTCTTGTGTTTCCAGATTACGTTGTTGTTGGTCAGGTCGACCGCCGCAACGTAGCCCCACGCCGGAGCCTGGCAAGGCAGGCCCAGTGGCGACAACAGAGGTTCCAGAATCACGCCGTAAGGCGAACCTTTGTTCGGTTGTACGCCCGAGGTTTCGCCTTTACGTGGGCCCATTGCAGCCACATCCGCCTGGGGTACCAGTTTGGAGGTGAAGGCCATGTAGCTTGGGTTCAGGAATGCAATCTGACGCACGGGGTCTACCGAGATGCCGCCCCAGTCAAACACGCCAAAGTTACCTGGATAAACGATCGAACCTTGCAAGGACGGCGGGGTGTACATGCCGTCATAACGCAGGGATTTGAAGTTGATACGGCACAGCATCTGGTCAAACGGAGTCACGCCCCACATGTCACGTTCGGTCAGTACCGGCGGGATCATGTTCAGCTCGGAGCGAGGCTGGGTTGGCGCGGTGTGGTCGCCTTCAACGGCTCCGCCCGGTGCTGGCACTTCGTGGATCGGTACGATGTCTTTACCGTTGCTACGGTCAAGCACGTAGATGCTGCCTTGCTTGGTGGACGCCAGCAGAGCCGGTTTAACACCGTCAGCCGTTTTAATGTCCATCAAGGTAGGTTGGCCACCTACGTCCATGTCCCACAGGTCATGGTGAGTAAGCGGACGGTACCAGCGGACTTTACCGGTGTTGATGTCCAGCGCAGTGATGCCAGCAGCGTAGCGCTCGGAATCTTCGGTACGGTTGCCGCCAAATTGGTCAGGCGTCTGGTTGCCCATCGGCAGATAGAGCATGCCGAGGTTTTCGTCGACGGCGAACATCGACCACATGTTAGGCGAGTTGCGGGTGTAGGTTTCGCCTTCGGCAATCGGCGCCGTGGCGTCCGGGTTGCCGCTGTCCCAATTCCACACCAGCTTACCGGTACGTACGTCGTACGCCCGGATCACGCCCGATGGCTCATCGGTAGAAATGTTGTCAGTAACGTGGCCGCCAATCACAACCAGATCTTTGGTCACGGCAGGGGGCGAGGTGGAGTAGTAGCCGCCTGGCGCGAAGCCACCCATGTTGTGGCGCAAGTCAACTGCGCCATTGTCACCGAAGTCTTCGCAGACTTTACCGGTGTCGGCGTTCAGCGCGATCAGACGCGTGTCAGCCGTCGGCAGAAACAGGCGACGTGGGCACGAGTTGCTCGACGTGGCAGCAGCAGGCTCGGCAGCGCTTTGCTCGGTGCTGGCCTTGGCGTAGGCGTTTTCGTCGTGATACGTCACGCCGCGGCAGGTCATGTGTGCCCAACCTTTGAAGTTAGCCGCGTTCTGCGTGCTGAGCTTCGGGTCGTAGCGCCAGATTTCCTTGCCGGTGTCTGGGTCAACAGCAATCACCTGACTGTGTGGGGTACACACGTACAGCATGCCGTTCACTTTCAGCGGGGTGTTCTCGGCAGTTGTTTCGCCCGGATCGCCTTCGCCAGGAATGTCACCGGTACGAAATGTCCAGGCTGGAACCAGCTTGTGGGCATTTTCTGGAGTGATTTCTTTCAGTGGTGAGTAACGGTCACCGTAGGCGGTACGCCCGTAGGACTGCCAGTCACCCTCCGGCATGGCCGGTGCGGTGTTGGTCATGCCGGGAACTGCATCACGGTCCAGTTGACCCTTGATTTCACCAGGGCTGGTGAACTGGCTGGCCAGTGCAGCCAGGCCTGCCAGTACGACGGCCACGCTCAGTGCGCCAGTCGCCACCGGGGCCGATTGGCCACGCAACAGTGGGCGACGCAACCATGGCAGCAGCAATACGATACCGATCGCAAACCACAGGGCCAGGCGCGGTACCAGTTGCCACCAGTCCAGGCCCACTTCGATCAGTGCCCACACGGTGCTGGCGAACAGCACCACGGCGTACAAGCCCAGCGCGGCGCGACGCCCGGCCATCAGCAGTGCGCCTGACAGGCCAAAACCGATACCGGCCAGCAGGTAGTACATCGACCCGCCCAGCGTGACCAGTTTGATACCCCCGACCAGCATGGCCAGGCCCATTAGCAGCAGCAAGATACCGAGCAACGTCGGTAACAGGCGGCTACGACTTGAAGCACCTTCAGTGCTCATAGTGTGGTTCTCCGTTACGTTGATAGTGTTCCCGCATGGGCCGTGGAACACGGCGCGACGCGGGGCGATTCAGTAAAGTCAGTCCTTGTGAGTCAGCTTCAAGCTTCATGCTCGTCGCGGTCGTTCGTGCAGGGATCAGAACGAACTTTGAATCTTCAAACCGCCGATCAGCGCGTCATCCAGTTGGTTGACGCCGCCCGGATGGCGGATGTATTGCAGGTTCGGTCGCACGGTCAGCCAGTTAGTGACGTGCACGCCGTAATACAATTCGGCGCTGTATTCGGTGTCTTGCGGCGGCAGATAGCTGGCGTCGTCAAAGTCGTACACCGTGCGGGCCTGATTGGTCGCCTGAGCGTTTTTACGATAGGCCGGGTTGACGTGAACCCTGGCCACGGCAAAGCCGATGTCGTCTTTGGCCCGTGCATCGAACACGCCTTTGTAGACGATGCCCGCCTGCACATAGTTATCGATGGGGTTGGTTTTCTTGTCGTGAACGGTGGCGTTGGCGAACACACTCAAGCCCCTCGACTGATCGCTGGCGCGGCGGGTCAGTTGCTGTTGCACACCCAGCCACATGCCGTGCTTGCTCGAACTGCTGCGATAAGCTTCGCCGCTCAAGGCTGCGGCCTGACCATTGGCATCTTTGTAAACATCGGTTGCCTTGGCACTGCTGTAGTAGTACCCCGCACGATACTCCCCTGGCAGCCCGTTGATTTTTGGCGTCCACACCAGTTCAACCGGCAACACGGCACCTTGGGTGCCACTGCCGCTGAGTTTGAAACCATTGCCACGGTCCAGGTTGGACGGGTTTTGCTCGTAGGCACCGACCTGAGCATACAGCTCAGGGGTGAGGTGGTATTTGACGCGCAACGCCCATTGGCTGACCGGCCAGTTGTACCAAATGCTCCCAGCCCAGTTACCGACCTGCGAACCGCAGAACGCCAGGTTCTGGAAGTCGCACGGGAAGCTGTTGAAGTCTTCGCCCTGACCAAAGCGGCCGACTTTGATGTCGAGCTTCTGATCAAAGAATTTCTGTTGGTACCACATCTGCGTCAGGCGGGTGGTCTGGCCACGGCCCCAGACTTCTTGCGCCGAGGTGAAGCCCCCCACGCGCGGGTCGTTGATGCGATCGTTGCTGATGTTGTTACCGCTGCGATGGGTGATCGTCAGCTTAAACTCGGCATCTTCCCAGCCCAGAATCTTTTGCAAATCCAAGTGCGTGCCCAGGCCGAACTGATCGCTGTAGCGCGCCGTACGGTCGTGGTCATAGCCGCCATGCAGGTTGGAACCCACCTCGCCGACATAGTCGAGGGAGAAGGCGTAGCCTTTTTGCTCCAGCTCGCTACGCGTGCCGTTCCAGTCCCCAAACATCCATTTGGAATCGCTGTCGAACGCCGGGGTTGCCTGCACGCAGGTGGCCAGGCCGAAAGCAGTAAGGCCGCCCATCAGGCTCAGGGCTTTTTGCCCGGCCATAGGAAGCAGCGCACTGTGTTTGCGCAAAATCAGAAATGTGGACATAGGTCGAGGTAGTGAGTCTTTATAGGTATGGC
This sequence comes from Pseudomonas sp. TWR3-1-1, assembly GCF_049896545.1. Classification (NCBI taxonomy): domain Bacteria; kingdom Pseudomonadati; phylum Pseudomonadota; class Gammaproteobacteria; order Pseudomonadales; family Pseudomonadaceae; genus Pseudomonas; species Pseudomonas sp. TWR3-1-1. The sequence goes on from NZ_JAFCUO010000001.1 coordinate 472,010, forward strand.
TGTGGCAGTGGTAGCGCTGTCTTGTAAAGATCGGCGCGCACCCTTGAAGATTTGGAGGCGCCGTGAATCGGTTCAGCCTCTAAGAATGGAATGATAAAGCGCTGTAACCTTTTGAAACAGCACTTTAAATGACATGGATCATTTCGGATTTGGTAACAGTGTGCTGCGACCGATCGTCTCAGGCTGTTTCGGCCAGCATTTGCTGGAGTTCGTCCGAAATAATGGCCAGTGCGTCATGCTGTAAAAAATCTTCGGCGATCTCCTTTGCACGGAGGCGATAAGAGGCTTGAGTGATGATTTTTTGCACGGCGTGCGCAATTGCCTGCTCAGAGGGGTAGCTGGAGTTGAGGTTAATGCCGCACCCCGCCCATACCACTCGCGTAGAAGTTTCGGCTTTGTCTTCGCCGGTGCCCGCGATCAGCACCGGTACGCCATAGCCCAATGCGCTGTTGATCGAGCCATAGCCGCCGTTGGTGATAAATACGCTGGCGTGTGGCAGCACCTGTTCATACACCACAAAGTCGGTAACGCGCAGGTTGTCGGCCGTGGGGATCAGGGACGGGTCGATGCCCCGGCCGCCGGTAAGCGCCAGCACTTTGACAGGTAAGCCTGCCAGCGCGCGCAAGGTAGGCAGCAGCAGTTGATTGAGGTCGGCATTGGCCACCGTCCCCTGCGTCACGATCACCAGCGGACGTCCATCCTCCTCGATGAATGGATCTTTGACGGCGTTTCTGGAAGTTGGAGGATTGCGCAGCGGGCCGACAAATCTCAAGTGTTGTGGCAGGTCATCGCGCGCATATTCAAACGCTTGGGTCGACAACTGGCAGAAGCGTTCCACGTCGTTGATCAGCGTATCGCTGAGTGCCTCACGCAATGTGGGGTGCCCGTGCTGGATGAGTGTTTGATTGAAGTAGTCATGAACCTCTTCGATAAGTCGCTGATGCTCGCTGATAACCAGCGACTCTCGCGTGAAGTCCATTGGCAGTACGGCGGGCGGTATGCGCGGGCCAAAGAAGATCGAGTCCCGCGAGCTGAGACCTAGCGGCGTTTCACCGATGCACATCACTGGGGGGCGGGAGGCGACAGGACCCAGCAGTAACGGCAGGGCGCCATAAAACACGCTTTCAATGATCAGTGCGTCGGGTTTGAAGTCTTGAATCAGTTGACGCAATTGCAGATCTTGCAGTGGCATGGCATCGGCAAAAAAATTCCTCAGGGCCAGAGCTGTTTGCTCCGGGCCTGGAGGTAGCAACGCGCGTTGCGGAAAAAGACGGTCTACGTGCCGGTAATCGAAGTCGATGTTTTCGTTGAATTCGAAAAACTCGGCGCCAATCTGTTCACCCTGCTGGCGGAACAGTTTGCCGGTCAGTACCCCCAGCTCATGGCCTTGGCCTATCAAGTGTTCAGCGATTTTAAGCAGCGGTAAAACATGCCCTGGGCTGGCGGTGCAAGCCATCAGAAGACGTGCCATGTCGAAGTCCTTTCGATGTGTTCATCAATGTGTAAAACCGTGATATCTGGCCGCTACCCGGGTGCGCAGTTGGCGCACACGGGCAGCGGTCCCAGGTCAGGCGCCGGGCTGTAAAGCGGTGTTGTGGCAGAGGGGATCGGCGTGGATGTGTACCCGCTGCAAGTGTCGTGCAGAGCGTGCGGTAAATGCCTCGCGGCCGTGCAGCAGCGAGAAGTTGTCGGCAATCACCACGTCGTTTTGTTGCCAGGCATGGCCGTAGTAGAAGCGCGGGTCATGCAGCCGGGCCTGTAGGTCCTGTTCAAACGCCCGCACCTGGTCCGGCTCGATACCGTGGTACTGCAACGCATGGCGATTGAGAAAGCGCTCGTCCTCCTGAGCCGGTTCGTTGTAACGCAGCACCGGCTTGCCAGTGCGCGGGTGCTCAACCAGCAACGAGGAGCACACTTGGCCGCCGTAATGCACCACTTGACGAATACGGTAAGTGACACTGACGTCACGCCAGCGCTCAATCACTTCCTGCGGGGTATGGGCCAACAGCGCCTCAGTATCGAGAAAGGTCGTACGGCCACCTTCATCCTCTGCTGGGGCATGCAGGCAATTGAACAGTTGAAATTCAGGAATGGTCGGCTTGTACATACCGTCCCAGTGCAAGGGCACGCCGCTGTGATCAAAAATATGATCGGTGGCGTCCGGGTGCTCCTTGACGTCAAGCACCGCGCCAAAGGGCCACATCTTGATCGCTCCCCACTGCTCGGCAAAGCGGGTGAAACTCGGTGAATCGACGAAGGTCGGTGCAAACCCGCGCAGTATCAGCAAGTGATGCTCGCGTGCCAGAGCGATGAGCTGGCTGACATCCAGTTGCTCGACCGTTTGCCCGTTGCAGGCAGGCGTGATCATCAGGCCAAAAGGCGAATGTGCACTGACGTTAAAAACAGGTGTGTTTTGCATCACTGTTTACCGTATGAGACTGCGAAAATTCAGAAGCATCCGTGCTTATCATGCGCATTCGGCTGACTTGCGCGAGTCGAGCGAGTAGTGGCTGTGGTTGCCATCGACCCACACCGGCTGGGCATTCAGCTCCATGGCTTCGGTTTTTCTCATCAGCACAAAGGTGCCGTCCACATCCACGGCTGTGCCATGCCAGGGCGTCAACCAGTCATCCTTGGTGGGCAGCATATGAATGCCCATTTTTAAACTCGACGTAGGTTGCGGGTGGATCGACAGGCGAATGGCATCCGGGAAACACTGCGCCAGCAGGTTGCCCCAGGCCCAACTGCTTTGAATCACACCATAAGCGCGTTGGCGGGCGTCACGTTGCAGCGCTGTTTTTGAGCCCTGGTAATCCGGCGTTAAACCGTCCTCAAACATGAACCGGGTGATGGCGCGGTACAGGCGGGTGCCGTCCTCGTCGTTGATCAGGTGCTCGCGAATGTCTTGCAGCGGGTCGGCGTAGCCTTCCAGCAACGTGCTGCGCAGCACATCGTAGTCATCGGTCAAGGCCGCGAACTCTTCGATATCACCCAGGTTCAGTACGTCCAGGTGTGACAGCTGTTCATCCTTGATCAGCGCTTTGATCTTGTTCTGGTAGGTGTTGATCGTGGCGTCACTGACGTTGATCAAGTCAGAAAATACATGGCCATCCGAGCAAATGGTCAGGCGTGCGCCGGGTGCGTAGTGGCTCTTAATGTTTTCGCACAATGAATTGAGAAACGTCAGGGCAAGTTTTTCAGCCATGTCCGGGACAGCACCCAGCACTTTATTGGGGTTCGGGGACTTGGCCGGGAAGGCTGGCAAGATGAAGTGAATGGGCAGGTTGGCGCTGATAAAGGTCTGAATGCGCGGCAATTGGGTGACGGTAACGATGTCGTTTTCGAGGGAAATATCTTGATCGCTGCCTGAGAAACGACGGCGGTAATGCAGTATTTCATTGAGGATGTGTGAGGCGGTGGTGCTACAGCTTCCGTGCATAACGACTCCAAGTTCTCTGTGGGATAAATCTATTTACAAGGTGAGAACGGAGAAAGAGCGTAGCGATAAAGCGAAATGTTGCTTTTATTTAGTCTCGCATTAGTGGCAAACAGCCTGTTCTAGAGCCTCCGATGGCGCCGCGCAGAGGGGCTGCGCGACGCTCAGTGCAGGTGCGCAGGTTTAGAAGGTGGTGCGTAAACCGACCTCAATGCCACGCCCGGGCGCAGGCGCTATGTCGCGCAGAATTGAGCTGGCGTAACGCACGGTCTGATTGGTCAGGTTCTGGCCTTTGACGAAGGCCAGCCATTGGCTGCTGCCCACTTCAAAGTGATAGCCGGCGCTGGCGCCTAAGGTGGTGTAACCATCAGTGCCCGACTCATTGCGCGGTACGCGCCCTTGATGACTGGCGTGTTCGATGTCCACCCGTGCCTGCCAGCGATCCAGTTCCCACAGCAGGCCACTGCTCAAGCGCAGTGGTGCAATACGAGGCAACGCTTCGCCCGTGTCGAGGTTGGTGGCTCGGGTGTAGTCACCTGACAGTTCCAGCGCGAATTTGCCGTAGGCACTTTCACCAAGTTTCCAGTGATCTTTCGCTTCAAAGCCGGTGAAACGTGCGCGTACTCCGGAGTAGGTGTACTCCGGGATACCATCGGCGTCGGGTTCACCTTCGTCATTCAACATACGACCTGAGCCGAGTAAGCCGATGTAATTGGAAAAGTGGCTGTAGAACACGCCGACACTGCCCGTGTGGGTGCCGTTATCGAAACGCAGGGCCAGGTCGCTGGAGACGGCTTTTTCTTTTGACAGGTTTGCGTTGCCAACTTCATAAGTGCCGGTCGCAACGTGCGCGCCGTTGGCGTACAGCTCATAAAACGTAGGGGCGCGCTCGGTGTAGCCCAGGGTGGCAGCCAACGACCAAATCGGAGTCAGGGTGAAGACTGCACCCGACGACACGCTGCCTGCGGTGAAGCTTTTAGAGCGATCAGCCGCTGAAAAGCGCTCGTTACCCTTGGCATCCGGGTCGACCACGGTGTGCTCCAGACGAGCGCCCAGACTGAGCTTCAAGCGTTCGGTGGCTTGCAGTTCTTCGAGGATGAACAGGGCGCCACTGTTGGTGTCGGTGTGCGGTACGAACGCTTCTTCGCCTAAGGCAGAAAACTCGTTGCGGTTGACCTGAGCACCCACCACACCATTCAGCGGGCCCAAGGGCACGTGCCGCGCTTCAACACGGGCTTCGTAGCCTTTGTTCTTGAACGTGGTGCCGACCTCGCCGCCTTCGATTTCGCGGTGTTCATAGTCGGTGTAACCGGCGTTGAATTTCAGCGAGCTGAAGGGGCCTTGCAGGTTGCGCAATTGGGAGGCAAACGCGTAATGATCCTGCTTCATGCGAATACGCACGTCTTGTTCGGCGGGTGAGCCGTAATTGGCGTCGTAGTTGCTGTAGGACAGGCCGGCATAACCGTCGTCCCATGTGTAAGAACCTCCCACCGCGCCGCCGTCCTGACGGCCATTGCTGTTGCCCAAACGGCCTTTTTTATCGTCGCCGTCTTCACTTGCCGGTGCATGACGACTGCGCGCATCACCGGGGATTTTCAGGTCGTTAAACTCGCGGGCGTTGGCATCCAGGTGCAGGGCGAAAGTGCCATCGCCTGCTTCCAGCTTGCCTGCGCTACTGCGCGTGGTGTCTGCACCGCCGTAACGCAATTCTCCCGCACCCTGAATGCCCTCGATGGCCTCAGTCGGGATGCGATTGTCAAAGGTGTTGACCACGCCACCGATGGCATTGCCACCGTACAGCAAGGCGGCGGGGCCGCGCACAATTTCCACCCGTTCGACATTCACCGGGTCCAGCGGCACGGCGTGATCGTAAGACAGGGATGAGGCATCCAGCGCCCCGACGCCATTGCGCAGAATGCGAATGCGGTCACCGTCCAGACCACGAATAATCGGTCGGCTGGCTCCGGGCCCGAAGTAGGACGAGGACACACCCGGTTGCTTGTTCAGGGTTTCACCGAGGCTGCCTTGTTGTTGCAAGGTCAGGTCGTCACCCTCCAGGACGGTGGTCGGTGATGCCAACTGGCTGCTGCCAAGCGGGTTGCCGGTAATCACCTGGGGTTGCAGTTCAAGGGCATATACCGGGGAGGCAACGAGCAGGGCGGTAGCCAGTGGGGTCAGGCGTAGACGGCGAAGATGGCGTGGGAAGGCGGGGGACGACATTGCAAGTTCCTTGGAAGGGTTAGACGTAAAAGGCGCGCGAGATACGCTCTGATTGGAAAGCATTGGTTACAATATAACATCACTATTAAGGTAACCAAGGGGAACTTTCATCTCACCTCTCCAGTCACGGCTAAGCTGTGCGTGGCAAATGCACTTCCCCCTGAGCGAGTGCTCGGCTAAGGTGCGCGACTTTCTCTCTTTTGCTTTCTTAAGGCTCGGCATGACTGAACCCACTAACAACCCATTGCACGGTGTGACGCTGGAACAAATCCTTACGGCGCTGGTGGCGCATTACACGTGGGAAGGGCTGGCTGAGCGCATTGATATTCGCTGTTTCAAAAGCGACCCGAGCATTAAGTCGAGCCTGACGTTCTTGAGGAAAACGCCCTGGGCGCGGGAAAAAGTTGAAAAGCTGTATGTGAAATACGCCCGCACCAAGCGCGATATTTGATTCGCCGATGAACAATCCCCCGACGAGAGTGAGCGCCACCGCCACACGCACGCTGTGCACCCTGCTGGCGATGGTGGGATGGAGCGGGTTGGCGTTGCAGCTGGATCTGGTGTTGCTGGCCCGCTGGACATCAGGCGCTAGCGTGTTGGGGGGATTGGTGAACTACTTCAGTTTTTTCACCATTCTGACTAACACCCTGGCGGCGGTAGTTTTGACCTGCGAGGCAACGGGGCGTGAGTCAGGGGTCAGAAGGTTCTTCTTGCAGCCACGGATTAGCAGCGGTGTTTGCGTGAGCATCATTGTGGTGGGCGTTGCGTACAGTGTGCTGCTGCGTAATCTCTGGCAGCCCCAGGGTTTGCAGTGGCTGGCCAATGAAGTGCTGCATGACGTAATGCCAGTACTCTTCGCCCTGTATTGGTGGTTTTGCGTACCCAAAGGCGCGTTACGCATTCGGCACATCGGGTTATGGGCGCTGTACCCCATTTTGTATTTCGCCTACATCCTGTTACGCGGGCATCTGCTGGGTGTGTACCCGTATCCGTTTGTGGACGTCGAGAAGCTGGGGTATGCGCTGACATTTATCAATGCCAGCGCAATTTTGGCGGGGTTCATAACCGTGGCCGTCATTGTGGTGGGGCTGGACCGATGGAAGCGGCCTGCAACACCCGCTTAAACAGCAGATGACGGGGGGGGGCTGCACCCGATGTAGCCGCTGACGAGCAACGCGAGGCTGCGTGCGGGTGCGAAGCCGCCGTCAAACCTACCGGCTCGTACGCGGTCGATTAATCTTCGGCGCTGTCGTCCAGCCGCCAGTAGCCGACCGCTTTTACAAACTCGTCATTCAAACCATGGGTGTCGAGCAGCACACGACGCACCTTGCGCGCCAGTGCACTTTCGGTTGCCACCCATGCATACAACTCGCCCTCAGGCATCTTCAATTGTTCAACGGTCTTGAGCAGGTCTTCATTCGGCTGGTCGCGATGCACCCAGATCACTTCAACCCTTGCAGCGCTGTCAAAGGGTTGCTCTTCCCCTGCGTTTTCGATGTCTACCACGACCCGTGCACGGCGATTGGCGGGGAGCTCTTGCAGGCGTCGGGCGATGGCGGGGATGGCCGTTTCGTCGCCGATCAGCAGGTAGCTGTCGAAGATATCGGGAACCACCATTGAGCCACGCGGACCGCCAATGTGCAGGTACTGCCCCGGTGTGGCCTGGGCCGCCCAGGTAGAGGCAGGCCCGTCGCCATGCAGCACAAAGTCGATGTCCAGTTCTAGGGTGTGCAGGTCGTAGCGACGCGGGGTGTAGTCGCGCATCGCAGGCATGCTTTTGCTCTTCAACCCGGCACTGAGTTCCAGGCCTTCGAGTGCCGCCTGTTCTTCGGCGTTCTGCGGGAAGAACAACTTGACGTGGTCATCGCTGCCCAGGCTGATGAAGCCGGCCAACTCAGGTCCGCCTACGGTAATACGGCGCATGCGGGGTGTCAGGTCGGTCACCCGGAGCACCTCAAGTTTGCGGCGTTTTATTTCATGCATGACCCGGTGAATGGTCTGGGGGGCGATGGCATTCATTCAGCGTTCTCCTGCGATGACAGTGCAGTGACAGGGCCATCGACAATGGCTTTGGCGGTGTTGTTGAGCAGGTCGCGAACGCGCAGGATTTCTTCCGGGTTCCAGCGGCCATGGTGCATTTGTAACGCGTGCCGCAAGTTGTGCACGGCTTCGTGGATTTCAGCCGGTCGGTCGTGACCGCGCAGCGAGCGCTTGCTTACATCAATGCGCATGCGCACGCCTTCCAGCGCGATGGTTTGCTCGGCCAGTGACTGACGACCGGCGTCGGTGACGGTATAGCGTTTTTTACCGCCTTCGGTATCGCCGGCGATCATTTCGCTTTCTTCAAGGAAGGTCAGGGTCGGGTAGATCACGCCGGGGCTGGGGCTATAGGCGCCGTCGAACAGCGTTTCGATTTGGCGGATCAAGTCGTAACCGTGACAAGGCTGGTCGGCGATAAGCGCCAGCAGCAGTAATTTCAAATCGCCAGGGGCGAATACCCGTGGGCCGCGGCCTGCGCGTTCGCGGCCGGGACGTTTCTCAAAACCGTCGGGATCAACACCGTGCTCGCGGTGATGAGGATGATGATGTTCTCTCATTTCTCTTCGCTCTCTGTAAAAGTCAGATACAACTTAAGATATATCTTAAGCCTGTTCAAGCAGAGGCGATGAACGGTAATTATTCTCATGTGCTGATCGACGCTAGAGACTGTAGCGACCGGCCCAGCATCCCATGCGTAAAACCTGCCGTTGACGAGCAATACCAGGCTGCACGTCCAGCGGCACCCCAGTAGTGATCGGGTAAATGATCGCTTTGCAATCGAACCTAGACTCGGCAAGGGCTACGCCAACCTCGGCAGTTTCACAAGCCGCTGAAGAGCCGCGCCGCAGTGCCGGGTTTATGGATGATTACAACTGGGCGGTAGGCGGATGGCACAAGGTGTGAGTGGCGGGTTGAAGGTACGGCGTGAGGATCGGGGCCATGCCCTTGAGGACTTGCACTGGCAGGGCGGAGGTGAATTTGAAGGCTTCGGCCGAGCGTCCAGGGACAAACGCAGTCAGGGTGCCAAAGTGGTGTTCGCCGATGTAAAACACGAAAGTTGCCGTGCGATTGATCGACTTGGAACTGAGGATGCGTCCGCCCGCTCCCATGGCTTCGATGCGGTTATCACCGGTCCCGGTTTTGCCGCCCATGGCCAGTATGCTGCCGTCGGTTTGTTTGAAGCTGCCCGAAACCCTGCGCGCAGTACCGGCGTCCACTACGTTTGAAAGGGCTTCACGCAGGGCCGTGGCCACTTCGCTCGGCATCACCCGTTCGCCTTTGTCGGGGTCGTTGATCAGGCGGGTTTCATAAGGCGTATCGGCGGCGAAATGCAGGGTATCAATGCGTAACACCGGCAAACGCACGCCATCGTTAAGGATGATGCCCATCAACTCTGACAACGCTGCCGGACGATCCCCCGAGCTGCCCAAGGCCGTGGCCAGTGATGGCACCAGGTGGTCAAACTGGTAGCCGACCTTTTGCCAGCGCTGATGAATATCGAGGAATGCTTCGATTTCCAACATGGTACGAATCCGGCTATCACGAGCACTTTTGTGTCGGCTTTTAAACAACCAGCTGTAAACCTCCTGACGTTCGAATTGGCTTGCCGCTACGGCTTGCTGGAAGGTGGACTGCGGATTGTTCAGTAAATACCCCATCAGCCACAGATCCAGCGGATGGACTTTGGCGATGTAACCTTGGTCAGGCAGGTCATAGGCGCCAGGGCCGTAGCTTTGGTAAAGCTTGAGGAGGCGATCGTCGGTGATCTTGTCGCTGCGCAGGTGTGAGCGCACGAAACTGTTAAAGGTGGCCTGGTCAGCATGCGGGAACAGATAGCGGTGCACCGCGGACATGCGAATGGCGGTGGGGTGCATGCTGTCCAGAAAGGTGTCGAGGCGCGCCTGGGTGTCTTTACCTTTGTATTTTTTCCAGAACTTGAGCATGTAGGTGGTGCCTTCGCGATCGGCGAAACGGCTCAAGTATTCTTGACGACGCGGATTGAGGTCGTCTTTGAGCAGTTCGGCGCTGTTGCTTGGCGCCTGATACGTGGTGTAACGCACCACATCGCGCATCAGCCTAACGAAGGGCAGGTTGATAGACTCGCGGATGGCCTCGCGCAGGGTCGGGTTGCGGCCATTGTCCTGATTGCGGAAGTTGTGAAAGTGATGCATGCCGCCACCGGTGAAGAAGCTTTCGCCGGGGCTTGCGGAGTATTGGCGGTTGAGCGCGGCATCGAGCATGTTCGCCAGGCTGGCGCCGGGGTCCCGGATCAGGTAATCCAGCGCCCAGCGGCTCAAGCGGTCCTGGTCATTGATCTGGACTTTCTTCAAGTTGGCGCTGGACTGAGCGCCGTAGCGATCATGCAGCTCGGCCATGATTTGCAGGTAAGTGGTCATGACCCGCAGTTTGGCGGTCGAGCCCAGCTCTAGTTTGCTGCCTTCGTTAATGTCAAAAGGCTGATCGGTGCTGTCGGTCTGGACCCTGGCGCGGGCGCCATCGGGTGTCAGTTCAAACAAGGTGAAGCTGTAACGCACCTGCGCAGTGCTGGAGGGCGTCAGTAAACGTTCGCCGAGCAATCCCAGCTTGCCGGCAAAAGCGGGATCGGCCAGTTGACGCAGGTAGTGACTGACTTCGCGCTGCAAGTCGGCTTGCAATGTGCTGGTAGCGGACAGATCAAGGCGATCGAGGTCGTACAGCGGGCGCTTGAGCAGCGCCGAGAGACGGCCACGCGCCACGCTGATGCCTTTGTTGGTTTCGATGGGCTGTATCGTCGGCGCTGTATTCCAGTTGCGGTAGGTTACTTTGCTTGCCAGCGCCGCAGCCGTTAATGCGGGATCAATGACGTTGTTCTGCGCCAGCAGACGTATATGGCTGTCGGTCAATTGCGCCAATTCTTCGCGGCCTTTGGCCAAATAATGCGAAGGGCGGCGCTGGGCGATCATCAGCGACAGCACTTCTCGTAATGCCAGGCCGCGGGATGCAAGGCTTTGCGGGTCATTGGCAGTGCTGGCCAATTGTTGATTGACCTGATTGAAATCGGCGCCGTACCACACCCGTAATCCTTCAGCCATGCCGTGGACTTCACCATGCCCCGGCACCGCTGAGAGCGGCACGCTGTTGAGATAGTCTCGTACCACGGCCTGGCGGGCTTGCAGGGTATCAGGCCCATCCTGATAGGCCCGCACGCTGGCGGAGATCATCTGCCGCACTTTTTCACTGCCGGACAGCGTCAGGCCATCTGGCGAGTGACGGTATTTTTCGAGTTGCGTGGCCAAGGTGCTGCCCCCCGCTGATTGGCCAGGCATGTGCAGCACTTTTGCAACCTGCGACCACGCCGCCATGGCAAAACGCGGCCAATCCACGGCGGGGTTGGCCAACGGCTCCTTGGGGTCAAGCAGGTCGCGGTTTTCGATAAACAACAAGCTGTGCACCACCACTGGCGGAATACTGGCGAAGTTCGAATAGAGCTGTTGCGGGTAGTTGTACTGATAGAGCGGTGCGCCGGAGCAGTCAGTAATGGAAAGCCCAGCTTGAATTTTTTCTGAGTACGGTACGAAAAAACCTTTTTTGCTGTAGCTCAACAGCTCTGGCGAGAAGCGAGTTTGTTCAGCAATCACGTAATCACGTTTTAACAAGCGCGGCAAAAAGTCGCCCAAAGCGCTGTAGCCCAATCGCTTGTCAAAAGGTCCCGCACCGGGGTACAGCATCGAGTCGCTTGGACCTGCCTGCATCGAATAACTCAGGGACGCGGCAAAGCGACTGAACTCACGCGCCTGAAGGGCGGAGGTGCGTACTTCTTTGACGACCATCAGGCTGATTGCGGCCAGGCCTGCGAGTGACAAAACGCTCACCAAAATCCAGCCATAGCGCCGTCCGCCGGGCCTTTGCGGTGGGGGCAGCACATGCTCCACTGACGGTTTTGGCCCTGCGCTTTGATTGGAATTGGAATGCCACAGTGCGCCCATAATCGACCGATCCACATACGCATTTTGGCTGCGCTTATGTGAAGCGTAGACGTTGAGTGAGGCAGGCGAAAACTTTGTGCTGGCGCTGCAGAAATGCTTTTCCGACGGGTGATGCAGGCCCCGGCTGACGGGGCATGCGTCTGAAAGTGTAGGAATAGAGCCTTTAAAGTAGGTAAATACGTCCTAGGTAGGGGAATGACTGTGCACCAACGCTGTGCAATACTCGCCGCCGATCTCAGTAGGGCATTTCCCTTTTGACCTGTCGACCCACAAGGTCAGGGCCGATCAAGAGGGGAGCCAGGTGACACGCCCGGCTTGATAGAACGCCCGATTGATGCCACATCCAATAACAATATGAGGTTGTACTTTTATGCCAGTCGGCAACCACCAGCCCCAAGGCGAAACCGCACAAGGCGGTCCGCTCAAGCGCGAACTGGGCGAACGTCATATTCGCTTGATGGCGCTCGGCGCCTGTATCGGCGTAGGCCTGTTCCTGGGTTCGGCCAAAGCAATTGAAATGGCAGGCCCTGCCATCATGCTGTCCTACATCATCGGTGGCCTGGCCATCCTGGTGATCATGCGCGCCCTCGGCGAAATGGCCGTGCACAATCCGGTAGCTGGCTCTTTCAGCCGCTACGCACAAGATTACCTTGGCCCATTGGCGGGCTTTTTGACGGGCTGGAACTACTGGTTCTTATGGCTGGTGACCTGTGTCGCGGAAATTACCGCCGTGGCGGTGTACATGGGGATCTGGTTTCCCGATGTACCGCGCTGGATCTGGGCGCTTGCTGCGCTGATCAGCATGGGGTCGATCAACCTGATCGCGGTCAAGGCTTTCGGTGAGTTTGAGTTCTGGTTTGCACTGATCAAAATCGTAACCATCATTGCGATGGTGCTCGGTGGCATTGGCATCATCGCGTTTGGTTTTGGTAACGATGGCGTTGCACTGGGTATTTCCAACCTTTGGGCCCACGGCGGTTTTCTGCCAAACGGCATCCAGGGTGTGTTGATGTCCCTGCAAATGGTGATGTTCGCCTACTTGGGCGTTGAAATGATCGGCCTGACCGCCGGTGAAGCCAAGAACCCGCAAAAGACCATTCCCAGTGCGATTGGCTCGGTGTTCTGGCGCATTCTGCTGTTCTACGTCGGCGCACTGTTTGTGATCCTGTCGATCTACCCGTGGAATGAGATCGGCACCCAAGGCAGCCCGTTTGTCATGACCTTTGAGCGTCTGGGCATTAAAACCGCGGCGGGCATCATTAACTTTGTGGTGATCACGGCCGCGCTGTCCTCATGCAACGGTGGCATTTTCAGTACCGGTCGTATGCTCTACAGCCTGGCGCAGAACGGTCAGGCGCCCGCCAACTTCGGCACCACCTCGAAAAATGGCGTGCCGCGTCAGGCATTGTTGCTGTCGATTGCAATGTTGCTGCTGGGCGTGGTCCTCAACTACCTGGCGCCCGAGAAAGTGTTTGTATGGGTGACGGCGATTGCCACTTTCGGTGCGATCTGGACCTGGTTGATGATCTTGCTGGCGCAACTGCGCTTTCGTAAAAATCTGAGCAAGGAAGAAGCGGCTGCCTTGAAGTACAAGATGTGGCTGTACCCGTACAGCTCGTATGCTGCACTGGCGTTCTTGTTCTTTGTGGTAGGGCTGATGGCTTACTTCGTTGAGACGCGAGTGGCTTTGTTTGTTGGCCCGGCGTTCTTGATCTTGCTGACGGTTCTGTTTTACGTGTTCAAGTTGCAGCCTAAGCACACGACCCCTGCAGTCGTAAGCTCGGCCTCATAAGCGCGTAATACAGTTGAGGCAGCGGTAGGGGCGAGCGCGCTCGCTCCTACCCATGAATACTCAGCGGCTCGACGCAGTCGGTGCCTGCTTGCCCAACCGTTTGTACCAGTCCAGCCATGTGGCCAGTATGGCCATGATCCCGACGCCCAGCAGGGCGCTGAAAAGCTTCATCGCAAACGTATCCCCTCCCAGTGCATTGAGCATGTCGGCCAACGGCGCCAGAATCACGCCCAGACAAAACACTTCCAGTGAGTAACGGCCCATGCGGCAGGTATGGCGAGCCAGCCCGCGATTCAGCCAGTCAGTGTGCGGGACGATTTTGGCGACCACGTAGGCCAATGCCAAAAAATGCAGCAAGCGAACGGGTGAAAGGTTGGTTTTGCTGATCGGATACAGGTGCTCGCCCAGCCAGAGTGGCATCCACGCATCGTGTAGCTGTGGCCACTTCCAGGACAGTGCCAATACGCCTGTAAGCACTACGTAAAGCGCCGCACCGATAAAAAGAGGCTGGCGCCAGCGCGCTCGTTGCCCGGAGCCGATGTTGCGCTGAGCCTGCACGGAAGCCGCGCCGCCCAGCACAAACAAAAACTGCCACGCCATTGGGTTGAAGAACCAGACTCCGCCTTCTTGTGCTGCCAGATTCCAGTACGGTGCGCCCAGGTAAAGCAGCAATGAAGCACCCACCACATAGGCTGTTTTGCGCAGTAACAACGGCAACACCAGGGGCAAACCCAGCAGTAGCAGGATGTAGAGCGGCAACGGGTCCATCAGGTTGGGTTTGAAGCGCAGCAGCAGCTCATCAGTGAGCGCTTGCTGTGGGTTACTCAAAAAGTACTGCAAGCCCATTTCTTGCACCAAATCGCGGGTTTCGACGTGGTTGTTGGCAAAGAACACGATGCCCATCAACACCGCGAGCAAGAAAATGTGCACCACATAGAGCACCCAGGCACGGCGCAAGATTTTGATCCCGGCCAACAGAAAACCGTCCCGCTGGCCTATTTTTCCGTACGCGAGTACGGCGGCATAGCCAGCCAGAAACACAAAGATTTCTGCGGCATCACTGAACCCGAAGTTGCGCACCGTGAGTTCGGCCAACGGGTTGTGCGGGATGTGATCCCAGAAGATGAAAATCAACGCCAGTCCGCGAAAAAAGTCGATGCGCTGGTCGCGTCCTTGGATTATCACGGTGAGTACTCAGGTCAAAATTTAATAAACAGCCAATGGCAGCAGAGGCTGCGCGCCGCCGGAAAGAGGCGCGCAGGGTGACGGTAAAAGCACCTAAATGCAAAGCCTTGAGGTGACTTCATGTTGCGCGCAGGCGGGCTCGCATTACTCTTCTTCAATCGTGGCCAAGGTTTTTCTATCAAGGATTTTTTGGGTAATCCGCTCCAGGGGTTTTTTCCGTTGTTGGTCAAGTTGTGCAAGTTCGGCGAGATAGTCTGCCTCAGTCATGGGGGCGCCGGTAAACACCCTGGTTTGGTCAAGGGCCAGGCGCCGGGCAAGTGCTTTAAGCTCGCTTTCCAGTAATGCCCTTGCCGGTGCGTCAGTACTGTTCATGGTCAATGCCCACTGTTGCTGTTTTTCCTGAAGACTTTCGATATCGCTATAACGCTGTTCGAGCAGGGTGTTAGCGGCGTTTATTTCGCTGCTGTAAGTGGATTCGATGTAGTCCCGCCACACGTCCTCCTCAAGCAGTTTTTTTGCCATGTACCCTGGGGTGGCCTCTTTGTTGATGACGGTTTGATACGCCTCTTCAATTTGCTGCGGGGTTATTTTTGCAACATTTCGAAAGCGCATATGTGAGGGCTGCCAGGGCAGTTGGAGGCGTTGGGCCAAATCGACTTGATAAATCAGCTTCACTTCAAGTTCATCAGGCTTGAGCCTTTGTATGGCGTCTGGCGCTAAAACAGCTTCATTGACGGCATTGGTATAAGCATGGGCCTGCAACGCGATTTGAGTTTGGGCAATGTCATCGAGTTCCAACAACCGCACTCGACCGGTCATCAACGCGAGCAGTTTGGTTTCTCTGACCCCGGCGTCGGATAACAAGGCTTCACGCAGTAATAGCTTGAAACCGAAGCGGCTAAAAATAGTGGAAGTACGGTCGACGCAGGTTTCGTTTTCTATTGAGTTTGCAAACACCTCGGCTCGATAGGCGCTGTCATCGGCTGCGGTTTCCAGAACCTGCCATACCTTGCGCGTTAACGGCTGGCGGTCGAATTCAAAGTCTGCTGAGGCGACGAGGTCCTGAATGACCTTAAAGAAGTTTTGCGCTTGTGGCTCTGACGCGACCGCGTCCCAGAGGTTTGTTTTCAACGTGCGTTCGGCTTCGATCAAGTCTGGCTCAAGCCACAGCAGAAGTTGGCCCTCGGGCGCACTCGCCACGGCATGGCTGCGCAATTCCGGAGCAAGTCCCAGGTGGCGGCGGTATGTGTTGACGGCCTCCAGTGTCGAACCGGTGAACGGGTTGTCGTGCACAAAGGTGTTACGCAGTCGTGTCGCAGGCAGTTGGAAATACCCGGGTGGGAGGGTCGTCAGGAAGTTACCGCGCATATCCAGATGCGTTAAATGCTCCAGATACTCAATGCCTGTGGGCCATGCTGTGAGTCCGGTACTTCTCAATTTCAGGCTCACGAGTTCTGTTAACGCGCTGAAATCAGGGATGACGCCCAGCGGATTATGGCTAAGGTCAATCGCCCGCAATTTTTTCAAAACCGCTAATTGTGTGGCAGTGCGCGGAGAGAGGGCGAGGTAATTTTCCCTCACGTTAAGGAGCTTCAAGTGTTGGAGGCTGAACAACGAATCGGGCAGTTCACGCAAATGGGAGGCCTCAAACTTCACTTCCTCCAGATTGGGGAAATGGGTGAGGAACGCCTCAACACTGCGGTGCAGGTAGGTATTGCTTATTTCCAGTGTCGTGACGTGGCTGAAGTCGGCTTTGAGCGTGGGCAGTGTCGCGAGATTGATGTCGTTGAGATTGAGTCGAGCACCGGGATGTGGGCTACTCATCCCCGAGCTTCGCTGCCAGCATCGAATGATTTTGTTGGCGGCGCGGGTTTTGTCGCGAATATGCACCGGACGTTGGTGGAATTCGCTCACTTGCACCGTTTCAAGGGGCGCCCCAACCCAGTCATTCAGGCTGTTTCTGAGCGTTTTGTATTCTTTGTTCAACGCCTCAAGCCGGGTCAGCCCTTCGCGGCTGTAAAGGCTTTCAAGGCCCAAAAAACCTTCGACCGATTGGTAGGTGTGGGCCGGATACAGTTTGGATTTCAGGTGGCGGATTCTTCTCGGGTTGGCCGGGAAGCAAACGAAGGGAGCCCGTCCACAGCGCGCGGGTTCTTTTTCAAACCGAGGATAACCGCGTCGCCCTCGTGTTAATTGCAGAGGTGAATCTGGCGCTAGCGAAGCCCTTGAAATACCCAGGATCATTCTCAGCATATGTCGATCCATCGCCGGGCGTTCTGCGAGGGCTTCCTTCAATGCCTGGCCCTGGCCCGTGTGCGGGAAACCCAGCGCCGCGCGGTGTTCGTCTTGGAGCGCGTGAAGGACCGAGGCGTAGATATCATCCAGACCGTGCAGCATCTGGTCATGCCCGTTGAACGTGCTGTAGCGTTTGCCCTGCTTGACCAGCACTTTGCGAACCGGGGCATCCTCGGGACCCAGGTAATCAAGCAGGGGGCCGTAAAGCATGCGGTCGTGAACTTCAAGCCTCAGGTCAGTGGGCCAGCCAGGCATTTGCGCAAGGCTGTGCAGTATCATTTTTTGCGTATCCGGATTGGCTTCGTAATCAAAGTAAAGGCCCTCGTAAGCCCGCATCAGACGAGTCTCTTGCACAAAGGCCAAGGCTTCTTCTTTAAGGCGCAGAGGCACCTGAGCGCCGTTCTCCAAGCGCCAGATTTCAGCCGATGCGGCGGCCTTGATCATTTCATCGCCCGCTTGCGCGGGTAATCCTGGATACGCCTCAGTCAAGCGTTTTACCAAAGCGTCGTCCGACAGTTGGGTCAAGCGATATTGAGAGGCAAACAGTGGCTCGCGCAGGCGTTCGGCATGATCGGCAATCGTGGAGCACAACTGCTTAACTTGCGCTTCCAGTTGATGCACCCATGTGCCAGTGATCGGGTCAGGGCCAATCAAGTCTCTGATTTCTTGCGAGTCCAATGATTGGAGCACGATGCTTAACAGTTCACCCTGGCGTACCTGGCTATCGAGTATCTGAAGGACGGGGCGCTTTATGGCGCTGCCGTTGCCGTACTCAATGATGGTTTGGCCTGAGCTATCCAGGCAACGCAATGCTTTGGTGCGCGGCCATAGTTCGGCCTCTACCAGAATTTGAAGTTGCAGGAGAGGGTCGGCCTTTACGTCCCCAACTCGCATCCGAGTGATGAAATGGTCGAGCATTTGCTGGGCTTTAAAGCGTTGGATGCAATCGTCAAGCAGGGCGGGCGGCCGCGTTTGCTCGATGTAAATCAGTTGCAATTGGGCTGCATCCACGCCTGATACATGCAACAGATTGAGTGCCTGCTCATCGCTGATGCCATGGAGTGCACCATCAAGACGACGAATTAAAGTGGCTTGATTCCAGTCGTTGAGTTCTTCGGCTTCATGCAGCCATGCGCCCCGTCCGTTAGTGCTGATAAGCGGTGCATAGGCGTCGGGTCGGCCGGGGTGTTGCAGGCGGTAGGTTTTATCGGGTGCGGCCTGGAGTTGATAATGTTTACCCTCAAGACGCAGGTATTTTTTATCGGCGTGCGTGTATAAACCTTGCGGATCTGTTTTGGCCCAGGCGTCAAAGTGGATGTCATGTTCGTACGGTCTGAGATCGGGGCGCCAGAGCTGAGGGGGAGCGTCTTTTACGGTGACGACCTGCAACTCTTCAACATAAGGCGACCGTTCAACAGGCACCGGCCTGGCTAGTTCGCTGGCAAACTTGCCCGCGGCTGCGGCAAACGCAAGGTTGGTGAGTACGCTCTTGGTATAGCCCCAGGCGAGGGCTTGTTCTCCCTGCTCCCAGGCTTCTATGCCGTGATAAATATCGGTCATTATTTGGGCCGCAAACACCACGGTCATCACTTCACCCACCCCGGGAACAAAGAGTGCAGCCACATTTAATACATTCAGGCTGATGTCCAGATAGTGTTCCAGGCGATGAACCACTGAAAGGCGATTAACCGTGGCCGTGGGCACGGCAAGAAAATAGGCATCTTCAAATAGTTGTTGTTTTTTTTGTGCATATAAAAAATGAAACAGCGTGGGCGGGATCGGGCTGAATTGCATGCCCAGCGGGTCGCGGCTAGCGTGAATGAAGCGGTTATTGAAACGTTTGATCAGTTTTAGTTTTTGATACTGCGGGGCCAGGTGAATAAAGAAGTCGCGGTAACTTTTGTCGTGCAACTTATGGATCAGGTCTGCCGATGCCGCTCTGACCGTTGGGTATTCCTTGATGCAACTGATGGGGTCGCCCGGGATATACACGATGCAGCGCCGGCCTTGTTCCAACGGGGTACCATGCGACAGGATCATTGACTTGAAGGGGATGTCATCCAATGCCAGGGTATT
This sequence comes from Pseudomonas sp. TWR3-1-1, assembly GCF_049896545.1. Taxonomy (NCBI): domain Bacteria; kingdom Pseudomonadati; phylum Pseudomonadota; class Gammaproteobacteria; order Pseudomonadales; family Pseudomonadaceae; genus Pseudomonas; species Pseudomonas sp. TWR3-1-1. Next base: position 491,019 of record NZ_JAFCUO010000001.1, read on the forward strand.
GCAGGTCATGGGCAAATCATTGAACAACGGGTGGTCTTCGCCGCGGCAGTAACCGATCAAGGTTGAATGCGTACTGTGGAGAATATCGCCCTTCATCAGCGCGATATCCGCCTGGAGCATGAGCACATGACGCTCATGTTGTGTGAACACTTGCTCCAACCCCCTTTTTTCTCCCGCGTCGGGTGGGTCTAACAGGGCCTTCAAATGTGATTGATATTGGCCGCCGATATCCAGCTCTCGGCACAGGCGCACAAACGCCATGGGTTCAATTTCAATTTTTTGCGGGGCAGGGTCGCTGGAGTGATGCGAGGCGGCGCTCCACAGGTATGACCCGCGCGCGATACCGCCTGCTTGGGCTTGATCGGGTTCAAAGTTATGCAGTGCGGCCTGAAGCAGTGTTTGAGTCGTAGAGCTTTCTACTTCGTTGGTGAACCAGTTGAGGGTGGTGAGGGTGATGACATTACGTTTGACGTCACAGGTGATATCAAATCGATCTTTTAAAGCCCGTTCCAACAAAGGTGCCGCAAACGCTTCTACGGTACTGATTTTATTCAGGTAAGCATTGACGGCAGTGAATGACGCCTGGTTGAGCCGTTGCGATTCTTTTAACGCCGTTCGCTGCTCGGGCGTGGCGTTGATAAACCATTCGGGAAGTGTGAAGGGGTGTTCGTTTAGTCGATTGATGAAAGCGGGTGAGGTGTGTGCGAGGGTTTCTTGAGTGGCCGCTTTAGTAAGATCATGGTGAATGCCGACTTCGTGCAAGTCTGCGGCGGACACTACAGATGGAACTGGCGGCGAGTGGGGTTCTGGCATGCTGCAACTTCCGATGGCTAAGAGTGCCTTGAGTCTAGGAAGGATGCCGGGCGCTAAAAAGTCTAAAAAGTTGATCGCGATGTAGACCGAGTGAGCAACTATTCAGGGTGAACAACTAGTTATGTAGTTCCTCTCGCCATTGATTAAGTGGCACAGAGTGTCGGGAAGGTGCTCCCCCCCCCCGACACTGTTTTTTTAAACGTTTAGTGCATTGGCTTCAAAACTGTCCGCACGGGCCATTTGCCACATGCGCGAATAAAATTCGCCATTAACTTCTCCGGTCAACAACTCGCCGGGTTTGAGAAAAACGTGAAGCTGCGAAAACAGTTTGACCTCAGTTGCCGACACGCGTCGCACCAGGTGTTTGGCCTGTAGCTGTGCTGGGTGTTCAAGGCCCGCGGCGGCCAGCATTTCGGCCAGGCCCTTGAGGGTGTTGCGATGGAAGTGAAACACCCGTTGTGCTTTGTCCGGGACCACCAAGGCGCGCTGGCGCAATGGGTCTTGTGTGGCTACGCCGGTTGGACACTTGTTGGTGTGGCAGGACTGCGACTGAATACAGCCGATGGCAAACATAAAGCCGCGTGCCGAGTTGGCCCAGTCGGCGCCAATCGCCAACACGCTGGCAATATCAAAGGCGCTGACGATCTTGCCACTGGCGCCCAGTTTGATCTTGCTGCGCAGGTTGAGCCCCACCAGGGTGTTATGCACGAATAACAACCCTTCACGCATTGGCGCGCCCATGTGATCGGTGAACTCAACCGGTGCGGCCCCGGTGCCACCTTCTTTGCCGTCGATGACGATGAAGTCCGGCAAGATGCCGGTTTCCAGCATGGCTTTGGCAATGCCCATGAACTCCCACGGATGGCCCAGGCAGAACTTGAAGCCCACGGGCTTGCCGCCGGACAGTTCACGCAATTGGGCGATCCACTGCATCAACTCAAGGGGTGTTGAAAACGCGCTGTGTCGTGAAGGGGAAATGCAGTCTTCACCCATCATGATGCCGCGTGTTTCAGCGATTTCTTGAGTGACTTTATCTTTTGGCAAAATCCCGCCATGACCGGGTTTTGCCCCTTGGCTCATCTTGATTTCGATCATGCGCACTTGCGGGTTTTGCGCCTGAACGGCAAAGCGTTCCGGGTCGAAACGGCCATCGGCCGTGCGGCAGCCGAAATAGCCGCTGCCCAACTCCCACGTCAGGTCCCCGCCGTTTTCGCGGTGATATGGGCTGATGCTGCCCTCACCCGTGTCGTGCGCAAAGTTACCCAGTTGCGCCCCTTTATTCAGTGCGCGAATCGCGTTGGCGCTCAGGGAGCCGAAACTCATGGCTGAGATGTTGAACACCGATGCACTGTAAGGCTGCGTGCACTGAGGCCCGCCGACCATCACTCTAAAACCCGCCGGGTCGCTCAAAGGGGCCGGACGCATGGAGTGCCCGATAAACTCAAAGCCTGATTGGTACACATCGATCAGGGTGCCAAATGGTTTGTCAGCGCTTTCATTCTTGGCCCGTGAATACACCAGCGAGCGTTGTGCCCGGGAGAAGGGCAGGGCATCGCTGTCCGATTCCAGCAGGTATTGGCGGATCTCCGGGCGAATGGTCTCAACCATGTATCGGATGTTGCCCAGGATGGGGTAGTTACGGCGCACGGCGTGGGGGGTTTGCAGCAGGTCGAAAATACCGATCAGGCTCAACACTAGAGTCACAGCAGTAAAGGGCCATAACCACTCGTGGTGCATAAACGGCAGGCTGGCGAGAGTGAAAATCACGCAAAAGGCAAAAAACGCATAACGGCTCAACAGTGACAGGCTCATACGGTTTCCTGTTTCAGGCTTGTTTTTTCAGTCAGGCCATTGCGCCTGAAGGGCTTGTGAACTGCACAAGCGGGAACTCACGGTGTGGTCAGGACCCTCTCTTTAGCCTGGAGGTTTCCCGGGGGCGGTGTTTGCCCTGTATCAAGCAAACGTCATTACAGAAAGCAGACTAGTCATTGAACGGGATTTCGCCTGGCGCGGCATCCCGACGAAAGTCGCGGGCACCTAACGTGAACGCCGAGTTGAAACAAATTCTCATTTGCAGGGGTTATGGTGGTTACTGTATAACGTTTCGATCTTGCCTTAACGACGGAGACATTCCATGAAACCTGGCATTCACCCTGACTACCGGACAGTGCTTTTTCACGACACCGCGGTCGACGCGTACTTTCTGATCGGCTCTACGATGGACACGGATCGTACGCATGTCCATACCGATGGCAACACGTACCCTTATGTGGTGCTGGATATTTCCAGCGCCTCGCATCCGGTGTACACCGGGCAGCAGCGCAAGACGCAATCGGAGGGGAGGATTGCAGGCTTTAACAAGCGTTTCGCGGGATTTGGTTCGAAGGCCGTGGCTCAAGATTGATACGCACAGACCTAACTGGCCGCCCTCGAACGGGGCGGCCAAACATCATCAAACGGTAGTGGTTTGCGTCTTGCCCTGCAAAATCTGCTGCTTGCGCAGCGCTTCCGGCAGGTCGTTGATGCAGTAGTTGATGTAATAGACGTTGAAGATGAAGGTGTAAAAACCGTTCATGCGCAGATCAATTTTGTGTTCGTTAAGTGCGTATTCTTGCAATGCAGCCCGCGCTCGAAACGCCCACACGATGTACAAAACAGCCCCGGCAAGGCTCAAAAGGCTACCAATGAGAATCAGGGCGTTATCCCCTGTATTGCCCAGTGCACCCCCCCAGCCAATACACACCGCCAGCCAGATAAGGTAAGTAGTGTTCGCGGTTTGGCGCTGGGTCACTTGATCAATGATCGTGTGGTTCTGCCATAGCCAGAGCAGGGGGTACAGGCCTGCAGTTGCAACAGCCAGCAATACCAGGTTCCAGGTTTTAGTGTTAACGCGTTCTTTTAGCTCAGTGATGCTCGACATTTAAAACTCCTTTTATCCTTTGTCTCGGCGTAATTATTTACGCGCTCAATCCTTGCCTCCGGGCAGGACGGTGCGCACCTTAACAGAACCTTACAGGCAATGTTTTATTAACCTTTTCAGCGGTTTGATAAACCTCTAAAAAAGACGGATCTGTATCTTTTCAGCGAAGTCTGGCCGTGTGATCCTGCGCGTCTTCGCACTCTGAGTGGTTAATTCTTGTGACGCGTTCCGATCAATCTGTGCCTGTACCGACCAATATCATTCGTATCGCCGCCGCTGTGCTGATTGGTCCCGACGGCCGAACCCTGCTGGTGCGCAAGCGCGGTACTCAAGCCTTTATGCAGCCGGGTGGCAAAATTGATGCCCATGAGCAACCCATCGAAGCGCTGGCCCGGGAGCTGGAAGAAGAGCTTGCGCTCAAGATTGACCCGGTCCGCGCCACCTACCTTGGGCACTTTTGTGCACCGGCGGTGAATGAGCCGGGGTTTGAGGTGCAGGCCGAGTTGTTTTTGCTGCACATCGACGCTGACGTGGCCCCTGCTGCGGAGATCGAAGAAGTGCAATGGATTGATCCCCGTGGCGATGGCGGCTTGACCCTGGCGCCCTTGACCGGTGAGGTGATTTTGCCGTTCTACCGCCAGATTATTCCGACCTCTGACTGATTGAATGCCGATAAGGACCCTTGATGATTGCTGCCCACGATGTGCTGATTTTCACTGCGGCGTGTGTGCTGATGGTGCTAACACCGGGGCCAAACATGATCTATCTGATTTCGCGTTCGATCTGTCAGGGGCGCGCAGCAGGGGTGACGTCTTTGGTGGGGGTGGTGGCGGGTTTCTTTGTTCACATGCTCGCCGCTGCGGTCGGGCTGACGGCTGTGTTTTTGGCTGTGCCGATGGCCTATGAGGCCTTGAAATGGGCAGGTGCGTTCTATCTGTTGTGGATGGCCTGGCAGGCGGTTAGACCCGGCGCACGTTCGCCGTTTGAGGCCCGTGAGCTGGTGCCGGATTCGTCTTCGAAACTGGTCGCCATGGGCTTTTTGACCAGTGTGCTAAACCCCAAGGTGGCGTTGTTTTACCTCTCGATTCTGCCGCAGTTCATCAGCCCGGCTCACGGCTCGATGTTTATCCAAAGTATCCTGTTGGGCCTTATTCAAATCAGCGTCAGTTTTACCGTCAATTTGCTGATTGCCTTGTTCGCCGCGGGCATCGCCGTCTGGTTTGTACGCAACCCGTTATGGTTGGCCGTGCAACGTTATGTGATGGGGTTCGTCTTGGCGGCGCTGGCGGTAAGGCTGATGCTCGAACAACGTAAAACGCTATGACGTGGACCCTCAATGGCTATAGAACTGCTTGATCCTTCACACGCCGCTGGCTATCGCCACTTGATGCTAGAGGCCTATGAACGACACCCTGAGGCGTTTGTCTCCACGATTACCCAGCGAGAGCACTTGCCGCTGAGCTGGTGGCAATCGCAGCTGGATGACGAACTCAGTGCGCTGTACGGCGCATTTATTGAGGGCGAGTTGGCGGGGATCGTCGGCCTGGCCTTTGAACCGTGGGCAGAGGCGCAGCACAAGTCCACCTTGTTTGGCTTATATGTGCGCGAACGCTTCAGAGGTCAGGGGTTGGGCGAGCAATTGGTGCAGGCGGTCGTGTCTCTGGCTGAGCAAGAATCCGATATCGAAGTGATTGAACTCACCGTCAGCGCCAATAGCACGGCGGCGCTGGCGTTGTACAAGCGTTGCGGGTTTGAACAGTCGGGGCTGGAGGATTGCGCGATTCGGGTGGGGGAAGACTATTACGACCGCGTGCATATGCGCCGCTGGCGGACGGTTGCCGAGCACAAAACCCTGTAGGCGTTGGCGCAGGCTGCGATCTGTTGGTTTTCAAGATCAAAAGAGCGCAGCCAATGGCGTTTGCGGGGTTTAGCGCACGGCGCTGACGCCATCCAGCGTCGAGAACGAGGTGTCTTTGGCGGTGAGCAAGAAGTCGCGCATGTACGGCGCATCCAGCATGTCTGCGCGAATCGCTGCATACAGCGTGGCGAACAACCCTTTTTCTCCCAGGCGCTTGGCTTTCACGTAACCCCGTGAGCTGTATTCATGCAGCGCCCAGTGCGGCATCCCGCACACACCTCGGCCGCTGGCCACCAGTTGCATCATCATGACCGTCAACTCTGAGGTACGTACTTGCGCGGGCTCTACGTCAGCCGGTTCCAGAAAGCGGGTAAAGATGTCGAGCCGGTCACGCTCCACCGGGTAGGTGATGAGAATTTCGGTACTTAAGTCTTCAGGCACGATAAATGGCTTGCTTGCCAGCGGGTGCTGATTGGCAACGGCCAGCATGGCTTCGTAGGTGAACAGCGGCACGTACGTCAGACCTGCAATCTCTTGTGGGTCAGAGGTGACCACCAAATCCAGATCGCCGCGCGCCAGCGCCGGGAGCGGGGCGAACGCGAAGCCTGATGCCAGGTCCAGTTCAACCTCGGGCCACGCATCACGGAACTGGTCGATGGTGGGCATCAACCACTGGAAGCAGCTGTGGCATTCAATCGCCATGTGCAGGCGGCCCGCCGTACCACCGACCAGGCGCGCGATATCTCGCTCTGCACCCCGCAGCAGCGGCAACATGGCGTCGGCCAGTTGCAGCAGGCGCAGACCCGCACTGGTGAAGCGCACAGGTTTGGTTTTGCGCACGAACAACGGCATGCCCATGCGTTCTTCCAGCTCTTTGAACTGATGAGACAGGGCCGACTGGGTCAAGTGCAGGCGCTCTGCCGCCTCGACCAGGCTGTCGGATTCGCGCAAGGCGTGCAGGGTTTTGAGGTGACGAATTTCCAGCACGGGTGCTCCATGAGTAATTTTGATGATGAACACGAAAACGTTGAGTTTGTCTCATGTTGATGCGTCTGTCGATAATTGGGCCATTACTGACATGGAGGAATGCCGTTATGGCCCTGGCTCACAATCTTGGTTTCCCACGCATCGGTGCGGATCGCGAACTGAAAAAAGCCCTTGAAGCCTACTGGAAAGGCGATATCGATCAAGCCGCACTTAACGCCGTGGGCCGTGAATTGCGCGCCAAACACTGGCAACTGCAAAAAGATGCAGGCATTGACCTTGTGCCGGTCGGCGACTTCGCCTGGTACGACCAGGTGTTGACCCATTCGCTGACGTTTGGCGCGATTCCAGAACGCTTTTCCAGCACCCTCGATGACGAAGGCCGCCCGACCCTGGATACCTTGTTTGCCATGGCCCGTGGCGCGAGCCAGAGCTGCTGCGGCGGCGAGCACAGCAAAGGCCAGTATGCTCAGGAACTGACCAAGTGGTTTGACACCAACTACCACTACCTCGTGCCGGAATTGAGCCTTGATCAGCGTTTTGAACTGAGCTGGAACGAACTGTTTGAAGAGACTGCTGAGGCGCTTGCACTGGGGCATCAGGTCAAGCCGGTCATCATCGGCCCGCTGACTTACCTGTGGCTGGGCAAAGCCAAAGGCGATGAGTTCAACAAACTCGACCTGCTGGAAAACTTGCTGCCGGTGTACGGTGAAATCCTGACCCGCTTGGCCGAACAAGGCGTCGAGTGGGTACAGATTGACGAGCCGATTCTGTCACTCGACTTACCGCAAGAATGGAAAAACGCCTTCGAGCGTGCGTACCACATCCTTCAGTACTCGCCGCTTAAAAAGTTGGTTGCCACGTATTTCAGTGGCCTGGAAGACAACCTTGGCCTGGCGGTCAGCTTGCCGGTTGAAGGGCTGCATGTAGACCTGGTGCGTGCGCCAGACCAATTGAACGCGATTCTGGATCGTTTGCCGACCTATAAAGTGTTGTCGCTGGGCCTGGTGAACGGCCGTAACGTATGGCGTTGCGACCTGGAAAACGCGCTGGCGCAACTGCAACAAGCCGAAGAGCGTTTTGGTGACAACCTGTGGGTCGCGGGTTCGTGCTCATTGCTGCACAGCCCGGTGGACCTGGACCGCGAAACCAAACTCGATGCCGAACTGAAAAGCTGGCTGGCGTTCGCTAAACAAAAATGTGGCGAAATAGCTGTTTTGCGTGATGCGCTGAATAAACCGCAAGACGCCAGCGTGCAAAAAGCCCTGGCCGAAAGTCGGGCCGTGCAAGAAAGTCGCGCCAAGTCGCCGCGTATTCACAAGCCCGCCGTCCAAGCGCGCCTTGCCGCGATTAGCGAGGCGGATAGCCAGCGTCATTCGCCGTTTGCTGCACGCATTGAAGTACAGCGGGCGCGCTTGAATTTGCCAGCCTTTCCGACCACCACCATCGGTTCATTCCCGCAAACCGCTTCTATTCGTCTGGCGCGCCAGTCCTACAAGCAAGGCAAATTGTCGGTCAGTGAATACACCGAAGCCATGCACAGTGAAATTCGTAATGCAGTAGAGACACAAGAACGTCTGGGGCTGGATGTCTTGGTACACGGCGAGGCCGAGCGCAACGACATGGTGGAGTACTTTGCCGAGCAACTGGATGGCTATGTATTCACCCAATATGGCTGGGTGCAAAGCTACGGTTCGCGGTGCGTTAAACCGGCGATCATCTTCGGCGACCTGAGTCGTCCGAAAGCCATGACCGTGGAATGGATCAAATACGCCCAGGGCCTGACCGACAAAGTCATGAAGGGCATGCTGACCGGGCCGGTGACTATGCTGATGTGGTCCTTCCCGCGCGAAGATGTGTCGCGCAAGGAGCAGGCGCAACAGTTGGCATTGGCCATTCGTGACGAAGTGGTCGACCTGGAAAAAGCCGGGATCAAAATTGTGCAAATCGACGAAGCGGCATTCCGTGAGGGCTTACCGCTGCGCCGTGCGAAGTGGCAGGAGTACCTGGATTGGGCGGTCGAAGCGTTCCGTCTGTGTGCCTCGGGCGTGGGGGATCAAACCCAGATTCACACCCACATGTGCTACAGCGAGTTCAACGATGTGATCAAGTCGATTGCCGAGATGGACGCTGACGTCATCACGATTGAGACCTCCCGTTCGGACATGGAATTACTGGACGCCTTTGAAGCGTTCGACTACCCGAACGACATTGGCCCAGGGGTGTATGACATCCATTCGCCACGGGTGCCGGACACGGCCGAAATGGTCAAGTTGCTGAGCAAGGCTGCGCAGCGTATCCCGGCGCAGCGGCTGTGGGTGAACCCGGACTGCGGCCTCAAAACCCGCGCCTGGGCCGAGACGGAAGCCGCGTTGATCAACATGGTGGCCGCAGCACGTCAGTTGCGCGCCGAGGTGGCTTAAGGCCGCCGTCATGCAGGCGCTGACGCAGGCAGTCATCTTTTGATCTTCAAATCAATAGATCGCAGCCTGCATCAGCGCCTGCAGGGTGTGGTTAGCGCACGATTTTTTCGACATGGATATCGAGTTTTTTCAGGCGATACCAAAAGCTTCGTTCTGAAATGCCGATGAGCTGCGCCGCCGCCGCTTGCACGCCGTTGGCCTGTTGCAACGCCGCGAGAATGTAGGCCTTTTCAACCTCGGCCAACGCCGCTTCCAGATCCGGTGGCACGCTGGGGCCAGACTCCAGCACGCCACATTGTTGATGGGGTTGTGCGCTAAACAAATACGGCGGCAGGTCGCTGTCTTCAATGGTGCTGCTGGTGGCCACAATAGTGGCGCGCTCGACGCAATTTTGCAGCTCGCGGATGTTGCCCGGCCAGTTGTATTCGGCCATGGCCTGCAAGGCATCTGGACTGAACCCGGTGATACGTTTACCTGCCGTTGCCCCCAGGTTATGCGCAAAGTGCCGCGCCAGCGGTGCGATGTCTTCTATGCGCTCGCGCAAGGCGGGCAGTTGGATCGGGAACACATTCAAACGGTAATACAAGTCTTCGCGAAACTCCTTGTTGGCGACCGCTTCGAGCAGGTTTTTATGGGTGGCTGCAATCACCCGTACATCCACCTTGCGCTCACGCGGATCACCCACGGGTTCGATCACACGCTCTTGCAGGGCACGCAAAATCTTTGCCTGCAACGCCAGTGGCATATCGCCGACTTCATCGAGAAACAACGTGCCCTTGTCAGCCTGCATGAAGCGTCCTACACGGTCGGTGACCGCGCCGGTGAATGCGCCTTTGCGATGGCCAAACATCTCGCTTTCCAGCAGCCCTTCAGGAATGGCCGCACAGTTAACCGCGACAAACGGTTTGTCGGCGCGACTGCCATGTTTGTGAATGGCGCGTGCCACCATCTCTTTGCCCGTGCCGCTTTCGCCGGTGAGCAAAATCGTCGCGCTACTGTCGCGTACTGAGTCAATGGCCTGCAACACACGGCGAAAGCTGGGGCTGTCGCCAATCAGGTTGTCGAAGGGCTGGTGTTGGTCCAGTTCGGCCCGCATGCGTGCGTTGTCACGCAGGATGTCGCGAAATTGCAGGGCTTTGTGGACAGTAATGTCCAGCTCGTCGATGTCGAAGGGCTTGGCGATGTAGTCATAGGCGCCGTTGCGCATGGACTGCACGGCATTTTTTACCGTGCTGTAGGCGGTCATCACGATCACCGGCAGGTGCGAATAACGTTGTTTGACTTCGGCCAGCAGTTGCGGCCCGTCCATGCCCGGCATGCGCCAATCGCTGATGACCAGGTCGATGTCTTCTTGCTCCAGAATGGCCAGTGCTTGTACCCCGTTGCTCGCTGTGAACACGTGCACGTCATTCTGGCTGAGCGCTGAGCTGAGCAGGTCACACAACTTCGGTTCGTCGTCCACCACCAGCACGTTATGACTCATGCTTCATCCCCTCCATGTGACGGAATGTACAGGTTGAAGGTGGCACCTGCGCCCTTGTCGCTGACGCACTCGATGCGTGCGTCGTGGCTGTCCATGATCGAGAAAACCTTGGCCAGCCCCAAGCCTGTGCCTGAGGCTTTGGTGGTCACAAAAGGGGTGAAGATGCGTTCTATCATGTCAGGCGCGATCCCTTCGCCGCTGTCGGCAATGCTGATGACGGTGTAATCGTCTTTCTGGTCAATGCCTACGCTGAGCTGCCCGCCTTCAGGCATGGCGTCGATGGCGTTGATGATCAAGTTCAGGAACGCCTGTTTCAACTGCCGTGCATCGGCATACAAGGTGGCACCGGGTGCTTGGTCATAGATGTGCGCATCTATGTGGTGGCTTTCAAGTTCCGGTTTGCAAAAGCCCAGAATGTCTTCAACCAGAGGGCGTGCGGCTTGAGTTGAGCGCACGGGTGCACTGGGTTTGGCGAAATCGAGAAAGTCGGTGATCAGGTCATTGATGCGCGTGACTTCACTGACCACGTATTCGAGATGGCGTTTGTCGGTTTCCCCCAGGTCGGCGCGGCGGTGCAGCAATTGGGTGGCGGTTTTGATAATGCCCAGTGGGTTGCGGATTTCGTGGGCCAGGCCCATGGCCACCTCGCCAAGGGCATGTAGGCGATCCCGTCGACGCAGTTGCGCCTCAAGGTGATGCAGCTCGCCCAAACGCAATGTCATGTGGTTGAAGGTACTGCTCAATTCGGCCAGTTCGTCATGCCCGGAAACGTCCACCCGTTGGTCGTAATCCCCGGCGGTGACCGCGCGCACGCCTTCAGAAAGTGCTCGCAAAGGCCGCGTCAGGTGCTCGGACACCTGCCAGCCAACAGTCAACGAGAGCATCGAACCCAGCAGGAAAATCAGCACAAACAGGTTGGGTTGGTTCACCAGTCCAACCAAATTGGTGTTGCACAACAAACCGCTGTAGATCACGCCTTGCAGCTCGCCCGTGTCATTAATGATCGGCCAGTACAAGCCGCAATAACGGTTCGTGAACTGCTCACTGGGCAACTTGGTATCGCGCAGTTTTTGCTCGATTGCATTGGGTACTGTGGGCTGTCTATCTTCAAAACGCTGGCTGGAGAATATTTCAGCGAAGCCTTTTGGGGTATGCAGATAAAGACGCAGGTCCAGAGAGTGCACCTCTGCCACGCTGATCAGAAAACTGCTGTCGATGTTGGTCGCCACCAGTAGTTGATAGTCCACGCCGTCCTGGCGGGCCGGAAAAGTCGACACTACTGTGCCGGTCGTGACCTCGCCTACGTTAATTGTTTGCAATACCGCGTTGGGTGACAGGCTGATCTGCTTGACGATGTTGTCGCTTGCGGTGCTAAACACCACTTTATGGTCGCTGTCACGTATCAGCGCGACAACGTCGATACCCATGGCGTCAGCGATGTCGGCGGTGAGTCGATCATGGCGAATGGCTTTACTGCTGGAAGGCGGGTGGGTGTATTGCAAAAAAAGCTTTGCCGCTCTGGCGTTGTCTTGCAGGGTTTCGCTGATTTCGTCCTTGACGATTTTGGTCGATTCTTGAAGCCATACACGCACGTTGCTGTCGAAAATGTGCGACAAGGTGGTCGCGGCCAGTTCCGAGGCGATCATGGTCGGAATAACACTGACTAGCCAAAAGGCCAGCACCAGTTTGCGCTGCACCGTCCAGCGCGAAACTTTGAACGGAGGTGGCGTGTGCGCGGAGTGGGGAGAGGTCGACATTAATACTCGCTTATCGAAGCGGTCATGGCGGTCGGAGCGGGTAACCCCCGCTCATGTCGTGGTGTTATTCAAGGGCCTGAGAATACTCGCGAAATTCAGCGCCGGTAAGCGCCCTGATCGAAGTTGGTTGTCAGGCTAAGCGACCCCGGCTTATAGGACACGGGGTAAGCCTGTGAGGGGTTCAGGAGCCATTCTTCACGTCAGGCCCCCTGTAAGAGCGGGTCTTGGACCTTCGTTTCGAGACTGTTTTGTTTCACAAAGGCATTACTTAACTCGATCACGCGCGGGTATTGCAGGTCGACGGTGATCATGTGGTAACAGTTATCGAGCAGCACTTTGGTCACGGGACCGCCCAAGTGGCGTTCAACATAATCGGCGTTCCAGCGGCTGGTGATGTCGTCTTCGCTGGCATGGATCACCAGTGTCGGTGTCATTACGCCAGGCATTTTGCGTTTGACCGCTGCAATTAACCGGCGAAGTTCGCGCACGCTCACACCTGACATGCTTAAAAGCCCGGCGTTATTGCTGTCGCCTGCTTTCATCTGCCGCTCTACGATGGCCCGCAAACGTGGATTCTTGATCCCATAGGGTGGCTTTTCGTCGAAGCTACACAGGTGTACGCCAAAAGGAACCATCATCAGCAGCGGGACAAGTACGGCGGCCTTTGGGATGTTCCAGCCGTCATAACGCAGGGTCGTGGAGTACAGCAGCAGGCCCGCGATTTGCCCTGGATGTTCGGCCGCCATGTACATCGACATCACGGCGCCCATCGACAGCCCGCCGACAAACACCTGTGAGTGCTTTTGCCTGATCCCGGCAAAGGTTTTGCGCGCACTTTCATACCAGTCTTGCCAGCCGGTGGCCTGCAAGTATGCGTTATCGGCGCAATGCCCGGCCAAGGTGGGCACGTACACCGTGCAGCCAGCCTTGGCCAGGCCCACGGCCACCCGACGCAACTCCGTCGGGGTGCCGGTAAGGCCGTGGATCAACAACACCGCGACCTCACCTGTGCCGAGAACGAAACCGGCGTCGCCTTCGCCCAGATCGATCTCTGGCGGGTTCACCGTTTCATGGCCCGGTGCAGCAGGCGGTCGAGCAGGGCGATGCCCAAGTCGATTTCTGCGTAGCTGATTTCCAGCGACGGTGCCAGGGTGATTACGTTTTTGTAGTAACCGCCCACGTCCAGAATCAAACCCAGACGCTTGCCGTCGATTTCGATGTCGCCTTTCATGCCTTCTTCGACCATGAAGTCCAGCGTCGCCTTGTCCGGTGTGAAGCCATCCGGGCCGCAGATTTCGCAGCGCAGGGCCAAGCCCAGGCCGTCCACGTCGCCGATGATCGGGTAACGCTTTTGCAGGTCTTGCAGGCCGGCCAGGAAATATTTGCCTTTGGCCATGACCATCGCGCCGTAATCGACTTCGCTGGTCATTTTGAACATTTCAAGGCCCACCGCGGTGCCCAGCGGGTTCGAGGCGAAGGTGGAGTGGGTCGATCCTGGCGGGAAGACCGTCGGGTTGATCAGCTCCTCGCGTGCCCAGATGCCACCCAGCGGGTTGAGGCCGTTGGTCAATGCCTTGCCGAATACGATCACGTCGGGTTTGACGTCAAAGTGTTCAATCGACCACAGCTTGCCGGTGCGCCAGAAACCCATCTGGATTTCGTCCACTACCATCAAAATGCCGTGCTGATCGAGTACCTGCTTGAGTTCGCTGTAGAAATTCATCGGCGGAATGACATAGCCGCCAGTGCCCTGGATCGGCTCGACGTAAAACGCCGCGTATTCACTTTGGCCGACTTTTGGGTCCCATACGCCGTTGTACTCGGTCTCGAACAAGCGGGCGAATTGCTGCACGCAATGGCTGCCATATTCTTCCTTGGTCATGCCTTTTGGCCCACGGAAGTGGTACGGGAACGGAATGAAGTTGGCGCGTTCGCCGAAGTGCCCGTAACGGCGGCGGTAGCGGTAGCTCGACGTAATAGACGACGCGCCGAGGGTGCGGCCGTGATACCCGCCTTCGAAGGCAAACATCAGGCTTTTGCCGTTGCTGGCGTTGCGTACTACTTTGAGCGAGTCTTCGATGGACTGCGAGCCACCCACGTTGAAGTGCACGCGCCCGTCGAGGCCGAACTTGTTCTTGGCGTCGACAGCGATGCACTCTGACAGCTCGATCTTGCCTTTGTGCAGGTATTGGCTGGCGATCTGCGGCAGCGTGTCGATCTGCTGTTTCAGCGCGTTGTTCAGGCGTGGGTTGGAGTAACCGAAGTTAACCGCCGAATACCACATTTGCAGATCGAGGTAGGCTTGGTCTTCGGTGTCCCATACGTAGGAACCTTCGCAGCGGCTGAAAATACGCGGCGGTTCAATGTAGTGAACGGTATCGCCGTACGAGCAGTATTTGGCTTCTTTATCCAGAAGGATCTGGTCTTCAGGGGTGGCGATTCGGATATCAGACATGGTTGAAGAGTTCCTGCTGTTCACGAGAAAAGTGGAGGGTGTTGGCAGCATTGCTGGGCAGTTTTGCGAGTAACGCTGGAAGATCTGCGAATGTGTCGAAACGTGCGTAAGGAATGCCGTTGTCCTCGCAGTGTTTGGCCAGACTGTCTTTGGCGAACACAAAGTCGGCAGTCGCGGCCACGCACATGTCGGAGCGGCCATCACCAATCACCAGCACGCGTTTGCCGCTGGGTGTGGACTTGCACTTGCAGTTGCCCGAGGCGGCACGGCAAGCATCGCTGGAGTGAGGGAAGTCGATACGCCAGCGGTTTTGGTCCATTTGGCGCAGGCGATTGGCGAGTATTGGCAGCAAGGTGACGTAGTTACGCGCCAGGATCCGCGCGATGGCTTGTTCGATGCCGTCGCTGACCACTTCAATGGACGCCCCGAGGCTGATCACGTGATCGACGAAATCCGGAAAGTGCGGGTCGATGTCAACGCTGTCGAAATAGGCCAGCAATTGGGCTGGAGAGGCTTGGACCAACGACAGTTGACGTCTCAGGCATTCACGTGAGCCGATCTCGCCTTTCAGCCATTGGTCTTCGATCGCTTCCCAGCTCGCGTCGGCGAAGCGTTGAAGAATGTTATCGATGACGTCGGTGCCCGTAATGGTTCCGTCGAAATCGCACACGATATGCCATTGCATCATCAGCATTGTCCTGTTGGAAGGGGCGCACGTTGCGCTGCCACAGGGCAATTGCACTGATTGTGCCAAGTTGAAAAAGCCCGGCAGGCCGGGGCTTTGACCAGCCAATAGCAAAAAATAAGACGCCAGAGCTACAATTTTTGTAGCTCGCTACAAACAACATCAGTGCTTGCGCTGAACAGGCAATAAAAGGATTGATGCGCGCATGAATCACAGGGATACCTTGAGATGAAGGCGCCACTATCGGTTGTTTTGCTGTTCGTATTGTTGAGCGCCACTGTAGGTGCGTGTGCCGCTGACGACCTGAGGGGTGAAGTCGGCGTGGGGGTCGGCTATCAGCCCTACGACCCAAGCGCCAGTCGCTACGAGACTGTTCCGTTACCGTATTTCGATGTGGATTGGGGGAATGTCAGTCTGGACACTGACGATGGCCTGACCTGGAGTGTCTTCAAGGCACAGGGGTGGAGTGCAGGGCCGTTCGTTAACTACGTGTCGGGGCGCAACGCCAATGGCTCATTACGTGGCTTGCGTGATGTATCAGGCATGGCTCAACTCGGCGGTTTTGTGCAATACAGCCCGGCCGAGTTCTGGCGGGTGTACGCGCAAGTGGGGCAAGCCGTGGGGGGCGCAAGCGGGCAAGGCGGGGTGTTGGGCAAGTTAGGCGGCGAGCTGGGTTATCCGCTGGGGCTGGGGGTCATTGGTAGCAGCCAGTTGGCGGCCCACTTCGCGGACGGGCGCCAGACTTCGACGTTTTTTGGTGTGAGTGCCAGTGAAGCGCAAGCGTCAGGGATTTCGGGGTACAAGGCCAGTGGCGGGTTTCAACAGATCAGCCTGACGCAGAATTTATCGTTTCCTTTGGCTCAACATTGGTCTTGGGTGACCAGTGCAAGCTGGACCCGCTTGATCGGCTCGGCGGCTGACAGCAGCATGGTCAAGGCCTTGGGCGATGTGAATCAGGGCGCGGTGCAGACGGCGCTGAGCTACAGGTTTTAAGCGGCCTTACGTGGAAGGTTAATGCAAGCGCACCCACACACTGACCAGCACGGTGGCGGCCATTAACCAGGCCACAGCGGCCAGCGCCAGCGAGGCTTCAATGCGCATGCGGTCTACCAGCAGGTAGAGCGCGGCAAGATACACAAAGTAAGGAATGATCGACCACATACCGAAAACGATGGTGGTTTTAAGATCGTCGAGGGAGCGCCCTTTGCCGACGATGTAATGCGCAATCAGCGCAAACGTTGGAAACAGCGGCACCAGCCCTGCGATGTAGTAGTTTTTGGTTTTTGCCAGCATGGCCAAAATGATGACCACCCCAGCCCCGAGCGCCGCTTTTAAAATCAGATCCATTAGTGAGCCAAACCGTATTTTTTAACTTTATCGAACAGCGTGGTCTTGGCCATGCCCAGCTCCTGGCTGGCTTGGGTCAGGTTGCCACCGCTGCGCTGCAAGGCGTCGTTGAGCAGGTTGCGCTCGAACGCTTCCACCGCTTCGGAGAAGCCCAGGCCTTGCGCCACGTTATTGCCGGATTTTTTGAACGCGGGCAGGCCAAGGGCAAACCGCTCGGCCACGTTGCGCAGCTCTCGCACGTTGCCCGGCCAGTCGTGGCTCATCAGGGTCGACAAGGTCTGGTTGTCCAGCTCGGGCGCCGTGCGGTCGAAGCGAAGGGAGGACTGCTGCAAGAAATGCTCAAACAATTGCAAGATGTCTTCTCGCCGCTCGCGCAAGGGCGGCAGTTCGAGCGTGACCACGTTCAAGCGATAGTAAAGGTCGCTACGAAATTGATTGGCTTTGCTCAGGTGGTCAAGGTCGGATTTGGTGGCCGCAATGACTCGGCAATCCACGTCGATGCTGTGGTTGGAACCCAGGCGTTCCAGCGTGCGTTCTTGCAGTACCCGCAGCAGCTTGATTTGTAAATTGAGCGGCATGCTTTCGACTTCATCAAGAAACAGCGTCCCGCCGTCGGCGTGCTCAATCTTGCCGATGCGCCGTTTGCCTGCGCCGGTAAACGCGTTGGCTTCGTGACCGAAAATTTCACTTTCAAACAGGTTTTCGGGCAAGCCCCCGCAGTTAAGTGCGACAAACTGCTGAGGCTGGCGCCGACTGAAGTCATGCAGGCAACGTGCGACTAACTCTTTGCCCGTGCCGGTTTCGCCTTCAATCAATACGTTGGCAGACGTATCGGCTACGTTGGCGATCAATTCGCGCAAGTGCTGCATGGCTGGAGAGCGGCCGATGATGCGCCCTTCAAGCGAATCGCGTTCAGCCAATTGTCGGCGCAATGACCAGACTTCGCGTGCCAGGCTGCGCTGTTCAAGTGCCCGGCGCGCGGCATCTACCAGACGTTCCGGTGAAAAGGGTTTTTCCATGAAGTCATAGGCACCGTCGCGCATGGCCCCGACAGCCATTGAAATGTCACCGTGGCCGGTAATCAGTACCACTGGCAGGCTGGCGTCGCGAGCCTTGAGGCGTTTAAGCAGTTCCAGGCCATCAATGCCCGGCAGGCGGATGTCGCTGATGACGATACCGGGGAAGTTGTCGCCCACCAGGGCGAGCGCCTGCTCGGCACTGCTGACACCCTCGCTGCGGATGTCTTCGAGCGCCAGGGCCTGTTGGCAACCGAGCAACACATGGGGGTCGTCTTCAACGATGAGGACGCTCAACTCGTGGTTCATATCTGATCGACCTTAGCGGGTTGCACCAACGGTATTAAGAGGACAAACGCAGCACCACCGCTGGCCGGGAATTCGACGCTGAGGTTGCCGCCGGCGGCTGCGGCAAGGCTGGCAGACAATGTCAGGCCCAGGCCAAGCCCTTGTTCACCGGGTTTGGTGGTGAAGAACGGTTCAAACAGATGCTTGCGGGTTTCGGGGTCAATGCCGGGACCGTTGTCGCGCACTTGCAGGCGGTATTTCCCTTCCTGTAAATGCCCCTCAAGCCACACCTGTGGCGCAGCGGTCTGGCCCTGCATGGCGTCCAGTGCGTTACCGATCAGGTTGACCAGTATTTGTTCAAGGCGGGTTTGGTCAATTTTCAGCTCGGCGTCGCTGAAGTCTCGATGCAGGCGCGCACCGCAGGCTTCCAGCCGGTTGGCCAGCAGTTGCAGGGCCGCGTCGACCGCATGATTGAGGTTGGCCTGGCCGTGATCATCGCCGCGGCGGGCAAATGAGCGCAGGTTGGCGGTGATGCGCCCCATGCGGTCCACCAGCTTGTTGATGGTGCCAAGATTGTCCGCCGCCACTTTCAAATCGCCCCGCTCAAGAAAGCGCACGGTATTGCCTGAAAGCGTGCGCAAGGCTGCCAATGGCTGATTCAGTTCGTGAGCGATGCTGGTGGACATTTGCCCGATGGCGGCCAGTTTGCCAGCTTGCACCAGTTCGTCTTGAGCGCGGCGCAACGTGTCTTCTGTTTGCCTACGTTCACGAATCTGCCCTTTGAGGCGTTCATTGCTGGCGCGCAGGTGAGTGGTGCGTTCGGTGATTTTGCGTTCTAACTGGTTATTGGCCTCTTGCAGGGCCTCGCGTGCGGCCAGTCGGGTGGCGATGACTTTGCGCCGCTCGTTCCAGGCAATCAGCAAAAAAGCCAGCAACGCAAAAGCAACGGCCACCAGCATGCCTTGGTTGGCGGCTTCGCGGCGCAGGTCCTGTAAGGGAGAGAGCAGGGTGATGTCCCACGGCGTGTCGTTTAGCTTGCGGGTTTGCGCCAGATAACTCACTTGATCGTGATCGGTAATGACTTCGCTGTTGGTGGCGAAAGTGACTTTCTCGACCCCTTCGGCCAAGTGCTCGCGGTCCAGGGGTTGCAGCTCATTGAGCGGCCACCAGTAATACTGAAGGCTGCGCGCCAGCTTCTCTTTGATGTCGGGGGTCAAAGGGCGCACAGACTTCAGGCGTCGGGAGGGATCGCTGGACAGGATAATGATGCCGTTCTCATCGCTGACATAGGCTTCCAGGCGGGCGCGTTGCCAGCGTTCTTCCAGCGCTTCGAGACGCACTTTGATGACTGCGACGCCGATGATTTTGCCTTGCTCTTCCAGGCCGTGTGCCAAGTAGTAGCCGGGTTCGCCGCTGGTACTGCCAATGCCGTAAAACCGGCCGGGCTGCCCGCGTACCGCGTCTTGAAAATAGGCGCGAAAGGACAGGTCTTCACCCAGATAACTGTCGGCGTCACGCCAATTGCTGGTGGCCAGCACGCGCCCTGTGGTGTCGAGCACATAAATGGCGCGGCTGCGACTACGTCGATTCAGCCCTTCGAGGTATTGATTGACCGTGGTGCGGTGTTGCAGATTCGGGTCGCCCAACAGCTTTGAGACGCTGGACTCCAGTTCCAGCAGGCTGGGCAGGTAGGTGTATTTGCCCAGTTCACTCTCAACCGTGCGTGCATGCAGCTCCAACTGGCGTTCACCGCTTTCGCTCAGGTTGCGAATGCCGAAGTGTTCGCTGACGCGATAGCCCGCGTATCCCAGGCCGATTGTCAGCAGGATGATCAAGGGCGGCAACAGCAAATGGCGAAGCAGACGAGGTTTCACGGCAAGTGAGGGCGGGGCACCGCGATAAAGTGTGGGGTCGCATTTCATCACAGATGCCTTGGGTCAACCACTGCGCAATGGCCGTTGATCAATGGTTTCCTGTAGGCGCGAGCAGGTTCGCGCCTACAGGTGATGGCTGTTGCTTAGTGCTGCAAGATTTTGCTGAGGAAGTCCTGGGCGCGCTGTGAACGGGCGCTTACGTCGCCGAAAAACTCTTCTTTTTCGCAGTCTTCGACGATTTTGCCCTGGTCCATGAAGATCACGCGGTTAGCCACTTTGCGTGCAAAACCCATTTCGTGGGTTACGCACATCATGGTCATACCTTCGTGAGCCAATTGCACCATCACGTCGAGCACTTCGTTAACCATCTCAGGGTCGAGGGCCGAAGTAGGCTCATCGAACAGCATGACAATCGGGTCCATCGCCAACGCCCGGGCAATGGCCACGCGCTGTTGCTGACCGCCCGAAAGCTGGCCCGGATGCTTGTGGGCGTGCGCCGACAGGCCTACGCGCTCCAGCAGTTCCAGGCCCTTTTTGGTGGCTTCGGCTTTGCTGCGGCCCAGCACCTTGACCTGCGCAATGGTCAGGTTTTCGGTGATGGTCATGTGCGGGAACAGCTCAAAGTGCTGAAACACCATGCCCACGCGCGAGCGCAGTTTTGGCAGGTTGGTCTTGGGGTCGGCAATCGAGGTGCCGTCGACCACGATGTCGCCTTTCTGGAACGGTTCGAGGGCGTTGACGCACTTGATCAGGGTTGATTTGCCGGAGCCGGACGGCCCACAGACCACCACCACTTCACCCTTTTTGACTTCAGTACTGCAATCGGTCAGTACCTGAAAGTCCCCGTACCACTTGTTGATGTTCTTGATCGAAATCATACGGCAAACCTTTTTTGCAGACGCTTGACCAGCAGCGAGGCGGAAAAGCTGATGATGAAATACACCAGACCGGCGAAGATCAGGAACTCATTGGAGCGGCCGATGATATCGCCACTTGAGCGTGAAGCATTGAGGAAATCCACAAGCCCTACGGTGTAAACCAGCGAGGTGTCCTGGAACAGAATGATGCTTTGTTGCAGCAGCAACGGGGTCATTTTGCGAAAGGCCTGGGGCAGGATGATCAGGCGCATGGCCTGGCCGTAACTCATGCCCAGCGCTTTGGCTGCACCCATCTGGCCTTTGGGGATGGCTTGAACGCCTGCGCGCACGATCTCGCAGAAGTAGGCCGCTTCGAACATGACAAAAGCCACCATGCACGACTCAAAGGCTCCGATGGGAGTGTCTTCGCCGGTGATCCAGCGCAACACGAACGGCACTGCCAGGTAGAACCAGGTGATGACCAGCAGCAGTGGAATCGAGCGGAAGTAGTTCACGTAAGCGCCGGCCAGGTTGGCCATCCACTTGCTCGATGACAAACGCATCAGTGCCAGTACAGTGCCCAGGGCCACGCCGCCAATCACGCCCAAAACCATGAGCTTCAAGGTCATGATCATGCCGTTCCACAGGCCCGGCAGGGCAGGGACAATCCCGCTGAAATCGAAGAAGTCCATTATTTGCCCCCCAGAGACATCAGGCCGGGTACAGCGACTTTCTTCTCGATCAGGCGCATCAGCAGCATCAGGCTCATGTTCAAGGTGAAGTAGATCAGCGTGGCCAGGGTGAAGGCTTCAAACAGGTTGGCGGAAAACTCGGCCGTCTGTTTGGTTTGCGCCAGCAGCTCCATCAAGCCGATCAATGACGCCACCGACGAGTTCTTGAATACGTTGAGGAACTCTGAGGTGAGGGGCGGAATGATGATGCGGTAGGCTTGAGGCAGCAGCACGTTCCAGTAGATTTGCGCCATGCTGAAACCCATTGCACGGGCAGCGGATTCCTGACCGCGCGGCAACGCTTCAATACCGGTGCGTACCTGTTCGCAGACACGGGCGGCAGTAAACAGCCCCAGACACACCACAACGCTCAGGTAGGCGGAGGTGGTCGGGTTGAGGTCTTGCTTGTACCACTCCTGCAAGTTTGGTGGCAGTAGATCGGGTACCAGGAAGTACCAGATAAACAGCTGCACCAGCAGCGGTACGTTACGGAAAATTTCCACGTAAACCGTGGCGATGCCTGCGATAAAACGGTTCGGCAGTGTGCGCATAACGCCCAGCAGCGAGCCCAATACCAGCGCAACAATCCAGGCAACGACAGCGATCGCGATGGTCCAGCCCAAGCCCGAAATAAACCAGTCGAGATATGTCTCGCTGCCTACGCCGGTGGACTTGAAGAACACGGTCCAGTCCCAGTTGTAATTCATGCAGGGTCTCCCCTCAGTTGGTTCTATAAACACGCACTTGCTTCAGGGAATCCGTTCACACCTGACACGATCGTCAGGCACACACTCCCCGCTCGACAACCAGCGGGTCGAGTGCTTTCTCATGCAGTCAGTAGCGAGTACAGCAGGTGATCCAAGCATCCCGAGTGCGATCGTTCACACTCGGGAGTCAATACAGGCCGCTATCAGATTTTGACTTCTGGCGCTGGTTTGTCGTTTGGATTGGCGATCAGCTCTTTGACCTTGTCGCTCATCGGGAACATGAGGTTCAGGCCTTTAGGCGGGATTGGCGATTCGAACCACTTGGCGTAGGACTTGTTGACGTCGCCGGACTTGTAGTACGCAACGATGGCGTCATCCACTGCTTTTTTGAAATCCGGGTCGCCTTTGCGCACCATGCACGCGTAGATTTCATACGACTGTGGCGTGCCTGTTACGGCCCAGTCAGTTGGCTTCTTGGCTTTGGCCATTTCACCGGCCAGCAGGGCGTCGTCCATCATGAATGCAACAGCGCGGCCCGACTCCAGCATGTTGAAGGCTTCGCCGTGGTCTTTGGCCGAGATCACGTTCATGCCCATTTGCTTGTCGGCGTTCATGGACTTGAGGATGCGCTCGGACGTTGTACCCGCGGTGGTCACGACGTTCTTGCCTTTGAGATCAGCGAAATCTTTGTAGGTCGAGTCCTTTTTGGACAGCAGACGGGTACCGATTTCGAAGATGCCGACCGAGAAGTCGACTTGCTGAGCGCGCTCTGCGTTGTTGGTGGTGGAGCCACATTCAACGTCAACAGTGCCGTTTTGTACCAGCGGGATACGGGTCTGGGAGGTGACCAGGTTGTACTTGACCTTCAGCTCTGGCATGTCGAGTTGCTTTTTCAGCCCTTCAACGATTGCCAGTTGCACATCGTGGGAGTAGCCAACCGGCTTGCCGGAAGCGTCCGCGATGTAAGAGAACGGGATGGAGGAGTCACGATGCCCGAGGGTGATGGTGCCGGATTCTTTGATTTTCTTCAGTGTGCCGGTCAATTCGGCAGCAAAAACTGGAGTGCTAATCAGAGCGGCAGCAATAGCTGCGGCCAAAAGTTGCGGAACGATGCGCATCGGTGTTTCCTCGACATTGTTTTTTTTATTGAGCCAGTTCACTGGACCCTTTATGTACTTCGAGCCACTCAACAGGCTAACGCTGTTTAAGCAGTCGGCCCTGAGTGTAGAGCATGAGTCGTGCCAGACTTTAAAAATAACTTTAAGTCTTTGTTTTATATCGTTTTATTTGTTTATGGAGTGCGGAGGAAAAGCCCCTGTCGCCCGGAAAGCCGAATAGGCATGGGCAAGGCTGTTCGGAAATCCGAATGGAGGGCAGGCACAAGGCCATCTCTAGGGGCGGATTCGCCCCTAGAGGTTTTGCGAGGTTTGGGCGTTAAGCCGCTTCAACTTTGCGGTGTTTGAGGTTGAGGCTGGTCATGTATCGCGCCAGGTGTTCCTGCTCTTGAGCGGTGGTGAACAGGCCCAGCTTGGTGCGACGCCACAGGATGTCGTGTGCATCCAGTGCCCATTCCTGAGTGCACAGGTAATCCACTTCTCGGCTATAGAGGCCGCTGCCGATGTGCTCCCCCATGTCTTCAAGGCTTTGAGCGCTGTCCAGCAGGCGCCATGCGCGGTTGCCGTAAGTGATTGCCCAGCGTTTGGCAATGGCAGCATCGAGCCAGCCGTGAGCCTTGATCAGGGCGGCACTCAAGGCAGCCGGTGTGGTCATGTCTTCGCCGCCAGGCAGTGTGGCGCTGGCAGTCCAGCTTGGCTTGATCTGCGTGAAGAAGGGCGTCAGTTGCGCCATCGCCGATTCAGCCAGTTTGCGATACGTGGTCAGCTTGCCACCGAATACCGACAACAGGGGCGCTTCACCCGGTACGCCGGACAGGGCCAGTGTGTAATCGCGTGTCACAGCCGACGGGTTATCGGATTCGTCGTTGCACAGGGGCCGCACGCCGGAGTAAGTGCGCAAGATGTCGGCACGGCTTACTTGCTTTTTGAAGTGGGCGTTGACCACGTTCAGCAAGTACTCGGTTTCTTCTTCGGTAATGCTGACCTTGGCCGGGTCGCCGGTGTATTCGCGGTCAGTGGTACCGATGATGGTGAACTGGTCCATGTACGGAATGGTGAACACAATCCGCTGGTCTTCGTTTTGCAGGATGAACGCATTCGGCGCGTCATACAGCTTGGGTACGATCAAGTGGCTGCCTTGAATCAGGCGAATGCCATAGGGCGATTCGAGCTTGAGATCGTCCTTGATGAACTTGGCAACCCAGGGGCCGGCAGCGTTGACCAGCGCTTTACTGCGAATCGAGAACACGCTGCCGTCAGCGCGTTCCAGGTTCAATTCCCACAAGCCTTTGCTGCGACGAGCCCCCACGCAGCGGGTTTGGGTATGCACATGAGCGCCATTTTCGCGCGCGGCCATTGCATTGAGCACGACAAGGCGGGCGTCATCGACCCAGCAATCCGAATATTCGAAGCCTTTAGTAATTTCAGCTTTGAGCGGGCTGTCTGCGCCGAACTTGAGGCTGTTGGAGCCTGCCAGCTTTTCACGCTTACCCAAATGGTCGTAAAGGAACAGACCCGCGCGGATCATCCAGCCAGGACGCAGGTGGGGGCGGTGCGGCAACACGAAACGCATCGGTTTAACGATGTGTGGGGCTTTGGCCAGGAGCACTTCACGCTCAGCCAGGGCTTCTCGCACCAGACGGAACTCGTAATGTTCGAGGTAGCGCAGACCGCCGTGAATCAGCTTGCTGCTGGCTGAAGATGTGTGGCTGGCGAGGTCATCTTTTTCACACAGAAAAACCGACAAGCCGCGCCCGGCTGCGTCTGCGGCGATGCCGACACCGTTGATCCCGCCGCCAATCACGGCAACATCGTAGACCTCGGCGAGAGGGGTGGCAGGCAAGGTGTTGTGCGACATGGATGAGCCTCGCGTTGTTTACGCATATTTGAATTCGAACATTAATGTTCATTTTCGAAAATGGTAGCGGATAAACAGGCGGGCAGCCAGCACCCTTCGATTGAAAAAACTCATCGAAGAGGGCTGAAAGGAAGAATTTCGAACATTTTGCCGATATGCATTAGGTAGAAGCTGCTGATGCGCGAAGGCTGCGTCTTGATATCTGGCCAATATCTATTACGAAATAACCGCCAAAAATCGCAGCCTGCCCTAACGCCTACAGATTAGCGTGGAATGCAGTTACACCACTTCGAGGCGGATTTTGTTCTGGGCCAACAATTGAGCCAGCTCTGGCACGGGTGGTTGATCGGTCACCAGGCAATCGATCAGTGTGATTGGACCCAGGCGTACCATCGCGTTACGTCCGAACTTGCTGGAGTCTGCGGCCAGTATGGTTTGCCGGGCATTGGCAATGATGGCTTGGGAAACGCGTACTTCTTGGTAGTCGAAGTCCAGCAGGCTGCCGTCTGAATCGATACCGCTGATACCTACCAAGGCGTAGTCGAATTTGAATTGGTTTATGAAGTCGACACTGGCCTGACCAACGATGCCGCCGTCGCGACGCACGTTACCGCCTGCAATCAGGACTTCAAAGTCATCCTTGGCGCTCAGAATTGAGGCGACATGCAGGTTGTTGGTGATGATTTTTAGGTGGCTATGGTTGAGTAACGCTCTGGCTATCGACTCGGTGGTGGTGCCGATGTTGATAAAGATCGAGGCGTGGTCAGGAATCTGGGCAGCGATGGCTTCGCCGATACGGCGTTTTTCATCGCGCATTTGATCCGCGCGCATGGCGTAGGCGGTGTTTTCAACACTGGAGTCATAGGCTGCTCCACCGTGGTAGCGACGCAACAAATCGGCTTCGGCCAATTGGTTGATATCGCGACGAATGGTCTGCGGTGTGACGACGAACAACTGCGCCATTTCCTCGATGCTGACATAGCCGCGCTCGCGAACGAGTTCGAGGATCTGCTGTTGGCGTGGAGGCAGATTCATGGAGTTTCCTTTGGGCGGCGAAGCAAATTCGCCCATGATGCCGCAGGAAAGCGCCGCCTGCTACTCACAGGCGCCATGAAGTCAGTTGATAGAAGCCAACGCCTCAGGCGTCAGCTTCTGGCATTGCCTGCCTTGCTTAGTTGTTTTCTTCGTGAGGTTCCCAATCGCGGGTGCGGCTCACGGCTTTTTTCCAGCCAGCGTAGAGCTTCTCTTTGTTGGCTTCGTCCAGCGTTGGTTCGAACTCGCGTTCGATGACGGCTTTACCACGCAACTCGTCCAGGCTGCTCCAGAAACCGCATGCCAGACCCGCCAGGTAGGCAGCGCCCAACGCTGTGGTTTCGCGCATTTGCGGCCGTTCCACCATGGTGCCCAGGATGTCAGCCTGAAACTGCATCAAGAAGTTGTTGGCGACTGCGCCACCGTCGACGCGCAGGGCTTTAAGGCGTTCGCCCGAGTCCTGCTGCATGGCGTCGAGTACGTCGCGAGTCTGGTAGGCAATCGACTCAAGAGCTGCGCGAATGATGTGATCTACACGTACGCCCCGAGTCAGACCGAACAGAGCACCCCGTGCATACGGGTCCCAATACGGTGCGCCAAGACCGGTAAACGCCGGGACCAGATACACGCCATTGCTGTCTTTGACTTTATTGGCGAAATATTCGGTGTCGTGCGCATCGTTGATGATTTTTAGTTCGTCACGCAGCCATTGCACGGTGGAGCCACCGTTGAAAACTGCACCTTCCAATGCGTAGGCAACTTCGCCACGGGGACCGCAGGCGATGGTGGTCAACATGCCGTGTGTGGATTTGACCGCGTTGGTGCCGGTGTTCATCAGCAGGAAACAACCGGTGCCATAGGTGTTTTTCGCCTGGCCCGGTTCTACGCACATCTGGCCGAATAAAGCGGCCTGCTGATCGCCTGCGATGCCGCCAATGGCGATGCCGCTTTTGGTGCGACCGTAGATTTCGGAGGAGGATTTGACCTCTGGGAGCATTTCACGCGGGATATCGAGCACTTCCAGCATCTTCGCATCCCATTCCAGCGTATGGATGTTGAAGAGCATGGTGCGCGAGGCGTTGGTGTAGTCGGTGACGTGGGTCTTGCCGCCGGTAAATTTCCAGATCAACCAGCTGTCGATGGTGCCGAACAGCAGTTCGCCATTGCGGGCGCGCTCGCGGCTGCCTTCAACGTGGTCGAGGATCCATTTCAGCTTGGTGCCCGAGAAGTACGGGTCGGTGACCAGACCGGTGGTCTCGCTGATGTATTGCTCGTGGCCGTCGCGTTTGAGCTGTTCGCAGATCTCGGTACTGCGTCGGCATTGCCAAACGATCGCGTTGTAGATGGGACGGCCGCTGATTTTGTCCCACACAACGGTGGTTTCGCGTTGGTTAGTGATACCAATGGCGGCCACTTGGTCATGATGCAGACCGGCTTGTGCCAAGGCTTCAACCATTACGGCACTTTGGGTGGCGAAAATTTCCATCGGGTCGTGCTCAACCCAGCCGGCTTGCGGGTAGTGCTGTTGGAACTCACGTTGTGCGGTGCAAACCACGTTGGCGTCACGATCAAAGATGATCGCTCGCGAGCTGGTGGTGCCTTGGTCCAGCGCAATAATGTAGTTCTTATTCTGAATGTCGGTCATGGGATTGCCTTGCAGAATGAAGTAATGGGTTCAGGGCGCGAGAGCGTTAACGGGCAGTGATCTGCTGCGCCCCGTTTCATAAATCGATGTCAGGACGCTGTTTTTACCTCAGCGCTGGCTTGGGCATCCGTTGCCACAGCTTCGACGGCAGGCAGGTGGCGGGCAATCATCCCGCGATAAATCGCTGCGCCGAGGCAGGCACCGACGATCGGTGCAAAGATGGGGATCAGAAAATAAGGGATATCCCGCGCGCCGGTGAAAGAAACTTCCCCCCAACCCGCAAAAAAGGTCATCAGTTTAGGCCCGAAATCACGTGCCGGGTTCATCGCAAAGCCGGTCAGCGGGCCCATCGAGCTGCCAATCACAGCAATCAGCAAGCCGATCAGTAACGGCGCCAATGGGCCGCGTGGCAGACCATTCTTGTCATCAGTGAGGGCCATGATTACGCCCATCAGGATAGCGGTGATCACCATCTCAACCAGAAACGCCTGCAATGTTGAGAGCGCCGGGTGTGGGTAGGTTGAGAACACCGACGCCAACTCCAGGCTTTCCTTGCTACCGCGCACCATCTGGTGAGTTTGTTCGTAATCGAAGAACAGGTTGCTGTAGAGGGTGTACACCAATGCTGCGGCGCAGAAGGCACCAGCCACTTGGGCGAGGATGTAAAACGGCAGTTTTCGTTTTTCAAAATCGGTGAACAGGCACAGCGCGATGCTGACTGCGGGGTTTAAGTGAGCGCCTGAAACTCCCGCGGTCAGGTAAATCGCCATGCTGACGCCAATGCCCCAGATGATGCTGATTTCCCAGAGGCCAAAGCTGGCGCCCGCCACCTTGAGGGCTGCGACACAACCTGTACCAAAGAAGATGAGAAGTGCGGTGCCGAGAAATTCGGCCATACACTGGCCTGAAAGCGTTGGGTGCTGCGATGCAGTCGTCATTTTGAAACCTCTTTTTTGTTGTTTTTTGACGTCGTCAGTCAGGTTGGTCGTGAAGCTGCACAAAAACCGGGAAGCTTTGCGCCCGGTTTTCGTGTGCGGATAAAAATGTTCAGGTATCGAGCGTATATATTCAGAATCGAAAAAATATAGACAAGAAACACGGCTGTCAAAGGTCGAAAGTGAACGAGCCGTCGTATTCTGACTTTTGGGAGATGTTTTGGGGCTTGTTTTTCTGTAAGCAAAGGCTACAAATTGGTAGGAGCAGGTGTAACGATTCATCAGGAATTTAATTCGGAACGCCCGTTCCAACGCCTTTTTACGGGCAGATGGCCTAAAATCCGCACGCGATTGTCTTTACTCACTGCACGATTGGAACGCACATGACCCCCGCACTGGACCTGCTGAAAAAAGTTTGCGCACAACACCAGGTACACAGCTATGAGCACGACCCCAAAGCGCCTTCTTATGGGCTAGAGGCCGCAGAGAAACTGGGGCTAGAGCCTGGTCGGGTGTTTAAGACGCTGTTGGCGAGCAGTGAAAAAGGTGAATTGTTGGTCGCTGTGGTACCAGTCGTCGGAAGTCTTGATCTCAAAGCGTTGGCTCATGCCGCGGGGGTTAAAAAAACCGAGATGGCTGACCCTGCGGCGGCGCAAAGAGCGACAGGGTATTTGCTGGGTGGGATCAGTCCGTTGGGACAAAAGAAGCGTCTGCGTACCTTTATAGATAGCAGTGCACAGGATTTAACCACTCTTTATGTGAGTGCGGGGCGACGCGGGCTTGAGGTCGAGCTGGCGCCAGGCGTGTTGGCAGCGCAGACACAGGCCACCTTTGCCAACATTGGGCGAGATTGATCAGCCGCTACAGGCGTCAGTGTTTGCTCGCTGTAGCGGCGCTGTTGCGGGTTAAGCCGCACGAGAGCACAGCGCCTGCACGTTATACATCCGTCTGGGCAGGTTGTCGTTTTTCAGTGGGACGTGCTCATGCGTCTTACGCCGGCCTCGCTGTGCGGGATTTGCGCAGCGGTGCTGCCACTGGTTTGAAACATCACTAAATGCTCTGCCGCGACCCGGATGCCCACTTCTGTGCCAGGTAAATGGTCCACGTGGCTTGGGAAAATGGATTCCAGCTGGCTGCCTGTCGGTAATTGCAGACGATACAGCGTTGAAGCCCCCAAAAACGTTTTACCGATAATGCGCGCTTTCAAGTTGCTGTCCGGTGCGTAGACGATGTCGTCCGGGCGCAGTAATACATCGACAGCACCCCCTGTTGGCCAGGTATAAGCCCGATTGCCTTGCAACACGCCCAGCTCGGTCTGAACCGATTCCGGGCTGAGCAATTGGCCACGAATGAAGTAACCCTGGCCAATAAAACTTGCGACATAGGGTGTGAGCGGTTCGTGATACAGGTTGTAGGGCGTATCCCACTGTTCGAGACGACCTTCCTTGAACACGCCGACGTGGTCGCTAACAGCGAAGGCTTCTTCTTGATCGTGTGTCACCAAAATCGCACTGGTGCCACGGGCTTTCAGAATGTCCCGTACCTCGTGGCTCAGCTTGCGCCGCAACTCACCGTCCAGATTCGAGAACGGCTCATCAAGCAATAGCAGTTGCGGTTCTGGCGCCAGCGCACGGGCGAGTGCTACACGCTGCTGTTGCCCACCCGATAGCTCGTGGGGGAAACGCTTGCCAAGGTTCTTCAGGTTGACCAGTTCGAGCAACTCTTCAGTAATGCGCTCTTTGCCTGGAAGTTTGCGAATACCGAACGCAATGTTGTCTGCCACGCTGAGATGGGGAAACAGCGCGTAGTCCTGAAACACCATGCCGATCCGGCGTTTTTCGGGCGCCAAGGTGAACCCGGCGCTGGAGATGATTTCACCGCCCAGCTGGATTTCTCCTTGATGAACGGGTTCAAAGCCTGCAATCGCGCGCAAGGTTGTGGTTTTGCCACACCCTGAAGAGCCCAGCAGACAACCGATGTCGCCTGCATTGAGGTGCAAGTTGAGGTTCTGTACCACGCTCTGGCCTTGATACCCGCAGGCCAGATCGCGCAGGTTAAGCAGTAGAGGCTGACTCATGCGTGGTGGTACGCCGGTTGAACGAGGAATTCGAGCAGCGCTTTTTGTGCGTGCAGACGGTTTTCGGCTTGATCCCAGGCGACTGAGCGCGGGTCGTCAAGCAAGTCGACACTGATTTCCTCGCCGCGATGAGCGGGCAGGCAGTGCATGAACAGCACGTCTTCGGCAGCCAGGTCGAGCAGCGCTTTATTGACTTGGTAAGGGGCGAACTGCTTCAAGCGTTTGGCCGTTTCTTCCTCTTGGCCCATGGACGTCCAGACATCCGTACTCACCAGGTGCGCGCCTTTAACCGCCTCGCGTGGATCGCGCACGATGGTCACGCGTTCGCCTGCCAAGGCAACAAACTGCGGGTTGGGTTCATAGTCTTGCGGGCAAGCGATGCGCAGCTGGAAGTCGAACTGAATGGCCGCTTCTATATAGCTGTTGCACATGTTGTTACCGTCGCCGATCCAGGCCACGGTCTTGCCTTTGATCGAGCCGCGATGCTCCATGAACGTTTGCATGTCAGCCAGTAGTTGGCAGGGGTGCAAGTCATCTGACAGACCATTGATCACGGGAACGCGGGAATTGGCCGCGAACTCAGTCAAGGTGCTGTGAGCGAAGGTACGAATCATCACGGCATCAAGCATGCGCGACATGACAATGGCGCAGTCACCGATAGGTTCGCCGCGGCCCAGTTGGGTGTCACGCGGCGACAGGAAGATGGCCTGACCGCCGAGCTGGATCATGCCGGCCTCGAAGGACAAGCGGGTGCGGGTCGACGATTTCTCGAAAATCATGCCCAGCACGCGGTTTTTCAGAGGTTCGAAGAGTACGCCGCGATGGCGCAGGTCCTTGAGCTCAATGCCTCGACGAATCACGCTGATTAGCTCTTCGGGCGTGCAATCCATGAGGGAGAGAAAGTGCCTTGCGCTCATCATTAGCTACCTTTTTTACAACGACTGCAGATGCTCAAAGCCGGGATTTTCACAAAAACGGGCGAGACCTGCGGCGTAAGCCGCACGGGGCGACGAAATAGGGGAAGGCGCGATCTTATAAGGAAATGTCGCGTCTTGCCAATCAGGGTGTTTTTTTAGAGGGTTCAGGTTCCGTTCGTCCGCCGTTAGCGTGTATCTGGATCACCTGGAGGATGGCTTCCTGCCCTCAGATGCCCATTTGTACACTGCCCTGACATTGCTTGGCAATTTATGGGCGGCAGAAGCAGACTATCGTCTGTGGGGCCGACCGAGCGTCTTGCTTGTGTTTCCGTTACAATGCGCCACCGTGCCGACAACTGAGTCGGAAAGTTCAGCCGAGGTGCTCCATGGATATCATCGAAACTATTAAAGAACAGATTGCCAACAATACCGTTCTGCTCTACATGAAAGGCTCGCCGAATGCCCCGCAGTGCGGCTTTTCGGCTAAAGCTGCTCAGGCTGTGATGGGCTGCGGTGAAAAGTTCGCTTACGTGGACATCCTGCAAAACCCGGAAATTCGCGCCAACCTGCCAACGTACGCCAACTGGCCAACCTTTCCTCAATTGTGGGTAGGCGGTGAATTGGTGGGCGGCAGCGACATCATGGCTGAGATGCATGCCGCTGGTGAGCTGCAAACGCTGATCAAAGAAGCCGCCGCGAAAGCAGCAGCTGCCAAGACCGAAGCGTGATGACGGTGGTGCGCTAACTATTAGCGCACAATAAAAAACCCCGCCCTGCGATGAACAGGGCGGGGTTTTTTAATGAGTGCGAAGTTGCTTATTCACCCATTTGAGATTGCAGATAGTTCTCAATACCGACTTTGTCGATCAAACCTAACTGAGTCTCCAGCCAGTCAATGTGCTCTTCTTCAGATTCAAGAATATCTTCGAGAAGTTCACGGCTGCCGAAATCGCCGACAACTTCGCAATGGGCAATGGCAGCTTTTAGATCAGCATGGCCGGTGCGCTCAATACGCAGGTCGCACTCAAGCATTTCTTTGGTGTGCTCGCCGATGTGCAGCTTGCCCAGGTCCTGCACGTTAGGCAGACCTTCTAGAAACAGAATGCGTTTGATCAGCTTGTCAGCGTGTTTCATCTCATCGATGGACTCGTTGTACTCATGCTTGCCCAACTTTTCCAGGCCCCAGTCCTGATACATGCGTGCATGCAGGAAGTATTGATTGATTGCGACCAGCTCGTTGCCGAGGATTTTATTGAGGTGCTGGATGACTGAAATGTCGCCTTTCATCGCGAGGGCCTGCCTTAGTTAACTGTATATGCGCCAGAGTTTGAGCCGCGCACTTACAGCTGTCAAACCTAAGTAGTTGAATAATAAATGAAAATTAATCGGAATAAGAATGTTTGTGTTCCGCGTCTAGACGCTAAGCACTTGAATTCAGAGCATAAAAAAACCGGACATTAGTCCGGTTCTTTGAAAATGGCTTATTCAGGCAGCTGAAAAATCTGCGGGATAACTCATAACGGCCTGGCTGGCTTGTAGTGACGTCAAGGTTTCACGAACCACTTGTTTGGCCAGGCATGCACATTTGCCGCATTGGCTGGCAACACCCGTCGCTTCGCGGACTTCACGGTAGCTACAGCAACCGTCGTAGATTGCGTCGCGGATTTTTCCATCGGTGACGCCAGTGCAAAGGCAAACGTACATAAATAAGAACCATCGCTGGTTGGGATTCAATGCGATGGATCTTAATGTTAACGAGAATGATTGTCAAAGCAACTTAGGTCTCGATAGGGCCTCGATTTGGTGTGGCTGACGAACGGTGCCGCGATGATCTGCACTTGCCATGAAAAAGGGGTAAGGCCGGTTCCGACGAGCGGTGTATGATGCGCGATCTTTTCACGCGAGCGCTGGCTGTAATAACGCCTTTCAACGAAGGTTAGCCAGTTCCCGTTCTTCACGCTGCACATCAGGAGATATCCATGAGCGTACTCGTAGGCAAACAAGCCCCTGACTTCACCGTAGCCGCTGTTCTGGGCAATGGCGAAATCGTTGACAGCTTCACGCTGTCCACCGCGATCAAAGGCAAATACGGCCTGGTGTTCTTCTACCCGCTGGACTTCACCTTTGTGTGCCCATCGGAGCTGATTGCCCTGGATCACCGCATTCCTGAGTTCAAAGCACGTAATGTTGAAGTGGTTGCAGTCTCTATCGACTCCCATTTCACACACAATGCGTGGCGCAATACCCCAGTTAACAACGGTGGTATCGGTCAGGTGCAATACACCATGGCTGCGGACATGAAGCACGAAATCTGCAAAGCCTACGACGTTGAGTCCGAAGGTGGTGTCGCTTTCCGTGGTGCTTTCCTCATCGATGACAAGGGCGTTGTTCGCTCGCAGATCGTTAACGACCTGCCACTGGGCCGCAATATGGACGAGTTGCTGCGTCTGGTTGATGCATTGCAGTTCCACGAAGAGCACGGCGAAGTGTGCCCTGCCAACTGGAAAAAAGGCGACAAAGGCATGACCGCTTCGACTGCGGGTGTTGCTGCTTACCTGACCGAGAACGCTGACAAGCTGTAAGCGTTCGCTTCAGGTATAAAAAAACCGGACTCAGTGTCCGGTTTTTTTAGGCTGGCAAGAAAGTCCAAGCGACTGAATCAGTCGTTGAAGTCTTTCCAACCGCCCATTTGTTTCCAGCTGTTGACGATGCCACAGAACAGCTCAGCTGTTTTTTCGGTGTCGTAACGTGCCGAGTGTGCTTCGCGCCCGTCGAAGTCGATATCAGCAGCCTGACACGCCTTGGCCAAAACGGTTTGACCATAGGCCAAGCCTGCCAGTGTTGCAGTGTCAAAGCTTGAGAAGGGATGAAACGGATTACGCTTCATGTCCAGGCGCGCGGCAGCAGCGTTCAGGAAGCCCAAATCGAAACTGCTGTTATGGCCTACCAGAATGGCTCGCTTGCAGCCGTTGGCTTTCAAGGCTTTGCGTACGCCACGGAAGATGTCATTCAGCGCGGTTTCTTCGCTAACGGCCATTCGCAGTGGGTGATCAAGCTTGATGCCGGTGAACTCCAGCGCAGCGGCTTCGATGTTGGCACCTTCGAACGGCTCAACACGGTGGAAATAGGTGTGCTCGGGGAACACGAAGCCTTTTTCGTCCATGCCGATGGTCACAGCGGCAATTTCCAGCAATGCATCGGTCGCGCAATTGAAACCACCGGTTTCAACATCAATCACAACCGGCAGGTAACCGCGAAAGCGCTCGGCCATTGGGTGGCGAGGGCCGCTATGACCGCCTTCGTGTTCGTCATCAAAATGGTCGTCACTCACAACTGTTCCTCCAGCAGGCGCCAGCGCAGTTTTTCACCGGCGCGCAGCGGGATTACGGTCAGCTCGCCGAAGGGCAGGCTGCTTGGGGCGGTCCACTCCTGGCGAACCAGGGTGATGTGTTCGGCGCTTGGCGGCAAACCGTAGAAGCGCGGGCCGTTCAAGCTGGCAAATGCCTCCAGTTTGTTCAGCGCATTGCGCTGTTCAAAGGCTTCGGCATACAGCTCAATGGCCGCGTATGCGGTATAGCAGCCAGCACAGCCGCACGCCGCTTCTTTTGCGTGTTGGGCATGCGGGGCCGAATCGGTACCCAGGAAAAACTTTTCGCTGCCACTGGTTGCCGCATCCAACAGCGCTTCTTGATGGGTGTTGCGCTTGAGAATAGGCAAGCAATAGAAGTGCGGGCGAATGCCCCCCACCAACATATGGTTGCGGTTGTAGAGCAGGTGATGAGCGGTGATGGTTGCGCCGACGTTGGCCGAGGCCTCGTTGACGAACTGCACTGCATCGGCAGTGGTTATGTGCTCAAACACAACTTTCAGCGTAGGAAAGCGATCCACAACGCGGCGCATGTGCTCGTCGATGAAGATTTTTTCGCGATCGAATACATCCACATCGCTGCGTGTCACTTCGCCGTGGATCAGCAATGGCATGCCGACTTCGGCCATGGCTTCAAGCACCGGGAAAATGGCATCGATGCTGGTGACGCCAGAGTCGGAGTTGGTTGTGGCGCCAGCAGGATAAAGCTTGGCAGCGTGAACGAAACCGCAAGCCTTGGCCGTACGAATATCTTCAGGCTGTGTGCGATCGGTGAGGTAAAGGACCATCAACGGTTCGAAGCGGCTACCGTCAGGGCGCGCAGCTAAAATACGCTGGCGATAGGCATCTGCTTCGGTTGCATTACGCACCGGAGGTACCAGGTTGGGCATGATGATGGCGCGGCCAAAAGTGCGCGCAACATCCGCGACAGTGTGAGGCAACATGGCGCCATCGCGAAGATGTATGTGCCAGTCGTCGGGACGCAGCAGGGTCAGGCGGTCGGACATTGGGGATTCCAGGCGGGTCAAACTGAGGCGAATGCTACCGGAAAACACTCTCTCAGGCACTCGCTATCAAGTTTTGTGGCGCTTAACCGATATCTCTTGAGAATGCCGTAAATCTGTTTGCTGTTTTTTTGCCGTACAAGCCTGTGGAGCCTCCCGTGCGCCAGCGTTATCTAGCCCTACTCAGTATGTTTGCCAGCCTGCCTGCCATGGCCCTGACTTTCCAGACGCGTCTGGAGAATATCGAGTGGAAGGTAGAAGGTGACAAGTTCGAGTGTCGTCTGATTCAGCCCATCACTGATTTCGGTTCCGGTGCCTTTGTGCGTCGTGCGGGTGAGCAAGCGGTTTTCCGTTTGAATGCCTACAACTCGATGATGGGTGAAGGGTCTGCGACGCTGCTGGCTGCGGCTGCACCCTGGCAGCCAGGGCGTGGTGATATTAATTTGGGGGCGGTGCGCATAAACCGCGGCCACGTGCTGTTTAACAGCTCTCAGGCCCAGGCAGGCAGTTTGGTCAGAGGGTTGCTGGAAGGTCGCAGTCCGTTGGTCAGGCATTACTCCTCGTCAGGTGGGCTCTCGGAGGTTCGCTTGTTACCGGTCAAGTTCCGTCAGGCTTATGGTGATTACGAGGCATGTACTGCCAAGCTGCTGCCGAAAAACTTTGAACAGGTACGCCAAACTCAGATTGGCTTCCCGGGGGGAGGTATTGAGCTGGACGCTCAGGCGCGGATCAATCTGCAAGTCATGGTTGATTATATGAAGGCAGATCCTACGGTAAACCACGTCACGCTGGACGGTCACTCCGACAATACCGGCAATCGCTTGACCAACCGGGACTTGTCCCGACGCAGAGCGCTGGCCGTGATGGACTATTTCAAGGAGAACGGCCTGCAAGAGTCACAAATCACCTTGCGTTTCCACGGTGAGCAGTATCCTTTGGTGCGCAATTCCAGTGCGGCAAATCGTGCGAAAAATCGTCGAGTCAGTGTGCGACTCGATCGTACCCCTGAGCCTGAAAAAACGGCTCCGGCGGCAAGCGTTATCAACCCTGCAAGCGTCTCTTGAATGCGCCTTGTTCGTCGCGCAAATGAAAGTAACTGTCGCTTTGTCGTCTTAAGCTGTCGCGCCTCTGTAAATTCATACACTTGAGCGGTAGACTGTTCGGCTTTTCGAACAACCCGTGGAGTGATGGCATGGCGGACGTAAACAAGGTCGTTCTGGCTTATTCGGGCGGCCTGGACACTTCGGTGATCCTGAAGTGGCTGCAGGATACTTATAACTGTGAAGTCGTAACCTTTACTGCTGACCTGGGTCAGGGTGAAGAGGTCGAGCCTGCACGTGCCAAGGCGCAAGCCATGGGCGTCAAGGAAATCTACATTGATGACCTGCGCGAAGAGTTCGTTCGAGACTTCGTGTTCCCTATGTTCCGCGCCAATACTGTTTACGAAGGTGAATACCTGCTGGGCACATCGATTGCTCGCCCGCTGATTGCCAAGCGTTTGATTGAAATCGCCAATGAAACGGGCGCTGATGCCATTTCTCACGGCGCTACAGGTAAAGGTAACGACCAGGTTCGTTTTGAACTTGGCGCCTATGCCTTGAAGCCTGGGGTCAAAGTGATTGCTCCTTGGCGTGAGTGGGATTTGCTCTCGCGTGAAAAACTGATGGATTACGCTGAAAAGCACGCCATTCCTATCGAGCGTCACGGTAAGAAAAAATCCCCGTACTCGATGGATGCCAACTTGCTGCACATCTCTTACGAGGGCGGTGTGCTGGAAGACACGTGGACCGAGCACGAAGAGGATATGTGGCGTTGGACCAAGTCGCCCGAAGACGCGCCTAACACGCCAACGTATCTGGAGCTGACCTACCGTAATGGCGACATCGTTGCACTGGATGGCGTTGAAATGACGCCGGCGACAGTGCTGGCGACACTGAACCGTATCGGTGGTGAGAATGGTATTGGACGTCTCGATATCGTTGAAAACCGCTATGTGGGCATGAAGTCCCGTGGTTGCTATGAAACGCCAGGCGGCACCATCATGCTGCGTGCGCACCGTGCTATCGAGTCGATTACGCTTGATCGTGAAGTGGCGCATTTGAAAGATGAGCTGATGCCTAAATACGCCAGTTTGATCTACACCGGTTACTGGTGGAGCCCTGAGCGGGTAATGTTGCAACAAATGATTGATGCGTCCCAAGCGCACGTTAATGGTGTTGTGCGCCTCAAACTGTATAAAGGCAATGTGATTGTGACCGGGCGCAAATCCGACGAATCATTGTTTGATGCCAATATTGCAACGTTTGAAGAAGATGGCGGTGCTTACAATCAGGCGGATGCGGCAGGCTTTATCAAGTTGAATGCGCTGCGCATGCGGATCGCTGCGAACAAAGGCCGTAAATTGTTCTAATACACACGGTGTTAAAAAGCCCTGGCCTTGGTCAGGGCTTTTTTATGGGGGGCATTCAGTGGCGAGCGTCAAAAGGGCAAGCGGAGGGAGTCATCCTGGGTGTTATAAGTGATAACCGTCGTGTTTTCCATGAGCTGATTTTTCTTATGTGCATGCACTGCTAATGAAGTGTCTTGCATCAATGCATTGATCTGGTGATTGATTAATAGAATAAGCGTGGTGTTTTTCTTGAGTATGTTTTTGGTCGGGTGCAAGGCTTTATTCAGGCGGTGGAGGACTTCTTCCAGTCTGGTTTTATCCAGGATATGAAGGTTCGGATGAGTAAGGTTTGCGATGTGCAGGCCGTCTGTTCCGGCCTTCTTTAAAGTAATAGATTGTGGTGCGCTTGCCTCTCTGGTGGAGGAGCTAATGTCAAGTACGGTTTTTATTTTGCGTCGTTTGCTGTGCGTTGAATCATAATCTCGATGTCCTTGAGGTAAGAAAATAAGGCTTTGGGGGCGGCAAAGAGTTAGTTTCACATTTGCCCAGTTGAGGGCTTTTTTATGTGCTGGCACATAAGGATGTGGGAAATGATTGCTGCCTTCGTTTTGCGGGCGCGCGCGTTCAGTGTTAGTGGTTATGAAGTTTGTTTCATTAGTGAAATCGGACGGCGAGTAAAGGGATTTGTTGTTAAAGTTTAAGGTGATGAAAAAGAGAAAAATTAGAATAAGTGGGAAAATCATCAAGAACCAGACATAGATCTCCTGGTTCTCATTGTTGATGTAAGGCAAGGAAATAGAGGCGGATGCCTGCGTAAGCATTGAAAAAATAGCGATGACGGTGAGCGGGTTTTTGGCTTTGTATTTTTGAGTGATCATAATGTGGCCTGTGCGAAAAATAAGGGTGGTTTTTACGTAAATAGTTTGTGCGCAAGGGGGCCTTGCCTGGCTGTTATCAGCGTCAGTGAGGACGTTCGCAAGGGTGAAAAGTGTGACTTCTTATAAAGCTAGACCTGGCTTTTTGAAACCGCAAGGATAAACGTGGCCTGTATTTATATGCGCGATATCTGGATATGGGTTTTTGACGGTTTTTTGTAGTATTTGTCGTGAAAGTCGCTCGGAAGTTTTCTTTTTTTGTGATGCGTCAATAAGTGATGAAGGTGGAGGTTTTTGAGTGTGATCAAATGCTGGGCAGGTTTGGCTAATGTGCTTGTTAGTATTGATTAAGTAACGCTTAATCTCTTTCCGAATGATCTGTAGTACTTTTCCTTAAGTGATAATTTGAAATATTTTCTTATGAAAGGAGAGTAGATTTTGTCAGGAGACAATTATTACCGAGTAGCAGTGTTGTAAAGGCATGCTAGTGTGGTTAGTAGTCATATTTCCATACGCATCCAAGCTCTTGCTGAATGATTGATGGGCTGCTAAATAGGTGTGTCAATATTTCTCTGTTTGCATGGGTAGTCGTTGCAGATGTTTTGTAAGGTAATTTTTACGCGTTTATATCAGCCGATTACCACATACATAATGTGCAGTTGAGTGATGCTTCAGAGCGGGCGCAAAGGAAGGTGATTGAAAAAAGCAGTGTGTGGATGTATGGCGTTGCGTCGAAGCATCGCTTGCGTAAGTGCGATGGGGTTGCACAAAAAAACACTCGTTTGATTAATTCCATAGTAAGTGGAGGCTTCGCAGTTCGATTTTTCTTACGTGGAGTGATTCGCGCGTTTGAGAGGCGGGAAGTTTTTCTTCAGAGCGGTTTTTTGTAGGATAAATCGTTATTTTATGTAGGTGATGTCTTTGGCTGTTAGTGCTCGGGGGGGAGCGCTATGCCCAGGGTGTTACGACTAGGCTATTGTGCTGACTCTAAAAATTCGAACAGCGAAAATTGGAATTGCCCATGAATAAAGTGCTGATCGTGGATGACCATCCCGTGATCCGTCTTGCTGTACGTATGCTCATGGAACGACATGGCTATGAAGTCGTTGCTGAGACGGATAACGGTGTAGATGCGTTACAACTTGCGCGTGAACATGCGCCAGATATTGTCATTCTGGATATAGGAATACCCAAACTTGACGGGCTTGAGGTTATAGCCCGACTTTCAACACCTGCATTACCCGTAAAGGTGCTGGTATTGACGTCACAGGCACCCGGTCATTTTTCCATGCGATGCATGCAGGCCGGAGCTGCGGGGTATGTATGCAAACAGCAAGACTTGACCGAGTTGCTCAGTGCAATCAAAGCGGTGCTGTCCGGTTACAGTTACTTTCCCAACCAGGCACTGCACTCGGTACGCACGAGCCTTGGCAATGCGAGTGAAGCGGATATGGTGAACCGCTTGTCGGGGAGAGAAATGATGGTCTTGCAACAGTTGGCGCGGGGGAAAAGTAACAAGGATATTGCCGATGGCATGTTCTTGAGCAATAAAACGGTCAGTACCTATAAAACCCGGCTTTTACTAAAGCTCAATGCACGCTCCCTGGTTGACCTGATCGAACTTGCACAACGCAATGGCTTGGTGTGAAGGGGATATGAGCGTAGCTGCTATTGATGCATCCGCGTGTTGTGGCTTGTGTCCTTAAGAATAAAAAGCCTCCGGGACAGGAGGCTTTTGAGGAGGCTATAGGTCGTAGTCATAGTCAGACAGTTGTCTCTTGAGGCGCTTTTCCTCAAGAAGGTTGTCTATGGTCCTGCGTTTGGCGAGATTGATCTTCGCCACAGGTTCAGGGGACGGTGTGGGAACGCTATCGTCCAGCTCATCCAAATCTTCGTCATCCAGTCTTTCTTTGCCAGTGCTCATTCTTTTCACTCCAGGCCAAGACAGCTATTGGCGCCCCTTATAGCGACAAACGCTTCGGGGGTAAAAAAGATTTTCTCAATCGATCAACCCTAAAAGCTTCGATGGTTCAATCATCGGATGTTTTTTGCTTGAATTCGCATAGGTCTTCAATGCGGCAACTGCCGCAACGTGGCTTGCGTGCCTGGCACACATACCTGCCGTGCAAGATCAGCCAGTGGTGGGCATCCAGTAAGTAAGGCTTGGGTACGAATTTCATCAATTGCTTTTCAACCTCCACCACATTTTTGCCCGGGGCGATGCCTGTCCGGTTGCTAACCCTGAAAATATGCGTGTCCACCGCCATAGTGAGCTGCCTGAAGGCGGTGTTCAGTACAACATTAGCCGTCTTGCGACCTACGCCAGGGAGTGCTTCGAGCTCCTCGCGGGTTTGAGGCACTTGGCTGGCGTGACGCTCGATCAGTAAGCGACAGGCTTCAATCACGTTCTTGGCCTTGCTGTTGTAGAGGCCGATGGTCTTGATGTAGTGCGACAAACCTTCTATTCCCAGAGCGTAGATGGCTTCTGGGGTATTCGCGACCGGGAACAGCTTGGCCATCGCCTTGTTTACGCTAACGTCTGTTGCCTGAGCTGACAAAATCACGGCGATCAATAGTTCGAAGGGCGATGTGTAGGCCAGTTCAGTCTTGGGCTCAGGATTGTCTTCGTGAAATCGACGAAATATTTCAAGGCGCTTAGCGGCATTCATGAGTAAAAAGGTTCCCGATGTGCAGTGTTAAGGGCCTTGAGAGTAAGTAGGTGCAAAGCCTGATATTTCAAGCTTTGACGGTGTCTAGTGCGGCCAGAGTCAATTCGGCATGAGTGACTGCTTCGTTCAGTGAAGTGAGCTGCTCACTCGGCAATGCCTGGTTAATGGCTTTTTTCAGT
The DNA here is from genome assembly GCF_049896545.1 of Pseudomonas sp. TWR3-1-1. Classification (NCBI taxonomy): domain Bacteria; kingdom Pseudomonadati; phylum Pseudomonadota; class Gammaproteobacteria; order Pseudomonadales; family Pseudomonadaceae; genus Pseudomonas; species Pseudomonas sp. TWR3-1-1. The sequence goes on from NZ_JAFCUO010000001.1 coordinate 533,279, forward strand.
TCTGCGCGACGCAAAGCAAGCTGGATTTTTGCACGCTTAACATCGGCGCCGGGGGCTAAGGGCGCGTTACTCGATAGCTCTGGACGCTGTTCGAGTTGAGCCAATGCTTGTTCTGCACGTTCAAATTGCGCTTGAAGCTGGATCAGCTGGGATTGCTGTGGGGCAGTCGGCGGATGGCCAAATGCTTTAAGCGATTTGTGAAGTTGGGCGCGCGCCATCGCAAGGGTGACTTTGGCCTTTTTAAGGGCTGCATCGGCAAGGGGCGCTGATGGGGTTGTCGGGTTGTGCGCGGCTACGGTGGGTATACGAGTTTGCTGAGTGCGAGCGAGCCGTTGTGCTTGCTTGAGTTGCTCCTCAAGGCTCAGGCGTACCTTGCGCTGCTCATAACGCTGTCGAGCGTGATCGCGCTTGCGCGTGCGTGCGTGGCGCTGGGCTGCTCCGTGAGCCAATCCGCTTACCACCGGGATCACATCGCCAGGTAGCGGACGCATTTCAATGCAGTCGACAGGGCAGGGGGCTACGCACAAGTCGCATCCCGTGCATTCATCCACTATTACGGTGTGCATGAGCTTGGCGGCACCCAGAATGGCGTCTACCGGGCAGGCTTGAATACACTTGGTACAGCCGATGCATTCGGCCTCGCGAATAAAGGCGATTTGTGCCGGTGCCGTGCCGCGCTCCGTGTCCAGTGCAATGACGGGTATTTTCAGCAATGTGGCAAGCGCGCCAATGGTTTCATCAGCACCGGGCGGGCATTTATTAATTGCTTCGCCTTGAGCAATACCCTGCGCGTAGGGTTTGCAACCGGGATGGCCGCATTTTCCGCACTGGGTTTGCGGCAATAAAGCATCAATCTGTTGAATCAGGCTCATGGTGTTTTATGTCCAGCGACAGCAGGCCGCCCCCAAGCGCTATTCATCCGGCGCGGTGGTTGAAGTGGGCTGGCGATAACGCGTGAATGTCAGATCAGTCATGCTCGATACGGTTAAGTGAGCGTGGCTGATTATCCGACAAGGCAGGAAGGGCGGCTACTGATGAACGTCCGCTAACGGCCTGTAAGCCGTTAGCGGGTGTGTGAGGCAAGTATTATTTGATGCGCTGGCCTGGCTTTGCGCCGCTGTCCGGGCTCAGCAGGTAGATTTCTTCGCCGCCAGGGCCGGCTGCCATCACCATGCCTTCAGAGATGCCAAAGCGCATTTTGCGCGGCTTGAGGTTGGCAATCATCATGGTCAAACGGCCTTCAAGCTCTGCCGGGTTGGGGTAGGCACTTTTGATGCCGGAGAACACATTGCGTTGTTCATCGCCGATGTCCAGTGTCAGGCGCAAGAGTTTGTCTGCGCCCTCCACGGCTTCAGCTTTGAGAATCAGCGCGACGCGCAGGTCTACGGCGGCGAATACATCAAACTCGATCTCGTCCGCCAGCGGCTCTTTTACCAGCTCACCGTTGCCTTTTGGCGTGGCAGCCCCCGTATCGGTCTGGCTAGCAATCAGGTCTTCTTTAGAGGCGTCAGTCATGGCTTGAACTTTTACTGGATCAATGCGGGTCATCAGCGGCTTGAATGCATTCAACTGATGATTGTTGAGTAGCGTGCGGTGGTCAGCCCATGTCAGAGGCTCGACATTAAGAAATGCCTCGGCATCTGCTGCGAGCACTGGCAACACGGGCTTGAGGAAAATGATCAGTTGGCGGAACAGGTTGATGCCCAAGGCACAGACCGCCTGCACTTCGTCCTGTTTGCCTTCTTGTTTGGCCATTGCCCAAGGCGCTTTCTCGGCAATCCAGGCGTTGGCACGGTCGGCCAGCGCCATGATCTCACGCATGGCGCGCGCGAAGTCGCGGGCTTCATACGCTTGCGCAATGCTAGGTTCGGCGGCGAGAAACGCTTCAGTCAGTTCAGGCGCTGCGTTGCCTTCAACCATGACGCCCGCATTGCCTTTATGGATGAATCCTGCACAACGGCTGGCAATGTTGACCACTTTGCCGATCAGGTCCGAGTTAACCTTCTGCACGAAATCTTCAAGGTTAAGGTCCAGGTCGTCGACGCCGCGCCCCAGTTTGGACGCGTAGTAGTAGCGCAGGTACTCAGGCGCCAGATGATCCAGGTACGTGCGGGCCTTGATAAAGGTACCGCGGGATTTGGACATCTTTTGACCGTTAACGGTCAGGTAGCCGTGCACGTTGATGGCAGTGGGCTTGCGATAGCCTGCGCCTTCGAGCATGGCGGGCCAGAACAGCGCGTGGAAGTTCACGATGTCCTTGCCGATGAAGTGGTACAGCTCGGTGGTGGAGTCTTTGGCCCAGTACGCGTCAAAATCCAGCTCTGGACGACGCGAGCAGAGGTTTTTGAAGCTGGCCATGTAGCCGATCGGTGCATCCAGCCACACATAGAAGTACTTGCCCGGTTCATCCGGGATTTCAAAGCCGAAGTACGGTGCATCGCGGGAAATGTCCCACTGTTGCAGCCCGGCATCCAGCCATTCGGCGATTTTGTTCGCTACCGCATCTTGCAGTGCGCCGCTGCGCGTCCAGCTCTTGAGCATGGCGTCGAAGTCGGGCAGCTTGAAGAAGAAATGCTGCGAATCCTTCAATACCGGGGTGGCACCAGAAATGGCCGACTTGGGGTTCTTCAGATCGGTGGGGGCGTAAGTGGCGCCACATTTTTCGCAGTTATCGCCGTATTGATCTTCAGTGCCGCATTTAGGGCAGGTGCCCTTGATGAAGCGGTCGGCCAGGAACATCTTCTTTTCCGGGTCGAAATACTGGGTGATCGAGCGAGTGGCAATGTGGCCTGCTTCGCGCAACTTGATATAGATCGCACTCGACAGCTCACGGTTTTCTTCGGCGTGGGTCGAATGGAAATTGTCAAAGTCGACATGGAAGTCAGCAAAGTCGGCGCAGTGTTCAGCCTGGACATTGGCGATCAGTTGCTCTGGCGTGATGCCTTCTTTTTCGGCGCGCAACATGATTGCCGAGCCGTGAGCGTCGTCTGCGCAGACGTAAGTGCATTGATTGCCGCGTTGCTTCTGGAAGCGCACCCACATATCAGTCTGGATGTACTCAAGCATATGGCCAAGGTGGATTGAACCATTGGCATAGGGCAGGGCGCTGGTGACGAGGATCTTGCGTGGCTCGGACATGGGGCTCGGCTACTTGATGAGACGGTGGTCGGCCACTATAAAGCGCCGGGCAATTTATTTCACCCCGTGGGCGCGTATCAGTTGGCATCGGCTGTTTTTAAAAGCCTGCGTCCACCGCTTTAGAAGGGTTAGGATAGCGGCCTGTTTTGTTCAGACCTATTTAGGGAGTTGCCCATGAGCGCCGTCAATCGCGCAGCGGTGGAGGCTGTACTTCGCCAATACACTGACCCTTATTTGAATCAGGACCCGGTCAGTGCCGGATGTGTACGGCACATTGATGTTCAGGGTGATCGCGTCAATGTCCAACTTGAGCTGGGCTATGCCGCTGGCTTGTTCAAGAAAGGCTGGGCGCAGATGCTGCAATTGGCCATCGAGAATATGGACGGTGTCGCAAAGGCCAACGTTGAGATCAACTGTGTGATTGCTGCGCATAAGGCACAAGCGCAAATCCCGGGTTTGGCCAATGTGAAGAACATAGTGGCAGTGGCCTCGGGCAAGGGCGGAGTCGGCAAATCGACCACTGCGGCCAACCTTGCGCTTGCGCTTTCGCGTGAAGGTGCGCGGGTCGGAATCCTGGATGCTGACATCTATGGTCCGAGTCAGGGCGTTATGTTCGGTATTGCCGAGGGCACGCGCCCGAAAATCCGTGACCAGAAGTGGTTTGTGCCCATAGAAGCCCATGGCGTTGAAGTGATGTCGATGGCGTTCTTGACCGATGACAACACGCCGATGGTGTGGCGCGGCCCGATGGTGTCCGGGGCGCTGTTGCAGTTGGTAACACAAACCGCCTGGAATGATTTGGACTATCTGGTCATCGACATGCCGCCCGGCACCGGGGATATCCAGTTGACGTTAGCGCAAAAAGTCCCGGTTACCGGGTCTGTTGTCGTCACTACGCCGCAGGATCTGGCGTTGCTGGATGCTCGCAAGGGCGTCGAAATGTTCCGCAAGGTCAACATCCCTGTGTTGGGTGTTGTCGAGAATATGGCGATTCATATCTGCTCCAATTGCGGTCACGCAGAGCATCTGTTTGGCGAGGGGGGAGGTGAAAAACTGGCGACTCAATATGGTGTTGAGGTGCTGGCGTCATTGCCGTTATCGATGAGCATCCGCGAGCAAGCGGACAGTGGCAAGCCGACGGCGATTGCAGAGCCGGATAGCCAGATCGCGATGATCTATCAGGAGCTGGCCCGCCACGTGGGCGCGCGCATTGTCCTGCATGAAGCGACGTCACAGGCCATGCCGACGATTACCTCCAGCGACGATTGATGCTGAGGTAAGGGGCTGCTCTTTCTCGCGATGTTGTCCGTCTGGATTCAAAAGGCGGACTTGAAAGCATTGCGAGACAGGCTCAAGCTTTGAGGTTGATTTTGCGGGCATAAAAAAACCCCGCTTTTGAGGGCGGGGTTTTTTACTGGATCAGTACAAGTTAGATAACTTGAACTTCCTCAGCTTGCATGCCTTTCTGACCGCGAGTAGCGATGAAAGAAACCTGTTGGCCTTCTTTCAGGCTCTTGAAGCCGTCGGATTGGATTGCTTTGAAGTGAACAAACAGGTCGTCACCGGATTGTGGAGTGATGAAGCCGAAGCCTTTTTCATCGTTGAACCACTTAACGGTACCAGTTTGGCGATTAGACATGGTGTAACTCCTTGAACAAAGATAACTGCGACGCAGGAAAAGCCCTGGCCGAGACTGAGTGCAAAGAGCAGGAAAAATTCTTGGAGATGGTTGGATCGAAATTCAACATCGTGTAGAGATTCTCAGTGACACAAGCAGCACAGTGGCGCCACCTTAACCCTTTTTCAGGAACGTGCAAAGGGTCTTTGCGAAGGTTTCTCTAAAAACGTGACTGACGGTTGGCCTGACGGCCTGTATTCACGGCGCTTAGCGCTATTTTTAATAAATCTGTTCCAGTTTTTTGAACCTGGCCCCGCGCCCCGGTAAGATGCCGGACAGAATTTTTCCACCTCGCTATTCAGGACACCCCGCCATGAGCATCAAATCAGACAAGTGGATTCGCCGCATGGCGCAAGAGCACGGCATGATCGAACCTTTCGTTGAGCGCCAGGTTCGTGGCGAAGGCGCAAACCGTCTGATCTCCTACGGTGTGTCGAGCTACGGTTATGACGTACGTTGCGCGAACGAATTCAAGGTGTTCACCAACATCAACTCCGCCACCGTCGACCCTAAAAACTTCGATGAAGGCAGCTTTGTCGATGTCACCAGCGATGTCTGCATCATCCCGCCGAACTCTTTTGCTCTGGCGCGCACCGTCGAATACTTCCGTATCCCGCGCAACGTATTGACCATCTGTCTGGGTAAAAGCACCTACGCTCGTTGCGGCATCATCGTGAACGTGACACCGCTTGAGCCTGAGTGGGAAGGCCACGTCACGCTGGAGTTCTCCAATACCACGACATTACCGGCGAAAATCTACGCCAATGAAGGTGTCGCGCAGATGCTGTTCTTCGAATCCGATGAAGAGTGCGAAGTGTCTTATAAAGACCGTGGCGGTAAATATCAGGGCCAACGTGGCGTCACCTTGCCTCGTACCTGACGAACAGAGGGAATTCCTGAGCGCAAATGCACTCTACTGAGTGTATTTCCGGTGATACACCCAGCGAGCCGGATCCACGCTCAGGAGTGCCCTTATGAAGATTGATCCGAGTATCCGCGCCCAGTTGGCAAACCTTGAACCTAATCAGGTCGGGATGCTGGCCTGGTCGTTACTTGCACACCCTCAGATCCAGGCAGGCGGTATTCCCGGCCAGCCAGACCCCGATACCCCGCAACCCACAGAACCCGGCGTGCCGACGCTGCCGGATGAGCCGCCGCCTGCGCCTGTGGCGTGAATGTTCAATGCGCCACCCTCAGCCGTCTGTGACCCGTGCCGGCCAACACCCGATGCTCAATTGCGGGTGTTGTGTGCCGTGTGGGCTCAGCACCGGCCCAGCAGCCTGGCCGAACCTCAAGCCGATAACAGATACCCGCTGCGATATGCCTGCTCACCTGCCACATGCGCAATGACCATCCCGGCGGTGGCCATGCGGCGTGTGACACGGGCATACAACACGCCTGAACAGGTGCAATGAATGGGCGTGACGCGATCACTGATCGGATCAATGACCTGGGCAACCAATGCACCGGCTTTCAGGTAATCGCCCGGTTTTGCGCTGAACACCAGCAAGCCCCCGACGGCCGTTGTGACGGGTTCAACCCCGGCCAGAGGAGTCGCAGGGTACATGAGGGCCGGAAGTGGCGCGGGTTGGCCTTCAATGGCGCCAAAATCGATCAGGTAGTCAATCAATGCCTGACAGTCTTGCTCGGCCAGTGAGTGGCTCACATCCTCTTGGCCGCGCAGCTCGACGGTGACCGAAAAACTGCCCTGCGGGATTGCCGCAGCGTGCCCAAAGCGCTGGCTCAACGCCCACCACAGCAGGGTAAAGCACTCGTCGAAGGACAAGCCCCCGGAGTCGGTTGCCAGCAGGCTGGCTTGCGCGCCGATGCGCCGTGCCAGTGGCTCAACCTGTGGCCAGGCTTCGGGAGTGGTGTACAGGTGCGCAACGGCTTCGAAATCGCAATGTAAGTCCAGCACCATGTCTGCATCGCAGGCCAGTTTTTGCAGGGTCAAACGTTGTGATTGCAGTTGCGTGGCGGGCACTTGTGCCGCAAGCGCATCACGCAAATGACGACGGATGAGGTGCAGGTTGTGCGTGGCATCGTCGGTCAAAAGACCTTCGATGGCATCGCCAATCGGTCCGCTCAAATCGAGGAATTGGCGGTTGAAGTTTTGCCCGCTGGACAGCTCAAAACGGCCTACAGGTACGTCCATCAACACTTGTTCAAGGCCCGTCGGGTTGGCCACCGGGACGATCACGATCTCGCTGCGCAGTCGGCCAGCCGTTTGCAGCTCGGCCATGCGCTGCTTGAGGTGCCAGGCCACCAACATGCCGGGCAGTTCATCGGCATGCAGGGACGCCTGGATGTAGACCTTGCCCTGTGGCTGCGCTGGCCCGTAATGAAAGCTATGGATGAATCGTTCAGTACCCGGCACCGGGGCCAGCAAAGGGTGGATCTGATGTCGTTGTGCGCGCATAAGAAAATCCTGGAGAACGGGTAGTAAACGTCAATTCGCAGCGCAAGGGCATCTTGGCCTTAGCCGGGGCCTGCGCCTCATAGGTCTGGCCGCCGGTTTTACTTGCCGGGTGTCAGAGTCAATCGTGTTTTGCCATACACCTTGTCAAAGTTTTGCGGCTGCATCGGGAAGCTGAGGTACTGGCCCTTGAGCCACGGATCGATGCCGTCAGCATAATGCGGGCTGGCCGGGTTACTCGATTGTCCCGTGCTGTTTTGCGCCATCATGGGTTCGATTTGGCCAAAGTCGATGATCATGCGCATTGCTGGAATCACAGTGGCCTCGAAGTCGCCAGCGCCCATGTTGTAGGCCGCCATGTTCAGCGTGGTGTGATCGCCGCCCGCTGCAATCGGGCCGCGCACGGTTTGCCCTTCGGCGTTACGCCATACGTAATGGTGCAGCTTGCCCCATTGCCAGGCTTTGTGATCGGGGCCCATCGACTGTTCTGCGGCGTTCACTGCGGCCACCAGGCTGCGCGCCAACACCGTGGGTTTGTCTTCTTTTTGCGCCGTTTTTGCATCATCCCAGAACGGGCTGTCTTCGCGGCTCAACAGGTGGTCAGCCTGAGCGGAGTACGACAGGTTGCCATTGCTGATGAAGGCCTTCCAGCTCGCGCTGTTTTGCGGGCCAAGTGCGCTGAGGAACGTTTGCTCGGCACTTTGCTGCAAAAACAGTTCATACAACGCCGCATCGGCGGAGGTGGCGCTGAGTTTGCCGTCAAACGCCAATAAGCGCGCCAAGGCTTCGCGGGCTTTGACCTGCTCGCCTGCGGGTAGCCCGGCAATCGCTTGCTTCAACGGCTGCGCCATGCCGGGGGCTGTAAGCATGGCCTTAAGCTTGGGGGCGAACAGGGTGGTCTGGTCGTACTGCATGGCAATCAGGCTGCGCGCGTCCTGCCTGCCGCTGGCCGCCAGTTGCGCAATGCGCTCACTGCGCTCGGGCGATAACCACGAGTTGGACAGCTGCATGCCATAGCCGTACGCAGCCGTGCGCTGGTTCGCCATGCCGAGCCAGCCTTGCGCCGGGTCCTGGTCGTAGGGGTGCAGCATGGCGTCGGCATAACCGTCCCAGTCATAGCGACTGTCCCAGCCCGGCGACGGGAACAACCCCAGACCTTCGCGGCGATTAGGATAAAGCCCCGTCAATTGCCAGCCGATGTGTTGGGCGTCGGCATAGAGAAGATTCAGCGCTACGGCGCGGATTTCGCGACTGGCATCGGAGGCGGCTTCACTGTTTTGCGCACGCGACAGATCGAAAAACGCATCAAGGGTCTTGTCACCCTTGAAGTCCGGTACTTGCAGGGCAAGCCCCAGAGTGCTGTTCAGCGGGTTATTGAGCAAAGGGCCGTGGCGGGTTTCATACAGTGCTTCGCGAATGGGGCGCTGGCCTTTGATGAAAAAGGTTTCGTTGCGCACACTCGCGGGCACCCATTTGCCATTGGCGAGGTAATACACACTGTTGCCCTGGCGCTTGAGCTTCTCCAGGAATACGTCCTGGTTGTCGCCCATCGCCATGCTCATGCCCCAAGCGACTTTGCCATTGAAACCGGCAAACAGCGTCGGTAGGCCCGCAATCGAGGCGCCAGCAGCCTGATATTTTGGTGCGCGAATTTGCACGTAGCTCCAGGCGGACGGTATGCCAATCGGTTGGTGGATATCAGTGGCCAGCAGGCTTTTGCCTGTGCGGCTGCGCTGTGGGCCAAACGCCCAGTCACTGGACGCGGTGACACCCGGCATACTCAAGCGCGTGACTTGCTCAAGGGCTTGAGTGACGCTGTCCAGCCCTTGTAACTGGCCGCTCAGGTTCAGGCCTTTGAGTTTGTCGGCCTCGGCGCTGGGCAAGGCTTCGCCGGGGTACGTCGGCACCAGCCATGGGAGCTTGTCGGTGCCGACTTTCTGCGCCAGCACCAAGGTGTTCAGCTCTTCTTGCAAGTTGGTCGACATGCCGAAGCTCAGCAGGCTGAAAATCAAGGCTGAATCTTCAGGCTTCCAGTACTCGGCTTTATAACCGGCCTGTGCCAGATCAGCGGGCAGTTTGTCGCGGTAGCGGAACACATAAGCGTTCACGCCGCGAGCATAGACTTCGAAGAACCTTTTGAGGCGCGGCGATGCACTTTTATAGAGTTCGCTGGCGTTTTTTTTCAGGTTGATGCTGCGCATCAGGCGATCGGTTTGCAGGGCGTCGGCGCCGTTGAGTTCCGCCAGGCGGCCCTGAGCAAGCAAGCGCAAGCGCACCATTTGGCTGAAGCGATCACTCGCATGCACGTAACCCAGGGTGAACAACGCGTCATGAAAGCTGCTGCTTTCAATCAGCGGCATGCCCTGACTATTACGACGCACCGAGACGTTCTGGGCCAACCCTTTGAGCGGTTGCACGCCGAAGGCAGGTACCAGGCTTTGAGAGGCGTGATTGTTTATCTGGCAACCGGTCAGGCTTAAAAAGCCGACCACTGCCGCGGCAACGCCGAACCGGGGTAAAAAATGAGTGAGGGCTGGCGAGGCCATGGCAAAGCTCCTGCGGGGGGATGTCATCGAAAGGCGCTACGTTAGTGAGGCCGATGATGGCGCGCAAGGGCTAGCCAGATAAAAGCTGTGGTCGGTATGACAGGTGGCGATTAATGCCCCGCCACGCTGTCAAAAACAACGCAGATAGCTACGCGTAGCGATGGGATCTGTTTACTTCGATGGATTGATTTTTTCCACCAGCGCATAAGCCCGCTCGGTTGCGGGACGTGCCTTGACGCGGGCAAACCAGGCTTTGAGCGCCGGGAAGTCATCCAGGTTTTGACCTTGCCAGGTGTGAGGCACAATCCAGGGGTAAATCGCCATGTCGGCGATGCTGTACGTGTCGCCTGCGACAAACTCCCGACCTTCCAGCTGCTTGTTCAATACACCGTAGAGGCGTGCGGTTTCGTCGGTATAGCGCTTGATGGCATAAGGAATCTTTTCTGGCGCAAAACGATTGAAGTGATGGTTTTGCCCAGCCATCGGCCCCAGGCCGCCCATTTGCCAAAACAGCCACTGCAGCGCCATTTGCCGGCCGCGCAGGTCCTTGGGCAGGAATTGGCCCGTTTTTTCGGCGAGGTACAACAAGATAGCGCCGGATTCAAACAGTGACAGCGGGGCGCCGCCGTCTGCCGGGGCTTGGTCGACGATGGCCGGGATGCGGTTGTTAGGTGCGATCTTCAGAAAGGACGGTTCGAACTGTTCGTTTTTGCCGATGTTCACCGGGTGAACGTTATAGGGCAGCCCCGCTTCTTCAAGGAATAGCGAAATCTTGTGGCCGTTGGGGGTGGTCCAGTAATAAAGATCGATCATGAAGGGCTCCAGAAGGGAAGTTCACGCAGCAACTGATGCCAGCCAAAGGTAACAGTTCACCGCGGCCTGTCAGTTTTACTCTCAATCTTGTGCAGGAAGAAAGTACCTGACCCTGTTCTGGATGCATTTTTCATGTGGTGAAAACACACACGCCGCACATGCTTGAAGGCAAGTGCGGCGTGGGCAAGGCGCTTTAACGTATCAGGCGCCGTGGCACTTCTTGAATTTCTTGCTGCTGCCGCACGGGCAAGGATCGTTGCGGCCAACGTCTTTCAACGCATTGCGCACAGGCTCCTGGTGGGCGTGACCGCAGTTCGGGCCATGCACATGACCGTTATCGTGGTCATGGGCGTGATCATGCTGGTCATGATCGTGGTTGCAGTTCGGGCCGTGAACGTGGGGTTGCTGGGTCATTGCTCAATCACTCTGGAATAAAATCGCCGGGGATTATCTCGCCTTTGCGCATCAGGTGCACGTCGTTACCGTAGAACAATCCGGTTTCCAGTATGCCTTCCAGCCGGTATGGGATCGGTTGATCGGGGGATTCGAGCAGTTTGACCAGCGGTTTGACGTGTTGCCACATATTGGTGCGCACCGGTACGACATAGTCGACGTGGCTTTTTGGCTCAACGCTGAACCACTGGCTGTGTTCGCCTTCGGTCAGCAAGACGGGCCCCAGATACACTTTGTAGCTCAGCCCGCGAACGGTCAGCGTCGAGTCATTAGGGTTATCCACCCTGAAATGCAATTTGAAGCGTTGCTCCAGCAGCTTTGCTTGAACCAGCTCCACTTTGGCAAGGCGAACTTGCGGGTCCTTGTCGGCTGATTCAAACCATGACGCACAACCTGAAAGCGCCACAATTAACATGACGGCGAATGAGCTTCTAATAAGTGCCCGAGATTCCATTCCTTGCTCCTTATTACGCGCGTCAGTTCAGCTTATTGGGCGAAATAGCTGGCGCAGCATTTTTTGAATTTAAGCCCGCTGGCGCAGGGGCACGCATCATTGCGGCCTACTTTGAGCGGTACTGTGGGGTCGATGAAATACCAGCGACCAGCACTTTGCACGAACGAGGAGCGCTCTCGGTGGTGGTGTTCACCGTCGGCGTCGTGCCAACGTGCAGTAAAAGTCACAAAGGCATGTTCAGGTTGACCGCCAAAGACCTCGCTCTGTTCAACTTCCAGGCCCAACCAGGTGCTTTGGGCACTCCAGGCTGCAATCGACTGGCGATCCAGGCCGGGTTGCTGCACGGGTAAAGTCGTGCCAATCAGATAATCGATCAGCCCCAGCACATAAGCGCTGTAGCGCGAGCGCATGAGTGTTTCGGCGCTGGGAGCCCCAATGCCGTCGTGATAGTGCCCGCAGCATGCGTCGAGTAAATTGCCGGTGCCGCAGGGGCAAATAGATGTACTCATCGGGTTACCACCAATACTTGCCGAAATTTTGCGGATTGGCCCAGAACCTGGCATTCAACCAGTCGGGCACTTGTTTGTACTCGCGTAAGTCATAAGTGAACAGCGTCAGCATCTGCTCGTCACGCTGAAAGTTCTCATTGTTTTGTAGGCCCAAGGCGAAAAAATCCGTTTCGGCCCACTCGCAAGCAGTCAGATCTGCCAACACGGCAATCCGGCTGGCATTCAGATTACGAATCCCGGCAAGCAATTCAAAGCCTACGCGTTTTGGCAGGTGTTCAAGGCAATCCACCACAAGGGCAAGGTCAAAGCGTTGGGCCGCCAACTCGTCCGGCAAGACTGCGGGTGCGGCCTGAGCGATTGAAGCCTCAGGGTGAGCCTCCTTATAAGCCTCCAGGGCCGGGAAACGGCTGGCGCCGACGACCAGCAAACGCTGTGGCGCATAACGATCGAGCAGTGCCGCCAAGGCCTGCTGGGGCGTGCGTGTGGAGATAGCAAAGGTCATCGTCAGTCCTCAATCAGAGCGCTCAAGACTAGCGTGCCAAGCGCGCGCGGCCTAGTCGATGTGTGCGGCTTATGAGCGGAGCAGTGTGGGCCGGGTCAATTCCGCGCGTGGCCTCAGGCGATCAGGAATATTTTCCCTAGGCCTCTGGCGCAGCTATCGTGCGAGCCGTTAAGGTGCGTGCAAAGAAAAACATAAAAAGACATAAATAAAGGGGGAGCTATGAAGGTGCTTTGGGGGCTGGGGAAAGTCTTGACCCTATTGTTCTGGGTTGTTGTTGTCATCAACGTGTTCAGCCCACTGATCAACCCGTTCGATTTATTGATTAATTTGGCAGGCAGCTTGCTGCTGTTGACGCATGTACTTGAACTGTTGCTGTTTAACGGCAGTTTGAAACAGCGGCCGCGCCCTTGGCGTGATCGTCTGAACATTCTGTTGGTGGGCATCTTCCACTTGCAAACCCTTCGCTCCACTCCAGAACAAGGCGCTCATCATGCGTAAGTTATGTTTACTGGTCGCCCTGTGCAGCCCCTTTGTGCATGCCGAATCGGTCAGAGTTGCCCCCAACACCTTGATGCGCCTGCCTGACAATGCCAGCGTTTTGCAGCTGGAAACCCTAGAGGTTGCGGATTACGGCACCTTGTTGATCCCGGCGGGTGTGACGCAGGTCGACATTGATCAATTGCGTTTGGGTCATGAGGCACGTATTACCATCGTGCCCGCCAAACGGGCCATTGAGTTGCGGGCAGCGAATGCAGAGTTTGGCGAAGGCAGCCAAATCAACGCCCGCGGCGCGGCGGGTACCTATGAAAAACCGGCTCGGCCCGCGCGCGATCTGAGCCTGCGCTTTGATGCGTTACAAACCGCTCAACTGTCCATTGATGCCCGTGGCGGTACCGGCGCTCCAGGCTTTGCCGGCTTGGACGGTGGTAACGGCGAGGCGCCGGGTTGCACGTGGGGTTCGGCAGGTTCGGGCTTCAATGGGCAAAACGGCGGCAACGGCCAGCAGGGCGCCTCCGGTGCGCAGGTGCGGGTCGAGCTGCCGCGTGATTTTCCTGATGAACTGATCAAAATCCGCGTCGACGGCGGGGCCGGCGGCAAACCGGGCGTCGCCGGGCGCGCAGGATCGGGCGGCAAATCCAAAGGTTGCTTGGTGTATCGCACGGATGGCGGTAAGTCGGGCCGTCCCGGGTTGGCCGGTGAGCCAGGTGAAACCGGTTCGGCTGGCGCAGTAACGATCCAGCGTCTGTAAAAGCGGGCGCCGTAGTCGCTGGCAAGGAGCGAAGGCTGCGAGCTGTTGCATGATCGTTAGACGGTCCTCATGCAACGGCCGCAGGCGTTAAAACATAGGGCGCGCTGCCGCAATGGCCACCAGCACCAGCCCGACAATCAAATTACACCCCACCAATCGGCGAATTTTCCCCATCACCGCCGCGCCTGCTGCCCACTGTTCAGTTTCCACAGCCTTGCGCAGTTCAGGCAATTGCAGCGACTGAATCCGGATAAATAACGCCACCATCACGATGTACAGTCCCATCATGATCTGCACATAACGCGGTGCGGTTTCGAAACCGTTAAAGCGGATTTGCAACAGGCCCACACCGCTTATCGGCAAAATCACGACGGCCACCCAGACCCACACAAAAAAACGCTGAAAGACCTCGACCCACAATTTCAGCCTCGCCGGGCCGTCAAGGGCCGCCACGCTGGCGGGGCGCAGGATCATCCAGGCAAAAAACATCCCGCCCACCCAGATCAGGGCGGCCAAAACATGCAGGCTGTAGGCAAGGGCAAAGGCGGTCATGAGGTACTCCGTGCGGCGCGGGATGAATTAGCGGGGTATGATAGCGGCCATTCGAACCACTGAAAATTTATCCAGCGTTTCTCGCGCCCGAAGAACCATGATTAGTACCGAACTCAAATCCCAGATCCAGGGCGCATACTCGCGTTTTCTCGAAGCCAAGAGCCTCAAACCACGCTACGGCCAGCGGTTGATGATCGCTGAAGTGGCCAAGGTGCTCGGCGACATTGACACCGATGAAGAAGGCCACCGCAGTGGCGAACCGGCTGTGGTCGCTGTAGAAGCGGGCACCGGCACCGGCAAAACCGTGGCTTACAGCCTGGCGGCGATTCCTACGGCCAAGGCCGCAGGCAAACGTCTGGTCATCGCCACGGCGACCGTGGCCCTGCAAGAGCAAATCGTCTACAAAGACCTGCCCGATTTGATGCGCAACAGCGGCTTGAATTTCAGTTTCGCGCTGGCCAAAGGCCGTGGGCGCTACATGTGCTTGTCCAAGCTCGACATGCTGCTGCAAGAAGGCCACGCTCAAACGGCGACGGCGCAGCTGTTTGAAGAGGAAGGCTTCAAGATTGAAGTCGACGAAGCCAGCCAAAAACTGTTCACCAGCATGATCGAAAAACTGGCGGGCAATAAGTGGGACGGTGACCGCGACAGTTGGCCTCAGGCCCTCGAAGACCAGGATTGGGCGCGTCTGACCACCGACCATAGCCAATGCACCAACCGGCATTGCCCCAATTTTGGCCAATGCGCCTTTTACAAGGCCCGCGAAGGCATGAGTAAAGTGGACGTGATCGTGACCAATCACGACATGGTGCTGGCAGACCTGGCCCTGGGCGGCGGCGCGGTGTTGCCCGACCCGCGTGACACGCTGTACGTGTTCGACGAAGGTCACCACCTGCCGGACAAAGCCATTGGTCACTTTGCGCATTACACGCGTTTGCGCTCGACCGCCGACTGGCTGGATCAGACCGCCAAGAACCTTACCAAGCTGCTGGCGCAACACCCGTTGCCGGGCGACTTGGGGCGCTTGCTGGAGCAAGTGCCCGAGCTGGCCAAAGAGATCAAGGCGCAACAGCAGTTCATGTTCACCACCTGCGAGCAAATCGCTGACTTCAAGGTCGGTGAAGAGCCTGAAGGTCGTGAGCGCCCGCGCCATCGTTTTGTCGGGGGATTGATACCCGAGCACATGCGCGAAATGGGCATCGAACTGAAAAAAGGTTTCTCGCGCCTCACCGACCTGTTCACCCGTTTGACCGAAATCCTCAAAGACGGCATGGACGGTGAGGTCAGTATCGGCATCACCAGCAATCAGGCGGAAGAGTGGTACCCGTTGTTTGGCAGCTTGCTGTCCCGCGCCCAGGGCAATTGGGAGCTGTGGACGGCCTTCACCACCGAAGACCCTGAAGACAACCCGCCGATGGCGCGCTGGCTGACCTTGGCTGAAAGCGGCTCGTTGTTTGACATTGAGGTCAACGCCAGCCCGATTCTGGCCGCTGAAATGCTGCGTCGTAACCTGTGGAACGTGGCGTATGGTGCGCTGGTGACCTCGGCCACCTTAACCGCGCTGGGCACATTCGATCGTTTTCGTATGCGTGCCGGCCTGCCCAAAAAGGCCGTGACGGCGGTGGTGCCAAGTCCGTTTCATCATGCCGATGCAGGGGTGTTGCGAGTGCCCGACCTCAAGGCTGACCCGCGTGATGCAACGGCCCACACGGCTGCGATCATTCGCGAACTGCCAGGGTTGGTCGAAGGTTCGAAAGGCACGCTGGTGCTGTTTTCATCGCGCAAGCAAATGCAGGACGTGTTCGACGGGCTGGAGCGCGACTGGCGCAAGCAGGTGTTCATTCAGGGCAATCTGTCCAAGCAGGAAACACTCAACAAACACAAGGCGCGGGTCGACGGCGGCGACTCCAGTGTGCTGTTTGGCCTGGCCAGTTTTGCCGAAGGCGTGGACTTGCCGGGTGCCTATTGTGAGCACGTGGTCATTGCCAAAATCCCGTTCTCAGTGCCTGACGACCCCGTCGAAGCGGCACTGGCGGAATGGATTGAAGCGCGCGGTGGCAACCCGTTCATGGAAATATCCGTGCCCGATGCCTCGCTCAAACTGGTGCAGGCTTGCGGGCGCCTGCTGCGCACCGAGCAGGATCGCGGGACGATCACGTTGCTGGATCGACGACTGGTCACCCAGCGTTATGGCAAGGCGATTTTGAATGCCTTGCCGCCTTTCCGGCGCGAAATTTCTTAAGTGCAAGTCGGCCATATGGCCGATTTTGCTGTCTATGCTTTGTCTTTCACCACCTTACAGGCCGCTTATCGGTCGTCAGGGAGAACCACTGTCTTATGATTCGCCGTTCGCTTTCTGCTGTTTTAGCGCTGCTGGTCACGACCCCGCTTCTGGCGGCGCCTGCGGGTCAACAAACCTTGTTCAACTTCGTTCGCCCTGCCGATGTGGTGCAGGTGGCGACCGTGGATGCGAGCTTGCCGCAATACAATGCGGAGCAAACGGCGGAGGGTGAGGTGCTGCGCCGTGTGACCTTCAACCCGGCCACGACCCCGAGCCTGATCCTGAAACCGCAGACCGGTGTGTGGGACTGGTCGCAGTCCGGGATGATGACCTTGCGCATTCAAAATGCCATGAACTGGGCGCTGACCCTCGACATCACGGTGCACAGCAGCAACGGTAAAACCCTGACCAGCCGGGTCGCCTTGCCAGCCGGACCTGCGCAGACATTGTTATTACCCTTGCAGGCCAACACCCCGCATAGCCAGGGCATGCGCGCCGGGCCGCCGATGCCAATGACCCTGGATGGGCAACGCATTTTGCTGGCCGCCAGCCAGGGCGAACTTGATCGCAGCCAGGTGGTGTCGGTGACCCTCTCGATCCCGCAACCCAATGCAGCGCAAAGCATCTTGCTGGAACGTTTTGGCGTGCAAGACGGCGAGGGCGTAATCAAAGCCGTGTACGGCTCGATCGTGGACGGCTATGGGCAGTCCACCCGCGCCAGATGGCCGGAGCGCGTGACCAATGACGAGCAGCTAAAGGCCGCTGCCGCCAAAGAGCAGCAACAGCTCAAAGGATGGTTGGCCAAACGTGGCGATCAGGACCAATACGGCGGCTGGACCACGGGCACCCCTTTTGAAGCCACGGGTTTTTTCCGGACTGAAAAGCGCGACGGGCGCTGGAATCTGGTCACTCCCGAGGGCCACCCTTTTTACTCCCTGGGCTTGAATGCCGTCACGGCCAACGACAGTCAGACGTACGTCGCCGGGCGGGAATGGATGTTCAGCGCTTTGCCTGAAAAAGACCAGCCGTTGCATGCCTACTACGGCACCTCAAACCACAACAACGGCAACGGCGCGACTCAGGGCCGCGATTTCAACGCCGGGCGCTGGTACAACTTTTATGGCGCTAACCTGCAACGCATTTATGGTCAGCCGTGCAGTGTCACTAAACCCGCCGAGGGCGCACAGCCGACCGCACCGTGCGCGCCGCAGGCCTTCGATGCCAAACGCTGGCAAACCCACACGCTGGATCGCCTGCAAGCGTGGGGTTTCAACACCATCGGCAACTGGAGCGACCCGCAGTTGGGCCAGAATGATCGCGTGCCTTACACCCTGCCACTGTCGATCGTCGGTGATTACGCCAGCATCAGCACCGGTTCTGATTGGTGGGGCGGCATGCCTGACCCGTTTGACCCGCGCTTTGCAATGGCTACCGAGCGCGCTGTGGCCATTGCGGCGCGTGACCATCGTGACGATCCGTGGTTGATCGGCTACTTTGCGGACAACGAATTGGCATGGGCTGGCCCCGGCGATGATGCCAAAAGCCGTTATGCACTGGCATTGGGCACGTTGCGCATGACCACCGACGTGCCGGCCAAGCGTGCGTTCCTCAAGCAGTTGCGCGACAAATACCGTAACCAGCAGGGCTTGTCCAAGGCGTGGGGTGTTGAAATTGCTGCGTGGGAATTGCTCGAAGACCCGGGCTTCGAAGCACCGTTGCCCAATCCGCAACACCCGGAAATCGAAGCCGACTATCAGTATTTCCAAAAAGTATTTGCCGACACGTACTTCAAGACCCTCTCCGATTCTTTGAAATGGCACGCGCCCAATCACCTGTTATTGGGCGGCCGATTTGCAGTCAGCACCCCGCAGGCGGTGGCGTCTTGCGCGCAGTATTGCGACGTACTGAGTTTCAACTTCTATACCTTGCAACCGCAGGACGGCTACGACTTCGCCAAACTGCACGCACTCGATAAACCGGTGATGATCACCGAGTTCAATTTCGGTTCGCGTGACCGTGGCCCGTTCTGGGGCGGTGTAACAGAAGTGGCCAATGAAGAAGCCCGTGGCCCGGCCTACGCCAAGTTCCTCAAGCAAGCTGTGGCAGAACCCTCGATTGTGGGTGTGCATTGGTTCCAATACCTGGACCAACCCGTGACCGGGCGCTTGCTCGACGGTGAAAACGGGCATTTCGGCCTGGTCGGCATCACCGATTTACCGTTTACCGGGTTTGTCGACAGCGTGCGTAAGACCAATCTGCAAGTGCTTGACCAACTCGGCCAAGAGGCTGCCAAGGCCCAAGCTGACGCACAAAAAGTGCTCAAAGCGCCACGCCATGCACCACAGGATGGCAATGAAGGCGGCTCAGGTGCGGGCCACGCGGGCGGGCATTCAGGTAAAGGTCACTGATCCTATGAACCCCGATCAGCGACGGTGTCTTTTGTCGCTGATCGGACCTTTGCACGTTTACCTTCCACGCTTAAAACGAGCTTTATCTAGTCGCACGCAGCACTTTTTTCTCACCCTCCAAACCCCAGGCTCTGACTGATTGCTGGTCAAAGCGCTTGCGAGGCACGCTCGCTCTTACACGGCTTGCTGAAATCCTGCGTATTTTTCACAAAAAATCCACTCTCATCTCGTTACCTTTGGCGGCTGTTTTTGCATGCTCAAAAATTGTGCGTTCAGAACCGTTTAGTCTGTTTCAAAATCTGACAGGGACTGGAACAATGCACGCCTTGTAGAGCCATGCTTGAACCAGGAGGTGCGGGTGCAGATTCAGGGTTTTCACGACCTTAAGTTCGAAGCAGTGCGCGAAGCATTTGCCGATCTTTTCAATGATCCGCAAGAGCGCGGTGCAGCGCTGTGCATCCAGATTGGCGGTGACACGGTGGTTGATCTGTGGGCCGGCACAGCTGACAAAGACGGTGAGCACGCGTGGCATACCGACACGATTGCCAACCTGTTTTCCTGCACCAAAACCTTTACTGCCGTGACCGCTTTGCAATTGGTGGAAGAGGGCAAGTTGGCGCTGGACGCCCCCGTGGCAAAGTATTGGCCTGAGTTTGCGGCTGCTGGCAAAGCGTCTATTACTTTGCGCCAATTGCTGAGTCACCGTGCCGGCCTGCCTGCTTTGCGCGAATTATTGCCGCCAGAAGCGTTGTATGAATGGCAAACCATGGTGGATGCGCTGGCTGCTGAGGCGCCTTGGTGGACGCCGGGCGAAGGCCATGGCTATGCCGCCATCACCTATGGCTGGTTGGTCGGTGAGTTGATTCGGCGTGCAGACGGGCGCAGCCCTGGCCAGTCGATCATGGCGCGTACTGCCCAGCCTTTGGGCCTGGATTTTCATATCGGGCTGGCAGATGACCAATTTTACCGGGTGGCGCATATCGCTCGCAGCAAGGGCACGCAGGGCGATGCGTCTGCGCAGCGCTTATTGATGGCGATGATGAAAGAGCCTGCGTCCATGAGCACCCGGGCATTTACCAACCCGCCGTCTATTATGACCAGCACCAATAAGCCGCAATGGCGGCGGATGGAACAGCCCGCTGCCAATGGTCATGGTAATGCCCGCAGTCTGGCCGGTTTTTACTGCGGTTTGCTGGATGGCAGGCTATTAGGCCCCGAGATGTTCGCTGAGCTGACACGTGAACACAGCGTGGGTGAAGACAAAACATTACGCACCCAGACGCGGTTTGGCCTGGGTTGCATGCTGGATCAGCCCCAGGTTGGGAATGCAACCTATGGTTTAAGTGCTAAGGCATTTGGCCATCCGGGGGCGGGCGGTTCGATTGGGTTTGCGGACCCGCAGCGGGAGGTGGCTTTTGGCTTCGTCACCAATACGTTGGGGCCTTATGTACTGATGGACCCGCGAGCTCAAAAGTTGGTGCAGGTATTAGCGACGTGTTTGTAAGACTCTTTTGTAGGCCGTAGGTCGGATCACTGTGGCTTTAATGCGGTTAATACGCTTTTTTATACGTATATCGCGTCCGATTATTTCTAATTCATTGTGTGGATATTCAATGTCATCTAATAAGACCCTCGCCTTGGCCCTGTGCCTGGCCATCACCGGTTGCGCACAAACTCCACAAAATGACGCCGAAGGTGGCCACAAATGGTGGCAGCTGGGCGCGTCTGATCAAGCTGACGCCCCCGCTTCGGTCGATAAAAAGGATGCCGTAGCGACCAAGCCCGCGGATAAAAAAGCCGCTGCGCCCGTGGTTGCCAAGGCCGCAGCTGCGCCAGCCGTAGCAGACGCCAAAAAAGACAGCGGCTTCGATTGGTGGCCTTTCGGCTCTGACAGCGCGAAGAAAGACACCCCGGCGCAAAAACCAAAAACCGTGGCGGCTGCGCCCGCAACCGCGACCAGCACTGAAAAGAACTGGTGGTGGCCGTTCGGCAGCACTGCTAAAGACAGCAAAACGACTGCTGCCAACGTCGTCCCGATGCCAGACCCAAAAATCACTCAAGCCTGGCTGGACGAATACGAACCTCGTTTGCGCGCTGCCATCAAAGACACCAACCTGCAACTTGAGCGCCGCGAAAGCCTGCTGGTGATCGTGGCTTCTGCGGACAGCTCGTTCAAAACCACGCGTCCTGACTTGTTGATGCCTTCTATGCTGGGCCCTTTCACACGCGTTGCTAAAGTGGTTGAAGGCGATCCTAAAACCGCCGTGCTGGTACTCGGCCATGCCGACTCCACAGGCGCTATGGCGGGTAACACCAAGCTGAGCCTGGACCGTGCGCGTTCGGTGGCGGCTATTTTCCGCATGAGCGGCTTGCAAGCCAACCGCTTGACCCTGCGTGGCATGGGCTCGGTGATGCCGCGTGCGGCCAACGACAGCAACGAAGGTCGTGCATTGAACCGTCGGGTTGAAATTCTGATGACGCCGCAAAACACTATGTTGGCGCTGGTCAGCAAATACAGCCAGCCGACGTTGTCGCCAGCCGATCTGGTCGCTGTGCAGCCCGCCGTTGCGCCGACCAAGGCCGTAGCGGCTAAAAAGGGCGCGGCCGCTTCCAAGAAAGCCGTCGTTGCCAAAAAATCCGCGCCTGCCAAGAAGCCCGTGAAAGCTGCGCCGGCCAAGAAAGCCGTCGTCGCGAAAAGCGCAGCGGCCAAAAAGGACGTTGCCAACGCTCAAGCCAAGAATTAATCGGTTTGATTAACGGGAGGGTGTCATGACTCAAGCGCTGGCAGATATGCGACGCGATTACACCCGTGATGGACTCGCCGAGGCTCAGGCCCCGGCGGAGCCTTTCGCGCTGTTTCACCAATGGTTTGCAGATGCGGTCAAAACCGAGCAACCGCCTGTCGAAGCCAATGCCATGACCTTGGCAACGGTTGATGATGACGGGCGTCCGCATTGCCGGGTCCTGCTGCTAAAAGGGCTGGATGCACAGGGCTTTACCTTCTTTACCAACTACACAAGTGCCAAAGGTCAGCAACTGGCAGCACGGCCTTACGCAGCCATGACATTTTTCTGGCCAACGCTGGAGCGTCAGGTGCGTATCGAGGGCCAAGTGGTCAAGGTCACGCCAGAGGAGTCTGACGCTTACTATCAGGTGCGCCCACTGGGCAGCCGGATCGGCGCGTGGGCGTCACCGCAAAGTCAGGTCATTGCAGACCGTGAGGCGTTAGCCCAATTGCTTCGCGTTACTCAAGAGCGTTTCAGCGACACGCAGCCCCATTGTCCTGAGCACTGGGGCGGCTTCAGGTTGTTACCCGAGCGTATCGAGTTCTGGCAGGGGCGACCTAGTCGCTTGCATGATCGCCTCAACTATCGGCGTGAGGGGGCTGACTGGACGCGGGAGCGGCTGGCGCCTTGATGCTGTAGTCAGCCGCCGCAGTGTGCAGCCATTGAGGCAAGTCGCGGCGTTTGATGTTCTGCTGGCGCGCTGCTGCCAGGCGTTGCAGCATAAAGTCCTTCTTGGCGGGATCGTCTCCTGCTAAAGACAGCGCCAAATCCCTGTCCATCCAGCGCTTGATACGGACATACAGCCACCCGTGGAAATACAACCCGGCGGCAGTGGTGATGAAAATGATGAAGTAGTCCATGACGGTCCTGTGATGGGCGAGGCGAATTCGTCGATTTCCCGCTACGCTTGCTTAACGTTTTGAATAAGTGATGGCTTGAATTTGCCTGTACAAGCGCTGAATAAAGGCCATTTTATCCGGGCTGAGCCGTGACAGGCCTCAAGCAGCGGAGTTTAATGAACCCCTGATCTTTTGGAGTTGATCTAAATGCGTAAGTCCGTACTGTTAATTGCTGCTTTTTCTACCATGACAGTCTTGTTGGGCGGCTGCACCTCCAACTTGACTGGCGACTCTTACTCGCGTGATGAAGCCCGCCGTGTACAAACGGTTCGTATGGGCACCATCGTGGCTTTACGCCCTGTGCAAATTGAAGGCACCAAGACCCCAATCGGTGCTGCAACTGGCGCCATCGTAGGTGGGGTGGGTGGCAGTGCAATTGGTGGCGGGCGCGGTAGCATCGTCACAGCGGTTATCGGCGCTGTCGCCGGTGGCTTGCTGGGTTCTGCGGCTGAATCGGGCCTGACTAAAACCCAGGGCGTTGAGATTACCGTGCGTGAAGACGACGGCAGCACCCGTGCTTATGTTCAACAAGTTGAACCTAACCAAGTGTTCCGCACCGGTGAGCGCGTGCGCATCATGACCGTTGACGGCACCAGCCGCGTCACTCAATAAGTCATCGCGCAAAAACAAAACCCCGGCCAGTGTGAACTGGCCGGGGTTTTTTATTACCTGTCGCCTGCGTGAAAACCTGCGGCCGCTGACGATCAGCGCGAGGCTGCGTCCGGCGACGGGGTCGTCGTAAGCCCCGTCAACAGGGTATGTCAGGCACACCGCAGTGACAGGGTTTAAGGCTCGATCGAACACCTACAGAGCGCAGGTGCGCAATCGTACGGCTACGAGGAGAGCTGTTGCTTGCGACTCGCCATGGCGGTGACGGCATAACCGATCAACGCCGCCAGGATCGAACCGGTGAGGATACCCATGCGGTCCATGCCCACGTAGTCGCTACTGCCTGCGACAAACGCCAGTGAGCCGACAAACAGGCTCATGGTGAAGCCGATACCGCACAGGATCGCCACGCCAAAGACTTGCCCCCAATTAGCGCCGGACGGCAATGCGGCCAACCCGGTTTTGACTGCGAGCCAGGTCAGGCCGAACACGCCGACGGTTTTACCAATCAGCAAGCCTGCGGCGATCCCCATGGGTACGTGGCTGATGAAGTTATGCAGGGTGATGCCGGACAGAGAGACGCCCGCATTGGCAAACGCAAACAGCGGCAAAATCCCGTAAGCCACCCAAGGGTGCAGCGCATGCTCGATGGTCATCAGGGGCGATGGCTCCGAGTTTTTGGTGCGCAGCGGGATGCAGAACGCCAAGGTGACACCGGCCAAGGTTGCGTGCACGCCACTTTTGAGCACACACACCCACAGGATCAAACCGACGATCATGTACGGCGCCACTTTTATCACGCCCATCCGGTTCATCATGATCAACGCGACGAGACATGCGGCTGCCAGAGCCAAGGAGATACCCGACAGTTCGCTGGAGTAGAACAGTGCAATCACGACGATCGCACCCAAGTCGTCGATGATTGCCAGGGTCATCAGGAACAGCTTGAGCGACACGGGAACACGCTTGCCCAGCAGAGCCAGCACACCCAGCGCAAAGGCAATGTCGGTGGCCATCGGGATAGCCCAGCCGCCGAGTGCGTCCGGGTAGTCCTTGTTGATGAACCAATAGATCAGCGCTGGCACCACCATGCCGCCAATCGCCGCTGCACCGGGCAGCACGACTTGGGACGGCTTGGACAGCTGGCCTTCCAGCAACTCGCGTTTGACCTCAAGGCCGATCAACAGGAAGAACAAGGCCATCAGGCCATCGTTGATCCAGAGCAGAGAAGGTTTGGCAATTTGCAAGGCACCGATTTGCACAGCCACGGGCGTGTCCAAAAAGGCCATGTAGAAGTGCGAAAGCGGTGAGTTGTTGATGATCAAAGCCAGAGCGGCTGCGGCAATCAACAGCAAACCGCTGGCAGCTTCCAACTGAAAGAAACGAGTGAAAGTGCTACGCAGAGGCAAGGTCGCTCTCCATCAATGAGTAAAGGGGTGCAACACCCTAACCTGTGGGGTTAGTTGTTAAAACAAAAACTATATTCTTTTTTGTTATAAGCAGGTGCGTGATATCACACTGCCAAAAACGCTGGCCGTTGTATGTCAAATTGAGTCGGGAATATGCCGTTAACGACCGTAGGAAAGGGGTTTAACAACGCAGGAAAAGAACCTGCAGGAGCGAGTTTGCCTCGCTCCTACAGGGCCCATTCGCTTTTAGGCGTCGAGGCCGAGCATGTCACGGGCCACGGCTTCGGCAATGCGAATGCCATCCACCCCGGCTGACAGGATGCCGCCCGCATAGCCGGCGCCTTCGCCGGCCGGGAACAGCCCTTTGACGTTGAGGCTTTGCATCGAAGCGTCACGGGTCATGCGCAGGGGCGATGAGGTGCGGGTTTCGATACCGGTCAGGATCGCGTCATGCATCGAGAAGCCTTTGATTTGCTTCTCAAACGCAGGCAAGGCTTCGCGGATGGCTTCAATGGCGTAATCGGGCAAGGCCAGCGCCAGGTCGCCCAGCGCTACACCAGGCTTGTACGACGGTTCTAAACTGCCCAAGGCCGTCGAAGGTTTACCGGCAATAAAGTCACCGACCAACTGCGCGGGCGCTTCGTAGTTGCTGCCACCCAAAATATAGGCATGCGCTTCGAGGCGTTCTTGCAGTTCGATACCGGCCAATGGGCCGCCCGGATAGTCTTCGGGGGTGATGCCGACCACGATGCCCGAGTTGGCATTGCGCTCGTTACGCGAGTATTGGCTCATGCCGTTGGTGACCACACGGCCAGGCTCGCTGGTGGCGGCAACCACAGTACCGCCAGGGCACATGCAGAAGCTGTACACCGAGCGACCGTTTTTAGCGTGGTGCACCAACTTGTAGTCAGCGGCACCCAGTTTCGGGTGACCGGCGTATTTGCCCAACCGCGCGCTGTCGATCAGCGATTGCGGGTGTTCAATCCGAAAGCCTACCGAGAACGGCTTGGCTTCCATGTACACGCCACGGTCGTGCAGCATACGGAAGGTGTCACGGGCACTGTGGCCCAACGCCAGGATCACATGGCGGGAGTTCAGTTGCTCGCCATCGGTCAGTACCACGCCGGTCAGCTGACCATTGTCGATCAGTACATCTGCCACGCGTTGCTGGAAGCGCACTTCGCCACCCAGCGCTTCGATTTGCTGACGCATGTTTTCTACGACACCGGTCAGACGGAACGTACCGATATGCGGCTTGCTGACGTAGAGGATTTCGTCGGGTGCGCCTGCTTTCACGAACTCGTGCAGCACTTTTCGACCGTGGTGCTTGGGATCTTTGATCTGGCTGTACAGTTTGCCGTCAGAGAATGTCCCGGCACCGCCTTCACCAAACTGCACGTTGGACTCCGGGTTGAGCACGTTTTTGCGCCACAGCCCCCACGTATCTTTGGTGCGCTGGCGCACTTCAGTGCCGCGCTCAAGGATGATGGGCTTGAAACCCATCTGTGCCAGCAACAGGCCAGCAAAAATGCCGCAAGGTCCGAAGCCGACCACAATCGGGCGTTCGCTCAAATCGTGTGGGGCGTGACCGACGACTTTGTAGCTGACATCCGGTGCCGGATTGACGTTGCGGTCGTCCGCGAACTTGAGCAGCAACGGCGCTTCATCACGCACCGACAGGTCGATGGTGTAGATAAAGCACAGTTCGGAAGATTTTTTACGCGCATCGTAGCTGCGCTTGAACAAGGTGAAGTCGAGCAGGTCAGCATCGGCGATGCCCAGGCGTTGCACGATGGCAGGGCGCAGGTCTTCTTCGGGATGGTCGATCGGCAACTTGAGTTCGGTAATTCGTAACATGACGGTGTCCAGTATCGGGGCCGGGTATACCCCAGCAGCCATAGACCGGCAATTATAGGCTGCTTCGGGGTAAAACCGTCAGGCTAAAACGGCAATGTTCAGTAACAATCGTCGATTAATCGTTCCGTGCGCCGCCGAAATAACCGCAGCCGCGTTGAACCTGACCATTGACGCGCAGTTCGGCGCCCAGGTGCTGCACGCTGCCATCAACGCTGTCGGTGCAGCGTTGCGGGGCGACCCACAGTTCGATGCGCTGGTTGTTGGCTTCAGTGGACAAGTAGAAGCGGCCGTCGCCCACTTGTTCTTCAACATAGGGCAGTACGAGCGGCGGCTGGCCTTCACGGGTCAGTTGCAGCCCTTTGCCGCTGGCGCGCACTTCCCACGTCGGGCCGTTACCGTTGGCATGCACAGTCAGTTGTTTGAAGTTCGGGTCTTTGCAGGCGTTGCTGCTGCGCTCCAGACGATAGAGCTGCTTAACATTGACTTCGCCATCGGAACCGGCTGATTTGCTGGCAGTAAAGCTGCCACGAATATCTGCGAATAACGCGCCAGGTTTGACAGGCATATCCGTCGCATCTTGTACGAGGGTGGTATTAGCGCTGTCGCGAACCACATAGCGCTGTTGCCCGATACAGGGTTGGAACACCAGCTCGCCGTTGGCCGAGAGCAGTTCACCTTGCAGGCGGGACAAACCGGCATTGCTGTCCACCGGTTTGCTGTTGAACAGTTGGCAGCCCGCAAACACGGGGAGCAGGGCGACTAAAACGAAGGAACGGGCAACACGCATCATTGGGACTCCTGACAAGTGTCGCCACGTTACTTAGGCGCGCCGCGCATCACAAGTGTTTAGCCCACCTGATAGGTCTGACCTGTGTGCAGACCTTCGACACTTTTGGCGTACGCCAAAGCCACGTCCGCAGCCGGCACCGGCTTGAAACCGCGGAAGTACGGTGCGTAATGGCCCATGGCTTCTTCGAGCACCGTCGGGCTGACCGAGTTCACCCGTAGCCCACGGGGCAGTTCGATGGCGGCAGCTTTTACAAAGCCATCCAGTGCGGCATTCACCAGCGCTGCCGAACTGCCCGTGCGAATCGGTTCGCGATTGATCACACCGCTGGTGAAGGTGAACGAGGCGCCATCATTGGCGAATTCGCGCCCGATCAACAGCAAGTTGACTTGGCCCATGAGTTTGTTCTGCAAGCCCAATGCAAAGTCTTTTTCACTCATCTCGCCCAAGGGAGCAAACGTGACGCTACCGGCGGCGCAGATCAGCGCGTCAAAACGACCGGTTTGTTCAAACAGTTTGCGAATCGAGGCGCTGTCGCTGATGTCCACCTGCACATCACCACTTTTAAGGCCAATGCGCACGATCTCATGGCGGCCCGAGAGTTCGCGATCAATGGCCGAACCGATGGTGCCGTGTGCGCCGATCAACAGAATTTTCATGATGTGTTCCTGGAGTGGGAGGGTGTGGACTCAGTCTAGTACTGGTTTTTTAGAGCGATAAGCGCACTAATAGGCAACCTTTGGTTTTCATATGGAAACAATTGATGAGCGAAATGGATGACCTTGCGGCGTTTGCCGTGTTGATCGACGCGGGCAGTTTTACCTTGGCAGCCCAGCAACTGGGTTGCAGCAAGGGTCAGTTGTCCAAACGCATCAGCCAATTGGAAGCGCAGTTATCGGTGGTGCTGCTGCACCGCACTACCCGTCGTTTGAGCCTCACGGCGGCGGGTGCAGCGCTATTGCCCCAAGCGCAGGCATTGGTGGTGCAAGTGGAGCGAGCACGTCAGGCGTTAGCTCGTCTGAAGGAGGATATGGCGGGGCCTGTGCGTATGACGGTGCCGGTTTCTTTAGGTGAAACCTTCTTCGATTCGTTGCTGCTGGAGTTCTCGCGTGATTACCCCGATGTCCAGGTCGAGCTGGAACTCAACAACAGCTATCGCGATCTGGCGCGTGACGGGTTTGATTTGGCGATCCGCTCACAGGTGCACAGTCACGAGCGCCTGGTGGCCAAACAGGTGGTCAACTGGCACGAAATGACCTGCGCCAGCCCTGCATACCTGGCGCAAAACGGCGAGCCCGCAACGCCACAGCAACTGGTCGGGCACAGCTGTTTGCTTAACAGTCACTACAGTGGCCGTGAAGAGTGGCAGTACCACCAGCAGCATGAACTGCATCGTGTGCGTGTTTCGGGGCCGTTTGCCAGTAATCACTACAGCTTGCTGAAAAAAGCGGCAGTGATTGGCGCCGGTATTGCACGTTTGCCGTCGTACATGCTTCACAACGAATTGGCAGACGGGCGCTTGTGCGTATTGCTGCGTGACTACCAGACCCGCAGTCACCCGATGTACCTCGTGCATCCGTATCAGGGCGGTTTGCCCAAGCGCACACAGGTGTTGGCAGATTACCTGGCCGGCTGGTTTCAGCGCAGCGGTGAGAGCATGGCGCAGCTTTAGCCAAAACGCCGGGCAATCAGGTGATCAATCGACAAGGCCCCCGGCCCTTTGGCCATCAGGTACAGCAAAATTGCGATCCACGTGCCGTGAGTGGGATACGCATCGGGGTAGACGAAGAGCTGAATGGTCAGGGTCATGCCGAGCAGGGCCAGCGCTGAAAAGCGCGTAGCCAGGCCCAGTAAGATCAGCACAGGGAAAAAATGTTCGCAAAACGCCGCCGCGTGGGCCGCGAACTCAGGAGAAAGCACAGGCAACTTGTATTCGTGACTGAACAGGTAAACCGCAGAGCCTGACAAACGCGGCACACCCAGTTCGAACGTGCCGGACACCAGGTCCACGGCAAACCCTTCGACCTTGGTTTGCCCGGACTTCCAGAATACGGCCGCAATTGAGACGCGGGCGATCAAGGCGATCAGTGTGTGGGGAATGCATTGCATCCACCCAATCACACGGGCGAGTGCGCGCCGAAACACGCAGGAATGTTCAGCACACGTGTTCATGGCGATACCTCGGGGCTGGGGTGCAGTTCAGTGATTGCGCCTTGGCTGATCAATAGCGCCAGGCTTTGGCTTAAATCGAAGAGCGGGTCGGCTTGCAGTGCATAGGCGGCGGCTTCGCCGAGCGGGCAGCCGCTTTTCATAAACCGTACAAAGGCCACGCACCCTGAGCGCACGGCGAAGACTTCAACACTCAAGCCGTTACGCAGCACCAATGTGCTTTGCGGTTGGCGCGGGTCAAGTCCTTTGATTTGGCCTTGACCATGATGCGCGGCCCACAACGCAGCGACGGCATAGGGCGAATGCAGGGTGGCAACGCTGGGGTGCAGCGTCATGCGCAACTGGTCCAATGTGTCGGGCGTGCTCAATGCCAGGGCCAGGGTTTGCGGGGCCACAGGGCTGGCATCGGCGGCGTGAAAGGCCTGCACACACAGCCGCTCAAGACGGGCCACATCCGCCAGGTAAGGCACTTTGTTGGCGGGCGCGAAACCCTGGATGAAATCCGCAAATTGGCGGCCGTAGGTGCTCATGACCGGGTTTTGGGGTGGGTGTTTCTGAATAAATAACTGCGCCATGGCGTTAAAGAACGCTTCGCCGACCAGTTGTGCAACCACCGGAAAGCTGGACTCTAACGCGTTGATCAAGCCACTTTGTACATTGTTGCGGTAGACCGAAAAACGGCTGAGGATATCGCCGCCGCTGGGGCTGATGATCCCTTGTGGGCAGGCGTGTTGTGGGTCAAGCACCGCAGCGCTGAATGCCTGTTGCAAGGTCATGGGAACACCTGTGGGGTTGAGTGTAAAAAGTGCTCGGCGAGTTGAGCTTCGGTGATCAGTGCGCTCAGCTCAGGCAGGTGATTGTCGCGTTCGATCAGCGTCGCCACAGGCCCGGTGCGTGCCAGCACCTGCTGATAGAGGGCCCACACCGCGTCATCGATAGCTGCGCCGTGGTTGTCTATCAACAAACGTTGACCCTTGCTGTCGGTGTCTTCGGCAAAACCCGCCAGATGTAGCTCGCCTACTGTGTGTAACGGTAAGGCATCGATGTAGGTCAAAGGGGCGCGTGCATGGTTGATGCACGACACATAAACGTTGTTTACATCCAGCAGCAAGCCGCAGCCGGTGCGTTGTATGACCTGCTCAATAAAGGCTGCCTCGGTGTAGCTGGCCTGATCGAACTCGATATACGTGGCCGGGTTTTCCAGCAACATCGTGCGTTGCAGTGTGTTCTGGACCTGGTCGATATGGGCGCACACCCGTATCAGCGTGGCGTCGTCATAGCGTAATGGCAGCAGGTCATTGAGGAAAAAAGGGCCGTGGGTGGACCATGCCAGATGTTCGGAAAACTGCTCGGGCTGGTAGCGCTCAAGCAAGGTTTTCAAACGTCTCAAATGTTCGGAATCGAGCGCTGCGTCGGCGCCTATGGACAGGCCGACACCGTGAATGGACAGCGGGTAGTGTTCACGAATCAACGTTAAGTAATGATGAAACGGACCCCCGGCCACCATGTAATTTTCGGCATGTACTTCGAAGAACCCGACATCAGGACGGGTTTGGAGTACATCCTTGAAATGCTCGGCCTTGAGCCCCAACCCCACGCGCGGTGGAAGTTGGGGCGCACCAGGCGCGATGAGCGAAGCATCAGGGCTGTGCATCATCATGACTCTGGCGCAGTGTTTCAGGACTTGGCTGTGAAAGCGGCCAGTTGGCCAAAGCCGGTGGGCGAGGTGCTGCTGGTGGTTTTTTCGCAGCTGCCTTTAGGGACGAGTTTCCAGGCGTTGGCTTGATGGTCAGTTTTGGCAGTACCTGCGCAGGTGGTGCCAGCGCCCGCCGCGCAATCGTTTTGACCTTTCATGGCCACACCGAAGCATTTTTCCATGTTGTCCGCAGCCACAGCGGTCGTTGGCAGAGCAGCGATGCTCAATGCAGAACCCAAGGCCAAAGCCAGAGCAGCAGCGGACACAGTGCGGGTGGTTTTGTTAGTCATGGTGTTTCTCCAGGGTTGAGGTTTTATGCCTGCCGGCAGCGAATGTCTGCCGGCTTACCCCACTAGAGAAACGAGGTCTGGATTTGTTACAGAGAACTCAAAAAAAATCTGAAAAGAGTGTTTTTTATCAACCGGGTGAATGCGGCCGCTCTTAGGCGCCGCTGAAGGATTTTACGAGCGCTGCATGTCTGAACGCCGCGTCTCACTGCTCGCACGCGGCTCCAGGTGTTAGGTGCGTGCTGCATGACTTCATGGCTGCGGGTAATAAAAAACGGCCCCGCAGGGCCGTTTATGGTGTGGCTGGCAGGGTTAGCCGCCCAGGTAAGCGTCGCGCACTTTTGGGTCGTTGAGCAGTTGCTCTCCGGTGCCCTGCATGACGACTCGGCCGTTTTCCAAGACATACGCGCGGTCGGCAATTTTCAGGGCCTGGTTGGCGTTTTGCTCCACCAGAAACACCGTCACGCCTTCTTTGCGCAGTTGCTCGATGATGTCGAAAATCTGCTGAATGATGATCGGTGCCAAGCCTAGTGATGGCTCGTCAAGCAGCAACAGCTTGGGTTTGCTCATCAGTGCGCGCCCAATCGCGAGCATTTGCTGCTCGCCCCCGGACATGGTGCCGCCGCGTTGGGTAAAGCGCTCTTTCAGACGCGGGAAAAGATGCAGCACCTTGTCCATTTGCTCCTGATAGTCGTGCTTGTCGGTGAAAAATCCGCCCATGGCGAGGTTTTCTTCCACCGTCAGTCGGGCAAACACCCGACGGCCCTCAGGCACCACGGCGATGCTCTTGCGCATGATGTGCGCAGAACTCAAGCCCACCAGCTCTTCGCCCAAATAGCGAATGCTCCCGCTGTGGGCTTGCGGTGAACCGCACAAGGTCATCATCAACGTCGATTTGCCAGCACCGTTGGCACCGATCAGTGTCACGATTTCCCCCTGACGCACTTCGACATTGACACTGTGCAGCGCCTGAATCTTGCCGTAGAAGGTCGAAACGTTTTCGAATTGCAGCATTTACGCTTCCCCCAAATAGGCTTTGATCACGTCAGGGTTGTCGCGGATCTGTTCCGGCGTGCCATCAGCCAAAGGCGTGCCTTGGTTGATAACCACGATGTGGTCAGAAATGCTCATCACCAGCTTCATGTCGTGTTCAATCAGCAATACCGTGGCGTTGTGCTCTTCGCGCAGCACGCTGATCAACGCTTTCAGGTCCTCGGTTTCCTTGGGGTTAAGCCCCGCGGCGGGTTCGTCGAGCATGAGAATGCGCGGGCGCGTCATCATGCAGCGAGCGATTTCAAGGCGCCGTTGCTGGCCATAAGCCAATGTGCCTGCCGGGCGGTTGGCGAACTCGGTCAGGTTGACCTTGTCCAGCCAATACGCGGCGTACTCCATTGCATCACGTTCGCTTTTACGAAACGCCGGGGTCTTGAACAGCCCTGCCAGAAAGTTGGTATTGAGGTGACGATGCTGTGCGATCAGCAGGTTCTCGACGGCGGTCATGTCTTTAAACAGGCGTACGTTCTGGAAGGTACGCACGACGCCCTTGCGGGCGATTTCATGACCCGGCAAGCCTTCAATCGACTGACCATCAAGCAGGATGCTGCCAGCCGAAGGCTTGTAGAAGCCGGTCAGGCAGTTGAACACGGTTGTTTTGCCAGCCCCGTTAGGGCCGATCATTGATACAACCTGTTTTTCTTTGACGGTCAGGCCCACGCCGTTGACCGCCAACAAGCCGCCAAAGCGCATGCTCAGGCCGCTGACTTTCAGGATCTCGCGGCTCATTGTCGCAGCTCCAGGTGAGGACGTTGCATGGGCAGCAGGCCTTGCGGACGCCAGATCATCATCAACACCATCAGGGCACCGAACAGCAACATCCGGTACTCACTGAAGTCACGCATCATTTCGGGCAGCAGGATCATCACCACAGCAGCCAGAATCACGCCCAGCTGTGAACCCATACCGCCGAGCACGACGATGGCCAGAATGATCGCCGACTCAAGGAAGGTGAACGATTCCGGGGTCACCAAACCTTGGCGAGCGGCAAAGAAGCTGCCCGCAAAGCCCGCAAAGGTTGCGCCAAGGGTGAAGGCCGAAAGCTTGATAATCGTGGGATTCAAACCCAGTGCTCGGCACGCGATTTCGTCTTCGCGCAGTGCTTCCCACGCACGACCAATGGGCATGCGCAGCAGGCGGTTGATCACGAACAGCACCACCAGCACCAGGACCAACGCGATCAGGTACAGGAAAATCACCTTGTTGATCGAGTTGTAGGGCAGGCCGAAGTATTCGTGGAAGGTTTGCATGCCTTCAGCGGCGGTTCTGTCGAAGCTCAACCCGAACAGCGTCGGTTTAGGGATGTTGCTGATGCCGTTTGGTCCGCCGGTGATTTCGGTCAGGTTACGCAGGAACAGGCGAATGATCTCGCCGAAACCCAGCGTCACGATGGCCAGATAGTCACCGCGCAAACGCAGCACCGGGAACCCCAGCAGGAAGCCAAACGTAGCCGCCATCAACCCGGCGAGGGGCAGGCACACCCAGAAGCTGAAACCGAAGAAGTGCGACAGCAACGCGTAGGTGTAAGCGCCCACGGCGTAGAAGCCCACGTAGCCCAGATCCAGCAGGCCGGCCAGACCCACCACGATGTTCAGGCCCAGCCCCAGCATCACGTAGATCAGAATGAGTGTGGCAATGTCCACCGCACCGCGTGAGCCATAGAACGGCCATACCAATGCCACCAGCACCAACCCGAGAATGATCCAGCGCTGAGTGCTGGGCAGGGTCAAGAAGTTACTGGCTTTGGCTGGCACTTTCGGCAGGCCGGGCGTGGCTTTCCAGGCCGCGCTCAATTGTTGGTTGAATAGCACGCGCACAAACATCAGCAGCGAGCAGATCGCGATCACGCTTAGGGTAAAGGCGCTGGTGTTGTGAACTTCAATGTTGATCCCGACGATGGTCAGTTTCAGGCCGAGCACCGGGTAAGCGACTGCCCAGACCAGCAGGGCGCTGAAGAGCGCCGACTTAAGATTCCTAGTCATACTTTTTCGATCTCCGGACGCCCCAGAATGCCGGTCGGACGGAACAGCAGCACCAATACCAACAGGCCAAACGCCACAACATCTTTGTACTGGTCGCCGAAGATGTCGGCACCAAAGGCTTCAGCTACACCCAATACCAGCCCTCCGAGCATCGCGCCCGGAATGCTGCCGATACCGCCCAGTACGGCGGCGGTAAAGGCTTTAAGCCCCACCAAAAAGCCCGCATTGGGGTTGATCACGCCGTATTGCACGCTGATCAGCACGGCGGCGACGGCGGCCAGCGCGGCACCAATGACGAAGGTCAGGGCGATCACGTTGTTGGTGTTGATGCCCAGCAAGTTGGCCATCTTCATGTCTTCGGCGCAGGCGCGGCAGGCGCGACCCAGGCGTGAACGGGAGATGAACAGTGTCAGGCCCAGCATGGCGAGGAAGGTGACCACGAAGACAACAATCTGCATGTAGGAAATAACCACTTCGCTGGCGCCACCCGGACCGAAGGTGAAACCGCCAGGAATCAAGTTTGGAATCGATTTGTCTTTTGAGTCCTGAGACAAAAGCACCATGTTCTGCAGGAAGATCGACATACCGATGGCAGAAATCAAAGGAATAAGGCGATTACTGCCGCGCAAAGGACGGTAGGCCACCCGTTCGATGCTGTAACCGTAGGCGCTGGTGACCACGATGCTGGCCAGAAAGGCCGCGGTCATCAGCAACGGCACGCTGTCCAGACCCATCATGGTCAGGCCGGCGATGGCGATAAACGCAATATAGGAACCAATCATGTACACCTCGCCGTGGGCGAAGTTGATCATTCCAATAATGCCGTAAACCATCGTATAGCCGATGGCGATGAGGGCATATGTGCTGCCAACGTTGAGGCCGTTAACCAGCATTTGGAAAAAGTGATAGATGTCAGGCATTACCAAGCTCCTAAAAACCTGAGACGCATTTCACTGGTGGAGTCATTTTCCGGACTTGCCTGTATGGATTTGCATCCACTTTGAGCACAAGTCTTCTCCCAGCGAACCGCTGGTGACGGTTTTAAAGATTTTCAGGTGGGCAGACTTTCGGATCACGAAAGCGCGGCCCCAATTCAGTCCAACGAACGTCTGTAAAACAAAGCCCACCGCTTGTGCAGTGGGCTTTGTGATCAGATCAAAACGCTGCCCTTACTGAGGGCTTACTTCGGTTTTAGGTTTGCCGAAGTGCCATTCGTACACCACGAACTTGAAGTTCTTCACGTCGCCTTTTTCGTCGAAGCTCAGATCACCTGTCGGGGTTTTGAAGGTGCCTTTGTGGATGGCCTCGGCCACTTTCACCGGGTCTTCGCTTTTGGCTTGCTCGATACCGCCCGCAATCACTTCAACGGCGGCGTAAGCAGGGAAGACGAACGGGCCGCTTGGGTCTTCTTTCTTGGCGGCGAAGGCTTCAACCAGAGGCTGGTTGGCAGGGTCTTTGTCGAAAGCTTGTGGCAAGGTCACCAGCAGGCCTTCGGAGGCACCCTGAGCGATTTGCGAGATGGACTCGTTGCCCACACCTTCTGGGCCCATGAACTTGGCGCTCAGGCCTTTTTCTTTGGCTTGGCGCAGGATCAGGCCCAGTTCAGGGTGGTAGCCGCCGTAGTACACGAAGTCGACGTTGGCTTGCTTGAGTTTGCCAATCAGCGAGGAGTAGTCTTTTTCGCCCGGGTTGATGCCCTCAAACACCGCGACTTTCACGCCTTTGTCTTCCAGGGTCTTTTTGACCGCGGAGGCGATGCCTTCTCCGTATTGCTGCTTATCGTGAACCACGGCCACGATTTTAGGTTTTACGTGATCGGCGATGTAGTTACCGGCGGCAGGGCCTTGAGCGCTGTCCAGGCCAATGGTGCGGAACACCATTTTGTAACCGCGGTTGGTGATTTCCGGGCCGGTCGCTGCCGGGGTAATCATGATGATGCCTTCGTCTTCGTAGATGTCCGAAGCAGGCTGAGTGGAGCTGGAGCACAGGTGACCGACCACGAACTTGACGCCGTCGTTCACGACTTTGTTGGCTACGGCAACGGCTTGTTTGGGTTCGCAAGCGTCATCGTACTCAACGGCCACCAGTTTTTTGCCGTCTACGCCGCCTTTGGCGTTGATTTGTTCGATGGCCATTTTGGCGCCCGAGAACTGCATATCGCCGTACTGGGTCAGAGGGCCTGTTTTGGCACCCGCGATACCGATCTTGATGGTGTCTGCTGCAAACGAATGGCTGGCAACCCCGGCCAAAACCATAGCGGCAAACAGTTTAGTCATGTGCTTAATAGCCATCTTTATTGGTGCTCCACTCTTCTGTTGTAATTTTTATAGTCCTGGAAGCCAAGGCAGCCGGACCGGGTCTTCATCTGAGCGAAATTCCCGGTCAATCCCCCCTGCAACTGTACCGGTACAGTGTAGGGCCACGATTCAGCGCTTGAATAGCGGGCGGCTGAGGGAAAAACCAGAAAATGTCGCTTAAACGAAAGAAAAAGACAGAATGGCGGCTAAACAGGCTGATGATTCTTAACAGAATGTTGCTGCCTTGACGCCTGTTGCACAGCCTTCGACTCTTTCTTCGTTCTCCCACCTGAATCCGGGTTTTGCTACCGGGTGTGCAGCGCTATCATTGCGCCGATTTTTTACCTGGTGAAACCCATGATCGAAGAACCTAGCACCCTCTATGCCAAGCTGCTCGGCGAGACCTCAACTATCGAATGGAAAGCGCTTGAGAAGTTTTTCGCCAAAGGCGAACTGCTGTACGTTGACGCACAGTTGGACCTGATCGAAGCAGCGCAGGCAGTGAGCCAGGATGATGCAAGCAAAGTGGGAGGCTGGATGGCATCTGGGACACTTAATAAATTGTCTGACACGCAGGCATTAGACTTCGCCGAGCGTGATCCGCAGCTGTGGGCCGTGGTGGTTTCACCGTGGATACTGATCCAGGAAAGGGCATAAAAAAAATTCTGCGCACCAAAATTGAGCGTTTTTTGGGGCGCGAAAAGAAGGGAAAAGTGGGTAGCCCAGTAACTGGCGGCTAAATAGTGGCCAGTTGCCGTAGAGAAACGCCACAGTCGTGACTGTGGCGTTTTTTTTGTACCTGCGGCGAGGATCAGTAGGCCGTTTTGCCCGTGTGGTTGTTCAGCGAGATGATCTTGGTTTTGCCGATACGGTGACGGTAAATTTCACGCAGGTACTTGATGGCTTTTTTCACGCAGTCTCGAGAAAGGCGGATGTCATTGATCGACACAAATTTGTCTTTGTCGTTAATCAACTCACGGTATTTCTTCTCGTACATCGGCTTGATCGCGTACCAGTTGGTGTCGAGGATTTTGGCCGGGTTCTCGAACTCGTTGAGCAAGTCATCAATCTGGCTTTCATCGAACGCGTCACCGGTGATGAACTCCAGCATCGAATCATCCAGCGTGTCGTCAAAACGGTAAGGATTTCGCGCAAAACAGCGTTTGATAAAGGCAACTATCAGCGTGAGAAAGTCGTCCGACAAACAGGGGCTTTTGGCGATCAATGTTGTCAGCGACAAGTTGGCCGAGGCACCGATGACCAACGCATAACGCTTGAGCGTGGTATTGGGGAACAGGCTATTGAGGTGGGTCTTGAGTCGGTTCAAGTCCATGTAAGACAGCTTGTAGTCCTTGGGCAAGGACACAATCGAAACCACCGAAGAGCAGTTCTTGAAGAAATGCAGGTCGTGCAGCGCCGCGGCGTCGTAGCCCGAGTGCTTGTATTGCTCCAGGGCTGCGCGGTAACGCTGAGACTCGATCGGCAGCAAACTGATGCCTTCGATAGCCTGGGTGTCCTTGTTGAAGTGCGGCAAGTCGATGGAGCGAAAGAACAAGTCGTCAATGTCCAGACGAGGTGGCTCTTTTTCGAAGACTTTGAATTTGTCGGTTCCCGGCACAGGTTGTTCGGGCACGACGGATTCTGCGTAGGCAATGGCTACGGGGCCCGCCAGGCTCATAAACAAATCGTTGGCATCGAGGCGGATGGTTTCGCCAATGTCGATCCCGGCACGGCGGAAGTAATTCTGATCGTAGTCAGTGGTCACCGCCTGCGCCGTCAGAATGTTGAAGATCTGCTGCGAGATGTATTGGTTGGCGTGCTTTTCCATCGCGTTGACGTCGATGTTCTGGATGTTGCCGTCATCGCTTTGTTCGGCGTAACGCATGATGTCGTTGGAGATCAACATCATGGCGTTCCAGGGGCGAATACGGCCCATGACGCTGGCTTCGCTGCTGTCTTCATTGTCGAAGTTGTATGAGAAGTCCCATTCTTCTGACAGGTATTTACACAGCAGTCGGCCCGCGTTGATGTGTAAGGCTTCGGACATTTCGCTGCGGTGATCGGAAATGTTCGGCAGTACGCAGATGCCGCTGGTGAAAATAGGCTCGAACACAAAGGCGTGACCGCTCTTGCTGTCATGTTCATCGGCCGGTTTGGTGTCGAAGGTTTTGTTCATGTACGAGAACTGCTGCGCCAGACCAAACTCCGAGGCCATGCCCGAGCCTGTCCCGCCGCCTGCGCTGAAAATCGAAAAGTACAGGCGCGACTGGTTGGCTTTGATGCCGCAGGAGTCGATCAGGTAGGAGTGGATCAGTTTCCAGTCCGGGCTGGAGAAGCGCTGCGCATCCTTGTTGAGAATGATCTTGGCCAGATACTGACCCAGAATCGGCGCGTTACCGGCGCCGCCTGCGTGGACTTCCGACAAGTCCATGATCTTCATCTTGCTGTAGTCGCGGATGAAGTTACTTTTCTCACTTTTGCGTGAAAAGCGAATACGCCCGGCGATGTCTTTGTCCAGGTCACCCAGCAGCACCAGCGGTTCGACCAAAAACACAGGTTTAGTGGCTTTGTTTTGCACCAGTCGCAAGTTATTACGAATCCATTGGCCAGGGTTGTAGCGTTTGTCTTCGTGTTGCGGGTCGATGGTATTGAATTCGTTGAGGTAGAACTTGCGGGCGTTGTACACCAGTTCGGCAACGTCCAGCGCAATGTTGGACCCGCAGCGCCCCAGGCCTATCAGGCACACCGAGGGGAATTGCTGCTCGACACGGCTCTCGCTGTCGTCTTCAACCAGCTCGGGTTGGGGGAACACCAAGTCCCGTAAACCATCAAGGTTTTCGAGGATACGGTCGGTATTGGTTTCGGTGAAATACAGGTATTGCTGAGTCGCCAAGGGTTGCTGGCTGGAATAGTTTTTCGATGAACGTAGGGGCTCGTTTATTGTTTTTAGAGACACTTCAGAGACCAAGGGTGTCGCATTATTGTTCGACGTCATTGTGTGCCATCTGTCTGGGCTGGACGACTGTTGAGGGATGTTCAACAGGCCAAAACGAGGGTGGGAATCGCGCACTAACGGGGCGATAAGGGTATTCGCACGTTCTAATCCATATTTTGTATAGGGGATTAAACGGTACGGATAGAAAAGAATCGGCCTGAGGCGGTCGTTCTTTAATGGCTCTTTTCGAGCAGCGAGGGGGATGCTGGCATTTTACTGGCTTGAGAGTTGAAACGTTGCGTAGTCAAGGGTCTCAGGCGGTCGTTTATTGAGCTGTTGGAGCAGCGCATTTAACTCCTCGAACGGCACGGGGCGGCTGAGCAGAAAGCCTTGGATAAAGTCGCAGTTGTACTGGTTGAGGAAAGCGAACTGTTGGTGCGTTTCAACGCCTTCGGTGACCACTTGCAGGTGCAACGTGTGGGCCATCAAGATGATGGCCTGGACGATTTCCATGTCCTGACTGGACTTGGGGATGTCTTGGATAAACGAGCGGTCGATTTTCAACGTGTTGAGCGGCAGTCGTTTCAAGTAAGCGAGCGATGAGTAGCCAGTGCCGAAGTCGTCAATGGACAGGGATACGCCCAGCGCCCGAATCTGTCGCAGCAGTTGCGAGGTATTACTGATGTTGCCCATCAGCGCGTTTTCGGTGACTTCAAGCTCCAGCCGGTTAGCGCTGATGCCCGAGGTGCGCAGGGCGCTCTCAATCTCATCAGCCAGTTCCACACGTACCAGGTTGAGTGCCGAGCAGTTCACTGCAACGCTGATGTCTTTCCAGCCAAGATCGGTCAAGGCTGCAAGGTCGTGGCAGGCCTTGCGCAGCACCCAGTTGTCGAGTTCGGCAATCAGGCCATTGGCTTCGGCAATGCTGATAAAGCGCTCTGGCCCCAGCAGGCCATGCTCCGGGTGGTGCCAGCGGACCAAGGCTTCGAGTTTGGCCACCTGGCCACTTTTGAGGTCGAATATGGGTTGGTAATGCAAAAACAGCCCGTGATCTTCACGCAAGGCATGGCGCAGCTCTTCTTCGATTTGCAGCTCAAGAGAGGCTCGGGCTTTGAGGTTTGAGCTAAAGAAATTCAGGCTGTTGCGGCCATTGTCTTTGGATTGGTACAGCGCCAGGTCGGCATGTTTGAGCAGTTCATCAATGGTGGTGCCATCGTCAGGGAACACACTGATACCGATGCTGGTGGTCATCACCATGTTTCGCCCGGCAAGCTCGATGGGATCTTTCATTTTGAGCATGATGCGCTGCGCCATTTGGCGGGCTTCTTCGCGATTGTTCAGGCTGATCAATATGCAGAACTCATCGCCCCCAAAGCGCGCAACCACATCTTCGTGACTGCGGGTGGCGCTCTTGATTTGCGAGGCAATCACTTTGAGCAGTTCGTCCCCCGCATCGTGGCCAAGGCTGTCATTGATGCGTTTGAAGTGGTCGATATCGAGGAACATCACCGCCAGCATGCTGTTATTGCTGGCGCGTTCAATCAGCTTTTCGGCAAACAGCTGGTTAAAGCCGCGACGGTTGATCAAGTTGGTCAACGGGTCGTAATGCGCCACTTGTTGTAAGGAGGCGCGGGCCTGATCCAGTTGGCTGAGCAGGGCGTTGACCCGCCTGAGATCGTGCTCTTTGAGTTGCAATTTTTTGTCCACCAGCGCTGCGCTTATGCTGCTGCCAATGAGCAGCAAGGCAATCAGCGCCACCATCAGGGCCAATTGCCAGTGGTTATTTTCTATGTGCGGCTGCACGTTGCTGCCCAGGGGGGCAAAGGTGTGCAGCGCCCACATGCCGATGAAGTGAACACTGGTAATGGCCAGGCCTGCGGCCAGGCTGATGGCGTACTTGTAGAACTGATGCGCCAAGCCGCTGGTGGTGCGCAATGACTTGGCCAGTAACAGGGCGGCATAACTGGCGACTATGGCGATCACGAATGACAGGGTGAACAGGGCGGGGTTGTAGTGCTGTTGACTGCTGGAGTGCATGGCTGACATGCCGACGTAGTGCATGGTGCAAATGCCCAGCCCGAACACCAGCGCGGTGAGTATCAGCCTGGGGCGCGTGAGGGGTGTTTGGGTGAGGATTTGCATCGCCACAATGGCTGCGAGTAAGGCGATAAACAGCGAGCCAATGGTGATGCCCAGGTCGAAGTGGATATTCAATGGGGATTCAAAGGCGAGCATGCAGATAAAGTGCATGGCCCAAATGCCGCCCGCCAGAGAGCAGGCGCCTATCCAGCGCCACACCGTTTTGGCCGTGGTTTTTTCCGCGTTGCAGGCGCGTTCAAACATGTGCAGGGTGGCGAGGCTGGCGGCACAAGCGACTAAAAATGCCAGAAACACCAAATACGGGTTATGACTGCTGTTGAGCGCCAATTGCCCGTTTGCGGTGTGCTCCCCAATAAACTGCAGCCCCAGCCATTCCATAGCATCCCTCAACACTGAGTGCAGGTTTGCCAGTCGTCAGACGCTAGCTTGCTCTGAAGTGTAGAAGCTGAAATGGGGGAAAAAACGATGATGGCAAGATGATGCCTATCATTTTGCGATTAAACACGGCTTTGACCGTGTTTAACGCTATAAACCCTGCCTTGAACAAGGGGGTGACCCTGTAGGCGCTCGGTTGCTCGCGAAAAAACAACGCATCTCATCAGATGGGACGCATTGTTTTGTTTCGTGGGCAACTCGCTCCTACAAAGTGTGTGGCGTTAGCCTGCAACCAATACGCGAATCGCTTCAAGGCGCAGGGCAGCTTTTTCAAGCATGGCCAGACCTTGCTCACGCTGTTTGCGCAAGGCAACCAGTTCGCTGTCACGCACGCTTGGGTTCACGGCTTGCAAAGCAGTGAGGCGGGCCAGTTCTTCTTCGGTGTCAGCGGCCAAGCGACGTTGGGCGTCGGCGACACGTTCAGCATGACGCGGCGCAATTTTGGCCTCACCGGCGTTGATTTTGGGTGTCAGTTGATCGCGCTGGGCCTGCACGAACTTGTTGGCGCTGGCACGTGGCACGCTTTCGAGCTGCTCATTGAGCGTCACGAAAGAAACCCGTGAGGACAGGTCATTGCCGTTAGCGTCGAGCAAGCAGCGCAGAGCAGCAGGCGGCAGGTAGCGGCCCAGTTGCAGCGCGCGCGGGGCGACCACTTCGCTGACGTAAATCAGTTCAAGCAAGACAGTGCCGGGTTTGAGTGCCTTGTTCTTGATCAGCGCCACCGAGGTGTTGCCCATCGAGCCGGAAAGCACCAAGTCCATGCCGCCTTGCACCATCGGGTGTTCCCAGGTGATGAACTGCATGTCTTCGCGTGACAGGGCCAGGTTGCGGTCGTAGGTGATGGTCACACCTTCGTCGTCACCCAAGGGGAAGCTGGCGTCCAGCATCTTCTCGCTGGGCTTGAGGATCAGGGCGTTTTCCGAATGGTCTTCGCTGTCGATGCCAAAGGCGTTGAACAGGGTTTCCATGTAGATCGGCAGGGCAAATTGATCGTCTTGCTCAAGAATCGCTTCAACCAGCGCTTCACCTTCACCTGCGCCGCCAGAGTTCAGCTCCAGCAAGCGGTCACGGCCAGTGTGCAGTTCTTGTTCAAGCCGCTCGCGCTCGGCGCGGGCTTCATTGATCAGGGCTTGCCACTCTTCGTCATCGCCGGCTTCCAGCAACGGCAGCAGGCGGGGGCCGAACTGGTGTTGCAGGGCGTTACCGGTCGGGCAAGTGTTGAGAAAGGCGTTCAGGGCTTCGTGATACCACTGAAACAGGCGCTGCTGAGGGCTTGGCTCAAGGTACGGCACGTGCAGTTCAATGGTGTGTTTCTGGCCGATACGGTCCAGACGACCAATGCGCTGCTCCAGCAAGTCTGGGTGTGACGGCAGATCGAACAGTACCAAGTGGTGTGCGAACTGGAAGTTGCGGCCTTCACTGCCGA
Source organism: Pseudomonas sp. TWR3-1-1 (assembly GCF_049896545.1). NCBI lineage: Bacteria > Pseudomonadati > Pseudomonadota > Gammaproteobacteria > Pseudomonadales > Pseudomonadaceae > Pseudomonas > Pseudomonas sp. TWR3-1-1. Next base: position 577,005 of record NZ_JAFCUO010000001.1, read on the forward strand.
TTTCCGAGCAGATCAGCACTTGTGCGCCGAACTCTTCGTCTGCGAAGTAGGCGGCGGCACGGTCGCGCTCAAGGATGTTCATGCCTTCGTGGAAAACCGTGGCAGGGATGCCGGAGCGCACGCGCAGGGCGTCTTCCAGATCCATTGCGGTTTCAGCATGCGCGCAGATGACCAAGACTTTGGTGCGCTTGAGCATCTTGAGGGTGTCAATCAGCCACTCGACACGCGGGTCGAAGTTCCACCAGCGCTGTTCTTCGTTGGCATCCGGCAGGGCCTGGAAGCTGACCTCCGGGTACAGCTCGGCGTGTTCGCCCAGCGGCAACTCAAGGTATTCGTCCGGGCATGGCAGCGGGTAAGCGTGCAGCTTGCGCTCCGGGAAGCCCTGGACAGCGGCGCGGGTGTTACGGAACAGCACGCGGCCGGTGCCGTGGCGGTCGAGTAGTTCACGCACCAGGCGGGCACTGGCTTCAGCGTCCCCTGCATTGACGTCTGCGAGCAGGGCATCGCCCTCAGCGCCGAGGAAGCCGTGAATGGTTTTTTGCGCTTCAGGCGACAGGCTGCCTTTGTCCAGCAACTCCTGTACGGCCTGGGCCACCGGGCGATAGTTTTCGCTCTCGGCACGGAAAGCGGCGAGGTCGTGGAAGCGGTTCGGGTCCAGCAAACGCAGACGAGCGAAGTGGCTGTCTTGGCCCAATTGCTCCGGGGTCGCGGTCAGCAACAGCACGCCAGGGATGGTTTCGGCCAGTTGCTCAACCAACGCGTACTGGGGGCTGACGTTGTCTTCGTGCCACACCAGGTGGTGCGCTTCGTCGACAACCAGCAAGTCCCAGCCCGCTGCAAAGAGCGCGTCCTGAGCTTTTTCGTCATCAACCAGCCATTCCAGTGCCACCAGTGCCAGTTGGGTGTCTTCGAAGGGATTGCTGGCATCGCTTTCGATGAAGCGTTCTTCGTCGAACAGGGCTACTTCAAGGTTGAAGCGACGGCGCATTTCCACCAGCCATTGGTGCTGGAGGTTCTCTGGCACCACGATCAGCACACGGCTGGCACGGCCGCTGAGCAGTTGACGATGGATCACCAGGCCGGCTTCGATGGTTTTACCCAAGCCTACTTCGTCGGCCAGCAGTACGCGCGGCGCGATGCGGTCGGCGACTTCGCGAGCAATGTGCAGTTGGTGTGCGATAGGTTGCGCACGCACGCCACCCAGGCCCCACAGTGGCGATTGCAACTGACGGCTGGTGTGTTCGAGGGTGTGGTAGCGCAGCGAGAACCAGGACAACGGGTCAATTTGCCCGGCAAACAGCCGGTCGCTGGCCAGGCGGAACTGGATAAAGTTCGACAGCTGGGTTTCGGGCAGGGTAACGGTTTCGTTCTGCTCGTTCAGGCCGTGATAGACCATCAGGCCATCGGCATCATCGACCTCGCGTACAGTCATCTTCCAGCCTTCGAAGTGGATGATGGTGTCGCCTGGCGAGAAACGTACGCGCGTCAGCGGTGCGTTGCGCAGCGAATATTGACGGGTTTCGCCAGTGGCCGGATAGAGCACGGTCAATAAGCGACCGTCCTGTGCCAGAACGGTGCCTAAACCTAACTCAGCTTCGCTGTCACTAATCCAGCGTTGCCCCGGTTGATACTGCTGCGCCATGCTGCCTGACTCCCGCTTTGAAAAAGCCGAGTATATTAACGGATCAAGGGCCTCAGTCCAAAGGACTCTGACAAAAAGCTACGCGTAGGGATTTAGTCAGTCATGGGTTTACGACCGGCGGCTCAAGTCGAACCGTCTGGGGCCGACAGCTTGAATACAGGAGAACAATAATATGCTGCCGCCGATCCTACCTCTCAGCCTTGTGCCCGTGACCTCTCAGCAAGACCCGGTTCGCCCGCGTCCCGATATTCCCCCCGTTGTGCCAGCCCAGCCAAGTTCAGGCGACAGTACGATCAACCTGAAAAATCAGGACAGCGATCAAGCCACGTTGCTGCTGCGCGAAGAGCAACAGCGCCAGCAGGACAAGCGTCGTCGTGAAGCGGCCCAAGGGCAGGAAGTGGTGGTGGTGCCGGGCGATGAGTTGAATGAAGACAACACCGTGCCGGTATCCCCGCTGATTGATGGCGCGCCACGCCAGGGGTTGTGGGTTGATATTGAGGTTTGAGTGTTTTTTCTGGTCAGGGCTGGAGGTGCGTCGCATTATTAGCGCATTGCCGATACCCACTGACAGTGATCCCATTTCGTTATGAGCCAAGACAACAAGCTGGTCGACCTGGGCGCCGAACGCGCCAAACGCGTGCATGACCTCAATGAAAAACGTCTGAATGAAGTGCGCCAGGCGTTTGAGCAAGCGATGCCGCTGAAAAGTCCCAAGAAAAAAGCGAAGAAAAAGCCTAAAAAGCGCTGAACATCGGCGTTTTTCATGATCTGTATCAACTATTCCCTCTAACACCCTGCTGGCCGGAGTCACTATTGATCCCGGTCAAGTTCCTTGCCTGCGTGTCTGGTTAAGCTGGCTTCACACAAACAAACACGCGCAGGAGGCCGTCATGTTTCTCGATAATGTGGTTATCGCTGGAGTACTTACCGTCGGTCTCATGGTTTTATTTTTCGCGGGGTTAGGGATTTTTATCTGGAAAGACTCCCAGAAGCGCAATAAGTAGCGCCGGGTCTTTTCGAGTAACGAGCACGCAAGGCATTTTGGGCGACTTCGGTCGCCTATTTTTTTGCGTGCGTGTTTTGCAAGGCTTGCGGTTGTTTTGGGGACAGGTTGCGAGCCGTTCAAGCGCCGGCCTGGGTGCCATCCCCTCAAACCCGAGGCATAAAAAAAGGTACGGCCCGTGAGGGGCGTACCTTTTTTAGTGCGCGCTGCTTAGGCGAGGGCTTTGGATGCCAGCCAGAACAGTGTTGCAGACAGTGCGATAGTGGCCGGTAAGGTCAGTACCCATGCCATCAGGATGGTCTTGATGGTGCCGCCTTGCAGGCCGCTTTTGTTGGCAACCATCGTACCCGCTACACCGGACGACAAAATATGCGTTGTCGATACCGGCAAGGAGTAGATGTTGGCCAGCCCGATCGCAAACGTGGTGGTGATCTGCGCCGACATGCCTTGAGCGTAAGTCATGCCCTGCTTGCCGATCTTCTCACCGATGGTTTTAACCACACGTCTCCAGCCCACCATGGTGCCCAGGCCCAAGGCCAGGGCGACCGCCAGAATCACCCAGAACGGGGCGTATTCAGTCGTGGCCGTCAGGTCCTTGCGCAGTTTTTCGAGGTCGGCTTTTTCGCGTTTATCGAGCACTGGCAGCTTGCTGACTTTCTTTGCCGTGTCGTCCAGGCAAAGCAGGTAGCGACGGATCTCGATACGCTTTTCAGCCGGGATCGAGTGGTAGTCCGCTACGCCTTTAAGCGAGCTGAGCAGGGCTGCGATGGTCGGCTCGGTTTGCTGAGGGTTGCAACTGAACTGTTCCGGCAAGTCGCCTTTTGCGCTCTTGCCCAGTGCCAGAAACTCGCTCAGGGTGGCGTTATTGCGCTGATAGAACTGGCTCAGGTGCAAGGTGGCGTCGCGTGTACGCTCGATCTGATAAGTCGTGCTGTTGAGGTCCAGTACGAAGACGCTCGGCACGATACCGATCAATACCAGCATGATCAGGCCAATGCCTTTCTGGCCATCGTTGGAGCCGTGTACAAAGCTCACGGTCATGGCCGAAATGACCAGTACCAGACGGTTCCAGAACGGCGGGTGCTTTTTGTCGTCCATCTTGCGGCGCTGTTCCGGGGTTTTGTGCATCTTGGAACCCGGACGCCACCATTTAAGGCCGATCAAGACCAACGCGGCAACCACAAAGCCTGCCAGGGGCGAGAATACCAGCGAGGCGCCGATGTCGATCGCCTTTTGCCAGTTCACACCCTCACTCACCGGAATCCCGGTGATCAAGGCATTGGCCAAACCCACGCCCAGGATCGAGCCGATCAAGGTGTGCGAGCTTGAAGCCGGGATCCCGAAGTACCAGGTGCCCAGGTTCCAGGTGATGGCAGCGGCGAGCAGTGAGAACACCATGGCCAGGCCATGTCCGGTATTCACATTCACCAGAAGCTCTACGGGTAACAGGTGGACGATGGCATACGCCACGCCCACACCGCCCAGCAAAACGCCGAGAAAATTGAACACACCGGAAAAGAACACCGCCAGGTGAGGCGGCATGGCTTTGGTGTAGATGACAGTCGCTACCGCATTCGCGGTGTCATGAAAGCCGTTGATGAACTCAAACGCGAGAACAAAGGCTAGGGCGAAGAAGAGGCTGATAAGAACCCAGGCATCCAATCCGCTTAATAGATCGATCATGAAGGTTTTCTGACACGGTCATAAAGGGGGCCGGATTATGCCAGAAAACCCCGGTAATCGATGCACTAGCTGCTCGTTGGTAACATCTGTAAATGAAAAAACCTGTCAGACCGGATCGCTTCAACGGGTGGGATGCTGGTTACAAGCCGCTGATATCAAAGGCTATAAGCCATTGAGCAGGTGATGTGTCAGCCTTTATGCATGTCTGAATCATGCGTATGAAATTTCTTGTCCGGGAGGTTTATGAAGCGACATTCCGTCATCGATGCTGACATTCGCTCCCCGATTTCAAAGAGAGGACGCGCATGGACTGTGTGTGGAACCTGCTGGCACAGAGGCTATGGCTCTTCAGGTTTCAGCTCTTTTTCGATTTTTTGGATTTCTTGGGTAAATGCCTGATCGATCAGGCTGGCGCGTTTGCGCCAAGGCTTACGCTCAGGCTCAGGCTGAGCCGCGTAAGTCGTCACTTCACCGCCGTAAACGTCCTTGTAACGTTGTTCCTGTCGCTCAAGTTCTGCGCGCAGTTCGTCTTTCGTCACAGTGTTACCTAATGGAGTAGAGAGTGAGTCGGGTGAATCCTAGTTGCTCCGTGCAGGGACGGATTAACAGCCCTGCGTATTTAAAACAGGCACGCCGTTTGTAGTTTCAATCATGAAACTGTACGCCGTCGTTTTGAGGTAGCCCCTATGCGAGCGGCCGGTTTATCAATAGCTGATTTAAACCACGGTACTGAATAGGCCACCGGTCTTCTTAACAAAGATGAATTCAAGGTGGCGTGCGAGGTGTACTGCACCGTGCAGGAGCACAACAGCCGCTACTATCGCTGATGGACTTTGCAGGCGTCAACTTTCCTGTGCAGGCGCATGGCCGCCCTGGCTGATGGGCGGTACAGAGTGGTTTGACTCACCCGTGAACAGGGCTGGCGCCTTACAACTTAAGTTAGCGCTTCATGTGATGTTGAGTGCGCGTGATATAGAACGGGCGTGCTACAGCAACTCACTCAGGACTATGTGGCGCAGAACTTAAACCTGTCTGAAAGTACTCAGCAAGTTTTCATGCCCGCGAGGGGGGGTAATAAAGCGTGGTTATACAGTGCTTATGTTGCCTGTGTGAGGCGCACACATTAGCAATGGCTGCTGACATGCTGCCCGGCAGCCATATATGAAACACAGCGCGAGTCAGACAGTCGCGAGGATGAAAATGCGTTTGAACGGGAACAGCGTCTGGCCATTGGCTTCTTGTGGGTAGTGTTGATGCACCACACGCAGGTATTGCTCAATGAAGCGTTCTTTCTCACGCTCGCCCAGTGCCAGTAACACAGGGCGCAGTGCGGAGACTTTGACCCAGTCGAAAATAGGCGATGTTCCTTCGACTACTTGTAAGTGTTCGGTTTCCCAAATATCCAGCTCCTTCGTCAGGGGGGCCAGTAATTGGTAATAGCTTTTAAGTGAGAGCACCGTACGTTCGGCCATGAATTGGCGCAGACGTGCAGAGCCAAGGGGTCGACCCTGCGGGCCTCCGGTTTCCAGGGTTTCCAGCATTAATTCGTACCACAGTGCATCGCGCCAGTTAGGCATGTGCGCGGCGAGGCACCCGCCGGTGTTCAACTGGCTCAATAACTGCGGGAGCAATGATTGATGATCATTGATGAAGTGCAACACAGCGGCGGCAAATAAAAGGTCCGCCGGACTTTGCGCCCGCCATTCGCGCACATCACACTTTTGCCATAACGCTTTAATGGGTAAATAAGTCGCCTCTTCCAGCATTTCGGCAGAGCTGTCGATGCCGGTCAGGTCAGCCAATGGCCAGCGTTTGGCGAGAAGTTGCGTCGCAATGCCGGTGCCGCAGCCCAGATCATAGATACGTTGCGGGTGTTCCAGGTCGACATGGTCCAGCAGCTCAAGCACCGGCCGCTCACGCAGCCGGGCAAATTGTTGGTAGGACTTGGCGTCCCATTGGGTGTTGGCAGTCCGTGCCGGGGGTGTCTGAACATTGGCAAGCATGAGGTGGTCCTCCAGTGCATTTCAGAGTTGTCTTCCGATGACATTGAAAGTTCGTAAAGCAACAGCGCAGCCACGTCGGGTGTCTTCCTGACGCAGCAGTGACAGCAATTGGCGAAGGCTGGGGGCTTCGGTTTGGGCGGCGGTTTGCGCGCTCGCCATGCGCACCGCATTGCCCAGCGACCAGGTGGCCGCCGTGATTTGTTCAAACAGCAACGCGAGTTTTTCCACCATGGCCGGGTCCAGCAGGTCTACGGTGTCGGAGACCAAGGACAGGGCGTCGACCAGATTGTCCAGACGGCCGCTTTGAATCAAGGGCTCAAGTTTGCTCAGCAGGTCGCCCAGATCGAGGGGGGACTGATCAGTGATAGGGTTTTGGCTAACCTGATCGTTGTCGGGTGTTTGATTGACGTGTTCCATACGTACGCTCCTCCCGGTATCGGGTCACAGCATTCCACGGGCGACAGCCCAATACAGTCCGCGGTTAAATCCGTTTCTGAGTAAACCGCCGAGTTTGGTCGGCGGTGTTGGCAGCACATCGACTTGGTAGTCGTACCACAACGGCATGCCGGCATTCAGGCCCATTTGAGCGACGGCCTGCACCCGGCCGTCATAGACACTGACGTTAGTGCCCAAGCGAACCTTGCCCGCAATGTTGTTGGCGATGACCGGCCCCTGATTGTGACAAGCACCTCCGGCTTTGCTGATGGGCAGGTCAACCGTGTCACCGATCACGTAAACGTTTTCCAGGCCATACACTTCAAGGGTTTCATGATGGGTAGGCAGCCAGCCTTCATGGTTCTGTGCCTGCGACACACCGCTGTTGAGCACTGCGTCCACGGCGCGAATGGGCGGAGTGGCCATCAAGATGTCGAATGGTTGCTCATCGCCCTCAGCGCTGTACGCAATGCGTGCGTCGGGATCTACCTTGCTCAGGGTGAAACTGCGTCGGAACTGTATGTTTTTTTGCTCGAAAACCCCCGGCAGCACATCGCCCACCCGGCGCTGCATAAACAGGCAGTTACGCATCAATTGCGCTGTAGTGGGGTAGGTGTAGATGATTTCGATTTGATCGCGTACCCCGCGTTTGCGCAAAAAATCATCCAGCATCAGGGTCGTTTCTACAGGGGCAATGCCGCATTGATGCGGCACGTTGGGTGTCTGGGGGAACGATACGGTGATAAAAATGCGGCCTTTTTTGATCGTGCTCAAGCGTTCTGCCAATTGTCTTGCCGGTGTGTATTGATAGAAGTGGTCGCCAGCTTCTTTCAGACCCTCGATACGTTCTGGCGCAGGCACGCATCCTGTGGCTATCACTAAATAGTCATAGCCATAGCGTCTGCCACTGGCGGTATGCAGGGCTTGAGCGTTGAAGTCGAAGCGGGTGACCTCGTCAACGTTGAAATCGATTTCGGGTCGCAGCAGCGATCGCTCAGAGCGTTTTAGCTCCTCCTCGAAGAACTGGTTGAATGCCACGTACATGAAGGCGGGCTTGTAGTAGTGGTCGGGCGAGTTTGAAAGCAACGTCAGTTGCACATCGCCTCGATTGATTTCTGGATAGAGTTTGGTGACCAGTTGGTTGGCGAGCAATGTGCCCCCCACACCGCCACCGACGATGATGATTTTTTTTAGCATTGCGTGACCTCCGTGGTCGGGTCGTCACGCGGCTGCCTGAAAAGGGCCGTGCACTGACCTGTTGTTTTAAACACGCACACAAAATCCGGTTATCGAGATAACTGTATGTGGTCGGTGCTTTTTCGCCAGCCGAGTGAGCAGGGTGCAAAAGGGAGGGGAATGTTGGCTCGATAAGGGAGCGGCACCTATCAGGCGTGTTAAGTGCTTATCAAAGAACCGTTTTTCTACACAGGGGGCGATTAAATCGACGTGGTGATGGGCTGCATGCAACCGGTTTGATGGATTAAATGACGTGTTTAATCCGGATGGACGGGGAGGATTCGACAGAAGCAGTGGTGATTTACACCCGTGAGCAAACGAAAAAACCCGCCTTCAGGCGGGTTTTTCGTGACGCTAAGTGACAATCAGGCCTTCGGCGGCTCTGAAGAGATCGGGCGGTTTTGCCCGGTCTGTTCGTACCAGCCCCCACCCAGTGCCTTGTACAGGTTGACCTCGCTGGTCAACTGCGAAAGACGGTCACTGATCAACGACTGTTGGGCGCTGAACAACGAGCGCTGGGCATCGAGGAAAGTCAGGTTGCTGTCCACGCCAATGCGATAACGACGTTCGGCTAACCGGTAGTAATCCTGGTTGGCGTTGACGAAATCAGTCTGCGCTTGCAACTGCTGGCTGTAAGTCTGGCGAGCGGCCAAACCGTCAGATACTTCCTGAAATGCCGTCTGGATCGCCTTCTCGTATTGCGAGACGGTGATGTCCTTCTGGATTTTCGAGTAGTCCAGGCTGGCGCGCAAAGCACCTGCGTTGAAGATTGGCAGTGTGATTTGCGGCGAGAACAGCCACGTACCCGAGCCACCCTTGAACAGCCCGGACAAGTCCGGGCTCAAGGTTCCGGCATTGGCGGTGAGGCTGATGCTGGGGAAGAATGCCGCACGGGCCGCGCCGATGTTGGCGTTGGCGGCCAACAGCTTGTGCTCGGCCTCCAGAATGTCCGGGCGACGTTGCAGCAGGTCCGATGGCAAGCCGGCCGGTACTTCGTTCAGCAAGTCGGCAGCCAGCGGCTTGCTCGCGGGCAGGTTCTCTGGAAGCGTCGTGCCGAGCAGCAGCGCCAGGCTGTTCTGATCTTGAGCGACCTGACGGGTGTAACGCGCCAGTTGCACCTTGGCGTTTTCGACCGAGGTACGGGACTGGCTCACATCCAGAGCCGATGCCACGCCCACTTCATTGCTGCGCAAGGTGAGCTTGTAGCTCTCATTGAACGCTTTGAGCGTGTCTTCAGTCAGCTTGAGCAGCTCTTTGTCGGCCTGCCAGGTCAAGTAGGCATTGGCGACGCTGGCAACCAGACTGATCTGAGTGGTGCGGCGGGCTTCTTCGGTTGCAAAGTAGTTTTGCAACGCCTGATCGTTCAGGCTGCGAATCCGCCCGAACAGGTCCAGTTCATACGCGCTGACCCCAAGGGTTGCCGAGTACTGGCTGGTGATGCCCGACTCGCCTGTTTGCGACATGCGCCCAGGTGTGCGTTGACGGCTACCGCTGGCATTCGCGTTTACTGCCGGGAACAGGTCCGCACGCTGAATACGGTACTGCGCGGCATACGCATCAATGTTCAAGGCCGCGACCCGAAGGTCACGGTTGTTGACCAGTGCCGTCTGAATCAACTGTTGCAGGGCCGGGTCATGAAAAAACTGACGCCAGCCTTGCTCGGCAGCCGTTTGATTCGGCGCTTCGTTTGGCTTGTAGGCCGGGCCTTGCGGGTACTGCGCTGCTACCGGCGCTTCAGGGCGCTGGTAGTCAGGGATCAGCGAGCAGCCGCCCAGCGTAAACGCTGCGACCGCTACTGCGAGAAGCGACTTGCTCATTGGCCAGCCTCTTGATTTGGAGTTTTAGTCAGATCTACTTTCGTCTGTTCTTCTTTGTCCTTGCTGCCAAAAGACGACACGGCAACGAAGAACAGAGGCACCCAGAACACGGCCAGAACCGTGGCGGTGATCATACCGCCGATTACACCGGTACCAATGGCGTGCTGGCTGCCTGAACCGGCGCCTGAGGAGATGGCCAACGGGATCACACCCAATACGAACGCCAGCGACGTCATGATGATCGGACGCAGACGCATACGGCACGCCTCGATGGCGGCCTCGGTCAGGGTTCGCCCTTGTTCATGCAGCTCTTTGGCGAACTCGACGATCAGAATGGCGTTTTTCGATGCCAGACCGATGGTCGTGAGCAAGCCCACCTGGAAGTACACGTCGTTGGACAGTCCGCGCAGGCTGGTGGCCAGCAAGGCGCCGATAATCCCCAGCGGTACAACCAACATCACTGCAATCGGGATTGACCAGCTTTCATACAGCGCTGCGAGACACAGGAACACCATCAGCAAGGAAATTGCGTACAAAGCAGGTGCTTGCGAACCCGACAGACGCTCCTCGTATGACAGGCCAGTCCAGGAAATACCTACACCTGCCGGCAGTTTCTTGGCCAGGGCTTCAACTTCAGCCATGGCTTCACCACTGCTGTAGCCGGGTGCCGGGGCACCGAGGATTTCCATGGCTTCTACGCCGTTGTAGCGCGACAGCTTCGGTGCACCGTAGGTCCACTTGCCTTTGGCGAATGCCGAGAACGGCACCATGGTTCCTTCGTCGTTACGCACGTACCACTTCTTCAGGTCTTCGGGGTTCATCCGCGAGTCAGCTTCGCCTTGCAGGTAAACCTTTTTCACACGACCACGGTCGATGAAGTCGTTGACGTAGCTGGCACCCAGACCGATAGACAGAGTGTTGTTGATGTCTGTCAGGCTAACGCCCAGGGCGCGAGCCGCTTCGTCATCGATTTCCAGTTGGTATTGCGGTTCATCGTTCAGGCCGTTAGGTCGCACGCCTGCCAGGATCTTGCTTTGCGATGCCATGCCCAGGAACTGGTTGCGGGCTTGCATCAGCTTTTCGTGACCAATACCGGCGCGGTCTTGCAGGTACACGTCAAAACCGGTGGCATTACCCAGCTCCATCACTGCCGGTGGGGCAAAGGCAAACACCATTGCATCGCGGAAGGTGGAGAAGTGCGCCTGAGCACGGGCTGCCAGTGCAAACACGCTGTTGTCGGCATCACGCTCGCCCCAAGGCTTGAGCATGATGAACGCCAGGCCGGAGCTTTGGCCGCGACCGGCGAAGTTAAAGCCGTTCACGGTAAACACCGAAGACACTGCCGCCGATTCATCGGCGAGCAAGTATTCGCGCATGCGGTCAATCACCACCTGGGTGCGTTCTGCTGTCGTACCGGCCGGGGTTTGGACCTGGGCGAAGAGTACGCCCTGGTCTTCTTCTGGCAGGAACGAGGTAGGAATGCGTGTAAACAGGAAGACCATGCCGACGACGATCAGCACGTATGCCAGCAGGTACGGAGCCTTGTGGCGCAGGATGTTGCCGACACCTTTCTCGTAGCGCTTCACGCCACTGTCGAAAGTGCGGTTGAACCAGCCGAAGAAACCGCGTTTGTTTTCGCCGTGATCCCCTTTTTTGACGGGCTTGAGCATGGTGGCGCACAAGGCCGGGGTGAAGATCAGGGCAACCAGTACCGAAAGCGCCATCGCCGAAACAATAGTGATCGAGAACTGTTTGTAGATCACACCGGTCGAGCCGCTGAAGAACGCCATTGGCAGCAATACGGCTGACAGTACCAAGGCAATACCCACCAGGGCACCCTGGATTTGCTCCATGGATTTCTTGGTGGCTTCCTTGGGTGACAATCCTTCTTCGCTCATGACCCGTTCGACGTTTTCCACCACAACGATGGCGTCGTCCACCAGCAAGCCGATGGCCAGTACCATGCCGAACATGGTCAGGGTGTTAATGCTGAAACCGGCTGCTGCGAGAATGCCGAATGTACCCAGCAATACCACTGGCACCGTCATGGTGGTGATGATGGTGGCACGGAAGTTTTGCAGGAACAGGAACATCACCAGGAACACCAGGGCGACGGCTTCAACCAGGGTTTCAACAACGCCCTTGATCGAGGCCGATACCACTGGCGTGGTGTCGTACGGGTAAACCACTTTCATGCCGGGCGGGAAGAACGGAGCCAGATCATCGATGGTTTTGTGCAGCGCCTTGGCCGTGTCCAGTGCGTTGGCATTGGTGGCCAGTTTGATCGCCAGACCCGAAGACGGTTTGCCGTTGTACTGCGCGCTGATGCTGTAGTTCTCACCGCCCAAAGCGACTTCGGCGACGTCGTGCAGACGTACCTGAGAGCCGTCGGTGTTGACTTTAAGCAGTATCTTTTTGAACTCTTCAGCAGTTTGCAGGCGCGTTTTGCCGATGATGGTTGCGTTCAGCTCTTGACCTTTTACAGCTGGCAGGCCGCCCAGTTGCCCGGAGGACACCTGTACGTTCTGTGAGCTGATAGCGGACTTAACGTCCACCGGGGTCAGGTTGTACTTGTTCAGCTTGGCTGGATCGAGCCAGATACGCATGGCGTACTGGGCGCCGAACACCTGGAAGTCGCCCACACCTTCGGTACGGGAGATCGGATCCTGCATGTTAGAGACGATGTAGTTCGACAAGTCGTCTTTGTTCATGCTGCCGTCTTCAGACACCACACCGATAACCATCAGGAAGTTTTTCACTGCCTTGGTCACGCGGATACCTTGCTGCTGAACCTCTTGAGGCAGCAGTGGGGTCGCCAGGTTGAGCTTGTTCTGCACCTGCACCTGAGCGGTGTCGGGGTCGGTGCCTTGCTCGAACGTGGCGGTGATGGTCATGCTGCCGTCGGAGTTACTTTCAGACGATACATAACGCAGGTGGTCAATACCGTTGAGCTGCTGCTCGATCACCTGGACCACGGTGTCCTGCACGGTTTGCGCCGAAGCGCCCGGGTAGGTCACGGAGATCGAGATAGCCGGCGGTGCGATGCTCGGGTATTGGTTGATCGGAAGTTTGAGGATCGATAGAGCCCCGACCAGCATGATCACCAAGGCGATTACCCAAGCGAAAATCGGACGGTCGATAAAAAATTTCGACATGGTTTACTCCCCTTTACTGCCTGCAGCTTGTTCTGTTGCCGGGGCAGCTGCCGGGGTTGCGCCTTGTGGTTTTTCCATGATCTTGACTTCAACACCTGGCTTGACGAATTGCAGGCCGTCGGTGATCAGGCGATCGCCAGGGTTCAAACCTTTCTCTACCAGCCAGTCGCTGCCCACGGTACGGGATGCTTGCAGTACGCGCAGTTCGACCTTGTTGTCCGGCCCTACAACCATTGCTGTCGGCTGGCCTTTGAGGTTATGCGTCACGCCCACTTGAGGTGCCAGAATCGCGTGGCTGTCGATGCCCGCTTCCAGTTGCGCGTGCACAAACATGCCTGGCAACAGAATCTCGTCGGGGTTGGGGAACAGGGCACGCAGCGTCACGGAACCGGTGGTTTCGTCGACCGACACTTCGCTGAATTCCAAGCGACCTTCTTGTGCGTACTCGCTGCCGTCCGGCAGGGTCAATTTGACCTTGGCTGCGTTATCGCCAGCTTTTTTCAAGCGGCCATCAGCGAGGTCTTTGCGCAGTTCCAGCATCTCGACAGAGGACTGGGTCACGTCAACATAGATGGGGTCCAGTTGAGTAATAACGGCCAGCGCGTTGGCCTGACCGCTGGTCACCAGCGCACCTTCGGTGTACAGCGAGCGACCGATACGGCCGGTCAGCGGCGCCAGCACTTTGGTGTAGCGCAGATTGACTTGAGCGGTATTGAGAGTGGCCTCAGCTTCCAGGCGAGCGGCTTCAGCGTTGTCGTATTCCTGACGGCTCACGGCTTGCTCTGCGACCAATTGCTTGTAGCGATCAGCCAGCGATTTGGCGGATTGTAAGGTCGCGCGGGCACTCAATACGGCACTTTCATAGATAGCCGGATCAATTTGATACAGCTGTTGGCCAACTTTGACGTCAGAGCCTTCTTTGAACAGGCGCTTGAGAATAATCCCGTTGACCTGAGGTCGAACCTCGGCAGAACGATAAGACGTGGTTCGGCCCGGAAGATCAGTGGTCAGGGTGAACGGCTGAGCTTTGAGCGTCACGACGCCGACCTGAGGGATTTGGGGTGCGGGTGCCGCTTCTTCCTTTTTGCATCCGCTGAGCAGCGATGCCAGGGCGACGGCGGCAACCAGAGCGGTAACAGCTGGCTTGAATTGCATGAAGATCCTCGGGTCAGGCACGCGAAAGCGCACAAGAATAGTGGAAGGGTAAAGAAAGCTGTTCCGGGTGGATAAGTAGCTTGCTAAGGAATATACTTACATTCGTGTCTGTTTGTAAATAGCGGGGTTGTGTCGTTAAAGGCATGCCGCAACCCTTTTCAATGCGTGAGATGTAGGCCGGGATAAGGCACAACAAACGCCACCCGATATAGGTTTTGAAGGCTTTACGCCGTGCTCAGAACCGCCCTGATTGAGGTTTTTATTGCCATGGTGCGTCGTACCAAAGAAGAAGCTCAGGAAACCCGCAGTGCCATCCTCGAAGCGGCCGAACGGGCCTTTTATGAACGGGGTGTAGCGCGCACGACGTTGGCGGATATTGCCACGTTGGCGGGTGTGACTCGAGGTGCCATCTACTGGCATTTCAGCAATAAAGCTGACTTGGTACAGGCGATGCTCGATAGCCTGCATGAACCTTTGGACGCATTGGCAAAAGCCAGTGAAAGTCAGGACGAAATTGATCCGCTTGGCTGCATGCGCAAGCTGTTGATCCATTTGTTTCATCAAGTTGCGAACGATCCCAAAACTCGACGTATCAACGAGATTTTGTTTCATAAGTGCGAATTCACTGACGAAATGTGCGATTTGCGTCGTCAGCGCCAAGTCGCGATGGCCGACTGCAACAGTCGAATCGAGCTGACCCTGAGTAATGCAGTTCATCGCCAACAACTCCCTAAAACACTCGACGTACGCCGAGCCGCCATTTGTTTACATGCCTATATCGACGGCATTCTCGGGCAATGGCTACTGGTTCCAGACAGTTTCGAGCTTCATGGAGAGGCAGAGACATGGGTCGACATTGGCCTGGACATGCTACGACTCAATCCTGCGCTGCGAACATCAGACAAAACCGAATCTGAGTCTAGTTCCCTACAGCCATAAGGCGAGAGAAGATTTTGCTCTAATGACTTTTTAAAGTCCGGCGGTCTTTATATACGTCTAGGTCGCGGGTTTAAAGTTAGCGAGCTAAGTATTTTGTAGGTCAATTGTTACGACCTCGTTAATGGAAAGGCCACTCGAGCGGCCTGCACGTCAAAGAGTTGCGCAAGCGCGACACCTCGCGCATTTATTTGTGCGCCATCTTCACTCATGGCTAGAGTTCCCGCGCCGCCTTCCCCTACACTCGGGCAACGCGTTGGCTTAAGGCCAATGCAGCCAGAATCGGGGAGCGGGCACCTGCCTTACTGTGTGTTCGTTCTCGACTAAAGCAAGCAGGCCACGTACGGCATGTGTGCGTGGTGAATTCGAGGAATAACAAGTGAATAAGATTTACTCGAGTGCGCAATCCGCCTTGCAGGGGCTCGTCGAAGACGGCATGACCCTGGCCGTGGGCGGTTTTGGATTGTGTGGGATTCCAGAAGCACTGATCGGCGCCTTGCGTGACACCGGCAAGCGCGACTTGACCGTCATCAGCAACAACGCGGGTGTCGACGGGTTTGGATTGGGCCAACTGCTGGCCACCCGTCAAATACGCAAAATGATTTCTTCCTACGTGGGTGAGAACAAAGAGTTCGAGCGTCAATACCTGGCGGGCGAGCTGGAGCTGGAATTCACCCCGCAAGGCACCCTGGCTGAAAAGCTGCGTGCGGGGGGCGCGGGTATTCCGGCGTTCTTTACCAAAACCGGTTACGGCACCCTGGTTGCCGAAGGCAAGGAAACCCGAGAGTTCGACGGGGAATGGTATGTCATGGAGCGTTCACTGCGTGCGGACGTCGCGTTGGTCAAAGCCTGGAAGGCGGATAAGTCCGGCAACCTGCTGTTCAATAAAACCGCACGTAACTTCAATCCGCTGGCTGCAATGGCGGCCAAAGTGTGTGTAGTTGAAGTTGAAGAGATCGTTGAAGTTGGTGAGATTGAACCTGATCAGGTTCATCTGCCCGGGATTTATGTGCAGCGGCTGATACTCAATGCCACCCCGCAAAAACGCATCGAACAACGCACTGTGCGGAGCGCCTGATCATGGCCTGGACTCGTGAAGAAATGGCGCACCGCGCCGCCCAAGAATTGCAGGATGGTTTCTACGTCAACCTGGGTATCGGTTTGCCGACGCTGGTGGCCAACTACATTCCTGCGGGCATGGACGTGTGGCTGCAAAGTGAGAACGGCTTACTGGGGATTGGCCCATTTCCCACCGAAGATGAAGTCGATGCCGACCTGATTAATGCCGGCAAGCAAACCATCACCACCTTGCCTGGCAGCAGCTTCTTTAATAGTGCCGATTCGTTTGCCATGATTCGCGGCGGGCACATCAACTTGTCGATCCTGGGGGCGATGCAGGTCTCCGAGCACGGTGACCTGGCCAACTGGATGATTCCCGGCAAGATGGTAAAAGGCATGGGCGGTGCAATGGATCTGGTGGCAGGGGTCAAACGCGTCGTCGTGTTGATGGAGCACACTGCCAAAGGTGGCGTTCACAAACTGCTCAAGCAGTGTGATTTGCCGCTGACCGGCGTAGGCGTGGTGGATCGAATCATCACGGATCTGGGCGTGCTTGATGTGACGGAGCAAGGTCTCACGCTCGTTGAGTTGGCTTCAGGTGTTACCCGTGAACAACTTCAAGAAGCTACGGGCTGTGAGATCAACGGCTAAAACGCTGATCAAAGCTTGTAGGCGCTGACGAGAAACACAAGGCTGCGACTACGTAGCGTGCCCTGAAATGTAAAAAAGCCCCGGCTCAGGTGAGGTGAACTGCACCCCAAAAGTTGGACACCCGTCCTGACTTTTGGGGTGTTTTTTCATGAGCAAATACTCAGAGCAATTCAAGCTTGAAGCAATAACCTCTTACCTTGCTGGCGGCACAAGCTATCGTGTGGCCGCTGACAAGCATGAAATAGAGTTTGGAATGCTGCGCCGGTGGGTCGCCAGCTACCGCATCCACGGTGCCGCAAGCCTTAAAAAATACATCGCCGACACAGCCCAGGCTTCAAGCTTTCTGTCTTGCAACGAATGTGGCGTGATGAGCTGTCTTATCGCGAGACGACGGCTTTGTTCGACCTTCGCAACGCCAATCAGGTAGGTATTTGGGAGCGCCAGTATTACAGTGGCGGCATTGAGGCTTTGACCTCTCGCAAACCAGGTCCTGCAGCCAAAATGTCCAAAAAGCCATCCAAACCTGTTACCACTTCTTGTGATGCTGACTCGCCGTCTCGTGAGCAACTGCTCGCCGAAGTGGAGTATTTGCGGATGGAGAACGCTTATTTAAAAAAGCTGAAAGCCTTGATCCAGGCAGACGAACTGGCTGCACGCGCCAAAAAGCGCAAATAGTTCTGGCATTGAGGCTGCACTACCCATTGGACGGCTTGCTTCAAGCGTCTGGCTTGGCACGCAGTACGTTTTACTACCAGCAGAAAGCTTTGCAGGTGATGGACAAGCACGCCTCGCTCAAGACGCAGATCAAATCTGTATTTGAGCAACACAAGGGCCGTTATGGCTATCGGCGCATCACAGCCGCTATAGGTCACTTAGGCACTGTGGTGAACCACAAAAAAATCCAGCGCCTCATGGGGCAGCTACAGCTGAAATCGCTCGTCAGACCCAAGCGATACCGCTCCTATAAAGGCCCTGTAGGCCGTATAGCGCCTAACCATTTGGCGCGTGGGTTCGAGCAGCCCAATCAAAAATGGGTGACTGACATTACAGAGTTCAAGATCGCGGGGGTGAAACTGTACCTTTCGCCTGTTCTTGATCTGTATAACGGCGAAATTGTGGCCTACCAAATGGAGACCGCACCTCGCTTTTCGATGGTGAGCGACATGCTCAAAAAAGCGCTGAGCTGCTTGAAAGCGCATGAGAAACCCATGCTTCACTCAGATCAGGGCTGGCACTACCAGATGGCCGCCTATCGACGTCAGCTTGAGGAAAGAGAGTTGAGTCAGAGTATGTCGCGAAAGGGAAATTGCTATGACAATGCGACGATGGAGAGCTTTTTCGGCACGCTGAAAACCGAGTTTTACTATCTGAACCGCTTCACCAGCGTTGACCAGTTGAAGGCCGGGCTGGATGATTACATCCACTATTACAATCACGAACGCATAAAGCTGAAGCTAAAAGGGCTGAGTCCTGTTCAATACAGAACCCAGCCCGTAAGGCCCTAGCTTCAAACTGTCCAACTTAATGGGGTCAGTTCAGAGGCGGGGCTTTTTGGTGCAGCGTGAATCAGCGTTCCAGATCTTTGAGCTTGCCTTTCACGCCATCCCATTCTGCCGCGTCCGGCAGAGCGTCTTTACGTTCAGTGATGTTTGGCCAGATTTCAGCCAGTTCCACATTCAACTGAATAAACTCTTGCATGTCAGCGGGCACTTCATCTTCGGAGAAGATGGCTTGCGCCGGGCATTCAGGCTCACAAAGCGCGCAGTCAATGCACTCGTCCGGGTGAATCACCAGGAAGTTCGGGCCTTCGTAAAAGCAGTCCACCGGACAGACTTCTACGCAGTCGGTGTACTTGCACTTGATGCAGTTGTCGGTGACGACGAAGGTCATTTCTAATTTTCTCCTCAGGCGGCGGCAGCGAAGCCCTTCCAGGTCGGGTTCGCCAGGTTCGGGAGTGATATCCACTGATCAGGCTAAAAGGCCAGTAGCATCCCGAACCGCGCGCGATTCTAGCGCATGGTTAGATGCGTGTCTTTAATGTGTAGAGCAAATCAAGGGCTTTGCGTGGCGTCAGCTCGTCAAGATCAAGCTTGGCCAAGTCGTCCAGCACCGGATGCGCAAGGCTAGCAAACATATCGCTCTGCTGGGGCGCTGATTTTCTTCCGGGCACCGGAGCAGGCGCTTCATGCGGCAGGCTGGTGGTTTCAAGACGGCTCAAATGCTCCCGTGCGCGGGTGATGACATTGGCCGGAACCCCCGCCAATTGCGCCACTGCAAGGCCATAGCTCTGACTGGCCGGACCGGGCAAGACGTGGTGCAAGAAGACGATGCGCTCATTGTGCTCGGTGGCACTCAAATGCACGTTGGCCACCAATGGCTCGTTTTCCGGCAGTACGGTCAGCTCGAAATAGTGGGTGGCAAACAACGTGTAGGCGCGAAGCTGGGCGAGTCGTTCTGCCGCAGCCCATGCCAGCGACAAACCGTCAAATGTGCTGGTGCCGCGGCCCACTTCGTCCATCAGTACCAGGCTGCGTTCGGTTGCGTTATGCAAGATATTGGCGGTTTCGCTCATTTCCACCATAAAGGTCGAGCGTCCACCGGCCAGGTCATCGCTGGAACCGATACGGGTAAAGATCCGGTCGACCAGCGACAGTTCGCAGCTGGCGGCCGGAACAAAGCTGCCGATGTGTGCCAGCAACACGATCAGCGCGGTTTGTCGCATATAAGTCGATTTACCGCCCATGTTCGGGCCGGTAATCACCAGCATGCGGGTGTTGTCATCCAGTGCCAGATCGTTGGCCACAAACGGTGTGGTCAGTACTTGCTCAACCACCGGGTGACGGCCCTGGCTTATGCGCATGCACGGTTCTTCAACAAAGCGCGGGCAATTCAAATCGAGGTTCAGTGCACGCTCGGCCAGGTTGCTCAAAACGTCCAGTTCGGCTAAAGCCGCGGCCGTGTCTTGAAGCGGTGGCAACTCGCCGATCAAGGTTTCGAGCAACGCTTCGTAAAGCATCTTTTCGCGTGCCAGTGCACGGCTCTTGGCCGACAAGGCTTTGTCTTCAAACGCCTTGAGTTCCGGGGTGATAAACCGTTCGGCGCCTTTGAGGGTTTGACGGCGAATGTAATCGGCGGGTGCCTGTTCGGCCTGTTTGCTCGGCAGTTCGATGAAGTAACCGTGCACTCGGTTGTAACCGACCTTAAGGTTGGCCAGTCCGGTGCGGGCTTTTTCGCGTGCTTCCAGGTCGATCAGAAACTGACCGGCGTTTTCGCTCAGGGCTTGCAGCTCATCGAGTTCGGCGTCATAGCCGGTCTTCAGCACGCCGCCGTCGCGAATGACCGCAGGCGGATTATCAATAATGGCTCTGTCCAGCAACGCGGCCAGCTCGGGGTAGGTGCTGGTGGTCACGGCCAGTTGCTGCAAGTGCGGGGCATGCAGGTCCAGCATGGCGTCTTGCAGTTCAGGCAGTGCCGCCAGGGCATCGCGCAGTCGGGCCAGGTCGCGCGGCCGCGCATTACGCAGGCCGATACGCGCCAGAATACGCTCCAGATCGCCGATTTCCTTGAGCTGCGGTTGCAAGCGCTCAAAACGGTAGCCATCGAGCAAACAGGTGATTGACGACTGGCGCGCCAACAGAACGGGCAGGTCGCGTAGCGGACGGTTCAACCAACGGGTCAGCAAGCGGCTGCCCATTGAGGTTTGGCAGCGATCAACCACCGATTGCAGTGTGTTATCACGCCCCCCCGCCAGGTTGGTATCCAGCTCAAGGTTGCGTCGGCTGGCGCCGTCCAGCACCACGGTGTCATCGAGTCGTTCATGGCGCAGGCTGCGTAAATGGGGCAGGGCGGTGCGCTGGGTTTCTTTGGCGTAGCTGAGCAAACAGCCTGCGGCGCCAATGGCCAGGGTCAGGTTCTCGCAGCCAAAGCCCTTAAGGTCCTGGGTCGAGAACTGTTGGCACAGGCTTTTTAATGCAGAGTCGCGCTCAAAGTCCCACGGCGCTCGACGACGTACGCCACGGCGCTTCTCGGCTGGCAGGCCTTGTGGCCAGTCATCCGGGATCATCAGCTCAACCGGGTTGATGCGCTCCAGCTCAGCCAGCAGGTTTTCCCAGCCCTTGATCTCGACGACCGAAAAGTTACCACTGGTGATATCCAGCACGGCCAGGCCAAACAGGCGCTCATCACCCAGCACGGCGGCGATCAGGTTATCGCGGCGCTCATCCAGCAACGCTTCGTCACTGACCGTACCCGGCGTGATGATGCGCACCACCTGACGGTCGACCGGGCCTTTACTGGTGGCCGGGTCGCCTACTTGCTCGCAAATCACCACCGACTCGCCGAGCTTGACCAGCTTGGCCAAATAGCCTTCGGCTGCGTGGTAAGGAATCCCGCACATCGGAATCGCCTGCCCTGCCGACTGCCCACGCGCCGTGAGAGTGATGTCCAGCAATTTGGCGGCCTTCTTTGCATCCTCATAGAAGATTTCGTAGAAGTCGCCCATGCGATAGAACATCAACTGATCAGGGTGCTGGTTCTTCAGGCGCCAGTACTGCTGCATCATCGGCGTGTGTGAGGACAGATCGGAAGTATTTTTACTCATCAGGGCTTAGGCGGATTCATTTAAAAAGAGGGGTGAAAAGCGGGTGCCACGCACGGCTTTTTGCAATGGGCGCAAGGTTAACACGGGTAATGCCTGCTTAGCAGGCGCGGTGGGAAGACAACGAATCGCGCAATATGCCAAATAGCATTTGCGATCAGTAAAAAATGTAATCACTATTCGCGTCATGCACAATCGTACTGTTTCTACCGTCTTAAAAGAGCTGCTTGCTCGCCAAGGGATCTCTCCTACAGAGCTTCACCGGCGTACAGGTGTGCCTCAATCCACGCTCTCGCGCATTTTGAACGGCAAGATTGCCGATCCTTCGGATAAACATATCTCTCGTTTGGCTGAGTATTTTGGGGTCAGCACGGATCAATTACGCGGGCGCGTTGAGATTTCAGTACCGGGTGATGAGCCGTCGCCGCCAGGGCATGAAGATCTTAAGGACATAACTCTGTGGGATGACGACACGCCCATCGAAGACGATGAAGTCTGTATCCCTTTTTTACGTGAGGTTGAGTTGGCTGCTGGATCAGGAAGATTCGCCATCGAAGAAAGTGAGAAGTCTAAACTGCGCTTTGGCAAGCGCAGCCTGCGCCATAACGGCGTGCAGTTCGACCAGGCCAAATGCGTCACTGTGCGCGGTAATAGCATGTTGCCAGTACTGCGCGACGGTGCGACGGTTGGGGTGAATGCGGGGAAAACCTCTATAGGAGACATCATTGATGGCGACCTGTATGCGATCAATCACAATGGCCAGCTGCGGGTAAAACAACTGTATCGCCTGCCTTCGGGAATACGCCTTCGCAGTTTTAATCGCGAAGAACATCCTGATGAGGACTATACGTTTCAGGATATGCAAGAAGAGCAAATAGCCATCCTTGGTCATGTTTTCTGGTGGGGCATGTACGCCCGATAGTCTGTATGTCTTAAAAACCCACTGATAAGTGGGTTTTTTTTCGCCCCTAAAAAAGTCGGGCGCATTGATTTTAAAAGGATTTATGCGCCCATGCATTTATTATGAATAAACAAATGCATTTGTGCATTGACTGTATATGCATACATGCATAGTATCTGTCTCAAGCCGGCCTTACAGCCAGTGAACAGGCAGCGATGGACGAGCCTTATCGTTCAGAGGGTTGGCAACTGACCCGGGTGTGCAGCGTAAAGCACCGTAAGCAGTTATCTGGCGGACAGGGTCGCGGTCGGAAAAACATGTGAATGGATTCGTACCGCGCCAGTAGCGCCGAAAAATCCGGGACCGTATTGCTGAAATGTCTGAAACGGCCGGTGTGACATGCGTTCGCCCCGGTCATTTCGGACCTTTTGGAATGCCTACCCACGGATGTGCAGGTATCCCAGTCAATCCCATCGCCTGCCGCTGACGGGCATTTATGAAGGAGGCGAATAATGACACCTGAAGAACACGCGTTGCTGGACATGCCGATATGGCTGGTCATCGTTTTAGCGCTGTTAGGCGGGGTCTCGGGCGAAATGTGGCGTGCAGATAAAGAAGGCGCTCGCGGCTGGCCATTGGTTCGACGCATTGCGTTGCGCTCCGGAGCCTGCATGGTGTGCGGGGTTTCGGCTACTTTTTTACTGTATGCCAACGGCGTATCTATGTTGGCAGCGAGCGCATTCGGTTGCCTGACCGCTATGGCTGGTGCCGATATGGCCATTGGCTTATATGAGCGCTGGACGGCCAAGCGGCTGGGCGTTTGCGACATACCGCCTCGAGATACTCCTCCCGACGAATCCCCTTGATCAGAGGTTTTCCACTCACAGCAGGTGAACGATGAATGATGAAGAACTGGCGGCAATCAATCGGCTGGTCAGCGCCTTGCAAGCCCAGTCAGATGCGCAGATGGCCTTGAATACGAGGCTACATGACCTGGCGCAGAGCAATCAGGCGCTGGTCGATTATCTGAAAAGCCGCGAGCCCGATCCCACAGCGCCTCCATATCTGGATGGCTCACCGGCACCTTGACCCCAAACATGCTTATCCATACAGCCCGCGGATGCGGGTTTTTTAATGTTCGTAGGAGAACACCCGATGTCGATTCTTACCCAAGGCACACAAATTT
Source organism: Pseudomonas sp. TWR3-1-1 (assembly GCF_049896545.1). Lineage (NCBI taxonomy): Bacteria > Pseudomonadati > Pseudomonadota > Gammaproteobacteria > Pseudomonadales > Pseudomonadaceae > Pseudomonas > Pseudomonas sp. TWR3-1-1. The sequence goes on from NZ_JAFCUO010000001.1 coordinate 600,464, forward strand.
TCGCGCTTGTGCCAGCGCTCGATGGCAGCGCGCCTTACACCGTGTTGGAGGTTGAACACGCGACCTCTTTCGATCCGGGCGGCGCACCCGCTGAGCAAATTGAAGACACCAGTCTTGAAGCTCAGGAGCGCACCTATAAAAAAGGTCTGCGCACACCCGGCACGGCCAGTCTTGGCCTGAATGCCGACCCCACAAACGCCAGCCATATCCGTCTCCATCAATTGTCTGAGGCCAAAGGTGCTACGGGGATTAAATGGGTCGTGGGCTGGTCCGACGGCCAAGGCATCAAACCCACTGTCAATACTCGGGGCGACGATTTTGAATTGCCTGCCACTCGTACCTGGTTCGCGTTCGACGGTTACGTCGCAGACTTTCCTTTCAACTTCGCCCTCAATGCCGTGGTGACTACCACCGTGAGCATCCAGCGTACCGGCGGTTCCGCCTGGATCAAAAAGGTCTGACCACGCCTATGAACCTTCAGCAACTCAAAGCCAGCGGCGGCATTGTCGATGGCAACTGCGTAAAAAAAGTCGTGCAGTGGACTCACCTTGACCCCGCAGGAGACAGCATCACCGACGCCGTGACGGTGCACGTGCGACGTCAGTCTTTTGGGGTGATAGAACAGTTGTTCGCATCGGATGGCAGTGAGCAAAGTCGCAATGCGCGATATATCGCTGCCTCAGTTCGTTTGGGGCAGGACGCCGATGAGGCGTTGAGCTACGAAGATGCCTACAGCCTGGAGCCCGGCTTGGGATTCCTGCTACTCAATGCCGTGAATGAAGTTAACGGTACAGGAGGTGCAGGAACAAAGAACTGACGGCCGCCGATGAGTTTTGGCACGAACTGGTGCTCAACGGAATCGGCGGCCGAACCATAGACGAAGCCAAAAAGCGCATGAGTTACCGGGAAGCGCTCGCGTGGGGGGGGTATATCGATCGATATGGCTCTCTCAACCTTGCGCGAAGGATGGAAGCCAGCAGCGCGCTCATTGCATTGCAGGCGTATCGGCTAGGCGGTGGTGAGGCCCAGTTGATGGATTTCATGCCGTATGAACGGCGTCTAGGCGTGGCCTTGGAACAGGCCATGAGTGAATGGCGCTGAGTCTGATCCTCAACCGACCCGTCACTGCGACGGGTTTTGAGCAGAGAGAAAACTATGGCAACAGCGTCTAAAACGAACTGGACGGTTGACCTGAGCGGCCTTGAGCAGATGTTGGCACAAGCCGTGCGCATCACCGAGCAGCGGATGACAGCTATACAAAAGCGCGTCGAAACGGCGGGCAAGCACATGGGAGATACCCTGACGGCCTCAGGCCAAGCAATTGCGCAGGCGACCCAAGGCACTTTCAGAACTGTGCAGCGCGAAACCAATATGCAGTTGAACGTGCCTTATGCCAAAGAGTTGATAGCTCTGAAGGCGAATGGCGCGCTGGGGGCCGCTCAAATCGGTATGGGTAAGCGTCAGCAAGCTAGTGCTGGCGTACTGAGCGGCATCGACACGGAGTACGCTCAGTCTAAAAGCGCCCTTAAGATCCAGTTTCCCGAGGGTGCCAACGGTCAGGGTGGCGAGGCGTATCTCAGTCAACTGAAAACAATCGAAAACCGGCATCTGGACTTCACCCAACAGGTGCAAGCTAATTACGCAGAGATGAGCCAAGCCCAAGGTAATTGGGTTAATGGTGCAACGTCTGCATGGCAGGACTATCTGGACTCTTCTGGCAATGTGGCAGCGAAATCCAGAGAGGTGTTCACCAAAGCCTTTGAGGGTATGAGCGATGCGGTGACAATGTTTGTAACCACGGGTAAGTTTTCGTTCTCCGATTTTGCGACCTCTGTGCTCAAGGACATGGCGCAACTGGCTGCTCAGACCGCTGCGTCCAAAGGATTGGGTTTTTTGTTCAGCATGGCCAGTAGCGCGGTGGGGGCGATGTTTAACTCGCCGTCGACGCCGCCAGTGAGTGGTGCTTCGTTGCCGGGGTTTGAGTTCGACTTCAACCCGGCGTTGAGTACGAGCGGGCTCACTGCCTATAAATTTGCCAATGGCGGTGCCTTCACGAACAGCGTGGCCACAGGCCCAACGTTAGCTCCGATGGCGTTATTTGGAGAAGCGGGCCCAGAAGCGATCATGCCTTTGAGCCGTGGTGCCGATGGTGCACTGGGTATTCGCGCCCTGAGTGGTTCAGGCGGTTCAAGCAGCAGTAATCAGGTGGTGATCCAGCAAACCATTAACGTGGCCGATGGCCAAGGCAACACGGCGGGCGGCGAGACAGCCAGTCAAGACATTGCAAAGGCGTATGCAGGCTCAGCCAAGCAGGGCGCAGCCGAACAAATCGCCCGCGACCTTAAACCGGGCGGGCAAATCTGGTCCGCCATCCACGGCCGCTGAATATCAGCGGCTGCAACGGCCCACACCCGGAGAACACATGAGCGCAAAAACGTTTACCTGGATTCCTAAAGTCGAACCGGTGGGCACGGTCGAGTTTCGCCTCAAAACTGCCCAGTTCGGTGATGGGTATCAGCAAGTGCTCAAGGACGGTCTCAACCACAAGACTCAATCCTGGCCACTGACATTTGTCGGCGATCAGGTGCAGATAAAAGCCATTATCGACTTTCTGGATGAGCACGCTGGTGCCACAGCCTTTTACTGGGCGGCACCATTGAGCGAACCCGCACTCTACCGCTGCAAGCGCTACCAGCCGACCCCGATGGGCGCAGGGCTCTACACCTTGGCCGCCACGTTCGAGCAAGCGTTTCATCCCTGAGCGGGTACAAACAAAAGGACTTGTTCATGCTCGCAGATTTTCGTTGCGCCAAATGCAACCGGTTACTGGCACGCGTCGGTGAAAACAGCCAGCTCCAAATCAAATGTTCGCGCTGTGCGACGTTGAATGCTGTGAAGACCTTGAGTCTCGATCCATCGCCTTTGAGCGACACACGTGCAGCCATTGTTGCGCGACAACATTGATCTACTCAATAGGTGAAATCATGGCAGCACGCACACGTATACCTTTTCAACACAACGGCAGTTCAATCCTTCCTCCTTATCAAACAATGTCTGCCGGACAGTTTCTACAATCGCCCAATGGCCGCTTCAAATTAGTGTTGCAGCCTGACGGTAATCTGGTATTGCAGGATAACGGCGCCCAAGTTTGGGTGGCAGACGCCAGCCAGCCTTATAGCAACACACTTGTGTTACGCCAGAAGATCCCTTCAGCGTTTTACATTCAGTACTCGGCCTTTTTGGATGACCCAGGCCGTAAACGCACGTGGGCGTCGGTCAATACCACGTTTACCGATAAAGATCAGTGGAACCGGACCCACATGATTCTTCAGAACGACGGCAACATGCTGCTTGTGGATTTTGGCTCGCTGTGGAACAGCAACGGTGCATTGCCGCCGGATCCTGCGGCGGTTGATGCTTTGGTCTTTCCAGCCGAGACCGCACTGGAGATCGGTAAGTTCTATGTCGCAGGGGCTTCGCGACTGGTATTTCAGGCGGACGGCAATCTGGTTGTATTTGGTCCAGCGGGTGATGCGATCTGGGCCAGTCACACGCAAGGCCAAGGTGCGGTACGTGCTGTGATGCAGGCGGATGGAAACTTCGTGTTGTTAAATGCGGCTAATGGCGTCGTATGGCAGACAGGCACCGCAGGACGTACGGGAGCTTTCGCCAGGCTTCAACCCAATGGCGGCTTTTCGATCGCTTTTGAATTGCCCGTTTGGGCACGCTTTGGTTTCACTCCCGTACTCAAGCCGCGCCGGGTCTTTTACCCGGATCACGGCACAGGCCCACTTCCTACCTGGAAAGACTGGACGTGGAGTTTTTAAATGACCCTGCCGGATGTCACGTCCGCGTCCTGAGTCTGCGTACGTAGTCAATGCTTAAAATCATGCCCAAGACTCGAAGTTTTAACCTTTGTCTCTGCGGCGAATCCCAAGAAAAGTATCGCCTTCTCTCATAGGGCAGGCGACCTTTCACTTACTTGAGAAACCCCGCCAAGCGCGGGGTTTTCTTTGCCCGGAGCATTTATGTCAATCAATGCAGACATCCAGACACTGGAGCCTGGGGCGTGGGTCGAGCTGTTTGAGCTGGATGCCACCTCCCTGGGCGCCGAGATTTACCGGTTCCACGGCTATCCCCAGCAAGCCTCAATTGTGTGGCAGGAACTCGAATACTCACCTTGGCCGATTGTCGCTGAAGGCTTTGAAATGTCGGGGCAGGGCATGCAGCCTACGCCGACTTTATCAGTGGGCAATGTCGGCGGTTTTATTACCGCACTGACGTTGTACTTTGAAGACTTGGTCGGCGCCCGTCTGGTGCGCCACCGCACGTTGGGCAAATATCTGGACGGTCAACCCGAGGCCGATCCGCAAGAAGAACTGCCTCCGGACACTTGGTATATAGAACGCAAGGTGGCTGAGAACAATGCGACCTTGAAATTTGAGTTGGCCAGTGCGCTGGACTTTAACGGCGTGCAACTGCCGCGTCGCCAAATCGTTGCCAACGTGTGCTGGTGGCTAAGCTGTGGCGGTTATCGCGGCCCTTATTGTGGCTATAACGGCCCACCGGTCGCTGACGCCAACGATGTGATCGTCACGGATGCGGCCAAGGACAAATGCGGCGGCCGCCTTAGCAGTTGCAAGCTGCGTTTTGGCGAAACCGAGCCTCTGTCTTATGGCTCCTTCCCGGCCGCTGGCCTGCTGCGGAGTTGACTATGAACAAGGCCATTCAAGCCGCAATTGAACGGCATGCCATCGGCTGCTATCCCCAGGAATGCTGTGGGCTGATTATTCGCGAAGGCCGCAAGCGCGTGTACGTACCCTGCAGTAACACGGCCAGAACACCTGATGAACACTTTCGTCTGGCCCCTGAAGATTTCGCTGGCGCCGAAGAGCGCGGCGAAGTGCTAGCGGTGGTGCACAGCCATCCCGACTACCCGGCCACGCCCAGCGAGGCAGATCGCGTGGCCTGTGAAGCGTCTGGTTTGCCATGGCACATTTTGCAAGTACGCAGTCATGAAAGCGGGCAGATTGAACCTGGGGAAATGGTCCACCTGCAACCCAGCGGCTATCAAGCTCCTCTGCTCGGGCGAGCGTTTGCCCACGGCGTGCATGATTGTTTGAGCATCGTGCTCGACTACTACCAGCGAGAGATGCACATCGATCTGGGCAGCTTTGAGCGCGAAGATGGCTGGTGGGAGCGCGGTGGCAACCTGTATCTGGACAACCTGCCTGCTGCCGGGTTTGAGCGGGTACACAGCCTGCAACAGGGCGACATTGTGTTGATGCAGATCCGTTCACCGGTGCCCAATCATGCGGCGATCTACTTGCAAGACGGCACCTTGAGCACTGAGCGCGAGCATTTCCCCACGCCGGGCGCCATTCTTCACCACCTTTATGGCCGCGACAGTCGGCGCGACACCTACGGCGGTTATTGGGCCGAGGTAACCACAGGTTATTGGCGCCATCGCCAGGCGCCGCGCTAATGGCCGCAAGGAGCAGCATCCGTATGCAACACGAAAAAATACGCACTGTGCGTCTTTATGGCACGTTGGGCGCACGTTTTGGCCGAGTGCATCAACTGGCAGTTAATAGCGTGGCCGAAGCTGTCCGGGCGCTGGGCATCCTGATTCCCTGTTTTGAACAGTACTTGATGGCGTCCAAAGACAATGGGGTGGCGTACTCCATCTTTTTGGGCAAGCAGAACATTGGCAATAAACAACTCATGGCACCGCCCGGCAGTACCGACATTCGGATTGCGCCGGTGTTGGTGGGAAGCAAACGCGCCGGCTCATTGCAAACTATCGTAGGCGTGGCGTTGATTGTCGCCGCTTCGTACTTCAGTGGCGGAGCGGCGGCAGGTTCCGGTGCAGGTGCAAGCGGCGCGGCGGCAGGTACCGGCACCGCAGCCGCTGCTGGCATGAGTAATTGGTCGATGGTGTCCAGCATGGGTATTGCGATGGCCATGGGCGGCGTAATGCAATTGATGTCTCCCCAAGCCAAAGGACTGGGCGCAATAGACAGTCCACAAAATCGTAGCAGCTATAGCTTCAACGGCCCCGTCAATACTAGCGCCCAAGGTAATCCGGTGGGTTTGCTCTATGGTCAGTTGATCGTCGGCAGCTCGGTGATCAGCGCTGGCATTTATGCTCAGGATCAGTTGTAACCGCGCAGCCTTTTTTTATCAGCCGCCGGCTGGCGGTTCTTCACGTCAGGGCCTGCATATGTCTGCAACCGCTGTACCGCAAAAACTGCAAACCGTGTTGCTTTCGGGGTCACTGGCCAAGCGCTTTGGTCGCCGGCATCGTGTTGCAATTACGGGAGGTTTAAAAGATGCCATGGGTTATTTCAAGCAGTTTCCAGGCTTTGAGCAGTACATGCTCGACAGCCAGGGCAACGGGCTTCGATTCGCCATCTTCAACGGCACACATAACTTGGCAGAAGATCAGTTGGGCCAACCTACCGGTAAATCGGTGATTCGCATCGTGCCGGTCATCGCAGGCTCCAAGCGCGCAGGCTCGCTACAAACCATTGTCGGGGCGGTGTTGGTGGCGGCAGCTTTTGTGCTGTCCTTCACGCCTTTTGCTGGCGCTTCACCTTTTCTTTACCAAGTGGGCGCGGCCCTGGCGTTCGGTGGCGTGCTGCAAATGCTCAGTCCGCAGCCCAAAGGGCTTGGTGCTCAGGATCGCCCCGAAAATCGCGCCAGTTATAGCTTTAACGGGCCGGTCAACACCAGTGCCCAAGGCAACCCGGTGGGTTTGCTCTATGGCCAATTGATCGTCGGCAGCGCCGTGATCAGCGCTGGCATCTACGCCGAGGATCAGCGTTAAACGCCCCTCATCCTCTTCAAACCAGCCCGCCCGCAGGCGGGCTTTATTTCGCCAGAAGGAAAGCCATGACTGACCTTACTATCGCTGGCAGCAAGGGCGGCGGATCCAAGCCGCGGCCTTCTGTCGAGGCGCCAGACAGCCTGCAAAGTACCGCTTACGCCCGCATCCTTGACCTTGTCAGCGAAGGCGAGATCGTAGGTTTGAAACATGACAAACGCTCGGTGTTTCTGGATGAAACCCCGTTGGCCAATGCTGATGGCAGCCTGAACTTCAGCGGCGTGACCCTCGACACCCGCTCGGGCAGTCAAGATCAAACCTACATCCCCGGCTTCCCGGCGGTTGAAAACGAAAGCGCCGTTTCGATTGAGCTGCGCAGCGATCAGCCCTGGACCAAAGCCATTACTAACCTGCAATTGTCAGCCGTTCGCATCCGTTTGGCGGTTGCTCGGTTGGCGCAAACAGACACCAAAAATGGCGACACCAACGGCTACACGGTGCAATACGTCATTGAGTTGGCCACCGATGGCGGCCCTTTCATATCGGTGCTCAATGCCGCATTCAGCGGCAAGACCTCCACCAAATATGAACGCTCCCATCGCGTGGATTTGCCACCTGCCAATACTGGCTGGACTGTGCGGGTACGGCGCTTGACGCCGAACGCGGTCAGCGGCGCGATCGCCGACACCACCAGCGTAGAGTCCATCACCGATGTCATCGACGGTAAACTGCGCTACCCAGGCTCGGCCATCATTGGCCTGCAATTCGATGCGTCGCAATTTCAAGCTATCCCCTCGCGCGCTTTTGAGTTGCAGGGGCGCATCATTCGCGTACCGAGCAACTACGACCCGCAAACACGCCACTACTCAGGCGTGTGGGACGGTACCTTCAAGTCCGCATGGACCGATAATCCAGCGTGGATTTACTACGATTTGTTACTCCATCAGCGCTACGGCCTCGGGCATTTGCTCAACGCCAGCCAGGTCGACAAATGGGAGTTGTACCGTATCGCACAGTACTGCGACCAACCGGTCTCAGACGGTAAGGGCGGCACTGAACCGCGTTTCACCTGCAACCTGTATTTGTCGGTACGCGCTGACGCACTGAAAGTCTTGCAGGACCTGGCCACTACCTTCCGCGGCATGTCGTACTGGGGAGCTGGCTCAGTGATGGCGGTTGCGGATATGCCAGAAGATCCGGTTTACACCTATTCCAATGCCAACGTACTGGGCGGTACGTTCACCTATGCCGGATCGGCAAAAAAGACCCGTTTTACCGTGGCCCTCGTCAGTTGGAATGACCCGGCTGACTTCTATCGACAAAAAGTGCAATACGTCGACGATGCCGAAGGTATTGCCCGCTACGGTATCCAACAGACTGAAATCAGCGCTACCGGGTGTACTTCACAGGCTCAAGCCCAACGCATTGGAAAATGGGCCTTGCTCACCAATCGTTTAGAAACCGAAAGCGTCACGTTTTCAGTCGGGCTCGACGGCACACTCGCACGTCCGGGTCAGATCATTCGTATTGCCGACAACGACCGTGCGGGTCGGCGCATTGGTGGCCGTCTGCACGACGCAACACTCGATACCTTAACCCTGGACGCTGAAGTCAAAGCGCTGAGCGGCGACACCGTGACGTTGGTCATGCCCAACGGTAAAGCGGTATCGAGGATGGTCAAAACGGTGGAGATGCTCGATGCTACCCAGCGTGTGACTCTTCAAGAGCGGCTCGAAGAGCTGCCGCCGTCGCACTCGATGTGGGCGCTCGACTCGCCAAGCCTAGCCACACAATTGTTTCGCGTTCTGTCCATTGCTGAAGACACCGCTGATAGCTCAATCAGCTACAGCCTGAGCGCGGTCAAGCATGTGTCTGACAAATACAGCGCTATCGACAACGGTTCGCGCATCGAGTCTCCACCCATTTCGGTTATCCCACCGAGCGTCCAGTCTGCGCCAACTGCTGTGCGGGTCAGTAACGCGCATTTTGTCGAGCAGGGCAGTGTGATCAATGTCATGACCATTGACTGGGAACGCCCGGCCAACGCTATCGCGTTTGAAGTCTACTGGCGTAAAAACGACGGCGAATGGGTCTTCGCCGGGCGTACCGGTGGCAATTCGCTGGATGTGCAAGGCATTTATGCCGGGCGATATGTGGCCAAAGTGCGCGCCATCAACGCGCTGGACATCGGCTCGCTCTACAGCATCTCGGTAGAAACTGTCCTCAACGGCAAAACCACCTTGCCACCGGTCGTGTCGAAGTTGACCACCGAATCGCTGGTGTTTGCTATTAAAGTTCAATGGCAGATCCCGGCGGGCCTCAGCAGCGCTGACCTGCAGCGCACTGAAATTTGGTACAGCCTCACACCTGAACGTTCAACCGCCCGTAAATATGGCGATTATGCCTACCCTCAAAGCGATATCACGCTCATGGGGCTGGCAGCGGGCGTGCGCTTGTTCTTCTGGGCGCGCCTGGTCGATCGCACAGGCAATATCGGCCCTTGGTTTCCTGAGGGTGTGGGGGTTGCGGGGCAATCCAGCGCTGATGCAAGTCCGGTACTTGACCTCATTGCCGGGCAAATAGGCGAAAGCGAACTGGGCAAACACCTGCTGGACCGCATTGAGCTGATCGACGGCGCCGGTAGTGGCTCTGTCAACCAGCGCCTGGATAAAACCCGACAAGAGTTGGAAGGACTGATCGGTGAAATCACCGATGCTCTTGAGTACGACAACGCCAAATCCTACTCAGTGGGTGAAATAGCTCGCTTGGGCAGCCGGCTCTTTCAAGCCATCGTGGTCACTTCCCGGCATCCGCCACCGGACGTCGCCTATTGGGTTGATCTGGGGACTCTCGCCGAAACGAGCCATGCGCTGTCGCTGCAAGTGCAGAAAAATTCGGCCAGCATCCGCGAACAGGCGGGGAACCTGACGGTTCAGGCCCAACAGCTCAATGCAATCAATCTCAAAGTCAACGATCCGGCCAGCGGTCTGCAAGCCACGGCTAACGGTCTGAACTCACTGACCGGTACGGTGCAAACACTGGACGGAAAAGTCAGGGCTAATGCTGAAAGGGTTGAGGGTGTGTACACCTTGGTCAACAGTGCCTCTGCGGGCTCTGAAGCGGGGAGTGCAGGTGACCAAACCGCGTCGGCTGGTGCTGAATCGCTAATGTCAGTGATTGCTGAGCGTCATTTCGCACAAGCGGTCAGGACTGATGTGGTGGAAGCCAAGGTCGGGCAGAACGCCGCGAGCATCGTCGATGTATCCAAAGCGGCAGTGAGCGCCAACTCGGCTTTGACCGCTCGTGTGACCCAACTGGACAGCAAGATCGAGGGTAATGCTGCGACGTTTAAATCGGACACCTTGGCATTGGCTAACACCGATCGGGCGATCAGTCAGCGTGTTGACTCACTCCAGACGACGTCGGGTCAAAATACAGCGGCTGTGCAAATGCTCAGTCAAGCCCAAGCGAATCTTAAAGGAGACCTGTCGACCATGTGGTCGGTAAAAATGCAGGTCAATGCCAATGGTCAACTGGTGGCAGCAGGCGTGGGCTTAGGGATTGACACCAATGCCGAAGGGGTAACGCAAAGTCAGTTCCTGGTGAGTGCTGATCGATTCGCAGTGGTGGGAGGACAAACCGGAGGTCAGGTATTTACACCTTTTGTAGTGCAGGGAGGGGGCGTATTTATCGATTCGGCATTTATTCAGAATGGAACTATTACAAATGCAATGATTGGTAGTTATATAGCATCAAGTAACTATGTGGCAGGCACTAGTGGATGGCGCCTCGATAAGTCCGGCATGTTCGAAATCAACGGTAATGTCCCCGGTCAAGGTCGAATGATAATGACCAATAGATCGCTGCGAGTTTATGATGCCAATCAAGTCAAGCGAGTTCAGCTGGGAGATCTAAGTGAATGAATTTGGGATTAAATTTTATGATGGGGGCGGTGTTGAGTACCTGAACGCTGACTCATATTCTATGCGGACAGTATTCTCACTCATTAAGCCAGGAATTTCGCCCTCTGGTGAGGATGTGCCCATTCCAAGTTTTGATCCGGATAAGGGTGTGATATTAGTTACTTCATACGATGGGCCTTTTTTGGTTTTGTCTGAGTATTTAATTGTGGGTAAATTCCCAAATGTTATTTTGCGATTCGCTGCGTCTCCCTTGTCGGAATCTGCTCTTGCATTACTTATTTTGGCGGTGCATTACAAATGAACTATGGGTTTGAGTGTTTTGGATCGGCAGGTCAAGCTGTTGTTGATAGTGAGCATGGTCTGTTACATGTTATGAGTGAAGGTGTGTATTCGGGCGCTGTTGTAATTAGTAAGGACGGTACTTACGCAGTGGTCGATGTTAGTTATTCGTCTGCAATAGTTACTGAGTATCCTCCTGTGGTATTTATCTCGCCTGGCAGTATAGGGGTGCATTTTTATTTCCAGCATAAAGGTCGCCCGGGGAGTTGGACAGGTTTTACATTTAGAGTCGGTTATTATGAGTCTGTAGCCAGTGGTTTTTTGACTGCGGGTAAGTACTGTGCTTGTGGAATGAATCCTGAGTCTGTTCCGGGTTATGGAATGCAAGTGAGAGATGCTTCTGCACGGTTGGTTTTTGATGGTGCATATAAGATCATGAATTTCCTGGGCGGGGGGCAAGTATGGCCGCCTTATTTTTTTTTAAATTTAACAATGTTTCAAGGTGCATGGATTTATCGCCTCCCTTGGGTATATGGTCGGGAGGCTTATTTTATGGTTAGTCATTTTGGGCAGGCATATAGTAACTCATTGACTTTAGGGGATGTGTCTATTGGGTTTTCCGATAGCTCTAGATCCTATATCGAGATTTCGAATATTACATTTAAAGTTCCGGCGCCCATAATGAATTGGCCTTTGTTAGTGGCAATGCCTTGATTTATTTAGTGCTGGGATGGTGGAAGAAGTTATCAATGAATGTGCGCTTTTAAAAAACAAGTCAATCTGTTGTATCAGGTTTGGAGAAGCATATGGCAAGACAAGAAATAATTCTAGGTACACCACCCTCTGGCCTCGGCGGTGATCCGCCGCGTACGGCCAGTCAAAAAGTTAACTTTATGACGCAAGAACTCTATGAGCATAAAGCACAACTCGGTACAGCCAGTACTGCGAATATAACAAGTGCTACGGATGAAACGTATCTGGGTGGCGCTTACAAAGTTACTAAGCAGGGTGATTATGGTCTTGGAAGACCATTGTCCGCCAGGGCGGTATCCGACGCTGATCTACCGATTAAAAATAATGCAGGCGCGGCCTTTCATTATTTGGGTGCTCGTTATCCAGGGACCAGTGATGGCGCACTGTTGACCATGGGATTTAACGAGCAATATGCTTTTCAGATGTTTGGTAATTGGCGTAATGGCGATTTATATACGAGAAATACTGCGGTTGGCGAGGAACGGCCAAAAAAATGGCGCAAAAATTATCACGAAGATAATGTGATTGGTGCTATCGAGAGTGGGGGGATTATAGAATCAGGGGTAAATAGTTATGGAGGCTATACTAAATTTCGGGATGGAACCCTTTTGTGCTATGGCGAAGCTCAGCCGGTAAATGCGGCACCTGCTAATGCGACAGTGTCTAATCAACCTACGATGTTTGCTCATCCGTTCTCAACCAGTACGCCCACAGTTATACCGACGGCCACTCCTCTGTCAAATCATGATCATTACGGAGTTATTGGCATTAATTACGGTGCGGAAACTGGAAGTTCCAGATTTACGCTATTTGTTCGAAATGGCGCCACTGTGCAAAATTTCAGATTCTGGTTTTTGGCCATAGGACGGTGGAAAGCATGAATATTAGGTTGGGGGGTATAAGAGCCGATGCTTCATTAACGCTCGAAAAAAAGGGTGATGCGCTTATTGTAAATGGTGAGTTATTTGATTTTTCACGGATAGAAGAGGGCGACAGCCTTCCTGATACCGCGCTGATGAGTAAGGTCAATAGACATTTCTTCCTGTCACCTATCACTAGAGTTGATGGTCAATTGACTCTGGTGTTAATGCTTCCTTACGGAGAGGGCGCAAGTAGCGCTCAGGTATTTCCTGAACCGATTGTTATCGATTTGGACGGGGAAATACGCCTACCGCAACCGGATAAAATTATCGCCCCAGATCCACTACCCATGGAGAATGCCCTTCATGAATAACATCGACTGGTCGCAACTTCGCAGTGCTGCGGATATTGCAGCTGAAAAAGAAACATCACGCTTAGCCCCTCTGATCGCCGAGGAAGTTAAATGGGTTGAGCAGGAACGCTCCTTCGTTAGTGTGCAATTGGAAGCGCTCGAGGACGGCGAGAAAATACCGGGTACTGAACGCCAATGGCGCGACCATCGGATTTTGGTGCGGGCCTGGCAAGAAGGCGCTGAGTACTACCCGGATTCAAGGCATCGCCCCATTCGTCCCAGCTGAAATTCAGCCGTCAACCGAACCCGCTTAGAGCGGTTTTTTTTCGCCTGGAGACGCTCATGCATATCACCTTGGCGCAGTTACAAAAGATACTTCCAGGCGCTGGTGACAGTGCCAGCATTTTTGTCACTGCGCTCAACCAGGCAATGCTGCGGTATGAGGTTCAAGGACCGCTGCGGGCTGCAGCGTTTATCGCTCAAGTGGGTCATGAATCTGCCCAGCTGAGGCATCTGGTTGAGCGTTTCAACTATAGCGCTCCAGCCTTGCTTGCCACTTGGCCTAAGCGTTTCACACCGCAAATGGCAACTGCCAGCGTGGGGCAGCCGTCACTGATTGCGCAGATAGCCTATGGCAATCGCTTGGGCAATGTTGAGCCGGGTGACGGATTCAGGTATTGCGGTCGTGGGTTAATTCAGATTACCGGTAAGTATAACTACCAAGCATGCAGCAAGGCTTTGGGGGTTGACTGCGTGGCAGAGCCCGAGCTGCTGGAAATACCGGATTATGCGGCGCTGTCAGCGGCCTGGTTTTGGTCTGAAAATGGATTGAATGAATTGGCTGATTTGCAACGTTTTGAACAGATCACTCGCAGGCTCAACGGGGGAGTGCAGGGGCAGGAAGATCGAAGGCGGCTTTATGAGGCAGCGTTATGTACATTTTGCCGCTAGCGTGGCTTGCAACACGGGGCTGCTGGTGTAGCTTAGACCGCTGATTTTTGCGCTTCGGGAGACCATCGTGGACGAATTAACTCAACTGGCGACTGAACTGGGCCAGCACTTGCAGGCTCTTAATGCGCACGTCACAACGGCTGAATCTTGCACGGGCGGCGGTATCGCTGAGGCCATCACCCGTGTTGCTGGCAGTTCGTCCTGGTTCGAAGCCGGGTTTGTGACGTATTCCAACCAGCAGAAAACCAAGCAGTTGAGCGTGCCCGAGCCTCTATTCGCGCAAGTAGGTGCGGTCAGCAGTGAGGTAGTCCAGGCGATGGTGCGCGGTGCGCAGGCACAAAGCGGCGCGCATTTTGCGGTGGCGGTCAGCGGCATTGCCGGGCCAGGCGGCGGGTCGGCGACCAAACCGGTCGGTACCGTTTGGCTGGCGTGGGGCACTGGCAACGAGGTATGTGCCGAATGCAGGCACTTTCCCGGTAACCGTGATGACGTGCGCCGACAAACGGTGATAGCCGCGCTAGAGGGTCTAATACGCCGAACGGTACGAGAAATAAAAAATCAGGGGTAGGCGATCCTGAAACCCTGTGGAATAATACTGGCTACTTATACAGTTATCGGCCGTCAGGCCTTATTGATTACGAGAGGACTTTAATGGACGACAACAAGAAGAAAGCCTTGGCTGCGGCCTTGGGTCAGATCGAACGTCAATTCGGCAAAGGCGCCGTGATGTTGATGGGTGATCAAGACCGCCAGGCGATCCCGGCTATCTCCACCGGCTCCTTGGGTCTGGACATCGCGCTGGGTATTGGCGGTCTGCCAAAGGGTCGTATTGTTGAAATCTACGGTCCGGAGTCTTCGGGTAAAACCACGCTGACCCTGTCCGTTATCGCTCAAGCCCAAAAAGCTGGTGCTACCTGTGCGTTCGTCGATGCGGAACATGCCCTTGATCCTGAGTACGCCGCCAAATTGGGTGTCAACGTTGATGACCTGCTGGTTTCCCAGCCAGACACTGGCGAACAGGCGCTGGAAATCACTGACATGCTGGTGCGTTCCAATGCAGTTGACGTCATCATCATCGACTCCGTGGCTGCGTTGACGCCTAAAGCTGAAATTGAAGGCGAAATGGGTGACACCCACGTTGGCCTGCAAGCCCGCTTGATGTCTCAGGCACTGCGTAAAATCACCGGCAACATCAAAAATGCCAACTGCCTGGTGATCTTCATTAACCAGATCCGTATGAAAATCGGCGTGATGTTCGGCAGCCCGGAAACCACCACCGGTGGTAACGCCCTGAAGTTCTACGCCTCTGTACGTCTGGACATTCGTCGCACCGGCGCCGTTAAAGAAGGCGACGTAGTCATTGGTAGCGAAACCCGCGTCAAAGTGGTCAAGAACAAAGTCGCTCCGCCATTCCGTCAGGCTGAATTCCAGATTCTGTACGGCAAGGGTATCTACCTGAACGGCGAGATGATCGAGCTGGGCGTGTTGCACGGTTTCGTCGAAAAAGCCGGTGCCTGGTACAGCTACCAAGGCAGCAAAATCGGCCAGGGCAAGGCTAACTCCGCCAAGTTCCTTGATGAGAACCCGGACATTAAAGCCACGCTTGAGAAGCAACTGCGTGACAAGCTGCTCGGCCCAAAAACCGAGAGCGAACTGGCTGCAATGAAAGTCATGCCAAAACTGAGCAAGGCGGCCAAGCAAGCGGCAGCTGAACAAGAAGCGGCGGAAATGGAGCTTGAAAATTCGGGCTCAGACGACGCTAGCAACTGATTGAATCATGACTGTTGTTCTGGAAGACCTCGTCGCCATACGGCGATCAGCAATGGACCTGCTCGCGCGACGCGAGCACGGTCGTGTCGAGCTGACGCGCAAGTTGCGTCAGCGAGGCGCTTGCCCTGACATGATCGACATAGCCCTCGACCGTTTAACGGAAGATGGCTTGCTGTCCGAATCGCGTTACCTTGAAAGCTATATCTCCTACCGTGCCCGCTCGGGTTATGGCCCTTTGCGTATCCGCGAAGAGTTGAATCAGCGAGGGTTGGCACGCAGTGACGTGGAGGAGGCGCTGCGTGAATGTGAATTCAACTGGCAAGCACAGTTGCAAGACACTTGGCAGCGTAAGTTTTCAGGGCGTATGCCTGAAGATGCCAAAGAGCGTGCACGTCAAGGGCGCTTCTTGAGTTACAGAGGATATCCGCTTGAAATGATTGGTCGCTTGCTCAGTGGCCGAGAGTTCGATGACTGAAAATCTTAAGTGCGCTACCGCAGAAACCCCGCAGTCATCAGGTTTACAACCACTTCTCAACCAAGCGTCCCATCCCCGCCAATACCTTTGTAGTCGCTGACGAGTAACGCGAGGCTGCGTCCGGTCGCGTAGCGGCCGTAAAACCGTTAAACGCGCTGCCGCAGAGACCCCGCAGTCATCAGGTTTACAACCACTTCGCAACCAAGCGTCCCATCCCCGCCAATACCTTTGTAGTCGCTGACGAGTAACGCGAGGCTGCGTCCGGTCGCGTAGCGGCCGTAAAACCGTTAAACGCGCTACCGCAGAAACCCCGCAGTCATCGGATATACAACCACTTCGCAATCAAGCGTCCCGGCCCTGCCAATACCTTTGTAGTCGCTGACGAGTAACGCGAGGCTGCGTCCGGTCGCGTAGCGGCCGTAAAACCGTTAAACGCGCTGCCGCAGAAACCCCGCAGTCATCAGGTTTACAACCACTTCGCAACCAAGGGTCCCATCCCCGCCAATACCTTTGTAGTCGCTGACGAGTAACGCGAGGCTGCGTCCGGTCGCGTAGCGGCCGTAAAACCGTTAAACGCGCTACCGCAGAGACCCCGCAGTCATCAGGTTTACAACCACTTCGCAATCAAGCGTCCCATCCGCGCCAATACCTTTGTAGCCGCTGACGAGTAACGCGAGGCTGCGTCCGGTCGCGTAGCGGCCGTAAAACCGTTAAACGCGCTACCGCAGAAACCCCGCAGTCATCAGGTTTACAACCACTTCGCAACCAAGCGTCCCAGCCCCGGCAATACCTTTGTAGCCGCTGACGAGTAACGCGAGGCTGCGTCCGGTCGCGTAGCGGTCGTAAAACCATTAAACGCGCTACCGCAGAAACCCCGCAGTCATCGGATTTACAACCACTTCGCAATCAAGGGTTCCAGCCCCGGCAGTCCCTTTGTAGTCGCTGACGAGTAACGCGAGGCTGCGTCCGGTCGCGTAGCGGCCGTAAAACCGTTAAACGCGCTACCGCAGAAAGCCCGCAGTCATCGGATATACAACCACTTCGCAACCAAGCGTCCCATCCCCGCCAATACCTTTGTAGTCGCTGACGAGTAACGCGAGGCTGCGTCCGGTCGCGTAGCGGCCGTAAAACCATTCAATCTGATACATCAAACCTGCCAAAGTCTTGCGATTCCCAGCCGCTTCGCACCGCAGCGACTGAGCATGAGCGCAACATCTGCCACGCTGGCGAGCAGAAGATTGCAGGTCTATCGAGACAAAGGCTCAAGTGACTTCTTCTGGATCATTCCCCCAGCATCAGCCCAGTTCTGCGGCAGATTGATAAAGTCCACCAACTCGCGCAGACGCCCCTGATTGCGGCCGCTGAAAGCAAAACTCAAACGCGTAAGGTGTTCAAACGCGGGTTCGTCATCCAACTGTTGATGAAAGCTATCGCTTAAGCAGATATCGGCAAATTCGTGCTGTATATGTTTCAGCGCTAGCGCACTGACGGGGCGTTTCATGCGTATCGCAAAAATCTTGTTCAGCCAGCGTGTGGAGTGGAAGTTGTTGTAAAACTGATCGATCTGCGCCACGGCTTCTTCGGCGCTGTGGACGAGGCGCATTAACTTCAAGTCGTTAGGCAGGATGTAATGATTGGCTTGCAGCTGCGCTTGAATGAAGTCCAGTGCGCTTTGCCAAAATGTCCCGCCCGGTATGTCGAGCAACACCACAGGCACCAATGGCGTTTTGCCGGTTTGTATCAGCGTCAGCACCTCCAGCACTTCATCCAGCGTGCCGAATCCGCCAGGGCACATCACCAGTCCGGCCGCTTCCTTGATGAAAAACAGTTTGCGCGTAAAGAAGAAGTGGAACGCCAGCAGGTGTGAGCTGCCCAGGATGGTCGGGTTGGCACGCTGTTCAAACGGCAGGGTGATATTGAAGCCCAGGCTGTGTTCAAGACCGGCCCCCTCATGGGCCGCGGCCATGATGCCTGCACCGCCGCCGGTGATCACCATCATGTCGGCTCTGGCCAGTGCCGCGCCTACTTCGCGGGCCAATGCATACAGCGGGTCTTCCATTGGGGTACGTGCCGAGCCAAACACGGTGATTTTGCGCCGTGACTTGAATTGCTCCAGCACGCGAAAGCTTTGCTCCAGCTCACGTATGGCTTGCAGGGTAATTTTGGCGTTCCAGCGATCAAAGTCGTCGTGCGCCATACGCAATACCGTCAGCATCATTTCGCGGTAAAGCGGTCGGTTTTTGCTGTCGGGGGCAATCAACTCAAGTTGGGCATCGACGTGCTGCGCAAGGTCGAGGCTCAAGTGTTCGAAATCGAGAGGCAGGTTCGCATGGGTTTGATCAGGCATGTAGATCTCCTTCAGCACAACATCCTTTGGGGCGCAGTAAAGCATGACAGCGCGCAGACACAGCGTGTCAGAAGTAATGGCCTGATGATGGTCTTGTGCTGTCGAACCTGGCAACCGCTAATTGCCTGAAATCCATGAAAATAGGCGGGAGGAGGGGGGAGAAGGTGAGATAGAAAACTGCGTACGCCGCAACGAATTACGGCGTGCATGCACTTCGAAAGGGTTTATTTTTTTGGCCGACAGTTATCAGCGACAATGTCTTGGCTGAGAATCGTGATGTTGTTTTGGTCATCTTTGATGTCCAGTCGCACAATTGCGCCTTTGGCGAGCAATGTACGAAAATTATTATTGCTACACACACCTCGGCCGAGGCTCGACGCAGCGGCCTCTTTATCTTTGAGTATGTTTAAAGCCAGTGCCTGTGGAGCGACCAGGTGATTGGTCAGTACCCGGCCTTCAGCGCTAAAACCGTTATCGGTAAGGCCTGATTCCATCAGTCTGGGTGTGCCCTGGCTGCTTTTTTCGGCCGTCTCTTTCAGGTCTTTTTCAAGGTTGAATTCGGCAAGAGAGGCCGCTTGTGCGCCCAAAGGCAGTGCCAGCATTAAAGCGACGGTCGGAATGATAGTGCGCAACATGAAACTCTCCTGATTCAGTGACGCAGGCTTTGACCCGCCACATTTCTATGCGTTCAGTGGCGCGGGAGTATAGGTCAGCCTGCGGTTACAGGAAATGCCTGAAGTCACGGGTTGGCACGCCACAAGGCGGCCTCTGATAGACTGCGCGCCTTTCTCCAGCCAATCTGCCCAGCGCTAACCCGAGGCGTGCGGGCGATCTGCATCTCAAAGTAAACACCATGACCCTGATGACCTTTTCCCCGAATGCTGTCGCCCGTTTACGAGACGAGCGAGAAGAGGAAAGCACAAAACCCTATTTGTCCCGTGGCTCGCGAGCGCCGCGTTGCCCTACGTGCCGCGTGATTGCCAGCCATTGTTTGTGCCGCTGGCGCCCGCAGGTCAGTACGCGCGCCGGGGTGTGCCTGATCATGACCAAAAAAGAAGTGTTCAAGCCGAGCAATACTGGCTGGTTGATTGCTGACGTGGTGAGCGACAACTTTGCCTTTATCTGGTCGCGCACTGAAACCGATCCGGCATTGCTTGAGTTGCTCGCCGACCCGCAGTGGCAACCTTATCTGGTATTTCCGGGCGAGTACGTGGAGCCTGGGCGCGTCACCCATACAGTTCAGGCCGAGAGCGGAAAACGCCCTCTGTTCATTCTGCTTGATGCCACGTGGACCGAAGCCCGCAAGATTTTCCGCAAAAGCCCGCATTTTGATCGTTTTCCGATCCTGAGCCTGCTGCCTGAAAAACTCTCACGCTATCGCCTGCGCCGCTCCACCCGCAGTGAGCATCTATGCACTGCCGAGGTCGCCAGCCTGTGCCTGGACCTTGCAGGTGATACCCAGACGTCCACCGCGCTGGATGCGTACTTCGATGTGTTCAGTCAGCACTATCTGGATGCCCGAAATCAGTTGCCGATGAACGAAAGCAGCGCCGCGCACCATGAGCTGGGTGTTTTTTGTAAAAGACCTTCGCCAGAATCGCTCTCAATAGACTAAAGAAGTAGCGCTACAATTTTGCGCGTTCACAACGTGTGTCAAAGCGTCGCATCCTGACCGGTGCGTTTGACGTCGGAATAAGTTGAACGTTGTGGTCAGGTTTGTCCTTGACCACCCACAGTTCGCTGGGCATGCTTGGCGCCGATTCGGGCGCTGTTGCTGTTCAAACGCTTATTTTTCACGACGTTTAGCCTAAGCACGCCCTTTGACGCACAGTCTTTCAACTGCTGCTCAAGTTGCCTTAGCGAGTGCTGGAATTCATCAGGGCTCGCCTGAAACGGGATCATTTTAAAAATGGCCAAATACGAAATCCTGATTGCCGACGACCACCCATTGTTCCGCAGTGCATTGCTTCAGGCGGTGACGTTGGGGCTGGGACCTGATGTTCGTCTGGTAGAAGTTGCCAGTATTGCCGAGCTTGAAAAGCAACTGGCAATCAAGGCGGATTGGGATCTGGTACTGCTCGACTTGAACATGCCGGGCGCTTACGGGTTTTCCGGGCTGGTATTGCTGCGTGGGCAATACCCGCAAATTCCGGTGGTGATGGTGTCTGCCCAGGAAGAAGCCTCGGTCATGGTCCGCTCTCGCGAGTTCGGCGCCAGCGGGTTTATTCCCAAGTCCAGCTCTATGGCAGAAATTCAAAAAGCAGTACGTGCCGTACTGGATGGCGATGTGTCGTGGCCGCCTCAGGCGTTCGAAGAGGTGCAGGTGTCTGCCGAAGCCAAAGCCGCCAGCGAAGGCTTGGCCAGCTTGACGCCGCAGCAGTTCCGGGTGCTGACGATGGTCTGTGAAGGGTTGCTGAACAAGCAGATTGCTTATGAGTTGAGCGTGTCGGAAGCCACGATCAAGGCGCACGTTACCGCGATATTTCGCAAGCTGGGTGTACGCACCCGCACGCAGGCGGCGTTGCTCCTGCAACAACTCGAGTCAATTTCGAACCATTAAATTGCCAGGCTTCACGCTTTTTTGACGAAGCGTGAACTAGCGTTCTTTTCTCATTTTTTGCTCAGTTGCCTATCTATGTCGCCTTTTAAAGGGAAAACCGGGTTTAAACGGATTTTGAATGCAGGCGGATACTCGCTGGATGGGCTGCGCGCAGCCTTTACGGGCGAAGCCGCTTTTCGCCAGTTGGTGCTGCTTAATGTGGTGCTGATCCCCCTGACGTTTTTCTTGAATGTCAGCCGGGTTGAGCGCGCGTTGTTGATCGCTGTATGCCTGCTGGCATTGATCGTTGAGTTGCTCAACTCGGCCATTGAAGCGGCGATTGACCGGATCTCCCTCGATCTGCACCCCTTGTCCAAGAACGCCAAAGACATGGGCAGCGCCGCTCAGTTTGTGGTGCTCACCCTGATTGCCGTGGTGTGGGCTGTCATCCTGCTTTAAGCGATGCTGGGCAGTACGATCTCGTCGCTGCGCTGAACCCCGGCGGTGAAGGCGCGGCACAGGTCCAAAAACTCGCGCATGGCAGAGGTTTGGTACTTTTTCTTGTGCCAGATGAAGTAAAACTGCCGCGCAAGATCCAGCTCCGGCGTTTCAACCGCCACTAGGCTGCCGCGTCTGAAGGCATCGCGCAGTGCCAGGCGAGAGATACACCCAATGCCCAGGCCAGACTCCACCGCGCGCTTGATCGCCTCGGTGTGTTCCAGCTCCAGGCGAATGTTGAGCGCACTCTGATGATGGCGCATGGCCTGGTCGAAGGTCAGCCGTGTGCCCGAACCCTGTTCACGCAAAATCCACGCTTCACGAGTCAGCTCTTGCAGTGTGGCGCTCCCCTTGGCGGCCAGCGGATGCTGCGGTGCGCAAAACACCACCAATTCATCCTCGACCCAGCTCTGAACTTCGATGTCCGGGTGGCTACAGTCGCCCTCAATTAGACCCAGATCAATTTCATAATGGGTCACTTGTTGCACGATGTGCGCTGTGTTTTGAACAACCAGTTTCACTTGGCTTTCGGGGTGAGCTTGCATAAAGCTGCCGATGAGCAAAGTGGCCAGGTAATTGCCGATGGTCAGGGTTGCCCCCACCGTCAGCGAGCCAAACCCGGACTTACCGTTGAGCAGGTCTTCGATTTCTTTGGCCTGGTCGAGCAGGGCGACAGCTTGTGGCAATAGTTGGCGGCCGAGCGCGTTGAGGCTTAAACGCTTGCCGGCGCGATCAAAGAGTTGGCAACTGGTTTGGCGTTCCAGTTCGGTAATTGAGGTACTGGCGGCCGATTGTGAAAGGGCCAACAAGCCAGCAGCGCGTGACACGCTCTCTTGTTGGGCGACGGTGACGAACACTTGAAGTTGTCTGAGAGTAAATCGCATATCGATATAACCGATAACCCTTATCTTAATAATTCAGTTAACAGATATTGTCGTCGCCATTAGAATGCTATGCAATCGCGCCCATAGTCAGCGCAGGCGAAATTAGGAGCCCCGTACATGAGCAACATGAACCACGAACGTGTCCTCAGTGTTCATCACTGGAACGACACCCTGTTCAGCTTCAAGTGCACCCGCGACCCGGGCCTGCGCTTTGAGAACGGTCAGTTCGTGATGATCGGCCTGCAACAACCCAACGGCCGTCCGCTTATGCGTGCCTACTCGATCGCCAGCCCGAACTGGGAAGAGCATCTGGAGTTCTTCAGCATCAAGGTGCCAGACGGCCCGCTGACGTCCCAGTTGCAGCACTTGAAGGAAGGCGACGAGATCATCATCAGCAAAAAACCTACGGGTACGCTGGTGCTGGACGACTTGAAGCCGGGCAAGCATTTGTACTTGCTCAGCACCGGTACAGGCTTGGCGCCGTTTATGAGCGTCATCCAGGACCCGGAAACCTACGAGCGTTTCGAAAAAGTGATCCTGTGCCACGGTGTGCGTTACGTCAACGAAGTCGCTTACCGCGAATTCATCACCGAGCATTTGCCGCAGAACGAGTTCTTCGGTGAAGCGCTGCGTGAAAAGTTGATCTACTACCCCACCGTAACCCGCGAGCCGTTTGAAAATCAGGGGCGCCTGACCGACCTGATGCGCAGTGGCAAACTGTTCAGCGACATCGGCTTGCCGCCGATCAATGCGCAAGATGACCGTGCCATGCTGTGCGGTAGCCCAAGCATGCTGGACGAAACCAGCGAAGTTCTGAACAGCTTTGGCCTGACCGTTTCGCCGCGTATGCGCGAGCCGGGTGATTACCTGATCGAGCGCGCTTTCGTAGAAAAGTAAGTGTCTTTCAACAAAAAGCCCGCGGTGTCTGACGACAGCGCGGGCTTTTTGTTGACCGGGTTTTAGGCCGCTGTGATGACTTCCAGCACTCGGATCATGCCCGGCTCGGGGTAGTGCCAGCGCACATCCAGGTCCCAAAACTGAGCACCGTACTCTCGTTCTGCTGTAGGCGTCTGGTAGGCCGGACGTGGGTCTTGCGCCAAACACTGTTCAATCAGGGCCACGAGCGGCTCTTGAAGGCGCAGGGCGTGGGCATGCGCCTGTTGCAGCGCGTTCTCGGCCCAAACCACCGGGATCAGCACAGGGGCTGCGCTGGCCATGTCGTTACTGGCGCCAGGGATTATGTCGGCGTAAGGCACATAGGGCTTGATGTCCAGAATCGGCGTACCGTCGAGCAGGTCGATACCCGAGATGTGCAGCCGGCCTGCTTCAACGCGATCCAGCTTGACGACAGACTGGCCGATGCCATTTGGACGATGAGTGGCACGGGTCGCAAATACGCCCATCGACGTGTTGCCCCCAAGGCGCGGCGGTCGCACTTTTAATCGTGGTGTGTCCTCCAGGGCTTGATGGAACACAAAGAGCAACCAGACATGGCTGACCTGCTCAAGCCCTTGCACCGCATCGCCCTGATTGAACGGCGCGACCAGCTCCAGCACACCACGGGCGGCGGGGGCCAATTGCGGCTGACGCGGAATGGCGAACTTCTCCTTGAAACAGGAGCGCACAAAACCGATGGGGGAAACGCTGTAGCTCATGAAGGGACCCTGTAGTCGCGGCCGCAGGCTGCGATGGGCTGCGGTTGCGGCCCATGAAATAGGTGTTGCATCAGATCTTCAGATCTTTTCGCGGCCTGTGCCAGTGACGACTACGGCAGCACTCAGGCGGGCCGGACGCGCAGGGTCAGGCCTTTGAGGAAGTTGCGCAGCAACTGGTCGCCGCAGGTGCGGTAGTTGGTGTGACCAAACTTGCGGAACAGGGCGCTCAGCTCAGGCTTGGACACCGGGAACTCGGCGGCTTTAAGAATCGCGTGCATGTCGTCTTCTTTCAGCTCGAAGGCCACGCGCAGTTTTTTCAGGATGATGTTGTTGGTCACTGGCGTTTCAATCGGTTGCGCAGGACGGCTTTCGTCTTTGCCGCGCTTGAAGATCACCAGGCCATCCAGGAAATGCGCCATCACCACGTCCGGGCAGAAGACATAACCTTCTTCATCTTCTTTTTTCAGGTAGTTCAAGAGGTCTTCCTTGGACACTTCAAAGCCGCCCAGTTTGATGATGTCGACCATCTTGTTGTCGCTGATGTCGAGCATGTAGCGCACGCTGCGCAGTACGTCGTTATGAATCATGGTGGGTAATCCTGATATTCAGCAGAGAGCACCGCAGGCGTGCTGCGGTGTCGATATGTTCGGGGTGAAGCCGTGTTTAGAACTTTTCTTTGGTCGTCATGTAGCGCCATTGGCCTACAGGCAGCTTGCCCATCGACACGCCGCCGATACGAATACGGCGGGTGGAAATAACCGTCAGGCCCACGGCCTGGCAAAACAGTGCAATAACCCCCGGCTGCGGGTTTTTCATCGCAAAGCGCAGGCGGTTTTCACTCTGCCAACTGGCTTTGACGGCAGGCAGCTCACGGCCTTTGTACGTCATGCCGTGATTGAGCCGATTGAGGCCGTGAGGCGCCATCTCGCCAGACACTTCAACCACGTATTCCTGTTCAATCTTGTTGGCGTCAGCGGTCAGCTTGCGCACGATCTTCCAGTCCTGGGTGAACACCAGTAAGCCGCTGGCGCCTGCTTGCAGTTCATTGCCAACGCTCAAGCGCAGGAAGTGACCTTTTAGCGGGCGTTTGCCGTAACGGTGCTCTTCACTCAGGGTGTCCGGGCCGATCAACGCCATGGCGCTGTCAGTGTCCAGCCCGGCGGGGGCATTCAGCAAGATGGTCACCGGCTCGGGGGCGGTGGCCTTGGCTTCAGGGTCCAGCTCGACTTTTTGGTTGTCGACCTTGAATTGTGGTTCGTCGATGACTTCGCCATCTACCGTGACCCAGCCACCTTCAATGAACAGTTCGGCCTCACGGCGCGAGCAGCCGACGAGTTCGATGAGGCGTTTGGAGAGACGTATCGGTTCAGACATGACAAGGGCCGTAATGTAATTGGGCGGCTATTGTACCCGCCTCGCGTCGGTTAAGCCCGGCTACATTTGCCTTGGGCCGGTGTTGTGCGTTTATAACGCAGGTGCAGGAGTGGATAAGGCTCACCCATGCCGTCTGTTTCACTGCGGCCGATGACTTCAAATCCTTGTTTGAAGTAAAAGCCGATGGCTTGCGGGTTCTGCACATTGACATCGAGTTGTACGGCATGGAGGTTGTCGATGGCATGCCTGAGCAGTGTTTTACCTACGCCACGCCCTCGGTACTCAGGGTCAATGAACAGCATTTCAACTTTGTCGGCATGGATCCCGGCAAACCCCACGATGCGGCCGGTGAGCGGGTCTTTACAGCAAATCAGCTTCACCGCCTTAAGGTAGGCGTGCGCCACTAGTTCGCGCAGTTCTTGGATATAACGGTCAGGTAAAAAGTCATGGCTTGCCCGCACGGAGCCTTCCCAAACCTGGCACAGCTCTGTGAAATCGTCCTGTTGTGGTGTTTCTACCACCCATACCCGGCCCATTACGCCTTTCTCCTGACGCCCGTCGTTAAACCATGAGGTTAACCATAGCCGTAAAAAAAGCCCTGGCGCGAGTGCGGCAGGGCTTTTTCAGAGCGTGCGGCGATTTAGATCACTTCAGCCCACAGGTCATACTCGTCGGCGTCGGTCACGCGACACATGATCTTGTCACCCGGCTTGATGTCTTTGTCGGTGGCGATAAACACGTTGCCGTCGATTTCCGGTGCGTCAAAGAAGCAACGGCCTACAGCGCCTTGCTCGTCCACTTCATCGATCAGGACTTCGATGTCCTTGCCGATTTTCATTTGCAGACGTGCCGCACTGATGGCTTGCTGGTGCGCCATAAAGCGATCCCAACGGTCCTGCTTGATGTCATCGGGCACGATGTCCAGATCCAGATCGTTGGCCGGTGCGCCTTCTACGGGCGAATACTGGAAGCAACCCACGCGATCCAGTTGCGCTTCGCTCAGCCAGTCCAGCAGGTACTGGAAGTCTTCTTCGGTTTCGCCGGGGAAGCCGACGATGAAGGTCGAGCGGATGATCAGGTCCGGGCAGATGACGCGCCAGTTCTTGATCCGCGCCAGGGTCTTGTCTTCAAACGCCGGGCGTTTCATCGACTTGAGCACTTTAGGGCTGGCGTGCTGGAACGGGATGTCCAGGTACGGCAGGATTTTGCCGGCGGCCATCAACGGGATCAGCTCATCAACGTGCGGGTACGGGTAAACGTAGTGCAGGCGCACCCATACACCCAGCGAGCTCAAGGCTTCGCACAGTTCAGTCATACGGGTTTTGACGGGGGCGCCGTTCCAGAAACCGGTACGGTATTTCACGTCAACGCCATAGGCACTGGTGTCTTGGGAAATCACCAGCAGCTCTTTAACCCCGGACTTGACCAGACGCTGCGCTTCGTCAAGCACGTCGCCGACCGGGCGGCTGACCAGCTTGCCGCGCATCGAAGGGATGATGCAAAAGCTGCAACTGTGGTTACAGCCTTCGGAGATTTTAAGGTACGCGTAATGGCGCGGGGTCAGCTTGATGCCTTGAGGCGGCACGAGGTCGATCAGCGGGTTGTGGTCCTGACGCGGTGGCACCACTTGGTGAACGGCGTTGACCACTTGCTCGTACTGCTGCGGGCCGGTGACGGCGAGCACGCTTGGATGAACGTTGCGGATATTGCCTTCTTCGACGCCCATGCAGCCAGTCACGATGACTTTGCCGTTTTCCTTGATGGCTTCGCCGATGACTTCCAGCGATTCAGCTTTGGCGCTGTCGATGAAGCCGCAGGTGTTAACCACCACGACGTCAGCGTCCTGATAGGTGGAGACGACATCGTAGCCTTCCATACGCAGCTGCGTGAGGATGCGCTCGGAGTCGACCAACGCTTTTGGGCAACCCAGGGAGACAAAACCAACCTTGGGGTTGGCAGGCTTGGTAACGGTGGACATGGCGAACCTCGGTATGTAGTGACGTTACATGCCCGTAAAGGCTGCACGACGAACGGGCGCTTGATGCGCCTCTAATGAAAAAAAGTGCGTGATTTTAGCTATGGTCAACGCACTTGACCAGCGTTATGCGGGGATTTACGACGAGTGCTGCGCTATGCTGCGCGCCGTCACGAAAGTAGGGTTTCTAACCTATGAATTTTCGTAGATAACAGTCAGACAATCAGCGCATGCTGCCGAGCAAACGTAGCGCTCGCCATTAAGAACAGCGGTCTAGAGTTGTAGGAGTGGTTGATGGGGCAGGCAAGTAGTCAGGCGGCAGACGGCGGGCATTCGAAAGCCAAGCCGATTGGGATGCTGGTTGCGGCGGTCGGGGTGGTTTACGGCGACATTGGTACCAGCCCGTTGTACACCCTCAAAGAGGTGTTTTCCGGCGGTTATGGGGTACAGGTCAACCACGACGGTGTGTTCGGCATTTTGGCGCTGATTCTGTGGTCGCTGATTTGGGTCGTGTCGATCAAATACGTACTGTTCATCTTGCGCGCCGATAACCAGGGCGAAGGCGGCATTATGGCCTTGACCGCGCTGGCTCGCCGAGCCGCTTCGCCTTATCCCAAATTGCGTTCGGTGCTGGTGATTCTGGGGTTGATCGGCGCATCGTTGTTTTACGGTGACAGCATGATCACCCCGGCGATCTCGGTTCTATCCGCGGTTGAAGGGCTTGAGCTGGCGTTTGATGGCCTGGACCACTGGGTAGTGCCCCTCGCGTTGGTGGTGCTGGTGCTGCTGTTTCTGATTCAGCGCCACGGGACTGCCAGCATTGGCAAGCTGTTTGGCCCGGTGATGGTGGTGTGGTTTCTGGTATTGGGCGGGCTGGGCATTCACGGGATAACCCAGCACCCTGAAGTCCTCAACGCACTGAACCCTGTTTGGGGCGTGCGTTTTTTTGTGTCACACCCTGGCATGGGCGTGGCCATTTTGGGCGCGGTGGTCCTGGCCTTGACCGGGGCCGAGGCGTTGTACGCCGACATGGGGCACTTTGGTCGCAAGCCGATTGCACGGGCGTGGTTCATTTTGGTGTTGCCTGCGCTGGCGCTTAACTACTTTGGACAAGGCGCATTGCTGCTCGAAAACCCGGGCGCTGCGCGTAACCCGTTCTATCTTCTGGCCCCCAGTTGGGCGCTGATCCCGTTGGTGGTGCTGTCGACGCTGGCCACGGTGATTGCATCGCAAGCGGTAATTTCCGGGGCGTTTTCCTTGACCCGCCAGGCGATCCAGTTGGGTTACATCCCGCGTATGCACATCCAGCACACTTCCAGCGCCGAACAGGGCCAAATCTACATCGGCGCCGTGAACTGGTCGTTGATGGTGGGGGTGATTTTGCTGGTGTTGGGCTTTGAGTCCTCGGGCGCGCTGGCATCGGCTTACGGCGTGGCGGTGACCGGCACCATGCTGATCACCAGTATTTTGGTGTCGGCGGTGATGTTGTTGCTGTGGAAGTGGCCACCGATTTTAACGATGCCTATTTTGGTCGGCTTTCTGCTGG
This sequence comes from Pseudomonas sp. TWR3-1-1, assembly GCF_049896545.1. NCBI lineage: Bacteria > Pseudomonadati > Pseudomonadota > Gammaproteobacteria > Pseudomonadales > Pseudomonadaceae > Pseudomonas > Pseudomonas sp. TWR3-1-1. Next base: position 629,472 of record NZ_JAFCUO010000001.1, read on the forward strand.
TGGATGGCCTGTTTTTTGCGGCCAACGTGCCGAAAATCGTGCAGGGCGGAGCGTTTCCGGTGTTGGCGGGTATTGTGCTGTTTGTACTGATGACCACTTGGCGTCGCGGTAAACAGTTGTTGGTTGATCGTCTCGACGAGAGCGCCTTGCCACTGCCGCTGTTTATTAGCAGCATTCGCGTGCAACCGCCGCACCGTGTGCAGGGCACCGCTGTGTTTTTGACTGCCCGCCCGGACGCTGTACCCCACGCGCTATTGCATAACCTGCTGCATAACCAAGTCCTGCATGAGCAAGTGGTGCTGCTGACGGTGGTCAACGAAGACTCGCCACGGGTGCCCGCTGAGCGACGCTTTGAGGTGGATGCTTACGGTGATGGCTTCTATCGGGTGATTCTGCATTTTGGTTTTATGGATGAGCCGGATGTACCGCAAGCGTTGAAGCTGTGCCATCTGGACGAGCTGGACTTCAGTCCGATGCGCACGACCTATTTCCTCAGTCGCGAGACGGTGATCCCTTCAAAACTGGTGGGCATGGCGCGTTGGCGCGAAGGGCTGTTTGCTTTCATGCTCAAAAACGCCAACGGCAACCTGCGCTTCTTCAAGCTGCCGGTAAACCGGGTGATCGAGCTGGGAACCCAGGTCGAGATGTAGCCTGATAAAAAAGCCCGGCCTTGTGAGAGGTCGGGCTTTTTGTTGCGCCATGGGTTGACGTGCTCAAGGCCTGTAGCCGATGACGCGCCATGCGAGGCTGCGTGCAGTTGCGCAGCCGTCGTAAACTCACCCGTCATGGACGTCTGCGCACCGCTTGCACCGGGTTATTCGGCTACGGCCTGGTGTTTCTTGATCAGGTCGACCAGCCGTTGCGCCAGTGCCGGGTAGTTCTCGTCGAAGTGATGGCCGCCCGGTAGCTTCAAGCCTTCACCCACTGCTGTTTTGGCCGTACAGCCGCTTTCGTCGACTTCCTCTTCGCCATAAATACACACGACTTTGGCTGGCGGCAGTTTTGACATTTCTTCGCCTGTGTCGGCTTCTGCACCCGCTTTACCCAGCCAGCCATCCACATGGATTTCAAAACTGCCACTGCGGGCAAATGCCAGCAACATAATGGCATCTACGCGCTTTTGCTCGGCTTCTGGTAGACGGTTGTAGGTGGCAGGCAGCACATCAGCACCAAACGAGTAGCCGACCAGCACAAAACGCTGGGTGCCCCATTTCTGACGGTAGTGCTGCATCAGTTCTGTCAGGTCGGTAGCGCTTTGCTCCGGGGTTTTGTGCTGCCAGTAGTAGCGCAGCATGTCGATACCCACCACCGGGTAGCCGATCTTGGCCATTTCACCGGCCACGTCACGGTCCAGATCACGCCAGCCGCCATCACCCGATAAAAACAGCGTCACGGTATTGTTTTGCTGACCGGCCGGGACTTCGACCACCGGCATGCTCAGCCCACCGTTCTCATTGCCCACCAGGATTTTGCGCAGTTCATTGCTCAGCACTTGCGGCAAATGGATGTCGTAGTCGCTGATGCTGGTCTGTGCATTGCTTTGATCGCGTACGAACGCAGCACTTGGATCGTCAGGGTTGTCGTTCCAGGCCACCAGCCAGTTGCCGTGGGCAGCCGCCTTTGGCACGGGCAGGGCGCATCCCGGCTCTTCGAGCTTGAAGCCCACTGACACCGCTTGCGCTTTGTCGTTGGTTTGCCCGGCCAGCCAGCGCCAGGCCAACGTTGCGCCGGGACCTATGCCACTGACCAGCGTGGCCGGACCTTTGAGCTGAGCGAGTGCGTTTTGCAGCGCTTGCTGCTGCAAGGTGCAGTCCTCTTTGGGCAGGATGACCTGCGCCAACTGAGCTGCGCCGCCGCGGCTCAACGCCAGTAATTGCTTATCGTTGAGCGCTTCTTCGGCGGGTACGGCGATGACCACTTGGGCGCGGGCTTTCTGGCCCGGGATGACCTTGGTCAGCGTCGAGCCGTCGGCTTGGCTGATGTGTTCAATTGTGGGCTCAGGAGCGGGGCGGTTCCATGCCCAATAGCCGCCTGCCACCAGCGCGACCAACACCACCAGAGTGACCAGCAAAAACCGCCAGGAACGATGTTTCATTAACGTTTCACCAATCCAGTCAAGCCGCCTGCAATCAGGGCGGCGGTATCAGCCAGTGCGACCAGCGGATCAAGTCCGGCAGGCACGGCCATATAACGAGGTTCCCAGTCAGGCTGGAATTTGTCTTTAAAACGGCGCAACCCCTGGAAGTTGTACAGGTGCTCGCCGCGCTGGAACAACATCGACCCCAAACGCTGGGTCAGCGGTGCGCCCCGACGCGGTTGCAAGCCGGACAACGGCACCATCCCCAGGCTGAAACGGGCATATCCGTGCTTCTTATAATGCTGAATCAGGCCGACCATCATGAATTCCATGGTCAACTTCGGCGCATCGGGGTGAGCGCGCATCAGGTCAAGGCTCGACAATTCGTGGCTGTGAGTCTCCAGCAAGTTGGCGAACGCCACCGGTTTACCTTCGAAACGAATAATCGCCACACGAAAATGCTTGATGTAGTCCTCGCTGAATCGTCCCAGCGAGAAGCCTTTTTCGCGCACGTTCTTGCCCGTGAGCCAGGCATCGGAAATCACCTTCAATTCATCCATCGGCGCTTCACCCGGTTCGTGAATCTCCAGTGACAGGCCGTCACGAGTGCCGCGGTTCCAGGTGTAACGCAGGTCCTTCATCTCTTTGCCTTTGGCGTCGAGATCAAAGCGCTGCAAATCGACGCGGGCTTCTTCGCCCAGCTTGATCGCGGTCAGGCCGATGTCCATATAGAACGGCAGGTTCTCAGCACGAACCTGATAAAAAACGGGGCGCGCGTGATAGGTGTCGCACAGGTCGCGAAACTGCCAGATCAACTCGGCACGTTGCTGGTTCGGCCCAATCGGGTCGTACAAGGCCACCAGGCTGCGGCCACGGCGGGCGTACATCAAAAAAGCGTTATCGTGCGGGTGGAACAGCAAGGCTTTATCGCCGGTCAGGGCCAGGCCGCCGTCGGGTTGGTTGGACGCCAGGAGGATTTTCTCGGCGCGTGCCAGTTCCTCGGCATCCGGCAGGTGGATGACGGGCCGGGCGGTGCGCAGCAGCCAGGTCAGCGAAACGATCACCAGCACCACGGCGGCGCCCAGCAATGAGCGCAACCCGCGTGGCGCATCGGCATCCAGGGTGAATTGCCACCACAGCTGATGGCTGTAAGGCACGTCCTGATAGGCAAACAGCAGCAGCCAGATCGAGGCGCCCAGCACACAGAGGCTGGCGACCAGATACAGGGGAGAGAAGGGCAGTTCAGTCAAACGGCTGGGGCGATAGAACGAGCGGCGAAACAGCGCCAGCAGGCTGGCGGTCAGGGCCAGAATGCACGCTTCTTCCCAGTCAAAGCCCTTGAGCAGCGACAGCACGGCACCCACCAGCAGCAAAATGGTGGTCAGCATCCACGCCGCCGACAAGCGTCGACGCAAGCCTTGAGCCAGCAACAGGCACAGCACGCCAATCAGGCTGGCGCCAAAGTGTGAGGCATCAATCAGGCGGTGCGGGATAAGAAAGCCGATGTGTTCAAGGCGGGTGTCGATTTCAGGAGTCGCCCCCGAGAACAGCAACACCACGCCCGACATGAACACCAGCACCGCGAGGATCGGGGCGGCAAGGCCCGAAGCGACGCGCAGACTTTGGCGGGTTTGAATCAGGCGCTGGGCTTCGTTGATCAGCAGCATCAGGCACGCGACCAGCAGCGGCAGAATCACGTAAATCATGCGGTACAGCAGCAAAGCGGCGGCCAACGGCGCAGCCCCCAGCTTGTCGGCAAAGGCGGCGAGCAATATCGCCTCAAAGACACCCACGCCGCCGGGTACATGACTCAACACGCCTGCAGCCAGCGCCAGCAGGTAAACCAGCATGAAAGCGCCAAACGGGGGCGCTTCGGGCAGTAACAAATACAGCACGGTAGCTGCTGCGGCCACGTCCAGGGCGGTGATCACCAGTTGCAGGAGCGTCAGGCGTGGGCTCGGCAGGCGCAGGGTGCGTCGGCCAGCCTTGACCAGCAAGTTGTCCGGTATCGGTTGTTCGGGCAGTCGGCGACGATAAATGCCCAGTGCCAACAAACCGAACAGTGCCAGCACCGCGAAAGAAATCGCACCCAATAAATAGGCGGGAAGGTGCAGGGCGGCTGCGGCTGCGGGCAAATTGCTTAATGTTGCGAGCGCTGCCAGGGGCGGTAACGCGCAGCCTAAAGAGAGGCTGGCGAACAGCGTCATGTGTGCCACTTCCGAGGCGCCGACACCGTGGCGTGCATATAAACGGTAGCGCACCGAGCCGCCGGACAGCAGCGACAGGCCGATGGCGTTACCAATGGCAAAAGCTGTGAAGCCGCCAAGAGCCAAAGTTTTGGGAGGCAGTTTGACCCCCGCGTAGCGACTCGCAGACCATTCATACCCGAGCAGGATCAGAAACCCGACAGCCGTGGCAGCCACAGCGCCGAAGAGGGCGGGCTTGGGCACTTCAAGAATGGAGTCGTGCAGTGCGTACAGGTCAAGTTCGCTGAGTAGATGGCGACATGCAATCAGGGCTATCGCAAACAGCAGCAAGGTGAGCACCAGCCCGATGGGTTGGCGGTACTTGCTCAACAAATCCAGCCAGCGCAAGCGGGTCGCGGCAATCGGGTGGGCTGCTGTAACGGTGTCTTTGGGGAGTGGCGAGTTATCGGGCATCAATCACCTCGTGGATCGTGCGCGATAGGATGGAGGCATCGACTCAAGTTACCAATCCTTTTGGCTAAAATATTTTGAAATACTTTCAGTTGTTTGCCTGAGGTTCAGGTTGACGAGGTGAAAAGAAGGTAGTTGCTGCGTCAGGGGATAGCTGCACGAACTTTCAGAAATATGCCGTTTATTGTCAATAAACGCGTGCCGGGCACTTTTCGAGCGCGCACAAAAAAGGCCACTCTTTCGAGTAGCCTTTTTCGATGTTTGGTTGCGGGAGCCGGATTTGAACCGACGACCTTCGGGTTATGAGCCCGACGAGCTACCAGACTGCTCCATCCCGCGTCTGTGTGGGCGCATTCTACAGATGAACGAAGATGTGTCAACGCTTAATTGACCGTGCGGTCGAAATAAACAACGTTGAGGTGGTAGGTCAGCAAAAACACACACGCACAAAAAAGGCCGCTCTTTCGAGCAGCCTTCTTCGATGTTTGGTTGCGGGAGCCGGATTTGAACCGACGACCTTCGGGTTATGAGCCCGACGAGCTACCAGACTGCTCCATCCCGCGTCTGTGGGGCGGATTCTACAGCGATACGCCGCAGTGTCAAACTTTAATACGTAAAAACAATGAATTAGGTCGCATGCGCAGATTTCAACCTGAAAGCCGGGCGCGGACTTGCCAGTCACTGCCGCAGGCTGCAATGGGGGTGGCAGTGCAAATGAGGGTCAGCAAGTGTCATTGCATAAAACGCGCGCGCACAAAAAAGGCCACTCTTTCGAGTAGCCTTTTTCGATGTTTGGTTGCGGGAGCCGGATTTGAACCGACGACCTTCGGGTTATGAGCCCGACGAGCTACCAGACTGCTCCATCCCGCGTCTGTGGGGTGGATTCTACAGCGATAGGCTTTGCTGTCAAACGTTAATTTACGGAAAAACCTTTTGGTTCAATCGGTTAGCTGATAAATGCAGCTATAAAAAGCGTCACAGAGCCCGCAGCGCAAGGGCTTAGGTTCTATTAGGGGTGTGATTCCGATTAGAAAAATAAATTAAGCGTGAAAATTCCCACGCTGGTCGGGGAGTATTAAGACTACTGGTGCTATATACAGTTCAGGGTGACATACTAGCGATCCGCTTTACTTCACCTCGGAAAGAACGCCGGCCTACATGACGCAGCGAAAAATCATCCACGTCGACTGTGACTGTTTCTATGCCGCCATCGAGATGCGTGATGATCCGAGCCTGGCCAACAAGCCTATGGCGGTCGGCGGCTCGGCCGATCGACGCGGCGTGATCTCTACCTGTAACTATGAAGCGCGGGCTTACGGCGTGCGCTCGGCGATGTCATCCCGGCATGCCCTTAAGCTGTGCCCGGACCTGGTGATTGTCCACGGTCGCATGGAGGCTTATAAAGAGGCGTCCAGGGAAATACACGGCATCTTGCGTGATTACACCGAGCTGATTGAGCCGCTGTCGCTGGACGAAGCTTATCTGGATGTCTCCGATAGCCCGCATTTTGCAGGCAGTGCAACGCGTATCGCGCAAGATATTCGGCGCCGGGTCTCTAATCAGTTGCATATCACCGTCTCTGCGGGCGTGGCGCCAAACAAATTCCTGGCCAAAATTGCCAGTGACTGGCGCAAGCCCAATGGTTTGTTCGTCATCACCCCTGACCAAGTGGACGATTTTGTATCGGCACTGCCGGTAAACAAGTTGCATGGGGTGGGCAAAGTCACGGCTGACAAACTGGCGCGACTGGGGATTGAAACCTGCCTTGATTTGCGCGACTGGAAAAAATTGGCGTTGGTGCGTGAATTCGGCAGTTTCGGTGAGCGACTTTGGGGATTGGCGCGGGGGATTGATGAGCGCTTGGTGCACAGCGACAGTCGTCGTCAGTCGGTCAGTGTCGAAAACACCTACGATGTGGACTTGCCGGACCTTGCCGCATGCCTGGAAAAAATCCCTGAACTGCTCGATACCCTCAATGGGCGCATCAGTCGGCTCGATGCCAGTTATCGCCCGGGCAAACCGTTCGTCAAAGTGAAGTTTCATGACTTCACCCAAACCACTCTTGAGCAGTCGGGTGCAGGGCGGGACGTGGAAAGCTATCAAAGCCTGATGAGTCAGGCGTTCGCACGAGGCGCCAAGCCCGTTCGATTGCTCGGGCTGGGGGTGCGTTTACAGGATTTGAGCACCGGATTTGAGCAATTGGAGCTGTTCAGCGCACGCCCGTAGCCGCAGCCTTGGGCGGCCGCTACGGATGGCTTTTATGTCAGCTAACCCCCGGATCTGCCACCAGGCGCCCGGCGTTTTTGGTCAAGGACTGAAGGAATTCGCGCTGTAATTCAGGATCATTACGCGTGAGTTCGATCAAGCTCTGCTCCAGCTCGCTGGCTTCTTCTTCCAGCCCCAGTTCAGACAAGCGTTTAACCCGATGCACCCATTGGCTGACGTCATCACCCTCCAGGTCGTCGTAAATCAGGTTGTGCGCTTCCAGCAGTTTGCCTCGCAGGTTGCTGCTTACCGACAGGGTTGAATCCGAATGGGTTTCGTCCTGCGCGTCTTCTACGGTGATTGTCAGCTTGCCGACGTGATTGAGGTCTTGTTCGGCAAACGGGCTGTCCAGCAAATTGAGGCGCAGCACGCCATTACGGTCAGTGGTCAGCTCATGGTGTTGGGTGCCTGCGGTCACCACCACGGGACGCTCGGCCCACGGCAGGCTGGAATATTCCAGGCGCGATTCGCGCTGAACGTCTTCAATGCCTGCCAGGTTCTGCTGCGCACGGCCGTTGGATTGCACGTTCATGGCCGGGTTCAGGCCGTCGACGCCATAGCTGAGCCAGTCTCTGGTGACACTGTCTGGCAGTTGCCCAAACATGAAGATGTTCAGCACATTGGCGCCCACACCTGCCACAACCGCTACAGCCCCCAGTGGTACCTCGTAGATTTCTCGCCAGGGTTGGTAGGGGGTGTAGCGGTCATAGCGCCGGGTAACATCGAACTCAGTGACCTCAAAGGTCTTTTGTTCATTGATGCGCACACGGCGTTGCGGCAGCTCAAGCACAGACGGTGAGCCCACATCGATTTGTAAGCTGTGGGAGAGCAATTTGCGCTCAATGCGCTCCTCGTGCTCGCTGCGTTGCGACATGTGATTGGCACAGCCGCTCAACAGCAGGGCGCCGCACATGGCGGCGCCCCCGAGGGTTAAGGTACTTCGATTGAACATGGCGTCTCTATCTGGGTTCAGCGACGGATACGCGCCTGAAGGAATGCGAGGACGTCAGCGACAGGCAGGGCTTGCGGCTCTGCTTCGGTGCGGCTCTTGTACTCAAGGTTGCCTTCGGCCAGGCCACGGTCGCTGACCACGATGCGGTGCGGGATGCCGATCAGTTCCATGTCCGCGAACTTGATGCCCGGGCTGGTTTTCTTGTCGCGATCATCCAGCAGCACTTCAAAGCCTGCGGCGGTCAGTTGGGCATACAGGGCATCTGTGGCTTCACGTACCGCTTCGGTTTCGTAGCGCAGGGGTACCAAGGCAACCTGGAAAGGTGCCAGAGCATCGCTCCAGATAATGCCGCGCTCGTCGTTGTTCTGCTCGATGGCGGCTGCCACCACGCGCGAAACACCGATGCCGTAGCAGCCCATGCTCAGCGTGACCGGCTTGCCGTTCTCACCCAGCACCTGGCACTTCATGGCTTCGCTGTACTTGGTACCCAGCTGGAAGATGTGACCGACTTCGATGCCGCGCTTGATTTCCAGCGTGCCTTTGCCGTCCGGGCTAGGGTCGCCAGCCACCACGTTGCGCAGGTCGGCAACGGTAGGGACGGGCAGGTCACGTTCCCAGTTCACGCCGAAATAATGCTTGTCGTCGATGTTGGCGCCAACGGCAAAGTCGCTCATCAGCTCGACCGAGCGGTCAATGATGCACGGCAATGGCAAGTTCAGCGGGCCCAAAGAACCTGCACCGGCACCAATGGCCTCGCGCAGTTCAGCGTCACCGGCCATGACCAGCGGGCTGGCCACGAGCGGGTGGTTGGAGGCTTTGATTTCGTTCAGCTCGTGGTCGCCACGGATGACCAGGGCGATCAGCTTGCCTTCTTCGGCAGCGTGAACGATCAGGGTCTTGACGGTTTTCTCGATCGGCAGGTCGTAGCCTTCGACCAATTGCACGATGGTTTTGGCGTCTGGAGTGTCCACCAGGCGCAGCTCCAGTGCAGGAGCAGGGCGCGAGGTCTCGGTGGGTACGGCTTCGGCTTTTTCAATGTTGGCCGCGTAGCTCGAACCGTTGCTGAAAACAATGTCGTCTTCGCCTGACTCGGCCAAGACGTGGAACTCGTGGGAACCGGCACCACCGATAGAGCCGTTGTCGGCTTCAACCGGGCGGAAATTGAGGCCCAGGCGTGTAAACACGTTGCAGTACGCCTGATGCATGCGGTCATAAGTGACTTGCAACGACGCTTCGTCAGCGTGGAAGGAGTAAGCGTCCTTCATGATGAATTCGCGGCCGCGCATCAAGCCGAAGCGTGGGCGGATCTCATCACGGAATTTGGTCTGGATCTGATACAGGTTGATAGGCAGCTGTTTGTAGCTGTTCAACTCGTTGCGGCACAGGTCAGTAATGACTTCTTCGTGGGTCGGCCCCACGCAGAATTCGCGACCGTGGCGATCTTTAAGGCGCAACAGCTCAGGGCCGTACTCTTCCCAGCGACCGGACTCCTGCCACAGCTCAGCCGGTTGAATGCTCGGCATCAGCACTTCCAGAGCACCGGCAGCGTTCATTTCTTCGCGAACAATGGCTTCGGCCTTGCGCATGATGCGCAGGCCCATCGGCAGCCAGGTGTACAGCCCCGAAGCCAGTTTGCGAATCATGCCGGCGCGCAGCATCAGCTGATGGCTGATAACGACCGCGTCCGATGGCGTTTCTTTTTGTGTGGCGAGCAAATATTGACTGGTGCGCATGGTTAGCCGGTGCCGTTGCTGATGACTAGAAATGACTGGGCATTGTACGGGCGAGAGGTGCTTGCGTACAGGCCAGGCGGGGGAGCTAGGCTCCCCCTCGTGTTTACGGGGTTTTTTCGAGGTCGACGGGGGGATTCAAGCGAGCGCGACGGCTCTCTTGATACCAGTGCAGGCTAATCAGCAGCAGCGTTGGTATGCCCATGACGGCCGTAATGATGAAGAAGGTGTGGTAGCCAAACTTTTCGACCATCACACCCGAATAGCCGCCCATCAAGCGCGGGAGCAATAACATGATCGAGCTGAGCAGGGCGTATTGCGTGGCCGAGAACTTCAGGTTGGTCAGGCTCGACAGGTAGGCCACGAACGCTGAAGTGGCGAGGCCCGAGCTGAAATTGTCGAGTGAAATCGTGACAATCAGCATCTGCAGATTCGGCCCCATATCCGCCAGCAGCATAAACAGCAGGTTCGTCCCTGCCGACGCCGCGCCGCCAATCAGCAGAATCGGCAAAATGCCAAAGCGCACAATCAGCAAGCCGCCCATGCCAGCACCGACCAGGGTCATGATCAGGCCAAAAATCTTGCTGACGCCGGCGATTTGATCTTTGGTGAAACCTTGGTCGATATAGAACACGTTGGCCATCACGCCCATTACCGTGTCCGACATGCGGTAGGTGGCAATCAGCCCGAGCAGCAGCAGGGCTTGCCAGCGATAGCGCACGATAAAATCGTTGACTGGCGTCAGTACAGGCGCCAGCCCGCGTCGTCCAATTGACGACAAACACAGCACCGTCAGCAGGGTGTACAGAATCGCTCGCAAGAATGCGCGGTCTTCGAGCAGCAGGTCAGTGGGGCTCAGGTCCCCAAACATGACGCCCGCAAAGTCGGTGTTGTAGAGCTGCGTAAACATCGCGGGCACCGACACCAGCAGCACAATCAGCACAAAAACCGACGCCAGCTGATGGCCGAAACTGTAACGCCCGGCGGACAATTGGGTGCGCAAAGGCACCGGGGGTTCGCGCATAAAGAAAGTGGTCAGCAGGGCTGGGACCATCAGCAACCCAAACAGCACGTAGGTGCCTGTCCAGGCCGAGTGTTTGTAGTTAAAGCCGGTTGAGCCGAAGCCTTCGGCAAAAAACAGTGCGCCCGCGGTGGCCAGTAACGCGGCCACGCGATAGCCGGACATGTAACTGGCGGCGAGAGCGGCCTGGCGGCTGTCTTCTGCAATCTCCAGGCGATAGGCGTCCACGGCGATGTCTTGGGTTGCCGAGGCAAATGACACAATCACCGCGATGGCAATCAGCCACGAAAGGTGTTTTTGCGGATCACAGAAGCCCATGCCGATCAGGCCCAGGATCACCAGCGATTGCGACAGCACAAGCCATGAACGCCGCCGTCCCAGTTTGCCGAGCAAAGGCAGGCGCCACTGGTCGAGCAGCGGTGACCACACCCATTTAAAGGCGTAAGCCAAACCAATCAGGCTGGCATAGCCGATGGTTTCGCGGGCCACACCGGCTTCTCGCAACCACACGGAAAGGGTTGAGAACACCAGCATGTACGGCAAGCCGGCGGCAAAACCGAGCAACAACAGCACAAGAGTCGAGGGGCTGGCATAGGCAGCGAGCGCGGCGCGCCAGGTTTTACGGGGCATGGGCTGGAGTCTGCCTCAGGTTACGGAAACAAAGGGCGCACTCTAACCGCAGTGCTCTATCGGGCGCCAGCCATGACGCTGGATATCCACACGATTATTCATAATGCTCAAGCCCTCAGTGCGCAGGCGCGCACGTTGCTCGTCCCCCGACGGGCTGCCTGCTGGCAAACTGATACGTCCTCCAGCGGCCAGCACGCGGTGCCAAGGCAGTCGCGAGCCTTCGGGCAGTTGGCTGAGAGTGCGTCCCACCCAGCGAGCGGCCCGGCCCAGGCCTGCCAGCTCGGCGAGTTGGCCGTAAGTCACAACGTAACCGGCAGGGACCTGCATCAATGTGGAGTACAGCGCCTCACGACGAATCTCGGCGGCTGTTTGAGTGGCGCAAGAGTCTGAATTCACCGCAAGTGCCTTAATGTTTTTTGCCTATAAATGTAAATGAAGACATTTCTGTCAATTGGACTAATGAAGGAACTACAACCTTTTCAGTCGGTCTTTCTATGCCTGGGGCGTATCCATCGGGATAATGCCGGCATTCTTTCGCAAATCTGAGTTTCGCATCTGCTTATGTTGTCCAGAACCTTGTTATGCCTCGCTGTCCTGAATGTGTCCACGCCTTTGCTCGCAGATACGGTCTGGTTGAAAAACGGTGACCGCCTGAGCGGCAAAATCAAAGTGTTTGATGGTGGCAAATTGCTCATTCAAACGGAATATGCGGGTGCCATTCCGATTGACTGGAAGCAAGTCAAAACCCTGGAGAGCGATCAGGAGCTTCTGGTCAAGCAAGATGCTTACGCAGGCGAAAAGGCCAAGTCACTCAAAGCCGCTGAAGACGGCAAGGTTATTCTGGCCAACGGCGAAGCGCCTAAAACGGTAGAGCTGGCGAGCATTCAGCAAATACTCAAGCCCAAGCCGGTGATTGAAGACCTGGTCTGGAAGGGCAATGTAGATGTGGCGCTGGACTACAAGCGTGCAGACAAAGACACCGACGATTACGACATCGATTTCAAAACCACGGCGCGTCACGGGTCTTGGCGTCACCATGCTGAAGGCGAATACAACCGCGAGTTCCAGAACGACGTTGTGACCACAGACAACTGGAGCGCCGAATACGCGCTCGACCACTTTATTGATGAAAAGTGGTATTGGCAGGGCCGTTTGACCTACAAGCGCGACAAAGTAGAAGACGTCTCCCGCCAGCGCACTGTGGGTACCGGTCCCGGTTACCAGTTTTGGGATGATGAGTTGGGTTCGTTTTCCTTGGGTTCTTTGCTCAACCGTACCGATTACGAATACTCGGATGGCAAAAAAGACAATTTCTACTCTTTGGCCATGAAGTGGGATTACAACCGTTACTTGTTGGGTAAAACGGTTTCGCTCTTCACCAATGGCGAGTTGGGTAAACCGCTGGGCAGTGCTGCGGATTACAGCCTGGATGCCGAGATCGGCCTGCGCTACAAAGTCACCGAATGGGCATCGCTCAACCTCAAGGCAGAGAAAGACCTGATTGGTGGCGGCAGCGGCAGTGACAACACCCTCAACAAAACCCGCTACACCGCAGGCTTTGGTGTGACCTGGTAATGGCCTCGACAGCTAAAGAGCACTGATCACCCTGTAGCCGCTGACGAGCAACGCGAGGCTGCGTCCGGCGGCGAAGCCGTCGCAAACCTCTCTAGGCCGGAAAATAAGCTGTTCGAATTGAGGCTGCTTCACACCTCGACAGCAAAAGAGCACAGAGCACCCTGTAGCCGCTGACGAGCAGCGCGAGGCTGCGTCCGGCGGCGAAGCCGTCGCAAACCCCTCCAGGCCTGAACATCAGCTGTTCGAATTGAGGCTGCTTCACACCTCGACAGCTACAGAGCACAGAGCACCCTGTAGCCGCTGACGAGCAGCGCGAGGCTGCGTCCGGCGGCGAAGCCGTCGCAAAACCAACCAGCGCGAAACATCAGCTGTTCGAATTGAGGCTGCTTCACACCTTGACAGCAAAAGAGCACAGAGCACCCTGTAGCCGCTGACGAGCAGCGCGAGGCTGCGTCCGGCGGCGAAGCCGTCGCAAACCCAACCTACGCGGAACATCATCTGTTCGAATTGAGGCTGCTTCACACCTCGACAGCAAAAGAGCACTGATCACCCTGTAGCCGCTGACGAGCAGCGCGAGGCTGCGTCCGGCGGCGAAGCCGTCGCAAAAACCCCTCCAGGCCGGAACAGCAGCTGTTCGAATTGAGGCTGCTTCACACCTCGACAGCTAAAGAGCACTGAGCACCCTGTAGCCGCTGACGAGCAGCGCGAGGCTGCGTTCGGCGGCGAAGCCGTCGCAAACCCAACCAGCGCGAAACATCAGCTGTTCGCATTGAGGCTGCTTCGCACCTCGACAGCAAAAGAGCACAGAGCACCCTGTAGCCGCTGACGAGCAGCGCGAGGCTGCGTCCGGCGGCGAAGCCGTCGCAAAAACCCCTCCAACCTTGAACGTCAGCCCTACCGCAGTACGCGCCTCACTTACCGGTGCGGTGTCCCCTGCGGGTTAAATCCGTAACCCGCCATCCAGCTCAAGAATCCGGCCGGTGTAGTAGTCGTTTTCAAAGATGTAGGCCGCCGAATGGGCAATTTCTTCAACGTTGCCCATGCGCTTAAGCGGAATAAATGCCGTCATTTTTTCCAGCGCTTCGGGCTTCATGCCCAAGGTCATTTCTGTCTCAATAAACCCCGGAGCAATACCCGCCACGCGGATGCCATAGCGCGCCAGTTCTTTGGCCCAGGTCACGGTGGCGGCAGCAACCCCTGCTTTGGCGGCAGAGTAGTTGGTTTGACCCACATTACCGGCCCGCGAAATGGATGAGATGTTGATGATCGCGCCCTGATTGCTCAGCTCGACCATCTTGGCCGCCACTTCACGGGTGCACAGAAAAACACCGGTCAGGTTTACGTCGATCACCGCTTGCCATTGCGCCAGGCTCATTTTGCTCATGACGCCATCTTTGACCTTGAGCAACAGGCTGTCACGCAGGATGCCGGCATTGTTGATGAGGCCGTTGATCGCACCAAAGTCCTCAGCAATTTGTGACACGGTTTGTATGACTTGTTCTTCATCCGCCACGTTGCACAGGTATGCACGGGCCTCGACGCCGTGGGCCTGACAGGCCGCCACAGCCAATTCGAGCTTCTCGGGGTTGAGGTCAATCAACGCCAGTTTTGTCCCTTTGCCAGCCAGATACTCTGCCATGGCACGACCTAACCCTTGGCAACCGCCAGTGATAATGATTACTTTGTCTTTTAGTTGCATGACAGCCCTCGGCAGCAGTTGAACGGTGTGATTCCTTACGCAGCCGTTGATCAACGCCTTGGGAGCGGTCGTCTATCAAACATAGCCCTGAGTGCGGGTGTACTGCATGCCCTGAACTCGTCCGTTTTTGACGGAGTTTTTATAAGGAGTCATAAGTTGAGCGTTGAAGCCGTCAAGCATGCCCGAGAATTACTGCTCAAGGAATACCGTGGAGCGCTGGCCACCCAGTCCAAGGCGATGCCGGGCTTCCCGTTTGGCTCGGTGGTGCCCTATTGCCTGGACGAGCAAGGGCGGCCCTTGATCCTTATCAGCCGGATTGCCCAGCACACCCATAACCTGCGCAAAGACCCCAAGTGCTCCTTGATGGTCGGCGAGCGGGGCGCTGAAGATGTGCAGGCGGTGGGTCGCCTTACCTGCCTGGCTGAAGCCGAGCAGTTGACTGACCCTGAGGCGATTGAAGCGGCTGCCGAGCGTTACTACCGCTATTTCCCTGAGTCGCAGAGCTACCACACGGCCCATGATTTTGACTTTTGGGTGCTCAAGCCCGTTCGTCATCGTTACATCGGCGGTTTTGGCGCGATTCACTGGCTCGATCAGGTTACGTTGGCAAACCCGTTCGCCGGTCAAGCTGAAGTGCGCATGGTCGAGCACATGAACGATGACCACGCCAATGCGATCCAGCACTACGTTGAACTGGCCGGCTTACCGCAAACCGTGCCCGCCACGCTGGTCGGTATTGACAGTGAAGGCATGCATTTGCGCATCGGCGACGGCCTTTATTGGCTAGGCTTTCCAGAGGTGTGTAACAACCCTACACAGGCCCGCGAGGCTCTGGTCTTTCTGGCGCGTGCGAGCCAGTGGCCGAAAAAACAGCCAGCCTGACCTTGAATTCAGCGCCAAGCGCCGTCATCTAAGAGGGGTTGGAAGATATTCTTCCGGAGAGGAATCATTTGATGCGCGCTTTTCTATTGCTCTTTCTGTTGTTTCCAGTGCTAGAGCTGTACGTCTTTTTCAAGGTCAGCACCGCTATCGGGTTCTTCCCCGCGTTGCTGCTGATCATTGCTGGCTCCATGCTGGGCGTTCTCGTCGTGCGTGTGGCAGGTTTGGCGACTGCGCTCAGTGCGCGTGAAAGCTTGAACCGCGGTGAGTTGCCCGCCGAACAAATGCTTCACGGTCTGATGATGGCATTGGGTGGCGGTTTGCTGGTGCTTCCAGGTTTTATCAGCGATGTTGCCGGTTTGCTGTTGCTGCTGCCGCCCGTGCGCAGCCTGTTGGTGAATCGTCTGCGTAAACGTGCGCAAGAACAGGCCATCCGTCAGCGTGCTTTCGCCGATGAATTTGATGTGCCGACCCGGCCTGGTTCGCACACGCCTCTAGGCCGTGAGCCTAATGTGATCGAAGGCGAATTCGAGCACCGCGACAAGTAAAGCGGCTTAGCGTTTTCAACACGGCACCTAGAGTGCCGTGTTTGTTTTTTAACGGTGTGCAAACGCAAAAAAAACACGCGTGGGCCCTTGTAATCACTAAGGGCGCCCTCATGTAACGGACACCGCAGGGTTTTGCTGGCAACAGCAAACACTCTTTCGCGAAACACTCCCGGCAATTCCGGACTTGTAAACCCAGCCGGTATGAAACCGGCCGATGAACACCACAATTAGGAGAGATCGACAATGAAGCTTCGTCCTCTGCATGACCGCGTCGTAATCCGTCGCAGCGAAGAAGAAAAGAAAACCGCTGGCGGTATCGTTCTGCCGGGTTCGGCTGCTGAGAAAGCCAACAGCGGTGAAGTCATCGCTGTGGGCACTGGTCGCGTTCTGGACAACGGTGAAGTGCGCGCGCTGGCCGTAAAAGTGGGTGACAAGGTTGTGTTTGGCCCGTACTCCGGCAGCAACACCGTGAAAGTAGACGGCGAAGACCTGTTGGTAATGGCTGAGAACGAGATTCTCGCTGTTATCGAAGGCTGATTTCCCGCTCATTTTCCCGTTACTACACAGTATTTAAGGAAGAACGAACATGGCTGCTAAAGAAGTTAAATTCGGCGACTCCGCCCGTAAAAAAATGTTGGCCGGTGTAAACGTCCTGGCTGACGCAGTAAAAGCGACCCTGGGCCCTAAAGGCCGCAACGTGATCATCGAGAAGAGCTTCGGCGCTCCGACCATCACCAAGGACGGCGTGTCCGTTGCCAAAGAAATCGAGCTGAAAGATCGCTTCGAAAACATGGGCGCGCAGTTGGTTAAAGACGTTGCCTCCCGTGCCAACGATGACGCCGGTGACGGCACTACCACTGCAACCGTACTGGCTCAGTCGATCGTCAACGAAGGCCTGAAAGCCGTCGCTGCCGGCATGAACCCGATGGACCTCAAGCGCGGTATCGACAAAGCGACCATCGCTATTGTTAAAGAACTGCGTCAGCTGGCCAAGCCATGCGCTGACAGCAAGGCTATCGCTCAGGTAGGTACTATCTCTGCCAACTCCGACAGCTCCATCGGCGACATCATTGCCGAAGCCATGGAAAAAGTCGGTAAAGAAGGCGTGATCACCGTTGAAGAAGGCTCGGGCCTGGAAAACGAACTGTCTGTGGTTGAAGGCATGCAGTTCGACCGTGGCTACCTGTCCCCTTACTTCGTAAACAAGCCAGACACCATGGTGGCTGAGCTGGACGGCCCGCTGATCCTGTTGGTTGATAAAAAAATCTCCAACATCCGCGAAATGCTGCCAGTGCTGGAAGCCGTTGCAAAAGCCGGCCGCCCACTGCTGATCGTGGCTGAAGACGTTGAAGGCGAAGCCCTGGCGACTCTGGTTGTGAACAACATGCGCGGTATCGTTAAAGTCGCTGCTGTTAAAGCACCTGGCTTCGGCGATCGTCGTAAAGCAATGTTGCAGGACATCGCTGTTCTGACAGGCGGTACCGTAATCTCCGAAGAGATCGGCCTGAGCCTGGAAAGCACCACCCTGGAGCACCTGGGTAACGCCAAGCGCGTGATCCTGTCCAAAGAAAACACCACCATCATTGATGGCGCTGGCGTTGACGCGGACATCCAGGCCCGTGTAACTCAGATCCGTGCACAAGTGGCTGATACCACTTCTGACTACGACCGTGAAAAACTGCAAGAGCGTCTGGCCAAGCTGTCGGGCGGCGTTGCAGTGATCAAGGTTGGCGCTGGTTCTGAAGTAGAAATGAAAGAGAAGAAAGCTCGCGTTGAAGACGCCTTGCACGCAACCCGTGCAGCCGTTGAAGAAGGCGTGGTACCTGGCGGTGGCGTGGCACTGGTGCGTGCGTTGCAGGCTATCTCCGAACTGAAAGGCGACAACGCTGATCAGAACGTAGGTATTGCTCTGCTGCGTCGTGCTGTTGAAGCCCCTCTGCGCCAGATCGTTGCCAACTCCGGTGACGAGCCAAGCGTAGTCGTCGACAAAGTGAAGCAGGGTTCGGGTAACTACGGTTACAACGCTGCCACTGGCGAATACGGCGACATGATTGAAATGGGTATTCTTGACCCGGCTAAAGTGACGCGTTCGGCTCTGCAAGCGGCTTCCTCGATTGCCAGCCTGATGATCACCACTGAGGCGATGATCGCTGAGATCCAGGAAGACAAAGCAGCTGGCGGCGGTATGCCAGACATGGGCGGCATGGGTGGTATGGGCGGCATGATGTAAGCCAGCCTTACCCCGCTACGCAAAAGCCCCGCCTGAGTAATCAGGCGGGGCTTTTTAGTGCCCGGCTATTAGTGGTGGTTGTCCGGCGCACATGTGCTTGCGAGGCCATCGCGCGGTGATAGCAAACTGGCGTAGAACTGCTGGTCATCGAGTTCGTTGTTACGAGAAGCGGCGAAGAATTGAGAGGGGCCGTTACTGGCCCGTTCGGGCTGGTAAGCATTGCCGCCCTGGCCGCGCCAGCAGACCTGCGAAAACGATCACGCGCGTGCGCAAGTCTGCTGGCGCGGCTGTCGATCGTTTGTGAACCGCAGGTGAAAAAAATGTCAGGGTCTGATGAGCGTCAACTAAATACGCAGAACGCCTTATGGCACTGGCCCTGCGCCGATCTTCACTCTAAGCTGCGCGGGCCAAGACGGCCGTAACTGCGTACGGAGAAAGTGCCCATGCGAATTCTGTTGGTTGAAGACAACCGCGATATCCTCGCCAATCTGGCCGATTATCTAGGGCTTAAAGGCTATACCGTGGATTGCGCACAGGACGGTTTGTCGGGCCTGCACCTGGCGGCCACCGAGCATTACGACTTGATCGTGCTCGACATCATGCTGCCCGGCATTGACGGCTATACCTTGTGCAAGCGCTTGCGTGAAGACGCGCGCCGCGACACACCGGTGATCATGCTCACCGCCCGTGATCAGTTGGACGATCGCCTGCAAGGCTTCAAGTCCGGTGCCGATGATTACCTGCTCAAACCCTTTGCGCTGTCTGAATTGGCGGCGCGCATTGAAGCCGTATTGCGCCGTGCCCAGGGCGGCGGGCGGCGCGAGTTGCAAGTGGCAGACCTTAAATATGACCTGGACACCCTTGAAGTCACGCGCGATGGGCGCCTGCTCAAGCTCAACCCGGTAGGGCTAAAACTGCTGGCTGTGCTGATGCAAAAAAGCCCGCACGTGCTGCGCCGCGAAGTTTTGGAAGAAGCCTTGTGGGGCGACGATTGCCCGGACAGCGACAGCCTGCGCAGCCACGTCCACCAACTGCGCCAGGTGATCGACAAACCGTTCGATAAACCGCTGCTGCAAACCGTGCATGGCGTGGGCTATCGCCTCGCCGAGGCACGCGATGGAGTTTAAGCAAAGCCTTGCCCAGCGGATCATCATCGCGTTTGCGCTGATGAGTGCGCTGGTTGCGGGCACCTTCGCGATGGGTATTGTCGCCACCGTGCACCTGGTGGAAGAAAAACTGATCTCGGCCGGTTTGGGCGGTGACTTGCAGCGCTTGCTGTTGATGGACAACGTTGCCGACTGGAATCACCGCCCCGAGCCAGACCAGTTGTTCTACTTCAGTGGTGGGCGCGGCGACTTTGCCTTACCCAAGGATCTGCGCCATTTGCAGCCGGGCTTTCATGAGGTGTTTCGCGACCAGTTGTCGTATCACGCCATGGTTGAGGTGGTTGACGGGCGGCGCTATGTCTTGCTGCAAGACCAAAGCGATTTTGAAGAGCGTGAGCGCGTACTGTTTGCCGTGGTGCTGGTGGGCTTTGTGCTGGCGCTGGCGCTGGCGGTCTTCCTGGGTTGGGTGCTGGCCAGACGGGTGATGGCGCCGGTGGTAAGGCTGGCGCGCCAAGTGCGCCATCGCGATCAATTGCTCGGGTTGGCCCCGCCCTTGGCGCCCGATTACGCTGCCGATGAAGTGGGTGAACTGGCCGTTGCCTTTGACGCCACGTTGGGGCGCTTGCGCGATACGCTGACCCGCGAACGGCTGTTTACCAGTGACGTGAGCCACGAGTTGCGCACGCCGTTGATGGTCCTGGCCAGCTCCTGCGAGCTATTGCTCGAAAACCCGGCCCTGGATCAACGCAGTCGTTCACAAGTGGAGCGTATTTCCCGCGCTTGCGAAGAGATGCGCGAGTTGGTGCAGACCTTTCTCATGCTGGCTCGCGCGCAACACGAAGACGCCAGTATGTCGCCAAAGGTCAACCTCACCACCGTGGCTGAAGGCTTGATCAGCCTGTGGCGTGGCCCGATTGAAGCCAAAGGCCTGGAGCTGATCTACCAGCCGGGTCAGCCGCTGGACACGCTCTATAACGCAACATTCCTGCACGCGGTGATGGGTAACTTGTTACGTAATGCGTTGCACTACACCGATACCGGCTTCATTCGCCTGACCCTCGAACCGACCGGTTTTGTGGTGGAGGACAGCGGTGTCGGCATCCCGGAAGAGAAACGCCAGGCCATGTTCCAGCCTTTTGTACGCGGCAGTGAAAAGCGCGGAGAGGGGCTGGGGCTGGGCTTGTCATTGGTTCAGCGCATCTGTGACAGCCAGGGCTGGCGTGTGTCATTGACCACGATGGAACCCAACGGTTGCCGTTTTCACGTCGAACTCGATCCCAAGGATTGATGCCCGCTTAACGACGGCCTGCACCTTGCTCGCCGTCGTCTCCTCTTAGCTTTTAGTCGTTAAATGGCCCCGCGCCAGCACTCCATGCCTGTAAAACCCTGCGATCTTTGCGGTGTTTAGCGGCACAAATTTTTCACTCGATGATGACCTGATGCTCACACCCGCCTGATTAAGGTAGGGCTACATGCTTCAGGAGAGCCGTCATGAGCCCCGCGATCACACTTAAGTTTTCTGAAAAGTACGACCAGCAGCACGCAGCTGATTATCTGTTAAAGCACCAGAACGGTTGGGCGCGACGCTTGTCCCATACCCGTGACGAGCAGTTGGCGCGTCGCGCCCTGGCGATAGCGGGCGAACCTGGGGTGGTGCTGGATTTACCGTGCGGCGCAGGTCGTTTTTGGCCGTTACTGGCCGCAAAACATAACCGTGAAATCATCGGGGCTGATAATTCAGCGTCTATGCTGGAAGTGGCTTGCGTCGCTCAGCCGGCCGAAGTGGTGAAACGGGTACGCCGTTTGCAGACGTCTGCGTTTGATATAGACCTGCCAGATAACGCGGTCGACAGTATTTTTTGTATGCGCCTGCTCCACCATATCGGTGACGCAAGTCATCGGATGGCTCTATTGCGGGAGTTTCACCGTGTCAGCCGCGACAGCGTGATTATTTCTCTGTGGGTCGACGGCAACTTCAAGGCGTGGAAGCGCAAGCGTCTGGAGCGTCAACGGGGCACTTCGCCTGTGCAGGAGGGTTACCAAAATCGGTTTGTGTTACCTGCTGTTACAGTTGAGGCGGAGTTTAGAAAGGCTGGTTTCACCGTTCAGGAGCATTTGGACTTTATTCCGCTGTATGCGATGTGGCGGGTTTACGTACTACGCAAGAGGTAACTCATGGCCGTTGATTGTGTACAGCAACCCCCGATGTCGACAGAAGACTGTTTTGAACATTACTGGCGCCAGGAGGGCGAGTGGGTCGAAGAACCCAACCAGCGTCGTGGCGGGGAGAGTGGGGTACAACGAATCCACGAAGCGGGTCGGTTGTTGTATGCCAAGCGCCAAGTGGGCCATATCTACCGCAGTTGGCGCTACCCGCTAGGGCGCCCGACTGTGTTGCGTGAGCGCGATGCGCTGCTGGCCCTGAGCGCCTTGTCAGTCAATGTGCCGGAACTGGTGTTTTGTGGGGCCAGGCAGGCACCGGACGGGCAATGGCGTGCGTTGTTGGTGACGGCGGCGCTGGACGGCTTTATCGAAATCGACAATTGGTACGCCGCCGGTGGGCGTGAGCGCTATGGCGAAGCCGTGCATGAGCGCGTGCTTGAGGCGGTGGCGCAAAACCTGGCGCGCATGCACCTGGGGCGTTGGCAGCACGGTTGCCTTTATATCAAACATGTCTTTGTACGGGTCACGGGCAGCGCGCAGAGTGCAACGGTAGATGTTGCCCTGCTTGATCTGGAGAAATGCAGGCAACGCCTGACACCCTACAAGGCGGCCTCACACGATCTGAAGCAGCTGCGTCGCCATTCGTCGTGGAGCGACACCGACTGGCGCAAGTTGATCTACTTTTATGAGACGGTGTTTGGCAGCGCCATCAAAGGTTTACGGTGATGAAGAGAGAAATAGCACGAGGTTTGTTCCTGCTGGGTGCGCTGGCGATTGCTTCGGTGGCAATGGCTGCCTGGGAGCAACCCCGTTTGCAAGTGCTGAGTTCAACCACCAGTGGCAGTCAATGCCCGCTGCCGCGCGTCGCTAAAGTCGAAACCATAGCCAGGCCGGATCATGATTTATTGCTGTTCATGTTTGGTATGTCCCAAGGCCTGCGCCCCTGACAGGCTGTCTGTCACCGTTGCCGAAGGCCATGTGCGCAAGCGAAGACGTCGTTAACTCAGGGTGCTGGTTTTGCCTGATTTAACGACGTTATCGGATTTGGTGATTGCTGCGCAGGCAAGTGCCCTACATCACATGCAAATGGTTGTCCCAAAGCCCTGCGGGCAAATCCAGCGGTTTGGCGGTCAACGGTGTTTGTCGGCAGTCATAGAACCGGCAGCGCCCCTGGCCTGATGTCACCACGAAACCATCTTTTACCGCGGCTACGCCTGCGCAATCGGGCAACGGCGCATCCAGTCGTACTGCGCCACTGTCCAGATCCCACACAAAAAACCGATTACCGCGAGGGGCCGTCAATGCCACCAGCCGCAGGTCGCTGTGCACCGCCACGCTGGCGGTGTAATGGCCCATTGCACGCAGTTGCTGTTCGGCCACCGGGAACGGCTCAAAGGGCTGGCCGGGGCGCTTGATTGCCAACAACTCGGACAGCGCGTGGGCGTCACCCATAAATTGCTGGCACGCCACTATTGTGCCGTCGTTGGCAATGCCTAAGTGACGCACGCTGTTCATCTGCTGGCTGAGGGTTTCTTTACTCAGCAGGGTGCCGTCACGCTGCATCAGCACCAAGCTGGGTTGCATGGCGTTGAGGTTCATCTCGACCCGGCTTTCAGCTTCGGTACGGATACCGCCGTTGGCCACCACCAGCGTTTCGCCGTCTGGCATCCACGACACTTGATGCGGGCCTACGCCGTGAGTCGGGATTTCGCCACTGTGTATCAGACGCTCGCCTTCAAAGCGGTAAACCCCCAGCACGCCCCGGCCCGGGTCGGTGGTGTCGTTTTCTGTGGTGTACAGCCACTCGCCATCTTTATGAATCACCGCGTGACCATAAAAGTGGCGATTGGGCAGGGATGTCAGGGTTTGCAGCAACTGCCCATCCTTGAGGTTGATCAGGTAGCTCTCGGTGCCGGGGCGCCGGGCAACGAACAACGCAATGGGCAGTGTGGGGTGGTTGATGATGTCGTGGCAGCGCTGGCCCACTTGGGTGTTGAATACCTGAGTGCCGTCGAGCGTGTAACCCACGGCAAAGTGATTGCCGTCCACGTCATCCCGGGCGCTCAACAACAGCGGGCTGTGGCCTTTGTTTTTGAACAGCGACCAGCCGCCCAGCGTAACGGCGCTCAGCAGTAAACCGCCGAGTTTCAGAGCTTGCCTGCGCATCATCGAACCTTCCTTCATTAATCGCCGTCGTTGGCGTTAAAGCCCAGTTGAATGCCCAGCGCCTTGGCCAGTTCACCTTCGTGCAAGCGGTGAACCACGTTCAGGCTGTCGTAAATCGCATTCAGCCTGGCGCGGCCGGCGTCATCGGCCAGCAATTCATTAAGCGACTGCTGGTTATCATTGAACAATTTGAGCGAGGCGGCATACGCGGCGTCAATTTTGTCGGCCAACGGTTTCTGGTCGGCGGGCAACAGGCCACGCAAACCTTTGTTGTCAACGCCAGCCCATACGGTCTGAGCGGCGGCCAAGCTGGCGGCCAGGCTCTTGAGCGACGACTCGCTGCGCCATGCATCGGCCTGGAAAGGCTGTGCAATGCCCTTGCTCTGGCGGCCCATCGGGGTGCCGAGTTTCTTTTTCAGGGTGTCCAGTGCGGTGACCTGAACCCGCAGCAGGTCAGCAATGGCTTCGTGGGAATCGGCATAGCGCTGGTTGGGGAACTTGCTCATCTGCGCCAGCATGCCGTCGGTGCTGTTCCAGCTCGCCAGAATTTCTTCGGCCAGTTGTTTCTGACGCTCGCCAATGGCCGTCAGCAGTGGGCAATAACGGGCTTTTTGCGTGTCATCGGCAAGGTCAATCTTGCTGTCGAACAAGATGTACTCGTAAGCCGACAGACCCTGCACCACAACACTGGATTTGGCCAGGGCAGCGGCATCGATCTGCGGCTGAGCGATGACCAGTTGTTCAACCTGACGCCCGACCAGGTTCTTTTTGTCCGGCCAGAACTGCACTTGCCACGAACGGTTGCCCTCAGCCAGCGGACCGATCAGCAGCGGTTGCAGCTCGGCCCAGGCTTTCTGCGCATGCAGGAAGTCGGCACGGGCGGTTTCCAGGGTTTCTTTGCCTTCGCAATACGCCAGGGCGCTGACAGCCAATTGGCGATCGGCATCGGCCCAGCGGCTGTAAGTTGGCAGGATCACTTGCTTGGCAATGGCGGCCGAGGTCACGGCCTGCGGGTCTTGCGGTGCACACGCGCCCAAGGCAAGGGCGGCAAGGCTGGTGAACAACAACTTGGGTCGAAACATGTCGGGGTCCCCGATCTTATAAGCGTTTAAAGAGAATTCAGGAACGCCAGCAACGCAGCGCGCTGCTCGGCATTGAACTGTAAAACCTGCTGCCTGGCCGGTTCGGCCTCGCCACCATGCCACAGCACGGCTTCGAGCAGGTTGCGCGCACGTCCATCGTGCAAAAACTGGGTATGGCCGCTCACGTTCTGGGTCAAGCCAATCCCCCATAAGGGCGCAGTGCGCCATTGTCGACCACTGGCGGTGAACTCGGTGCGGCCATCGGCCAGCCCTTCGCCCATGTCGTGCAATAACAGGTCGCTGTAAGGATGAATGACCTGATTGGCCAACTCCGGTTCAGCCGCCGTGGCTGAGGTGGTGAAGGTCGGGGTGTGGCACGCAACGCAGCCAGCTTTGTAGAACAGGTTTTTACCGGCCAGCACCTCTGGTGCGCCGACATCACGACGCGCGGGCACCGCGAGGTTGCGGGTATAGAACTCGACCAGACGCAGAATGTTGTCGCTGACCTCAGGCTCACCTTGCGGGCCATTGCCGTTGGGCGCTTCAAGGCAGGCAGTTTGAGCCTGGGTGCAATCATCAAACGGTCGCAGGGACGTGGTAAGCCCCATATCACCAGAAAAGGCGTGAACATTTTGTTGATTGAGATTGGGTTGGCCCGCTTTCCAGCCAAATCGGCCCAAGACAGTTTTTTGTTGTGCGTCGTCCCACACCCAATTAGGGCGCCCGGTCACGCCATCAGCGCTCTTGTCTTTGGCGTTGGCCAAAATGTCTTGGTCCGGGATCGCTTCAAGCAGCCCCAGGCCAATCATCGGCGGCGCAATACGGGCGGAAAAACGCGTGTCGGGGTGCATCGGGCCGTAGCCTAATTGAGTGATGTGCAGCACAGGTTTGCGCAGTTCGACTTCGGTGCCGTCCTTGAATCGCACGGGCACCGGCGTGTAATCGACCCGCACCTTGCCCTCAGGGGGCACGCCGGGCACTGACATGTCCTGTAATTGGCCGCCGTAGACCGGTTCGGGGACGATGCCGATGTGTTCGATCAGCGTGGCAAATGCCGGGTCATTGGGAATCGACAGGCGTACCAGCATCGACACGGCGTTCTTGGCGTTGGGGGCGGGCGGATGACCACGGCCGTCCTTGATGTGGCAGTTTTGGCAGGCGTTGGTATTGAACAGGGGGCCCAGCCCGTCGCGCGCCGTGGTGGTAGACGGGGCGATCACCCACGGGCTGCGGAAAAAACTGTTGCCGACACTGAAATCCAGACGCCGGGTGGGCGCCAGGTTGGCGGAGGGCATTGAAAACGCATTTTGATCGGTTTTACGCACCGTCGTGGCCCCACCGGAGCGGGCTTCGCCAGGCTCGGGTTTGGTAAAGCGCGGGGCGTCATCACAACCGCCAAGGCCAAGGGCCAGGAGCAGCAGAGACAGGCGAAGAGGCAACGAAGGCATCAAGCGTCCAGTTCAGCGAGCAAAATCGAGGGCGCAAAGTTTATCAGGGAAGGTGAATTGAAATAAGAGGAATTAGCATTTGGTTTGATCTGCGGCAGTCAACGACCGTAAACCCTTCATCGGATGGAATGATCTGCCGGGTTGAATAATCGCGTGCCGGGCTGGCGCATCGCGACCCATCGCAGCCTCGCTTTACTGGTCAGCGACTGCGGGCCATGCATCGGTGATGCATCGGTACACCCACAAAAAAGGCGGCCCGCAGGCCGCCTCATGTTCACTCATTCAAACGCTGTCGATCAAAAATCGTGATCGGCGTTGTCCGGGTTCAGGTCGCTGATGCCCAGCTTGCCAGCGGCTTGTTCAATGGCACCGGTCTGCTTGACCAGCGCGCCGATGGCGTCACGAACCACTTGGTTGCCGGACTCGTTGCCCGCGGCGATCAATTGGTCGTAGTGCTCGCCCTTGGCTGCACGATCCACCATGACCTGGATCTTGGCTTCGGTGTCGGCCAGGTCAGACTTCAAGGTGGCGTCAGCAGCCGGGTCAACCACGACTACCAGCGAAGACAGGCTAGGGCCGGTCATCTTGGTGCCATCGGCGCGTACGTATTCACCCAGGTACACGTTACGAATGCCTTTGGCGTCGTAGAAGTGCGAGTTGTGGGTGTTGTCGCTGAAGCAGTCTTGCTCGTCTTCAGGGGAGTTGGCTTCCAGCGAGACTTTCATGCGCTCGCCTGCCAGTTCGCCCAACGACAGGCTGCCCATGCCGAACAGCATTTTGCGCAGACCGTTTTGGACAGGCTCTGCTTCCAGCGATGCGCGGTAGTTGTCGGCCACCTCAGGTGCCCAGTTCGCCACCATTTCGTTCAGGTCATTGACCAGCAATTGGGTCACGGCTTTCAGGTAGGCACGACGACGGTCGTTGTGGCCGCCCGTAGCGCCTTCACCTTCCAGGTAGTCCGACGCAGGGCGGTTGCCTGCACCCGGACCGGTGCCGTTGAGGTCCTGACCCCACAGCAGGAATTCGATAGCGTGATAGCCCGTGGCTACGTTAGCTTCCGAACCGCCCAGCTCGTTGAGGCTGGCAAGGACTTCAGGGGTGATTTGGGTGACGTCGACTTTATCTTCGCCGACCTGGATCTGGGTGTTGGCAATGATGTTGGCGGTGGCACCCGGGTTGCCCAGAGCGTGCGCGTAGCTGGCGTCAACGTAGTCGATCAGGCCCTCATCCAGTGGCCAGGCGTTAACCTGACCTTCCCAATCGTCAATGATGGTGTTGCCAAAGCGGAACACTTCGCTTTGCAGGTAAGGCACGCGGGACTCAACCCAGGCCGCTTTGGCTGCTTTCAACGTGTCGTCGTTAGGGTTGGCCAAAAAGGCGTCGATTGCGGTTTGCAGCTTTTTAGCGGTGGATTCGGCGTCGCTGTAGACGGCATGCACCATGTCGGCGTAATGCGCCACAACAGCCTTGGCGGCAGCTTCGTCGATTTTCACTGCGCTGATGTCAGCTGCGGGAGTCGCTTGAGTCGTCGCTGCGGCAGGCGCTGGGGTCGCTGCATTTTTTTCTTGGTCTTTGTCGCCACAACCGGCGAGTGAAATAGCAATGGCCAGCAGACTGGCGGAGGCCAGGGGCATACGAATCATGGCGAAAATCCTGCTTCGAGAGGTGGGACACGCGTGCGACTGCACGCAATACTGGCGACATGATGCGAAAGATATGCATTTTCTGTAAAGGGTTAGCGTTGTAAATATTTCCTATTCACGTCACCTCTACGCCGGACGCTTCACTGCACTCGAAACATGCATTTACATAATGACGGCATTGTTGCGCTGCGCCTGCTTCAGAAAAATGCTCAATTCCCGTGCAATCAGGGGCTTGCTGTACAAGTAGCCCTGGCCTTCATGGCAGCCTTCATTGATCACGTACATCTCTTGCGCCAGGGTTTCGACGCCCTCGGCAATCACTTGCATGCCCAAACTTTTACCGAGCTGGATGATGGCCCGCACGATGGTGGCATCGTCGTCATCGTCAATCAGGTCCTGCACAAAGCTTTTATCGATCTTGATTTTGTCCAGCGGCAGGCTCTTGAGGTAGCTGAGCGACGAATAGCCCGTGCCAAAGTCATCAATGGCGATCAATGCCCCCGAGCGGCGCAGGCTCAGCAGGTGCTGGGCGGCGGTGCTGATGTCTTCCATCAGGCCGGTTTCAGTGACTTCCAGTTCGAGGCTGCGCGCGGGTAAACGGTAAATTTGCAGCAGATTGTTAACCATGCGCGGCAGGTCGGCGTGGTGCAGCTGCACGGTCGACAGGTTGACCGCCATGCGCAGCTCAGTGAAGCCCTGATCGTGCCACTCGCGCAATTGATGACAGGCTTGATCCAGTACCCACTCGCCAATGGCGATGATGCTGCCGTTTTGCTCGGCCAGGGGGATGAACAAGTCAGGCGGCACCATGCCGTGTTCGGGGTGCTGCCAGCGTAACAGCGCCTCGACGCCGACTACGCGGTGATCGCTGTAGCGGATCTGCGGTTGATAGACCAGGTACAGCTGATTGCACAGCAAGGCGTCACGCAGGTCTTTTTCCAACTCACGCCTGCGGCGTATCTCGCTGTCGACGCTGGCGATGTAGAACTGGTAGCGGCTGCGCGAGCGGCTCTTGGCCAAGGTCATGGTCTGCTCGGCCTTTTGCAGGAGTTTTTCGCTGGTGTCGCCATCTTCGGGGAACAGCGTGATACCGATGGTGGCCCGCAGTCGAATTGTCTGTTCTGCCAGCGAAAACGGGGTTTCGAGGTCGTCGAGAATACTTTGCGCCAACTCGGCCACCTGATAAGGCTGGTCGATATCGGCCTGCACCAGGGCAAATTGATCACCGCCTAGGCGGGCGAGGGCGCCCAGGCGGCCGCTGTGAGAGCGCAGACGGTCAGCAACGGCCATCAGCAGTTGGTCGCCGGTCTGGTAACCGTATTGCTCGTTGATGCTTTTGAAATCGTCCAGGCCCACGCACAACACGCCCACCCGGCGTTGCAAGCGCCCGGCATCGAATAAAATCTTGGCCAGTTGCGTTTGCAGTTGCTGGCGATTTGGCAGGCCGGTCAGAAAGTCGTACTGGGCCATGCGCAGCAAGGTGTTTTCGGCTTCGTGGCGCAGGTGCGTGTTGCGTTCTATTGAGGTCAGTAACTGATTGGCGGTGTTAATCCAGATCCCCAGTTCGTTTTTTTCGTGGCCCTTGAGCAACGGCAACAGGTGTTCGCTGGGACGGTCGGGGTTGATCGTGCTCAGGTGCTCAATCATGCGCGACAACGGTTTGGTCAGCAGCCAGTGATAGATCAGGTACAGCACCAGACCCATCAGCAAGGCGCGCAGTACACCGGAGATGAAAATAATCCCGGAATTGACCAGAAAACCGTCGCCATAGGTCGCGGTGTCCAGGGTGATGGTCAAATCGCCGTAGTACTCGCTGTAAGGGCCGCGACCGACCAGAGGGGTGACGAAGGTGAGTTCCTTGCCCAGAAACACATCTGTCAGCCAGCGGCTGGAGGCTTCTCGCAGCGGTCGGGACTTTTGCGCCAGGGTGGTTTCTTTGGGGTGCCCGATAGAGGCCTGGCGTACGGCTTCGTCCTGAAACAGCCCCTCGATCACTTGCATGGCCATTTCGCGGTCCAGGCTATAAACGGCCTGGGTCGAAGGGTCGCGAAACATATCCAGAATGCGTTCGGCGTCATTGTTGATCGACTGCCGGGTTTTGTAGGCGTCGAACACAATTTGCGCGCAGCTGAGCACCACCCCGACGACCAGCGCTGACAGCAGCACGATCCGGAGCAACTTGACTGACAAGCTGTTTTTAAGTTCCAGCTTCAAAGAGCGCTTCCTTGTTTCTGGCCGATGATATCAAGTAGCCATGACTGTGGGTAATCCCTCGCAGACACTATTCGCTTTCAAAACGTTGATGCGGCCATGCTGTGCACACTGTGTCGGTCTTGTGCCTGCTGAACTTGAGCCGGTGCCGAAGAAAATTTCAGTGGTTTGATTCTAGCTGGCGTTAGTGCGCCGGCCAGTGGGGCACGGACTTTTCAGCAGGCAAAAAAAACCCGGCAATGCCGGGTTTTTTATCTGGCGCATCGCTTAAGCGGTGAAGGTTTTGCCTTCGAACTGCTCAGCCACGAACTTCCAGTTAACGAGGTTCCAGAAGGCTTCTACATACTTCGGACGTACGTTGCGGTAGTCGATGTAGTAAGCGTGTTCCCACACGTCGCAGGTCAGCAGCGGGGTGTCGCCGCTGGTCAGCGGGTTACCGGCGCCGATGGTGCTGGCCAGTGCCAGGGAACCGTCAGCCTTTTTCACCAGCCAGCCCCAGCCGGAACCGAAGGTGCCGATGGAGGTTTTGCTGAATTCTTCTTTGAACTTGTCGAACGAGCCGAACGAGGCGTTGATCGCTTCAGCCAGTGCGCCAGTCGGTTGGCCGCCGCCGTTTGGCGTCATGCAGTTCCAGTAGAACGTGTGGTTCCACACTTGGGCTGCGTTGTTGAAGATACCGCCCGAAGAGGTTTTAACGATCTCTTCCAGGGTTTTGCCTTCAAACTCGGTGCCTGGCACCAGGTTGTTCAGGTTCACGACGTAGGTGTTGTGGTGCTTGTCGTGGTGAAACTCCAGGGTTTCTTTGGAGATGTGCGGCTGCAGGGCATCGTGTGCGTACGGCAGCGGCGGCAATTCGAAAGCCATGTTGATTCTCCTAATCAGGTCAGTTGCGATGAGCGCAAGGCCGATCACGGGCGGCCAAACACGCGCCGATGAGTTTTTACTCTTCGCGGCGCAGGGTCAGGATCATAGCACCGGGGTGACGCCTTAACCACGCAACAACTGTGTGGAATAGAGGTTCCAGCGCGATTGATGGAAAAACTCGATGGGTTCGGGCGCGTCTTTTTTGTCCTCGATCACCCGGCAACAATCAACTGCACGGCCACGGTGTACATCATCACGGCCACCAGCAAATCGAGCAGGCGCCAAGTGCCGGGACGCGCCAGCCACGGTGCCAGCCATGCCGCGCCGAGGGCCAGGGTGAAGAACCACAACAGTGAAGCGCTGGCTGCACCGATGACATAAGCGCCGGGCACACTTTGCTGCGCCCCCAGCGAGCCGATCAGCAAAACGGTGTCGAGGTACACATGGGGGTTGAGCAGGGTCACGGCCAATGCACTGAGCATCACCGCCTTGAGCGAGCGGGCGGTTTGCCCCGCCGATTGTTCAAGGCTGGAATTGGAAAAAGCGCGGCGCAGCGCCTGGGTGCCGTACCACAACAAAAACACAGCGCCACCCCAGCGCGCCACGCTGAGCAGGATGGGGTTTTGCGCCAAAATCGTCGCCAGCCCGAACACCCCGGCAGCCACGAGCAAGGCGTCGCATACCACACAAAATGCCGCCACTGGCAGGTGGTGCTCACGGCGCAGGCTTTGCGCCAGCACGAAAGCATTTTGGGTGCCGATGGCCATAATCAGGCCGAACGCGACCAACAGGCCGTTGAGGTAGCTTTGCCACATAGGAATTACTCGTCTAACTACAGCGCGGAGAGCGGTGTGCTGCTGGCTATTCTCCGGTCGTTAGAGGTATAAGAAAAACCAATATTGCTGATCGCTCATTAGGAAAACTGATGTTCGACTATAAATTACTCTCCGCGCTGGCAGCGGTGGTGGAACAAGCGGGTTTCGAACGTGCGGCGCAGGTGTTGGGGCTGTCACAATCGGCCATTTCCCAACGCATCAAATTGCTCGAAGCGCGCATCGGTCAGCCCGTGTTGATACGTGCTACACCGCCCAGCCCCACCGAGATCGGGCGCCGTTTGCTCAACCATGTGCAGCAAGTGCGTTTACTAGAACGTGATCTGCAAAGCGCTGTGCCTGCGCTGGATGACGAAGGTTTGCCGGAGCGTCTGCGCATTGCCTTGAACGCCGACAGCCTGGCCACGTGGTGGGCGCAGGCGGTGGGAGATTTTTGCGCCGAACAGCACCTGTTGTTGGACTTGGTGGTCGAGGACCAGACCGTAGGCCTCAAACGCATGCGTGCCGGTGAAGTGGCGGCGTGTTTGTGTGCCAGTGAACGCCCGGTGGCGGGTGCGCGCAGTGTGTTGCTGGGTGCCATGCGGTATCGCGCGTTGGCCAGCCCTGCGTTTATTGCGCGGCATTTCCCACAGGGGGTGAGCGCAGCGTTACTGCCAAAAACCCCCGCGCTGGTCTTTGGCCCGGACGATTTCTTACAACACCGCTATCTGGCTTCGTTGGGGGTGGACGGTGGTTTCGAGCATCATCTGTGCCCGTCTTCCGAAGGCTTTATTCGCTTGACCGAGGCAGGGCTGGGCTGGGGGTTAGTCCCCGAGCTGCAAGTGCGCGAACAACTTGAAAGCGCAACACTGGTGGAGCTTTTGCCAGATAAACCGATTGACGTGCCACTGTACTGGCATCATTGGCGCAACGGCGGACAACTGCTGGGGCAACTGACCGAACATTTATCGCGTTCGGCGCCGCGCTGGTTAGTGCCTTTGGCCTGATATCCAGCGTTTAAACAGCAGGCAGCACGCATTAGAGCATTTGGAGCGATTGATGAAGATTCTGGTCACCGGCGCAAGCGGCTTCATTGGCGGACGCTTTGCGCGTTTTGCCCTGGAGCAGGGCTTTGACGTACGGGTCAGCGGGCGGCGTGCCGACGGTGTTGAACACCTGGTGCGGCGTGGCGCTGAGTTTATTCCGGGTGATTTGACCGATGGCTTGCTGGTGCGCGACCTGTGCGTCGACATCGACGCCGTGGTGCACTGCGCGGGCGCCGTCAGTGCATGGGGCCGTGCGCAGGACTTGCAGCGCGATAACGTGCTGGTTACCGAAAACGTGGTCGAAGCTTGCTTGAAACAGCGCGTACGGCGCCTGGTGCACTTGTCTTCGGCCTCGCTGTATTTCGACGGCCGCTCACACGTGGGCCTGAGCGAAGAACAGGTGCCAAGACGTTTGAGCCACACCTATGCCGTCACCAAAAACCTGGCCGAGCAAAAAGTCTTCGGCGCCCAAGAGTTCGGCCTTGAAGTGATCGCCTTGCGCCCGCGCATGGTGACGGGGGCGGGTGACATGAGCCTGTTTCCGCGTTTGCTTCAAATGCAGCGCAAAGGCCGTTTGGCGATCATCGGCAACGGGCTCAACAAAGTCGACTTCACCAGTGTGCAAAACCTTAACGAAGCCCTGCTCAGCAGCGTGCTGGCCACAGGAACGGCATTGGGCAAGGCGTACAACATCAGTAATGGCACGCCGATCCCGTTCTGGGACGTGGTCAATTACGTGATGCGCCAAATGAACGTAGCGCCGGTTACGCGTTACCGTGGCTACGGCTCGGCGTACAGCTTGAGTGCGCTCAGTGAAGTTGCCTGTAAACTGTGGCCCGGTCAGCCCGAGCCGAAACGCTCGCGCTTGCGCACGCAGGAAATGAGCAAAGACTTCACGCTCGATATCAGTCGCGCCCGGCATTGCCTGGACTACGACCCAAAAGTCAGCGTGTGGGCGGCGCTTGATGAGTTCTGTGGCTGGTGGAAAGCCCAGGAATCGCCCTACCGTTAAACACCCGTACTGCCGATGAACCCGATGAAGGTTCAAGGACGATCAAGGCGCGAGTCAGCGGTTTATACTCGCGCCATTCAGCTTTCACTCAGGTTTTGAATAAGGTTTGCCATGCGTAACGATGCCCGCGACGACTTCGATGATGTCCCGACCCTGCGAGCCACGGTCGATGACCACGATGAACTGGCCACCACAGCCGGTGCCCGAGAACGCACCACGGTGTATTCGCGCAACACCCCTGTGATCAAGGTCAAGGCGCCCACCACTGGCCCGCTGTGGGCACTGCTCGGCGCGGTCTTGCTGGCGTTTGCCGGGTTGGCGTGGTGGAGTTTTCAGCAGTTGTCGATGATGGAGCAGCAACTGGTGGCCACCCAGGAAAGCTTTGCACGCATCAGCGAAGAAGCGGCGGGGCGCTTGCAAGCCATCTCCGGCAAAGTGGTGGCCAGTGAATCCACCCTCAACAGCGGCAGCGAAGCGCTGAAGTTGCAGATCAAGCAGCTTGAAGAAAAACTCCTTGAGCAGAGCAAGCAACAGCAAGGCGCTGTGGTGGGCCAGCAAGGTGAGCTGGACAAACGCTTTGAGCAAATCAATGCGGCGATTATGGCGCAAGTGACCGCTCAGCAAGCGGACAGCACACAACTGGCCACCGAGGTGAAGGCCTTAGGCACCGAGCTGGCCACACTCAAAGCCACCGTGGCGGAGCAGGGCAAGCTGGACGCTCAGCTCAAAGGTTTAAGTTCCGATGTGGCTGCGTTGAAAAAACAGGGCAACCCGGCTGCGGCCATTCAGCGCCTGGAGCAGGACTTGATCGTGCTCAAGAGCGAACTGGAAACCCGTCCGGCAGCGGCCCCGGCGCAAGGTGCCAACACCGCCGAGTTTGACCTGTTCCGTGGGCAAGTCACACGCAACATCAACACCTTGCAAAGCCAGATCCAAAACCTGCAAAAACAGATCAGCGCCAAGTAAGCACGCGTAGCCGCAGCCTTCGTAGAATCGATACTCGCGCAGTGTCAGGCTGGTCGAGTTGTCAGGTTCTACGCTTGCTGCGCAACCGGACGTCGCCTGCGGCAAGCTCTACGTCATGGGTTGCGAGCGCTTACCGCGCCTTGTCTTCACGCCCGCGCAGCACTTGATTGGGCATGGCAATTGCCGCACATAAACCCAGCACTGAAATGGCTGCGCTGACGCTCAGTAAATGGCGGAAGGTCACCTGCAACTCGGCCCGCAAGTTGTCCAGCGCGGGGCCTTGAACCGCGTTGAGTCCGTCCAGCAGCACGTTGCCCGAACTGCCTTCGCCCAGCAGCGGCTGGCCCATGATCGGGGTGATCAACGAATCGTGCAGTAACGCCAACAGCAGTGCCGACATCAACGCCACGCCCATCGCGCCGCCCAGCGAACGAAACAGGTTGGTGGTACTGGTCGCCACGCCGATATCACGTTGCGCGACGCTGTTTTGTGCCCCCACCAGAGAGGTCGGAAACTGCATGCCCGAGGCGATCCCGCTGAGCAGCATGAACACACCGCTCAACAGCTCGGCACTCGGCGGGCTGAGGGCCATGCCAAAAATCGCCAAAGGCATTAACACTGCGCCGCCCAAAATCATCGGTTTGTAATGCCCGGTCACGGACGTCCTGCGCCCGGCAAAGTACGCGCCGATGGGTAAACCGATGGCCAGCGGCAGCAAGTGCAAGGCCGCGCTGTCGGCACCGGCACCGGTGATGCTCTGGTATCGCAGCGGCATCAGTACGATCAACGAGATGGCCTGAAAACTGGTGAAGAACACTGTGCACCAGCACAGCACCGCACTGCGATTGGCAAACAGGTGCATGGGCAGCAGCGGTTCTGGCGCCCCTCGTTCATGCCACACAAACAGCAGCAGTGCGATCAGCGAGGCGCCCAGTAACATCAGCACCTGTTCACTGCGCCAGCTCTGGCCTTGGCCAATCAGCGTGATGCCCAACAGCAAGGAACTCAGGCCGATAATCATCAGCACGGTACCCAGGTAATCAATGATCGGTTTTCGCTGTGGCACCGGCAGCCCGACCAGGGTGCGGTGGGCGATCCACCACGACACCAGCCCCAACGGCAAGTTGATCAAAAACACCCAGCGCCACGACAGGTATTCGGTCATGTAACCGCCCAATACTGGCCCGGCGACGCTGGCCAGCGCGTACATGCTGCTGAAATACCCCTGGTAGCGGCCGCGTTCGCGCGGGGGCACGATGTCACCGATGATTGCCTGGCTGACCGAGATCATCCCGCCCGCACCCATGCCTTGAATGATCCGCGCCAGTACCAACTGCTCCATGTTTTGCGCCAACCCGCAAAACAGCGAGGCCACGGTAAACAGGCCCATGCCAAACAACATCAGGCGCCGCCGGCCATACAGGTCGCCAAGTTTGCCGTAGATCGGCACGGCCACCGTCATGGCCACCATGTAGCCTGAAATCACCCAGGCCAGTTGGCTGACATCTTTGAACTGGGCGGAGATAGCGGGCATCGAGACCGCCACGATGGTCTGGTCCAGCGCCCCGAGGAAAATCGCCAGCATCAGGGCGACCAGGATGCTGCGAATGGCGGGTTTGGCTTGGGCGGGTTGGTTCAGGCTGCTCATCAATACACCTGTGGGCGCAAAGGCACAGGCGCGGCCGCCTGTGGCGTAATGGCGCTCAGTGTACTGGATAGCTGGCTAACGGATGTGCGCAAAAATCGGTGCAGGCGTTATTCCATCAACGGGTGCACCGACCTTGTTATCGCAGTGCGCTGAATGCGGCATTCAACGAGTTGCAGTGCTCGCCCTGGCAACTGGCGGTAAAGCGTGGGGACAAGCGTGTTTGCTCAGCACGGTAGCAGGCGCTGGCGAACAGTACGGCGGCAGCAAATACAACAAACGCGGTCATGCATCTGGTTTTTGTTTTCGTGGTCATGGCAGTCATCTCCTGATACCTAGACGTCACACTTTTAAAGCTAGTACAGACCATCGGACTTGCCACGCCAGTTGTACGACTGCCTTTGTAAGCCTTCATCCCTCAAATGGACTACCTGTTACAAACCTGTGTCCCAGGCAGGCTCTGCTGTGAAACGCTCTGCCAGAAAGTCGAGCATGCTGCGCAGCGCGGCCGGCATGTGTTTGCGCGAGGCGTACACGGCATAAATGTTCATCACCCTGGGTTCGGCCTCGGGCAGCAAGCGCACCAGATCGCCGCGATGCACATGCACGCCGGCCTGATAGCTGGGCAGCAATGAAATGCCTGCGCCCGCGAGGGTCGCGCTGAGCAACGTACTGGCCTCGTTGGCGCTGATATTGCCTTGAACGGGCACCGACACGTCTTCGCCCTGGCAGGTGAAATGCCACAGGCTTTTGCCGAAATATGAGTGGGTCAGACAGTTGTGCAGGCTCAGGTCATCTACCTGCCGTGGCGTTGCGTGCTCACGCAAGTACGCGGGTGCCGCGCACAGCACCGAACGGCACACGGTCAATTTGCGTGCAATCAAACTGGGGTCCAGCTCATTACTGGTGCGGATTGCCAGGTCGATGCGCTCGTCCACCAGATTCACGGTGCGGTCGAGCATTTGCAGGTCAATGGTGACGCCGGGGTTGAGGCGTACATAGTCGGTCACTGCCGCTGCCAGTTGTGATTGCCCGAACGAAGTACTGACACTGATGCGCAACAGGCCGCGAGGTGCATCCCCGGCGGTGCTGACAGCGGCCTGCATGTCTTCGGACAGCTCCAGTAGCTGGCGGCAGCGGGGCAGGGTTTCATTGCCTGCGGCAGTCAGGCTCAGTTTGCGCGTGGTGCGGTGCAGCAACCGCGCGCCCACCCATTCTTCCAGCTCAGCCAAATAGCGCGACACCACCGGGCGCGACAGGTCCAGGTGATCGGCCGCCGCTGACTGGCTGCCGAGGTCGACGACGGAGACGAACACCCGCATTGCAATGAGACGGTCCATGATTTGCCCGATTTGTGAAACAAACTATGTCGCAGCATCGCATTTTTTATGCCCGATCGTGCGACTAAGCTTTGTTCATCGCCGACCTTGGCCTCTTGACTATGGACACCCTCATGACAGCACTGACAACCCTGCGTCGTTTATTCCTCAGCGCCGTTGCGCTGGGTTTTGCCGCCCATGCCGCAGCGGCGCCAGCGCCCTTGACCCTGGACGTGTACAACCCTGGCGCGGCGGCTATTTTTCCGGTGTCTTCCGTGCTGGTCAGCGGTGACAAAGATGCCATTTTGATCGATGCCCAATTCGGCAAGGCTCAAGCGCAGCATGTCGTGGATAAAATCCGCGCCAGTGGCAAACACCTGACCACCATCTACATCAGCCACGGCGACCCGGACTACTACTTCGGCCTTGAAACCCTGACCCAGGCATTCCCGGACGCAAAAGTACTGGCCTCAGCCCCCACGGTTGAACACATCAACCACACCAAAGACGCCAAGTTAGCGTTTTGGGGCCCGCAAATGGGGGGTGATGTACCGGCCAAGCTGATCGTGCCTCAAGTGCTCAAAGGCAATAGCCTGCAACTGGAAGGTCGCGAACTGGACGTCATCGGCCTCAATGGCAAGCAGCCGGACCGCAGTTTTGTATGGATTCCATCGCTCAAGGCCGTGGTCGGTGGTGTGGTGGTGGCCGACAACATCCATGTGTGGATGGCCGACACCCAAACCCCTCAATCCCACAAACAGTGGCTGGCGACTCTCAAACGTATCGACAGCTTGCAGCCCCTGACGGTGGTGCCTGGTCATTACGTCGGTGATAACGACCGCTCAGTGAACGCCGTGCATTTCACGCGTGACTACATCAAGGCGTTTGATGAAGAAACCCTGAAAGCCAAAAACTCGGGCGAACTGATTGCGGCAATGAAAAAACGCTACCCGGACCTGGCCGAAGAGTCTTCGCTGGAACTGAGCGCCAAAGTGGCCAAAGGCGAAATGAAGTGGTGATTCAAGCGCTCAGTGAAACCTGATTTGTCCATTCAACAGGAGAGCGTCATGAGCAACATTGCAATCATTGGTGCCACCGGGCGTGCGGGTAGCCAACGGCTGGAAGAGGCGCTGCGTCGAGGCCATAGCGTGGTCGCCATTGCGTGCCACGCCTAAAAAATCGGCGCACGTACTGGGGCTCTGACCAAGGATGTGGACGTCAACGATGCCCAAACACTCGCGTCAGCGTTCCACGGCTCTCCACGCTTTGTAGTCGCTGACGAGTAACACGAGGCTGCGATCGAGCGCGAAGCGGTCGTAAATCAATCCGCGCACTGCGGTGTACCCGTCGCAAGCGGTTGAATGTTTTGCGACTGCTGCGCAGCCGTACGCAGCCTCGCACGCTCGATAGCGGCTACACGGTTCTCCACGTTTTGTAGTCGCTGACGAGTAACACGAGGCTGCGATCGAGCGCGAAGCGGTCGTAAACCCCAGCACTGCGGTGTACCCGTCGCACGCGGTTGAATGTTTTGCGACTGCTGCGCAGCCGTAAGCAGCCTCGACAGCGGCCACCCGGCTCTCCACGGCTCTCCACGTTTTGTAGTCGCTGACGAGTAACACGAGGCTGCGATCGAGCGCGAAGCGGTCGTAAACCCAAGCACTGCGGTGTACCCGTCGCACGCGGTTGAATGGTTTTACGACTGCTGCGCAGCCGTACGCAGCCTCGCACGCTCGACAGCGGCTACACGGTTCTCCACGGTTCTCCACGTTGTGTAGTCGCTGACGAGTAACACGAGGCTGCGATCGAGCGCGAAGCGGTCGTCAACCCAAGCACTGCGGCGTACCCGTCGCACGCGGTTGAATGTTTTGCGACTGCTGCGCAGCCGTACGCAGCCTCGACAGCGGCCACCCGGTTCTCCCCGGCTCTCCACGTTTTGTAGTCGCTGACGAGTAGCACGAGGCTGCGATCGAGCGCGAAGCGGTCGTCAACCCAAGCACTGCGGCGTACCCGTCGCACGCGGTTGAATGGTTTTACGACTGCTGCGCAGCCGTACGCAGCCTCGACAGCGGCCACCCGGTTCTCCCCGGCTCTCCACGTTATGTAGTCGCTGACGAGTAACACGAGGCTGCGATCGAGCGCGAAGCGGTCGTCAACCCCAGCACTGCGGCGTACCCGTCGCACGCGGTTGAATGTTTTTGCGACTGCTGCGCAGCCGTACGCAGCCTCGCACGCTCGACAGCGGCTACACAGTTCTCCACGGTTCTCGACGTTTTGTAGTCGCTGACGAGTAACACGAGGCTGCGATCGAGCGCGAAGCGGTCGTCAATCCCAGCACTGCGGCGTACCCGTCGCACGCGGTTGAATGGTTTTACGACTGCTGCGCAGCCGTACGCA
Organism: Pseudomonas sp. TWR3-1-1; assembly: GCF_049896545.1. Classification (NCBI taxonomy): domain Bacteria; kingdom Pseudomonadati; phylum Pseudomonadota; class Gammaproteobacteria; order Pseudomonadales; family Pseudomonadaceae; genus Pseudomonas; species Pseudomonas sp. TWR3-1-1. The sequence goes on from NZ_JAFCUO010000001.1 coordinate 669,612, forward strand.
GCCTCGCACGCTCGACAGCGGCTACACAGTTCTCCACGGTTCTCCACGTTTTGTAGTCGCTGACGAGTAACACGAGGCTGCGATCGAGCGCGAAGCGGTCGTAACCCCAAGCACTGCGGCGTACCCGTCGCACTCGGTTGAATGTTTTGCGACTGCTGCGCAGCCGTACGCAGCCTCGCACGCTCGACAGCGGCTACACAGTTCTCCACGGTTCTCCACGTTATGTAGTCGCTGACGAGTAACACGAGGCTGCGATCGAGCGCGAAGCGGTCGTAAATCCGCGCACTGCGGTGTACCCGTCGCACGCGGTTGAATGTTTTGCGACTGCTGCGCAGCCGTACGCAGCCTCGCACGCTCGACAGCGGCTACACGGTTCTCCACGGTTCTCCCCGGCTCTCCACGCTTTGTAGTCGCTGACGAGTAACACGAGGCTGCGATCGAGCGCGAAGCGGTCGTCAACCCAAGCACTGCGGCGTACCCGTCGCACGCGGTTGAATGTTTTTGCGACTGCTGCGCAGCCGTACGCAGCCTCGCACGCTCGACAGCGGCTACACAGTTCTCCACGGTTCTCCACGTTTTGTAGCCGCTGAGGAGTAACACGAGGCTGCGATCGAGCGCGAAGCGGTCAATGGTTTACGCGTCAGCCGCTACGGGTCTCTGCGGCTTTTTCCACCAACCAGTGCATCAGTTCACGCAAGGGCGCGGACGGTTCGCTGCGGGGCGGGCACACCAGGTAATACGCCGCGCCGGTTTTTACCTTCAAATCAAACGGTATGGCCAATCGGCCTGCCTTTACATCGTCCCCCACCAACGACCAGTCGCCAATCGCGACACCATTGCCTTGCGCCGCTACGCTCATGGCCAGGTCCAGGGTGTCGAAATACTGCCCTTTACGCGTTGTCGCAACATCCGCGCCCGCCGCACTCAACCACAGCGCCCAATCGCGTTGGTCACGGCTGGGGTGCAGTAAGGTGTGTTGCTCCAGGTCACGCAGGCTGTTGAGCGATGCGCTGCCTTCTAACAACTGTGGGGCGCAAACCGGGGTGAGCTGTTCGTCGAACAAGTGTTGGCCTTGGCGCTTTGGCCCCGGTAAAGGGCTGTAGACCACCGCAGCATCAAACGCCTCATGCCGAAAATCTACCCCGTGGTGCACGCTGCTGGTGAGTTCGACGGGTACGTCGGGGCGCAGGGTTTGCCAGTCCTGCAACGTGGGCATCAGCCAGCGCAACAGGCAGCTCGGGGCTTTGAGTTGCAGCGGTGTGCGACGAATGCTGGCGTGTTCGATGGCTTCGTCGATCAGGTTAAAGGCTTGCTCAATACGCGGCAGTAATGCCTGGCCCTGTTCGGTGAGGCTCAAACCTCGCGCCTGACGGTGGAACAGCGCAAACCCTAATTGATCTTCAAGCCCGGCGATTTGTCGACTGACGGCGCCCTGGGTGATGTGCAAGTGCTCGCCCGCCCGGGTGAAGTTGCAGTGGTGGGCCGTGATCAAAAATGTGTGCAATGCGGGAAGAGGCGGTAAGCGTTTCATAGGGGCTGAGCCATGCGTGCAGGACATGGCCAGTATGAGCAGGTTTACGTTGTGCGCGCTACCTGCGCTCGCTTCAATGGTTGCCATCGGGACCCCATCGTCCAGGCTGCGATGTCCAGTCCCAGGCACAACAAGAGAGGGCGTAATTGATGGCTACCTGCGGCGAAGTGTTGGTCAAGTTATTGGAAGCCTACGGCGTTGAGCACGTTTTCGGTATTCCCGGGGTGCACACCATTGAGCTGTACCGGGGGCTGGCAGGTTCCAGCATCCGGCACATTACCCCGCGTCATGAGCAGGGCGCAGGCTTTATGGCCGACGGCTATGCGCGCAGCAGCGGCAAACCGGGCGTGTGTTTCATCATCACCGGGCCGGGCATGACCAATATCGCCACGGCGATGGGCCAAGCCTACGCGGACTCGATCCCGATGCTGGTGATCTCCAGCGTGCAGTCGCGCAGCCAGTTGGGCGGGGGGCGCGGCAAACTGCATGAGTTGCCCAATCAGGGTGCGCTGGTGGCGGGTGTGGCCGCGTTTTCCCACACCTTGATGTCGGCGGCCGAGTTGCCCGGCGTGCTGGCGCGAGCATTTGCGCTGTTTCAGGCCGCACGGCCAAGGCCGGTGCATATCGAAATCCCGCTGGATGTGCTGGTTGAAAATGCAGACGCGCTGCTCCACAGCCCGCCGATGACACTCGCGCGCCCCGGCCCTTCAGTTGCTGCTATTGAGCAGATGAGCGAGCGCCTGATGCACGCCAGACGTCCGCTGATTCTGGCCGGTGGCGGCGCCATTGACGCGGCCCCGGCGCTTACCTTATTGGCTGAGCGCTTAGGCGCCCCCGTCGCATTGACCATCAACGCCAAAGGCATGCTGCCCACCGCGCACCCGTTATTGATCGGCTCGGTGCAATCGCTGGCGGCCACCCGGGCATTGGTGGCTGAGGCCGATGTGGTATTGGCCATTGGCACGGAGCTTGCGGAAACCGACTACGACGTATTTTTTGGCGGAGGGTTTGAGATCCCCGGCGCTTTGCTGCGCATCGACATTGATAGCGACCAGACGGTGCGTAACTATCTGCCGACGCTGGCGCTGGTGGCCGATGCGCGGTTGGCCGCCGAGGCGTTACTGGCTGCGCTCAGTCAACGTTCGCTGGCCCCACGCGAAACCGCTTGGGGGGCTGCACGCGCGCAACGCTTGCGGCTTGACGTGGATGCTCAATGGGACGCGCCGACCCGCGCGCAAACGCACTTCATACACTGCGTATTCGACGTCTTGCCAGACGCGGTCTGCGTGGGCGATTCCACCCAACCCGTCTATACCGGCAATTTCACCTTCAACCCTGCGCAGCCACGGCGCTGGTTCAACTCGGCCACCGGCTACGGCACGCTGGGTTATGCGTTGCCTGCCGCTGTTGGCGCCTGGTTGGGGCGGCGGGCCGCAGGCAAGGCGGGTGGCCCGGTGGTGTGTCTGATCGGTGATGGCGGTTTGCAGTTCACCTTGGCGGAGCTGGCCAGCGCGGTGGAAGCGCGCACGCCCATCATCGTGCTGCTGTGGAATAACCAGGGGTATGGCGAAATCAAAAAATACATGCTCAACCGGGGTATCGAGCCAGTCGGTGTCGACATCTACACTCCCGACCTGGTGGGTGTCGCCAGAGCGTTGGGCTGCGCGGCGGAATCTGTGGCGGATGAAGCGCAATTACGCACGGCGCTGGCCACGGCGGCAGGCCGACAGGGGCCTAGCGTGATCGAGATTGATGAACACCAATGGCAGCAATCGTTGGGCTTATAAACGCATGCGCAGGCGCGCCAGATCCCTGACCGGTGGCGCGCCGAATTGGCGGCTGTACTCGCGGCTGAATTGCGACGGGCTTTCATACCCCACGCGATAGCCTGCCGCTGACGCGTCGAGCCCTTCGCAGAGCATCAAGCGGCGTGCTTCATTGAGGCGCAGTTGTTTCTGGTATTGCAGCGGGCTCATGGCCGTCATTGCCTTGAAGCGGTGATGCAGCGTCGACACGCTGAGATTGGCTTCACGGGCCAGGCTATCAATACGCAACGGTTGCTCAAAATTACCGTTGAGCCATGACACGGCCCGGCTCACACGGTGGGTTTGGCTGTTTTCGGTAGCAATTTCATACAGCCGGTAGCCCAGCGGGCTGCGCAGCAAGCGGTAAAGAATTTCGCGGCGAATCAACGGCGCGAGCATGGCGATGTCACGCGGGGTGTCCAGAAGCCGGGTGAGGCGCAAAAGGGCGTCAAGCATGACTTGATCGATTGGTTCGACGTACAGGCCGCGTCCAGCCGTGCGCGACGGCATCCCTATGGGCCCGGCATCGCTGATCAACGTTTTGATTTCCATCGGGTCGATGTCCAGGCGCAGGGCCAGGACCGGGCGTTCGGGTGATATCTCCACCACCCGGCCACTGATGGGCATCGACACGCTCACCACAAGATAATTAAGCGGATCGTAGGCGAAATACTCATCGCCCAGCCGCACTTCTTTGCGGCCCTGGGCGAGGATGCACAAGGCCGGTTGCGGCAAGCTGGGCGAAAAGTCGCTGGAGTAGCTGTAGCGCGACATGAACAGCGCGCCGACAGCGCTTTGGACGGTGCCGTCCTCGCGCGTATGGCGATAGATAAGGTCAGCCAACTCCACGCGTTTTTCTTCGAGGGCAGCGTCGAGTGTGGCCTGGGGCGGTTCCAGCAGTGACATCGGCACGTCCTGATTCAGCGGTGATGGGACCCTAGCTTAAGTTTGTGCAAGGCAGGGGGGTAGCCAATTTCTGCCGCACACTTGCCTGATCCTGTCAGGCCACACCGTAAGTGACGTGCAGACGGCGTTTCAGGGCAGGGAGATTGCTTGAAACGGCCGCTGAGAGTGAGGTGAGTGCATGGGCGATGAGTTTTTCGCGAGTGGGCTGTTTGGCACAATTGTGCAATCGAGGGGCAGGAATCGACTAACGGTCAGGTGACGGTGGCCCCTAAGCTTTGAACCTCCCCTCACGCCACTTTCTTTTGTGGAGGCCACCATGCCCCAGTCCCCTGTTGTCAGTCACACGACCTTGGTACGCGCCCGCATTGGCTGTGCGGCGCAAGTCCAGACATGCCTGAACCAACTGATTGAACCTACGCTGCAAACGCCCGGTTGCCTGCATTTTGCCTTGCAACATTCCCACAGCGACCCGTTGCTGTGGCACGTCGCAGGGTATTGGCAAGATGAGCCGTCGATGCAGGCGTACTTCCATTCACCGGTGATGCAGGTTTACAGCGAGCTGGTGCATGAACAGGTTGTCGATCACCTGGATTTTCAGACCTTCAGCGATGTGGCCTGCGCAGGTTTGCGCCAGCGCACCGGTTAAGCGGGTAGAATGCCGCTTTTTCACAGGCCGGAATTTGAAACATGGCACGTAAGGAATTTGCACAGTTTGAAGCCGTCTCGGCAGTGGTTCCGGTGGAACCTGGGGTTTACCACGCAGCGATAGCCGTTAAAGCCTTGTACGAAGGTGGTGCACCGCGCTTTCACACGATTTTGCCGGGCCAGACCTTCAGCACCGCGACGGCAGCCGATGCTGCCGCCGAGCAGCAACTTCACGCCCTGCAAGGCGTGAGCGAAGACGCTGAACTGGTCTGGTAGTTATTGGGGGCGGTGCATCTTGAACAGTGCTTCAGGGCCAAGCTGGAAGTAATCTGCCGGGCCGCCGCCGCGCAAGATCGGTTCGGCGGCGGCCGTGTCGTAAATCCCGTCTTTGAGCAGATGTTTGGCGATGTGCACCGCCACCACTTCACCCAAAATCAGCCAACTGGGCACTAATGCCTTGTCTGCACGTTGCAGCTGAATAATCTGCGTCACCTTGCATTCGAATGACACCGGTGTTTCAGCCACCCGCGGCACACTCACCACCCGCGACGCGACAGTCGTCAGCCCCGCCAGCTCAAATTCATTCACATCCGGCCCGACTCTGGCGCAGCTCTGGTTCATGGCCTCGGCCAGTGGGCGCGTGGCCAGGTTCCAGACGAACTCGCCGGTTTGCTCAATGTTGTTGAGGCTGTCTTTGCGCCCCACACTGCAAAAACCAATGATCGGCGGGATGTAGTTGAACGCGTTGAAAAAACTGTAAGGCGCAAGGTTCAGCCGGCCTTGGGCATCCTGTGACGAAATCCAGCCTATCGGGCGCGGCCCGACAATGGCGTTGAACGGATCGTGGGGCAGACCGTGGCCCAGGGATGGTTCGTAGAAATGGATATCGTCAGGCATCAGAAGTGTCCGTAAACAGCTGAATTAGAAGGCCCTATAGTGCAAGGCAATGGGGCGAAAGACAAAGTTTGTCTCAACCGGTTGTGAGTGATTGGCCTTGATTTGAATCAGCTCGCAGCCCTCGGCAGCGACGGCAGGTTTTGCGTCCCCAAAAAATGACTAAGCCCGGCCGAGGCCGGGCTGATGTGCCGCGATCAGGTGTTAGCTGAAGCGGGCACCTTGCGTGCGGTCATAGCCATCTTCAGCAAAGGTCGCCGAGTGAGTGCGGTCAAAACCGTCGGCAGCAAACGTGGCTGAGTGGGTGCGGCTGTAGCCGTCCTCTGCAAAGGTCGCCGAGTGAGTGCGATCAAAACCGTCGGCAGCAAATGTGGCTGAGTGGGTGCGGCTGTAGCCGTCCTCTGCAAAGGTCGCCGAGTGAGTGCGATCAAAACCGTCAGCGGCAAAGGCGTTGAGGGCCAGGGCAGAGAGGGCAGTGGCGAGGATCAGTGAGGTTTTCATGGTAGTGCTCCGTGTTGCGTGTAAGGGGTGTTAAGTGGGTATGGCTCTAAGGTTACGCCGATCAATTCGATTAAAAAGCGCAAAAAATAGCACTAAAGAATCGTTTTATTCGATGTATTAAGGCATGGCTTCGCCGATTCACGTTGCGATCATTCGGGCGTTAAGCCTTCGATCAAAACGCGTATCGCTTCAGGGGCTTTATTGAGGCTGAGCGTGAGCTTTTAGAATTAACGGACAATTAATTCCGAAAAATCTTACGCAATTAGTGGCGGGGGGAGTTGCAGGGGCAGGTTGCTCAGGACTCAACGCAACCGGTAAAGCGACCGCTAAACCCTTTGACGGGGTGCCTCACAGGCACCGCCGTCATTGGGTCCAGGACCGCTTCGCATTGAAGCCTCGGCTACGCAGCCTTGGCAGACGACGTTTAGTCGGTCTCGATGCGCGAGTGTTTACGGGTGTCTTTCATGGTGGCGTACACCAGCAGCGAGCAGGCGATACACGCCGTGACGTACCAGTAGTAACCGGTTTCCATGCCAGCGCTTTTGAACCACAGTGCGATGTATTCGGCCGTGCCGCCAAAGATCGACACGGTCAGGGCATACGGCAGGCCCACACCCAGTGCGCGAATTTCAGTCGGGAACAGCTCTGCTTTAACCACCGCGTTGATCGAGGTATAGCCGCTGACGATGATCAGTGCCGCCATGATCAGGAAAAACGCGCCCCACCACGTAGTGATGGTGTGCAGCGTGGTGAGGATTGGCACGGTGAACAAGGTGCCCAGCACGCCGAACGCGATCAGGATCGGACGACGCCCCACTTTGTCTGAGAGCGCGCCTACCAGCGGTTGAATGCACATGAACAGGAACAGCGTGGCAGCCGAAATCGTGGTCGAGTCCGAAATGCTCATGCCCACCGTGTTCACCAGGTATTTCTGCATGTACGTGGTGTAGGTGTAGAACGCCAGCGTACCGCCCATGGTCAGGCCGACCACCGTCATCAGCTCTTTGGGATGGCGCAGCAAGGTGCGCATGGCACTTTCTTTAGGCTTGACCTTGGTCTTTTTGAAGGACTCGGTTTCTTCCATGCCGCGACGCAGGTAGAGCGCGACCACTGCACACAGCGCACCGATCACAAACGGCACACGCCAGCCCCAGCTGTAGAGTTGCTCTTCGGTCAGGGTTTGTTGCAACACGATCAACACGCCCAGCGCGATGAGCTGACCCGAAATCAGGGTCACGTACTGGAAGCTGGAGAAGAACCCGCGGCGCTCCTTGGTGGCCATTTCGCTCAGGTAGGTTGCCGAGGTGCCGTATTCGCCACCTACCGACAAGCCTTGCAGCAAGCGGGCAAAGACCAGCAGCACTGGCGCCCAGACGCCGATGCTTTCGTAACCCGGCGACAGCGCGATGATCAGTGAGCCGAAGCACATCAGCAGCACCGAAGCCATCAGCGCGGCCTTGCGGCCTTTGCGGTCAGCGTACAGGCCCATCAGCCAGCCGCCGATGGGGCGCATCAAAAAGCCCACGGCAAAAATCGCGGCGGTGTTGAGCAGTTGTGCAGTGGTGTCGCCTTTAGGGAAAAAGGCCTTGGCGAAGTACAGCGAGAAAGCCGCGTACACATACCAGTCGTACCACTCGACCATGTTGCCGACGGAACCACTGAAAATGGATTTGATGCGACTGGAGGTGGTCTTTTCTGGTGGGGTCGTAGAGGCCGACCCGGCAGGCAGGGAACTGGCGTTATCCATTAAATGGATCCTTCTATTTTTGGTTTTGTTATAGCGCGTCAAAACGCGTGCTTACGGGGCAATAGCAGGAGTTGTGCCAAGATGTGAACCCCCGGTTTATAAGGGGTTCAATTGATAAGTGAGCGGAAATCCGCTGATTCACACTTTGCGGTGAGCGGATTTCCGCCGATGCGGCTGAGCCAGCGTCTGCGAACCGATATCAAGCGTCATTCAAAAACGCTTCTCGCACCAAGCCATGACGCTGCATTTTTTCGTTGAGCGTGCGGCGCGGCAGTTGCAGCTCGGCCATCACTGCCTTGATATCGCCTTTGTGCCGGGTCAAGGCTGAGCGCAGGCATTGGGCCTCAAAGGCTTCTTGTTGGGCCACCAGCGATTGCCCCACCTCAGGTTCATCCCATTGCGGTTCACCCAGGCCCAACACCTGACGCTCGGCCACGTTGGCCAGTTCGCGCACGTTGCCTGGCCAGTCGTGGCTGAGCAGTGTGGTCAATTGCACGCCGCTCATCGGTTGCACGCTACGGCCCAAGCGTTCAGCGGCGCTGCGCGAAAAATACTCGTACAACAGCGGGATGTCTTCGCGGCGCTCGCGCAAGGGTTGCAGGCGCAATTCGGCCACCGTCAGGCGGTAGGCCAGGTCTTCGCGAAACCGCCCGGCGCGGGCTTCTTCCAGCAAGTCCGGTTTGGTGGCGGCAATCACCCGCAAGTCCACATGAATGCTTTGGTTGGAGCCTAGCCGCTCCAGTTTTTGCTCCTGCAATACCCGCAGCAGTTTGGCTTGTTGAGCCAGTGGCATGCTTTCGATCTCGTCGAGAAACAAGGTGCCGCCATCGGCGTATTCGAGCTTGCCGATACGCTTGCCTTGCGCCCCGGTAAAGGCGCCGCTTTCGTGCCCGAACAATTCTGCTTCGAATAATTGCTCGGGGATGGCGGCACAGTTGAGCGCCACAAACGGTTTGTCGGCACGCGGGCCAAAGTCATGCAGGCAACGGGCAACCAGCTCCTTGCCGCTGCCGGTCTCACCGCGAATCAATACATTGACCGGCAACGGTGCCAGGTCCATGACTTGGCGGCGCAAGGTGTGCAAGCTGCGGGACACGCCCAAAAGGCGCCCCTCGATCTGTTCGCGCAGGTCGACCTGTTCATGCAAGCGCCGGTTTTCCAGCACCAGTTGACGCTTTTCCAGGGCGCGGCGCAGGCTGCTGAGCAGCGCATCCGGGCTGAAGGGTTTTTCCAGAAAGTCGTAGGCGCCGTCGCGCATGGCTTCGACGGCCATCGGCACGTCGCCGTGGCCGGTGAGCAAAATCACCGGCAAATCGGGGTCCAGTTGTTGCAAACGTGTGAGCAAGGCAAGCCCGCCCATGCCTGGCATGCGCACGTCGCTGACAATCACCCCGGCAAAGTGTGCGGGCAACTGGCTCAGGCAGTCTTCGGCGCAACTGTACAGCTGCACCTCAAAGCCGCTCAGGCTCAGCCACTGTTCCACGGCAGACCGAATGCTGGCTTCATCATCGACCACGATTACCGAGTTGAGCATGGGTCAAAGTTCCTGTGCGATGGGCAGCGTCAGCGTGAACAGCGCGCCCTCGGCATGGTTGCAAGCGGTCAGGCGGCCGCCGAGTTCGTGAACAATGGCGTAAGACACCGCCAGCCCCAAGCCCAATCCATCCCCCACCGGTTTGGTGGTGAAGAAGGGGTCGAAAATTTTACCCAAATGTTCGTCGCTGATACCGCCTCCGCTGTCGCTGAGGGTCAAGTGCCACAGCTGTTGATCGGCTTCGATGCGAATCTCCAGGTGCTTGCGCGGGGTGTCGCGCATGGCATCCAGCGCGTTACGCAGCAGGTTGATCAGCACTTGCTCCAGACGGATGGCATCACCGCGCACCCAGGCCGGGCGTATGAGCTGGATGTCCAACTCAACCCCTTCCTCCTTCAGGCGTGGTTCTACCAGCTGTAAGGCCTGATCGACCACACTGGCCAGGTCCAGCCGTTCGCGCAGGCCGCTGGGGCTTTGCCGGGCGTAGGTCTTGAGGTGGCCTGTGAGCGCCGCCATGCGTGTCAACATGTGCTCAAGGGGTGTCAGCGCTTTATAGGCGTCCTCAATACGACCGTGGTCGAGCAGCAGGCGCAGGGTCGCCAATTGCATGCGCTGGGCGGTCAGAGGCTGGTTGATTTCATGGGCCAGCGCTGCTGACATCTGCCCCAACGCCGCGAGCTTGGCCGATTGCACCAGCCCGTCCTGCGCGGTGCGCAAATCTTTGGTGCGGGCTTCAACCAGTTGCTCAAGCTCTTCGCGATTGCGCTGGCGCAACCTTCCAATGCGCCAGCGTTGCAGCAAAAAAAGCCCCAGGAAAACCAGCGTCAGCCACAGGCCGATGGCGGCCAGCGCCGCATTTCGTCCATCCTCGGCAGCAGTGGGCGGCTTGCGTAACAAGTGCAAGGTCCAGCCTTCGGCTTTGAGCGCCAGTGAACCCCACAAGTAATCGGCCGGGCCGCCGGGGCCGTCAACCCGGCTCAGGTAGCTGTTGTCGCCAAAGCTTTGCAGCGTGCGTGTGGCCATCAGGCTGAGCGGCTGTTTGTCGTATTGACGGGTGGTGGCAATCTCGCTGCGGTCAGTGTCGTTCAACGCGCGTAGATGGCGATAACGCCAGCCGGGCTGGTTGGCAATAAACACAATGCCTCGTGCATCACTGACCAGCAGCGTGTCGTTGCCCTGGCTCCATTCGCGCTCCAGCTCCGGGAATTCAAGCTTGACCACGATAGCGCCCAAAAACGCGCCGTTGGCATCGTGCAGTGCACTGGATAAAAAGTAGCCCGGAATCCCGCTGGTCACACCCACGGCAAAAAAGCGCCCGGTGCCCTGGCTGCGGGTTTGGCTGAAATAAGGCCGAAATCCGTAGTTATGGCCGACGTAACTGTTGGAGGTGTTCCAGTTACTGGCGGCAACTGCCAGGCCGGTGCTGTCGAGCAACTCCAGGGTCGAAGACTGCGCGGCGCCATTGATACGTTCAAGTTTGCGGTTGAGCTGGGTCTGTATGTCGGCCGTGACCGGCCCCGCCAGCGCCGAAATCAACTCGGGGTCTTGTGCCAAAACAGCCGGTAATGCGCGGTAGCGTTCAATCAGGGTGTGCAGCGAGTTGGCATACAGGTTCAACTGCTCGGGGCCGCGTCGGGCGCTTTCTTCTAATGCCTGCTGCTTGGCCTGCTGCATGGCCCAACTGCCAACCACCGCCGCTCCCATCAGGATTAACACGGTGTACAGCGCCAAACGCAGATAACGGGACGTCACGGGCATAGTGGCCATACGCTCGATTAGGGGGCGCAAACGATAGCATGCAGGCATGCCGGGCCAATAATGGCGTTTGCGCAAAGCCGCATAAAGCATGACACAGGTCTATGTCATGAGCGGGTGAAGCGATTGCGCAGGGCGCACTCGGGCGTGGCGTCAGGGGCGCTGATGCGGCACGCCGTGAATGGCCACCAGGCTCAACAACTGACCGTCAGTCAGCGCAAATTGGCCGTCGATTTCGCGCCCGTGTTGCCAGTGCTCAGAGAGATCAGTCAGCAGGCGCAAGCGCACCTGCCCGTTCGGCGTCCAACTGAGGACTTCGGCGTGTTCAAAATAAAAGCGCGTGTTCACCAGCGGATACAGGGCTTTGAACAAGCTTTCCTTGATCGAAAACGTCAGCGTGACCCCCAGCGCCATGTGCTCAGGAGGGCTGGCGGCCATGCGCTCCAGCTCGGCTGGGGTCAGGATCTCTTTGGCCAGACGTTGCGCGCGTTCTGCACTGAGCAGGTTTTCAAGGTCGATGCCAATGCCTTGCCAGTCACGCTTGAGCGCTACCACCGCCGCGGCGCGGCCGTTGCTGTGGGTGATGGCACCGCTGATGTGCGCGGGCCACACGGGCGCCCGGTCTTCGCCGATGGCGGGTGCGCCAAGGGTGCCGTCCAATTGCAGCAAGGCGGCGCGAGCGCACAGGCGCCCGGCCAGAAATTCGGCTTGGCGTTTGGCCACCGAGCGTTGAATACTGGCGGGCATTTCGATGGCACTGCGCGCAAAGTCATCCACGCCAAGCTGTGCCGGAACGAAGTCTGTGCTGCGCCATACGCTGCCGGGCAGTGGCTGGGGCATGGGCCAGTCGGCACGCAAGGGCGTGCAGCAGGCGGGCAAGGCGGGGAGTCGGGTCATGCCGCGCATTTTGCCGGGTCTGGGCCGAGCTGGGTAGGGGGCCGGTACTCTTGGACTATTGTTCAGAGTGTGTTCAGGGCCAAACCCGTAGAGTGCGGGTGTGTTTTATGCCTTTGCAGGCGCGATCAAGCGTGGGAGAGCGCGATGAAATTGCTGGTGGTTGAAGATGAGGCGCTGTTGCGTCATCACTTGCAAACCCGCCTCACGGAAAAGGGGCATGTGGTCGAGGCGGTGGCCAATGCTGAAGAAGCCTTGTACCAGAGTGAACAGTTCAACCACGACTTGGCGGTGATCGACCTGGGCTTGCCCGGTTTGGGCGGGCTGGAGCTGATCCGCGAGTTGCGTAAACGCGGCAAGACCTTTCCGATCCTGATCCTCACGGCGCGCGGGAACTGGCAGGACAAAGTGGAAGGGCTGGCGGCGGGTGCCGACGATTACGTGGTCAAGCCCTTTCAATTTGAAGAGCTGGAAGCGCGATTGAATGCCTTGTTGCGCCGCTCCTGCGGTTTTACCCAATCGACCATTACTGCGGGCGAACTGGTGCTGGACATCAATCGCAAGCAAGCGAAGCTTGAGGATGAGCCGCTGGCGCTGACGGCCTATGAATACCGGATTCTGGAATACCTGATGCGTCATCACCAACAGGTGGTGGCCAAGGACCGACTGATGGAGCAGCTGTACCCGGATGACGAGGAACGTGATCCGAATGTGATCGAGGTGCTGGTCGGGCGCCTGCGACGCAAGTTGGAGGGGGCAAACGGCTTTAAGCCAATCGATACCGTGCGCGGCTTGGGGTATCTGTTTACTGAGCGCTGCCGATGATTCGATCGCTGCGCGTCAGATTGATGCTCGCGGCCACGTTGCTGGCCGTGTTGTTCATGCTTGCGCTGTTACCGGCCATGCAGGGGGCTTTCAGTCTGGCGCTCAAAGACGCCATCGAGCAGCGTTTGGCTTCAGATGTCACCACCCTGATTTCTGCCGCACGGGTCGACAAAAATCACCTGAAAATGCCGGCCCTGCTGCCGGACGAACAATTCAACCTGCCGGACAGCCGCCTGCTCGGCTACATCTATGACCGCGAGGGGCACCTGGTGTGGCGCTCGCGGGCCACGCAAGAAGAAACCATCAACTACAAGCCGCGCTACGACGGGCGCGGCAACGAGTTTGCAAGCATTCGCGAGGACAACGGCGAAGAGTTCTTCGTCTATGACGTGGAGGTCAAGCTGCTGGGCGGCAAAAGCGCGGCCTTCAGCTTCGTCGCGTTGCAGCCCATGCGCGAATACAACATGACCCTCGCCGGGCTGCGTGAAAATCTTTACCTGGGATTTGGCGCGGCATTGTTTGTGTTGCTGGCGCTGTTATGGATTGGTTTGACGTGGGGGTTACAAGCCTTGCGACGTTTGAGTCAGGAACTGGACCAGATTGAAACCGGCGAGCGCGACAGCCTCAGCGAGCAACACCCGCGTGAATTGCTGCGGTTGACCGGCTCCTTGAACCGCCTGCTGCAAAGCGAGCGCGAACAACGCGCGCGGTACAGGGATTCGCTGGATGATCTGGCCCACAGCCTGAAAACACCGCTGGCGGTGTTGCAGGGGGTCAGTGAAAGCATGGCGCAGCGTCCGCAAGACCGTGAACAGGCGTGGGTGCTGCAAACCCAGATCGAACGCATGAACCAGCAGATCAGCTACCAGTTGCAGCGGGCCAGCTTGCGTAAAAGCGGTTTGGTGCGCCATCAGGTTGAGCTGATCCCGGTGGTTGAAAGCCTGTGCAACACCCTTGAGAAGGTCTATCGCGACAAACGGGTCAACGTCAGCTACGACATCCCGGCCTTGAGCCATGTGCCGATAGAGCAAAACGCGCTGCTGGAATTGCTCGGCAACTTGCTGGAAAACGCCTGGCGGCTGTGTTTGAGCCAAGTGCGCATCAGCCTGCATCGCACTCAAGCAGGTATCGACGTCTGCGTGGAAGATGACGGTCCCGGTGTACCGCCCGATCAGCGTGCGCGTATTCTGCAACGCGGCGAACGTCTTGATCGTCAGCATCCGGGGCAGGGCATCGGCCTGGCAGTGGTCAAAGACATCATTGAGAGCTACGACGCACAACTGACCCTCGATGATTCACCCTTGGGCGGGGCAGCGTTCCGCATCCATTTTCCGGCGCTATGAAGCACCTGTAGTCGCTGTCGAGGTACGAGGCTGCGATCGGCTGCGCCGCAGTCGCACCCTTGTACCTGAGCAGCGACCTGCCAATCTCGAAGGCGGAAACCCGCCATCTGCTGTGTTCATTTACGCCAAATGGGCGGAAACCCGCCAAAGTTGTCCTACAAGATTTATCTGCAATTTCCTACAAGGCTGGGTGCTGCCGGGCGTTGGCGAGGTTTAGTCAACATTGGCCCGCGCCTTGCAATAAGTGCGAGAGGTCTGCCGTTAGAGCAGCTCGACACAACAAATCCCTCCAAGTACAGGAGGGTTCGCGCTTTGGGCGTTGCCGGTCTCAGATGGAATGATGGCCGAGTGATGCACTTGAGGAACTTTGCAATGACGACTCGTCAGCCACTGTACAAATCCCTGTATGTGCAAGTGATCGTAGCGATCACCATCGGCATTTTGCTGGGCCACTACTACCCGGAAACCGGCGTAGCACTCAAACCGTTGGGTGATGGCTTTATCAAATTGATCAAAATGGTCATTGCCCCGATCATTTTCTGTACGGTGGTGAGCGGTATTGCCGGTATGCAGAGCATGAAGTCGGTCGGTAAAACCGGCGGTTATGCACTGCTCTACTTTGAAGTGGTCTCCACCATTGCGCTGTTGATCGGTCTGGTCGTTGTCAACGTGGTGCAGCCGGGCGCCGGCATGCACATCGACGTGTCTACCCTGGACGCCTCCAAAGTCGCGGCTTACGTGACCGCGGGTGCAGACCAGAGCATCGTTGGCTTCATCCTGAACGTGATCCCGTCGACCATCGTCGGTGCCTTCGCCAATGGCGACATCCTGCAAGTGCTGATGTTCTCGGTGCTGTTCGGTTTTGCCCTGCACCGCCTGGGCGCCTACGGCAAGCCGGTGCTGGACTTCATCGACCGCTTCGCCCACGTGATGTTCAACATCATCAACATGATCATGAAGCTGGCCCCACTGGGTGCGCTGGGTGCGATGGCCTTCACCATCGGTGCTTACGGCGTCGGTTCGCTGGTGCAGCTGGGTCAACTGATGATCTGCTTCTACATCACCTGCGTGCTGTTCGTGCTGGTGGTGCTGGGTGGTATTGCCCGCGCTCACGGTTTCAGCGTAATCAAGCTGATCCGCTACATCCGTGAAGAACTGCTGATCGTGCTGGGCACCTCCTCATCCGAGTCCGCACTGCCACGCATGCTGGTGAAGATGGAGCGTCTGGGCGCCAAGAAGTCTGTTGTAGGCCTGGTGATCCCGACCGGTTACTCGTTCAACCTTGACGGCACCTCGATCTACCTGACCATGGCTGCGGTGTTTATCGCGCAAGCCACCGACACGCACATGGACATCACGCACCAGATCACCCTGTTGCTGGTGCTGTTGCTGTCGTCCAAAGGGGCGGCGGGCGTGACGGGTAGCGGCTTTATCGTACTGGCGGCCACGCTGTCGGCCGTTGGCCACTTGCCGGTGGCTGGCCTGGCGTTGATTCTGGGTATCGACCGTTTCATGTCCGAAGCCCGTGCCCTGACCAACCTGGTGGGTAACGCGGTCGCGACTCTGGTGGTTGCCAAGTGGGTCAAGGAGCTGGACGAAGACACGCTGCACGCTGAGCTGGCTTCTGGTGGTCGTCCGCTGGAAGAAACCCGCCCTGAAGACGATTTGGGTGTAGCTGAAGGCCCAACCCCTTCGCTGATGAAGTAACGCGCAGCGCATTAAAAAACCCATCTTCGGATGGGTTTTTTATTGCGCGTTATTCGACGCGGGTCAGGCCGCTGAATATCAGGGTTTCGCGGCATTTACGGCACAGGTAGCGCCGTCCTTTTTTTACCAGCCCGTGACGTTGCGCGGTGAACGCAAAGTCGCTGTCGGGGCAGGGGCAGCGGTAAATGTAGCGGGTGACGCTGCGGCGCTTGATGTCGTAGGTGTGGCAGCGGTTGGGCGGCAGTTCGTACACGCCGCGCATGATCAGTTGCCACTCTTCGCCATGGGCCGCGATGCGTTCGCCAAACAGTTGATGGGCGATCAGGTGCGCGACCTCGTGGGCCACGGTCTGCTTGAGAAAGTCTTCACTGTTTTCGCGGTACAGCTGGGGGTTAAAGCGCAGCAGGTTTTCATGCAGATGGGCGACGCCAGCCTTTTGGCCGCGCAATTTGAAACTGACCACGGGGCGTTTGAAGGGGCGCTTGAAAAACACTTCGGCCTGTTTGAAACAGTCTTCGACGCGGGTATTGAGCAACTCGGGCATGCGGTTCGGTTCTCCAGAAGCCGCGATTATGCCGCAAGTGCAAAGGCTTCCGAACCGCTTACTGCTCAATGGTCACGCACCCGGTAGGCGCTGGCGAAGGCTGCGAGCGGTTAAAAGACTCAAAGCTCGCAACCTTTGGCAACGCCTACCGGGTGGGGCGGGCGCGTTAATTGGTGTAGACGGGGCCGACCCCCAAGCCCCATACGATCACGGTGAAGGCCATGATCGCGACGAGCACCACCAGGCCGACCGCAAGCACCGAGCTTGAAAACAAAAAGCCTTCATCCGGGTCGATGCTCATGAAGGTTGGCAAGCCGACGTACAGCAAGTAAACGGTGTAGCAGATCGCTGCGGTGCCCACGGCCATGCCCAGCCACATGTGCGGATACAGCGCGGCCAGCCCGCCGATAAACAGCGGCGTGGCGGTGTAGGTGGCGAATGCCACGCAGCGCGCCATGCTCGGTTGCGCGTCATAGGTGCGGGCCATCCAGTGAATGAAGGCCCCCATCACGCCCACGCCCACCAGCATGGACAGGTAAGACATCACGGTCATCCACAGCGCACTTTCAGTGGTCAGCATCACCGGGGCACGGCTGCCGATGACCCAGCCGACCTGAGTGGTGCCAATAAAGGCGGAAATGGCCGGGATCGCGGCCAGGATCAACGTATGGGTGAAGTACATGTGGCTGATGCTTTCTTCGGCATCGCCACGGATCTGGCGCCACTCTTTATCGGGGTGGGTGAAAAGGCCCACAACGTGATGGATCATGGCTGTCGCTCCTGTAGTAAGACGCATCGCCCCCAGTGGGACGCGTGCCGGTCGCGCAGCCTGAATAGGTGATCAAGTGAGAGGGCTTGCGGCCTTATGTCGCAGTATAGGAAACCTGCCGCCCAATAGAGCCGGTGCTTTAGAGCATATTGTGCTGTCAGGCCGGGGGTTAATCGCTTTGGCGTCTTAAGCCTTGCACAGGGGGTTCGTGCGTCGCGAATTTAGGGGTAAAATCGCCAGCTTTTGTCTTAACTCGCGGAATTGAAGCGCTATGGGCACTCTGTCGGTCTCTCAAATAAAACTCCAGAAACGCCTGCGCCGATTGACCGGTGAGGCCGTTGCCGATTTCAACATGATCGAGCATGGCGACAAGGTGATGGTCTGCCTGTCGGGCGGCAAAGACAGCTACACGCTGCTTGATGTGCTGCTGCATTTGCAGAAAGTGGCGCCCATCCGCTTTGAAATCGTCGCCGTGAACATGGACCAAAAACAGCCGGGCTTCCCTGAAGACGTGCTGCCGGCCTATCTCAAAGCGTTGGGCGTTGAGTACCACATCGTCGAAAAAGACACCTATTCGGTGGTCAAGGAACTGATTCCAGAGGGCAAGACCACCTGTTCGCTGTGCTCGCGCCTGCGCCGTGGCACGCTGTACACCTTCGCTGACGAAATCGGGGCGACCAAGATGGCTTTGGGGCATCACCGCGACGACATCGTTGAGACCTTCTTCCTCAATATGTTCTTCAACGGTCACCTCAAGGCGATGCCGCCCAAGCTGCTGTCCGATGACGGGCGCAACGTGGTGATCCGCCCGCTGGCGTACTGCAAAGAAAAAGACATTCAGGCCTACGCCGATGTGCAGCAGTTCCCGATCATCCCGTGCAACCTGTGCGGTTCTCAGGAAAACCTGCAACGCCAAGTGGTCAAGGACATGCTTCAAGAGTGGGACCGCAAAACGCCGGGCCGCACCGACAGCATCTTCCGCAGTTTGCAGAATGTGAACCCGTCACAATTGGCCGATCGCAACCTGTTTGACTTTGCCAGCCTGAAAATCGATGACACGGCAGCCTCGCGTTTCGTCAATGTGCTGAACCTCTGAGCCGTTCGCAGGCTCTGATCCCACACGTAACACCCCAACTGCCAAGAGGAGAGGGCATGCGCGACTACAAATGGCTGCACGAGTATTGTTTGAACCGTTTTGGTTCTGCCGCCGCGCTCGAAGCCCACTTGCCTGTGCCGTTAAACGCAGCCCAGTTGCGGGCGATTCCAGACGACCGTTACCTCTCGACCCTGGCCTTGCGCGTATTTCGCGCCGGGCTCAAACACAGTGTGGTTGATGCCAAGTGGCCGGTGTTTGAAACCGTTTTTTTTGGCTTCGACCCGGAAAAAGTAGTGCTGATGGGCGCAGAACACCTGGAGCGCCTGATGCAGGACGCCCGGATCATTCGGCATTTGGGCAAGCTTAAAAGCGTGCCACGCAATGCGCAGATGGTGCTCGACATCGCTCACGAGCACGGCAGCTTTGGTGCATTTATCGCTGACTGGCCGGTGACCGACATCGTGGGCTTGTGGAAGTACCTGGCCAAGCACGGGCACCAATTGGGCGGGCTTTCGGCCCCGCGTTTTTTGCGCATGGTGGGCAAAGACACCTTCGTGCCGAGCTATGACGTGGTGGCGGCGTTGAATGCGCAAAAGCTGGTGGACAAAGCGCCGACCAGCCTGCGGGATTTGGCCATTGTGCAAAACGCTTTCAACCAATGGCATGCCGAGAGCGGGCGGCCGATGTGCCAGCTGTCACAAATGCTGGCCTTCACCGTCAATCACTGATTAACCCCTGTAGTCGCTGCCGCAGGCTGCGATCAATCTTCAGCGATCTCGCATCCTGTGGCCGCGACTACAAGGGCGTCGATAACCCAGCGTCGCAGCCTCGTCTTACTCGCCCGCCAGCCGCCGGTCCAACTGATGGCGCCAGCGCACAAACAGCATCGCGCTGACAAACACCGCCACACTGCCGGCAATTTCCAGCACACCGAACAGCTGACGGTTGGGGTCGAAGGCCGCCAGTGCGCCTTTGATCAGGTACAAATTGATCACATAACAGGTGAAGGAGTGCCCGCGCGGGTTGCCGAGCAGCATGCCGGGCACCAGAAACATCAGCGGCACCAACTCGATCAGCAAAATCACCCAGGGACGGGCGCCATGCAAGTTGGCGAACATCAGGTAGTACACGCACAGCAAGCCGATAAAGCCAAAGAAGCACACCAGGCTTAGCGCCCGCATGAGGCGCACGCGCGGCTGTAGCCACTCGATGGACGGCAGCACTTTGGGCTGTTTAGCCACGGGTGTTCTCCAGTTTCAGCGCGATGCCGGCGAGGCGTTGGCCCAGTGCACGACACAACGCGATTTCGTGTTCGTCCAGCCCGCGTTTACCGTCGGCGCCCGCATGGTGGCTTGGCCCGTAAGGCGTGCCGCCTGCGGTGGTCTGTAGCAAGGCCGATTCGCTGTAAGGCAGGCCGGTGACGAGCATGCCGTGGTGCATCAGTGGCAACAGCATCGACAGCAAGGTGGTTTCCTGACCGCCGTGCAAGCTGGCGGTGGAGGTGAACACGCCAGCCGGTTTGCCCACCAGGGCACCGGTCAGCCACAGGTTGCTGGTGCCATCCAAAAAGTATTTGAGAGGCGCGGCCATGTTGCCGAAGCGGGTCGGGCTGCCCAATGCCAGGCCCGAGCAGTTTTTCAAGTCATCGAGGCTGGCGTACAGCGCGCCTTCAACTGGAATCGCAGGGGCCACGGCTTCGCATTCAGTGGAAATCGCTGGCACGGTGCGCAAGCGTGCCTCCATGCCGCCTTGCTCAATGCCGCGGGCGATTTGGCGTGCCATTTCGCTGGTCGAGCCATTGCGGCTGTAATACAGCACCAGAATGTAAGGCGTGCTCACGGCAGAATCTCCAGGACTTTTTCGGGCGGGCGACCGATCACGGCGTGGTTGCCGACGACCAGAATCGGGCGCTCGATGAGTTTGGGGTGAGCGGCCATCGCGTCGATCAACTGTGCATCGCTCAGGTTGCTGTCAGCCAGGTTGAGGGTTGTGTATTCCTCTTCACCGGTGCGCAGCAGTTGGCGGGCGCTGATCTTCAGTTTGGCCAGCAGATCGCTCAGTTGGGCTGCGTTGAGTGGCGTTTCGAGGTAACGCACCACGTTGGGCGTCAGGCCCTGAGCCTGGAGGAGTTCGAGCGCACCGCGCGATTTCGAGCAGCGCGGGTTGTGATAAAGCGTCAGATCGGTCATGTGCGGGTCGCATCTTGCGTAAGGTGGCGGCTATTCTACCCGCCTGACGGCCGCGCCTGAACCGTGTGCGGTAAATGGCCGCCGTCCCGTGGTTTTTTGTGGGTATTCATTGAGAAGGATCAACGCATGTTTAAGCGACTCATGGCGCTCGCCGCCGTCACTGCGACGTTAATGCTGGCGGGGTGCGGCAATGATTACGGGGTTGACCAACACGGTCAAAAAGTTGCGTCCGAGCGTTTGGACAAGCAGTGGAAGGTCATTAATTACTGGGCTGAGTGGTGTGGGCCGTGCCGGGTAGAAATTCCAGAGCTCAATGCGCTGGAAAAACAGCTGCAAGGGCAGTCGGTGGGCGTGTTCGGGGTGAACTTCGATGGCTTGCAGGGCAAGGAGCTGAGCGATGCGGCGACTGCGCTGGGCATTACCTTTACCGTGCTGGCGCAAGACCCGGCCGAGGTGTTTGATCTGCCACGCAGTGAAGCGCTGCCGGTGACGTTCATTCTCGATGAGAAAGGCAAAGTGCGGGCGCAGTTGCTGGGCGAACAGACCGCGGCGGGCGTGTTGGCCAAGCTCAAGGAATTGAAGGGGTCGTAATCACATCGGTGTACAGGAGCGAACACGCTCGCTCCTGTACCAGGGGATCAGCTTTCTTCGGGCCACAGGCGCAGGGGCTTGCCTTCGGCCGGCCAGAAACGCACTTGCTCGATGGGCGAGATGTCCCAGCGTTCAACGGTTTGCAGGGCCTTGAAGAAGCGTTGCTCCTGCTCCATCAGCGCCGGAGCGCAGGCCTTGCGGGTGCTGCCTACGCCACCGAAGGTCAGTTTATGGCCGTCCAGGGTGTAAGGCGCGAACCAGTGGTTGCAACCACCGCTGCCATACGCGCGGCCTGCATCGTCCAGCGTCACGGTCAAGTGGCTGCGGTCAATCAGCGGGCGTTCGCCAATCCACTCCAGTACGTAGGTGTGGTTTTGCTGCAATTTAACCGGATCACCCGCGCAGCCCATCAGGCTTGCGCCTAGCAGGGCCAGTAAGGTCAGGCGTTTCATGCGCGTTCCTTTTGGCATTGGGGGCACAGGTGTTTGCTGCCTTCGGTGCTCCAGCCCAACTCGGCAATGCGCGCGCTGGCAGCAGGCTTTTGCGCTTTGGTGCCCAGTTTGGCGTCGACCGCAAATTCAAACTTCAGCTCTTTGTCACACGCATCACAGTTGACCTGCCATTCGTGAATCGCCAGTTCGCCGAAGACCGGGCCGTGGGCCACGGCTACCCATTGACCGCGCGGGTTGATCAGGTGACGGACTTTTTCGACCGTCAAACGCATGGCCAAGTCCTTGCTGCCTTTGAGCGTCACAATCAGCACGTCATCGTTTTGAATCGAGCCGCCGTTGCCGGTCACTTGGTAGCGACCCGGCATCAAGGCACGGCATTCGATCAGGGTGTGCTGCGGGCTAAGCAGGTTGTAGCGGAAATCGTGTTCGACCATGGGTCCTCCAAATAGGCCGCTATGCTAGCACGCAGACCTCAAAGCTCCAGGCGTGAGCGCTCAACCTTCGATCAGGTTGTGTGGCGAGCCGCTTTTCCAGGCCTGGATATTGTCCAGCGTGGTGCCCGCAATTGCGCTGAGCGCCTCGCGGGTCAGGAACGCCTGATGCGCAGTGATGATGACGTTGGGAAAGGTCAGCAACCGTGCCAGTACGTCGTCTTGCAGCGGCAAGTCTGAGCGGTCCTCGAAAAACAGCTGGGCTTCTTCTTCGTACACATCCAGGCCCAAATACCCGAGCTGGCCGCTTTTGAGCGCGTCGATCAGGGACGGGGTGTGCACCAGTGCGCCACGCCCGGTGTTGATCAGCATTGCGCCGTGTTGCAGGGTGGCGAGGCTGTCGTGGTTGATCATGTGTTTGTTTTCGCTGGTCAGCGGGCAATGCAGGCTGATGATGTGCGAACCGGCAATCAATTCGGCCATGCTCACGTATTCAGCGCCAAGTGCCAGCAAGGCGGGGTTGGGGTACGGGTCGAAGCACAGCAGCTTGCAACCAAAACCGGCCATGATTTTGCCGAACGTGGCACCGATTTGCCCGGTGCCGACCACGCCGACGGTCTTGCCCACCAGATCGAACCCGGTGAGGCCGTGCAGGGTGAAATCGCCTTCGCGGGTGCGGTTGTAGGCCCGGTGCAGACGGCGGTTAAGCGCCAGAATCAACGCCACGGCATGTTCGGCCACCGCATGCGGGGAATACGCAGGCACGCGCACCACGCTTAACCCCAGACGCTTGGCGGCCAGCAGATCGACATGGTTATACCCCGCCGAACGCAGGGCGATCAGGCGCGTGCCCCCGGCTGCCAATTGTTCAAGCACCGGGGCGCTCAGGTCGTCATTGATAAAGGGGCACACCACCTCGTAGTCATGGGCCAGTGCGGCGGTGTCCAGGCTCAGGCGCGCCGGTTGAAAGTGCAGCTCAAAGCCTGCGTGCTGCGTGGCGGCGGTAAAGCTGTCGCGGTCGTAGGTTTGGCTGCTGAACAGAAGGATGCGCATGAGGGTCTTCCTTGGTTGAGGGTGGGGCTAGGCGGTGCTTCGCGCTTCATTGGACAGGCGCGTGATGGCCTGATCCAGTTCGTCCAGCGCGGCGTAAGCGTTAGGGTTGTCTTGCTTGAGTAAGGTCTCACTGCGCTGGCAGGCGGCACGCAATTGCGGCACACCGCAGTAACGCGTCGCGCCGTGCAAACGGTGGACCCGCTCAATCAGTGCGTTGTTGTCTCGCGCTTCACGGGCCTGGTGGATGGCCTGTCGGTCAGCTTCCAGGGATGCCAGCAGCATGGCGAGCATGTCGGCGGCCAGGTCAGCCTTGCCGGCCGCCAGACGCAGACCTTCGTCGTGGTCGAGGACCGGCAGTTTGGCGTTATTGCGCCCAGGCTCGGGGCTGCTTTCGCTGACTTGGTTGAGCAGCGCAAGCCCGGTCCACTTCAGCACTACCTGGCCCAGTTGGCGCTCACTGATGGGTTTGGTCAGGTAGTCGTCCATGCCGCTTTGCAGCAGCGCACGTTTTTCGTTGGCCATGGCGTGGGCCGTCAGGGCGACAATCGGCAGCGGGGTGGATTGCCCCTCGCTCTCCCATTGACGGATCACTTCGGTGGTATCGCGACCGTCCATGCCAGGCATTTGTACGTCCATCAGCACCAGATCGAAGGCCTCGTTCTTGATCGCATCGACGGCGGCATAGCCACTGTCCAGTGCGGTGACCTTGGCACCCATGTCTTCCAGCAAAGTCTGTACCAGCAGCAGGTTGGCCGGGTTGTCGTCGACGCACAAAATGCGCGGCGCACGGCTGGCCAATAGCCCGATGGGTTCGTTGCGGGTTTGCCGAGGCTCGATCAAGTCCGCTAACGTGCGGCGAAGTTTGCGTGTGCATGCCGGTTTTGACTGCAATTGGTCATGGGCGTTGGGCACCGATGCGCCGAACAACTGTTGTTCAGTGGTAGGGCACAACACCAGCACTTTGCAGCCCAGGTGTTCGAGATCCCAGATGTGCTGGTTCAGACGCTCTGGCGGAATGTCTTTGGCGGTGACGCCCAGCACCACCAGTTCGAATGCCTGCTCTGTCTGGTGTGCGCTGGTCACACTGTTGCAGAGGTTTTCCAGGGTGTTGAATGGCGTGACGTCCAGCCCGCAGTCTTCGAGCTGATGCTGCAAGGCCTGGCAGGCCAGATCGTGTTTTTCCAGCAGGGCCACGCGACGGCCCAGCAGCGGGGCGCCCGGCAGGTCTTCGACATCATCCCGGGCTTTGGGCAGGCTGACGCTGATCCAAAACACAGACCCTTCGCCGGGGGTGCTCTCGACGCCAATTTCGCCCCCCATCTGCTCCACCAGGCGCTTGGAAATCACCAGTCCCAGACCCGTGCCGCCGGGTTGGCGGGACAACGAGTTGTCGGCCTGGCTGAAAGCCTGGAACAGCGCGCGCACATCCTGACTGGTCAAGCCGATGCCGGTGTCCTGAACGCTGATGCGCAGTTGCACGCTGCCGTCATTTTCATCCACGTCTTCGAGCATGGCGCGCACGGCAATCGTGCCTTCACGGGTGAACTTGATGGCGTTGTTG
The DNA here is from genome assembly GCF_049896545.1 of Pseudomonas sp. TWR3-1-1. Classification (NCBI taxonomy): domain Bacteria; kingdom Pseudomonadati; phylum Pseudomonadota; class Gammaproteobacteria; order Pseudomonadales; family Pseudomonadaceae; genus Pseudomonas; species Pseudomonas sp. TWR3-1-1. The sequence continues at coordinate 694,385 of NZ_JAFCUO010000001.1, forward strand.
ACCAGATTGGTCAGGATTTGCTTGAGTCGCAGCGGGTCGCCAATCAACGACAGCGGGGTATCGCGGTACACCAGGCTCACCAGCTCCAGGCCTTTTTCGTGGGCGGAGGGGGCGAGGATGGTGAGCGTGTCTTGCAACAGGTCGCGCAGGTTGAACGGCGTGCTGTCGAGCACCAGTTTGCCGGCTTCGATTTTTGAGAAGTCGAGAATTTCGTTAATGATGCCCAGCAGGTTGTCGGCCGACTTTTCAATGGTGTGCAGGTAGTCGAACTGGCGCGGGGTCAACTCGCTTTTTTGCAGCAAGTGGGTAAAGCCCAGAATGCCGTTGAGCGGGGTGCGAATTTCATGGCTCATGTTGGCCAGAAACTCGGATTTGATGCGGCTGGCTTCAAGGGCCTCTTTGCGCGCCAGGTCCAGCTCAAGGTTCTGGATTTCGATGGTTTCAAGGTTTTGGCGCACGTCTTCGGTGGCTTGATCAACGCTGTGTTGCAGTTCTTCCTGAGCGTTTTGCAGGGTTTCGGCCATGCGATTGATGCCCGATGCCAGCTCATCCAGTTCGTGACTGCCCAAGGGCGGCAAGCGGGTTTGCAGTTGACCGTCTTTGAGTTGCGCGACCGCCTGTTTGATCTGGCCCAACGGTGCATTGATGGTGCGGCTCATGCGCAGCGCCAGCAGAGCGCTAAACACCAGGCCGCTGACAATCAGCAGCAAGCTGGCAAACAAACTGCGGTAGCCGCGCAGCAACATGCTGCTGTGGGACAGTTCAAGTTCGACCCAACCCAGCAGGCGATGCGCTTCGTTGGGAATGACGTCACCGGCCAGGTTGCGGTGGCGGCCAAACACCGGCAATAGATAGCGGGTGGCGTCGTTGTCGGTACGTTGCAGCAAGTGCGTGCTGTTGCCCTGCGGGGCCTGATTGAGCATGACCGGCCCGGCATGGGCGAGGATTTCGTGATTGGCGTCGAGGAACGACACGGCACGCACATCTTGCTGCTCAAGCGACTCGGTGGCGATGCGCGCCAACAGGGCGGTGTCATGACGGCCCAGCGCGGGGGCCACCAGCGGCGCGAGTTGCTCGGCAATCATTTCACCGCGTTGCAGCAGTTGAGCCTGTAACTCCGATTGTTGCAGCCAGGTGAAATAGCCGCCGAGCAGCATCGCCATCAAGCTGACGGGCACTAACGTGAGCAACAATACGCGGCCTTTGATACCCAGATTTTTAAGCACGCAACTCTCCAGCTCCACGTCTTTCTGATTTTTTGCCCCGCGCATCCGGCGCGGGTTTGCTGGCAGTGTAGCGATTTGACTATCACCCCACGCGCAGAAATTTCAAGTTCAGGCCCTGCCTTTGATCGACATCAGCCCCGCTTACCCCTGTGCCGGTTGCTCGCGCAGGCTCAATCTTGAATAATCGCCGATTGAGAATGACTTGCAGACGCTAATGAATCCCGTCGTAATCAGCCCCTCCCGCCTTTTGGCCATTGAAGATGACCCCGTGCTGGGGGCCTATCTGCACGAGCAGTTGCAGCGCAGCGGCTTTGAGGTGGTGTGGTGCCAAAACGGCCAGCAAGGTTTGGCCCTCGCGCAACACGAACACTTTGACGTGGTGCTGATGGACATTCTGTTACCCGGCATGAATGGCCTGCATGTGCTCACGCAATTGCGCCAGACCCACGCATTGCCGGTGATTCTGATGTCGGCGTTGGGCGCGGAGGCTGACCGTATCAATGGTTTTCAATTGGGCGCCGATGACTACTTGCCCAAGCCGTTCAGCATGGCCGAGCTTGAGGTGCGTATTGCCGCCATTTTGCGGCGGGTGGCGCTTGATCGCACGCCCCGAACCAGCGTTTTGTCCGTGTCGCCTGCGGTTGAAGACGAACTGTTTATGGATGACAGCGCCAGCGACGTGCGCTACGGCGCGCAGTGGGCCGGGTTGACGCGCAGTGAGTACCGCTTGCTCGACACCCTTAACCGTCATGGCGACGAAGTGCTGAGCAAAGCTTTTCTTTATCAGCATGTGCTGCAACGTGGCTACGCGCCGCATGATCGCAGCCTGGACATGCACATCAGCCAAATTCGTCGCAAGCTCAAAACCCTCGGCTATCACGCGCGTGAAGTGCGCACGGTGTGGGGCAAGGGCTACGTGTTGAGCGCCAATGATGCGCTATAAGGTGCCGGGCAAACACTCGGTGTTCTGGAAGCTGGCGTGCCTGTTGGTTGCGTTCTGCCTGCTGATGATCTGGCTCAGTTGGTCTTGGGGACGCTACATGGACAAGCGCACCGGGTTTCTGTCCCAGGAGGCGCGCAGCACGCTGCTGCGGTATGCGAGCGAGGCCGAAAGGGCCTGGGAAAGCGGCCAGCAAGCCGGTGTCGACCAATGGTTGCAAGCGCTGGGGCAGGTAGAGAGCGGCTGGATCGGGGTCATCGGCCAGGATTTGCAGTCGCTGAGCAGCTACCCGCTCAGAGATGCCGAAAGTCAGCGTTTGACCTTTTTGCGCGGTCTGGATTGGCCCGTCAGCCATTTGAAGGCCGCGCGGCCGTGGATCAAGGTGCCGTTCCCGCGCGACTCATCGTTGGGGTATCTGGTCATCGAGTTGCCGCAACGTTTTATGCCGGGGCGCTCGCAGTTCATCTGGCGCATCATCACCAACGGCGTCATCCCCGGTTTATTCACGTTGCTGCTGTGCGTCGGCCTCTATCGGTTATTGATCGTGCCGCTCAATCATCTGCGCGAACAGGCCAATGCCTGGCGCGCCGATCAATTGGGCGCGCGGCTGTCGAGCCAGACCACCAGTCGTCAGGATGAGTTGGGCGATTTGGGGCGTGCGTTTGACCAAATGTCCGAGCGTTTGCAAAGTACCGTCAGCCAACAGCAACAGTTGCTGCGCGATTTGTCCCATGAATTGCGTACGCCTTTGAGCCGCTTGCGGGTGGCGTGTGACAGCGAGCAGGGCGAAGCCGCGTTGCGCGAACGCTTGAGCCGCGAAGTGGACGGCATGCAGCGGCTGGTCGAAGACACCCTGCAACTGGCGTGGCTGGATGCCGAGCGCGGGCCGTTGCCGCTGGAAGACATTCAAGTGCAGGCACTGTGGGAAATGATCAGTGAAAACGCGCGCTTTGAAAGTGGCTGGACCGAGGACCGTCTGCCCTGTTTCGTGGAGGCCGATTGCTGGGTGCAGGGCCATCTCAATAGCTTGGCGCAAGCCCTGGAAAACATCCTGCGCAATGCGATTCGTCACTCACCGCCTGAGGGCGTGGTCAGTTTGAGTGGGCAGCGTGAGGGCGATATGTGGCACTTATGGCTCGACGATCAGGGCGGCGGCGTGGCGCCACAAGAGCTGGAGCGAATCTTTGCACCGTTTATCCGCCTCGATGGTTCACGCCCCGGTGATGGCGGGTTTGGGCTGGGCTTGAGCATTGCGCGCAACGCCTTAAGGCTACAGGGCGGCAGTTTGTGGGCTGAGAATCACGGGCCGGGGTTGCGCGTGCATTTGCGTCTGCGAGTCTGTGAGCCTTCAGACCAAAAGCTTGCTTATAGCCTTTAGCCATAAGCTGCGCACTTTGCGTGATATGGGCAATTGGCGTTTGTCGGTATGATGTGCGGCCCCGCAGTCCGGATTGCGAATACGCCATGACCTTGCAGTACCCCACTATCGCCGACTGCGTCGGCAACACGCCGCTGGTGCGCTTGCAGCGCCTGGCCGGCAACACCACCAATACCTTGTTGCTCAAGCTCGAAGGGAATAACCCGGCGGGTTCGGTCAAGGACCGGCCTGCGCTGTCGATGATTGACCGTGCTCAAACGCGCGGCCAGATCCAGCCCGGCGATACCCTGATCGAAGCCACCTCGGGTAATACCGGTATCGCATTGGCCATGGCCGCCGCGATCAAGGGTTACAAGATGATCCTGATCATGCCCGACAACTCCAGCGCCGAGCGCAAGGCCGCCATGACGGCCTACGGTGCCGAGCTGATCCTGGTCTCCCAGGAAGAGGGCATGGAAGGTGCCCGCGACCTGGCCGACACGTTACAGGCCCAAGGCCGTGGCAAGGTGCTCGATCAGTTTGCCAACGGCGATAACCCCGAGGCGCACTACACCAGTACCGGCCCGGAAATCTGGCGCCAGACCGAAGGCACCATCACCCATTTCGTCAGTTCGATGGGCACCACCGGCACCATCATGGGCGTGTCGCGCTTCTTGAAAGAGCAAAACCCGAACGTACAAATCGTCGGTTTGCAGCCGATGGAAGGCGCCGCCATCCCCGGTATCCGTCGCTGGCCGACCGAATACCTGCCCAAAATCTATCAGGCCGATCGTGTAGACCGCATCGTCGACATGGCTCAGCGTGAAGCCGAGGACGTGATGCGCCGACTGGCCCGCGAAGAAGGCATCTTCTGTGGTGTGTCGTCGGGCGGGGCGGTGGCAGCGATGTTGCGCTTGTCTGAGGAAGTCGAGAATGCGGTCATCGTCGCCATCATTTGTGACCGTGGCGACCGTTACTTGTCGACCGGCATTTACGATGCGCCTAACTGATGGCTAAGCAAGAGAGAGGCCTGCGTTTCCAGCCAACGGGTGGCACCAAAGCCGCGCAAGTGCCGACAGGCAAGAAACAACGTGTGCGCATTGAGCGTCTGGCCAACGACGGCCGTGGCATTGCCTTTATCGAGGGGCGTACCTGGTTTGTGTCGGGCGCCCTGGCCGGTGAAGAGGTTGAGGCGCGGGTGTTGGGTGCTCACGGCAAAGTGGTTGAGGCGCGCACCGAGCGCGTGTTCAGCGCCAGTGAGGTGCGCCGTGCCGCGCCGTGTGCCCATGCCGGACGATGTGGCGGATGCAGCGTGCAACATATGCCCCACGAAGAGCAGCTCGCACTGAAACAGCGCATGCTCACCGAGCAATTGTCGCGTGTGGCCGGGGTAGAACCCGACGAGTGGGCGGCGCCCTTGACCGGTCCCGAGTTTGGCTATCGCCGTCGCGCCCGCATTGCGGTGCGTTGGGACGTGCGGGCCAAGCATCTGGAGGTCGGTTTTCGGGCTGCCGGCAGTCAAGACATCGTGGCAATTGATCACTGTTTAGTGCTGGTACAGGCTTTGCAACCTATCATGACCGGGCTGCCCGCCATGTTGCGTCAGTTGAGCAATCCCAAGGCGCTGGGCCATGTCGAGTTGTTCAGTGGCTCGGCGATTGCCGTGTTGTTGCGGCACATGGCGCCCCTCAACGAGGCAGACATGCAGGTGTTGCAGGCGTTTTGTGCAGCCCATGACGCTCAATTGTGGCTGCATGGCGACGGCGATCCACAGCCGGTCGATGCGCAGCAACGCTTGGGCTACCGTTTAGAGCAATGGGATTTGGAGTTGGCGTATCGGCCCGGTGATTTTGTTCAGGTCAACGCAGGCGTCAACGAAGCCATGGTGGCGCAGGCGCTGACATGGCTTGCGCCACAGGCCGAGGAGCGGGTGCTTGACTTGTTTTGCGGGCTGGGTAATTTCGCCTTACCTCTGGCCAAGCAGGTTCGCGAAGTGGTGGCCGTTGAGGGGGTTACGACGATGGTCGAACGCGCCGGGCAAAACGCGGTCACTAACAACCTGCATAATGCAGCGTTTTTTCAGGCTGACCTGTCGCAGCCGCTGGCGAACGCACAATGGGCCAAACAAGGGTTTGCTGCTGTGTTGCTCGACCCGCCCCGCGACGGCGCTTATGAAGCAGTACGCACGTTGTCTGGCCTGGGGGCCAAACGTTTGGTGTATGTGTCGTGCAACCCGGCCACGCTGGCGCGCGACACGGTTGAGCTGATGAAACAGGGTTATCGGTTAAAACGTGCCGGAATCCTCGATATGTTTCCGCAAACCGCGCATGTCGAGGCAATGGCGTTATTTGAAGCAGACTAGGACGGTCTGTCTATTTCGACGGGCCCGCAGTTCCACGCGACTTGGCCCAGTGGCGTGGAGTTGGGATTCGGGTCGGTGATTTCGGCGCATTGAATGTGCGCCGTAGGGAAGGTAAGCAAGATGGTACAGGTCAGAGCACACCAGCCGATCAACACTGACGGCAGTCTCAACCTTGAGGCATGGCTTGACCATGCCGTGAGCGTTGACGTCGCGCTGGACCGTGAAGCCTTGAAAGAAGCCTGTGAGTTTGCACGCGAGGCCGAACAACAAGCCAATGCGGCGAAAAACCTGTGGACCGAGGGCACGTCGAGCTTTCGGACCGGGTTGGAAATCGCTGAAATCCTGGCGGACCTCAAGCTGGACCAGGATTCGTTGGTCGCCGCGATTTTGTATCGCGGCGTACGTGAAGGGCAGATTCAACTGCCCGCAGTCAGTCAGCGTTTTGGTCCGGTGGTGGCCAAGCTGATTGATGGCGTGCTGCGCATGGCGGCCATCAGCACCAGCCTCAGCCCGCGCCAGTCTATGGTGCTGGGCACGCAGGGACAGGTTGAAAACCTGCGCAAAATGCTGGTGGCGATGGTCGATGACGTGCGTGTGGCGCTCATCAAGCTGGCTGAACGTACCTGCGCCATACGGGCGGTCAAGAATGCCCCGGACGAGAAGCGCAATCGCGTCGCCCGTGAGGTGTTCGATATTTATGCGCCACTGGCGCATCGCTTGGGCATTGGCCATATCAAGTGGGAGCTGGAGGACTTGTCCTTTCGCTACCTTGAGCCTGAGCAATACAAACAGATCGCCACCTTGCTGCATGAGCGTCGCCTTGATCGCGAGCGCTTTATCAGTGATGTGATGAACCAGTTGCGCACCGAACTGGTGGCCACCGGGGTGGACGCTGACATCAGCGGTCGGGCCAAACATATCTATTCCATCTGGCGCAAGATGCAGCGCAAAGGCCTGGCCTTCAGCCAGATCTATGACGTGCGTGCCGTGCGCGTGCTGGTGCCCGAAATGCGCGATTGCTACACCGCGCTGGGGATCGTCCACACGTTGTGGCGCCACATCCCCAAAGAATTCGACGACTACATCGCCAACCCTAAAGAGAACGGCTATCGCTCGCTGCACACCGCCGTCATCGGCCCTGAGGGCAAAGTGCTTGAGGTGCAGATTCGCACCCACGCCATGCACGAAGAAGCTGAACTGGGCGTGTGTGCACACTGGCGTTACAAGGGCACCGACGTTAAAGCCGGCTCCAACCAGTACGAAGAAAAAATCTCGTGGTTGCGCCAAGTGCTGGAGTGGCACGAGGAACTGGGCGACATCGGTGGTCTGGCCGATCAGTTGCGGGTCGATATCGAACCGGACCGGGTCTACATCTTCACGCCCGACGGGCATGCCATCGACTTGCCCAAAGGCTCGACGCCACTGGACTTCGCGTATCGGGTACACACCGAAATCGGCCATAACTGCCGGGGCGCGAAGATCAACGGGCGCATTGTGCCGCTCAACTACAGCCTGCAAACCGGTGAACAGGTCGAGATCATCACCAGCAAACACGGCACGCCGAGCCGCGACTGGCTGAACCCCAACCTGGGCTACATCACCACCTCGCGGGCGCGGGCCAAGATTGTTCACTGGTTCAAGTTGCAGGCGCGTGATCAAAACGTTGCGGCGGGTAAAACCCTGCTTGAACGTGAACTGGGGCGCTTGGGCCTGCCGGCCGTCGATTACGAGAAGCTGGCCGACAAAGCCAACATGAGAACCGCCGAGGACATGTATGCGGCGTTGGGCGCGGGTGACTTGCGTTTGGCGCAGTTGATCAACCTCGCGCAGCAAATGGTCGAGCCGGAACGCGGCAACGAGCAAATGGAGCTGATCCCGCGCAAGGCCACGGGTTACAAACCGGGTAAGCGCGGCGACATCCAGATCGAAGGCGTGGGCAACTTGCTGACGCAAATGGCTGGCTGCTGCCAGCCGCTGCCGGGCGATGCGATTGTCGGTTACATCACCCAGGGCCGTGGTGTGAGCATTCACCGCCAGGACTGCCCTTCGGTGTTGCAACTGGGCAGTCGCGAGCCGGAGCGAATCATTCAGGTCAATTGGGGCCCGATTCCGGTGTCGACCTACCCGGTGGATATCGAGATTCGTGCGTACGACCGTTCTGGTTTGCTGCGTGATGTGTCGCAGGTGCTGCTCAACGAACGCATTAACGTACTGGCCGTCAACACCCGCTCGAACAAAGAGGACAACACGGCGTTGATGTCCCTGACCATCGAGATTCCGGGGCTGGATGCGCTGGGGCGTTTGCTGGGGCGTATTTCGCAACTGCCCAACATCATCGAAACCCGCCGCATCGGGCGCAGCGAGCCACGCTGATGCGCAGCCGCTGGCGCAGGCTTTGAATACCGCCTGCGCCAGCGCTACGGGGTTTGAGTGCACATTAGAAGAGATCCGCGATGTACAACCTCGACGACTTGCTCCATCTCATGGCCCGGTTGCGTGACCCGCAGTACGGTTGCCCGTGGGACATCAAACAAACCTACAAGACGATCGTGCCCTACACCCTTGAAGAGGCCTACGAGGTCGCCGATGCCATCGAGCAAGGTGACTTTGAGCACCTGCAAGGCGAGTTGGGCGATTTGTTGTTTCAGGTGGTGTATTACAGCCAGCTGGCGCGCGAAGAAGGGCGTTTTGAATTTGCCGGGGTGATCGACAGCATCACCCGCAAGCTGATCCGCCGTCATCCCCATGTGTTCCCGACCGGTGATTTGTATGCGCCGCTCGACGTTCCGCGCCTGAGCGAAGAACAGGTCAAGCTGCGCTGGGAGCAGATCAAGGCCCAAGAGCGGGCAGAGAACGCCGAACGTCCTGAGCAGCTGTCATTGCTCGATGACGTGCCAGTCGCGTTACCGGCCTTGTCGCGTGCCGCCAAATTGCAGAAGCGCGCCGCGCAGGTCGGTTTTGACTGGCCTGCGGCCTTGCCGGTGCTGGACAAGGTGCGCGAAGAACTCGACGAAGTGCTTGAAGCGATGGCGGACAACGATAGTGCTGCGATTCACGATGAAATCGGCGACCTGCTGTTCTCGGTGGTCAATCTGGCCCGGCACCTTAAAGTTGACCCTGAAACCGCCCTGCGCGGCGCTAACGCCAAATTTGACAGACGTTTCCGGTTTATCGAACAGGCATTGCGCGATACCCTGCGTCCCATTGAAAATTGCACCCTTGAAGACCTGGACGCCCTGTGGGGCGAAGCCAAGCGCCAGGAAAAGAATTTACCCAGCTGCGGCTGAGTTTGCCTAAGTGAGTAAGTAGATGAGCATTTCCCTACGCGACCAGTTGCTCAAAGCCGGACTGGTCAACGAGAAGCAGGCCAAGCAGGCCGGCAAAGAAAAGCAAAAACAGCAGCGCCTGGCCCACAAAGGCCAGATCGAACTTGACGACACTCAGCAGCGCCTGGCGGCAGAAGCCAAGGCCGAGAAGATCAAGCGTGATCAGGAACTCAATCGTCAGCAGCAAGAAAAGGTCGAGCAAAAGGCCCGCGCTGCCCAGATCAAGCAATTGATCGAAGTGTCGCGCTTGCCCAAGTTGACCACTGAGGACTACTACAACTTCGTGGACGACAAGAAGGTCAAGCGCCTGTCGGTCAACACGTTGATGCGCAACAAGCTGGCCAATGGTTCGCTGGCGATTGTGCAGCATCAGGGGGGCTACGAAGTGATCCCGCGCGAGGCCGCGCTGAAGATTCAGGAACGTGATCCGCGCCGTATCGTGCAACTGAACATCCTGGTCGAACCGAAAACACCGGAAGAAGACGACCCGTACGCGGCTTACCAGATCCCTGACGACCTGATGTGGTAACGGGGCGCTCGGTACACGGTAAGTTGGTGTAGCCGTTGCCGTAGGCGACGTCCGGTTGCGCAGCAATCGTTAACGTGCGAAGGCGGTGTTTATGAAGGACCGCGTTGCATGGCTTGACGACCGCTTCGCGCCCGGACGCAGCCTCGCATTACTCGTCAGCGACTACACGGTCAGTTGGTGTAGCCGTTGCTGAAGGCGACGTCCGGTTGCGCAGTAATCGTCAATGTTGCTGACGTCTGAAACACCGAGTTGAATGGCTTGACGACCGCTTCGCGCCCGGACGCAGCCTCGCATTACTCGTCAGCGACTACACGGTAAGTTGGTGTAGCCGTTGCCGAAGGCGACGTCCGGTTGCGCAGTAATCGTTAACGTGCGAAGGCGGTGTTTATGAAGCACCGAGTTGAATGGCTTGACGACCGCTTCGCGCCCGGACGCAGCCTCGCATTACTCGTCAGCGACTACACGGTAAGTTGGTGTAGCCGTTGCCGAAGGCGACGTCCGGTTGCGCAGCAATCGTTAACGTGCGGACGGCGGTGTTTATGAAACACCGCGTTGAATGGCTTGACGAGCGCTTCGCGCCCGGACGCAGCCTCGCGTTACTCGTCAGCGACTACACGGTCAGTTGGTGTAGCCGTTGCTGAAGGCGACGTCCGGTTGCGCAGCAATCGCAGGCCTGAGGGTCGCGGTGCATCAAATACAACAAACCCCGCTTCGGCGGGGTTTGTGTTTTCAAGACAGTAGTTTCAGTACTTCAGGCCTGACGTTTCTGCGCTTCTAGCTGTTCCAGCTCGGCTTTGTAGTTGTGAGCGTCGCTTTCGCGGTGAAACATACCGACCAATATGTCTTCCTGGTGAACATCCCACAGGTGTACGCCGTGGGCGACAAGTTGGTGAAACATACGTGAATCGTCGCGCTCAGTTACTTTGATAGTCATCTGCTTGCTCCAAATTCTGATGAGGTATGCGGCAAGTCGTCGCAGGCCTTCTTTATAGAATCTGTTAGCTTCCTAAGTAAATAGGTATTGCACAGGGTGTCATCTGCCGGGAATTCGTGAAATCCACGCAGGCCACGGTTGGCGCGGTGTTTAGCGATTTGGCCAATAGTTTTATGACAAAAGCTTCATCTTGCGCGGGCATATCCGGGCAAAAAAAACCTCGCCGAAGCGAGGTTTTTTGCAGCCCGAAGACGGTCGTGACTCAGTTGCCTTTGACCGACTGGCCGTTCACCGTGCCGTCGAGCAGCATGATGTTGTATTCCTTGCCGTCTTTTTCGACCTGACGCAGTTTGACCAGCAGGCCGTCCCATTTTTTGGCGAACCACATTTCGGTGATGCGCTTGTTTTGGGACGGATCACGCACACGCTCGACCTTGATCGCGTCTACTTTGCCTGCTTTGGTGTCGACCACTTCAGGCCCAATGACGCGAAAGTCATAGGTGTCCACGTCGTTGCCATCAACCACTTGATAGCTCATGGACTTTTTACCCGCCAGTACATCGCGCTGAAGAGCCAACTGGTAGGTGGACTTGTCGAGCATGCCGGTCAGCAGCTTTACGTTTACCGCTTCGCTGTTGTCGGTGCCGGTCACCGTCATGTCCGACCAGTCAAACTTGAGGTCGATGTTTTTGCTTTTACCCAGCCCGCCACGCTTGAAGTGGTAGGTCAGGGGAACCGGTTTGTCTTTGTCCAGCTTGAGGGTGCTTTCTTCGTTCAGGCTGGCCACCAGCATCGACGCCTGGAAGTTCAGGGTCCAGACGTTGTCGGCGCCTTTGGTCAGGCTGCGCTCTGCCGAACCGCTCATGGGTAACTGTTTCCAGTCGGCGGTGTAGCTGGCTTTGAAAGGCTGAAGATCGGCCGCTTGCACTGCTGGGATGGCCAGCAAGCTAAGGGCAAGGAGCAGGGCACGACGCATAAAATCTCCTAGATTTGTATCTGGTGGCCGCTGGCCGGGAGTAATTGACCGTCCAATAATGCGCCTTGTTCGTTGAGAGACAAACGACCCTCTGCAAACCAGCGCACTGCAAGCGGGTAAATCAGGTGCTCTTGGGTGTGAACCCGTTGCGCCAGACTGCTTGGCGTGTCCTCGGACTCTACCGGTATCACTGCCTGTACGACCAGTGGGCCGCCATCGAGTTCCTCGGTAACAAAGTGCACGCTGCAACCGTGCTCACGATCACCCGCTTCCAATGCGCGCTGATGCGTGTGCAGGCCTTTGTATTTGGGCAATAAGGAGGGATGGATATTGAGTAGCCGCCCTGAGTAGTGACGCACGAAATCAGCGCTGAGGATGCGCATGAAGCCGGCCAGGACCACCAGGTGCGGATTGAATTGGTCGATGATTTTGATCAGTGCAGCATCGAAGGCCTCGCGGCCCTCGAATGCTTTGTGATCCAGTACGCGGGTGTCGATACCCGCGTCTGTGGCGCGTTGCAGGCCGTAGGCATCGGCGCGGTTGGAAATCACCGCGCGAATCGTGGCCGGGCTGCCCTTGACGTCATCGCTGTCGATCAAGGCCTGCAAGTTGCTGCCGGTGCCGGAAAGCAGCACCACTACATCACAGGTATCAGGCATTAGTGCGCCTTGAGGTTTTGCAGCTCAACTTGTGCAGCGCCTTCAGCGGCTGTTGCAATACTGCCGATGACCCAAGGCTGCTCGCCGGCTTCACGCAGTACGTTCAGCGCGGTTTCAACGTCGGCCTGAGCCACGCAGATCACCATGCCGACGCCGCAGTTGAGCACGCGGTGCATTTCGTTTTCGTCCACGTTGCCTTGCGCTTGCAGCCAGTCGAAGACGGCCGGGCGCTGCCAGCTGGCCACGTCAACCAGGGCTTGAGCGCCTTTTGGCAGCACGCGCGGGATGTTGTCCAGCAGGCCGCCACCGGTGATGTGGGCCATGGCTTTGACCACGCCGGTTTCTTTGATCAGCTTGAGCAACGGCTTCACGTAGATACGGGTCGGGGCCATCAGCAGGTCGGTCAGTGGCTTGCCGTCCAGCTGGGTGTTTTCGATGTCGGCGCCCGACACTTCGATGATCTTGCGGATCAGCGAGTAGCCGTTGGAGTGCGGGCCAGAAGATGGCAGGGCGAGCAGGGCATCGCCAGCAGCCACTTTGGAGCCGTCGATGATTTCGGATTTTTCGACCACACCGACACAGAAACCGGCCAGATCGTAGTCTTCGCCTTCGTACATGCCTGGCATTTCAGCGGTTTCGCCGCCTACCAGCGAGCAACCGGACAGTTCGCAGCCCGCGCCGATACCGGTAACCACTTGGGTCGCGGTTTCTACGTTGAGCTTGCCGGTGGCGTAGTAGTCGAGAAAGAACAATGGCTCGGCGCCGCATACGATCAAGTCGTTCACGCACATGGCAACCAGGTCGATGCCGATGCTGTCGTGCTTGTTCAGGTTCAGTGCCAGACGCAGCTTGGTGCCTACACCGTCGGTGCCGGAAACCAGAACAGGCTGCTTGTAGCCAGCAGGAATTTCGCAGAGGGCGCCAAAACCGCCGAGGCCGCCCATCACTTCCGGGCGTGCAGTGCGCTTGGCCACGCTCTTGATGCGTTCGACCAATGCTTCACCGGCGTCGATGTCTACACCGGCGTCTTTGTAGCTCAGGGATGGTTGCTTGCTCATTAATCCAGGCCTTTAGGGGGGATTCGGGGAGGTCGACCGATCTCAGAGGGCCCGCTGGCAAGTGCTCATCGTTGGGGATAGAGCATTTGCCGGGTGCCCGGCTGTCGCCGGTCTGCGAAGGCGCGCGATTTTATCAGGCTTGAAGGGCAGCGGCCATCCTCGGGCCGACGGGCAGGGTTATATAGCGCGAAAAAAACCTTTTTTAGTCGTACTGGCCGCTGCGCGCAGCTCTGTATAAGGTATACGGGTTCACTTTTGATTTTTTATGGCTGGATGAAAACCGCTGTGGCCGGGTGAATGATTGGGCGCGTGCCCTGTCTGAAGCCTGCTTGCGTATTTTTCTCGGGTCTTTCAAGACTACTTTTTTGTCGTCAGGAATCTTTCATGCGTTTTCATCATTTTTTAGCGGCGGGCTGCTTGTCATTTTTCAGTCTGGCGAGCCATGCCGAAATTCTGACCAATCTGTATCAGGTGCGTGAGCCGGTGAGCAGTCAATCACCCGAAGAGCGCACTCAGGCGACACAAAAAGCGTTAGAAACCTTGGTGCTGCGCCTGACCGGCGATGCCAAGGCGGTGCAAAGCCCGGCACTTGAGGCGGTGCGCAAAGACCCGCAGCAGATCATCAGCCAATACGGCTACGACGCAGGGCCACCTGAAAGCCTGCAAGTGGATTTCGACCCGATGAGCACGGAGCGTGCGTTGCGTCAGGCCGGTTTGTCGCTATGGGGCAGCAACCGTCCGGCGTTGCTGAGCTGGTGGCTTAACGATTCGGTCGACGGCTCAAGCCTGGTGGGCGACGGGCAATCGGCCGCCGAACCCTTGCGCCGCGCCGCACAGCACCGAGGTTTGCCGTTGCGCCTGCCGCTGGCGGACTTGAACGAACAGTTGGTGGGCACGGTCGAAAATCTGGAAGGCACTAATCCTGCACCTTTGCGCGAAGCGTCTGAGCGTTATGGGGCCGATGCCCTGCTGGCGGTGCATGCGCGTGAAGAGGGCGGCCAATGGCAAGCCAAATGGCGTCTGTGGCTGGGCGATCAGCAGGAGCAAGGCAGTGCGCAGGCAACTGATCAGGCAGCGTTGGCCGATGCGGTGATGTTGGCGGTGAGCGAGCGTCTGGCGCCGCGCTACGTGGTCAAGCCGGGTGTCTCGAGCGACCAGTTGCTTGAAGTGCAGGGCATGACCCTTGAGCGCTATGCCTCGCTGGGCCGTTTGCTCGTACCGTTTGGCGGACAGCTCAAGCGTGTCGAGGGTGACCGGATTGTGTATCAGGTAAACGGCAGCGCCGAGCAGTTGCGCTCGCAACTGGGGTTGGCGCATTTGCAGGAAGTGTCAGCGCAAGAAGTGCCCGCTGTGACGGACGCCGGACAGCCGCCTGCGGATAACCCGGCCGTGCAGCTACGTTTTCGCTGGTAGGTTTTTTCTTCTCTATAAAGGATGGGTGCTTGATGACGGATTCGCGGCGATGGGTATGGTGGGGCGTGGCGCTGGTGTTCGCCCTGTTTGTGTATTTTCTGCATCCGATACTCACGCCGTTTCTGGTCGCGATTGTGCTGGCTTACATGTTCGATCCGGTGGTTGATCGTCTTGAAAGGGTGGGTTTTTCCAGGACCTGGGGCGTGGTCACGGTGTTTGCGCTGTTCACCATCATCGTGACAGCGCTGGTACTGGTGCTGGTGCCGCTGTTGGCCAAACAGCTGATGAAGCTCTATCAACTGGCGCCGCAAGTGCTCGACTGGTTGCAGAACACCGCGATGCCGTGGGCACAGAGCAAGTTTGGCCTGAGCGACGGGTTCTGGAAGTTCGACAAGATCAAGGCTGCGATCACCGGGCACATGGGCCAGGCCTCAGACATCGTGGGCATTGTGCTGTCACAGGCAACGGCATCGAGTCTGGCGCTGATCGGTTTTATGGCCAATCTGGTGCTGATCCCGGTGGTAGCGTTTTACCTGCTGCGTGACTGGGATGTGCTGCTGAACAAGATCCGCAGCTTGCTGCCGCGTGATCGCGAAACGCAAATTGTGTCCCTGGCCAAGGAATGTCATGACGTGTTGGGGGCGTTTGTGCGTGGCCAGTTGCTGGTGATGCTGGCGCTGGGTGTCATCTACTCGGCGGGCTTGATGATGCTGGGCCTGGAGTTGGGGCTGTTGATCGGCTTGATGGCGGGCATCGCCGCCATCGTGCCGTATATGGGTTTTATCGTCGGCATTGGTGCGGCGTTGATCGCGGGGTTGTTCCAGTTTGGTGGCGATCTGTACCCGATGCTCGGGATCGTGGCGGTGTTCATGGTCGGTCAGGCGCTCGAAGGCACGGTGCTCACGCCATTGCTGGTGGGCGACAAAATTGGCATGCACCCGGTGGCGGTGATTTTTGCGATTTTGGCGGGCGGTGAATTATTCGGTTTCACCGGTGTGTTGCTGGCCTTGCCCGTGGCCGCCGTGATTATGGTGCTGGTGCGCCATGTGCAAGATATCTACAAGGATTCGCAGGCTTATAAGGGCACCGAAGACCCTGAGTTGTAAGTGTTTGTTGCGTTAATAAAGGCAGGTCAGTCAACGCGCTGGCCTGCCTTTTTGTTTAGCGTGGCGTGCGCGAGGGCGCAAAAAAACTTGATCTAATCCAAGGTCTTAACGCAAACCTTTGATTTTGCTCGTGGTCTGTTACATTGTGCGCCCGGCTACACGGGTATAAACTTTGCAAACTTTACACAGAGGCCACTAACGGTTCGTTTGAACTGTTCAGTCAGCATGAAACCGATTCAGCTGCCCCTAGGTGTGCGTCTGCGTGATGACGCTACCTTCATAAACTACTATCCAGGCGCCAATGCCGCTGCACTCGGCTATGTCGAGCGTCTATGCGAAGCCGACGCCGGCTGGACAGAAAGTCTGATCTATCTTTGGGGTAAACACGGGGTAGGGCGTACGCACTTGCTCCAGGCAGCCTGCTTGCGTTTTGAACAGATGGGTGAGCCTGCTGTTTATCTGCCGCTGGGCGAGCTGATGGACCGTGGCATCGAAATCCTCGACAACCTTGAGCAATACGAGCTGGTGTGCCTGGACGACCTTCAAGCCGTGGCCGGTCGTGCTGATTGGGAAGAGGCCTTGTTCCACTTGTTCAACCGTCTGCGTGACAGCGGTCGGCGTTTACTGATTGCCGCTTCGGCCTCGCCGCGCGAATTGCCGATCAAGCTGGCTGACCTCAAGTCGCGCCTCACGCTGGCGTTGATTTTCCAGATGCGCCCTTTGTCTGACGAAGACAAACTGCGAGCCTTGCAGCTGCGCGCCTCACGCCGTGGCCTGCACCTGACCGACGAAGTCGGGCACTTCATCCTGACCCGCGGCACCCGCAGCATGAGTGCATTGTTTGACCTGCTTGAGCAGCTCGATCAAGCCTCGTTGCAAGCCCAGCGCAAGCTGACCATCCCGTTCTTGAAAGAAACATTGGGCTGGTAAAGGCGGCACTTCACCTCTGTTTGGCAAGTTTCAGGCGCCAGAAAACCTGCGGGCCAGAAGGGCTGCGCGCGCAGAATCTATCGTCAGGGGTGTAAAACCTTAGATGTCATGAGAAAACTGGCGAGTCACATTTAGATCGATTGAATTTGCAAATGAGGATCATAGTTGGCATAGTCGCGACTACTTTTCCTACAAGCCACGGTCGTGCCCATGCTAAATCGCTTCGCACCCCTCGTGCCTCTCGCACTCGTTACCCTGTTGTTTGGTTGCGCTGCGCACTCGCCAGTGTCTCAGCAAGTGGTCGATCAACAGGTTCAACCGTCATCTTCGTCCCAGGCTTCCGCTATTTATCAGGAAGAGTTGGCGACCGAAAAAGAACTGGCTCAATTCTCCGAGAACAGCAAGCCTTACGAACTGCCAGCCCTGGCTGACAGCATCCTTGAGCGTGGCATGTCCTTGATCGGTACCCGCTACCGTTTTGGCGGCACCTCTGAAGCAGGCTTCGATTGCAGTGGCTTTATCGGTTATCTGTTTCGCGAAGAGGCGGGCATGCAATTGCCGCGTTCCACGCGAGAAATGATCAACGTAAAAGCACCGCTCGTCGCGCGCAACAAACTCAAGCCGGGTGACTTGCTGTTCTTCAGCACCAACGGTCGTGGCCGCGTCAGCCATGCCGGCATTTACCTGGGCGATGACCAGTTCATCCACTCCAGCAGCCGCCGCAGCGGGGGCGTACGGATTGACAACCTGGGTGACACCTACTGGAGCAAAACCTTTATTGAGGCCAAACGTGCCTTGGCGATGGCGCCTACGAGCGTAGTAGCCCGCAAGTAAAGTTAAAGCTTCACTTGAAGTTTGGCCTCTAAGGGCTAGAATTCAGTCGCATTGTTAAATTCTTGAAGCCGCGAAGGTGCTCCCTCTCGCGGCTTCAGGTTTCGCGGCCGAGTTGCCGTATCCAGAATCAGGAACGTTCTGTTTATGTCGATCATCGCCCGCGTTGCCGTTTTAACTCTAGCTGCCTTGCTCAGTGCTTGCGCCAGCAACCCACCGCCAGCCCCTGTGGCCAAAAAACCGGTGGTATTTAACAACCCCTCTGAAGACTTTTCGCCGGTCGCGGCCGATGTGCTGTTTCGCGCCTTGGGTTTGGTCGGTACGCCTTATCGCTGGGGCGGTAATACCCCGGATTCGGGCTTTGATTGCAGCGGTTTGATCAAGTACGTCTATAACGACGCCGCGGGTATTTCGTTGCCGCGCTCAACCCGCGAAATGATCGTGATGAGCGCGCCGAATGTGGGCAAAGACAAACTGCAAACCGGTGACTTGCTGTTCTTCGCCACCAGTGGTGGTACGCAAGTCAGCCATGCAGGGATTTATGTAGGGGAAGGGCGCTTTGTGCATGCGCCTGCCACGGGCGGCACCGTCAAGCTCGACAGCCTGTCCAAAGCCTATTGGCAAAAAGCCTACCTGAATGCCAAGCGCGTCTTGCCGACCGAGCAGCACCTGGCACGTAATCCTTAAGCATTCTGCGCGCTTCTTAAAAGCTCGCAACCTGTGCCAGCTCCTACGGGACGTCTGTAGGAACTGGCGAAAGCTGCGAGCCTCAGCTTACTTGGCGGACACCCGCCAAATCTTGTTGCCGACGTCATCGGCTACCAGCAAATCCCCCTGTTTATCAATCACTACCCCCACCGGGCGGCCCATGGCTTTTTCGTCGGCGTTGAGAAAGCCGGTGAGCACGTCCATCGGCATGCCGGTGGGTTTACCGTCAGCAAAGGGCACGAAGATCACTTTGTAGCCACTGTGCGGTTTGCGGTTCCAGGAGCCGTGCTGGCCAATAAAAGCCCCTTCAGTGAAGTTCGGCAACTTGCTGCCATCGGCAAAACTCAAACCCAGTGAAGCGGTGTGCGGGCCGACGGCATAGTCAGGCGCGATGGCTTTGGCCACAAGCTCGGGGTTTTGCGGATCAACCCGCACATCGACATGCTGGCCGTAATAGCTGTAGGGCCAGCCATAAAAGCCGCCGTCTTTGACGGAGGTGATGTAGTCCGGCACCAGATCGCTGCCGATCTCGTCACGTTCGTTAACCGCCGTCCAGAGTTTGCCGGTCGCAGGTTCCCAGTCCATGCCGTTGGGGTTGCGCAGCCCGGAGGCGAAAATGCGGTGGCTGCCGGTCGCCGGGTCAACTTCCCAAATGGCGGCGCGGCCTTCTTCCTTGTCCAGGCCGTTTTCACCCACGTTGCTGTTGGAGCCGACGGTTACGTAGAGCTTTTTGCCGTCGGGGCTGGCGATGACGTTTTTAGTCCAGTGATGGTTCAGCGGCCCACCCGGCAAGTCGACCACTTTGGTCGGTTGGGCGCTGATGGAGTCTTGGCCGGCTTGATAGGGAAAGCGCAGCAGCTTGTCGGAGTCGGCCACGTACAGGTCGTTGCCCACCAGCGTCATGCCGAATGGCGAGTTGAGGTTTTGCAAAAACACGGTGCGGGTTTCGGCGATGCCGTCATGGTTGGCGTCGCGCAGTAACGTGATGCGGTTTGCGCTGGGCACGCCGGCACCGGCTTTGCCCATGACCTTCTCCATCACCCAGCCGCGAATGCCTTTGCTGTCATCGGGTTTGGGCGGGGCGTTGGTTTCGGCCACCAGCACGTCGCCATTGGGCAGTACGTAGAGCCAGCGCGGGTGGTCGAGGTCTTCAGCAAATGCGCTGACGTTCAAGCCTTGAGCTGCAATCGGCTTGGCGCCTTGGCTCCAGCCCACGGCGGGGGCAATGTTAACGGTGGGGATCAAGGTTTTATTGGGTTCAGGCAGCTTGGGCGAGGGGCCGGTGCCATCCGCCACTTGCAGTGACGAACTCTCACCACAGGCGGCTAAACCGGCCGCAAGGACGATGACGACGGCGTGTTGGCGCTTGAGCATGTGAATCTCCATGAGTTCAGGGGGCGTAAGTGATAGAGAAGCCTAGTCGCTTAAAGGTTCAGGGCAATGCGAAGCGAGCCGATATGCGCACCACCTTTAATTGACGCTCCACCCCCAACCCTCTAACCTTTGGCGCTTGTTTCAGGTGCCCTGCAATCCAAGGTTCGCAGGGTGAAACAGGGAAGCCGGTGAGGGCGCGTGCATTTCGCACAGCCGCCACGATCCCGGCGCTGCCCCCGCAACGGTAAATGAGTCAACGCCGCGCTGAGTGCCACTGTGTTTATTCACGGGAAGGCGCGCGGTCAGGGCTGCCCCGCGTCAGGGCCGCCTGCTTGTGAGCCCGGAGACCGGCCTGAGCCATCCAGCACCTTCGCGGCGGGCGAGTGTGTGTCGTTATTGACCTATTCCCCCCGCCTCCCGTTTGCTTAATTCAGCCCCGACGGAGAGCTGCCATGAATGAATCCCCCGAACGCGACGAACGTCATCAGGCGCGCATGCTGCGCAAAAAAGCCGTCATGGATGAGCGCATTGCCAGCGCCCCCAACGAGTGTGGCTTGTTGCTGGTATTGACCGGCAATGGCAAAGGCAAAAGCAGCTCGGCTTTTGGCATGTTGGCCCGTGCCATGGGGCACGGCATGCAATGTGGCGTAGTGCAGTTCATCAAGGGTCGCAACAGCACCGGCGAAGAGATTTTTTTCCGCCGCTTCCCCGAGCAAGTGCGTTACCACGTGATGGGCGAAGGCTTTACCTGGGAAACCCAGGACCGCCAGCGTGACATCGCCGCAGCTGAAGCGGCGTGGGAAGTGTCGCGCGAGATGTTGCGCGACCCCTCCATCGGGCTGGTGGTGCTGGATGAGCTGAACATTGCGCTCAAGCACGGCTATCTCGACCTGGAGCAGGTGCTCAGTGACCTGCAAGCCCGTCCGCCCATGCAGCATGTGCTGGTCACCGGCCGTGGCGCCAAACCCGAACTGATTGATCTGGCCGACACCGTGACGGAAATGAACGTGGTCAAACACGCGTTTCAGGCCGGCATCAAAGCCCAGAAAGGCATCGAATTGTGAGTGTTCAAGCATGAGAGAGTCGCGTCATTGCCCGGCGGTGTTGATCGCCGCACCGGCTTCCGGTCAGGGCAAGACCACCGTTACCGCCGCTTTGGCCCGATTGCATCGCAATCAAGGGCGCAAGGTGCGGGTATTTAAATGTGGCCCGGATTTTCTCGACCCCATGATTCTGGAGCGCGCCAGCGGTGCGCCGGTGTATCAGGTTGATTTATGGATGGTGGGCGCGGACGAAAGCCGACGCCTGTTGTGGGAAGCCGCAGGCGAGGCCGACCTGATTCTGATTGAAGGGGTCATGGGCCTGTTCGACGGCACCCCGTCCAGCGCTGATCTGGCGCGCCATTTTGGTGTGCCCGTACTCGGGGTCATTGATGGCACCGCAATGGCGCAGACCTTTGGTGCGTTGGCGTTGGGGCTGGCGATGTATCAGCCTGATTTGCCATTTGCCGGGGTTCTGGCCAACCGCGTCGGCACGGTACGCCACGCGCAATTGCTCGAAGGCAGCTTGACCCAAGGCTTGCGCTGGTACGGCGCGCTGTCGCGTGAAACCGGTATCGAACTACCCAGTCGTCACTTGGGGCTGGTGCAGGCCAGCGAGTTGAACGATCTGGACGCACGTCTCGATGCCGCCGCCGATGCGCTCGCCAGCACCTGTGAGGTAGCGCTGCCACCGGCGGTTGAGTTTGCCGCGCCGCAGCCGGTCGCGATTGAACCGCTGTTGGCCGGTGTGCGCATTGCCGTGGCCCGCGATGAAGCGTTCGCCTTCACCTACGGCGCGAGCCTGGCCTTGTTGCGAGACATGGGGGCTGAGTTGCTGTTTTTCTCGCCGATTCGCGACACGCAACTGCCGCAGGCGCACAGCCTGTATTTACCAGGCGGCTATCCCGAGTTGCATCACCTTGAGTTGTCGCGTAATCGCCCAATGCTGGAGGCCATTCGTGCCCACCACGCCGCCGGTAAACCGCTGCTGGCCGAGTGCGGCGGCATGCTGTATTTACTCGATGCGTTGACCGATGTTGAAGGCCAGCGGGCTGAACTGGTGGGGTTGTTGAAAGGCGAAGCCACCATGCAGAAACGCCTGGCGGCATTGGCGTTGCAGGCGGTGGACATGCCCGAAGGCCTGCTGCGTGGTCACACCTACCATCACTCGCTGACCAGCACCGAGCTGCTCCCCATCGCCCGTGGCCTTAGCCCCAATGGCGGGCGCGGCGCCGAAGCGGTGTATCGCGAAGGCCGGATGACGGCGTCTTATGTGCACTTTTACTTTCCCTCCAACCCCCAGGCCGTGGCTGCGCTGTTCGCACCGTGTGCCGTGAAGGTGCCATGAGCGACAACGCATTTAGTCCCCAAGAACGCGCAGCGGTGTACCGCGCCATCGCAGAACGCCGCGATATGCGTCATTTCAGCGGCGGTACGGTAGCGCCCGAGCTGTTGGCGCGCCTGCTCGAAGCCGCGCATCAAGCCCCCAGCGTGGGTTTGATGCAGCCGTGGCGGTTTATCCGCATCACAGATCGTGCATTGCGCGCCAAGATTCAACGTTTGGTCGAAGCGGAGCGCGTGCGCACCGCCGAGGCGCTGGGCGAGCGTTCGGATGAATTCATGACGCTCAAGGTCGAAGGCATCAACGACTGCGCCGAGGTGTTGGTGGCCGCGTTGATGGATGACCGCGAAAAGCACATTTTTGGCCGTCGCACCTTGCCGGAAATGGACATGGCGTCGTTGTCCTGTGCCATTCAAAACCTGTGGCTGGCCGCGCGGGTTGAAGGGTTGGGCATGGGGTGGGTGTCGTTGTTCGAGCCGCAGGCGCTGGCAGATTTACTCGGCCTGCCCCCCGGCGCCAAGCCTCTGGCGGTGTTATGCCTGGGGCCGGTTGCGGCGTTTTACCCGGCGCCGATGCTGGTGCTGGAAGGGTGGGCGCAAGCGCGACCACTGAACGAATTGGTGTACGAGAACTATTGGGGAGTGAGTCCATGAGTGTGGCGTTACTGTGCGTCGCCGGTGTGGCGTTGGATGCGCTACTGGGTGAGCCAAAACGCTGGCATCCGCTGGTTGCGTTTGGCCGTATGGCTGAGCGTATCGAGCAACGTTTTAACTCCGGCGGGCGGGGTTGGCGCAGTCATGGGGTGACGGCCTGGGTGCTGGCGGTCGTCCCGCTGACGATCCTGGCCACGGCGCTGTCGTGGCTGCCCTATATCGGCTGGTTGGTGGAGATCGCGGCGCTGTATTGCGCGCTGGGCATGCGCAGCTTGGGCGAGCATGTGCAGCCGGTGGCCGAGGCGTTGCGCAGTGATGACCTGGAGACCGCACGCACCCGCGTCGGGTATCTGGTCAGTCGCCAAACCAGTGAACTGGACGCCACCGACGTCGCGCGCGCCGCCACCGAGTCGGTGCTCGAAAACGGCAGTGACGCTGTGTTTGCCGCCATCTTCTGGTTTGCCGTGGCAGGCGCGCCGGGCGTGGTGCTCTACCGTTTGAGCAACACGCTGGACGCCATGTGGGGCTATCGCAACGAACGCTTTGAGCGTTTTGGCTGGGCCGCTGCGCGCATCGACGATGTACTCAATTACATCCCTGCACGTCTGGTGGCGTTAACGTACGCCCTGTTGGGCAAAACGCGGCTGGCCTTGCAGTGCTGGCGCAAACAGGCGCCGCAGTGGGACAGTCCCAATGCTGGCCCGGTGATGGCGGCGGGTGCCGGTGCGCTGGGTGTGGAGCTGGGAGGCCCGGCGATTTACCACGGTGAGCTGCACCAACGCCCGCCGTTGGGTGAAGGCCCGCCCGCCGACGCCGACGCCATTGGGCGCGGCTGGCAGTTGGTACAGCGCGGTGTGTGGCTGTGGTTGTTGATCTTGTGCGTGTGGAGTGAATTCTATGCTTGAGCACGGTGGGCGTTTACGTCAGGCGGCGCTGCAATACGGTATTGGTGAAACCGACTGGCTGGACTTGTCCAGCGGTTTGGCGCCCTGGCCTTTTGCGGTGCCTGCGATTGCTGAACGGGCCTGGGCGCGTCTGCCTGAAACCGACGACGGGCTTGAGCACGCCGCGTGCGCCTATTACGGCGCGCCGAACGTGCTGC
Organism: Pseudomonas sp. TWR3-1-1; assembly: GCF_049896545.1. Lineage (NCBI taxonomy): Bacteria > Pseudomonadati > Pseudomonadota > Gammaproteobacteria > Pseudomonadales > Pseudomonadaceae > Pseudomonas > Pseudomonas sp. TWR3-1-1. The sequence goes on from NZ_JAFCUO010000001.1 coordinate 718,251, forward strand.
CCGTGCCGGGTTCGCAATGTGCCATCCAGTTGCTGCCACGCCTGCGCCGTACGGGCAAAGTCGGGGTGTTGTCCCCGTGCTATGCCGAGCATGCCGAAGCCTGGCGGCGTAACGGGCACGTCGTGCGTGAAGTCATGGAGCAAGAAGTCGACTTCTACCTCGATACGCTGGACGTGCTGGTGGTGGTCAACCCCAACAACCCGACCGGCCTGAGCCTGTCGCCAGAGCGCTTGCTGGAGTGGCATGCGCGGTTGGTGCAGCGTGGCGGTTGGCTGGTGGTGGACGAGGCGTTCATGGACAACACCCCCGATTTGAGTCTGGCAGCGCAGAGCCATCGCACCGGTCTGATTGTGTTGCGTTCATTCGGCAAGTTTTTTGGCCTGGCGGGCGTGCGTCTGGGCTTTGTGCTGGCTGAACTTAAATTACTCAAATTACTCGCCGAGCAAGTCGGACCCTGGGCCGTCAGTGGCCCGACGCGGGTGCTGGGGCAGGCGTGCTTGCTCGACTACGAGGCGCATGCGCGTCAGCGCGAACGCAGCGAGCGGGCCAGTGAGCGTTTGGTTGCGCTGTTAAGCCAATACGGGCTGCCGCCTTTGGGCGGTTGTGCGCTGTTTCAGTGGCTGATCACGCCGCATGCCGAACGCTTGTACGACTTCATGGCGCGGCGCGGCATTTTGTTGCGCTTGTTCCCCCACAACAGCAGCGTGCGTTTGGGCCTGCCTGGCGACGAGGCAGACTGGCTCAAACTTGAACACGCCTTGCAGGCTTATGCCCAGGAAACCCCATGAGCACATTGATGGTGCAAGGCACGACGTCTGACGCCGGTAAAAGTACGCTGGTGACGGCGTTGTGTCGCTGGGTGACCCGCCAGGGCGTCAGCGTGGTGCCTTTCAAGCCGCAGAACATGGCGCTCAACAGTGCCGTGACCCCCGAGGGGGGCGAGATCGGACGCGCACAAGCGGTTCAGGCGCAGGCCGCGGGGCTGGCGCCACACACCGACATGAACCCGGTGCTGCTCAAACCTAACAGCGACACCGGTTCGCAAGTGATTATTCACGGCCGCGCCGTGACCAGCATGAACGCGGTGGCTTACCACGATTACAAAGCCATCGCGATGCAAGCGGTGCTGGCCTCGCATCAACGCCTGAGCGCGGCCTACCCGGTGGTCATGGTCGAGGGTGCCGGCTCGCCCGCCGAGATCAATTTGCGCGCCGGTGACATTGCCAACATGGGGTTTGCCCAAGCTGTAGATTGCCCGGTGATCCTGATTGCCGACATCAATCGCGGCGGGGTCTTCGCGCATTTGGTCGGCACCCTTGAGCTGCTGTCCGAGAGTGAGCAGGCGCGGGTCAAAGGTTTCGTCATCAACCGTTTTCGCGGTGATATCGCGCTGCTGCAACCGGGTCTGGACTGGCTGGAGCAGCGCACCGGTAAACCGGTGATCGGCGTGCTGCCATACGTGATGGACTTGCACCTTGAAGCCGAAGACGGCATTGATCAGCGTCAGATCGAGAAACACGCGCACGTGCTCAAGGTGGTGGTGCCCGTGCTGCCGCGCATCAGCAATCACACCGACTTCGACCCGCTGCGCCTGCACCCGCAGGTGGACTTGCAGTTTGTGGGGCCGGGGCAGCCGATACCGCCTGCGGACTTGATCATCCTGCCGGGTTCCAAAAGCGTGTGCAGTGACTTGGCCTACTTGCGCGCCAATGGCTGGGACACGGCCATCAGCCGTCACCTGCGCTATGGCGGCAAAGTGCTGGGGATTTGTGGTGGTTTGCAGATGCTCGGCGAGCACGTCCACGACCCGCTGGGCCTTGAAGGCCCGTCGGGTTCGAGTGCCGGTTTGGGTTTGCTGGCGTTCAGCACCCGGCTTGAAGCCGAAAAACAACTGCGCAACGTGCGCGGGCGTTTGACACTGGAAAACGCAGAGGTCAGCGGTTATGAAATCCATGCAGGCGTTACGACCGGGCCTGCGCTTGAGCTGCCCGCGGTGCAGTTGGATGACGGGCGCTGCGATGGCGCGCGCAGTGCCGACGGGCAGATTTTGGGCACCTACCTGCACGGTGTGTTCGAGTCCCCGGCCGCCTGTAGCGCGCTGTTGCGCTGGGCCGGATTACACACCGTGCAAACCGTGGATTACCACGCCCTGCGTGAGCGTGACATTGAACGGCTGGCCGACCTGGTAGAAAACCATCTCGACACCGCCTTCCTGCGCGAACTCTGTGGGCTTGGCTAACCGCGTGATGACAGGCGCAGAGTGCTGCGTCTTTTAGAGGTGGACGAACATGTTGCAACTGATTTTGGGCGGTGCCCGCTCGGGTAAAAGCCGCTTGGCCGAGAAGCTTGCGGCCGACTCGGGCTGTGCGGTGACCTACATTGCTACCAGCCAACCGCTGGACGGCGAGATGAATGAGCGCGTGCGCCACCACCGTGAACGCCGTCCGCCCCATTGGGCATTGATTGAAGAGCCTATCGAACTGGCCCGTGTGCTGCGTGAAAACGCGCGCGTCGATACCTGCCTGCTGGTCGACTGCCTGACGCTGTGGCTGACCAATTTGCTGATGCTCGAAAACCCGCAGCGCCTGACTGATGAGCGCGATGCATTGCTGCAATGCCTGGGCGAGCTACCGGGTGAAATCCTGTTTGTCAGCAACGAGACCGGCATGGGCGTTGTCCCGCTGGGCGAGCTGACCCGTCGCTTTGTCGATGAAGCCGGCTGGCTGCATCAAGCGTTGGCCGAGCGTTGCCAGCGCGTTGTGCTGACCGTTGCAGGCTTGCCTCTCACTTTGAAAGGAACTGCTTTATGAACACGCCGTGGTGGCTGCTGCCCTGCAAAACCGTTGACCTTGATGTGCAACAGGCGGCAGCCGAGCGTCAACAGCAACTGACCAAACCTGCCGGTTCGCTGGGTCAACTGGAAGCGGTGGCGATTCAATTGGCCGGGCTGCAAGGCCAGCTCAAGCCGCGTGTCGATCACCTGTGGATTGCCATTTTTGCGGGCGATCACGGCGTGGTGGCCGAAGGTGTTTCGGCGTATCCGCAAGCTGTGACCGGGCAAATGCTGCATAACTTTGTCAACGGCGGTGCGGCGATCAGTGTGCTGGCACGGCAATTGGGCGCGCAGCTGGATGTGGTGGACCTGGGCACGGTTTCGCCGATGCTCAACCTGGCAGGCGTGCGCCATGTGCAATTGGGCGCAGGCACGGCGAACTTTGCGAACGCCCCGGCGATGACCGACGCGCAAGGGTTGAAGGCGTTGCAGGCGGGGCGCGACAGCGTTTTGCGGGCACGGGAGCAGGGCTGCGAATTGTTTATCGGTGGCGAAATGGGCATCGGCAACACGGCGTCCGCCAGTGCCGTGGCCAGCGCGCTGCTGCAATGCCCGGCCTCTTTATTAACCGGGCCGGGCACCGGGCTGGATGCAGCCGGTGTCAGCCATAAAGCGCGGGTCATCGAGCGGGCGCTGGCGTTTCATGCCGGGCTGCTCGACGACCCGTTGCAAGCCTTGTTTCGTCTGGGCGGCTTCGAAATTGCTGCCTTGGCGGGCGCCTACGTGGCGTGCGCGCAAGCGGGTGTCGTTGCGCTGGTGGATGGTTTTATCTGCACCGTTGCCGCAATGGTGGCTGTGCGTTTGAACCCTGAGTGCCGCCAGTGGTTGATCTTTAGCCATCGCGGTGCCGAGCAAGGGCATCGTCATGTGCTTGAAAGCCTTGAAGCTGAGCCTTTGCTCGACTTGGGCTTGCGTTTGGGCGAGGGCAGCGGCGCTGCGTTGGCGGTGCCGTTGCTGCGTCTGGCCTGCGACCTGCACGCGCAGATGGCGACGTTTGCTGAGGCGGCCGTGGCGGATCGTCCGGCATGAGCGTGCGCCTGGACCTGCTGCGTCATGGCGAAACCGAGTTGGGCGGCGGCTTGCGCGGCAGCCTGGATGATGCGCTGACCGAACTGGGCTGGTCGCAAATGCGTAAGGCGGTGATCGGACAGGGGCCGTGGGATCGTATTGTCAGCTCTCCTTTGCAACGCTGCCGTTTGTTTGCTGAAGAATTGGCGGCCTCGCTCAACCTGCCGCTGAGTCTGGAAAAAGACCTGCAAGAGCTGCATTTCGGGGCGTGGGAAGGGCAGAGCGCGGCGGCGCTGATGCAAACCGATGAGCAGGCGCTGGGGCTGTTTTGGGCCGACCCCTACCGCTTTACCCCGCCTGATGGTGAGCCGGTGGTTGAGTTCGCCGAGCGGGTCTTGGCGGCAGTGCTGCGTTTGCAGCGCAGCTGTGCGGGTGAGCGGGTGTTGGTGGTCTGTCACGGTGGCGTGATCAAGCGACTGCTTGCACAGGCCCGAGGCTTGCCACGCGAGCAGTTACTTAACGTTGCTGTCGCGCATGGGGCTTTGTTTGGCCTGCAAGTGATGGCGGACGGTCAGTTGCATGAGGTGACGGACTGATGCTGCCCTTCTGGATTGCTTTGCAGTTTCTGAGCAGTTTGCCGGTGCGGTTGCCGGGCATGCCGCAGCCCCAGGAACTTGGGCGTTCGTTGCTGTTTTATCCATTAGTGGGCGTGCTGTTCGGTGCCGTGCTGTGGGGGGTTAATGGTGTGCTGGCAGGTGCTCCGGCCATGCTCCATGCCGCCTTGCTGCTGACGGTGTGGGTGCTGCTCAGTGGCGGGTTGCACCTGGACGGTCTGGCCGACAGTGCCGACGCCTGGCTGGGCGGGTTTGGTGACCGCGAGCGCACCCTGACCATCATGAAAGACCCGCGCAGCGGGCCGATAGCCGTGGTGGTGTTGGTGCTGGTACTGCTGCTGAAATTTTGCGCGCTGCTGGCGTTGATTGAGCAGCGACAGTGGGCGGCATTGTTGATCGTGCCGCTGATCGGGCGCAGTGCGTTGCTTGGGATATTCCTGACCACGCCTTATGTGCGCGCCGGTGGGTTGGGGCAGGCGTTGGCCGACCACTTGCCGCGTCACGCGGGGTGGTGGGTGCTGGGGTTCAGCGCGCTGGCTTGTGTGTTATTGGCAGGCGTGAGCGGTGTGTGGGCGTTGGCGTTGGCCGTGCTCGGGTTTGCGTGGTTGCGCCAGATGATGATGCGCCGGTTGGGCGGCACCACCGGCGATACAGCGGGCGCCATGCTGGAGCTGCTGGAAGTGCTGATGCTGGTAGGCCTGGCACTGGTGGGCTGATCTTTGACCTTGATTCTCTTTTATTGCGGGTATATACATACAAAATGTTACCGACCCAGTGTTTATGCACCAACCTGCGACGCGCCGCCCGTGGCGTCAGCAAACATTACGACGGCGCCCTCGATGGCTTCGGGATCAACGTTGCCCAGTATTCACTGCTGAGCAATCTTAAGCGTCTTGATCAACCGAGTATTTCCAGCCTGGCAGAAGCTATGGGGCTGGACCGCAGCACCTTGGGCCGTAACTTGCGTGTGCTTGAGGGCGTAGGGCTGGTGAAGCTGTCCGAGGGCGCGGACCAGCGTAATCGTCTGGTGTGCCTGACCAAGACAGGAAATGAGCGTCTGGCTGCTGCCTTGCCTGCGTGGGAAGCCGCACAGCAACGTTTGATGGATCGCTTGGGTGAAGAGCGACGCTCACAGTTGTTAGCGCTATTGGATGAATTGGCCGGCCCTGACTGAAGGTCAGTCGCCTGGGCTTAAATGGGTATATACCCGCTCCCGGAGAACAACAATGACAACGGTGTGGCGTAACAGCGGTTGGGTGCTGCTGGGCAGTGCTTTGATTTTGGCGCTGTCTTTAGGGGTCAGGCACGGTTTCGGATTGTTTCTGCCGCCCATGAGTGCGCAGTTCGGTTGGGGCCGTGAAGTGTTTGCCTTCGCCATCGCCCTGCAAAACTTGATATGGGGCTTGGCTCAGCCGTTTACAGGAGCCTTGGCAGACCGCTTTGGGGCCGCCAAAGTGGTGATTGTCGGCGGGTTGCTGTACGCCGTCGGATTATTGCTGATGGGCTTGTCGGATTCGCCGCTGTCGTTGTCGCTGAGCGCGGGTCTATTGATTGGTATTGGCCTGTCTGGCACCTCGTTTTCAGTCATTTTGGGCGTGGTTGGTCGCGCTTTGCCGCCGCAAAATCGCAGCATGGGCATGGGGATCGCCAGTGCGGCAGGTTCGTTCGGTCAATTCGCCATGCTGCCCGGTACGCTGGGGCTGATTGGCTGGCTCGGCTGGTCGGCGGCGCTCTTGGTATTGGGCTTGTTGGTCGCGCTGATTGTGCCGCTGGTGAGCATGCTCAAGGATCGCCCCCTGCCCAATTTGGGCGGTGAGCAAACGCTTAAAGAAGCCTTGCACGAAGCGTGTAGCCACTCGGGTTTTTGGTTGCTGGCGTTTGGTTTTTTTGTGTGTGGTTTTCAGGTGGTGTTTATCGGTATTCATCTGCCAGCGTATCTGGTGGACCAGCATTTACCGGCCACCGTGGGCACTACGGTGCTGGCGCTGATCGGGCTGTTCAACATTTTTGGCACTTACACGGCTGGCTGGCTGGGCGGGCGTATGTCCAAGCCGCGCTTGTTGACCGGGTTGTATCTGGCCCGCGCGGTGGTGATTGTGCTGTTCTTGTGGGCGCCGGTTACCCAGTTCAGTGCTTACGTGTTTGGCATGGTCATGGGCTTTCTCTGGCTGTCGACGGTACCGCTGACCAACGGCACGGTGGCGACGATGTTTGGCGTGCGTAACTTGTCGATGTTGGGCGGGATCGTGTTTCTGTTTCACCAGCTCGGGGCCTTCCTGGGTGGCTGGCTGGGCGGCGTGGTCTATGATCAAACCGGCAGTTATGACCTTATCTGGCAGGTTTCGATTGGCCTGAGCCTGTTGGCGGCGGCGCTTAACGTGCCGGTACGCGAACGACCGGTGGCGCGCTTGCAGGCACAGGAGGGGATGGCATGAGTTCAACCTGGCTATGGCTGAGCGGCGTAAGTGTTGGGTTCGCGTTGCTTGCATGGGCGTGGTGGGGCTGGCATCAGGGCGCTCTGGCACTCATGCAACTGGGCATGGGGGTTTGCTAGATGGCAACCTGGGCGCGTAAATTCAGAACCGGTTCTTTTATTCAAGGATAGCGATGATGCTCAAACGCTGGATTGCGATGCCCGTGCTGCTGTTAGCGTGCGCAGGTTCTGTTTGGGCGGCCGATTGCCCGCCGCTGCTTGAAGGCTCATTGCCCAAGTTGCGCGCCAAAGAATCAATCGATATGTGTCAGCGATTCGCGGGCAAGCCCTTGTTGATCGTCAATACCGCCAGTTTTTGCGGCTTTGCCCCCCAGTTCAAAGGGCTTGAGGCACTGAATCAGCGGTTCAAGGACCAAGGTTTGGAAGTGATCGGCGTGCCGTCGGATGACTTCAAGCAAGAAGCCAAAGATGGCGAAGAGACCGCCAAGGTGTGTTACGTCAATTACGGCGTGACGTTCACCATGACTGAGCCACAAAAAGTACGGGGTGCTGATGCGGCGCATTTGTTCAAAGTGCTGGCTGAGCAAAGCAGCGCGCCGAAGTGGAATTTCTACAAGTACGTGGTGGACCGTCAGGGCAATGTGATTGCCAACTTTTCCAGCCTGACCAAACCGGACAGCCCGGAACTGATCGAGGCGATTGAACAAGCCATTGCTTCAAAACCTTGAGTCGGCGCCATTAAAAATCCCCGCTCTCGTGACCGAGGCGGGGATTTTTTTATTTCAGCAGGCGAGGGGTTGAGGCTCGTTGCGAATTAGAACTTGTAGGTTGCGCCTACACCAAAGCCGTTTGCACTGTTGTGGTAGGTGGCCCTGTAGTTGCCTTTTGCCGGCTGGTTCACGGTCACGGACTCTTCTTTGAGGTAAGAGTAAGCGGCGTCGATGGTCAGATCGTCGGTCGGGCTCCAACCTACACCAAAGCTGATTGCCTTACGGTCGCCAGTGGGGATGCGAACCGAACGATCAGTGTTGTTGGTAGGCGACTGGTCAACCGACAAGCCGGTACGCAAGGTCCATTGCTTGTTGATTTTATACGCCGCACCAATAGCCGAAGCCCAGGTGTCGTGCCAGTTTTGCTCTTCTTTGATCGTACCGATGGGGCCAACGCTACCACCGAGAGGACGAGGAACCCCGTCGTTTTCTACAGTGATGTCTTTAAGGCGACTCCAGCGTGTCCAGGTACTACCTGCATAGATAGTCCACTGGTCGTTCAGCTCATGAGTGACCGAGAAGTCAACGGACTCAGGCGTGGTGATGTCCAGACCTGCATCGTACTTAGTGCCGTTGAATGGACCGAAACCAATACCGGAAATTTTGGTATGGCCATCAAGGCTGTATTTAACTTTTGAGTGGTAAGTCAAACCAAGGCGAGTGCTATCTGTGGCTTGTACGAGAACACCGACGTTGTAGCCCAGTGCAGTGTCGTCACCTTTGATTTTTACTTCGCCGTCGCTAGCCGGACCAAGAGGTCCTGGGGTTGCGGAAGTTAGCTTGCCGTCAATCCGGTTGATGGTCGGGCCAAAACCGATCGATACGACGTCGTTGAATGCGTAGCTGACAGTGGGTTGCAGGGTCAGGACTTGAACCTTGCTTTCTTTGCCTGCATATCGCCCGGCAAAGCTACTTTCATAGTCGGTTACCAAGCCGAACGGTGCGTACATGCCTACACCGAATGCCCAGTGTTCATCGATTGGCTTCACGTAAAAGCCCATCGGAACGGCAGTAAAAGGGACCATGTCACCTTTGTTGGTGCCGCCAGGTGCACCGCCACTGGCGTGCTTAATGTCTGTGCTTGCGTCGATGGCGGCAACACCGCCCGTGACCTGTTCGCGTTTGATGCGCGACATACCGGCAGGGTTGCCAAATACAGTACTGGCGTCTTCAGCAGAAGATGAACGACCTGCAAAACCGGTCCCCATACCGCTGATGCTTTGTTCGTTGAGGGCGAAGCCACTGGCGAAAATCTGGCTGGAAGCCAAAGTGACGGCGAGGCTAAGTGTGGTCTTGAGCATTACTTTTTTCATTATTAGAACTCCTTTTGATCACCGGGTGGAAAGCTACCAACATTTTTGTTTAAGCGCTATAGGCCAAATCGAAGGAGATAGCGTGTTTTTGTAGGACAATCCTACCGGTTTTAGGTCTTTTTCTGATTGGATGCAGCGGTTGAAAATCTCAAGCGACTTGGTTGAGAGGTGTTACGCAGATGCGCCAGGCATCGATGAAGTCACGTAAACGTCCTTGTGGTTCAAAGGCTTGGCGCCAAATTCTGGCCATACCCAACACATCCTCACGTTCCGGGATGATGGCCTTTTGCTCTTCAATCAGCAGCCAGGCAATGGCGGTGGCGTAGCGCAAATTAACGGTCAGTTCTAAATGCGGGCTGCATAAAAAAGCGTGTTGGCTGGCGAGGCCGCGAACCTGGCTCGCTAAATCCGGGTTGTGGGCCAGGTAGTCATCCCATAACGCGGCATGGCGAAGTTCGCGAATACAGTAAAGGCCGTGACCGCGTCGGTCGTGCAGGGCTGCCCCCAGATGTGACTGACTGGCAGCAATACCCAGCAACAAAGCTTCTGCATTTGGGTTGTTTAGACCCAGATAGAGAAGCGTTGGCCGAATCACATACTGGTTCAATTCCTTGGCAGCGATACCCATAGCGTCCTCGACACCTGAAAATGGTCGGCGACACCCAAGGGCTTGGCAGCAATGAGTCGGGAGGGTTCGCCGTAAACGGCACAGGCCGCTTGAGTTGAAGTGTAGTGTCATATCTTTGCTGTAAAGGACTGTTTTTAAAACATTTGCAGCTTCGATGTGTCGGCTATATATCCGCAAGTAATTAAATCATGCTGGATATTTCATAAATAACAGGCAACAAAAAGCCCTGCTATTGAGGCAGGGCTTGTTGTATAGACGCTTACTGCGTGATCAGGCGATGAGTGCCTGACGAGTACGTTCGATCACAGCTTGCAGGGGTTCTGCGCTGGAATATTGATCGGGGTACAGGCGTTCGCTGTGACGTGCGATGCCGTGTTCGTTGACCAGAGTGAAGCTGAAGCAGCCTTTGCGAGCGGCCATAATCAGGCAGTTCATAGGAGCGAAGGCGTTGGTTAGGGTGCGAATGGCATCCTGAGTATGGATTTGAGTAGACATAGTTATTAGGTGTTCCTACAAATGACACGGATATGATCCGCGCAACGTTAAAACGTTCCAGTGACGTCGGGCCATCTTTGGCGGGACGAAGAACCTGACTGGAACAAAGCCGCCAGTTGGAGCGCATTTAAGTTGTAGCGCTTGGGCTGGCAGGTAGGTACTTAGGAGGGCAGGCAATCACAACAAGAGCTAAGGTTCCGTGCTCGGGGTGAAGATCCTGATCAATTTGCAGGTTGGTTCGGTCAGAGTAAAAGCGCTTCGCGATACCCTTTGTGTTTGTTCAAAGGCTGTATCGTCGCAAGATTTACCTGGAAACCATCGAGGGGGTCGATCCCATGTGCCTTGGCTCGACTTCTCTTTAGGGAAGGTGGCCAGGAGGGGATTTGTTCAACCCGAATTGACTTTCAGCTTGGTACTAACGCTGCGGATACTAACGGCTTGAAAATTTAAACGCAAGTGTGCTAGTAAAAATACTTTTTGTAGTCACTCGAAACCGACGTCCAATCAACGCCTTGCACGGCTCGTCAGTGCCTACACGTTTTGCGTACGCAGCCTCTCCAGCCAGGGCTGTGGATCAGCGTGGCGTGCGGCTAGTCAGTTATTGCCAATAATCCAGTGTTGTTGATCACCGCTGAGGTCTTTGAGTCCTGATGAGAAGGCTGTGCTCTCTGGCGCTGCAGTCCTACAGAATTTAGTGCTTTCAAGGCCACGTCCTGCTTCTCAATGTGAACTTGTGCACATTTGCAGTGCGCTGCGTCAGTTCGCCACACAACCCTGAGCAAGCCTTCGCTTAGCCTGTTATGCAAATTTAAGTCAATGAAAAACATCGTTTTTTTTAATTGGTGAAAAAATCGTCAGTTTGACCTTAGGCCCCGCAGGGTGGGGGTTTGCGGGAGTTAAAAGAGGGTTGTCCACTGACTTATCCACAGGATCTGTGGATTGTCCCAAGCGCTTGCTCTAGATCGCGGGTGTAGACTTTTTTCGACTTTACCCAAACGAAAAAAGGAGTAGAGTGGCGCGCCTTCTGTTCTGCCCCACAGTGTTCTATGAAGTTTCGTTCAAACTCTTCCTCTGTTACTCCGGCTGGTTCTCCAGTTGAAGCGCCAAAACGGTTTTCTCTGCGCGTGGCTATCTGGCTATTGGATAACCCGCGGCTGGGTGCCAACCCCAGCGTCAAGCATGTGGCCGGTCATCTGCTCAAACAACCTGCACGGCAAGGCGTGGTGCTGGCGCAAAGCCGTCTGGGGCAATTGATGTGCCGCGATTGCGGCAGTGCGCGCGATCAGCGCATTGGGCAGGCGCTACTGCGGCATGCCGCGCGGGCGGGTGACCAGAGCGCTCAGCAAGAACTCAACAAGATCGAAGACTGAGCTGTCTTCGACTCGCCAGCTTGGTTAACCTTGCTCTTTTACCTCGTGTGGAGGGGTTATGGCCCTGGACCTGAACAGCCTTTTGCTGGGCTTGGCAGTGGCAGGTGTGCCGTTGTTGGCGTTTATCTGGCAGTTGCAACGTCGAGCCAGCGCGTTAAACGCTGAACGCGCGCTGTTGGATGAGCGGCTGAGCATGGCGCAACTGGCCCAAGAGGGCCTCAACGCGCAACTGGACGCCAGTCGAGACGAGATCAGTGATCTGGGCCAGGCCAATGCCGCCAAACAGGCCGAGCTGGCCGCACTGCGCCGTGAAGTTGAGCTGTTGCAGCTTGAGCGTGACAACGCACGGGATGCCGCCCATGCCTGGAACCTTGAGCGGGCGCAAAAGGAAGTCGAACTGCGCAGGCTTGATGCCCAAGTGGCTGCGCAGGCGGCCGAGTTGCGTGAGCAGCAAGAAAGCCATCAACAGCGTCTCAGTGATCTGCAAGGTTCGCGTGATGAGTTGCGCGCGCAGTTCGCGGAGCTGGCCAGCAAGATTTTCGATGAGCGCGAGCAGCGCTTTGCCGAGACCAGTAACGAGCGCCTGGGGCAACTGCTTGACCCGCTCAAAGAGCGCATTCAGTCGTTTGAAAAGCGCGTTGAAGAGAGTTATCAGCAAGAAGCGCGCGAACGCTTCTCGCTGGGCAAGGAACTGGAGCGCCTCCAGCAACTGAACCTGCGATTGAGCGACGAAGCCACCAACCTTACCCGGGCACTCAAAGGCCAGAAAACCCAGGGCAACTGGGGTGAGCTGATTCTGGAGCGAGTGCTGGAGCACGCGGGGCTGGAGAAGGGCCGCGAATACCAGACGCAAGTCAGCCTCAAGGGCCCGGATGGCGAACGCTTTCAGCCGGACGTGCTGATCATGCTGCCGGGTAACAAGCAGGTGGTGGTCGATTCCAAGGTCAGCCTCACGGCGTACCAGCAGTTTGTAGGCGCCGATGATGAAGTGATTGGGCAGTCAGCGCTCAAGCAGCATGTGCTCTCACTGCGTAACCACGTCAAAGGGCTGGCCGGTAAAGACTATAAGCGCCTCGAAGGGCTGCACAGCCTGGACTTTGTGTTGTTGTTCGTCCCGATAGAAGCGGCTTTTTCCGCCGCTTTGCAGGCTGAGCCGAACCTGTTTCAAGAGGCGTTTGATCGCAATATCGTGATCGTCAGCCCTACCACGTTGCTGGCGACACTGCGGGTGATCGACAGCCTGTGGAAGCAGGAGCGACAAAGCCAGAATGCGCGCGAGATTGCAGAGCGGGCGGGTTGGTTGTACGACAAGTTCGTGCTGTTTATTCAGGATCTGGATGAGGTCGGCAACCGCTTGCAGCAACTGGACAAGGCCTATGCCGCCGCGCGCAACAAGTTGACCGATGGGCGTGGCAACCTGGTGAGTCGCAGCGAACAGCTCAAATTGTTGGGCGCGCGGGCCAGTAAAAGTTTGCCGGCCGACCTGCTGGAGCGCGCCATGACCGATGTCGATGGTGTGGCGCACCCGGCAGAATAGTGAGAGATAACGCCGTAGCCGACGTCCGGTTGCGCAGTGAGTGGTTGTTGCTGAGGCGCCGTGTTGAAGGGGTGCCCGCAGCCGCGTGTGACTCGTCAGCGGCTAGAGGCTTTAATGAACGCTGTCTTAAAGCGGCACGTGCCGACTCACCAGTGCCCGCAGCACGGCAGGTTTGACCGGTTTAGCCAGGTACTCAAGACCCGCGGCGTGCACTTGCGCAATCATTTCCGGGCGACCGTCAGCACTGATCACCACGCCCGGCACGGGCTCGCCCAGTTCGGCGCGTAACCAGCGCATCAGTTCGGTGCCGACTTCTCCGTCATCCAGGTGGTAGTCAACCAGCACTAACTGTGGCCGTACGCCCTCATTGAGCAGGGCGGCGCATTCTTCGCGATTGCGTGCCGTCCACACGCGACAGCCCCAGCGCGTCAGCAAACTTTGCATGCCGATAAGGATGCTGTCTTCGTTGTCGATGCACAGCACTTGTGCGCCTGTGACCGGTTGGCCGTTTTGTTCGGCCACCACCGGCTGCGGCGCGGTCTGGCTCTGTGCCAACGGTACGCTGACACTGAATACGCTGCCTTTGCCGGGCCATGAGCGCACTTGCAGGCGATGGCCCAGCACGCGGCACAAACCGTCGGCAATCGCCAGCCCCAGCCCCAGGCCTTTTTCGGCGCGCGTCTGATGGCTGTCCAGGCGTTTGAACTCTTCGAAAATGACCTGCAATTTGTCGTGCGGGATGCCCGGCCCGCGATCCCACACTTCAAGGCACAGTTCACTGCCACGTCGGCGTACGCCCAGCAGCACCGGCCCCTTGGCGTAGCGCAAGGCATTGGTCAGGAAGTTTTGCAAAATGCGTCGCAGTAATTTGATGTCACTGCTGACCCGCAAACGACTGCCACGCACGCGGAAGCTCAGCCCTTGTTCCTGCGCGTGCGCTTTGAACTCATTGCCCAGGGTGTCAAACAGGTCGTTCAGGGCAAACGGCTTGATGTCGGGCGTGAACTTGCCGTTTTCCAAGCGTGAAATGTCCAGCAAATCGCTGATCAGGTCTTCGGCCGAACGCAGGGAGCTGTCGAGATGCTGGACCAGTTTTTGCGCTTCCGGGCTCAAGCCTTCTTCTTGGTGGGAGAGGGCGGCTGAAAACAGGCGTGCCGCATTCATCGGCTGCATCAGGTCGTGGCTGACGGCGGCCAGAAAACGGGTTTTCGACTGGTTGGCTGTTTCGGCAATCCCTTTGGCTTCAGTTAACGCCTGGTTCAGCTCCGATAGCTCACGGGTACGTTCGTCGACCCGTTGCTCAAGCCCTTCGTTGGCTTCAGTCAATGCCTGTTCGGCTTCGCGGAAGGCGGTAATGTCGGTGAAACTCATGACGAATCCGCCGCCCGGCATCGGGTTGCCGATCAGTTCAATCACGCGGCCATTGGGGAACAGGCGTTCAGAGGTGTGCGCGCGGCCCTGACGCATCCAGTGCAGGCGGCGGGCCACATGCACTTCCGCCTCGCCGGGGCCGCACAGCCCGCGCTCGGCATTGTGGCGGATGATGTCGGCAATCGGCCGACCCACGCTGATCAGGCCCTCTGGATAGTTGAATAGCTCCAGATAGCGGCGGTTCCAGGCGACCAGGCGCAGGGATTGGTCGACCACGCTGATGCCCTGGGTGATGTTCTCAATGGCGCCTTGCAGCAGGGCGCGGTTGAACTGCAACACTTCTGAGGCTTCGTCCGCGATGCGCACCACGTCTTCGAGCTGCATTTCGCGACCTTCAATGGCCGCTTTGACCACGGCGCGAGTGGAGGACGCACCCAGCACGCCCGCCAGCAGTCGCTCGGTGTGTGCGATCCATTCGCCATCAGCGTTTTGGTTGGGGTTAAAGCCTTTGCCTTGGCGGTAAGCGAAGCGAATAAAGCTCTGGCGTGCGCGCTCTTCACCGACAAAGCGTGCGGCGAGGGTTAGCAAATCGTTGATTTGCACCGAAAGCATCGAGCGCCCGCTCGGATGGGTGCTGATTTCCTGACCGATGAAACGTCCCGCCTGCCAGTGCTCGGACACCCGTGTGCGCGACAGCACCGACACCCAGGCAAACACGGTGAAGTTGCCCGCCAGCGACAGCACCACGCCTTGGGTCAGTGGTGTGATTGGCAGGCCCAGCGGGTTGCCGTGCAGCCAGGCCAGGCCCGGGAAGTGGCTCAAGTGCCAGCCGAGGCTGTGTGCAATCAATGGCAGCACCAGCGTGTAAAACCAGATAAAGGTCCCGGTGGCCAAGCCCGCGAACACGCCTCGGCGGTTGGCCTGCTTCCAATACAGGGCGCCGATCATCGCGGGCGCGAGTTGGGTAACAGCTGCGAAGGAAATTTGCCCGATGGTCGCAAGGCTGGCGGTTGAGCCGAGCAGGCGATAACTGACATACGCCAGCAGCAAAATGACCACGATCGAGACGCGCCGCACCGACAGCATCCAATGGCGGAAGACCTCAAACGGGCGCTCGGCGTTTTTGTGGCGCAACAACCACGGCAGCAGCATGTCGTTGGACACCATGGTCGACAGCGCCACGCTGGCCACAATCACCATGCCGGTGGCGGCCGATGCCCCGCCGATAAACGCCAGCACGGCCAGCGCCGGGTGCGCTTGCGCCAGCGGCAAGCTGATCACAAACGAGTCGGGCAGCACGGAGCTGGGCAGCAGCATTTGGCCGGCCAGGGCGATGGGCACCACAAACAAGGCTGCCAGTATCAAGTACGCCGGAAACACCCATTTGGCCAAGCGCAAGTCTTGCGGCTCAATGTTTTCGACCACCGTCACATGGAACTGACGCGGTAAACAGATGATCGCCATCATGGCCACGCCGGTTTGCACCACCATCGACGGCCAGTTGACGGTCTCTTTCCAGTATTCCTCAAGGCGCGGGGCGAGCATGGCCTGATTGAACAGGTCGTCAAAACCGTCGTACAGGCCGAAGGTGACAAACGCCCCCACTGCCAGAAACGCGAACAATTTGACCAGTGACTCAAAGGCAATGGCCAGCACCATGCCCCGGTGGTGCTCGGTCGAGTCGAGGTTGCGGGTGCCAAAGACGATGGTAAATAGCGCCAGTACCAGCGACACAATCAGCGCGGTGTCTTGCGCGCGCGTACCGGTCGCGTCAGCCCCTGCGCCGATCAGCAGGTTAACGCCGAGCACGATGCCTTTGAGTTGCAGGGCGATGTAGGGCAGCACGCCCACCAGGCAAATCAGCGCCACCACAATGGCCAGCGACTGCGACTTGCCGTAGCGCGCGGCAATAAAGTCAGCAATGGAGGTGATGTTCTCCTGCTTGCTGATCATCACCATTTTTTGCAACACCCACGGTGCACACACCAGCAGCAGCACCGGTCCCAGGTAGATGGGCAAAAAAGACCAGAGTTGTTCGGCGGCCTGACCGACTGCGCCAAAGAACGTCCAGCTGGTGCAGTAAACCGCCAGCGACAGGCTATAGACCCACGCGCGAACCCGCGGCGGCAGCGGTTTGCTGCGCCGGTCACCATAAAAGGCAATGGCGAACATGATGGCCATATAGGCCAGGGCAACGGCGGCGATCAGCCCGCTGGACAACGACATGGTGACTCCTGGAGGTAAAAGCCGCAGCTATCCGTCTGCGGCAGGCTAGTCTCGCATGATGTTTGGGCGGCGTCAGTGTCGACGATGGTCGCAGCGCGGCCAAGCGCCGCAGGGCTTGAAAGCCTTTCGGATTGCCCTTATCTGTTAAGTCGATAACAGTTAGAGATATTACCCGTTATATAGATATTCGATTCAGTTCTACTCTTGCATGACCTCATACGAGGAACAGGAGGAACCCATGACATGCCCTAACACCCCCAAAGCCACTTTTCGGCCCTTGAGCACATTGCAGCACCCGCGCGAAGTCATTCGTCAGTTCACCCCGAACTGGTTTGCCGCGACCATGGGCACCGGTGTGTTGGCGTTGGCGCTGGCTTCATTGCCCGTGCAGATCCCGGGCATGTACGCCGTCGCCGAAGGGCTGTGGCTGTTCAATATAGGCTTGTTCATTTTATTCAGCGTGCTCTACGGCGCCCGCTGGGTGTTGTACTTCGATGAAGCACGGCGCATTTTCGGTCACTCCACCGTGTCGATGTTTTTCGGCACGATCCCTATGGGGCTGGCGACCATCATTAATGGCTTTCTGCTATTTGGTGTCGCCCGGTGGGGCAGTGGCATGGTGCAGGTCGCTGAAGTGTTGTGGTGGCTCGATGTGGCCATGTCGCTGGCATTCGGGGTGATGATCCCCTACATGATGTTCACCCGTCAGGAGCACAGCATCGACCAAATGACTGCGGTTTGGCTGTTACCCGTGGTGGCGGCTGAAGTGGCGGCCGCCAGTGGCGGGCAGCTGGCGCCGCACTTGAGCGATACGGTGGCGCAGTTCCATGTGCTGATTACCAGCTATGTGCTGTGGGCGTTTTCGGTGCCGGTGGCGTTCAGCATCCTGACCATTTTGATGCTGCGCATGGCGCTGCATAAGTTGCCCCACGAAAGCATGGCGGCATCGAGCTGGCTGGCCTTGGGCCCGATAGGTACCGGGGCGCTGGGTTTGCTGTTGCTGGGTGCGGATGCTCCTGCCATTTTCGCGGCCAATGGTTTTGCCGGCACAGGCGAGGTGGCCGAAGGCCTGGGGTTGATCGCAGGCATTGCGCTGTGGGGCTTCGGCTTATGGTGGATCGTCATGGCCGTGCTGATCACCCATCGTTACTACCGCGCGGGCATTCCCTTCAACCTGGGCTGGTGGGGGTTCACGTTCCCGCTGGGCGTGTACGCGCTGGCGACCCTGCGTCTGGGCAAGGTGCTGCACCTCACCTTCTTTGATGTCGCGGGCTGTGTGCTGGTGGCATTGCTGGTGCTGATGTGGCTGATCGTGGGTAAACGCACTGTGATCGGGGCGTATCGTGGCGAGCTGTTTGTGTCGCCCTGCATTGCAGGCTTGAAGAAGTAAGACGTTGCCTCGGGTTCTGTATGAAAGCACCGAGTCTGGTGTGATGCGTACAGAACCTGAGTAACGTTGTGCCTTGAGTGTTAAAACAGCACTCCAATGAGAAAGCCTCTGGCGCAACGTGAGTACATGGAAGATGAGTCACCCCTCGCAGTTCAGTTTGCTAAGGAAGCGACGCTTCCTGCCCTTCTTCGTGACCCAATCGCTGGGCGCTCTTAATGACAACCTGTTCAAACAATCGCTGATCCTGGCCATCCTTTATAAGCTCGCGATCGAGGGTGACCGAGGGATCTGGGTCAACCTGTGCGCGTTGTTGTTCATCGTGCCGTTCTTTTTGTTCTCGGCCCTGGCGGGGCAATTTGGCGAAAAATACGCCAAAGACCGTCTGATCCGCCTGATCAAACTCGGCGAAATCGCGATCATGTTGGTCGGCGCCATTGGCTTTGCATTCGATCACTTGGCCCTGATGCTGATTGCGCTGTTCGCAATGGGCACTCATTCGGCGCTGTTCGGCCCGGTCAAGTATTCAATCCTGCCTCAAACCCTGCACGACGATGAGCTGGTGGGTGGCAATGGTTTGGTCGAGATGGGCACGTTCTTGTCCATTTTGGCGGGCACCATTGGTGCCGGGATCATGTTGTCTTCCAGCCATTACGCAATGGTGGTGTCGGTGGTGATTGTGTCGGTGGCCGTCCTGGGCTATCTGGCCAGTCGCGCCATTCCGGGAGCGCCTGCTGATACACCCGATTTGCGCCTGAACTGGAACATTTTCAGCGAGTCCTGGGCCACGTTGAAAATGGGCCTGAATCAGACGCCAGCGGTGTCGCGCTCTGTGGTGGGCAACTCGTGGTTCTGGTTTGTCGGGGCCATTTACCTGACGCAAATTCCGGCTTACGCCAAAGAGTGGCTGTACGGCGATGAAACCGTGGTTACGCTGATTCTTACGGTGTTCTCGGTGGGGATCGCATTAGGCTCGATGCTGTGCGAGAAGCTGTCGGGTCGTAAAGTCGAGATCGGTCTGGTGCCCTTTGGCTCGTTCGGCCTGACCGTGTTCGGCCTGTTGCTGTGGTGGCACTCCGGGCACATGCCGCACAACATTCAGGCCAGCGACTGGTTGGACGTATTGGGTTTCAGCCAGGCGTGGTGGGTGCTGTTCGACATTCTGGGGCTGGGCGTGTTTGGCGGGTTCTACATCGTGCCGCTCTATGCGCTGATTCAGTCGCGCACCGCTGAAAACGAGCGGGCGCGGGTGATCGCGGCCAACAATATTTTGAATGCGCTGTTTATGGTGGTCTCGGCCATCGTTACGATTTTGCTGTTGAGCGTGGCCAAGCTGACCATTCCGGAGTTGTTTCTGGTGGTGTCGCTGTTGAACATCGCGGTTAACACGTACATCTTCAAAATCGTGCCCGAGTTCAGCATGCGCTTCATGATCTGGCTCCTGAGCCACTCCATGTACCGCGTGCAGCACAAAAACCTCGACGCAATCCCGGATGAGGGGGCGGCGTTGCTGGTATGCAATCACGTATCGTTTGTGGATGCGTTGTTGATAGGCGGCGCGGTGCGTCGACCCATTCGCTTTGTGATGTATTACAAAATCTACAATTTGCCGGTGCTCAACTTTATCTTCCGCACGGCCGGTACGATTCCGATTGCCGGGCGCGGTGAGGATGAAGCGATTTATGAGCGCGCTTTCAAAAAAATTGCGGAGTATTTGAAGGACGGCGAATTGGTGTGCATCTTCCCGGAAGGCAAGCTCACCACGGATGGCCAGATCAATGAATTCAAGGCAGGGGTTACGCGAATACTGGAGCAAACACCGGTGCCGGTGATTCCAATGGCCTTGCAGGGGTTGTGGGGCAGTTTCTTCAGTCGCGACCCGAACAAAGGTTTTTTACGCAGGTTGTGGTCGCGGGTGACTTTGGTGGCCGGTGAGCCGGTAGCGCCGTCTGAGGCCACGCAAAAATTATTGCGTGAGCGGGTGATGCAGTTGCGAGGTCAGAACCTGTAGTGACTGACGCAGGCTGCGAAGGGGGTGTGAATACCCATTCGCAGCCTGCGGCAGCGACTACACGGATGAGTGAGCGCTTATGCGCTCACTTTCAAACCGATCAACCCGGCAATGATCAGCGCAACGCTGGCCAGCCGGAACAGCGCCATCGATTCGCCAAACAAAATGATGCCGGCGATCACCGTGCCCACCGCACCTACACCGGTCCAGATGGCGTAAGCGGTGCCCAACGGCAGCTCTTTCATGGCCAAACCCAACAGGCCCAAGCTGACCGCCATCGCGGCAATCGTCAGTGCAGTGGGGAGAGGGCGGCTGAAGCCGTCGGTGTATTTCAGGCCTACGGCCCAGCCAACTTCAAATAGACCGGCGAAAAACAGAATAATCCAGGACATGGTTGCCTCCATCAATTGATGGGGTCGTCCCCAGAAAGTCACTCGATGAGTCGCGAGGTCGTCCTCGCAGTGCGCAGTATATTGCCCATGATTGTTCTGACAGGCAACTCTGATTTTTCATGTACGCCTTCTATTAAAGAAGGCTGCTGGCGGGCGACATTGCATCGCAGGCCAGCCTTGCCTTCTTTATAGGCGCGGGGGCTAAGGGTTATTCGATACCTTGAGGCACTTCTTCGCCACCCAGCGCTTCGAACAACTGTGGCAAGAATTCGCCGAAGGTCAGCATCATCAGGGTGAAGCTGGCATCTTGTTGGCCCAGATCGTCATCACCGCCGTTCTGCTCGGCCTCGTCTTGCAGCAGGTCTTCGAACTTCAGGCGCTTGACCACCAGTTTGTCGTCCAGCACGAACGACAGCTTGTCCTGCCAGGCCAGTGACAGTTGAGTGACGACTTTGCCGGTGCTCAGGTGCAACTGGATTTCGTCGCTGGTCAGGTCCTGACGCTTGCAACGGATGATGCCGCCGTCTTCATGGGTGTCACGCAGCTCGCATTCGTCGAGTACGAAGAAGTTATCAGCCGCTTTTTGGGTTTTGACCCATTCCGTCATGGTGGCACTTGGCGCGACTTTGACGGCCAACGGGCGAACAGGCAGCGAACCAACGACTTCGCGCAGCGTGGACAGCAAGTCTTCGGCGCGCTTTGGGCTGGAGGCGTTAACCAGAATCAAACCTTGTTTAGGCGCAATGGCGGCGAAGGTCGCCGAGCGACGAATAAAGGCGCGCGGCAAGAAGGCCTGGATGATTTCATCCTTGAGCTGGTCGCGCTCCTTCTTATAGACCTTGCGCATTTGCTCGGCTTCGATCTCATCGACCTTTTCCTTTAAGGCATCGCGCACAACGCTGCCGGGCAGGATGCGTTCTTCTTTACGGGCGGCGATCAGCAGGAAGTCCTGGCTGACATGCACCAGGGGCGCGTCTTCGCCTTTGCCGAAAGGGGCGACGAAACCGTAGGTGGCTAATTCCTGACTTGAACAGGCGCGGGCCAGTTTGGTGGCCAGTGCAGTTTCCAGCACCTGCGCATCAAAAGGCAGATCTTGGGTCAGGCGATAGATAAGCAGGTTTTTGAACCACATGGGGTGAATCACTCCTTTATACAAAGACGGCATTATTCGCTTCATGAGCTGATAGGCCAACCCTGCGCTAAGCCTTTGTCACGCATAAGAAAATTATTTTAAAAAGTGCTTGCCAGACTCAAGGTCGCTCCGTAGAATGCGCGCCACACCGAGAGTGAAAGGGTGATTAGCTCAGCTGGGAGAGCATCTGCCTTACAAGCAGAGGGTCGGCGGTTCGATCCCGTCATCACCCACCATTCGCTCACAGTGTTACGCGCAGCGGTAGTTCAGTCGGTTAGAATACCGGCCTGTCACGCCGGGGGTCGCGGGTTCGAGTCCCGTCCGCTGCGCCATATTTTTACCACAAGCCCCTTGAACGCTTGTGGTCAGGGGAAGCCCGCTGAATGCGGGCTTTTTCTTGAAAGGCTTCGAATCAGCAGTTCGCTGTTGATTCAAAGATGCAGGTCGCAGGAAACGGAAGTTTTTCTGAAGTTTTGAAAAAAACTTAATAAAAACAACCACTTACACGAAATGTGTGAGAGAATGCGCCCCGCAACGAGAGTGAAGTGAAAGGGTGATTAGCTCAGCTGGGAGAGCATCTGCCTTACAAGCAGAGGGTCGGCGGTTCGATCCCGTCATCACCCACCATTCGCTTTCAGTGTTACGCGCAGCGGTAGTTCAGTCGGTTAGAATACCGGCCTGTCACGCCGGGGGTCGCGGGTTCGAGTCCCGTCCGCTGCGCCATATTCTGAACGCAAGCCCCTTGAACGCTTGTGATCAACAAAAAGCCTGCCTTGTGCAGGCTTTTTTGTGCGCGTCTATTTTGTGGTGCGTAACCGCTTCCGCAGGCAGCGTGCGAGGGCGAAGCGTTCGTAAAAACCGCATTGGGCAGGTTGCTGCCACACGTGTTCACGCAGGCTGCTTCATCGCAAGCAGCCTGCGCCAGTTATTGCATAAACGTCATGTAGCGTTTGCGCGTGGTCTTAGAAATCCCAACGGGTGGTGACCATCACGTTGCGTGGGTCGCCGTAATACGACGAGTTGTAGAAGCCAATGTTGGTGTAGTACGACTTGTCGAATGCGTTGTTCAGATTAACGGTGGCCGACAGGTTTTCCGTGACTTGATAGCGCGCCATCAGATCCACCAGCCAATACGCCTCTTGGGAGAATTTCTCCTGGGTGGCGCCTTTGTTGTAGTTGGTCAGCACCTGCCAGCCCGTGCCCTGCCAGCGAACTCCGCCGCCCAGCGTCAATTTGTCGAGGCTGCCGGTCAGTTTGTAACGGGTATACAGGTTGATCTGGTCTTCAGGCTCCCAGGTAGAGACTTTTTTACCGCCCTGATCGCGACTGATTTTGTGGGTGTAGCCTGCTTGTAGCTGCCAGCCAGGCATTAACTCGCCAGAAATTTCTGCTTCGTAGCCTTTAGTCGTGGCTTTGATGCCTTTGTAGGCGTAATCAATGTCGGGATTAGTGGGGTGAGCGTTGTAGGCGGTGTCTGCCTCAGGCCGGTTATCCTGATGCACTTCGAAGTACGCCAGGCTTGAATTCAGACGACCGTCAAAGAACTCACCTTTAAGCCCCAGCTCATAGTTGGTGCCTTCATCCGGCTCAAGCATTTTGTTGTCGCTGTTGCGGTAGTACGACTGCGGCAAGAAGATTTCGGTGTAGCTGGCGTAGGCCGAAATATTGTCGTTGAGGTCGTAGATCAGGCCCGCATAGGGCAGCACTTTGCCGGTGTCTTTGGCCTGGCTGGTGCCGGTCAGCGTGTAGTTGGCGACGCGGGTCCCGAGCATCAGGGTCAAATCATCGGTCAGGCTAAAGCGGCCGGTGATGTAAGTGCCCGTTTGGCGTGTGGTTTCATCGTTTTTGGAGGTGACGTTACCCCAGTCGGGTTCCAGTGCGTCGCCCTTCCAGTTGTAGTAGTCATAGGCGTTGTTGATCATGACCGCGTTGGTGTAGTCCTTGCCGGTCCAGTGCGATCGGGACACCGAACCACCGATCACCAGTTGGTGCTCGCGGCCCAGCAGGCTGAAAGGGCCGGTGGCATACACGTCGCCGCTGTCACTCACGTATTCGCCGGTGTACTTGCGGGCCAGGATCTTGGCTTTGCCGGTGATTGCATCCGGGTCAAGCAGTGCCCCCAGTGGCGCGTTGTAGCCATTGATCTGGTGATTGTACTGGCCTTTGGCGACCCAGCCATTGTCGAAACTGTGCTCCAGGGTGGCGAATACGGTGCGGGTGTATTGCTCCCAACTGCTCCACTGGGTGCCGTTGTTGAAGTCGCGCGGGTTGCTGATGCGATCCCCGGCGGAGTTGAACAGCGAGGCGCTGCCTGACCAGCTTGAGCCTTTGGGGTTGTTGTCCTGATAGTCGGCGCCGAGGGTGAGCAGGGTGTCAGGCGTCAAATCGACCTCAAGAATCCCGTAATAGACCTCGCTGTCGCGTTTGTAATGGTCCATGAACGAGCGCTTGTCTTGATAGGCCGCCACGGCCCGGCCACGTACGTTGCCGCTTTCGGTCAGCGGGCCGCTGACATCGACTTCAGAGCGGTAGTTGTCCCACGACCCGGCCCCCAGATCGATATGGCCCTTGAATTCGTGGGTCGGTTTTTTGCGCACCATATTGATCGTGCCGCCAGGCCCGCCAGCGCCGGTGAGCAATCCGGTGGCGCCTTTGAGAATTTCGACGCGGTCGTAAATCGCGGTGTCGGTCAGGGTGTGGCCCGCAGAATATTGCGGGTCTTGCAGGATCGGGATGCCGTCGTACTGGAAGTTCTTGATCGCAAACCCGCGCGAATAATAGCTGGTGCGGTCGCTGTCATAGGTGGCGACGGTAATGCCGGGGGTGTGGCGCATCACGTCATCAATGGAGGTGAGGCCAAAGTCATCCATTGCCTGGCGGGTGACCACTGAAATCGATTGCGGCGTTTCGCGCGGGGTGAGCACCATGCGGGTCGCGGTGGCGATGCTGCCGGGGGTGTAAGACCCGGTGCCCTCGGTGATGGTGCCGAGCTGGTTGGCACTGACTTCGGTCGCGCCTAGCTCCATTGCACCGCTCACGGTGGGCGTCGCTTCCAGCAGATAGCCGTTCTGGCCTTTGATTACGCTGAAACCGCTGCCGCGCAGCAGGGTGTCAAAGCCCGATGCTTCGCTGTAGCTGCCGTGCAGGCCTTGGGTGGTGATGCCGTCCAGATTGTGCGACTGGAACAGGATGGCGACACCGGCAAGTTGTGCGAAGCGATTCAGTGCAGTGCCCAGTGGGCCGGCCGGGATGTCATAGGCTTGTACCGCGCTGCTGTTTTGCGCCAGCGCCGCTGTGCTGACCAGTGCGCCAGCCGCAGAAGCAACAATCAAATGGATAGCGAGCGTCAGGGGGGCGTAAGCCTTCGAGCGCAAGCGCCCTCGGGAGATTGGGGTGGTCAGCATGGTAGGCGCAGTCCTTTAGGGTCTATGTACCTACCTTGACGAGCGAGGCTCAAAAAGCGGAAGCAATGCGAATCATTATTTTTCAGGTGCGCTGTTTTTGTTGATGGAAATCAGCCAAGGCGTGAAGTGCTTGACCGTGACAGGCAAGGTTTCAACGATCAAGTTCAGTGCGCGCTCCGGGTCGTCCAGTGGTAAGACCGCCGTCACACGCAGGTCGGCCAATGCCTGGCGATCGAAGCGCATGAAGCCTGGACGATGGCGGGAAATTTCATCCAGAACCTGCGTCAGGGGCTGGTTTTCGACCACCAGTTGGTGGTGTTTCCAGGCTTGGTCAATGCTCGACGGGTCAATGGCGCCGAGCAACTCGATGGCGTCGTGCTTGATCAAGGCTTGGGAGCCTGCATTGACTTCGAGTGTTTGCTGCTCGTTTTCGCTTTGCGCCGCGACGCGCGATTCGAGCATGCTCAGCACGGTTGTGTCGCCCGTGCGCTTGACCACAAACCGGGTGCCCAGCGCACGCATGTTGCCTTGCGCGGTGAGCACGATAAACGGCCGTGCGGGGTCGTGCGCCACTTCAATCAGCACTTCGCCTTGCAGCAACTCGATACGTCGTAGTTGGGCGTCGAAATGCAGATCTACGGCGCTGGCACCGCTGAGCGTCAGGGTGGACTGGTCGGGCAGGCGCACGGTTTTCCACTCCACCGCAGCGGTGCTGATATCGGCCAGCCACACTTGCGGGTACTGACTGCGCAGTAACAGGGTGGCCGGTACGATCAGGCAGCCCGCCAGCAACAGGGCACGCAAAGTTGCCCTGCGCGGTAAGGTTTTTCGGGGTGCCGCGAAGGCCGCATTCAGTGCCGCCTTGGCAGGCGATGCTTGGGGGCGCAACGATTGCATGCGTGAAATGACCTCTTGCATGCGCGCTGCCGCCGAAGCGTGGTGGGGACTGAGGTGTTTCCAGCGTTCGAATTCCAGCCGCAGCTCATCCGAAAAACCCCCTTCATGCAGCCGAATCATCCATTCAGCCGCTTGTTCATCAATCTGTTGGCGAGAGGCAGGCATAGGGGCTCAGGTGTTCATGCTGTGGCTGCAATGCAG
Organism: Pseudomonas sp. TWR3-1-1; assembly: GCF_049896545.1. NCBI lineage: Bacteria > Pseudomonadati > Pseudomonadota > Gammaproteobacteria > Pseudomonadales > Pseudomonadaceae > Pseudomonas > Pseudomonas sp. TWR3-1-1. The sequence goes on from NZ_JAFCUO010000001.1 coordinate 744,274, forward strand.
CAGCGCTTGAATCAGGTACTTGCGCACCGTACGGTCCGACAACCCCAGCTGGCGGCCGATATCGGCCTGGTTCAAGCCGTCCAGGTAATACAGGACGAAGGCTTGGCGAGTTTTTTCGGGCAGGCCTTCGAGAATAAATGCGATCTGCTCCAGGGCTTCCAGGGTGGCAATAATGTCTTCGGCGGATTGGTGGCCTTCCAGCGCCTCGGCGGTGAGGGCTAGCTGCGACAGGTAAGCGTTTTCAATTTTCTTGCGGCGCGCCTGGTCGATGATCAGGCGTCGGGCGGTGGTGCTCAAAAAAGCCCGGGGTTCGCGCAAGCTTGCGACTGACTCGCGGGCATTGAGAATTCGGGCGAAGGTGTCCTGCGCGACGTCGGCGGCATTTTGCGCGCAGCCCAGCTTTCGGCGCAGCCAACCCAGCAGCCAGCCGTGATGCTCACAGTAGAGGTCGGAAATCGCGGCTTGGAACGGAGGCTCACCCGAAGACATAGAACTAAGCTCAAACGCTATTGAGAATAATTGCTAATTCTGTGCTCAAGTCTTGAATAAACGCAAGGCGGGGATTTTTGATAGGGGCTGGGGCAAGCTGCGAGCGTTTGATGTGGTCATCAAAAGATCGCAGCCCGCGCGAGTCGAGCGTCAGTGTTTGGCGATCAAGTTGCCCGCGTGCAGCCCGCATTCTTTTTGCGTGGCTTCTTCCCACCACCAGCGGCCTTCGCGCTCGTGCTGGTTTGGCAACACCGGGCGGGTGCACGGTTCGCAGCCGATGCTGATAAATCCGCGCTCGTGCAAGCTGTTGTAGGGCAGCTCCAGCATGCGGATATACCCCCAGACTTCTTCGCTGCTCATTTGCGCCAGCGGGTTGAATTTGTACAGCGGGCGCTCGGGGGTTGAGAAGGCGCCGTCGATTTCCAGCGCGGCAATCTGGCTGCGCGTGCCGGGGCTTTGATCGCGACGCTGGCCGGTGGCCCACGCTTTGACCTCTGACAATTTGCGACGCAAAGGCGCGATTTTGCGCACGCCACAGCATTCGCCGTGACCGTCTTTGTAGAAGCTGAACAAGCCTTTTTCTTTGACGAACGGTTCAAGCGCGCGTTGGTCGGGTGAGATCAGCTCAATGTGAATGTTGTAGTGATCGCGCACTTGCTCAATAAAACGGTAGGTCTCAGGGTGCAGGCGACCGGTGTCGAGGCTGAAGACTTTGACGTTTTTATTGAGCTTCCAGGCCATGTCAACCAACACCACATCTTCGGCGCCACTGAACGAAATCCAGAGTTCGTCACCAAAGTGCTCAAAGGCGAGCTTGAGAATGTCCTGCGGGGATTTGCTGGCGTATGTCGCGGCGAGTTCAGCGACGTCAAACGGATGGCTCATCAGGCGGCTTCCTACAGTAAATGGCGCTGGGCGCTCTCTAGTGGCGCGATGTTAGCAAAAACCGCGTGTTACAGGGTTTGCAGCGTGTCGAGCAACACCTTCACTTTGGTGACAGATTCTTCATATTCGGCGCGCCAGTCCGAGTCCGCGACAATCCCGCCTCCGCCCCAGCAACTCACGCGCCCGTCCTTGATCAGCAGGCTGCGAATGGCGATGGAACTGTCCATTTCGCCGCGCACGTCGAGGTACAGCAATGAGCCGCAGTAGATGCTGCGCCGTGTCGGTTCCAGTTCGTCGATGATTTGCATGGCGCGAATTTTCGGTGCGCCGGTGATCGAGCCGCCGGGGAAACTGTCCCCGATCAGGTCCAGGGCATCTTTGCCTGGCGCCAGTTCGCCTGTGACGCTGCTCACCAAGTGGTGCACATTGGGGTAGCTTTCAAGGCTGAACAGCTCAGGCACACGGACCGAGCCGGTGCGGCACGTGCGCCCCAAATCGTTGCGCAGCAGGTCGACAATCATCAGGTTTTCAGCGCGATCTTTAGGGCTTGCCAGCAATTCGGCGGCGTTGGCGGCATCTTCGCCACGGTCTTTGCCCCGTGGACGGGTGCCTTTGATCGGGCGGGTTTCGACCTGATTGCGGCTCACGCGCACAAAGCGTTCGGGCGACAGGCTCACAATGGCGCCTTGCTCGGGCAGTTGCATGAAGCCTGAAAAAGGCGTCGGGCACGCTGCGCGCAGGGCGCAATAGGCGGTCCAGGCATCGCCCTCGCACTCGGCGCTGAAACGCTGGGTGTAATTGACCTGGTAGCAGTCACCGGCCTGGATGTAGTCATGAATCCGGGTCAATGCCTGCTGATACTGCTGAGCGCTGAGGTCAGGTTGCATCGGATGCTTGAGGCTGAAAGGCGCAACTGGCGCAGCGCGTAGTCGAGTGAACAGGTTGATCAGGCGTTCGCGCTCGCTCATCTCAAGGCTGGGATGGAACACCAACTGGCTGCTGGCGTGCTGATGGTCGCTGATCAATGCCCAGGCATACAGGCCAAGGCGCGCATCCGGTAACTGCAAGTCGTCGTGTGCCAGTGCGGGTAACGGTTCAAGCTTTCGCCCGAAATCGTAGCTCAGATAGCCCATCAAACCGCCTGCGAAGGGCAGCTCATGCGGTGCGGGGATTTGCGCACGGCCCAGTCGGGCCAGATGTTCCCGCAAGCGCTGCAAAAAATCGCGCCCCGATTCTTGCGGCTGCACCCACAGTTCTTCGAGCGGCCATGCGCTCATCAGGTCGTAGCGGCCGCGTTCGGCTTCGGGGCGTCCACTGTCCAGCAATACAGCGCCGGGTGCATGGCGAATCGCCGCGAAATAGTCGGCCGGGTTGGCAAGGTAAGGGAGCGGGTGAACAGAGCAGATCAACATGCGAGGCAAATCAGCCAGTGGGGCGGGGGTGGGGATTGTAATCCTGTGTGCGGCAGCAAAGCGAGTTGCGCAGCGGCTGCCGCAGGTGCTGCGGCATCACGGTTGACGTTTGCCCGGCAATCGGGCGTCGCCTGCGGCAACGCCTGTGCGGGTTTTATTCGTTGGGGTGGATATGGCCGAACAGTTCTTGCGCAAAACGCACGCGCTCCTCGGGGGTTTCCTTGATGCCTTTGGCGGCCAGCGCTTCAACGTGCGCTTCGACCGCATGGGTGCGCAGGGTTAAACCGCAGTCGTTGGCGATCTGGATGTTCAGCCCCGGACGGGCGTTCAGTTCCAGAATCAGCGGGCCTTTGTCCTGATCGAGCACCATGTCGACACCGATATACCCCAGGCCGCACAACTCGTAACAACCCGCGGCCAGCTTCATGAAACCATCCCAGTACGGCAATTGAACGCCGTCTACCGCATTGGTGGTGTCGGGGTGTTTGCTGATGATGTTGTTCAGCCAGGTGCCGCGCAGGGTCAGGCCGGTGGCGAGGTCTACGCCAACACCAATGGCGCCCTGGTGCAGGTTGGCCTTGCCGCCGGACTGGCGGGTCGGCAAGCGCAGCATCGCCATCACCGGGTAGCCCATCAGCACAATGATGCGGATGTCCGGCACGCCTTCGTAGCTGATGCTTTTGAAGATTTGATCCGGTGTCACGCGGTACTCGATCAGCGCGCGGTCGCGGTGACCGCCCAGCGAGTACAGGCCGGTGAGGATGCTGGAAATCTGATGTTCGATTTCTTCGTGGCTGATGATCTTGCCCGAGACCGTGCGAAAACGGTCTTCGAAACGGTCGGCAATCACCAAAATGCCGTCACCGCCCGCGCCTTGCGCGGGCTTGATCACGAAGTCACTGCGGCCACCGATGATGTCGTCGAGCTTGTCGATTTCTTTCTCGGTGGAGATCACGCCGTACATTTCCGGGACGTGAATCCCGGCTTTGATGGCGCGCTCTTTGGTGATGATCTTGTCATCCACAATCGGGTACAGGCTGCGTTTGTTGTACTTGAGTACGTAGTCCGCATTGCGCCGATTGATGCCCATGATGCCTCTGGCTTCCAGGGCCTTCCAGGTCTTCCAGAAGCCAAACATCAGGAGTCAGCCTTCAAGAATGCTTTGAAACGCACCAGCTCGGTCAGGCGGTAACCGCGATAACGGCCCATTGCCAGCATGAAGCCCACCAGAATCAGCAGCACCGCCGGGAAGGTGAACACGAAGTACACCAGTTCCGGGATGCTCATCACCAGATACGCCAGGGTGGCTGCGAAGAGGGTGCCGATGGCGACTTTCATCGCATGGCCGCCGCCACGTTCTTCCCAGGTGATGGACAGGCGCTCGATGGTCATGGTCAGGATCACCATCGGGAACAGGGCCACCGACAGCCCGCGCTCCAGCCCCAATTTGTGGCTGAACAGGCTGATGGCTGCGATCAGTATCACCACGAAGGTCAATACCACGGAGAGTCGCGGCAGCATTTGCAGCTTCAGGTGCTCAAGGTAGGAACGCAACATCAGCCCGAGCGCGGTTATCACCGTAAACAGGATGATGCCGAACTCCAGTTGAGTCTCGCGGAACGCCAGGGCAATCAGTACCGGGGTGAACGTGCCCAGGGTTTGCAGGCCGATCAGGTTGCGCAGCACCAGAATCACCAGCACGCCAATCGGGATCATCACCATGATCATGAACGTTTGCTGGGTTTGCAGCGGCAAGCCGTACAGCGAGTATTCGAGGAAGTTGGCGTCGGTGTTTTCGTCGGTCAGCTTGGCCAGACGGATGGCGTTCATTTCGCTGTTGTTCAGGCTGAAGGTGACGTTGGCTTTTTTGCCACCGTCGACCGAAATCATTGGCTCGTCGCCGGTCCACCACAGCAGGCGGTCAGACGGCAGGCCCTGTTCGCCGGTTTCCGGATTGAAGTACAGCCAGTCGTTGCCATTGAAGCTGCGCAGCCACAGTTCCGGGCTTTGCGGCTGGTCGGCGACCAAGCGAATGGTGTGGACTTTTTCCAGTGGTACGTGGGCAATCGACAGCAGCAGTTCGATGATTTGTGCCTTGTGCGCGGTCGACGGATCGCCGGCCAACAGCAGCTTCACGTTGTCATCGTTGGGGTTGCTCACCCGCTTGATGGTCTCGCTGATAAAGGTTTCAACGTCGGCTGAATGCTGGCGAATCGGTGCCAACAGCGCTTCGGCGGCGATTTTTTCGGGGCCTTCTACGGCAATGCTGTCGCGAAATACCGGGCCTTTGACTTTGGTTTTGTCGCCGGTGTAGCGCTTGGTCAATACCAGGCGGTAATACAGGGTTTGCTTGCCACTCACCCGCCGGGCCGACCAGGTGACCTTGCGGTTGCCATCGACCCGATTGACGCTCACCCCATAGTTATTGGAGATAAAGCTTTCATTCAGGCTGACGTAGTCGCGGTTCAGCGGCGGCACGAACATCTGGATCTTGACCGGGTCTTTGGAGCTGGCGACAAATTCGACTTTGGCGTCGATGTTCCACAGGTCGTCCGTCGCGTCTTCGGTCACAGGAATGCCGATGACGAAAATCTGATAGGCCGTAATCGAAATGCCCAGCACCACGAGGATGGTGATCAAGATTTTCAGGTGAAGGGTAAGAGCGCGCATTTCAATTACTCTGCGGTTTGAGCGTTGGCGGCGCAGGCAGGTTTGCCAGCAGCGTATTTAAGGCTTGGGTCGACCAGCGCATCAAAGCGTTTGAGCGCTTCGGAGCCGATCAACAGCGGGTATTGGAACGCACTTCGGTCGGTCAAGTTCACTTCGATGGTGCGTAAAGCTTTACCCATGCAGATTTGCAGTGAAATAACCGGGCGCGAGGTGTAGTTCTTGTCCGATTCGGGATCGTAATCACCGGAGCGGCGCTTGATCTTGCTGACCCGTGCCAGCGGACGTTCGATCGGGTGCGAGTGTGCATCATCAATGGCCAGATAAAAACGCACCCAGCTCTCACCGTCGCGCTTGAAGCGTTTTATATCACGCGCGCTGAGCGAGGCGGTTTTGGCACCGGTGTCGAGTTTGGCAGCCACTTGCAGGTTAATGCCCGACAGTTCGGCGTATTCGTTAAGGCCGTACACGGTTTTTTCGGCGCCAAGGCTCAGGCCCGGCAAGGTCAGCAGGCAAAGGCATATAAAGAAGGGGGAAAATTTCATAAATCCGGGGGCAGTCTCTTGCAATCTTCAGTTCAAGGCGACTGGCAATACAGCGCAAGTGTCCTCGTGCGGCTGCCCTATAAAGAGGGCAAGGCTGATGCGGGCGGCATTCTAACATGATGGTTTTATGACGCCAGCGCTGGCGCCGCGTTAAGCGAGGCGTGAAGCGCTCGATTAAACCCACGTCGTATTAGACGATTGTCGACAATCCATATTTATTCTTTGACGTTGAAGTCTTAAATGGCTAGTTTTGGCGCTATTGATTTCAAAGGTGTCGACAATATGCTGGATTCGCTGGAAAGTGCCGCAGTGGCTCAAGACGACTCGGAGACCTTGTCCGAGAACGTCTTCAGGCGTATTCAGGCCGCTATCGTCAAAGGCGATATTGCCCCCGGCAGCAAGATTTCCGAGCCGGAACTGGCCCGCACTTACGGCATCAGCCGCGGGCCGCTGCGTGAAGCCCTGCACCGTCTTGAAGGTCAGCGCCTGTTGGTGCGGGTGCCGCATGTAGGCGCTCGCGTCGTGTCCTTGAGCCATGCCGAGCTGATTGAACTCTACGAAATTCGCGAGTCCCTCGAAGGTATGGCCTGTCGTTTGGCCGCCGAGCGCATGAGTGATGAAGACATTGGCGAGTTGCGCCGGGTACTGGAAACCCATGAGCGCGACGCGGCCTTCCAGGCGGGCGTTGGGTATTACCAGCAAGAAGGCGACTTCGATTTTCATTACAAGATTATTCAAGGCAGCGGCAATCGGACCCTGACGCAGATGCTGTGCGGTGAGCTGTATCAATTGGTGCGTATGTACCGCATCCAGTTTTCCTCCACGCCCAATCGTCCCCGTCAGGCGTTCGCCGAGCACCACCGGATTCTAGATGCCATTGCCGACCGCGACGGCGAACTGGCCGAGTTATTGATGCGCCGCCACATTGGTGTATCCAAACGCAACATTGCGCGTCACTACCAAGACAGCGCCCAGCAGACAGCCACTCCACGAGGTGAGTCATGAGCAATAAAAACAGTCCAGGCCAACGTTTCCGTGATGCGGTCGCCAGTGAGCATCCGCTGCAAGTCGTCGGCGCCATTAACGCTAACCATGCATTGCTGGCCAAACGTGCCGGGTTCAAGGCTATCTACCTGTCGGGTGGCGGTGTGGCAGCGGGTTCGCTGGGCGTGCCGGACCTGGGCATTACCGGTCTGGATGACGTGTTGACCGATGTGCGGCGCATCACCGACGTCTGTGACCTGCCGCTGCTGGTGGACGTGGATACCGGCTTCGGCTCCTCGTTTTTCAACGTGTCGCGCACCGTCAAGTCGATGATCAAGTTTGGCGCAGCGGCGATTCACATTGAGGACCAAGTGGGCGCCAAGCGTTGCGGCCATCGCCCGAACAAAGAAATCGTCTCGCAGCAAGAAATGGTCGACCGCATCAAGGCCGCCGTCGATGCCCGAACCGATGACAGTTTTGTGATCATGGCGCGCACCGACGCACTGGCGGTAGAAGGGCTGGAATCGGCCCTTGAACGTGCAGCAGCCTGTGTTGAGGCGGGCGCGGACATGGTGTTCCCCGAAGCCATTACCGAACTTGAGATGTACAAACTGTTCGCCGAACGCGTCAAGGCGCCGATTCTGGCCAACATCACCGAGTTTGGCGCCACGCCGCTGTACACCGTTGATCAACTGCGTGAAGTCGACGTGTCGCTGGTGCTGTACCCGCTGTCGGCGTTCCGTGCGATGAACAAGGCTGCCGAAAACGTGTACGGCGCGATTCGCCGCGACGGCACTCAACAGAACGTGATCGACACCATGCAAACCCGCATGGAGCTGTACGACGCCATCGACTACCACGCGTTTGAACAAAAGCTCGATGCGCTGTTTGCCAGCAAAAAGTAACAGCGCATTAAACCGTTCTTGCCCAATCCCTAACAAATTCAAAAATTGGAGAAGCGCAATGGCCGAAGCAAAAGTATTGAGTGGTGCCGGACTCCGTGGCCAGGTGGCCGGTCAGACGGCGTTGTCGACCGTAGGCCAGGAAGGTGCCGGACTCACTTATCGCGGTTATGACGTACGTGAATTGGCCGCCCAAGCCCGCTTTGAAGAAGTGGCTTACCTGTTGTTATACGGCGAACTGCCGACCCAGGCTGAGCTGGACGCCTACACCGGTAAGCTAAAAAACCTGCGCGACCTGCCGCAAGCCTTGAAAGAGGTGCTGGAACGCATCCCTGCCGACGCCCACCCGATGGACGTGATGCGCACCGGTTGCTCGTTTTTGGGCAATCTTGAGCCGGAAAAAGACTTCACTCAGCAGCGGGACAAGACTGACCGTCTGCTGGCCGCTTTCCCGGCGATCATGTGCTACTGGTATCGCTTCAGCCATGACGGCGTGCGCATTCACTGCGTGAGTGATGAAACGTCAATTGGCGGCCACTTTTTGCACCTGCTGCACGACAAAAAACCGAGTGACTTGCACGTCAAAGTGATGAACGTGTCGCTGATTCTGTACGCCGAGCACGAATTCAACGCCTCGACGTTCACCGCCCGGGTCTGTGCCTCGACATTGTCCGACCTGTATTCGTGCATCACCGCCGCCATCGGTTCGCTGCGCGGTCCATTGCACGGCGGCGCCAATGAAGCGGCCATGGAAATGATCGAGCGCTTCAGCTCTGCGCAGGAGGCCATTCAGGGCACGCTCGGCATGCTCGAACGCAAAGACAAAATCATGGGCTTTGGCCACGCGATCTACAAAGACAGCGACCCGCGCAATGAGGTGATCAAGGGTTGGTCGAAAAAGCTCGCGGACGAAGTGGGCGACACGGTGTTGTTCGCGGTCTCCGAGGCCATCGACAACACCATGTGGGAGCAAAAGAAGCTGTTCCCCAACGCCGATTTCTACCATGCCTCGGCGTACCACTTCATGGGCATCCCGACCCCGCTGTTTACCCCCATCTTTGTCTGCTCACGCCTGACCGGCTGGGCGGCGCATGTGTTCGAACAGCGTGCCAACAACCGCATCATTCGTCCAAGCGCCGAGTACATCGGCGTCGAACAGCGCAAGTTCGTGCCAATCGAGCGTCGCTGAACAGCAGGGCTGGCGCCCCCGCCCCGGCGGTGCGCCAGCCCTCAGACCTACCCGTGATCGAGTCCCGCGCCAATGAATACTGAATTTCGCAAAACACTTCCGGGCACCCGGCTGGATTATTTCGACACTCGCGCAGCGGTCGATGCGATCAAGCCCGGCGCTTATGACACGCTGCCTTACACCTCGCGCGTGTTGGCCGAAAACCTGGTCCGTCGCTGCGATCCGGCAACCCTCAATGCCTCGCTGAGCCAGTTGATCGAACGCAAGCGCGACCTGGATTTCCCGTGGTTCCCGGCCCGTGTGGTCTGCCACGACATCCTGGGCCAGACCGCTCTGGTTGACCTTGCCGGCCTGCGTGACGCCATTGCCCTGCAAGGCGGCGACCCGGCGCAAGTCAACCCGGTGGTGCCCACGCAACTGATCGTTGACCACTCGTTGGCGGTGGAGTGTGGCGGTTATGACCCCGAAGCGTTCGAGAAGAACCGCGCCATCGAAGACCGGCGTAACGAAGATCGTTTCCATTTCATCGAGTGGACCAAAAAAGCCTTCAAAAACGTCGATGTGATCCCGCCGGGCAACGGCATCATGCACCAGATCAACCTGGAGAAAATGTCCCCGGTGATTCAGGTGCGTGACGGCGTGGCCTTCCCGGACACTTGCGTCGGCACCGACAGCCACACCCCCCACGTCGACTCGCTGGGCGTCATCGCCATTGGCGTTGGCGGGCTGGAAGCCGAAAGCGTGATGCTGGGCCGTGCGTCATGGATGCGCTTGCCTGAAATCGTCGGCGTGGAACTGACCGGCAAGCTGCAACCGGGCATTACGGCCACTGACATGGTGTTGGCTCTGACCGAGTTCCTGCGCAAACAAAAAGTGGTCGGTGCCTGGCTGGAATTCTTCGGCGAGGGTGCCTCTGCGCTGACCCTGGGCGACCGCGCGACCATTTCCAACATGGCCCCGGAATACGGTGCTACGGCGGCCATGTTCTACATTGACCAGCAAACCATTGACTACCTCAAGCTGACCGGTCGCGATGACCAGCAAGTGCAGTTGGTTGAGCATTACGCCAAGGTCACAGGCTTGTGGGGCGAGAGCCTTAAAGACGCGCAATACGAGCGCGGCCTGAGTTTTGACTTGTCGTCTGTGGTGCGCAACATGGCCGGCCCGAGCAACCCGCACGCGCGCGTGGCCACCACCGAGCTTACGGCCAAGGGCATTGCCGGTCAGTGGGACGACGTACCGGGGCAAATGCCTGATGGCGCGGTGATTATTGCGGCCATCACCAGTTGCACCAACACCAGCAACCCGCGCAACGTAATCGCGGCGGGCTTGATGGCGCGCAACGCGAATAAACTCGGCCTGACCCGTAAACCGTGGGTCAAAACCTCGCTGGCGCCGGGGTCCAAGACCGTGGCGTTGTACCTCGATGAAGCGGGGCTGACCAGCGAGCTGGAGCAATTGGGTTTTGGCGTGGTGGCCTTCGCGTGCACCACCTGTAACGGCATGTCGGGAGCGCTGGACCCCGCCATCCAACAGGAAATCATCGACCGCGACCTGTACGCCACCGCCGTGTTGTCGGGTAACCGCAACTTCGACGGACGTATTCATCCTTACGCCAAACAAGCGTTTTTAGCCTCACCACCGTTGGTGGTGGCCTACGCGATTGCGGGCACGATCCGATTCGACATCGAAAAAGACGTGCTGGGCCTGGACGCCCAGGGCAATCAGATTCGCCTGAAAGACATCTGGCCGAGCGACGAAGAAATCGACGCCGTGGTCAAGGCCGCAGTGAAGCCTGAGCAGTTCCGCCAGGTCTATATTCCGATGTTCGCCATTCACGAAGACACCGGGCCTAAAGTGGCGCCGCTGTATGACTGGCGTCCGCAAAGTACTTACATCCGTCGCCCGCCGTACTGGGAAGGGGCGTTGGCCGGGGCGCGGCCGCTCAAAGGCATGCGCCCGCTGGCGGTGCTGCCGGACAACATCACCACTGACCACTTGTCGCCTTCCAACGCGATCATGCTCGACAGCGCCGCCGGTGAATACCTGGCGAAAATGGGCTTGCCGGAAGTCGACTTCAACTCGTACGCCACCCACCGTGGCGACCACTTGACTGCCCAGCGCGCCACGTTCGCCAACCCGAAACTGTTCAACGAAATGGTGATCGAGGACGGTAAGGTCAAACAGGGTTCGTTGACCCGGCTGGAGCCTGAAGGTCGTGTGATGCGCATGTGGGAAGCGATCGAAACCTACATGGAGCGCAAGCAACCGCTGATCATCATTGCGGGCGCCGATTATGGTCAGGGATCGTCCCGTGACTGGGCGGCCAAAGGCGTGCGTCTGGCGGGTGTCGAAGCCATTGCGGCCGAAGGCTTTGAGCGCATTCACCGCACCAACCTGGTGGGCATGGGGGTGTTGCCGCTGGAATTTATGCCGGGCACCAATCGTAAAACCTTACAAATCGACGGCAGTGAAACCTACGACGTGATCGGCGAGCGCACCCCGCGTGCCACGCTGATGCTGGTGATCACGCGCAAAAACGGCGAGCGCGTGGAGGTGCCGGTGACCTGCCGTCTGGACACCGCCGAAGAAGTTTCGATCTATGAAGCGGGTGGCGTGTTGCAACGTTTTGCCCAGGACTTCCTGGAATCAGCGTCGGTTTAATCACATACCTCTGTAGGCGCCAGCGCCTACAGAGGTCACTTCACAGGACTCTGTTCTATGGCCTACGCAGCGCAAATAAAAATCCCCGCCACTTATATGCGTGGCGGCACCAGCAAGGGTGTGTTTTTCAACCTGCTTGATCTGCCAGCGGTGGCGCAGGTGCCGGGGGCTGCGCGTGACGCGTTGCTGTTAAGGGTCATTGGCAGCCCCGACCCTTACGAAAAACAAATCGACGGCATGGGCGCTGCGACGTCCAGCACCAGCAAAACAGTGATCGTGAGCAAAAGCCTGCGTGCCGACCACGACGTTGATTATCTGTTTGGCCAGGTCTCCATCGACAAACCGTTTGTGGACTGGAGCGGCAACTGCGGCAACCTGTCGGCGGCGGTGGGTTCGTTTGCCATCAGCAGTGGTTTGGTCGACCCGGCACGCCTGCCCCAGAACGGCACTGCCGTGGTGCGCATCTGGCAAGCCAATATCGGTAAAACCATCATCGCCCATGTACCGATGACCGACGGTGCGGTGCAGGAAACTGGCGACTTTGAGCTTGACGGTGTGACGTTTCCAGCGGCCGAAGTGCAGTTGGAGTTCCTCAACCCGGCAGCGGATGAAGAGGGCGGGGGCGGCTCGATGTTCCCGACCGGCAACCTGGTCGACGCGCTAGAAGTGCCGGGTGTGGGCACGCTGAATGTGACCATGATCAATGCGGGCATTCCGACGATTTTCGTCAATGCGCGTGATGTGGGTTACACCGGCGCGGAGCTGCAAAACGACATCAACAGCGACCCGAAAGCATTGGCGCTGTTCGAAACCATTCGGGCACACGGTGCGTTGCGCATGGGTTTGATTGCTCAGTTGGGCGACGCTGCCAAGCGTCAGCACACCCCTAAAGTGGCCTTTGTTGCAGGCCCGACAGAGTACGTGTCGTCTAGCGGCAAGGTGGTCAAGGCGCAAGACGTGGATTTGCTGGTGCGGGCCTTGTCGATGGGCAAACTGCACCACGCGATGATGGGCACGGCAGCGGTTGCGATTGGCACGGCGGCCGCGATACCGGGCACGTTGGTCAACCTGGCGGCCGGTGGCGAGTTGCGCAGCGCAGTGCGCTTTGGCCATCCGTCCGGGACTTTGCGCGTGGGTGCTGAAGCGCAGCAGGTTGACGGTGAGTGGACTGTCACTAAAGCCATCATGAGCCGCAGTGCGCGGGTGTTGATGGAAGGCTGGGTGCGGGTGCCCGGCGATTGCTTTTAATCGAGTGGACCTTTGGCCTTCACCCCGACCTCTGCCATAGGGAGAGGTCGGGGCGAAGGCGCAGGTTGAAACGACACAATTGAACGGGCATTCCAGACCCGCACGATCACGATGAACCTGAGGATGGAACACGACACTTACTCATTTTTGGAGAAACCCTATGAGCGCCAACGTCGACGCCAACAACCGCCCCGACTACGATCAGGTTTTGCAGGACATTGCCGATTACGTCCTCAATTACCGCATCACCTCGCCACAAGCCCTCGACACCGCCCGTAACTGCCTGATGGACACGTTGGGCTGCGGCTTGCTGGCGCTGCGATTCCCAGAATGCACCAAGCACCTGGGGCCCATCGTGGAGGGCACCCTTGTGCCGTTTGGTGCCCGAGTGCCCGGCACCTCCTTTCGCCTCGACCCGGTCAAGGCCGCCTGGGACATTGGCTGTATCGTGCGCTGGCTGGATTACAACGACACCTGGCTGGCGGCTGAATGGGGGCATCCTTCGGACAATCTGGGCGGTATTTTGGCCGTGGCCGACCACCTGTCGCAAAAGCGCGTAGCCAATGGCGAGGCGCCGCTGACGGTGCGCGCCGTACTTGATGCAATGATCATGGCCCATGAGATTCAGGGCGTTATTGCATTGGAAAACTCCTTCAATCGTGTCGGTCTGGATCATGTGCTGCTGGTGAAAGTGGCCTCGACGGCGGTCTGCGCCAAACTGATGGGGGCCAACCGTGAACAGTTGTTGTCGGCGCTGTCCCATGCCTTTGTCGACGGCCAGGCGCTGCGCACGTATCGCCATGCACCGAACGCAGGGTCGCGCAAGTCTTGGGCGGCGGGCGATGCGTCCAGTCGTGGCGTGCGCTTGGCGGACATTGCGCTGCGCGGTGAAATGGGTATTCCGGGTGTGCTGACGGCGCCGCAATGGGGTTTTTATGAGGTGCTGTTCAGTCATACCAACAAGGATCTGGCACTCAAGCCCGAAGGGCAGCGCGCGTTCAAGCTGTCACAGCCTTACGGCACGTACGTGATGGAAAACGTGCTGTTCAAGATCAGCTTCCCGGCAGAGTTTCATGCGCAAACGGCCTGTGAAGCGGCAGTGACCTTGCATCCGCAGGTCAGAGATCGTCTGCACGAAATCGAGAAAATTGTCATCACCACCCACGAATCGGCGATTCGGATCATTTCCAAGCAAGGCCCATTAGCCAACGCCGCCGATCGCGATCACTGCCTTCAATACATGACCGCCGTGCCGTTGGCGTTTGGCAATCTGGTGGCCGAGCAGTACGAGGATGACTTCCATGCCGCGCATCCGATCATTGATGAGCTGCGCGAAAAAATGGTGATTGTTGAAGACCCACGCTACACCCGTGAATACCTGGAGGCGGATAAACGCTCCATTGCCAATGCCATTCAGGTGTTTTTCAACGATGGTACGAGCACTCAGCAAGTGGTGGTGCAATACCCGATTGGCCATCGTCGTCGCCGTGCCGAAGGCATTGCGCTGCTGGAAGAAAAGTTCAAGGCCAATCTGGTCACGCGCTTTGCAAGGCAGCGTTGTGAGGAGATTTTTGCCCTTTGCAAGGATCAGGCTGCACTTGAAGCGACCCCGGTAAACCGGTTCGTGGATTTACTGGTGATCTAACACACACACCGAAGGTTGCGATCTTTGACGATGAAAAGATCGCAGCCTTTAATCGCCGCTGCGCTGTTATTTGAAGCGTCGCTCCACGCCTTTTTCGACCAGAATTTTGGCCGAGATTTCTTCCACAGAAAAATGCGTGGAGTTGATGTGCGGGATATTTTCGCGCTTGAACAGGTTTTCGACTTCGCGCACTTCAAATTCGCACTGGGCAAAGCTTGAATAGCGGCTGTTGGGCTTGCGCTCGTTGCGGATGGCGGTGAGGCGATCCGGGTCGATGGTCAGGCCGAACAGCTTATGCTTGTGTTCGCGCAAGGCCGCCGGCAGCTTCAGGCTTTCCATGTCGTCCTCGGTCAGCGGGTAGTTGGCCGCGCGGATGCCGAATTGCATGGCCATGTACAGGCAGGTCGGGGTTTTGCCACAGCGTGAGACGCCCACCAGAATCAGGTCGGCCTTGTCGTATTTGTGCGTGCGGGCGCCGTCGTCGTTGTCGAGGGCAAAGTTCACCGCCTCAATACGCTCCATGTAATTGGAGTTATGGCCGATAGAGTGGGACTTGCCTACCGAGTAGGACGAGTGTTCGGCGAGTTCCTGTTCCAGCGGGGCCAGGAAGCTGGAGAAGATGTCGATCATGAAACCATTGGACGTTGCGAGGATTTCGCGAATGTCCTGATTGACGATGGTGTCGAAGATAATCGGGCGAACTCCGTCTTTTTCGGCGGCGTTATCGATTTGTTGTACCATTGCCCGCGCTTTATCCACGCTGTCTATATAGGGTCGCGTGAACTTGCTGAAGGTCACATTTTCGAATTGGGCCAACAAACTCTGGCCGAGGGTTTCGGCGGTGATGCCGGTGCCATCGGAGATAAAGAAAGCAGATCGTTTCATTTGCGCCTTGGGCCTTAAGCTGGTGACGATTCTTGGATATGATAGGCGCGATTTTGTCGCCCTGAATGGCAGGCAGTGTCACTTATTTTCCAGGTCCAGGCCACATTCGCTGAGATGCCGCCCTTTGTAGAGCGTCCAGCGCCCTGAGCTTTTCCCAACACAGTTAGTGGAGAGATCACCTTGGTAGAGTACGTAGTTTCCCTCGATAAGCTCGGCGTCCATGATGTAGAGCATGTGGGGGGCAAGAACGCATCCCTCGGCGAGATGATCAGTAATCTTGCAGGCGCTGGTGTTTCGGTTCCCGGTGGTTTCGCCACCACCTCTCAGGCCTATCGCGATTTTCTTGAACTCAGCGGTTTGAACGATCAGATCCATGCCGCGCTCGACGCGCTGGATGTGGACGACGTTAACGCACTGGCCAAAACCGGCGCCCAGATCCGCCAATGGATCATGGAAGCCGAGTTCCCTGAGACGCTTAACGCGCAAATTCGCACCGCCTTTGCCACCTTGTCCCAAGGCAACCCGGACATGGCGGTTGCCGTACGTTCCTCGGCCACCGCCGAAGATTTGCCGGACGCTTCCTTTGCCGGTCAGCAAGAAACCTTTCTTAATATCCGTGGCGTAGAAAACGTCATTCGTGCAGCCAAGGAAGTGTTTGCGTCGTTGTTCAACGACCGTGCGATTTCTTACCGCGTGCACCAGGGCTTTGACCACAAACTGGTCGCCCTGTCGGCAGGCGTGCAGCGCATGGTGCGTTCCGAAACCGGCACTGCGGGCGTGATGTTCACCCTGGACACTGAGTCGGGTTTCCGTGATGTGGTCTTTATCACCGGCGCTTATGGCCTGGGCGAAACCGTGGTCCAGGGCGCGGTCAACCCGGACGAGTTCTACGTCCACAAGCAAACGCTGGAAGCGGGTCGTCCTGCGATTTTGCGCCGTAACCTGGGCAGCAAAGCGATCAAGATGATTTACGGCGACGAAGCCTCGGCCGGCAAGTCGGTCAAGGTGATCGACGTTGAGAAGGCCGATCGCGCGCGCTTCTGCCTGACCGACGCTGAAGTCAGCGAGCTGGCCAAGCAAGCGATGATCATCGAAAAACACTACAAGTGCCCGATGGACATCGAATGGGCCAAAGACGGTGATGACGGCAAGCTGTACATCGTGCAGGCCCGCCCTGAAACCGTAAAAAGCCGCTCCCAAGCCAATGTGATGGAGCGTTACCTGCTTAAAGAAACCGGCACAGTGCTGGTGGAAGGTCGGGCCATTGGTCAGCGCATTGGCGCGGGCAAGGTTCGGATCATTAAGGACGTGTCCGAAATGGACAAGGTTCAACCCGGCGACGTACTGGTTTCCGACATGACCGACCCGGACTGGGAACCGGTGATGAAGCGCGCCAGCGCCATCGTGACCAACCGTGGCGGCCGTACTTGCCACGCAGCAATCATCGCCCGTGAGCTGGGCATTCCGGCCGTTGTAGGGTGTGGCAATGCAACCCAGTTGCTCAAAGACGGCCAGGGCGTGACCGTTTCGTGTGCCGAAGGCGACACCGGTTTGATTTTTGAAGGCGAACTGGGTTTCGACATCAAGAAGAACTCCGTTGATGCCATGCCGGACCTGCCGTTCAAAATCATGATGAACGTCGGTAACCCGGACCGTGCGTTTGACTTTGCGCAGTTGCCGAACGCCGGTGTGGGCCTGGCCCGCCTGGAGTTCATCATTAACCGCATGATCGGCGTGCACCCTAAAGCGCTGCTCAACTACGACGGTCTGCCGCAAGACATCAAGGACAGCGTCGACAAGCGCATTGCCGGTTACGACGATCCAGTCGGTTTCTACGTTGAGAAGCTGGTCGAAGGCATCAGCACCCTGGCGGCAGCCTTTACCCCGAAAAAAGTCATCGTGCGCCTGTCGGACTTCAAGTCCAACGAGTACGCAAACCTGATCGGCGGCAAGCTGTACGAACCCGAAGAAGAAAACCCGATGCTGGGTTTCCGTGGCGCGTCGCGTTACATCAGCGAAAACTTCCGCGATTGCTTCGAGCTCGAATGCCGTGCGCTCAAGCGTGTGCGCAATGACATGGGCCTGACCAACGTCGAGATCATGGTGCCGTTCGTACGGACCCTGGGCGAGGCGAGCCAAGTCATCGACTTGCTGGCTGAAAACGGTCTGGTGCGCGGCGAAAACGGTCTGCGCGTGATCATGATGTGTGAGCTGCCTTCAAACGCGATTCTGGCCGACGAATTCCTTGAATACTTCGACGGTTTTTCCATTGGCTCCAACGACCTGACTCAGCTGACGCTAGGTCTGGACCGTGACTCTGGGGTTATCGCGCACCTGTTCGACGAGCGTAACCCTGCGGTTAAAAAGCTGCTGTCCAACGCGATTCAGGCGTGTAACAAAGCCGGTAAATACATTGGTATTTGCGGGCAGGGCCCCTCAGACCACCCGGATCTGGCGCTGTGGCTGATGGAGCAAGGCATTGAAAGTGTGTCGCTGAACCCGGACACCGTGCTGGAAACCTGGTTCTTCCTGGCTGAAGGTCAAGCCCAGGCTTGAGTCGTTGAGAGAGGAGCAGGGCGGCCGCTAGGCTGTGCTGCTCTTTATAGGCAGTGGTAGGGCGAGCGCCTGTTCGGGATCGCCCTTTTTTGTGCAAGAGCATTATGCAAAGCAGCAGTCATCTTTTTCCCGTTGCCCTGATCAGTGCCGAGCGTCGGGGTGATCTGAGCGAGGATGTTTATCGCTTAAAACCCGCTAATAGCCCGGACATCTCCGTGGAATTGGCGGTCACGCGACTGGGCATGGCGGATGCCAGCCAGGCGCGCGGTGTACCCGTGATTTTGTTGCATGGCAGCTTTTCTAACCGACGCTTCTGGTACTCACCAAAAGGTGTCGGCCTAGGCGCTTTTTTGGCCCGTGCCGGGTTTGATGTGTGGCTGCCCGAGATGCGCGGTCATGGACTGTCGGTGCGTAATCAACAGTGGCGCACCAATCGGGTGGCAGATTACGCCCGTTACGACTTACCGGCGATTGCGGCGTTTGTACGCGAGCAAAGTGGCCAAGTCCCGCATTGGCTTGGCCATTCCCAGGGCGGTATCAGTTTGGCGGCCGCATTGGGGGGGCAGTACCTGGGTGAACCTGCAGTGGCCTCCGCAGCGTTTTTTGGCTGTCAGATCAATCGCCGCTATTGGCCGCTGAAAATTCCGCCCGTGGAGTGGGGCGCTTATCTGCTCTTGAAGCGCTGCACGCAGTTGTCGGGTGTTCAGCTCAAGCGCGGCCCTGAGGACGAACCAGTAGGCATCGCCCTCGAAACCTTGCGCTGGAACGGCTTTTTGGGGCGTTTCAAGGATTCTGAGCGCGATTGGTGGGCGGGATTATCTGAGGTCCAGCTACCGGTTCTGGCTGTCGCGGCGGCAGGCGATCAGCAGACCCCTGAGTGGGCGTGTCGAAAGCTGTATGAGCAATTGGGTTCTGAGCAGCGCCAATTTATTGCTTTGGGCCGTGAGCAGGGGTTCAGTTCAGATTTTGGTCACACTGAAATGCTGGTCAGCGCGCCTGCTCAAGCTGAGGTCTGGCCGTTGGTGCGTGATTGGCTTGAGGAGCGATGCCTGAAGCAGGCAGTGAGTGAGCCGGGTTCAGGGTTTCGGCAAGTCGCGCTTGCGGCTACTATGTGACGCGATTTGCGACCTTGGTCATATTCTGTGGTCTTGGTGGTGTCGCAGTGTCAGGGTATGGCTGGTGGTGACATTTAAAGCTTGCCCGTGTGCCAACGTCTATAAACAGTAGAGTCCTTTAACTCTTCCTGCTACGCCCTCTCCACAGGAGTTTCCATGAACCACTACATCACTCCCGATTTGTGCGATGCCTACCCTGAGCTGATTCAGGTGCTGGAACCGATGTTCAGCAACTTTGGCGGTCGCGATTCATTTGGTGGCGAAATCGTCACCATCAAATGTTTTGAAGACAACTCGTTGGTTAAAGAGCAGGCAGAGCTTGATGGCAAGGGCAAAGTGCTGGTGGTGGACGGAGGGGGTTCGCTGCGCCGGGCCTTGCTGGGGGACATGATCGCCGAGAAGGCGGCTAAAAATGGCTGGGAAGGGTTGGTCATTTACGGCTGTATTCGGGATGTGGATGTCATCGCTCAAACCGATCTGGGTGTGCAGGCGCTGGCCAGTCACCCGATGAAAACCGACAAGCGCGGCTTGGGCGATCTCAATGTGGCAGTCACCTTTGCAGGCGTCACATTCCGTCCGGGCGAATTTATCTATGCCGACAATAATGGCGTGATCATTTCGCCTTCTGCTTTGAAAATGCCGGAATAATCGCCCAACTGCTAAGGATCACGGATGTTTGAGGAAGACAACGCTCAATGGGGGCTGGTGCATGCACTGGTGCTCGATGGAGAAGGCGGTGCCCGTGCGATTGCCCGTACCGAACTCAATGACCTTGAGTTAAAGAGCCATGAAAGCCTTTGGTTGCACT
Source organism: Pseudomonas sp. TWR3-1-1 (assembly GCF_049896545.1). Lineage (NCBI taxonomy): Bacteria > Pseudomonadati > Pseudomonadota > Gammaproteobacteria > Pseudomonadales > Pseudomonadaceae > Pseudomonas > Pseudomonas sp. TWR3-1-1. The sequence continues at coordinate 764,268 of NZ_JAFCUO010000001.1, forward strand.
GGGATCGCAGTCATCCTCAAACACAAAGCTGGTTACGCAACGCCAGTGGTTTGAGCGAGTTCAGTTGTGACTTGTTGTTGGAGGAAAACACCCGTCCGCGGCTGTTGGGGCTGCCCAATAACGAGTTATTGCTGTTCTTGCGCGGGGTCAACCTCAATCCTGGTGCAGAACCGGAAGACATGGTCTCGCTACGCATTTTTGGCAGTGCGCAACGGGTTATCTCGCTGCGTATGCGGCCGTTGCGGGCCACGGATGAATTGTTGGGCGAGTTTGAGCAGGGCGAAGGTCCGAAAAATCCAGCCGAATTGATCCTTTATTTGGCTCAACACCTGACTTTAAAGGTCCAGGATTTGATCGGTGAGCTGTCCGAAATCGTCGATGACGAAGAAGATAAGATAGATGCCGACGAACGGTATACGCCCGAGCATGGTTCTATTTTGCAGATTCGTCGCCGGGCTGCCGGGCTGCGTCGTTTTCTGGCCCCGCAACGCGATATTTTTGGGCAACTGACGCGTACAAAATTGCCGTGGTTCACGGCCGACGATGCAGATTACTGGAACGAATTGAACAACAGTCTGACCCGCTATCTGGAAGAGCTTGAGCTGACCCGCGAGCGTGTGGGGCTGGTGCTGGAGGCTGAAGACCGGCGTTTGAATGTGCGCATGAGCCGCATCATGTACCGCTTCGGCGTGCTGACCGGGATCTTTCTGCCCATCACGTTTATTACCGGTTTGTTGGGGATTAACGTGGGCGGTGTTCCGTTCTCCAACGACCCCTACGGCTTTGCGGTCACCTGCGGTGTGATGCTGGTGATTGGTGTAGGGCAATGGTGGTTTTATCGTCGTTTGCAGTGGCTTTGAAAGTAGGTCATGTGACCTCGTTCATTTTGCCCGCGTCTTTCACTGACATACCGAGAGGTGCTTATGCACGATCCGTTTGAACAGTCCTTACGTGAAATGCTCAAGGCCGAGCCGTCTGCCCGTGACGACGATGCCTGCCTGGGCCGAGTGCTGAAAACCGCGAACCGTCAGGTTGGCGCGGGTGATCTTTTCAGCCTGCTGGGGCGTTGGGTACAAGCACTGATGATTGCTTTGAATAGCGGTTCGGCTCATATTGCGCCCGTTTCGCGACGCAAACCTGTTGCTCGCCCTGCTGATAAGGCTGATTGAACATGGAACTTGATCTCTGGACCCAGAGCCTGGTCACCGCAATGACCGCTCTTTGGACCAAAATTGCCAACTTCATCCCCAATTTGTTCGGGGCGTTGGTGGTGGTGCTGCTGGGCTTCGTGGTTGCAAAACTGCTTGATACCCTGCTGTCGAAGTTGCTGGCCAAATTGGGCCTTGATCGGTTGATGGGTGGGACGGGGCTGACCAAAATACTGGGCCGTGCAGGCATTCAAGTGCCGATTTCGACCCTGATCGGCAAAATTGTCTATTGGTTCATTCTGCTGATTTTCCTGGTCTCGGCCGCTCAGTCCCTTGGCCTGGAGCGCGTTTCAGCTACGTTGGACATCTTTACGCTGTATCTGCCCAAAGTATTTGGTGCCCTGCTGGTATTGCTGGTAGGTGTTCTGCTTGCGCAGTTGCTCAATGGCCTGGTGCGTGGCGCCGCCGAGAGCGTGGGGTTTGATTATGCGGGCGGTCTGGGTCGAGTGGCCCAGGGCCTGGTCATAATCATCAGCATCTCCGTGGCAATCAGCCAGCTGGAAGTGAAAACTGACCTGCTGAACCATGTGATCGTCATCGTTTTGATTACCGTTGGTCTGGCTGTTGCCTTGGCCATGGGTCTGGGAAGTCGCGAAATTGCCGGGCAGATTCTGGCCGGGATCTACGTGCGTGAGCTGTATCAGGTTGGGCAAGATGTACGTGTGGGTGAGGTAGAGGGTCAGATCGAAGAGATCGGCACGGTTAAAACCACGTTGCTGACCGAGGAGGGTGAGCTAGTCTCCATCTCCAATCGGATCTTGCTGGAGCAGCACGTGACTAGCCGCTGATGCGGCAAACCCTGCTAATGTATGCCGCCGCAAAAAAGCCCGTGTTCCGGGCTGTGGCGGACATTGACCTGACTGTCGGCACGACTCGTTTTGAATAAAGCCCAATCGCTGTCCATGCGCTACGATCCCCGCGAACTCTCTGATGAGGAGTTGGTGGCGCGCTCGCATGATGAGTTGTTTCACGTTACGCGCGCCTATGAAGAGTTAATGCGGCGTTACCAACGCACTTTGTTCAACGTTTGTTCAAGGTATTTAGGGAACGATCGTGATGCTGACGATGTCTGTCAGGAGGTAATGCTTAAGGTGTTGTATGGCTTGAAGAATTTCGAGGGCAAATCGAAATTCAAGACATGGCTATATAGCATCACTTACAACGAATGCATTACGCAGTATCGGAAGGAACGGCGAAAGCGTCGCTTGATGGACGCATTAAGTATTGACCCCCTCGAGGAAGCGTCTGAAGAGAAGGCGCCGAAACCTGAGGAAAAGGGCGGACTTGATCGCTGGCTGGTGCATGTGAATCCGATTGACCGGGAGATTCTTGTGCTGCGTTTTGTCGCAGAACTGGAATTTCAGGAAATCGCAGACATAATGCATATGGGTTTGAGTGCGACGAAAATGCGCTACAAGCGTGCTCTTGATAAATTGCGTGAGAAATTTGCAGGCATTGCTGAAACTTAGTTCAGCGCAAATAGCTCTACGTGTAGGTAAGTTCTGATAGACTTGCCGCCGAGTTGTCCCCCGGTATGTGGGACTGCTTTACAATCACCAGATGGGGATTTAACGGATGAAACTGAAAAACACCTTGGGCATTGCCATTGGTTCCTTTGTAGCCGCAACTTCGTTCGGTGCCCTGGCACAAGGCCAAGGCGCGGTCGAGGGTGAACTGTTCTACAAAAAACAGTACAACGACAGCGTCAAGCACGTAGAAGACGGTTACAACCCAGGCGCATCGATCGGTTACTTCCTGACCGACGACGTTTCGTTGAACCTGACCTACGACAAGACTAACCACACCCGTTCGAACGACGGCACTGGCCACCAGAAAATCAAAGGCGACAACTTTGGTCTGAACGCTCAGTACCACTTCGGCACCGTTGGTGACGCTCTGCGTCCATACGTTTCCGGTGGTGTTGCTCACAAGAGCATGACCAACGTGATCGAAGACGGTCACAGCGGTCGTGACCAGTCGACTTTCCTGACTGCTGGCGCTGGTGTTAAGTGGTACATCACTGACAACCTGTTTGCCCGTGCAGGCGTTGAAGCTGACTACAAACTGGACAACGGCAAGTGGGACTACGCGCCTACCGTTGGTCTGGGTGTGAACTTTGGCGGCAGCGGCGGTAAAGTAGCTCCTGCTCCAGTTCCAGCTCCAGCACCAATCGCTGAGCCAGAACCAGAAGCTCCAATCGCTGAAGTTGTTCGCGTTGAACTTGACGTGAAATTCGACTTCGACAAGTCGGTTGTTAAGTCGCAGTACATGCCTGACATCAACAACGTTGCTGATTTCATGAAGCAGTACCCTGCGACCAATACCACTGTTGCTGGTTACACTGACAGCGTAGGTCCAGACGCTTACAACCAAAAACTGTCCCAGCGTCGTGCTGACGCTGTTCGTTCAGCTCTGGTTAACCAAGGTGTTGAGTCTAACCGTGTAGCCGCTGTTGGCTACGGCGAAGCTAACCCAGTTGCTTCCAACGCAACTGAAGAAGGCCGTGCTCTGAACCGTCGCGTAGAAGCAACCGTTCAAGCTGAAGCTAAGTAATTTTTAGCTAGCCTGTACAGAAAAGCCCGGCTTAGGCCGGGCTTTTCTTTGCCTGCGATTTGGTGAAGGGTGCATTTTTGCCCCGTATGCCTTATTGCCCGCGACTGCCTCTCGCTTGCCAAGGCGATGCCCGGCTATAATCGCCGGCTCTTCCAGTTGCCTTTCGAGACCATCGAGCCCATGTATAACCTGGCCCGCCAGTTGCTCTTCAAACTCTCCCCTGAAACCTCGCATGACCTGTCCCTGGACTTGATCGGTGCGGGTGGCCGTCTGGGGCTCAACGGTTTGCTGTGCAAGGCGCCCGCCAAGCTGCCTGTGACGGTGATGGGCCTCGACTTCCCGAACCCGGTCGGTCTGGCCGCAGGTCTGGATAAAAATGGGGCGGCCATCGACGGGTTCGCGCAGTTGGGTTTTGGTTTTGTCGAAATCGGCACGGTCACTCCGCGGCCACAGCCGGGCAATCCCAAACCGCGTATTTTTCGCCTGCCTGAAGCGCAAGCGATCATCAATCGCATGGGCTTTAACAACCTGGGGGTCGATCACTTGTTGGCGCGGGTTGAGGCGGCCAAGTACAGCGGCATCCTTGGGATCAACATCGGTAAAAACTTCGACACCCCGGTTGAGCGTGCCGTCGACGATTACTTGATCTGTCTCGATAAGGTCTATGCCCACGCCAGCTATGTGACCGTTAACGTCAGTTCGCCGAATACTCCGGGGCTTCGTAGCCTCCAATTCGGCGATTCGCTCAAGCAGCTTCTGGAGGCCCTACAGCTGCGTCAGAACGAGCTGACTGAGCGTCACGGCAAGCGTGTCCCGTTGGCAATCAAGATCGCCCCTGACATGAGCGACGAAGAAACCGTACTCGTCGCCCAGGCGCTGCTGGAGACCGGGATGGATGCGGTCATTGCAACCAACACCACTCTTAGCCGCGCAGGGGTTGAAGGCATGGAGCATGGTGATGAGGCAGGCGGTTTGTCGGGTGCACCGGTGCGTGAAAAAAGTACGCACACCGTCAAGGTGCTGGCAGGCGAGTTGGCCGGGCGCATGCCCATCATCGCGGCGGGTGGTATCACCGAAGGCAAGCATGCGGCTGAGAAAATCGCCGCAGGTGCCAGTTTGGTGCAGATCTACTCGGGGTTCATTTACAAAGGCCCTGCCTTGATTCGCGAGTCGGTTGACGCCATTTCTGCCATTGCACGCCAATAAGCGCGCAATAAAAAGGGCTCCTCGAAGGAGCCCTTGGGCCGCAGCCCGCCGCCTGGATGAGACGGCAAGGTTAAATCATTGCCTATTCATGGTGGTGTCGGAATGTGCCCAGAGTTAGCCGACCGCGTGAAGTTCGTTGAGTCTGTGGATGCCCGCAGTGCCTGTCATACCGTCCCAGTTGTCGCCGCGTCCTTCGCGCCAGCCGTTAATCCAGGACTGGCGTACCGACGGTAGAGTAAAAGGGCAAAGCTCACGGGATTTCCCGCTAACGCCGTATTGGTATCCGCGTAAAAAAGCTCTTTCCAACGGATCACGCTTAAGTCTTCTCATAGGGTGTTGCCCTCACTTGTTGACTGTTTATATCGCGTCGACCTGACTCAGGTCGGGGCAGAATGCTTCTGCCGTTGGTTGCTCGCTGCCGGCGTGGCGAGCATTTTTGTTATCACCTGCGCGGTGACAACCTGAGTCCAGTTCTAACCAATGTGCTTGGGTGTGTGAATGATCGTTTTGTCATAAGGACGTAACGATAGTGGTGTTAAGGCCATAAGAAACACCGGTTTTTAGTCCCCGGATGCGACCAAAGCCTGATATGACCAGTGTTTGCAAAGATGATGAGTTTCATTCTCGACTGTGAATGACCGTCCTTTTTGCTCAGGTACTATTCGACGAAGGGTCTGAATATGTCCCTTTGTTTCAAGATAAATGATCTGCCTCTGCGTCTAAACTCTGTGTGCCTGCGGGCATGAGTGACGCCTTGGCGGGACGGCACAGTTTCGTGCCACGCGAGCGCTCTTCAAGAAAAGCGCTTGATTGAAAACGGAGCAGGCAATGCGTTGCCTCTTCACACATAGCTAAAAGCTCAGGAATCCCATGTCGGATCGTTACGAACTCTTCCTTACCTGCCCCAAAGGCCTCGAAGGTCTGCTCCTTGAGGAGGCCACCGGCCTTGGTCTTGAGGAAGCTCGCGAGCACACTTCGGCCATTCGTGGCACGGCAAATATGGAAACTGCCTACCGTCTGTGCCTCTGGTCGCGTCTGGCCAACCGCGTGTTGCTGGTACTCAAGCGCTTCCCGATGAAGGACGCCGAAGACCTGTACCACGGGGTACTGGATGTGGACTGGCAAGACCATATGGTGCCGGATGGCACGCTGGCCGTGGAGTTCAGTGGCCACGGTTCAGGTATCGACAACACTCACTTCGGCGCGCTGAAGGTCAAGGATGCCATCGTTGACAAGCTGCGCACGCCGTCGGGTGAGCGTCCTTCGATTGATAAAATCAGCCCTGATTTGCGCATCCACCTGCGTCTGGATCGCGGTGAAGCCATCCTGTCGCTGGACCTCTCGGGCAGCAGCTTGCACCAGCGCGGCTACCGATTGCAGCAGGGTGCTGCGCCACTGAAAGAAAACCTCGCGGCAGCGATCCTGATTCGTGCAGGTTGGCCGCGTATGGCTGCCGAAGGCGCGGCCTTGGCTGACCCGATGTGCGGTGTGGGTACGTTCCTGGTTGAGGGCGCGATGATCGCGGCCGACATGGCGCCAAACCTCAATCGCATCCACTGGGGCTTTGACGCTTGGCTTGGTCACGTGCCGGCTATCTGGAAAAAGCTGCATGAAGAAGCCACTGAGCGCGCTGAAGCCGGTATGGCCAAACCGCCGCTGTGGATTCGCGGTTATGAAGCTGACCCGCGCCTGATCCAACCGGCGCGCAACAACATCGAGCGTGCAGGCCTGAGCCACTGGATCAAAATCTATCAGGGTGAAGTGGCAACGTTTGAGCCGCGCCCAGACCAAAACCAAAAGGGTCTGGTCATTTGCAACCCGCCGTACGGCGAGCGTCTGGGTGATGAGGCGAGCTTGCTCTACCTCTACCAGAACCTCGGTGAGCGGTTGCGTCAGGCCTGTTTGAACTGGGAAGCGGCAGTGTTCACCGGTGCCCCGGATCTGGGCAAGCGGATGGGCATCCGCAGTCACAAACAGTACTCGTTCTGGAACGGCGCCTTGCCGTGCAAGTTGCTGCTGATCAAAGTGGTGCCAGACCAGTTCGTGACGGGTGAACGTCGCACGCCTGAGCAGCGTCAAGCCGAGCGTGAGCAGGCCGAGTCGGATCTGCCGGGCAACCTCGAAGCGCCTGGCAAGTACGAGAAGTTCAACAAGAACGGCAACCCGATCAAACCGGCACCGGTGGTGATTGAGCGGCCACGCTTGAGCGAAGGCGGGCAGATGTTTGCCAACCGCCTGCAAAAGAACCTCAAGGCCCTGGGCAAGTGGGTCAAGCGTGAAGGCATTGATTGCTACCGTGTTTACGATGCCGACATGCCTGAATACTCGATGGCCATCGATCTGTACCACGACTGGGTTCACGTCCAGGAGTACGCGGCGCCGAAATCCATCGACCCGGAAAAAGCTTCGGCCCGTATGTTTGACGCGTTGGCGGCGATTCCGCAGGCGTTGAACGTCGACAAAAGCCGCGTCATCGTCAAGCGCCGTGAGCGCCAGAGCGGCACCAAGCAGTACGAGCGACAAAGTGCGCAGGGCAAGTTCACCGAGGTCAATGAAGGCGGTGTCAAACTGCTGGTCAACCTTACCGACTACCTGGACACCGGGCTGTTCCTCGATCATCGCCCAATGCGCATGCGGATCCAGAAAGAAGCGGCTGGCAAGCGCTTCCTCAACCTGTATTGCTACACCGCCACTGCCAGTGTTCACGCCGCCAAAGGCGGAGCGCGCAGCACCACCAGCGTTGACTTGTCCAAGACCTATCTGGACTGGGCGCGCCGTAACCTGTCACTCAACGGTTTTTCGGACAAAAACCGTCTGGAGCAGGGTGATGTGATGGTATGGCTGGATGCCTGTCGCGAAGAGTACGACCTGATCTTTATCGATCCGCCGACCTTCTCCAACTCCAAGCGCATGGAAGGCATCTTTGACGTTCAGCGCGATCACGTGCAGTTGCTGGACTTGGCCATGGCGCGTTTGGCACCGGGTGGCGTGTTGTACTTCTCGAACAACTTCCGCAAGTTCATCCTTGATGAGCATCTGGAAGCGCGTTACTCGGTCGAAGAAATCACGGCCAGCACCATCGATCCGGACTTTGCCCGTAACAGCAAAATCCACCGCGCGTGGAAAATAACGGCCCGTTAAACTGCCGTATCGTCGCTGCCACTGGTGGCGACGTTTTTCCAGTGCACACAAAAACGCCCCGGTTCTCGCGAGCCAGGGCGTTTTTTGTTGCCGGTGAATGGCTTACTGAGCGATTGAAATCGCGTTGTTAGGCAATTGCGGCTGGCGATACAGGTCGAGCAGTATCTGGTCGAGTACCGCAGAAGCTCCCCAGGGGCGCGGGTCGTTAAGAATCGCGACCACAGCCCAGGTGTTGCCATTGCTGTCGCGGCTAAAGCCCGAGATAGCGCGCACTGTATTGAGGGTGCCGGTTTTGATGTGGGCCTGACCGTTCATGGCGGTGGTCTTCAGACGCTTGCGCATGGTGCCGTCTTTGCCGGCGATAGGCATGGAGCTGATGAACTCGGCAGCGTAGGGGCTTTTCCAGGCCGCCTGGAGCATCTGCGCCATTTCACGTGCGCTCACACGTTCTGCACGGGACAGGCCGGAGCCGTTTTCCATGACCAGGTGCGGAGCTGTAATGCCTTTTTTGGCCAGCCATTGACGCACGACACGTTGCGCAGCCTTGGCATCATCGCCGTCGGCGTCGGTGCGGAACTGCGCGCCCAGGCTCAGGAACAATTGTTGAGCCATGGTGTTGTTGCTGTATTTGTTGATGTCGCGAATGATCTCGGCCAGATCAGGCGAGAAGGCGCGGGCCAGTACTTTGGCGCCCTTGGGCACTGAGCCCTGGCGATCCTGACCCAGGATGCTGCCACCCAGCTCTTTCCAGATCGCGCGCACAGCACCCGCGGTGTAGGTCGCATGATCGAGCAGGGACAGGTAGGTCTGCGAGTTGCAGCCATCGCCCAGTTGCCCGTTGACGGTCACCACCACCGACCCGTCGGCTTGCGGCACCGGGTTGTAGCGCACATCGCCTGCGCATTGCTTGGAATTGACCGCTTTGACCTGGTTGTCGACGCGGATGCTGGCAATTGGCGGCTCGACCGAAATCAACACCTTGCCCGCATCGTTACGGGCAACAAAGCGCAGGGCCTTGAGATTGACCATCAAGGCATCGGGCTTGACCAGAAACGGCTTGTTTTTATCATTGCCGTCGTCGTCAAACACCGGCAAATGAGGTTGTTCGAAGAAGCCGCGATCCAGAATCAGGTCGCCGCTCACTTGTTGCACGCCATTGGCCCGCAGGTCGCGCATCAACAGCCAGAGTTTTTCCATGTTGAGCTTGGGATCGCCGCCACCCTTGAGGTACAGGTTGCCTTGCAAGATGCCGTTGTTCAGGGTGCCGTCGGTGTAGAACTCGGTTTTCCACTGGTGGGTCGGGCCGAGCATTTCAAGGGCGGCGTAGGTGGTGACCAGCTTCATGGTGGAGGCCGGGTTCATCGACACGTCGGCGTTGAAGACGGTGGGTACGCCGGGGCCGCTCAGGGGCAGCATCACCAGCGACAGTGCGTCGTTTTGCAGCTTGTTGGTTTTGAGCGCTTGTTGAACCTTGGGTGAAAGCGTGGTGTTGACCGGGGCGGCGTGAGCCCCAAAGGCGAGTGGCAGAAAAAAGCCGGCAAGTAACAGAGGACGCAAAGATTTGATCATAAGAAGTAAAACCCTGCACGCGAGGGGAAAAAATACGAGGGCATGATGATAAGTTCCCTCAATGGTCATAAAAGTGACGGCATTATGCCCCAAGGTGGCTGGACTTGTGCATTACCGTGTTACACCCATCTGTTGATTAAATGCACAAAACGATGAGCCGTCCACACGGAACCGGGCACGTGCAGCCTGAAACTGGTAAAGTGCCGCCGTTATTACTTAAGAGGATTGTTCAATGGCTACTAATCGTTCCCAGCGTCTGCGCAAAAAACTGTGCGTTGATGAATTTCAGGAGCTGGGTTTTGAGCTGAACCTGGATTTCAAAGAAGACCTGTCGGAAGAAGCTATCGACGCATTCCTCAGCGACTTCTTGAAAGACGCCATGGAAGCCAACGGCCTGGGCTATGTTGGCGGCGACGACTACGGTCTGGTTTGCCTGCAAAAGCGCGGCTCGGTCACCCCAGAGCAGCGTGCTGCAGTTGAAGCCTGGTTGAAAACTCGCACTGAGCTGACCAGCGTTGAAGTCAGCCCGTTGCTCGACGTTTGGTACCCGGAAAAGCCAATCAATCCGGTAGCCTGATGTGATGCCGGGAGGCGGCCCGTGGGGTTGCCTCTCTGCTGCTTACTGCAAGATCCTCTAGCCCGTTCGGGCGTCGCTTAAATCCTCGTTATTGTGTGTCCGCTTAATATGGCGCGATCCTGTGTGCCCGGCGCGCCCTTGGCTACCAAACGCTTCGTGCCTCCTAACAGTTGCCGCAGGCGACGTTCGATTGCCAGGCGACCGTAAACCCGCTGACGGCGGTGTCTCAGAGCCTGCGCAGCGGGTCAATGCAACTGTCGGTGCAGTCTCAGGCTAATCAGCGTGCAAAAAAAAGGACAAGGCATGTGCTTGTCCTTTTCGCAGGCGGTTAGAAATCAGTCGTAAATCACTTTCTTCTTCCAGTCGGCATCCGCGTCATCGGTTTTCAAGCCTTCAGTCAGCTCGTTGACTTCGTCTTTGGCCGGTTCAAGGTTGGTCAGCACCAGCGAGTTGGCGCGCACCAGTTGCTCTTCCATTTCTTTGAGTGCTGCGCTGTACATCGCAGGCTCTGGTTGTTTGCGCAGGTATTGAGCGCCGCGCTCATAGGCAAGACGCGCCTGGCCCGGCTGATTTTGCTGAAAGGCGAGTTGGCCCAGGTTATTGAAAAACTCGATGTGCAGCACCACGAGCAAGTGCCGAATTTCTTTGATCCAGCGCTTGGCTTCGGTGGTGGCCAGAAAGCCGTCCTGAACGGCGCGGGTGATTTGCCCGTGCAGGGTTTCCAGCAAAAAGCGCACATCTTTGGCTTTGGCTTCAGTCAGGATAGGGCCGGGCGGGTTGTTGACCGGGATCGATTCACCTTGGCCGATCAATGCATTGAGTTCAGCGACCCGGGTCTTTAAAGGCGCGCTGCTTTTTTGCAGGTGCAACAAGCGTTGTGTGGCATTAAGTTCAAGGCGTGCCAGCAGGTGTTTGAGTGCGGGCGACATCAGTTGGCCAGGGAACGTCTCGCTGACTTCGCTGCAACGACGCACACGATCTGTCAGCTCAACCTTTAAGCGGGCCTTTTCCAATTTGTTGTTTTCCACCACATGGTTCATGTAACCGATGGCGATCAATAGGACGATCCCGGCTACTACAAGCAGGGTGATCATGGATGGCGTCAACGTGAAAACCTCTTTGGATGGTCGGTGGGCTTTATTGTCTAAACGTGCAAACGGTCTTGAGGTGGCTGCCCTCGTCTATTAGAGAGGTTGGACTGCTAGCGGAAGTACAGAGTGCCACTATTGCACGGTGCCAACTATAACTCCTTGTAGGATGTCGGAATATAGGCGTCAGGACATCGGCGCCGTACGGTGTACGAAATGAGGTGAAGATGGGCGAAGTCATTGATTTCAATATATTTTCATATTGGGGTTGACGACTTATCAAACCATCCCTAGAATGCGCGCCAATTGCAGCGTAAAGCACACAGCGAAACGCGGTAACCAGTGAAGTTGTAGCGTGTCCCCTTCGTCTAGTGGCCTAGGACACCGCCCTTTCACGGCGGTAACAGGGGTTCGAGTCCCCTAGGGGACGCCATTGCGGGAATAGCTCAGTTGGTAGAGCACGACCTTGCCAAGGTCGGGGTCGCGAGTTCGAGTCTCGTTTCCCGCTCCATTTTTAAGCAGCTTCGCTTTCGGGCGGGGTTGAGTGAAAGCCAGATCATTAACTCCGGTTATGTGATTGGCACTGAAATGTACGTGTACATTTCGGGCAACGTCCCCTTCGTCTAGTGGCCTAGGACACCGCCCTTTCACGGCGGTAACAGGGGTTCGAGTCCCCTAGGGGACGCCATTATTGCGGGAATAGCTCAGTTGGTAGAGCACGACCTTGCCAAGGTCGGGGTCGCGAGTTCGAGTCTCGTTTCCCGCTCCAAATTTTGTTTTCTGACGCTTAACAGTGTTCAGGAAGCATAAAAAGATCAGCCAAGGCTGATTTTTTTTGTGTCACAAGCAGCTTTGCTTTCGAGCGAAGTTGGTGAAAAGCCAGAGCGATAACTTCGGTTACTGTGCCTGGCACTGAAATGTACATGTACATTTCGGGCAACGTCCCCTTCGTCTAGTGGCCTAGGACACCGCCCTTTCACGGCGGTAACAGGGGTTCGAGTCCCCTAGGGGACGCCATTATTGCGGGAATAGCTCAGTTGGTAGAGCACGACCTTGCCAAGGTCGGGGTCGCGAGTTCGAGTCTCGTTTCCCGCTCCAAATTTTGTTTTTTGGGGCTACGCAGTTTCAAAAAACACCAGAAAAGCAGCCTTGGGGCTGCTTTTTTTGTGTCTGCGATTTTGCAAGCCCAGCCCTGTTCAATCCGCTCTAAGCAAATAACCAATCGATCTGCAAGAAACTCACCGCTCGCGCCACAGAAGGTTCTTCTACTTCTTTATTGAGCTTCAGGATGGCGCACTACTTTGATCTTGCCCAGCAACAACACATTCGCACCTTGGCCCGCAGCTTTACCGGTCGTACTCAATGGCCCACCTGGCTATTGCTGATCGCTGTTCCCGGAGCGTGGTTTGGCCTGCTGTTCATCAGCCCGTTGATAGGGGCTTTTTGGACAATCCTTTTGTTGATACCGGTGGTCGTGTTGTGGATGTCGGTGCAGCACGAGCTGTTACACGGCCATCCCACGCGGGCGCTGTGGTTCAACAAACTGCTGGGGTATGCGCCTTTTGCCGTGTGGTACCCGTACACCTTGTACCGGGACAGCCACTTGCTGCACCACCGAGACCATGATCTGACCCTGCCCGGTATCGACCCGGAAAGCCGTTATCTGCTCAACCGCCAATGGCCTGAGTCGCCCAAACTGCTGCGTGGATTGCTCTGGCTGAACAAGACTGTGGCGGGGCGGGTATTGATCGGGCCGCCACTGGCCTTATGCGGGCTGGCCACGCAAGAGTTTGCACGCTTGCGCCAAGGTCAGCGACAGGCATGGTGCATGTGGCTGACGCACGGTTTTTGCACAGGGTTGATGTTTGCCTTTATTGCTCACTCCAGCGTGCTGTCGATCTGGCAGTACGTGTTCCTGGTATCGGTGCCTGCGCTGTCCGTGGGCGCGTTGCGTTCTTACTATGAGCATCGGCCTGCCGAACGGCCCGAACAGCGAACGGTGCTCAATGAGGCCGGTTGGCCCTGGGCGTGGCTGTTTTTGCACTTGAATTTGCATTTGGTGCATCACGACCTGCCGGGCTTACCGTGGTTTTACGTGCCGACGGTGTACCGGGCTCGGCGCGCGCAATGGATTGAGCGCAGTGGTGGCTTCTTGGTTGAAGGCTATGGCACGTTCCTGCGCAACAATAGCGTGCGCGCCATCGACAGCCCTCAGCATCCCTTTCATTAATTGCACCAGGAGTCTCCTATGTCGGGTCGTTACGCAGCCCTCGCGATGTATGTAGCGCCGCAGCCGGTGCAGGCCGCCAATGAGCAATGGCTGACACGCATCATGCAATTGCTGGGAGACACACGCGCTGATGCGCAGGGGCTTGAGCTGAGCGCGTTGTTTCGTGCGCCTGAGCTGCTGCTGACACAAACCTGCGGCTACCCGTTGATGACGCAACTGCGCGATCAGGTGCAATTGATCGGTCGTCCGCACTACGAATGGCCGCACAGCACGGGCGGCAGCCATTGCAGTGTGATTGTCTGCCGCGAACAGGATCCGCGTCGCACATTGACTCAATTTCGCGGCTGCCGCGCGGTGATCAATGACGAGCATTCCAATAGCGGCATGAACCTGTTTCGTCATCAACTGGCGCCCTTACAGCAGGGTGGGCGCTTTTTTTCGTCGGTGACAATCAGCGGGGCGCATCAACACAGCCTGCGTTGGGTCCAGGCTCAGCGCGCAGATCTGGCCGCTATCGACAGCGTGACCTTTGCCTACCTTGCGCACTACGCGCCTCAAGAAGTGGCGGGCATTCGAATCGTTGCCCGCACGGCCCCCAGCCCAACCTTGCCGTTTATCACGTCTATCGGCACGAGCGCGCAGGAGGTACAGCGCATTCGCACGGCCATGAACACGGCACTTGAACAGTTACCGCAGGTGGGCGAGTGCCTGGGGCTGCGTGAGGTGCTACCCGCCAGCCTGGCAGACTATGAATGCCTGCTCGATTACCAACGCGAGGCGACGCTTCAAGGCTTTGAGGTGCTGCAATAGCACGCCACTGTGCGCGTTTATATATCGAAAATGAATGTTTAAATCATTTTTTAATATTTAAAAGAAATAAAGGATTTTGCTAGGATCGCCGCACCGGATCACCGGACACCTTGCTTTCATCTTATTTTTTGGAGCCTGTATGTCCGGGGCCGACCTTTCTCATCGTGATTACGTGAGTCAGCTTTTCAGCGCTCACTATGTTTGGCTGCACACTCGTTTGCGGCGCAATCTGCATTCAGACAGCTACGCTGAAGACATTGCAGCCGACACCTTTGTCCAGTTGCTCAACGTGCCAACCCCAGGGGGTATTCGTGAGCCGCGGGCATTATTGACGACCATCGCACAGCGGCTGGTGTATCAACTATGGCGCCGTCGTTCGGTAGAGCGGGCCTATTTAATGACTTTACCCCTGCACGATACGCAGGACGTGCCTTGCCCCGAGTCTATGGCGCAGTTACATCAAACCTTGCGCACGGTGCAGCGTCAGCTCGAAGGGTTGCCCGACAAGGTCAAATCAACCTTTGTGCTCTCGCGGGTGAACGGCATGACCTACCCCGAAATAGCCGCGCAGTTGGGGATTTCCCAGCGCTCGGTCAGCGATTACATGAACCTTGCGCTGCGCCGGTGCTCCAAAACAGGCATTGCACCGTTTCAAGACCGCTCCTCCAAAACAAGAGAATCTGTATGAATAATCTGAAAAAGTGGCTCGGTGGCTCGCTTCTGGCGTTAGGACTCATCACGCAACCGGTTTTGGCGCAAAGCCAGAAGCCCCCTGTTTATTTCGGTGATATCACCTGGGAAAGCGGCAGTTTGATCACCGAAATGCTGCGCTTTATCACCGAGAAAGGCTACGGCGTCGCCACAGACACCTTGCCCGGCAGCACGGTCAGTCTTGAGGCCGCCCTGGCTAAAAACGACATTCAGGTGATTGGCGAAGAGTGGGCTGGCCGCAGCCCGGTGTGGCTCAAGGCGCAAGCTGAGGGCAAAGTGTTTGGCTTGGGCGATATTGTCAAAAACGCCAGTGAAGGCTGGTGGGTCCCGGAGTATGTGATCAAGGGCGATGCCGAAAAAGGCATCAAGGCGCTGGCGCCGGACTTGAAGTCGGTCAACGACCTGGCGCGCTACAAAGAGGTGTTCCGTGATCAGGAAGACCCGACCCGTGGCCGTTTCCTTAACAGCCCCACCGGCTGGACGTCTGAGATTGTGAACAGCCAAAAGCTCAAGGCGTATGGTCTGGACAAGGATTTCGTGAATTTCCGCACCGGCTCGGGCGCGGCGCTGGATGCCGAAGTCAGTTCCTCGATTCGTCGTGGCAAACCGGTGTTGTTCTACTACTGGTCACCGACCCCGCTGATTGGCCGCTACAAACTGATCAAGCTCGAAGAGCCGGCCTTTGATGCCGAGGCCTGGAAGACCCTGGCTGACGTCAACAACCCCAACCCCAAAGGCACGCGCTCGTTACCGGCGAAACTGGCGATTGGCGTTTCAGCGCCTTTCAAAGCCGAGTACCCGCAGTTGGTCGCGTTCTATGAAAAGGTCGACTTGCCCATTGATTTGCTCAACACAACGTTGGCCCACATGAGCGAAAAGCGCACGGAGCCACGCAAGGCCGCTGAAACTTTTTTGCGCGAGCAACCGCAGATTTGGCATGCCTGGGTAACCCCTGACGCGGCACAAAAAGTCGATGCAGCGCTGAACTCCAAATAACTCACTGACACGAGCACTGCATGTTTCCAGACAACATGACGTTTTCCATCGCAGGCTGGGTCAACGACGGCGTGGACGCGCTGGTCAGCCATTACGGCGATGTGTTCAGGCACATCTCCGACACGCTGCTGTGGGCCATCATCAACCTTGAAAACCTGCTGCGCATCACCCCCTGGTGGCTGATGCTGGCCATCGTGGGGGCGATTGCCTGGCACGCCACCCGTAAAGTCCTCAGCACATTGGTGATTGTTGGCCTGCTGTTTCTGGTCGGTGCCGTCGGGCTGTGGGACAAGCTGATGCAAACCCTGGCGCTGATGATGGTGGCCACGGTCATTTCGGTGGTGTTGGGGGTTCCGCTGGGTATTCTTGCGGCGCGCAACAATCGCTTGCGGTCGGTGATGATGCCCTTGTTGGACATCATGCAAACCATGCCCAGCTTTGTGTATTTGATCCCGGTGTTGATGCTGTTCGGCCTGGGCAAGGTCCCGGCCATTTTTGCCACGGTGATCTATGCCGTACCGCCCTTGATTCGCCTCACCGACCTGGGGTTGCGTCAGGTCGACCGGGAAGTGATGGAGGCGATCAACGCGTTTGGCGCCACCCCTTGGCAGCAACTGTTCGGCGTGCAACTGCCGTTGGCGATGCCGAGCATCATGGCGGGCATCAACCAGACGACGATGATGGCGCTGTCGATGGTGGTCATTGCGTCGATGATTGGTGCGCGGGGCTTGGGCGAGGACGTGCTGGTCGGCATACAAACGCTCAACGTGGGCAAGGGCCTGGAGGCCGGGCTGGCGATTGTGATTTTGGCAGTGGTCATTGACCGTATCACTCAGGCTTATGGCCGACCTCGGCATGGGCCTCAGGAATGACAGACGTGACAATCAATAAAATCGAAGTGCGTAACGTGTTCAAGGTGTTCGGCAATCGCGAAAAAGACGTCCTGGCGCTGATTCGCGAAGGCAAGAGTAAGGAAGAAGTGTTGGCCAAAACGGGTTGCGTGATCGGGATCAACGATTTGTCGCTGTCGATCCGTGCCGGTGAAGTGTTCGTCATCATGGGCTTGTCCGGTTCCGGCAAGTCGACGCTGGTGCGTCACCTCAACCGTTTAATCGACCCCACCAGTGGCCAGATCCTGGTCGACGGCCAGAACATCCTTGATTACGACATGCCCGCATTACGCCAATTCAGGCGGCACAAAATCAGTATGGTGTTCCAGAATTTCGGCCTGTTGCCGCATCGCAACGTGGTCGAAAACGTCGCGTATGGGTTAAAGGTCAGGGGCGAGCGGCAGGCGCAATGCGATGAGCGTGCACGGCACTGGATCTCCGTGGTGGGGCTGCAAGGTTATGAGCACGCCTTTGTGCATCAGCTGTCGGGGGGGATGCGACAGCGAGTCGGTCTGGCTCGGGCGTTGGCCACCGACACCGACATCATCCTGATGGACGAAGCCTTCAGCGCCCTCGATCCGTTGATTCGCGCCGAGATGCAAGATCAACTGCTTGAGCTGCAACGCACGCTGCAAAAGACCATCGTGTTTATCACCCATGATCTGGATGAGGCGCTGCGCATTGGCAATCGCATCGCCATTCTCAAAGATGGGCAACTGGTTCAGGTGGGCACCCCGCACGATATTTTGCAGGGCCCGGCCGATGACTATGTGGACCGTTTTGTGCAACGCCACCGGTCCAGCGTTTAGTCGCCGGGCATTTAGCAATACCCGCTTACCACCTCCCGTCACGTCTCATCACGTTGAATCACGCACTCGGGTTTGGCTGACGATTACCCCGTCAGCCAAACCGCCCTTTAGTGATTCAATGCGATGGATTGGCCATGAATAAACTCTCTTCCAGCCCCGATTTGATTGCCCGATACAGTCCGTTGGGCAGCTTTGTCCATCAGGACTTTGCACCTCGTCCTACCTTTCGCGGTGTCGCCATGCAGTGCTTCAACAGCCTGTTGCGCGACAAGTACCCGAACCTGAATGTGGGTGACGATACGCCGTTGTGGATCGCTGAGCCGTTCACCGTCACCCGGCAGGGGCAGCCCCCACGTTATCGGTTCATGGCGCTGGTTGAGGTACTGATCCAGGGTTACATCAATGCTGAGCCGGTGCACTTGATACAAGGCTTTCATTGCCTGACCACCGACTCAGATACATCGCTGCGCACTGCATTGCCGGTGGATATGGGCGAGGTCCAACAGCGGCTCAATGACTGCGCCGAGGTATTAATGCAAGCCTATCAGCAGGCGTTGGCGCAGTTCTGGAGCGAAGCCACTGAGCGCGGTCTCAGTCCGGTTCAATGGTTACAGCAGGTGCTGCAAGGCAGCCTGAGCGCGGTCATTGCGCAACCTGACTCATTGCTGGTTCTGCCTGATGATCAGGCCGCCGCCTTGGCGGTGGTGGCGAACTTCCCGAGCGCGGCGGCCCGCTCGAAAATGGCTGAAGAAACTCCCCTGCACGCGTATCTGATCAATATTCAATGCATTGAAGCTACGCAAACTCAGCGCTTTAAATTGCCGGGGGTAGCGCTGATCACACGTCAAATGCCTGACCGCCTGTTGGTGCTCAGCTACTCGCTGGCGCAGGGAGTCGAGGTGTTCGATTCTCTGCAACAGTTTGGTGTCGCTTTGATTGAGCGGGTGCAAGGCACATTGGCGGGGCCATCGTTTACCTGGTCGTTAGAGGAGCCAGAAGGCAATTTCTTTACCGGATTGGCGCTGACGTTGCTGGATCAACAGTTGCGTCAATTGACCCTTACGGGGCAACGCGCTCAAACAGAGCATTGGAGTATGGGGCTGTTGGCACAAACGCTTGAGACTCAGAGCGCAATGTTCACTTTTTTCACCCCGCCTGAGCGCGCCGAGCTTGATCGGGTGGTAGCAACACTTCCTGCATGGCTCAAACACGCCAGTGCACAGGATCTTATGGCGTACAGCACGCTGATGGCCGCTCAGGCGACCGGGCAGCAGCCGCATGGCGAGACCTTCATGGACGGCATCGTGTCGCTACCGGCATTCGCTGCCCAAGTACTCAATGCGCGCATCCGGCTGGACTACCCGCGCGCTGCGGTCGAGGCGTCCAGGATCGACATTCACGATGTGTCGATTGAAAGCCTTGAGCTGGGGTTGCTGACCGAAGAGGTCATTCCACTGCCCGAGTTCGCGTTGATGTACGTCGGTGGTAAACCGTCGGGCCTGATGAGCCTGAGCGCTCACGATCAGCAACCGCTGCCGGTTTGGTTGACCTCGGCCTACCTGAAAAATGTGTTGAATGAACTCGATATTGGCAGTCAATACATCGCTTTGATCAAGCGCTTAATGGTGGATGATCGGGTTGAATCGGCGCGTCGCCTGGCGCTCTACACGCAGCAATTGAGTGTGCAGCTACCCCTGCGCGCGCTGGAAAACAAAATCAGGTCTCACGCGGGTTTTACAGAGGCCGGTTGGCAAATGCTCAATCACCTGCTGAACGCTGACTCGGCGCATGATCCAGTGCATGATCGCTTGTGTGTCAGGCCGCTGGGTTTTTACGCCTATGAAGGGGCTGTGCCCAATTATGTGGCCAACATGTTTGTGCTGGGTCCCAGAGATATTCGTACGGGCCCGTTTGTGCTTTACCGTCCCTTTGCCGGTGACGCGTTGCTGGAGTTTGCAACGTGGCAAGCCTTACTGGCGGCGATCAATCAGGCGGGTGAATTGCAAGAGACTGTACTGGCTTGGCTCGATGACGATGCGCGCGGTTTATACGCAGACGGCGGTTTTGAACGACCGCACCTTGAAGGTGTGCTTCTGGAGGGTTTTTTGGCGCTCTTGCCGCGCACGCCGGCCACCCTCAGCACGGACCGTATTATTGGGGGAATGTATACGGCGATGTTTTATGCCAATGCCCAGGCATTGATCACTCTGTCAGACCGGCAAACCGTATCGCGTTCGGAGCGCCGCTGGATACTGTTCAAGCGCTATGCATGGACGATCTTTAACGGTTTGACGTTTTTTGTGAGCGGCCCGCTGCAAAAAGCCGCTTGGCTGTTTCAAATTCTGATCAGTCTTGAGAATGGCTTACAAGCCCGGATCGACGGTGACAAACAGGGCGCTGCGCAGAGCGTGATTGATCTGTTGTTCACAATCAGCCTGGCGCTCTTGCACCAAGGCATGCGGTTTAAAACCGGTGCCAGCGAGCCGCTGCGCTTTAAGCCGCCCATTGACGAACCGATGATGAACTTGCCCGAGGTTGAAAAACCGGTGCCTGTTGACGCGCCTGCAATTTCACCCATGAGCCAAAAAATGGTGTCGAGTATCAATGGGGATTCTGCGAGCCGCTTCTCGACCCTGGATGGCTGGTTCAGTGCTTCGCGCCAGCTCACGGCAAGCCAGCGCGTGAGTCTTGAAGCGTTCGCGGTAGACGTTGACCTCTCCCTGAGTACCGTGATCGAGGTGGGCCCGTTAAAAGGCGTTATCAATTATCAAGGCAAGTCATTCGTGCGACTCGACGGCAAGGTTTACCGCATCACCCGTCAGGCCGATGGTCTGGCCGTGCAGGATGACAAGCAGCCTGAGCGGCTGGGGCCAAGGCTTAAAACAGATGGCTTGGGCCAATGGGATCTCGATTTGCGCCTGGGGTTGCGCGGGGGCGGGCCGAAGAAGCGTATTCAGGCGTTACGTGCGCAAAAGAACGCAAAACTGGGCGAACTCGCCCTTGAAGAAGAACGCCTCTTGGACGAGCTTAAACGGCGTGATGCGGTGCTGAAAATCAGCGAGCAATTGCTGACAGCCAATCCTGAACGGGTAGCACAATTTGTTGACCGTTATGAGCGCGATGTCGGTCTTTGGCGAGCGACGAAACTTGAGTTGGTCAAAGTCATGGGCAAGGCCAATAAGTTGATGCCGACCGAGCGCTTTGAGCAAAAGATGCAAGAGGTGTGGCCGCGTGTCGTATTGAAGCTGTTCAGATTACAGAACTACCTGGAAGAGGCACTTCGCGTGTTACCGGTTACCCGGTTGCATGCGGATTATCTGGATGGGCTAAAGGCGGCACTGAACGGTATCCAAGAAGGTACCAGCGCGCCGTACGAGCAATGGGTTGCGCATTTAAAGCAGGCAGAAAAGTTGGAGGAGCGGCTATTTGATAATTCGGTGCTTGAGTCAGAAGCCATTACACAAGCCACGTTAAGACCTGTGACCAAAGAAAGTGCATTGGTAGAACTCATGCAGCGGCCTGATCGACAATATTTTGATCGCCATTGGGCAGTGAGTTATCTGGAAACCCTGAGTGAGCTTCTGATTCGGCGTGATGCAACGGACCTTCTGCCTGAAGAACAATATGCGTTCGATCTGTTTGGGCAAGGCACCTTGATTGATACGGCCTGGTCACAACTGTACATGCCACGCGAAGGTGCATTATTTGATCCTCAACACATCGAGTTGTTCGACAGTGCAATCGAGCAATACGCGTCCGCCGACGCCCTATGCGTGAGCCTTGAACAACTAGGCTCCGAACATTTTCGCAATGAGTACCTGCCTTCCATTCGCCGTGTGCTGGAGCATCTGAGCGGGTTTGCCGAGACACAGCTGGAAATGGTCATTCGCGAGTCAGAAAGTTCCTCATCTGAAATGGATGAACCAAGGCCGGGGCCCAGCAGCCAGATGCGGGTGACGGGTGCGAAAGCCACGCCCTTGAATCCGGCACAAAAGATCATTAAAACCACCAAAAGACAGACCTTGCTCGGCATCAAGCGTGAGTCCCCCACCGAGCCTGGCGATGAAATCGTGGATGTAACCGAGGGCATCGACCGCATGCAGGTGCGCTCCTTTCGCCAGCTCGAAAACGGGCAGTGGGAAGAGATCGGCAGTACCCGTCCTTCAACTGTTCAGGTTTCGCATGGCAAGAGTCTGGTGAGGCTGGAAGCTGACGCTCGCACCTTGCTGGGGCGTTTGGCCAAGGTGATTCAAGACAATCGGGCAAGTGCTGCGACGTCAAAAATCCCGATCGAAATTGAGGAAATACTGGCGTTCAAAGCCCGGTCGATGGAGGAGGTGGGCAAGCAGATCGAGCAGGTGGTCATGGCCACGCCTGCGGATAGCCCGACCTTGACGGAGGCGCGTAGAACCGTGGTGCTGGCATTGAGCCAAGACCTTGCGATGGGGGCAAGAGACTTGCGTGTAGAAGGCAAAAACTTGCGCATTCAGATCATCAAGCGACTGCCCCCCACCGGCCCCAATGTCGACTATTTAAAGACTCAAGGTGAGATCACTATCGCGCCGGAGGGGGCGCGGCGGCATTTGTCCAGAGGGCAGCGCAAAGATTACCTTCAGGAGTATGCGATCAGAGACAAGGACGGCAAGGTGCTGTGGTTTGCGCATTTTCACTACCCCGCGCTTGACACCCCTGCGGCGGCTTTTGATGTGGCCCACTTGAAAACCGCAGAGCAGCGAACGTTGAGTGAACAGGCGCTTTACGCCCGTGCCAAGACGGCCCACGCCTATATCGAGGTATACCGCGCCAAAGTCGATAAGGCGTTGGCACAGCGCCTTTTTCTGTCAACGCCATAGGGCCGGATAACCGGCTACCGCCTCTCATGCATGAGCATTGGTTTTAATCAGCGCATCCGGTTTGGCCAGCGCCCTGGCGCGCAGGCTAAACCGCTCTGTGATGACTAACGCAATGGACAGCCCATGAAAACACTCTCATCGACCACCGACTTGATCTCGCGTTATTACGTGATGGGCAGTTTCGCTGCCCAGACCTTTGCCCCACACCCAACGTTTCAAGGTGTAATCGCCCAGTTTTTAAACGAGCAATGGTTGGCAAAATTCCCCACCAGGCGCGTCGATATAAACCGGGTCACATTGGCCGAACAGGTGCCATTCCCGGACCCTTTTTCCTCACAGGCCGACACCGCGCCGCTGCGTTACCGCGACATGGCCCTTATCGATGTGATGATCCAGAGTTATATCGACGGTACGCCTGTACGGCTATTGCCCGGCGTGCATCGTCTGAGTTCTGACGCGCTTGTGGACGATCTGCACCTGTTGAGCGTTGGCATCGAGCAAGTGCAGAGCCTGATCAATGACTGCGCCCCGTTGTTGGTACAAGCCTACCAGTACGCGTTGACGCGCTACTGGAGTGAACAGGGGGAGCGCTCGCCCAGCCCTGTTCGATGGTTGAGCCAGGTATTGCAAGGGGGGTTGACCTCGGCCGTGCAACATTCAAATCCGCGCCGGGGGCTGAGCCCGGAGCAGGCTGTGGCACTGACGGTCGTGGCGAGCTTTCCTGATAAGGCTGAACGCTTGCTCGGCAGTGAAGAAACGCCCTTGCATGCGTATTTGGTCACCGTTGCGCGTAACCCCGCCGACCTGTCTGACGCTGTACACCTGCCGGGCCTGATGCTGGTGACGCGTCAAATGCCAGGCCGCCTGCTGGTGCTCAGTTACTCCCCGGAACAAGGGATTGAACGATTTGACTCGATTGAAGCGTTTGGTTTGTCGTTGAGTCGTTACCCTCAAAGCAGGGCGGCGGGTGATTCCTTCAACTGGGGCCTGCATGAACCCGATGGCCACTTTTTTACGGCCCTGGCGCTGACATTGCTGGACCAAAAAATCGAAGAAACCGGCGGCATCGGCATCAAGGCACAGCAAGAGCGCTGGAGCGTTGAGCAATTGGAGCTGTCGTTCGATGATGCCGGGGCAATGTTCCCTTTCTTCAGCCACCAGGAGCGGCCTTACTTCGAGCATGTGTTGTCTAAACTGCCGTCATGGCTGGCTCAGGCCAGTTCATTGGACCAACTGGCGTACAGCAAGCTGATGATTGCGCAGGTCATGTGGCAGTCTCAGAGTAAGGGGCAAACGTTTTTAGACGGTATTGCCTCGCTGCCTGCATTCGCTGGCCAGATGTTGACGGCCAGTATCAAGTTGCAACACCCCCACAGCGCGGTAGAGGTGACGCGCATTGATATTCATCAAGTGGTGATCGAAAACCTCACGCTGGGATCAACGCGCGAGGAAATCACGCCGTTGACCGAATTTGCGCTCAGTTACACAGGCGCCAAGCCGTCGACGCTGATGGCGGTTGTGGGCCGTGAGGGGGAAGCGTTGCCTGACTGGCTCACCGTGGATTACGTGAAAAACCTGGTGGACGGGCTGGACATTGGTCCGCGCTACATCGCGCTACTCAAGCAGACACTGGTAGACGATGAGGCTCAAACCGACCGCCGACTGGCGTTGTACAAAAGCCAACTGAGCCTTCAGTTGTCATTGCTGGCACTGGAAAAGAAAATCAAGGGCGAGTCCGGGTTTACGGGCAGTGGCTGGCGCCTGTTACATCGCTTGATGCGCCCTGATGCGCTGTTGTCGGCGCAAAATGGCCGCTTGTGCGTACGCCCGCTGGGCTTTCATGCCTATGCCGATGCGCCAATGAATCCAGTCGCCAACATGTTTGTATTCGGCCCGCAAGCAATCGAGTCAGGGCCTTTCATTCTGTACGCGCCTTATGCGCGTGAATCATTGCGTGAGTTTGCGACGTGGGCAGCTTTGTTAGATGCCATCAAGCAGCCTGGCGAACTCCAGAACGTGGTGCTGGCGTGGCTCGACGACCAGGCGCGTGGGCTTTACAGCGACGGTGGATTTGAACGCCCGCATCTGGAAAGCGTTTTGCTTGAGGGCGTGTTGAGCCTGTTGCCGCGTAGCCCTGCAA
This sequence comes from Pseudomonas sp. TWR3-1-1, assembly GCF_049896545.1. Taxonomy (NCBI): domain Bacteria; kingdom Pseudomonadati; phylum Pseudomonadota; class Gammaproteobacteria; order Pseudomonadales; family Pseudomonadaceae; genus Pseudomonas; species Pseudomonas sp. TWR3-1-1. The sequence goes on from NZ_JAFCUO010000001.1 coordinate 789,049, forward strand.
CCCTCAGCACACAGTATTTGAGGGGGGATTATGTTGAAGCGTTGTTTCAGGCGCATGTGGACACGCTCATCACACTGGCCGATCACACGACCGTGTCGACGTCCCAGCGGCGCTGGAATTTATTCAAGCTCTGTGCGTGGACCTTGTTCAATGGCTTGACGTTTTTTGCCTGGGGGCCATGGCAACAGGCAGCCTGGCTGTTTCAGACACTCATCAGCCTGAGAGGCGGTTTGCAAAGCCTTCAGGCCGGAGACAAACAAGCATTCACACAAGCGGTCATCGATGCGTTGTTTAACATCAGCTTGGCACTGCTGCATGAAAGCCTGAATTTCAACGGCCAGCTCAATGATCGGCTGCGCATAAAAACGCCGGTCGATGAACCGGTCTTTACGGTGTTTGACGATGAGGCCGGGGCGCCGGTTGAGAAACCCGCGCCGATTGCGCTAACGCCCAAAAAACTGCCAGACAGTCACCCGGCCACCGCTGTGCAGTCTTCAGCGCTGGATTTCTCATGGTTCAGCCCTAACCTGCAACTGACCCCGCGTCAGCGTCAGGATCTTGCGACGTTTGCGGTGAATATCGACCTCAACCAGGGACTAAAAAATGAGGCAGGGCCGCTGCAAGGCATCATCAGTTATCAGGGTAAATCGTATGTGCAACTGGATGGCCAAGCCTACCGCGTGACCTCTCAAGTGGACGGCCTGGTGATACAGGACAGCAAGCAGCCTGAGCGTCTGGGGCCGCGGCTCAGGCGGATTCAGGCTGGCCAGTGGGGGTTGGACATGCGCTTGGGCTTGCGCGGCGGAAGCCCGAAAAAGCGGTTGGAACAGGCCCGCGATGAAAAAATCAAATTGTGCGATGAAATCGTCACCGAAATTGCACAGTTACAGCTTCAAGGTACTCAGCAAGAGCGTCCATTAAAGGTAACGGAGGGCTTGCTGGAGCTGAGTGGGGCGTTGCGGGCGGACTTTGTCACGCGCTATGAAGCGGACCTTAAGCCGTGGGCAGAGGGCCACAAGAAAAAGCTGGGTTTAATGGCCCGCGCAGAGACAATCATCTCGGTGCCGGGGGTCAATAAGGCGATACAAGAGGGCTGGGCAACCCTGGCGCTGCGTTATTTCAAACTCCATGGTTACCTTGAAAAACAACATAAAGCCTTGCCCATGGGCGCTTCCAGTACCGTGTACTTCGATGCCCGCGAGCTGGCGCTGCAAGGCATCAAGGCGGGAAACCCCGCGCTTTACGAACGCTGGATTGAAGAGGTCAAACAGATTGAAATACTGGAAAGCCGGTTATTCAATCAAGTGGACAATCAACTGGAAGTGCTGGGCAAAATTCGCAAGGAATCGTTGCCTAAAGGCAGTGACTTATTGACGTTGCTGGCGTACCCGTTACGTGATCTGTTTACGCGCAATTGGGTGGTTCGTTATTTGGAGACGCTCTGCGAGCTGGTGCTCAAAAAGGACGCCTCTGGTGTGACGGTTGAAGAGCAGCGAGCATTCAGCGTGATCAGCCAAAGTTCGCTGATTAACTTTGCCTGGTCGCACATTGGTTTGGCGCGTGAAAAGGAGGGTTACGCTGCTGAGCATTTTGCGTTGCTCGAAGGCTCGATCAAGGCTTACCAGGAAGTCGAAAGTATTTGCCTGAATTTGCAAACGCTGCATTCGGACTTCTTTAGAAACGAGTACCTCGCCTCATTGGAAGAAGTGGTTATTCATTTGCGTACATTTGCAGAAACGCAGTTGGCCATGGTGATTCGCGATTCGGAAAGCTCTTCTTCCGAGCTGGATGAGCCAAGGCCCGGGCCAAGCCGACTGATGAGGCCGGTGAGGACCAAATCGAAAAGTGAAATGTTGCGCCAGCGCACCTTCAAAACGATGACTGAACAGACCTTTTCCGGCACGTTGCGCGAACCCGTTGCGGGCACCTCTGCCGACATCGTGGACGTTGGAGCGCAGTCAGGCGATGGCCTGCCACGGTCGTTGGCGGCCTATCGTCGCCTTGAGGGCGATCAATGGGAGTCGATCAGCTCCAGTGGGCCACCGTCACCGATTCCCGAATTGAACTCGATGCGCAAAAACTTGGCGCGGCTGATGGGCGATGGGCGCTCGCTCCTGGCGCGCGTTGACAGCGCCATTCTTGAAAACAGAGCGCGGGCGGTGACGTCCAATATCCCGCTTGAACTTGAGGAAATCATGGAGTTCAAGGCGCGTTCGCTTGAGGCCATTGCTCAAAAAATAGATGAGGTGGTGGCCGAACAAAGTGCCGAATACACAGCGTTGGGGCAGGAAGATAAAGCCCTCACACCGACCTTGAGCCGTGAGCTTAAAGCGGGTGCTCTCAAGCTGCGTGCCGAGGGCCGGGCGTTGAGGATTAGCCGGCTCAAGCAACTGCCGCCGACGGGTGCCGGGGTTGAATACCTGAAAATGCAGGGAGAAGTGGTCATTGCTGCTGTTGGGGGGCGCCGATACCTCTCCAAGGGACAGCGCAAAGACTACCTGCAAGAGTTCAGCATCAAGGACAGGCAAGGCCACGAGTTATGGTTCGCGCATGTCCATTACCCAACGCTGGGAGCGGCGGTGAACGACTTTGACGTCGCCCATCTCAAGCTCGCGGATCAGCGTTTTTTGAGTGAAAAAGCGCTCTATGCCAAAGCCCGGGACCCGCACGATTACATCGCCGTATACCGCGCAAAAATGGACCGCGAACAGGTGATCAGAGTCTTTTTGGCGCCGCGCAAGGAGGCCTCCGGTGGCTGATCGAAGCGGGCACTCAGTCCAGTTCGTAGCGCACCGAGAGCACGCCTTTTTTTTCGGTAACCGCTAGCACTTTCACGGCTTGCAACTCGCCCAGCGAACGCACATGAGTGCCGCCGCACGGGTACCCTGGCAGGTCACCAAAACTGACCGCGCGCTGTGAGGCGTCGAGGTGCAAATGCCGGGGCAGGTCGGCGCTGATCCAGTGCGTGAGTTGTTGCTCAATGGCCCTTGCGTCCAGTGTTTGGGGCTGTTCGCCGGGTATAAAGCTGACCCGGCATTCACCCGGCCAATGGTGGGCTTTGGTGGGTATCCAGCCCGCCTGTTCGCCCACCACGCCGATCAAGTGCCCGGCCGAATGCAGTCGGGTATTCAACTGGCGACGCTGGGCATCGACGCGAACCTGTACCGGGCCAAGGGCAACGGGTTGCGTGAGGTAATGCACGATGCTGTCGTGTTCTTGCAGCGCTTTGAGTACTTCACTGTCGCCGATCCAGCCAATGTCTGACGGTTGCCCGCCACCTTGCGGGTGAAATGGCGTGGCCTGCAGGGTCACGGCAAAGCCTTCTTCGTGGGGAGTGCATTGCATCACCACGGCATCGGCAGTCAGTGCGTCGTCGGCAAAATAAAGGCGTTGAGTCATCACGGTGTCCTGATCGAATTCTTTTCTAGTATAGAAAAGCGCACTCGGTGTGATAATCCATGCAAATTTCAATGGACCTGTGCGTCATGAGCATAAATCTACCGTTGTCGTTGTTGGCTGAAATGGTCGTGTTTGTGCGGGTGGTTGAGGCCGGGAGCTTCTCTGAAGTGGCACGCCAGCTGGGTACCTCACCGTCGGCTGTCAGTCGCAGTATTTCGCGCCTTGAAAAAGCGCTGGCGCTGCGTTTGCTACAGCGCACCACGCGTAAATTGCGTTTAAGCGAGGGCGGTGAGGCCGTATTCAAGCGCTGTTGCGAGGTGGTGGGGGCGGCCCAATCGGTGATGGAGCTCAGTGGCCAGTTTACGCAGGAGCCTGAAGGCTTGATCCGGGTCAGCGTGCCCAAGGCCATCGGGCGCTATGTGATTCACCCGCACATGGCAGATTTTTTGCGCCGTTATCCAAAAGTCGATGTGCAGATGATGTTGGAAGATCGCTACGTCGACCTGATTGATGACAACGTTGACCTGAGTATCCGCATCACTGACCAACCCGCGCCGGGGTTGGTGGGCCGTGAGCTGTTTGCGCTGGAGCACGTACTGTGTGCCACGCCCGCTTACCTGGCTGAACACGGCATACCGGCCCGCCCCGAAGACTTGCGTACGCACAGTTGCATTTACCTGGGGGAAACCCCGGCGGATGCGCGCTGGAAGTTCAAGCAGGGCAGCAAGTCAGTGACCGTCGGGGTGCACGGGCGGTATGCGGCGAATCACACCGGGGTACGGCTGGAGGCGATCTTGCAGCACATCGGGATTGGCAGCGTGCCGTATTTCACGGCGCGCCACGCATTGGATCAAGGGCTGATCGTGCAAGTGCTGCCGGAGTGGAGTTTTATTGCGTCCTACCATGGTGGCGTGTGGCTATTGCATGCGCCATCGCGTTATCTGCCGCCCAAGCTGCGGGTGTTTATTGATTTTCTAGTAGAGCGAATGGCGCAGGAGCCGACACTTGGCATGCCGCATAAGCAGGTGTAGCCACAGGTGCAGCATTGGGTGCTGTGTGCCAAAAAAAGGCCCGCCAGGTTAAACCGGGCGGGCCTTTGAATGTTCAGACACGCACTCAGTGCTGGGTGCTGTCTTCAGTCACGGGCATGACCATGAACTGCTTTTCCTGATTCCAGTCGAACGGTTCGCCGTTCAGTTCAGCTTCATGACGGCGCTCTTCCAGTGCCTGGTACATGTCCAGTTCTTCATCCGAGAGGAAATTGAAGCACGCGCCGCCGAAGTACCACAGCAGGTCACGGGGAACCAGATGGGCGATCTGCGGGTAGCGTTCGATCACCTGGCACATGATGTCCTGGCCCAAGTACTGGCTGTTGATCGGGTCAACCGGCAGCGAACTGCGCATGTCGTCAAAGCGTTCCAGGAATAACGCGTGGCTTTCCTCAGGGATCTGCTCAGCGTCACCGACAGCAACCAGGATGCTGCGCAGAATATCGAGCAACACGAGGTTGTGGTTCAGATCGTTGGTGGCCATTGCGGTGTCCTCTAAAGCAAAACGGGCGCGGGAGTATAAAGCCCCGCGCGCCCGCTGTCGTGCTATCGAATCTTTCCTTCGCTGTGAGTCAGCTCCTCTTTGGAGAAATCATCCACGTCAATCACCTTGCGACGTGCGGCTTCGGCCTCGCGCAAGGTCTGTGCCTCATCGGGTTGCAGCACGCCAGCTTTCACGCCTGCCTCAATCGCCGGTTCGCCGGCGGCGGGGTTGACCTGACCGCTTTTAAGGCCCTCATGCAATTTTTTGAACAGTGGATGGGCGGCGCTGAGCAGTTCGCTGGCGTGTTGCAGGGCGCCGACAGGATCGTCAGCCGATTGTGGGCGATAGCAACCTGCCAACACCGCTTCAAGGGTCGGGTCGCCCTTGGCGCGGCCCAATACAGCGGCGACTTCCGCGTCCAGCGCATCGGACGGCCCGGTGTGGCGACGTCCAAACGGGAACACGATGGCGCGCAACAAGAAGCCCATTGTGCGACTCGGGAAGTTTTGCAGCAGCTCATCCAGCGCGCGCTCGGCATGGCCCAGGCTTTCTTGCATGGCCCAGTTGAACAGCGGGTTGAGGTACTCGGGCGAGTCCATGTCGTGGTAGCGCTTGAGTGCGGCCGAAGCCAGATACAGGTTGCTGAGCACATCGCCCAGACGTGCGGACAAGCGCTCACGGCGTTTTAACTCACCGCCCAGCAGCATCATGCTCAAATCGGCCAGCATCGCAAAGGCTGCGGCCTGGCGATTAAGCGCGCGGAAGTAACCTTGGCTCAATGCATTGCCGGGGGCTTTTTCAAAGCGGCCAAAGCCCAGGTTCAACACGAAGGTGCTAGCGGCATTGCTCACCGCAAATCCGATGTGGTTGAGCAGCAGTCCATCAAATTCGTGCAACGCTTGCGCGTGATCTTCGCGCCCGGCCAGTGCCATTTCCTTCAGTACAAACGGATGGCAGCGGATTGCACCCTGGCCGAAGATCATCAGGTTGCGCGACAGAATGTTTGCGCCTTCGACAGTGATGAAGATCGGCGCTCCTTGCCAGCTGCGGCCCAAATAGTTATTGGGCCCCATGATGATGCCCTTGCCACCGTGAACGTCCATCGCATGGCTGATGCATTCGCGGCCGCGCTCGGTGAGGTGGTACTTGAGAATGGCCGACAGGACCGAGGGCTTTTCGCCCAGGTCCACTGCGTTGGCGGTCAGCATACGGGCGCTGTCCATCAGCCAGGCATTACCGCCAATCCGGGCCAGGGCTTCTTGAATGCCTTCGAAGGCGGCCAGGGGCACGTTGAATTGCTCACGCACTTGCGCATATTGCCCGGTCACCAGACTGGTGAACTTGGCGGCGCCAGTGCCGACCGCCGGGAGCGAAATCGAACGCCCGACCGACAGGCAGTTCATCAGCATCATCCAGCCCTTGCCAAGCATCTCCTGGCCGCCGATCAGGTAGTCCAACGGGATGAACACGTCTTTGCCGCTGTTCGGGCCATTCATGAAGGCTGCCCCCAGTGGCAAGTGACGGCGGCCTATGTCGACGCCCGGTGTGTCGGTGGGGATCAACGCCAGGCTGATGCCCAGGTCTTGTTCCTCGCCCAGCAGGTGGTCCGGGTCGTGGGCCTTGAACGCCAGCCCCAGCAGCGTGGCGACCGGGCCGAGCGTGATGTAGCGTTTTTCCCAATTCAGACGCAGGCCGATCACTTCTTCGCCTTGCCACTGACCTTTGCAAATGATCCCGGTGTCGGGCATGGCGCCCGCGTCAGAACCCGCGAGTGGGCCGGTGAGCGCAAAACAAGGGATGTCATCCCCCCGGGCCAGACGTGGCAGGTAATGGTTGCGTTGCGCGTCGGTGCCGTAATGCAACAACAGTTCAGCCGGGCCGAGTGAGTTGGGCACCATCACCGTGGAGGCCAGATCGCCGCTGCGGGTGGCAAGTTTCATCGCCACTTGCGAGTGTGCATAGGCCGAGAAACCTTTGCCGCCGAATTCTTTGGGGATGATCAGCGCAAAAAAACCGTGCTCTTTGATGTGTGCCCACGCCTGGGGGGGTAAGTCCATGCGCTGGCCGATGTCCCAATCACTGACCATTGCACACAGTGCTTCGGTCGGGCCGTCGATGAAGGCTTGTTCTTCTTCTGTGAGTTGGGCCTTGGGGTAGGCCAGCAACTGGTTCCAGTCGGGGCGGCCACTGAACAATTCGCCGTCCCACCACACGGTGCCCGCGTCGATGGCGTCGCGTTCGGTTTGCGACATGGGCGGCAGTGTTTTTTGAAACCAGTTAAAAAGCGGCGCGGTGAATACTTTGCGCCGCATATCAGGCAGCAGCAACAGGGCGGCGGGGACCGCCAGCAGGATCCAGAAAATACCCAACAGCCAGCCCGGAGCATGACTGAACAGGCCCATGGCGAGTAGATAGACCGCGACCAGGCCCATAGCGGGCAGCGGGGCAACGCGACGATGCGCCAGCCAGGCGACGCCAACGATTAAAACCACAATCCACAACAACAGCATATTCAATCCTCCGTGAAGCCAGGGGCGGGCACCTTTGTGAGCTTAGTCGCAAGTCGTGATCAAGGCGTTATGGATAGTGACCTCGCGTGGGAGGCGGAGTTCGTCTGGCAAGGTTAGACTCCCCCGGCGTCTATCAATCAGGAGTTGAGTCATGCTCAAAGTGTGGGGTCGCAAGAATTCGTCAAATGTCAGAAAAGTGCTGTGGTGTGCCGAGGAGTTGGCGCTGCCTTACAACCGGGAAGAGGCCGGAGGTGCTTTTGGTGTGGTCGATAGCCCTGAATATCGGGCGTTGAACCCGAATGGCCGGGTGCCAATGATCGAGGACGATGGCTTCGTGTTGTGGGAATCCAACACCATCGTGCGTTATTTGGCGGCCAGATATGGGTCAGACACCTCTTGGTATCAACGTGATGTTTGCGTGCGGGCGCAGGCCGACAAGTGGATGGACTGGACGACATCCTCATTCGCCGGGCCGTTTCGTGATCTGTTTTGGGGCATCTTACGAACCCCGGCCGAACAGCAGGATTGGGTGCTGATTAACGCCGCGAGTAAACACTGCGCCGAATTGTTATCGCTGGTCGACCAGGCGTTGTCACAAAAGCCTTACCTGTCCGGTGATGAAATCGGCATGGGGGATATACCGCTGGGATCGTTTATTTACGCCTGGTTTGAAATGCCCATCGAACGCCCGGGCATGCAGCACCTGGAGGCGTGGTACGAGCGTCTGAAGCTGCGCCCGGCCTATCGCAACGCGGTCATGACTGCGTTGACTTAATACCCACTATTAATACGGGCGACTGTACTTGTGCGTCGAGGCCAAGCACCATGCACCTTGCGTGTCGGACTTGTATGACAGACGGCTCGCCCTTATCTACACCTCCCATTCCCCCATCTTGGTGCGTAATCAGATATGAGTTCCGCTCTGTCCATACGGCAGCTAACCAAAACCTACGGCAACGGTTTCCAGGCCCTGAGTGGTATCGATCTGGATGTATCCGAAGGTGACTTTTTCGCGTTGCTCGGCCCGAACGGGGCAGGCAAATCCACCACCATTGGCATTCTCTCGACGCTGGTCAACAAGACGGGCGGCACGGTGAATGTGTTTGGTCATGATCTTGACCGTGAACCTGCTGCACTCAAGCGCTGTATTGGCGTGGTGCCGCAGGAGTTCAACTTTAACCAGTTTGAAAAAACCTTCGACATCGTCGTGACTCAGGCGGGGTATTACGGCATTCCGGCGAAAATCGCCAAGGAACGTGCCGAAAAGTACCTCACCCAGCTGGGGTTGTGGGACAAGCGCGACACACCTTCGCGTTCGTTGTCCGGCGGCATGAAGCGCCGTCTGATGATTGCCCGCGCCCTGGTGCATGAGCCGCGGCTGTTGATTCTCGATGAGCCGACAGCAGGCGTGGACATTGAACTGCGTCGCTCGATGTGGAGCTTTCTCACCGAGCTGAATGAGCAGGGCACCACCATCATCCTCACCACTCACTACCTGGAAGAGGCTGAGCAGTTGTGCCGCAACATCGGGATCATTGATCACGGCACCATCGTTGAAAACACCAGCATGCGCCAGTTGCTTGGCCAGTTACATGTCGAAACCTTCCTGCTGGATTTGAAAACCCCGTTGCAGGCTGCACCGCAGTTGATCGGCTACCCAAGTGCGTTGCTCGACAGCGCCACGCTGGAAGTCCAGGTGGACAAGGCGGTCGGCATCACGGGTTTGTTCACGCAATTGGCGGCACAGCACATTGAAGTGGTGAGCCTGCGCAATAAAACCAATCGCCTTGAGGAGTTGTTCGTGTCGCTGGTCGAAAAAAATCTGGCAAAGGTGGCGATATGAGCTCGGAGCTGCGCCCCAATCTGATTGCGTTAAACACCATTGTTTACCGTGAAGTGCGACGTTTCATGCGCATCTGGCCGCAAACCCTGCTGCCGCCAGCGATCACCATGGTTTTGTACTTCGTGATCTTCGGTAACCTGATTGGCCGACAAATCGGTGATATGGGTGGTTTCACCTACATGGAGTACATCGTGCCGGGCCTGATCATGATGTCGGTGATCACCAACGCCTACGGCAACGTGGTATCGAGCTTCTTTGGCGCCAAGTTCCAGCGCTCGATTGAAGAACTGATGGTGTCGCCGGTGTCGCCGCACATCATCCTCATCGGTTTTACCGTGGGCGGGATTTTGCGCGGGCTGATGGTGGGTGTGATTGTGACCTTGCTGTCGCTGTTCTTTACCGACCTGCAAGTGCACCACTTGGGACTGACGGTGGCCGTGGTGGTGCTGACGGCGACTATCTTTTCGCTGCTGGGGTTCGTCAACGCGGTATTTGCCCGTAACTTCGATGATATTTCGATCATCCCGACCTTCGTGCTGACGCCCTTGACCTACCTGGGCGGGGTGTTCTACTCCATCAGCTTGTTGCCGCCGTTCTGGCAGACGGTCTCGATGGCCAACCCGGTGCTGCACATGGTCAACGCCTTCCGCTACGGCATCCTGGGTGTCTCGGACATTAAAATCAGCGTGGCACTGACTTTCATGGTCATTGCGACCGTGGTGCTTTACCTGCTGTGCGCACGGTTGCTGGTCAGCGGTCGCGGCATGCGTCAGTAGCAAACACGACGGTAGGTGTTTTTTGCGCGAAACGACGCCCCTTCAGGGGCGTTTTTTTTGTCGGCGTTTCCATTGGCGGTTCACCCACCAGCGCCAATACAGCTGGGTCAGGCAATAAGCCAGCGCACCCAACACCACGCCACACACCACCGAACCCAGTAGAAAAGGCTGCCACACCGTAGACAGTTGCCCGCTGATCCACTCCCACGTCAGGTTCTCGGGCAGGGTGCGTGCAGGCACATTCATCAACCACGCCCCCAGTTTGTAGGTGCAATAAAAAACCGGCGGCATGGTAATCGGATTGGTCAGCCATACCAGGCCAACCGAAATGGGCATGTTGCTGCGCACGGTAATGGCCAGGAAGGCGGCCAGTAGCATCTGGAAAGGCATGGGGATAAACGCCGCAAAAATGCCCACTGCCATGGCGCGGGACACCGAGTGCCGATTCAGGTGCCACAGATTGGGGTCATGTAGCAGGGTGCCCATAAAGCGTAAGGATTTGTGTTCCCTGATGCTGGCTGGGTCTGGCATGTAACGTTTAAACAAACGCCGTGGCATGGGCCTCTCCCGGGAATGAATGGGGCAGTATGCCCAAATTCACTCTTCTGCCTATTCAGACTTTGTGACAATTATTTAAGCGCGTATTACCCGCATCGACTAATCCGAGGTAAAGGATCTCGGTGGGCTGGCTATGTATACAGGGATGTTAGGGCTGGCGTCGGGCTTGATGGCTTTGCGTTATTTACCGGTGTTGCCGCCGGCGGGGTGTCTGTTTCTTCTTTCGGCAGTGGGACTGGCGCTGTTATTTTTTCGTACCTATCCATTTGGATTGTTTTTGTTCGGGCTGGTATGGGCGTGCGTACAGGGGCAATCGGCGCTGAACGACCGTTTGTCGCCATCGCTCGATGGTCGCACCCTATGGGTTGAGGGGCGGGTGATTGGCCTGCCGCAACGCACAGGTACAGCGCAGCGGTTTGAATTACGGGACGCGACCTCACGTCATGCCGAGCTGCCACGCACCCTGCGTTTAAGCTGGCATGGCGGCCCGCCGCTCAACAGTGGTGAGCGTTGGCGTCTGGCGGTCAAGCTCAAAAAGCCCCACGGGTTGCTCAATCCGCAGGGCTTTGATTACGAGGCCTGGTTGCTGGCGCAGCGTATCGGGGGAACCGGTTCGGTCAAGGAGGGCCAGCGTTTGGCGCTCGCGGCCTATGCCTGGCGAGACGGTTTGCGCCAACGCTTGTTGCAGGTTGATGCCCACGGCCGAGCACCGTGGCTGGCAGCCCTGGTGATGGGGGACGGGTCCGGGTTAAGCCGTGATGACTGGGCGCTGCTGCAAGCCACGGGGACCGTGCATTTATTGGTGATTTCGGGTCAGCACATCGGGCTGTTTGGCGGGTTGCTCTATGGGCTTGTCGCGCTGCTGGCACGTTATGGCCTATGGCCGCGTACCTGGCCGTGGCTGCCGTGGGCATGCGGTCTGGCCTTTGCGGGTGCGCTCGGTTATGGCTTGCTAGCAGGGTTTGAAGTGCCGGTGCAGCGGGCCTGCGTCATGCTCGGGCTGGTTCTGCTATGGCGTTTGCGGTTTCGTCATGTGGGCATGTGGTTGCCGTTTTTGCTGGCCCTCAATGCGGTGTTGATAGCACAGCCTCTGGCGAGCCTGATGCCGGGGTTTTGGTTGTCATTCATGGCAGTGGCCGTGCTGATATTCACGTTCAGCGGGCGCTTGGGTGCGTGGCGGTGGTGGGCGGCCTGGACCCGGCCCCAAGGTTTGATCGCGCTGGGGCTGTTTCCCGTGATCTGGGCACTGGGTTTGCCGGTCAGCGTGACCGGGCCAGTGGCGAACCTGGTGGCGGTGCCGTGGATCAGCTTGCTGGTGCTGCCCTCGGCGTTATTGGGCACGTTGCTGTTACCTGTGCCTTGGCTCGGGGAAGCACTTTTGTGGCTGTCGGGCGGCTTATTGGATGCCCTGATTCGCGGGTTAGCGTTGTTGGCCGGTACTTTTTTGCCGTGGATGCCCGCACAAGTCACAACCGGTGTGTGGTGCTTGAGTGCTGTCGGGGTGCTGATTTTATTGCTCCCCGCAGGGCTTTTGCCCAGACCGTTGGGCTGGCCGCTGGTGCTGCTGGCGGTATTCGCACCCCAAGAGCGGATTCCCCATGGTCAGGTCGAGGTCTGGCAACTGGACGTCGGGCAGGGGTTGGCGATGGTGCTGCGTACACGCCATCACACCTTGCTCTATGACGCAGGGGCCAAGGTCAGGGAGGTGGATCAGGGTGAGCGCGTGGTGGTGCCGGTGCTGCGCGCGTTGGGTGTCAGTGAATTGGACGTGATGCTCATCAGTCACGCCGATTCGGATCATGCCGGTGGCGCGTTGGCCGTGCAGCGCGCCATGGCCATCAAAAAAGTGATCAGTGGTGACGTGCCCGGGCTGGCACTACAGTTACAGGCGCAGCCGTGTGTCAGTGGCGAATGGTGGGAGTGGGACGGTGTGAGTTTTTCACTCTGGCAATGGGCGGATGCGCAGACGGGTAATCAAAAATCCTGTGTGCTGCTTGTACAGGCCAGCGATGAGCGTCTGTTGCTGACGGGTGATATTGACGCGTTGGCCGAACGCGCCTTTTTGAAATCCCCTCTGGCGATGCCGGTGCACTGGCTGCAATCGCCGCATCATGGCAGTCGTTCATCGTCATCCAAGGTGTTTCTGAATGCGTTAAAACCTGAACATGTGCTCATATCGCGAGGTCACGGCAACAGCTTTGGTCATCCGCACCCGCAGGTACTGGCACGTTACAACGCCTTGGGCATGAACGTGCTGGACAGCGCAGAACAAGGGGCGGTGCGGTTCAGGTTGGGGACGAGGGGGATGGCCCGCAGCCTGCGTCAACCCAGCAGGTTTTGGCGTCAGGGCGGGTAACCGGGGTTTTGCCTGCGTCTGAGCGGGCGCCCAATCCTATGGTAGAGTGGCGCACTTTTTCGAGGGGATTGTTACTGTGTGGGAACTGGTCAAATCCGGCGGCTGGATGATGCTGCCGATCATTCTGAGCTCTGTTGCCGCGCTGGGCATAATTGTCGAGCGTCTTTGGACTTTACGCGCCAGCCGCGTAACCCCGCCCCACCTGCTGGGGCAGGTTTGGGTCTGGATCAAGGACAAGCAACTGGACAAAGAAAAACTCAAGCAATTGCGCGCCGATTCTCCGCTCGGTGAAATCCTTGCCGCAGGGCTTGCCAACTCAAAACATGGTCGCGAGATCATGAAAGAGTGCATCGAAGAGGCCGCGGCCCGCGTCATTCATGAGCTTGAACGCTACCTCAATGCACTGGGTACGATTGCCGCGATGGCCCCATTGCTCGGTTTGCTGGGCACGGTGCTGGGCATGATCGACATTTTCAGCTCGTTCATGGGGGCAGGCATGAGCACCAATGCAGCGATCCTCGCGGGCGGTATTTCCAAGGCGTTGATCACGACGGCCGCGGGCTTGATGGTGGGTATCCCGGCGGTGTTCTTCCATCGTTTTCTGCAACGACGCGTTGATGAGTTGGTGGTGGGCATGGAGCAAGAAGCCATCAAGCTGGTTGAAGTCGTTCAAGGCGACCGCGAAGTCGACATGGCCGGGAGCAAAGCGTGAAATTTCGCCGCAAGCCACGAGAAACAGTGGATATCAACCTCGCGTCATTGATTGATGTGGTGTTTATCCTGTTGCTGTTTTTTGTCGTGACCACCACTTTCACCCGCGAAACTCAACTGCGTGTTGATCTGCCGCAAGCGGTGAGCGGTGCCCCGAGTGACGATCAAAACGCCAAGCAGTTAGATGTCGCCATCAGCGCAGACGGTGTGTTTTCGGTGAACAACCAGATACTGCCGAAAAATGACCTGGCCACTCTGATGGAGGCCTTGCAGAAAGAGTCCGAGGGTGACACCACGCTGGCGCTGTCGATCAGTGCTGACGGCAAGGCCCGGCATCAAGATGTCATCACCGCGATGGATGCGGCGGGTAAATTGGGTTTCAGCCATTTACGCATGACCACCGTCGAGGCACAGGCAGCTCCCTGATGGCTATGTCCGATCGTTTGTTACGCGCCTGGTATGCCGGGCACCCGCTGCTGTCGCTGCTGCGGCCGCTTGAGTGTCTCTACCGTCGCGTGGTGGCGGGTAAGCGCGCGCGTTTTGTTGCAGGGCAGGGCGATATTTACCGAGCGCCGGTGCCGATTGTAGTGGTGGGCAATATCACGGTGGGCGGCACTGGCAAGACGCCGCTGATCCTGTGGCTGATTGAACACTGTCAGCGCCACGGGCTGCGGGTTGGAGTGGTCAGTCGCGGCTATGGGGCCAGGCCTGCGCATTTTCCCTGGCGTGTGACGGCTGAACAAAGTGCCGCGCAGGCCGGTGATGAACCTTTGCTGATCGTGCAGCGCAGCGGTGTTCCCTTGATGATCGATCCTGATCGTAGCCGTGCAGTCAAAGCCTTGCTGGCCAGTGAGTCGCTGGACTTGATCCTGTCGGATGATGGCTTGCAGCATTACCGCCTGGCGCGTGATCTTGAGCTGGTATTGATCGACAACGCCCGCGGTTTGGGTAACGGCCGTTGTTTGCCCGCAGGCCCCCTGCGCGAGCCGGCCGAGCGGCTGAACAGTGTCGATGCGGTGCTGTACAACGGTGCAATGACGGACCCGGCATCGGGATTTGCCTTTGCTTTGCAGCCCACCGCGCTGATCAACCTGCGCAGTGGCGAACGTCAGTCACTGGACTATTTCGCGCCGCAGCAAGCGTTGCATGCGGTTGCCGGTATCGGTAACCCGCAGCGTTTCTTCACTACCCTCGAAACGTTACACTGGCGGCCAATTGCCCACGCGTTTGCCGACCATGCGCCGTATAGCGCCGAGGTGCTGAATTTTACGCCGTCGTTGCCGTTGGTCATGACGGAAAAGGATGCGGTGAAATGCCGCGACTTTGCCGCGTCTGACTGGTGGTATCTGGCGGTAGACGCTGTACCTTCACAAGCCTTTGTGCGCTGGTTTGATCAGCAGCTACTGCGTCTTTTACCTGATCGTCTTTTGCCCTAACTCCTCTTATTCAGGGAAACCCTTATGGACACCAAACTGCTCGATATCCTTGCTTGCCCTGTTTGCAAAGGCCCGCTCAAGCTCAGTGCCGACAAGAGCGAACTGATCAGCAAGGGCGCTGGCCTGGCGTACCCGATTCGTGATGGCATCCCGGTCATGCTCGAAACAGAAGCCCGTACGCTGACTGACGAAGAGCGTCTGGATAAATGATCCCGGTGTTTACGGTCGTTATCCCCTCGCGGTTTGCTTCCACACGCTTGCCCGGCAAGCCCCTGCAAATGATTGCGGGCAAGCCGATGGTTCAGCACGTGTGGGAACAAGCGTGCAAAAGCAGTGCACAGCGCGTCGTGGTGGCTACGGACGATGCGCGGATTGTCGAGGCCTGTCAGGCGTTTGGGGCCGAGGTGTTGTTGACCCGCGTCGATCACGAATCAGGCACCGACCGCCTGGCCGAAGTGGCGACGCTTCTGGGGTTGGCTGACGATGCCATTGTGGTCAATGTCCAGGGCGATGAGCCTTTGATTCCGCCTCGGGTAATTGATCAGGTGGCGGTTAACCTGGCTGCCCACAGCGAAGCGAGCATGGCGACGCTGGCCGAGCCCATCGAAGACGTGGCCGCGTTGTTCAATCCCAATGTGGTCAAAGTGGTCAGCGACCTCAATGGGCTGGCGCTGACGTTCAGTCGAGCCTGCCTGCCGTGGGCGCGTGATGATTTTGCGCATGCCAGCGACCGCCTGCCAGAGGCCGTGCCTTATCGTCGGCACATCGGCATCTACGCCTACCGTGCGGGTTTCCTGCATGACTTTGTGAGTTGGGGCCCTTGCTGGCTTGAAAATACCGAGCGTCTTGAGCAGTTGCGCGCGCTGTGGCATGGCGTGCGTATTCATGTCGCCGACGTGCTCGAAGCACCGCCTGGCGGGGTAGACACCCCTGAAGACCTTGAGCGCGTTCGGCGTTTGTTGGAGGTTTGATGCGCGTCCTGTTTGTGTGCCTGGGCAATATTTGCCGCTCGCCGACGGCTGAGGGTGTCCTGCGCCATAAATTGCAGTTAGCCGGCCTTACATCGCAGGTTGATGTCGCTTCGGCAGGGACTGGCAACTGGCACGTAGGGCAGCCTCCTGACAAACGCACTCAGCGGGCGGCAAAGCTGCGCGGCTATGACTTGTCGGCGCAGCGCGCGCAGCACGTCAGCGCCGCTGACTTCAGCCGCTATGAGCTGATCTTTGCGATGGATAACAGCAACCTGCGTGATCTCCAGGCATTGCAGCCGGTCAGTGGCAAGGCTGAGCTGGATCTGTTCTTGCGACGTTATAAGGGTGTGAAACACGAAGTTCCCGACCCTTATTACGATGGCGAACAGGGCTTTGAAGAAGTGCTGGATCTGATTGAACGCGCGTGCGACTTGCTAGTGATCGAATTGAAAGGACGTTTATGAGTTTGCAGTTGCAGGTTGAAGCGTCACTCAAGCCGTTCAACAGCTTTGGTGTCGATGTGCGTGCCCGATTGTTTGCTCAGGCGCATAACGACGATGACGTGCGTGAAGCGTTGCGCTATTCGGCTGAGCACCAGTTGCCTTTACTGGTGATTGGTGGTGGCAGCAACCTGCTGTTGACCGGCGATGTGCAAGCGTTGGTATTGCGCATGGCCAGCCGTGGCCTTCGTGTGCTGGTAGATGACGGCGAGCGCGTGGTGGTTGAGGCCGAGGCGGGTGAGGTGTGGCATGACTTTGTGTTGTGGACGCTTGCGCAGGGCTTTGCCGGGCTTGAAAACCTGAGCCTGATCCCGGGCACCGTCGGCGCTGCGCCGATGCAGAACATTGGTGCCTACGGGGTTGAGATCAAAGATGTGTTTGCCGGGCTGACCGCGCTCGACCGTCAAAGCGGGGAGTTGCGTGATTTCACCCTGGCTGAGTGCGATTTTGGTTACCGCGACAGCCTGTTCAAACAACATCCGGGTCGATGGTTGATTCTGCGGGTCAGATTTGCCCTGAGTCGTGCTGCCAGTCTGCACTTGGAGTACGGCCCGGTACGCCAGCGCCTGATCGAACAAGGCGTTGATCTGCCGAGCGCCAGTGATGTCAGTCGAGCCATCAGCAGCATTCGCAGTGAAAAACTCCCCGACCCTGCGGTCTTGGGCAATGCGGGCAGCTTCTTCAAGAATCCGGTGGTTTCATCGGTGTTGGCGGCTGAACTCAAGCTGGCGCACCCCAACCTGATCGGCTATCCGCAAGCGGACGGTCAGGTGAAACTGGCGGCGGGTTGGCTGATCGAGGCGGCTGGCTGGAAAGGTTTTCGTGACGCGGATGCGGGCGTACACCGTTTGCAGTCGCTGGTGCTGGTCAACTACGGCGCGGCGACCGGTCTGCAATTGTTGGCACTGGCGCAGCGTATCCAGGCCGATATTGCGCAGCGCTTTGCCGTGCAGTTGGAGATGGAACCCAACGTGTATTAATCGGGCACTCGCGTTGCTCCATCATCCGTGGCCGTAAGGAATACCAATGAAGCATAAGCCTGCTTGGGCCTTGGCGTTGACCTGGGTGGCGCTGACGGGTTGCACCACCGCGCCGCCCAGGGATCAAGGCAATCTGTGCAATATCTATCGTCAGTACCCGCGCTGGTATGAAGACTCGTTAAGCATGCAGAGCCAGTTCGGCACGCCGCCGCAGGTGGCGATGGCAATCATGAAGCAGGAAAGCAGCTTTGTGGCGGATGCATTGCCGCCGCGCGCCTATTTGTTGTGGGTCATTCCGTGGGGGCGGGTCAGTCAGTCTTATGGCTATGCCCAGGCTCAGCCGCCAGCGTGGAGTGACTTCACAAAAAGCACGGGCAAGGGGGGTTCGCGTGACAACTTTGCGGATGCCATTCGATTTATTGGTTGGTATGCGGCGGGTACTCAGCAGCAGCTAGGTATCTCCAAGTGGGACGCCTATAACCAATATTTGGCCTATCACGAGGGGCGGGGCGGCTACAGCCGTGGTACCTATCGTGCCAAGCCTTGGCTGGTGCAGGTCGCACGCAAGGTTGAGCAGCAATCAAAGACGTACGGCGCGCAGCTTAATCAGTGCCGGGGTGAGTTGGAGAGCAATCGTCGTTCGTTCTGGTTCTTCTGATCGCAACGCCTTCAACGCATAAAAAAAGCCCCGCCAGTGCAAACTGGCGGGGCTTTTTAGTGGCCTTTGGAATTAGGCGAGGGGTTTAGGCTCGTGCTCTTCTTCCAGGGCTTTAGGGTTTTGCTCGACCACTTCCTCAACAGAACGCAAGTTCTCGTCGATGGCAGGTGTCGTGTGCTCTGCGACGGCTTCGGTGGCTTGCGCTTGAGCGGCAGCGGCGGCAGCGGCGGCCTCTTCACGCTTGCGACGACGCACTTCACGCGGATCGTTCGGGGCGCGACCATTGCTGGACGGGCCGCTGGCGACAGGTGCGGCGACGATGGCCACTTCAACCACTTCGGCTTTTACCAGCACTTCCACAGGCTCTGGTTGTGCGATCACAACCGGTTCTGCTGGCGTGGCGGGGGCCGGTGCGGCTTCAGCGGCGGCAGGCTCTGCAACGGGCTCGCGTACAGTGCGGGCTTCCTTGACAGGCTCAGGGCGCTTTTCGAAGGCAGGCTTCTCAACAACCGGGGTTTCTACCACTGGCGCTTCAACTACAGGCTCAGGTGCAGCAACAATCGGTGTTTCGATGGCTGGAGCAGGTTCTGCGGCTGCCTTGGGTTCAGGCTGGGCTTCTTGAACCGGAGCCACTTCAACTTCAGGCGCTTTAACGGCTTCGATTGGCGTGATGGCTTCAACCACAGGGGCTTGAACCACTGGCGTTTCGATCACTGGCGTCTCAACGACCGGTGCTGGCGCTTGCGGTGCTTCAACGACAGTCACAGCCTTGGTTTGAGCTTCTACGCCAACCACGGTTTCGGCCGGGGCTGCTTGCTCGGTGGCGGCGCTGGCCCGTTCAGCTTGCTGATGGGCTTGAGCTTCGGCCGGAGCGCTGATCACGGTGCTGGCAACAGCTTCTGTGACGGCCAGTCCGGCAGCCAGCTGCTCGGTGTTGGCAGGCACGTTTTGCGTGTTGGTCTCTTCGCTGCCTTCTTCGGTGCCGTCTTCGCTGCCTTCAATCACGTTGCCATTGGCATCGCGTTGACGCTCGCGACGGTTGCTGCGACGACGCTGACCGCGGGAGCGGCGACGTGGACGATCGCCTTCGGCGTTGTCCTGAGTCTCGTCCTGCAATTGCTCTTCGTTGTTCAGAGCGGTTTCGTCTTCAGCGGCGACGGCGGCTTGCTCGGCGCGTGGTGCGCGCTCTTCGCGAGGTGCGCGTGGTTGGCGTTCTTCACGAGGTGCACGGGCCGGGCGCTCTTGCTCGGTGGTTGCAGCGGGTGCGGCATCCAGCGGTTCACGCAGTTCGCGTACGCGTTCTTCACGCTCACCGCGAGGTTTGCGATCTTCGCGAGGTGCGCGTGGAGCACGCTCTTCGCGCGGTGGGCGCGGGGCACGTTCTTCGCGGGCAACGACTACCGGGGTTTCTTCGCGCGGTTCACGCACTTCGCGGGCTTCACGCGGGGCGCGCTCTTCACGAGGTGCACGTTCTTCGCGCGGCTTGCGTTCTTCGTCACGACGACCGTTGCGGTTACGGCTTTGCTGGCGACCGTTGCGACGTTCTTCGTTACGTTGCGGACGCTCGGTGGTGGCCGGTTTCTCGGTCACGGTTGGCGCGGCAGCCGCAGGCTCATCCTTGGAGGCGAACAGGCTGACCAGTGATTTCACCAGACCTTTGAACAGGCTGGGTTCGGCAATGGTAGCGGCGGGTGCAGGGGCGGCAGTCGCGGTGGCTGCGGCTTCGGTCGGAACCGGTGCCGAGGTGCGCGCCGGGGCTGTTTTGACCGCCGCTTCCTGGCGAACCAGGGTGCGGGTGGCAGCGGCCGGTTGCACTTCTTCCACTTCAGCAGCAGCGGCAGCAATTTCATAGCTGGACTGATTGGTGTGGGCTTCCGGGCTGTCATCGCGCAAACGCTGAACTTCGAAGTGCGGCGTTTCGAGGTGGTCGTTCGGCAGGATGATGATGCGGGCGCGAGTGCGCAGTTCGATCTTGGTGATCGAGTTGCGTTTTTCGTTGAGCAAGAAGGCGGCGACCGGGATTGGCACCTGAGCGCGCACTTCGGCAGTGCGGTCTTTCAGGGCTTCTTCTTCGATCAGGCGCAGGATGGCCAGCGACAGCGATTCAACGTCACGGATGATGCCGGTGCCGTTGCAGCGTGGGCAGACGATACCGCTGCTTTCACCCAGCGATGGACGCAGGCGCTGACGGGACATTTCCAGCAGGCCAAAGCGCGAGATACGGCCCACTTGAACGCGGGCGCGGTCTGCTTCCAGGCATTCGCGGACTTTTTCTTCCACGGCGCGCTGGTTTTTGGCAGGGGTCATGTCGATGAAGTCGATGACGATCAGGCCGCCGATGTCGCGCAGGCGCAACTGGCGGGCGATTTCTTCAGCCGCTTCAAGGTTGGTTTGCAGGGCGGTTTCTTCGATATCGCTGCCTTTAGTGGCGCGCGCCGAGTTGATGTCGATGGACACCAGGGCTTCGGTCGGGTCGATAACGATAGAGCCACCGGAAGGCAGTTCAACGACGCGCTGGAAAGCGGTCTCGATCTGGCTTTCGATCTGGAAGCGGTTGAACAGCGGAACGCTGTCTTCGTAGAGTTTGATTTTGCTGGCGTACTGCGGCATCACCTGGCGGATGAAGGTCAGGGCTTCGTCCTGGGCTTCAACGCTGTCGATCAGCACTTCGCCGATGTCCTGGCGCAGGTAATCGCGAATGGCGCGGATGATCACGTTGCTTTCCTGATAGATCAGGAACGGCGCAGCGCGGTCCAGCGACGCTTCTTTAATAGCGGTCCACAGTTGCAGCAGGTAGTCGAGGTCCCACTGCATTTCTTCGCTGCTGCGGCCCAGGCCTGCAGTGCGCACGATCAGGCCCATGTCGGCAGGTGCGATCAAGCCATTGAGCGCTTCACGCAGTTCGTTGCGCTCTTCACCTTCGATGCGGCGCGAGATGCCACCGGCACGCGGGTTGTTAGGCATGAGCACCAGGTAACGGCCAGCGAGGCTGATGAAGGTGGTCAGGGCTGCGCCCTTGTTGCCACGTTCTTCTTTCTCGACTTGCACGATGACTTCCTGGCCTTCGCTCAGGACGTCCTTGATGTTGACGCGGCCTTCTGGGGCTTTTTTGAAGTATTCGCGGGAGATTTCTTTGAGGGGCAGAAAACCGTGGCGCTCAGAGCCGAAATCGACAAAGGCAGCCTCAAGGCTTGGTTCGATGCGAGTAATACGGCCTTTGTAGATGTTGGCTTTCTTCTGCTCGCGTGCACCTGACTCAATGTCCAGGTCGTAGAGGCGTTGGCCATCTACCAGTGCAACACGCAACTCTTCGGGTTGAGTCGCGTTAATCAGCATTCTTTTCATGTTGTACCGTCGGTTTCCGGGCTGCCGGAAACGGCGTTCGGCACACACGACTTCTCACGGTCGGTGTCAGGTGCGTCAGGAGTAGTTGGCCACTCCATTGTCCAGCGAGGTTCGGCCCTGGGGGCCGAGTCGCGACTAACGCTTCCTGCTTGCTGTGGTGCTAAAGCACCGCTTAAGCAAAAGTCTGGTCAGGAGGAGGAATCAACCGGCGGCTGTGGACGAGATGAAGCGTCTTGATAAAGCCTATTGCTACACAGTCCGGCGGTTGTGCATCTCCACCCCACACGTATCCCTGATAATTCGGGTGCTGCCGCGCGCAGAATCCGCAGCGGGTTGGCATTTACCGTGAACTCCAAAAGGGGAGGTCACGCATCATGGCTAATAAAGGCGAAGTTTCCGAAACATTCGCTCGAAATTCCCGAGGCTGACTGCACTTTGTGAACTGGCCGTGAATATCGGCGTAAAAGGCGAGTTTTCACTCTGCTTTCCAGGCTCGCTTCAGGCCTCATGTCACCTGCGCTTGTTACAACTCCAGGCGTTCCGTATGCAGCAAAAGTCCCGTAGGACGGCCTCGCGTCCTCGTGAAGAGCGTAGGGCAGGGCCGGTGACTCACCGTTAATCCGCTGTCCAGGCCGCTTTTGGCGGCGTTCGCGACTATAGCAGCAATGATTAAGTGCTTCAATTCCATAAAAAATTGTTATCATCCGCGGCATGACGACGACTACCCCCCCGACCCCCAGCGTCCAGCTGCTTGAGGTCTCGCCGGAATATGCCGGCCAACGCATTGACAACTTTCTTCTTGCCCGGCTCAAGGGCGTACCCAAGACCTTGATTTACCGCATTTTGCGTAAAGGCGAAGTGCGTGTGAACAAGGGGCGGATCAAGCCTGAGTACAAGCTGCAAGCGGGCGATATTGTGCGCGTGCCGCCTGTGCGCGTGCCTGAGCGCGACGAGCCGGTGCCCCTGGCTCAGGGTTTGTTGCAGCGCCTGGAAGCGGCAATTGTCTATGAAGACAAAGCCCTGATTGTGCTCAACAAGCCTGCGGGTATTGCGGTTCACGGTGGCAGTGGCCTCAATTACGGTGTGATCGAAGCCTTTCGTCAGTTGCGTCCCGATACCAAAGAGCTGGAGTTGGTGCATCGGCTTGACCGCGATACGTCCGGTCTTTTGATGATCGCCAAAAAGCGCAGCATGTTGCGCCACTTGCATGAAGCGTTGCGCGGTGACGGAATCGACAAGCGCTACATGGCGTTGGTGCGTGGCAATTGGGCCAGCTCGATCAAGCAGGTGCGTGCGCCATTGATGAAGAGCAATCTGCGCTCGGGTGAGCGCATGGTTGAGGTGAACGAAGAGGGTAAAGAATCGGTCACGGTGTTCAAGGTGCTGCGTCGTTTTGGCGATTTCGCCACCATGATTGAAGCCCGGCCGATTACCGGGCGGACCCATCAGATCCGCGTGCACACCCTGCATGCGGGCCACTGCATTGCGGGCGACACCAAATACGGCGAAGAAGGCTTTTCTAAAGAAATTCGCGAATTGGGCGGCAAGCGTCTGTTTTTGCATGCCTACATGCTGACCGTGCCCATGCCTGATGGCGGTGAAATGAAGTTTCAGGCACCCGTCGATGAGATGTGGGCTAAAACCGTGGAGCGATTGAGTGCCGTCTGAGTACAAATTACTGATCTTTGATTGGGATGGCACGCTGGCGGACTCCATTGGCCGCATTGTCACTTCGATGCAGGGGGCTGCGCAGCGCGCAGGTCGCCCTGAGCGTGATGATGAGGCCGTCAAAGGCATTATTGGTCTGGGGCTGCCGGAAGCGATTTTGACGCTTTACCCTGATTTGACCGAGGCGCAAGTGATTGCCTTCCGTCAGCACTACGCGGATATCTATATCGCGTCGGATGCCGAGCCTTCACCACTATTTGCCGGTGTGGCCGAATCGCTTGAATCCTTCCGTGATCAGGGTTACCGCTTGGCCGTTGCGACGGGCAAGGCGCGTCGCGGTCTGGATCGGGTGCTCAAGGCGCAGGGTTGGGAAGGCTTCTTTGATATCACCCGTGCAGCCGACGAAACCGCCAGCAAGCCGGATCCGCTCATGCTCAATCAGATTCTGGCTCACTGCGATGTGCCCGCGCAGCAGGCATTGATGGTGGGTGATGCGTCGTTTGATTTGCTCATGGCGCGTAATGCAGGCATCGACTCGGTGGCGGTGAGTTACGGGGCTCAGTCAATTGAACGTCTGCGCACGTTTGGGCCTACGCTGGAAATCAATCATTTTTCTGAGTTGCGTGCCTGGCTGCATGGGCGCGCTCACTAATAACGTCTTAGCTGGGGTAGTGCATGGTCGATCAATGGAAAGCGCCCGCTGAATCTGAGCCTGCTGCGGGTGATGACAAAAGCTGGAAGTTGCTGGAAAGAACCTTGTTGGCAGGTATTCAGGAGCAGCGCCGTGCGCGTCGCTGGGGTATTTTTTTCAAGTTGCTGACCTTTCTGTTGCTGGTGGCGGTGCTGCTCACCTTCACGCCGTTGATGGATATGGAGCGCAACGCTACGACGGGTTCTGGTTACAGCGCGCTGATCGAAGTGCGCGGGGTGATTGCCGATAAAGAGCAGGCCAGTGCCGATAACCTGGTGACCAGCTTGCAAGCGGCGTTTGATGATCCCAAAGTCAAAGGCGTGGTGCTGCGTATCAACAGTCCGGGCGGCAGTCCTGTGCAATCGGGTTATGTCTACGACGAGATCCGTCGTTTGCGTGGCTTGCACCCTGAGACCAAGGTATACGCGGTGATTTCGGACCTCGGTGCCTCGGGTGCCTATTACATCGCCAGTGCGGCTGATGAGATTTATGCCGACAAAGCCAGTCTGGTGGGTTCGATTGGCGTGACAGCGGCAGGTTTCGGTTTTGTCGGGGCTATGGAAAAGCTGGGTGTTGAGCGTCGCGCCTACACCTCGGGCGAGCACAAAGCGTTCCTTGATCCCTTTGAGCCTCAAAAGCCGGACGAGACCAAGTTCTGGCAAGGCGTGCTAAATGTGACGCATGAGCAGTTCATTGCCAGCGTTAAGCAGGGTCGTGGCGATCGCTTGAAGGATAAAGAGCATCCTGAGTTGTTCTCGGGGTTGGTGTGGACGGGTCAGCAAGCGCTGCCGCTGGGTCTGATTGACGGCTTGGGCAATGCCAGTTCGGTTGCCCGTGATGTGATTGGTGAAAAAGAGTTGGTTGATTTCACCGTGCAAGAGTCGGCATTCGATCGCTTCTCGAAAAAACTCGGTGCCAGCGTTGCAGAGCACATTGCCTTGTGGATGGGTTTTCAGGGACCAACCTTGCGCTAACTTGCGACTGCACCAAAAAAACGGCCTGTGAAGGCCGTTGTTGTTTGGGTGGGGTCGGGTTTGCTGTGTTAAGGGATGCTGATGCCTTCATGGGTCAGCATGTCCACCAGTCGGATTAATGGCAGGCCAATCAAGCTGGTCGCGTCGTCCCCTTCGGTGCGCTGAAACAGGCTCACGCCCAAGCCTTCGGCTTTAAAGCTGCCTGCGCAATCGTAGGGCTGCTCGGCGTGCAGGTAGCGTTCAATCTGTTCAGCGCTGAGCGTGCGCATGTGCACCGTGAAGGGCACACAGTCAGTCTGGTGCTGCCCGGTGCGACTGTTGAGCAGGGTTAGGCCGGTGAGGAAGCTGACGCTGGCGCCACTGGCGTCCAGGAGTTGTTGGCGTGCCTTGTCGAAGGTGTGAGGTTTGCCGATGATTCGGCCATTAAGCACGGCCACCTGGTCTGAGCCGATGATCAAGTGGTCGGGATGGCTGTGCGCCAGTGCGCGGGCCTTCTCCAGTGACAGGCGCTTGACCAGGTCGGCTGCGCTTTCATCTGTTTGGTGGCTTTCGTCGATGTCAGGTGAGCTGCAACTGAAGGGTAGGCGCAGGCGAGCCAGTAATTCCCGGCGATAAACCGAGCTTGAGGCGAGTAATAAAGGCAGCATTCGCGGCTCCTGTAGATGAATGTCGATTCTAACGGGCGCACGGGATGTCGCACAGGCACAATTTCCTTTGACAGGTGAGGGGGTCGTCCCTAGAATGCTGCGCCTATGTTGAATGACCCGATTCCACCTCACGTTGACCCGCGCAAATTAGCTGATCGTGGCACTACCCTTCAAGGTGAAGTGCTGCTGGCTGATTTGGAGAGACTCTGCGACCCGCTTTCCGACAATGTCGGTACGGTCCAGGCTAAATTTGTTTTTGAGCGCGACGAGCGAAGATCTGTGGTAATACACAGCTCCATCGACGTCGAGGTCAAGATGGTTTGCCAGCGTTGTCTTGAGCTGGTCACCCTGCCGATCCATAGCGAATGCAGTTACGCTGTGGTGAAAGAGGGTGCGAATACCCAGTCGTTACCGAAAGGTTATGACGTGCTGGAACTGGGCGAAGATCCATTGGATCTGCATGCACTGATCGAGGAGGAGCTTTTGCTCGCCTTGCCCATTGTGCCTGCTCATCATCCGGAAGAATGCCAGCAGCCGGCGGGTCTCGATGAGCCCGATCCAGGCGAGGACGAGGTAACGCGGTCCAACCCGTTCAGTGTATTGGCGCAGTTAAAGCGTGACCCAAACGTTTAGGAGTTAATCAATTATGGCTGTTCAGCAGAACAAAAAATCCCGCTCTGCCCGTGACATGCGTCGTTCGCACGATGCTCTTTCGGCTAGCACGCTGTCTGTAGAAAAAACCACCGGTGAAATTCACCTGCGTCACCACGTATCGCCAGAAGGCGTATACCGTGGTCGTAAAGTGATCGACAAGGGCGCTGACGAGTAATCACTTGTCCGTTCAGGTCATCGCGATCGACGCAATGGGCGGGGACTTCGGTCCCCGCAGCATTGTTCAGGCTTGCATCGCTTGCCTGTCTGCTACACCCTCGCTGCATCTGACCCTCGTTGGTCAACCCTCCGTACTTGAAGACTTGATCGCCAGCCATTCGGTTGTGGATCGCTCGCGCCTGACCATTACTCCAGCCTCAGAAGTTATCGCCATGAGCGAGCGGCCTTCCCATGCGTTGCGTGGCAAGCCGGACTCCTCCATGCGGGTGGCGCTTGAGCTGCTGCGTGATGGCAAAGTGCAGGCTTGTGTCAGTTCGGGGAATACGGGGGCTTTGATGGCGCTCTCGCGGTTCGTCCTCAAAACGCTGCCCGGTATAGATCGTCCTGCAATGGTGGCGGCGGTTCCGACGCAGGCGGGCTATTGTCAGTTGCTGGATCTGGGCGCCAACGTCGATTGCACGGCTGAGCAGTTGTTTCAGTTCGCGGTGATGGGGTCGGTGGCCGCGCAGGCCCTCGGCACGCTTCGCCCGCGCGTAGCCCTGTTGAATATTGGTACCGAAGACATCAAGGGTAACCAGCAGGTCAAGGAGGCCGCCGCCTTGTTGCAAGCGGCGAGCGGTTTGCATTACATCGGCTTTGTCGAAGGTGATGGGTTGTACCGCGGCGAGGCCGATGTGGTGGTGTGTGACGGTTTTGTAGGTAATATCCTGCTCAAATCCAGTGAGGGCCTGGCGACCATGATCTCAGGCCGGATTGAGGCGTTGTTCAAGCGCACGCTCTTTGGGCGATGTGTCGGTGCGTTGGCGATGCCGTTACTGCGTCGCTTGCAGGCTGATTTGGCCCCCGCACGGCACAATGGCGCGAGTTTTCTGGGGTTGCAGGGGATTGTCATTAAAAGTCACGGTTCGGCAGGTGCTCAGGGCTTTCAAAGTGCGATAGAACGGGCGCTGATTGAAATCCATGAAGACCTGCCAAAGCGTTTGCATGGGCGCCTTGAAGGGTTGTTACCGTAGGCGCATTGCGGGTCGAGCGTGTAAATGTGACCGCACGGTCTAAATCGCCATCCAACTGTCAGTTTCTTGCGTCCGCCACGGCAGGACGTCAATTCACCGACGACAAGATCATTAGGGGCTTGTTACATGTCTACATCCCTCGCATTCGTCTTTCCAGGGCAGGGTTCGCAGTCCCTCGGCATGTTGGCCGAGCTGGGCGCGGAACACCCGCTGGTTCTGGAAACATTTAAAGAAGCTTCTGAGGCTCTGGGTTACGACCTGTGGGCGTTGACCCAGGACGGCCCTGCCGAGAAGCTGAATCAAACTGATATCACCCAGCCCGCCATTTTGACCGCTTCGATTGCCCTGTGGCGTCTGTGGCTGGCCGAAGGCGGCAAGCAGCCAGATTTCGTTGCTGGCCATAGCTTGGGCGAGTACAGCGCGCTGGTCGCTGCCGGTTGCCTGAGCCTGGCTGATGCCGTGAAGCTGGTTGAGCGTCGCGGTCGCTTGATGCAAGAAGCTGTTCCTGCCGGTCAAGGCGCCATGGCGGCGATCCTGGGGCTGGACGATGCCGTTGTATTGGCTGCGTGCGCTGAGGCGGCGCAAGGTGAAGTGGTTAGCGCGGTTAACTTCAACTCGCCGGGCCAGGTGGTTATTGCCGGAGCCAAGGCGGCTGTTGAGCGCGCCATGGAGCTGTGCAAGGCCAAGGGCGCCAAGCGTGCGCTGCCGCTGCCGGTGAGTGTGCCTTCGCACTGTGAGTTGATGCGACCCGCGGCGGAGCGTTTTGCCGAGTCGATCCAGGCCATTGACTGGAAAATGCCACAGATCCCGCTGGTGCAGAATGTCAGTGCAGCCGTGGCGAACGATTTGGATACCCTTAAGTGCGATTTGCTTGAGCAGCTGTACAAGCCTGTGCGCTGGGTTGAATCAGTTCAATGTCTGGCGGCCAATGGCCCGGTCGAGCTGGTTGAATGTGGACCGGGCAAAGTTCTGGTGGGCATCAGCAAGCGTTGCGCTGAGGGCATCACCACTCACAACTTGAATACCCCAGACGCCTTCGCTGCCGCTCGTGCGGCACTGGCCTGAATTAGGAGAAGCCTGCATGAGCTTGCAAGGTAAAGTTGCACTGGTAACGGGCGCTAGCCGTGGCATTGGCCAGGCGATCGCATTGGAGTTGGGTCGTCAGGGCGCCATTGTCATTGGCACTGCCACCACTGCTTCGGGTGCTGAGCGCATTGCTGCCACGCTGAAAGAAAACGGCGTTCAAGGCACGGGCATGGAACTCAATGTCACGGATGCAGATTCCGTGGCCGCGGTGCTGAACAGCATTCAGGAGCAGTTCGGCGCGCCGGCGATCCTGGTCAATAATGCTGGCATCACCCGCGATAACCTGATGATGCGCATGAAAGACGACGAATGGCATGATGTCATCGATACCAACTTGAACAGTCTGTTTCGCCTGTCCAAGGGTGTTTTGCGCGGCATGACCAAGGCGCGCTGGGGACGAATTATCAACATTGGCTCTGTTGTGGGTGCCATGGGCAACGCAGGCCAAGTAAACTATGCCGCCGCCAAGGCCGGCCTCGAAGGTTTCAGCCGTGCTCTGGCGCGTGAAGTGGGTTCGCGCTCAATCACTGTCAACTCGGTGGCTCCTGGGTTTATCGATACCGACATGACCCGCGAATTGCCGCAAGCACAGCGTGAAGCCTTGCAGACGCAGATTCCGCTGGGTCGTTTGGGTCAGGCTCAAGAGATCGCGAACGTGGTCGCTTTCCTGGCTTCGGACGGTGCAGCTTACGTGACTGGGGCTACAATTCCGGTCAACGGCGGGATGTACATGAGTTAAATGTGACGGATTGCTTCAAAAAAATGTCATACGAGCTGTCTAAAATCCGTTATAAAGCTGCAATCTTTTTATAGGCAGCCGGTTGTAGCGGGGTAGGTGCAAAGCTTTCAGTTGAAAAACTGAAAAGTCTTTCGATACACTTGCCCACTGGCCAGCTGCCTGAATTTGTCCATTAGGAGTGAAAACAAGGTATGAGCACCATCGAAGAACGCGTCAAGAAAATCGTTGCCGAGCAACTGGGCGTTAAAGAAGAAGAAGTGACCAACGCTGCTTCCTTCGTTGAAGACCTGGGTGCCGACTCCCTTGACACTGTTGAGCTTGTGATGGCTCTGGAAGAGGAATTCGAGACCGAAATTCCTGACGAAGAAGCTGAAAAGATCACTACTGTACAAGCTGCTATCGATTACGTTACTGCCCACCAGGCGTAATAGTTTGTAATCGTTACATGCTGTCATGGAAAAACCGCACTGCCACTATGGCGTGCGGTTTTTTCTTTAGGCTTGATGCAAAGTGTCGTCAATAGAATAAAGGAGAGTGCTGTGTCGCGTAGACGCGTCGTAGTCACCGGTATGGGGATGTTGTCGCCACTGGGTGCGGATGTTCCGAGCACCTGGCAAGGCATTCTGGCAGGCCGAAGTGGCATTGGTCTGATCGAACACACGGATCTTTCTGCCTATTCCACCCGTTTTGGCGGCTCGGTACAGGGCTTTAACGTTGAGGATTACCTCTCCGTCAAAGAAGCCCGAAAACTTGACCTGTTTATTCAATACGGTTTGGCAGCTGGTTTTCAGGCAATACGAAATGCTGGCCTGGAAGTCACGGATGCCAATCGTGAGCGTATTGGTGTGGCCATGGGGTCGGGTATTGGGGGGTTGACCAATATCGAAGAAACCAGCCGTACCTTGCACGAACAAGGCCCGCGACGGATTTCTCCGTTTTTTGTGCCTGGCTCGATCATCAATATGATTTCCGGTTTTCTGTCTATCCACTTGGGTACACAGGGACCTAACTACGCCATTTCGACAGCGTGTACCACGGGTACGCATTGCATCGGTATGGCGGCGCGCAACATTGCCTACGGCGAAGCCGATGTGATGATTGCCGGCGGTGCTGAAATGGCCGCATGCGGTTTGGGCATGGGCGGCTTTGGTGCCTCGCGTGCGCTATCGACGCGCAACGATGATCCGACGCGTGCCAGCCGTCCCTGGGACAAAGGCCGTGATGGCTTCGTGCTTTCTGATGGCGCCGGTGCACTGGTGCTTGAAGAGCTTGAACACGCCAAGGCGCGTGGCGCGAAGATCTATGCCGAGCTGATTGGCTTCGGGATGAGCGGCGACGCTTATCACATGACCTCGCCCCCGGCGGATGGCGCAGGCGCTGCACGCTGCATCACCAATGCCTTGCGTGATGCCAGGGTGAACATCGATCAAGTGCAGTACATCAATGCCCACGGTACGTCGACGCCTGCCGGTGACCTGGCGGAAGTCTCGGCGATCAAGTCGGTGTTCGGTGATCACGCCTACAACTTGGCGGTCAGTTCGACCAAATCGATGACCGGGCACTTGTTGGGTGCTGCGGGCGCGGTTGAGGCAATTTTCAGCGTGCTGGCGATTAACAGCCAGATTGCCCCGCCGACCATCAACCTGGACGAGCCTGATGAAGGCTGCGATCTGGACTTCGTGCCGCACACGCCGCGTGAAATGCCGATCGATGTCGTACTGTCCAACTCGTTCGGGTTTGGCGGCACCAACGGCTCACTGGTTTTCCGCCGGTTCGCCGAGTGATGCACAGCTGGGTCGACGGTCTGCCAGCGCACGGTTTAGCGTCGCTCAAGGACCGTGGGCTGGCCTACGGCGACGGTCTGTTTGAGACCGTCGCCGTCAAGGCCGGGCGGCCGGTGCTGCTGGAGCTGCACATGCAGCGTCTGGTGCTGGGCTGCTCACGACTGGCGATTACTGCGGATCAGTCACTGATTCGCAGTGAAGTGCTGGCGTATGCACAGGCGATGGGCGAGGGCGTTCTCAAGCTCATCCTGACCCGCGGCGACAGCCTGCGCGGTTATGCCGCGTGCCCCGAAGCTGCGCCTCGAAGAATTCTGCAAGCCAGCCCTGCGCCGGCTTATCCCCTGGCGCACGCCCTTGAAGGTGTTCAGTTGTTTGACTGCGCCACGCGATTGGCTGAGCAACCGCTGTTGGCGGGGCTTAAGCATCTCAATCGGTTGGAGCAAGTCATTGCCCGTTCCGAATGGCAAGACCCGGCTTACGCCGAAGGCTTGATGCGTGACACCTCGGGACGCGTGATCGAGGGCGTGTTCAGTAACCTGTTTTTAGTGCGTGACGGGGTGTTGATCACCGCCGACCTGCAACGCTGTGGGGTGGCGGGTGTGATGCGTGCAGCATTACTGAGCGAGGCCGAGCGCCTGGCGATCCCGTGTCATGTCACTGATATCAGCGTTGAGCAGCTTCAACAGGCTGATGAACTCTTTGTCTGCAACAGCGTGTACGGCATTTGGCCTGTACGGGGTGTTGCTGGCCTGAGCTGGCCGGTGGGGCCGCTCACCCGTAAACTGCAAAGCATTGCCCGCACCCTATTGGATGTTTGATTCGTGAAACGTAAATTCTTGTTGCTGCTGGAGACCGGTCTGGTGTTGGCGGGCCTGGTGTTGGGCGCCAGTGCCTGGAAACTCAACTCGGCGCTCGAGCAGCCGCTGAGCCTCACGCAAGAACAACTGCTTGATGTACCAGCGGGCGCGACCCCAACCGGTATGTTCAATCGCCTTGAGGCAGACGACACGTTGCAAGACGCCTTTTGGTTGCGCGTGTATTGGCGCTTCAATCTGGCGGAGCAACCGCTGCACAGCGGTGAATACCGCATGACGCCCGGCATGACAGCCCAGGACCTGATCGGTCTTTGGCAGCGTGGAGAGGTGGTGCAATACAGCCTGACGCTGGTCGAAGGCTGGAATTTTCGACAAGTGCGCAGCGCGTTGGCCAAGCACGAGAAAATCGAGCAGACCCTCGACGGCCTGAGTGACAGTGAGGTGATGGCCAAGCTCGGTCATCCGGGTGAGTTCCCGGAAGGGCGGTTCTTTCCCGACACCTATCGCTTTGTGCGTGGCATGAGCGATGCGCAGTTGCTTGAAAAGGCCTATGACCGTTTGCATAAGGTGTTGGCTGAAGAGTGGGAGCAGCGCGCCCCGGACCTGCCCTACGCAGACCCTTATCAAGCGCTGATCATGGCATCGCTGGTAGAAAAAGAAACCGGTGTGCCGCATGAGCGTGGGCAGATTGCCGGGGTGTTTGTGCGACGTATGAAGATCGGCATGCCATTACAGACCGATCCCACCGTGATTTACGGTTTGGGCGAGCGGTACAACGGCAAGCTGACCCGCGCGCATTTGCGCGAACCGACGCCTTACAACACCTACACGATTCCCGGTTTGCCACCGACACCGATTGCCATGGTAGGCCGTGAAGCCATTCATGCCGCTTTGCATCCGGTCAGCGGCAGCAGTTTGTATTTTGTGGCCAAGGGTGATGGCAGCCACACGTTCTCTGATGATCTGGACGCGCATAACAGCGCCGTCCGTGAATTCCAGATCAAACGCCGTGCCGATTACCGTTCAAGCCCTGCGCCGGATGCCGTCGCCCCTGTTTCCCCGGCGCCCGGCGAAGCCCAACCGCAAAGCGCGCAATGACACTGATAAAGGACTGCTGCCTGTGACTGGCTTGTTTATTACGTTGGAAGGCCCCGAAGGCGCGGGCAAAACCACCAACCGCGAATACCTGGCCGCGCGCTTGCGGGCTGAAGGTATTGATGTGGTGCTGACCCGTGAACCGGGCGGCACGCCGCTGGCTGAGCGCATTCGTGAGCTGTTGTTGGCACCGAGCGACGATGCCATGTGCGCAGACACCGAGTTGTTGTTGGTGTTTGCCGCCCGCGCGCAGCACTTGGCCGAGGTGATCCGCCCGGCGCTGGAGCGTGGCGCCGTGGTGCTGTGTGATCGTTTTACCGACGCCACCTACGCGTACCAAGGCGGTGGCCGCGGCTTATCGAAAGAGCGCATCGCGACCCTTGAGTCATTTGTTCAGGGGCACCTGCGTCCCGACTTGACGCTGGTATTCGATTTGCCTATCGAGATTGGCATGGCGCGCGCCAGTGCGCGGGGCCGCCTGGATCGCTTCGAGCAAGAAGGCCGGACCTTTTTTGATGCCGTGCGCAGTACCTATCTGCAGCGCGCTGAAGCCGCCCCGCAGCGTTACCGCTTGGTTGATGCGGCGCAAAGCCTTGAGCACGTTCAGGCGCAGCTGGACGCGTTGATGCCGCAATTGCTGGGTCTGTACCGTGGCTGAAGCCTATCCGTGGCAAGACGGCCTCTGGCAGCAAATGGCCGGGCGCGCACACCATGCGCACGCCTATCTGCTGCACGGGCCTGCCGGGATCGGCAAGCGCGCCCTGGCCGAGCGCCTGATGGCCCGCCTGCTGTGCAGACAACCTGCCGGGCTTGAGGCCTGCGGTACCTGCAAGTCTTGCCTGCTGTTGGCGGCGGGCAGTCATCCGGACAACTACATTCTGGAGCCCGAAGAAGCGGACAAGGCGATCAAGGTCGACCAGGTGCGTGATCTGGTGAGTTTCGTGGTGCAAACCGCTCAGTTGGGCGGGCGCAAGGTGGTGCTGGTCGAGCCGGTGGAGGCGATGAATATCAACGCCGCCAACGCATTGCTCAAAAGCCTGGAAGAGCCGTCGGGCGATACGGTGTTGCTGTTGGTCAGTCACCAGTCCAGCCGTTTGTTGCCGACCATCCGCAGTCGTTGTGTGCAGCAGGCGTGCCCGCTGCCGAACGAAACGCTGAGCCTGGCGTGGCTGGATAAAACCTTGCCCGATTGCAGTGCTGATGAGCGGGTGGAGTTATTGACCCTGGCGGCCGGTTCGCCGTTGGCCGCCGTCAAGTTGCACGCACAGGGTGTGCGAGAGCAGCGGGCTGGCGTGGTGGAAGGGGTTAAAAAGCTGCTCAAGCAGCAGATATCGGCCACTCAATTGGCAGAAAGCTGGAACGCGATTCCCCTTTTATTGCTGTTTGATTGGTTCTGTGACTGGTCGAGTCTGATCTTGCGCTATCAACTGACTCAGGACGAAGCCGGCCTGGGCCTTGAAGACATGCGCAAAGTCGTGCAGTACCTGGCGCAAAAAACGCCGCAGGAAAAAGTCCTGAACATTCAGGACTGGATTCTGGCCCAGCGGCAAAAGGTGTTGAGCAAGGCCAACCTCAACCGAGTGCTGTTGCTTGAAGCGTTATTGGTGCAATGGGCAAGCCTGCCCGGCCAGCGCTGAGTTGATTCACATTTTTAAGCAGGTGATTTTCTATGCTCGTTGACTCCCACTGCCATCTTGATCGCCTTGATCTGAGTGCCCACGACGGTTCGCTGGACGCCGCCCTGCAAGCGGCGCGTGATCGCGGGGTGGGGCATTTTCTGTGCATTGGCGTCAGCGCTGACAACGCGGCCGATGTCAAAGCCCTGACCGAGCGTTATACCGATGTGGACTGTTCGGTGGGCGTGCACCCGCTGGACGTGCAACCGGGCGCCGCTCCGGCATTGGACTGGCTGCTGAGCGAGCTGAATCACCCGCAGGTGGTGGCGATTGGCGAAACCGGCCTGGATTATCACTACGAACCTGAAGCGGCCGAGTTGCAGCAGTTGTCGTTTCGCGTTCACTTGCAAGCCGCGCAGCAAACCGGCAAGCCGGTCGTGGTGCATACCCGTGGCGCACGTGCAGACACCCTGGCGCTGCTGCGCGAAGCCGCATTGCCGCAGGCCGGTGTGTTGCATTGTTTTACCGAAGACTGGGATATGGCCAAGGCGGCGCTGGACCTGGGTTTTTACATTTCGCTTTCTGGCATCGTCACGTTCCGCAACGCCGATGCCCTGCGCGACGTGGCGCGCCAAGTGCCTGCCGATCGTTTGCTGGTGGAGACTGACTCGCCGTACCTGGCGCCGATTCCTTACCGGGGCAAGCCCAACCTGCCGCAGTACGTACGTGAAGTGGCAGAGTTTCTGGCCATGTTGCGCGGTGAGTCCTACGAGCGTTTTGCCGAGCAGACCACCGAAAACTTCCAGCGCCTGTTCCCGCTGGCGCGAGTCCAACACTGACCCGTCGGCAAAAAAGGCAAAAAAAACCCGGGCTCTGGGGGAATCCGGGTTAAGACCATTAGGAGTAAAACAAAGGCGCACACTCCGTTGTGACCCTTATCGGCGAAGCATTTGGGGGGTATGTCACGCCGACTCCCTAAGTATTGGTCAGCTTTGTAGGGCGTCCAGTCGGCATTGATCATTTTTTAAACAGATTTGGAATACCCGTGATTCGTTTGAGTACGCATTGTGCTGGGCGTTATTCATCCGCAGACATCGATATGCAGGATGATCCGTGCAATTTAGCGTGACTTAGGCATAATACCGGGCTTCGATTTTGACCCCTACAGACCTTTTCTTATGCACAAAGAACCCCGTAAGGTCCGTGAGTTTCGTCGCCGCGAGCAAGAAATTCTCGATACCGCGCTCAAACTGTTCCTCGAACAGGGTGAAGACAGCGTCACCGTCGAGATGATTGCGGATGCCGTCGGCATCGGTAAAGGCACGATCTACAAGCATTTCAAGTCCAAGGCCGAGATCTATCTGCGCCTGATGCTCGACTACGAGCGTGATTTGAACGAGCTGCTGCATTCCGCCGATGTGGATAAAGACAAAGAAGCGCTGTCGCGCGCCTACTTTGAATTTCGCATGCGTGACCCTCAGCGTTATCGGTTGTTTGATCGCCTTGAAGAGAAGGTGGTCAAAGGCAATCAGGTGCCTGAGTTGATCGAAGAGCTGCATAAAATCCGTGCGTCGAATTTCGAGCGCCTCACGCTGCTGATCAAAGGTCGGATCAGCGAAGGCAAGCTCGAAGACGTGCCGCCTTATTTCCACTACTGCGCTGCCTGGGCGCTGGTTCACGGCGCGGTGGCGCTGTACCACTCGCCGTTCTGGAGCAATGTCCTGGAAGATCAGGAAGGTTTTTTCCAGTTCCTGATGGACATCGGTGTGCGCATGGGTAACAAGCGCAAGCGCGATACAGACACCCCGGCTGTCGAGTAACGCCGTCGGTTCACCGCGCACGGCGCTTTGCCGTGCCGCCTATACTCAGGTGTGGGTCTTGCCAAAACCTGATACATGAGTCAGGTTTTGGGGCGTCCTACTTCCCTCGTGCCGGAGTCATCCATGATTGTTGACCGCCAAGGCAGACAATTTCGCAACTTGCGCATTAGTCTGACCTCCGCTTGCAACTATGCCTGCACCTACTGCGTGCCGAACGGCAAGCGATTAGTGGCGGCGCAGGATGAGTTGTCAGCTCAAGCAATGGCGCGTGGCGTGGCGTATCTGATTGAAGCGGCCGGAATTGAGCGTTTACGGATTACCGGCGGCGAGCCGTTGGTCAGTCCCAAGCTGGAGACCTTCATGCGCGAAGTCGGGCAGTTGGGCTTGAGTGATATCAGCCTGACCACCAATGGCCAATTGCTCACGCGCAAATTACCGTTGCTGCTGGACGCCGGCATTCGCCGCCTCAATGTGTCCCTCGACACCCTCAACCCCGACGCGTTTCGCAGCATTGCCCGCGGCGGCGATTTGGCGACCGTGCTCAATGGCCTGCAACACGCCAGTGAGGCGGGGATGAAGATCAAGGTCAATATGGTGCCCTTGCGCGGCCAAAATCTGGATCAGGTCATGCCGCTGTTGGAGTACTGCCTTGAGCGGGGGTTCGAACTGCGCTTTATCGAACTGATGCGCATGGGCCATCTGGCCAGCGATGGCAATGCGTTTCTGCATCAGTTTGTGAGCTTGCAGCAATTGCTTGAGCTGATTGGCGAGCGGCACGACTACCTGCAAGCCGATGCGCCGATTGATGCCACGGCCGTGCGCTATCAGATCCCGGGCCGGGGGTATTTTGGTGTGATTGCCAACGAGAGCGTCCCGTTTTGTCGGACGTGTTCGCGGTTGCGCCTTTCATCGACCGGCTGGTTGCACGGGTGTTTATCGTCGAGTAATCGTCATTACGTCGGGGATTTGCTCAACAAGCCCCGGCACGAAGCCTTGCCGGCGTTGCAAGGTTTGTTGATGAAAGCCTTGGGTGACAAGCAGGACGTCGCCTTTTCGGGGGGTGCCACGGTGATGAAAATCATTGGTGGTTGATGCGTGTGCCCTGCGATGTGCGGCTTCGGCTCAAACTGGCGCGCAAACTGCATTACGCGGCTATTCGCCGGTTTTTTGTCACCGGCCATCGGGAGATCGTGATGCGTAGTCTGTTTGTGTTGCTGGCTTTTTTGGCGCTGGGTGGTTGCATGAAGGTCAGCGACCTGGGCGAAGGCGCGCGTTATCAAATGAGTGACGCCGGTTTGCTCGACCACAGCAACACGCGTCGCAGCAATTCGCTGCGCATCCAGCCCGACTCCTTCATTTACATTGCTCAAGGCCCGTTTAAGCCCATCGGCGACCCTTACGTGCGGCCCAACGTTGTGGCAGAAGAAGCCTACAGTGGTTTTATCGAATACTTCCCGATGGTGCGTCGTGCCAAGGCACCGCTGGGGTTGGACGACGCGATGTCTGAAGCCCGGGGCTTTGGCGCGCATTATTTGCTCTACACCCGATTTGCCCGTGCCGATGACCGCATTGGCAACAGTGACGAGTGGCTGGACCAGGAAGAAATCAGCCGTTTGGGTATCGACAGCGGTGTGATTCAGGTGATGTTGATCGAGACCAGCACCCAATACTTGATCGACACGGCCACCATTCGCAGCCGTGGCGGTTTGCTGACGTTTCATGACAACAAGCCTGCCGACCTGATTGGCCCGCCGCTGGCCAAGTACGCGCGCAGCTTGATAGGCTTGAGCGATCAATAAATTCAGGAGGGCAGTATGAGCAAGCCGGTGGACGTCAGTGGCCTGTTGGCGCAAATCCCCAAGCCCGGTAAAGGTTTGCCGCCGGTTCACTTGTGGGACACCGCTTTTTGCGGCGACATCGACATGCGCATCGCCCGAGATGGTACTTGGTATTACATGGGAACACCGATTGGGCGCAAGCCAATGGTCAAGCTGTTCTCAACCATCATTCGCCGTGATGGAGACGATTATTTTCTGATAACACCGGTGGAAAAGGTCGGGATCAAAGTCGATGACGCGCCCTTCGTGGCGGTTACCCTTGAGGTCGAAGGGGAGGGTGAGCAGCAGGTGTTGCGCTTCACCACCAACGTGGATGAGCAGTTTGAATTGGATCGTGAACACCCGTTGCGGGTGGTGATTGATCCTGTCACTCAAGAGCCTTCGCCTTACGTGCGGGTACGACGCAACCTTGAGGCGTTGATCCATCGCAATGTGTATTACCAGTTGGTCGAGATGGCGCAGACGCTGGTCATTGATGGTCAGCCTTGGGTGGGCGTGTGGAGCAACGGGGAGTTCTTCCCCATTGCTCCGGCCCCGGCGGGCTAAACGCTTAGGCTTTCAGCGTTTTCATATCAATCACGAAGCGGTATTTCACATCACCTTTCTGCACGCGTTCAAACGCTTGGTTGATGTTTTTGATGTCGAGCATTTCGATGTCACAGGTGATGCCATTCGCGGCGCTGAAATCCAGCATTTCTTGCGTTTCAGCAATCCCGCCGATGAGCGAGCCTGCCAGCACGCGACGCTTGAACACCAGGTTGAACGCATCCACAGCCGGCTCAACCGGTTCGATCAAGCCAACCAGAATGTGCACGCCGTCAAAACGCAGGGTTTCGAGGTAGGGGTTCAGATCGTGTTGCACCGGAATGGTGTCGAGCAAGAAATCGAAGCTGCCAGCGGCGGCTTTCATTTGCTCGGCGTCGGTGGACACGATCACGTGATCGGCACCTTGACGGCGCGCCTCTTCAGCTTTGGCGGCGGAGCGTGTGAACAAAGTCACTTCTGCGCCCATGGCCTTGGCAAACTTGATCCCCATGTGGCCCAGGCCACCCATGCCCAGCACGCCCACTTTGTCGCCCGGCTCAACACCGTAGTGTTGCAGCGGCGAGTAAGTGGTGATGCCGGCGCACAGCAGCGGGGCTGCACTGGCCGGGTCGAGGTTTTCCGGGATGCGCACTACGAAGTCTTCGCGCACCACGATGCTGTCCGAGTAGCCGCCCATCGTGGTGGTGCCGTCGATACGGTCCGGTGAACCGTAGGTCTGGGTGAAGCCTTCCAGGCAGTATTGTTCCAGGTCTTCTTTACAGGCCGAGCATTCGCGGCACGAATCGACCATGCAGCCTACACCGACCACATCGCCCACTTTGTATTTAGTGACATCGCTACCGACGGCGGTGACTTTGCCCACGATTTCGTGGCCTGGCATGACCGGGTAAACCGCAAAGCCCCAATCGTTGTGCACTTGGTGGATGTCGGAATGGCACACGCCGCAGTACAACACCTCAATGGCGACGTCGTCCGGGCGCGGTGCGCGGCGGTTGAACTGCATGGGGGCCAAGGGGGCCGAGGTGGTTTGAGCGGCATAGCCGATGGCGTTGTAAGTGACGTTGGACATGGAAAGCCTCGCGAAACGTTGACGGTGAACAAGGAGGTGATTTTGCGCTCGCCTGTCTTGCAGGACTATGACAATTCCTCCGCCTGTTATGCCTATTCCTCCGGCGTGTCGGGCTGGAGGTGGTTTTGGTGGTCAATTCTGCGAAGATGCGCCTGTCTATTCCTCCTGTGAAGTTGTCTGCATGTTTTTGACTCGCCATCGCGATGAGAACGCCACGCTGGTCTCGTTGATCGAGCCGCTGGCCTCGCAAACCGGTTTTGTATCGACGTTATTGCCTGAAGTGCGCGTGGTGTCGGCGTGTCGGGCTGTGGCGCGCATGCCGCAGATTTATGAGCCTAGCCTAATGGTCATCGCGCAAGGCAGTAAGTTGGCCTATCTCGGTCAGCGCACCCTGGAATACGGCGCAGGCCATTACCTTGTGCAGGCGCTGTCGGTGCCGTTTGAGTGTGAAACCTTTGCTTCTGAAACGGTGCCGCTGCTGGGAGTGGCGATCAGTATTGATCGGGCTGTGCTGGGGGAGTTGGTGCTGGCGATGGGGCTGGCCCCGGACCGTAGCGCCGTGGCGCAAACACCGGAATCCATGACCTCTGCGGTGTTGGATGACGAAATGCGCCAGGCGGTTGAGCGTTTGCTACGTTGCCTGCATGACCCGCTGGAGTGCCGGATCATGGGTAAAGCGCGCTTGCGCGAAGTTCTTTTCGCGGCACTGCGTGGGCCGCAAGCCGGGGTGTTGCGGGCACTGGTTGAGCAGCAGGGCCAGTTCGCCCGGGTTGCCGCCTCGCTCAGTCATTTGCATGAGCACTTTGCCGAGCCTTTGAATGTCGACACGCTGGCGCGGTGCGCCAACATGAGCACGTCCACCTTCCATGAGCATTTCAAACGCAGCACTTTGCTGTCGCCGGTGCAATATCTCAAGCGTTTGCGTTTGTTGCGGGCGCAGCAGTTGTTGTTGAGTGAAGGGCTGGGTGTGGCGCAGGTGGCCGAGCGCGTGGGCTATCAGAGCGCCTCGCAATTCAGTCGTGAGTACAAGCGCTACTTTGAACGCAGTCCCGGGCATGAGGGGGCAGGGTGCTGAGGACCTTACAACCGTTGTGTAGTCGCTGACGAGGCACGAGGCTGCGATAAGAACTGCAGCCCCTGCCTTGTCGGCGACTAAACGAGTCGGGCTTACATGTTCGGGTACGTCGGGCCGCCAGCGCCTTCCGGGGTGACCCAGGTGATGTTTTGTGACGGGTCTTTGATGTCGCACGTTTTGCAGTGCACGCAGTTTTGCGCATTGATCTGGAAGCGCTTTTCACCGCTTTCCTGCGTGATCACTTCATACACACCCGCCGGGCAGTAACGTTGCGCCGGCTCGTCGTAGAGCGGCAGGTTCACGCTGATCGGAATGCTTGCGTCGCGCAGCTTGAGGTGGCAAGGCTGCTCTTCTTCGTGGTTGGTGCTGGAGAGGAACACCGAGCTGAGTTTGTCGAAGCTCAACTTGCCATCGGGTTTCGGGTAGTCGATCTTCTTGCAGTCTTTGGCCAGTTTCAGGCAGGCGTAATCTGGCTTCGTGTCGTGCAGGGTGAACGGCAGTTTGCCGCCGAAGATGTTTTGATCCATCCAGTTGAAGCCTGCGCCCATGATCGGGCCAAACTTGTGCATCGCCGGGCCGAAATTTCGGCTTGCAAACAGCTCGTCGAACAACCAGCTGGCTTTGAAGGCTTCAACGTAAGTGTTGAGTGCATCGCCGCCTTCGCAGTCTGCGAGCAGCGAGTCTGCCACCGCCTCGGCGGCAAGCATGCCGGACTTCATCGCCGTGTGACTGCCTTTGATCTTGGCCACGTTCATGGTGCCCAGGTCGCAACCGATCAGGGCGCCACCGTTGAACACCATTTTTGGCAGCGAGTTCAGGCCGCCTTTGGCCAGGGCGCGCGCGCCGTAACTGATGCGTTTGCCGCCTTCAAGGTATTGCTTGAGCACCGGGTGGTGTTTGAGGCGCTGGAATTCATCGAACGGCGACAGGAAGGTATTGCTATAGGACAAGTCAACGATCAGGCCCACCACCACTTGGTTGTTTTCCAGGTGATACAGGAAAGAACCGCCCGTGTTTTCGCTGCTGATGATGTCCAGTGGCCAACCAGCGGTGTGAACCACCAGGCCGGGTTGGTGTTTGGCCGGGTCGATTTCCCAGATTTCCTTCAGGCCAATGCCGTAGTGCTGGCTGTCGGCCTCGCTGTCGAGGTTGAAGCGCTCGATCAGCTGTTTGCCCAGGTGACCGCGGCAGCCTTCGGCGAACAGGGTGTATTTGCCGCGCAACTCCATGCCAGGGGTGTACAGGCCTTCTTTAGGATTGCCTTCGCGGTCAACGCCCAGATCACCGGTGATGATCCCGCGAACCACGTTGTTTTCATCAAACAGAACTTCTTGAGCTGCGAAACCCGGGTAGATTTCCACGCCCAAGTTCTCGGCCTGCTGCGCCAGCCAGCGGCACAGGTTGCCGAGCGAGATGATGTAATTGCCTTCGTTGTGCATGGTTTTAGGCACAAACAGGTCAGGCACCTTGGTCGCGGTGGCTTCGCTGCGCAGTACATAGATGTCGTCGCGGGTGACTGGGGTATTGAGCGGAGCGCCCAGTGCTTTCCAGTCCGGGAACAATTCGTTCAGGGCGCGTGGTTCAAATACGGCACCGGACAGAATGTGAGCACCGACTTCGGAGCCTTTTTCAACCACGCAGACGCTGATTTCTTTACCGGCTTCGGCGGCCTTCTGCTTTAAACGGCAGGCGGCGGACAAACCGGCAGGGCCGGCGCCGACGATGACCACGTCGAATTCCATGTATTCGCGTTCCACAGGCTATCTCCTACTCAAGGCTCAACGGTATTTTTCTAATTGGAGGTTTGGCGTTCCATCCATTATTTCCTCGCCTGCTGGCTGAAGATGCAATGGATGAGGCGCCGCTCTCTCTATGGCCGGGCATTATATCTACACCACTGTCAGGGTCCAATACAAACGTTTGTTTGAATCTGCTGGAACCCAGACAAATCAAAGTCGAGAGGCTCAAAAGTGACCGATTTGCTGTATTGACCGCAAAAGGCGTTCCGGTCAAGATACGGGCGGTTTTGCGCTCGCCGTAGGCTGATTGTCGGTTTCAAGAGCACCTCTAAAGACAGGGCACAGGCATGAGCCTGTAGGAGCCTGCTATTTTTTGAGCGAAGTTTACACGTCCTTTTGGTGGATGACTCGTGAGTCACACCTGACAGACGGTCGCACGGGAAGTATTTGGCATTCGTCATTCTTTATATAAGAAGGGCACAGCAACGATCTTTGGAGGTGCCCTTGTGCTGATGAGCTTCAACCGCCAGGTTCGCCTAGGCGACTTTCTTTTCACCGGAGAGTAACGAGGAATCCATGAAGGTTCTTGTAGCTGTCAAACGAGTGGTCGATTACAACGTTAAAGTACGCGTCAAAGCGGACAACTCCGGCGTTGACCTCGCCAACGTCAAGATGT
Organism: Pseudomonas sp. TWR3-1-1; assembly: GCF_049896545.1. NCBI lineage: Bacteria > Pseudomonadati > Pseudomonadota > Gammaproteobacteria > Pseudomonadales > Pseudomonadaceae > Pseudomonas > Pseudomonas sp. TWR3-1-1. Next base: position 832,347 of record NZ_JAFCUO010000001.1, read on the forward strand.
CGATGAATCCTTTCTGCGAAATCGCAGTGGAAGAAGCCGTACGCCTGAAAGAGAAAGGCGTGGCGACTGAAATCATCGTCGTCTCCATCGGCCCGACCACGGCTCAGGAACAGCTGCGTACCGCGCTGGCACTGGGTGCAGATCGCGCCATCCTCGTCGAATCCGCCGAAGACCTGACTTCGCTGGCCGTGGCCAAGCTGCTCAAGGCAGTCGTGGACAAGGAGCAGCCGCAGTTGGTGATCCTGGGCAAACAGGCCATCGACAGCGACAACAACCAGACGGGCCAGATGCTGGCTGCGCTGACCGGCTATGGTCAGGGCACATTCGCGTCCAAGGTTGAAGTGGCGGGTGACAAGGTTGCCGTGACCCGTGAAGTTGACGGCGGCGCGCAAACAGTTTCGCTGAGCTTGCCGGCCATCATCACCACCGACCTGCGTTTGAACGAGCCGCGTTATGCGTCCCTGCCAAACATCATGAAGGCCAAGAAGAAGCCGCTTGAAGTGCTGACGCCTGAAGCGTTGGGCGTTTCGACCGCTTCGACCAACAAAACCTTGAAAGTTGAAGCGCCGGCTGCTCGCAGCGCGGGTATCAAGGTCAAGTCGGTGGCTGAACTGGTCGAGAAACTGAAAAACGAAGCGAAGGTGATCTGATCATGACTATCCTCGTAATCGCCGAACACGACGGCAAAGTACTGGCTCCGGCCACGCTGAACACCGTTGCCGCCGCTGCCAAAATCGGCGGTGACATTCATGTTCTGGTTGCAGGCCAGGGCATTGGCGCAATCGCTGAAGCCGCTGCCAAAATTGCTGGCGTGGCCAAAGTGCTGGTCGCTGATAACGCGGCTTACGCGCACCAGTTGCCAGAAAACGTTGCCCCGCTGGTTGCTGAGCTAGGCGCTGGCTATAGCCACATCCTGGCGGCTGCTACCTCTAACGGCAAAAACATCCTGCCGCGTGTGGCTGCGCAGCTGGACGTTGATCAGATCTCCGAGATCGTGTCGGTCGAAAGCGCTGATACGTTCAAGCGTCCGATCTATGCCGGTAACGCCATTGCCACCGTGCAGTCCACTGCACCGGTCAAAGTGATCACCGTGCGTGCTACCGGTTTCGATCCGGTTGCTGCTGACGGTGGTTCGGCTTCGGTTGAAGCAGTTGGCGCTGTTCATGATGCAGGCACCTCCTCGTTTGTTGGCGAAGAGCTGGCCAAGTCGGACCGCCCTGAGCTGACCGCTGCCAAAATCGTCGTGTCGGGCGGTCGTGGCATGCAGAACGGTGACAACTTCAAACACCTGTACGCACTGGCTGACAAGTTGGGTGCTGCTGTTGGCGCTTCGCGTGCCGCAGTCGATGCAGGTTTTGTACCCAACGACATGCAGGTCGGTCAGACCGGTAAAATCGTTGCGCCACAGCTGTACATCGCGGTGGGTATTTCTGGCGCGATCCAGCACTTGGCCGGTATGAAAGACTCCAAAGTGATCGTTGCGATCAACAAGGATGAAGAAGCGCCGATCTTCCAGGTGGCTGATTACGGCCTGGTCGCGGACTTGTTCGAAGCTGTGCCGGAGTTGGAGAAGCTGGTTTAATCCAGCCGCTTCACTTATAAAGAGCCCGGCCATTCGGGCCGTGGAGAAGGGCGAAACACTGAGTGTTTCAGCTGATTCTTCATGGTCGGATGGTCGGGCTTTTTTGTGTGTCTGAATTGGATTTTCGGGGTGTGAGGTATGGGTGTGCGGCGAGTAAGCAGGTGGTTGCTGGGTTTGGTGTTTTTGCCAGTGTTGTCGCAGGCGGCCGGCAAATGCGAGCGCCTGATCGTGACCGGCAGCCCGGATGCTCCTCCCTATCTGTGGCGCGATCCTGCTGATCCTGCACATTTGATTGGCGCCAGTGCTGACCTGCTGCAACACGTGGCGCAAGACCTCGGCATCAACATTGAAGTGGTGTATGGCGGCAAGCGTGCGGAAGCACAAAACGAAGTGCGCACCGGGCGCATGGACATGCTGCTGGATGCGCCGCTGACGTTGGCCGGCCTGACGGCGCAAGATTACATTCATCCCCCGCTGGTGCGTAACGACTACTTGGTGTGGACGCTCAAGGGGTCAGCCCTCGCTTATGACACGCCTGCCGATCTGCATGGGCATAAAGGCGCACTCTCCGATAAAGCTCGCCTCACAGAGGCGTTTGATGCCTTTGCGCAACGTCAGCTCACACTGGAGCGTCGCTCGAGCTTGGCGCAAGCGTTCCAGGCGTTGTTGCTGGGTGACGTCGAATATGTGCTGGCGGGGCGTTATGCGGGCCTGGCTACGTCTCAAACGTTGGGCATCACCGATGACGTGCGGGCACACGATCAGCCAGTCGATCAGCCGGGACTGTTTGTGGCGATTTCCCATGACTCCGCTTGCAATGAACCGTGGTTGCGCGGACAGCTCGCGCAAAAGATGACAGAATTGCCCGCCTCTGGCCTGACCGAGGCCGCTGTGCAACGCAACCTGGAACGGTGGAAAGCCCAGCTCAAACAGCCGGTCAGTGCCCCAAAACAGTAGGAATACCCAGTGACAATTCGACCTCTTTTCGCTGCCCTGGCCGTTCTGGCTTTGGCGGGCTGTGCAGCTGATCCTGCGCCGAATGAACAAATCCGTTTGACTGAGCAAGCCTTGGAACAAGCCAAAGCCGTGGGTGCCAGTGCCGATGATGTGAGCGAGCTCAAACAAGCCGAAGACAAGCTGGCCGAGGCATTGGCCGAAATGGCTGAAGCGTCTTACAAAGATGCGCGCATGCAGGCTGAACAAGCCGAGCTGGATGCGCGATTGGCCGAAGCGCGCGTGCTGACCCAAAAGAGCCAGGAGCAATTGAACGTGTTGAACACCCGAATTACACGCTTGCGCAAGCAACTGGCGGAGGACCAATGAGCCTTAAGTCCGTCATGATCAGCGCGAGCGTGTTGCTCGCCAGCGTCAGCCTGGCCGGTTGCGCCGGGCACCACAACAGTGACCAGGCGTTGCAACAGGCCGCCAGCGATTTTCAGGTGGTCAAAGAAGACACCAATGTGTTGCGCATTGCTCCCAAGGATGTCATCCGTGCTGGTGAATCGTTAGCCCGCGCTGAGCGCTTGTCCAGTTACTGGGGCAGTGGCGAAGATGTGGCCCATTACGCGTATTTGAGTCAGCGCTATAGCGAGATCGCGCGCGAACACACGCAGCAAGTGCTCAACGAAGAGCGTGCGGCCAAGCTCGAACTGGAGCGTCAGCGCCTGCAATTGGCCCTGCGCGAAGCCAAGTTGTTAAGCGTTCAGCAGCAAGGACAATGGCTGGAAGAGCAAATCCTGAGCCTGACGACCAACGAGACAGATCGGGGGTTGGTCATGACCCTGGGTGATGTGTTGTTCGATACGGGTGAGGCTGACTTGAAAAACTCCGCCAACCGTACGGTCCTCAAGCTGGTGCAATTTCTACAGTTGAACCCCAAGCGTGTGGTGCGTATTGAGGGCTATACCGATAGCACGGGCGGCAAGGATGACAACCTCAAACTGGCGCGTGATCGGGCACAAGCGGTAGCCGATGTGTTGATTGACCTGGGCATCGACGAAAAACGGATTCAGGTTGAAGGTTATGGCGATGAATACCCGGTGGATGTGAATGCCACTGAGCGTGGTCGGGCGCAGAATCGTCGCGTTGAGATTGTGTTTTCTGACGAAAAAGGTCAGTTGGGCGCTGCCCGCTAACACCCTGAGGTCTGCGGAACCTGCTGGCGATAGCGACGTTCGATTGCGAAGCGAGCACCGTGTTGAATTGCTGTGCGAGCGCTGCGCGCCCGGACGCAGCCTCGCATTACTCGTCAGCGACTACAGGTTTAGGTCTGCATAGCCTGCTGGCGAATGCGACGTTCGATTGTGAAGCGAGCACTGTGTTGAATCACTCTGCGAGCGCTGCGCGCCCGGACGCAGCCTCGCATTACTCGTCAGCGACTATAGGTTTAGGTCTGCGTAACCTGCTGGCGAAAGCGACGTTCGATTGTGAAGCGAGCACTGCGTTGAATTGCTGCGCGCCCGGACGCAGCCTCGCATTACTCGTCAGCGACTACAGGTTTAGGTCTGCGTAGCCTGCTGGCGAATGCGACGTTCGATTGCGAAGCGAGCACCGTGTTGAATGGGTCTGCGAGCGCTGCGCGCCCGGACGCAGCCTCGCATTACTCGTCAGCGACTACAGGTTTAGGTCTGCGTAAGTCTGTTGCCACTCTGTACCCATACAGTTTCACCCCGTTGAGCACTGTACGGCTTAGATGGATGACAACTGTGCCCGTACACTTCTAAACTGTTCCGGTATTGTTCTACACAACAAAAAAAACGCCTGAACATTGAGTGCTGCGCCATGACCAACCTTTTGCTTTATCAACGTATCGCTCAGCAGTTGGCTGAGGATATTCGGCGTGGCGTTTATCAGCCCGGCGAGCGTGTGCCTTCGGTACGTAAGATGAGTTCGCAGCTCAATGTCAGCCATGCCACGGTCTTGCAAGCCTACGCCAACCTTGAAGATCAAGGGCTGATTCGCGCCCGGCCACAGTCGGGGTATTACGTCCACCAAACCCCGGCACTGACCGCGCCAACCCCCGATATCGCCCGCGTTGAGCGCCCAGGCCTGGTGACACGCAGCAGTATCATTCAACAGGTGTTGGTCGAATCGCGCCGCGAAGGGGTGTTTCCTCTGGGGGCTGCGGTGCCCAGTGTCGACTATTTACCCGTGCGCGCCCTGCACCAGCAGTTGGCCAAAGTCACGCGCTTCCATAGCCCTCGCGCGTTCAGTTACATGTTCAGCCCGGGCTTTGAGCCGTTGCGTCGGCAAGTGGCAATTCGCATGCGCGATGCCGGAGTGGTGGTCGATCCTTCAGAAGTGATCATCACTCATGGCTGTGTCGATGCACTGCAAATGTCCCTGCGCACCCTCACGCGCCCCGGTGACCTGATTGCAGCCGAGTCGCCTACCTATTACGGGTTGTTGCAATTGGCGGATTTATTGGGCTTGAAGGTGATCGAGATTCCCAGTGATCCTGCCACCGGTATGAGCCTGGAAGCCCTGCAATTGGCGGCCAATCAATGGTCGATCAAAGCGTTGGTGTTGACTACGCGCCTGAGTAATCCGCTGGGCGGCACCATGCCCGAGGAGCGACAGAAGCAGTTACTGCGCCTGGCTTCCGATTTCGATATCCAGATCGTTGAAGACGATATTTATGGCGAGTTGATGTTCGAAGTCGGCCGTACCAAGGCGCTCAAGGCCTATGACCGGCTGGATCGAGTGATTTACTGCTCAAGTTTTTCCAAGACGCTTTCGCCCGGTGTACGGATTGGCTGGATGATCGCGGGTAAGTTTCAGCAAGAGATTCAGCGCTTGCAGACGTTTACTACCCATTCAGCGTGCAGCGTGACGCAGATGGGTGTTGCGGCCTACCTTGAAAATGGCGGTTATGACCGTCACTTAAGGCACATCCGGCAGGAATACCGGAAAAACCTCAGCGCATTTCAGTTGGCAGTTCAGCAGTATTTTCCCGAGGGCACGCAGATGTCGCGCCCCAGTGGCGGGTTCATTCTGTGGGTCAGTTTGCCAGGCCGGGTTAATACCCAAGAGCTACATGTGCGGGCGTTGCAGCAAGGGATCAGCATCGCGCCGGGGTTGATTTTCAGTAATACCGAGCAATTTAATCACTGCATACGGCTCAATTGCGGTACGCCCTGGAACCGTGAAGCGGAGCGCGCCCTGATGACCTTGGGGATGCTTGCCAGCCAGCTCTGTCAGGAGGCGACAAGCCTCTATTGAGCCCGCATGCGGCAATCGGACATGGCGATGTGCCCACATGTGACTTGTCACACGAGGTCTAAAGCGCCAGCATATGCACTTGAACCGTTAACGCTGTGGGAGTTATGAAAGCGACATTTAGCGTGGGGATACTGTTGGTGGGCGTGTTAACTGCCTTTGCGGCTGTCGATGTGGCAGCGGTGCAGTCACAGGCCCGGACAACCAACACCAAGACCGTCGAGTCGCCTGAAAAGCCAGCTGCCAGTGCTCAAAAGGCACCCGCAAAAAAGCGTGCACCTGTTGCGAGCAAATCAAAGTCGGCGCGTGAGATCGCAAAAAAACGCTTGCCCAGCGCCAAGCTTGACCTGAGCCTGCCTCCTGAAATGGTCAAGCAACTTCAGCCGATTGGCACTATGCCGATGCCCAAGCATAAACCCTTGTTGCCCAATCTGTTCGGTGAAAAACCCGCAGAAGACAGCCCGTTTCAATTAAACGGTCGTCTGTTGAGCAATGAGATGGAGCTGCAACTGCGCAACGAAGCCCGTGACCGCCAAATTGAAGGCGCGGCCCTGGATTTCGAGTTCAAGCAATAAGTGCCTCATGCGCCAAAGCAGGCTTCTAAACTGACTGTTCAGTCACTTGCCTCTATGCGCACTTTCTGCTGAACGGACAATTTCAAACGCCTGTTCCAGCGAGTACTATCCCTTGTCATCAACACACTTTGCCCCGAATGAGGAGCTAACGTCATGAATTGCCGCGAAGGCTGTGGCGCTTGCTGTATAGCCCCCTCCATCAGTACCCCGATCCCTGGCATGCCTAATGGCAAACCTGCCGGGGAACGCTGTCTGCACCTTTCTGTCGAAAATCTGTGTGGGTTGTTTGGGCGCCCTGAACGTCCCGCCGTGTGTGGTTCGTTCAAAGCAGACATCGAGGTGTGCGGCAGTAACCGGGAAGAAGCCATCAACCTCATCGGGTGGTGGGAACAGATGACCGCGGCATAGTGTGTTCATGTCCAGTGAACAAACCTTCAACAATAAGGAATAAGACAATGGGTTCGTTGCATCGAGTAGCAATTGCGTGTGGTCTGAGCGTGTTGATGGTGAGCGCTGCTCACGCTGAAGACTGGAAAGTGGCGAAGAATGAAGACGGCATCAAGGTGTCGTTGAGCGAGGTGCCTGGCTCAGCCTACAAGGCGTATCAGGGCGTGACCACAATCAAGGCGCCGATTGCCAAGGTGCGTGGCTTGCAGGAAGACGTGGCGGGTGCGTGCAAATGGATTCACGAGTGCAAATCCCAAAAGCTGCTTAAAACCGAAGGGGACAAGAGCTGGACTTACACCCAGTTCAATACGCCTTGGCCGGTAACACCGCGTGATTCGATTTTGCTGGTGACTACCTCGATCGGCAGTGATGGCGCTGTAATGCGTAAGCTTGAAGGGGTCTCGACGTACCTCCCTGAAGAAAAAGGCTTTGTGCGGGTAACTCAAGTAGAGGGCTTCTGGAAGTTGGTGCCAAAAGGTGCTGATGAAACTGAAGTGACCTATCAGGTTCACACCGAGCCGGGCGGCAGCGTGCCATCCTGGTTGGCCAACAAGTTTGTAATCGATGCACCGTTTAATACGCTGAAGGCGCTCAAAGAGCGCGCAGAGAAGCAGTAAGCCCTCTGTCAAGGCTGGTCTGGCCCTGGGTAGCGCATCTATTCAGGGTCAGGCGGTTATTTGCCCGGCGCTCGTAAGTTAATCCGAAATAAATCATTAATTTAATATTCCTCCACTTGGCAGATATTGCGCGTCAGGGCTAATCTGCACCCAGACCGGCGAAGTGTTCGACTGGCTCTAATCTTGTTCGCTACATGCTTGCAGCCCCGCAACGGCCTGACTGTTGCACCACGGGGAACGTTGAATGTCTATCCATTGCGAGGAGGACGTTTCATGAGCACAGCCCATCAAGAAGACCTCAGCAGCTATGTGCTGCGCCGCATGAAAGAAGGCGGTTTTGATTTTTCACGTATCCATCCTATTGAGTTTTACGCCATCTTCCCGGACGAAGAGCGGGCGCGCCGGGCAGCAGGAAAATTTTGTGGCGAATCCCTGAATGCGCAAATCAATGCGCGCGAAGATGGCGCCTGGAATCTGGAGCTGAGCAAAGTGATGTATGCCACCTATGGCGGCATTGGTGACTTTGAACAAGACTTCGAGGCGGTGGTAGTACCGCTGGGTGGGATCATAGAAGGCTGGGGCGTTAAGCAGGAGGTGCGTGCCCTGTTGAATTAATCGTCAATCCAACGAATCACGGTCGGCCCTTGGGCTGGCCGTTTTACGTTATGACAGCCAAAAAAAAGCCACCGCAAGGGGGTGGCTAAAGGGAAGTTCGACAATGGCGGCAAGTATCTGACGGTTCGTGCGCTCCGTGAAATTAGCTATTCCTATGTCGTTGATAGTTAAAACCTTGGGCGGATTATTCATGGCAACGTCACTTTGCGCGTGGCCATGTGCTGTAAGTAACTGACCAACTGATCCAGCTCGTTTTCGGACAACACGCGGGTAGAAAATCCGGGCATGCGCGCTTGTGGCCAATGACGCAGGCTTTGTGGGTCGCGCACGTAGCGCTTGAGAAAGTCAGCGCCAAAATACTCGGTAGGGTTGTACGGAATGTTCAGGTCAGGGCCAAACTGTGAATCCCCTGCACCGTTCAGGCGATGGCAGGCCAGGCAATTCTTTTGAAATAAGTTAAAGCCTTGAGTGATCGGTGAGTCGACCGGGAGTGCCGGGTCAGGGCGCATCACCGGGAAACGTTCGGCGACTGCTCGCTGACGGGTAATGCGAGCGACCTGAAAAGGCCATTGTTCAGGGCTGATGTGGCTGGCTTGAGGGTGGGTCCACACCAGGTAAAAAGGCCCGGCACTGGGTTTGCCTTTGCCCAGTGCGGGCCACGGATGCTCAGGGTCTTCAATGGCCAGCCAGGCCTTGGCGCCGTTTTGACTCAGTAGCGGAGCGGCGCTGAGTTCAGCCGCAAAGCCATCCAGCGCCACCGCTTGCAGGTGGTCTTCAGGTTTGATGCCTTCCAGCAAGCTGGCCATAGGTATTGCGCGATAGGTCATGGCGCGCTTGTAAGACACATCGTCATCTATGCGCACTTCCTGCGCGGCCGGATGTTTCAGCAGCTCGACGGTTTGCCAGGTGCGGCGGGTATCACCCAGCTCCAGGGTGAGTTGGGCGGCGTAAGCGGGCAGGCTGAGCAGGGCGGTAATAAAAATCGTCAGGCGTTTCAATTGATGGCTGTAATGTCGTCGTCAGCGGGATCGTCGCCGAATGGTGCGAACCAGGAAGAATAGTCAGAATAGAAAAGCGCGTCGCGCAGCTCTTCATAGTTGCCCCCGTTCACAATGCCGAAAAAACCATGTTTGATCAGCGTGTCTTCGGCCTCATTGGCGTCTTGATCGTTATCGCTATAAATCACCACGGTTGCGTTGGGGTCTAGAACAACCTGACGGAGTTGATAGGCAAGCCCTTCAGCACTGATGCCCGTGCCGTCTTCAAGTGTCAGATCGACCTGCAATGAGTTATGCACATTACCAGCGGCGAAATCACTGTTGTTGCGCAGATCGAGTATCAGCGCACCATCATTGACTTCATCCACGGCTCTATTTACCTCGATGATCCCTGCTTGGGTGACCCCGCAGCTAAGAAGCAGAGCAACTGCCAGCCAATGACGCATAAGGTTCCCTCCCTGCAAATGTGCTTGAAGATTGGCACACAAGTGCCAATCCCGAAAGCCGCGGGTCGTAAATATGAGTGGGGCCCCATGTCAGGGATGCTAGCCGATGACCTTGGTCAGGTTAGGCACAATCAGCAGCAGGGCGGTGGCAAAAAGGATGAGTCCTGCTTGGCGAAGTTTGGTGTGTTTGAACATGGCTATCTGCCTTTTTTGTTATTAAAAAGCAACGATCCTTAGCCGCATGTGTGCTAGTTGGTCAGCAACGCAGCGGTTCACAGGTTTACCTTAGAGCCCGCGTATCGAAGGGCTTAGAACCCTTTCACATCATCTGAGTGCTCAATCTTTCTAAAACGCTATTACGCAGTGAAGGCGCTGCCTGACAGGCCGTTGCTAGACGCAACGGGCATTCAAAGGGTTGGAGTACTTAGCGACCTACCGTTCGTCAGCGCGTGGGTTGTGCAGCGTTTTCATTCAGTTCTGTGTTCACAAAGCGTAAGGCTTACATGAAACCCGGTGTTCAGTGCTTGCCTTGAATTACGCTTTCAAGGCAGGCTCTAGCCCATTGCTGTGATCATTTCGTCTTCATCGTGCCAGGTACTTTTATGTCGCTACACATTTGCATTCTGGAAACCGACGTTCTGCGCCCTGAGTTTGTTGATCAATACCAGGGCTATGGGCAGATGTTCAAACAACTGTTCACCCAGCAGCCTATCGCCGCGCAATTCAGCGTCTTTAACGTGATGAACGGTCAATACCCGTCTGATGACCAGACCTACGATGCTTATCTGGTAACGGGGAGCAAGGCGGACTCGTTTGGCACAGACCCGTGGATTGAAACCCTCAAAAGCTACCTGCTCACACGGTATGAGCGTGGCGACAAGTTGATTGGTGTGTGTTTTGGTCACCAGTTGCTGGCGCTGTTACTGGGCGGCAAAAGTGAGCGCGCGACCCAGGGCTGGGGGGTTGGTACTCACCAATACAAATTGGCCGCCAAGGCGCCGTGGATGAGCCCGGCAGTCGAAGACCTGACGCTGCTGATCAGTCATCAGGATCAGGTGACGGCCCTGCCTGAAAACGCCACGGTTATTGCTTCAAGCGACTTTTGTCCGTTTGCGGCCTATCACATCAATGATCAAGTGCTGTGCTTTCAGGGGCATCCGGAGTTCATTCACGATTACTCGCGTGCATTGTTAGACCTGCGCCAGGAACATTTGGGTGCGCAAATCTACGGCACAGGCATCGCCAGTCTTGAAAAGGCCCATCACGGTCAAACGGTGGCAGAGTGGATGATGCGTTTCGTTGCGCACAAGCCTGAAACGCAAACCGTTTAAGCGTCAAGAATTTGCGGGCAGGCGCAGACTGCCCGCATGCTTACAGCCAGCCAGAGCGCTTGAAACTGGCCCACAACCCTGTGACGCCAATGCCGATAAAGCCCAGAACGCCGAAGTAGCCGTAATGCCAACTCAGCTCCGGCATGTTTTGGAAGTTCATCCCGTAGATCCCTGCAACAGCCGTAGGAAAGGCCAGAATGGCCGCCCAGGCGGCGAACTTGCGCTGCACAGTACTTTGGCGCGACGACTCCAGCAGCACCACCACTTCAATGGTCTGACTCGCGATGTCGCGCAGTGTCGAGAGGTCTTCCATCTGGCGCGTGACATGAATCTGCACATCTCGAAAGTAGGGGCGCATGTTCTTGTCGATAAAGGGAAAGGCCAGGCGTTGCAGTTCTTCGCTGATCTCAACCATTGGGGCTACATAGCGGCGCAAGCGCAGTACATCGCGGCGCAAGCTGTGCAAGTGCACGATGTCGGCTTCTTTGAGCGAGTTGCCCATGATGCTTTTTTCCAGCGCATCGATTTCGGCGTGAATGGCTTCGCTCACCGGTTGATAGCTTTCGGTGACGAAGTCGAGCAAGGCATACAAGACAAAGTCTTCGCCATGATCGAGTAGCAAGGGCCGGGCTTCGCAACGCTGGCGCACGGCTTTGTAAGAGGCTGAGTGCCCATTGCGGCTGGTAATGATGTAGCCATTGCCGGCAAAAATATGGGTTTCGACAAACTCCAGCGTGCCCTCGTGACGAATCGGCGAATAGATCACGATAAACAGCGCGTCGCCAAAGGTCTCCAGTTTGGGCCGGCTGTGTTGCTCAAGGGCATCTTCAATGGCCAGTTCATGCAGGTTGAACTGACGTTGCAGGTTGCTGATCTCTTGCGCGTCGGGCTGTTCCAGACCAATCCAGACGAAGTGGCCGGGCTTTTTCGCCCAGTCGCTGCCTTCGTCCAGTGTGATGTTGGTGATTTTTTTGCCGGCGCAATAGACCGCCGCAGCAACAACTCTCCCCATAGTTCTAATCGCTTCTTCTTCAAAGGGTTAGGGCACGAAGATGCAGCTTAGCGTGCAATGCCATCCTTTGAGTCAACAAACCTTCAGACGTTCGGGTTGGAAGCGGCGCCCTTGCTGTCGGTCAAGGTTGGCGTGGCGTGCTTTTGCCCGGCCAGCACTTCACGGTCCATTGCCTCAATGCAGGCGCGCATCTGCTCGCGGCATTGCTCCATCAACGCAGGCATGTCGTCCAGCGTTAAGCCCGCTGTCGGGATGGCAGGCAAGGAGCGAATAAGGATGTCGGCACTGTGCCAGCGATTGAGCTTCAGGTGCTGGCTATAAGTGCTGGCGCAGACCGGCACGATAGGCACGCCCGCAGTAATGGCCATTTGGAATGCGCCTTTTTTAAACGCCAGTAATTCTTTGCCTAAATTGCGTGTGCCCTCGGGGAATACCCAGATCGAGGTGTCCTTTTGTTGCAAGGTACGGGTCGTGGTCAGCATTGACTTGCGGGCTTTATCAGCATTGCCGCGATCGATCAGCACGTTGCCGGCCAGCCAGAACAATTGACCGAATAGCGGGACCCACTTCAGGCTTTTTTTGCCGATGCACACCGTGCGACGCGGCACGACGTTGCCGAATACGAATAAATCGTAATTGGACTGATGGTTGGCAATGATTACGCAGCTTTGCGGTTTATCCATCAATGGGCCGACTTCAGTCTTCAGTTTATAGCCCAGGATCCATCTGGACGGCAGCGCATAGAGGCGCGCGCAAAGACGACTGTTATCAGGGTTGAAAGGTCGGCACAGGCCCAGCAGCACTCCCAGTACTCCGGCGGTCATAAAATGCAGACTCATCAACAGCATACGAAACGAAAGTAGCATTTACAGGCTCGTCAACACAAAAGGTGGCGCAGTGTACGGACGTGCACTGTATTCGGCAATTACTCCGATACACACAGGAGATGACTGATGTTTAAGCGCATGTTTCAGCGGGGCGATAAGGGGCGCGACAGAGCGGCTTTGCTGGAATCAACAGGCCAGGCAGGGGAGGTGAGCGACAGAGCTTGCGACCCGACTGCACAGGCAGTCGGGTCGCAAGAGGTTCAACCCATATGGTCGTGATCAAGGGTGATGGCAGCTTCCAGAGTATCCAGCAATGCCTTGCGCACTTTGAGCTTGGTGTTCTTGTGCGCTTTCATATTGATCTTCTTCAATTGGCGTGCAGCCTCAAGCGCTGCGCCGTGCAGCTCTTGCGGCTGAACCACTTTGTCGAGGAAGCCTGCGTCCACTGCGCTTTGCGGGTTAAACATCTCGCCGTTGATCACCGAACGATGGAAGGCCGACTTGCGCAGGCGATCGCGGGCCAGCTCAATACCGGCGTGGTGCATGGTCATGCCGATCTGCACTTCGTTGAGGCCGATGCTGAAGGGGCCATCGACACCGATCCTGTAATCGACCGACAACAGCAAAAAGGCACCCTTGGCGACCGCATGCCCGGAGCAAGCCACGATCACCGGGAAAGGATGTGCCAACAGGCGACGTGCCAGCGTCGAGCCTTGAGTCACCAGATCAACCGCCTGCTGAGGGCCAGCCGTCATCACCTTCAAGTCATAACCGCCGGAGAGAATGCCCGGTTGCCCGGTAATAATCACCACGGCGCGATCTTGTTCCGCTTGATCCAGCGCGGCATTAAAGGCGGTGATTACATCCGGCGAAATCGCATTCACCTTGCCATTGCACAAAGTCAGCGTGGCGATACCGTCTTCCAGGTGGTAGGCAATCAAGTCACTCATGGCGTCAATCCTTGTATTGAAGTGGAGCAGACGTTACCCAGCCCCACGGCACAGGTAAAGCGCTGTGACTGACTGGTGAGTCAGCTGATCGCGGCGCATCTTCTATATAGACGCTGGCGCAGCGGCGTATGGCGCCAACCAAGGCGTGGTGCAGGGGCCGACAATTGGCCGATTTGCCCCCCTGCTAGAGGCCAGTCATCAGCAAATCGCGTAAGCACATGAAAATTCTGAAAAAAAGATTTGTCATATCGAAAGGTTTCGACTACATTAGCGCGCCTCGACAGACAGAACATGTTTGAAGAGATACGGTGAAGTGTCCGAGTGGCTTAAGGAGCACGCCTGGAAAGTGTGTATACAAGAAATTGTATCGAGAGTTCGAATCTCTCCTTCACCGCCACATTAAGTAAACACAAACCCCTGATTTTCCTAGAGAAAGTCGGGGGTTTGTGGTTTTTGGCGTCTGGAAAATGCCCCCCATGGGACTGGCGCGCTATTTTGGTGCGAGAGGCGGGGGGTTTACCAACAATTGGCAGAGGCAGCTAAAATGCGCTCAATCTGGCAAAAGGCTGATGCATTGCCGCGTTGCAAAGTGGACGCTATCCACTCTCTTCGGTGCGCCTCTGCGTCTGGGATGGGGCGTAGTGCTGAAAAATCGACCCGTCTCTTAGCCTAATTACCAAAGGCAGTATTTCAGCTCACGTTACAAGTGAGTTGGAATATGTGTTTTTCGTCGTTGAAACGTTTACCCGCCAATACCTCAATGTTCGATAGTTGGGTTTCGTTCAGGTCGTAGCCCTCGTCGCCTCGCTGTGGAGATGACCCGTTCATGATTTCGGCTAACTGGGCTTCGCAATCGTCAGGGAGGACTACTTCAAAATCTGGAAATTCGTTCTCTTTATCAAATGCTTCAACGATGAATTTCATGGCTTTCAGCTGAGCCTGCGAAAGATGACGGTGGGAGGTGGCGAATAGACGTTCGTACCCGCCTCTGATATTTAGCTGCAAAGCCCCATGCAGTACATCAGGTCACTGTTGATCGGGTCGCCCAGTATCGTCATAACCGCTATGGATTGATCTTGAGTTAGATCATTTTCACCCATCGGTACATCTCCTAGGCTATTCCAGCCCATTGCAGCGAGAATTGCTGGCTGTAACTCTTGCGATACGACTTTCTCATACTGTATTGAATTATCCGGGTTTGGCTCTGGGTAAAAGCCACTGATTACAATGAAGGCCATTGGTAACACTCCTGATTTATTTTGTTGTGGTTTGTCTTTCGGACTTGGCTTTTCCAGTTTGTTCACCAGTAGTGGCGTCGTACTCGCCTAAGTGGTTTCCTTGCTTGTCGTACACCTCTACTGCCCCATGCTGATAGTCCCATTCGTAAATACGTTTTTTGCTTTCCCAGCGCTTGCGATTTCCTTTTTTACGGATACGGATAGCATCTGGGAACGCAGGAAGTGTAAGCGGGGGAGTGTGGTATTTGATATCCCCACCACCAAACGGTTTTGCATACACCACATACAACGACTTGAGGCCAGTTTCTTCCGGAAAGACCAGAATGCAGTCCTCGGTTGTAATGTCATCGCCAGGAAGGCCGTCAAGCTGGCTGTCCGTGTTTTCCGGGATCGGATGTACGAGGATGGTGCCCAGTTGCTTGCCGTTTTCGTCGGGGTAACTCAGTGGTGGCATGCCTGAAGAGCTGTGTGGTGGCGTCCAAAGGATGGTGATCCCATTTAGCTCAGCCTCCATCGCAGTTTTGGTTGCGTTCCACCTCACTTGCACGATGCGTACTGAGTCATCACCTGACGCGCCGGTGTGAATGCCGTAAATCTGCATGACCCCTTCGGCATCACGTCGGAACTGAAAGCGCACCCGTGTGCTGGCCTTGTTCAAGCTGCGCAGTTGTTCGTCGGTATGGAGTGTGCCATCACCCATTTTGGCGGGGAGCATCCCCATTATAAAAACGCTGACCGGGCCTCCCGCGCCACGTATTGCCCACGTCATACGCTGTTGCATGATGCCGCCACCCGCTACGCGTGCGAGTCCGGCATCTGCACCGATGGCCATTGCCACTGCATTTGACGCAGAGGGCAAAAGCATGGAGGCAACCACCATGATGTTGCCGAAGTTGGAGGCGGGTTCGATGACCTTCCCTGCATCCGTGCTGCACCAATTTTCAGAGACGCAGGACTTGGCGAAGACCTGGTCGGTGCGTTTCTTGGGGGATGGCCATTCATCTTTTGGGACGTACACCGGTTCTGGCACAGAGGGTTTTGCCCACGCTGCCCATGAGGCTCCACCGTTTGGGCGCTTCTGATGCCATGTCGAGTCTAAAAAAGGGTCGTCCTTATCGTCCTTCCTCATGTGAAGTCCCTGTATGAGTCCATAGAAACCAAGGACATTGCCGCCCAATATCGGCTTGGGTCAATTTGACTTGGTAACTGTGAGTTTCAGCGCTCCGGTGTGTTTGGGGGGGGCGACGTGTCTCAACTGCGGCGTGCGCTGTCATCTCCCAACTTCTCAATGACTAGGCTTGTCGCTATGAGCACTGCCCGCAAGCGCAGGCAGCCAACCATTCTTTGCTTAGTCCACCCGATGGACTAGGCTGGCTGCATTGACCAACCATCGAGAGATAGTGACATGCAGACCCACAACATCCATGCAGCGAAAACACACTTCTCGCAGCTTGTTGATGCGGCAGCGGGCGGGGAGACCATCATCATCGCCAAGGCAGGCGTGCCAGTGGCCAAGCTGGTTCCTATTACAGCCCCCAAGCGCCGCGGGATGCTCGCTGGAGTGACATTCAACGCCGAGGCCTCGGACGCTCTGGATGTTGAAATAGCGGATCTGTTTGAGGGCAAGGCATGAGGTTATTGCTCGACACTCATATCCTGATCTGGGCAGCTATCGGCGACGACAAACTGTCTAAGGCGGCGGCCCAGCTTATCGACGATGAGGCCAACACCCTGTATTTCAGCGCCGCTAGCATCTGGGAGCTGACCATCAAGGGCGCCGAGCGCACCGGTGTTATTCCAGCTGTGCTACGCAAAGTGCTGTTAGATGCGGGCTATCTTGAGTTGCCGATCACTTCTGATTACGGGCTGACTGTGGGCAATCTGCCCAATCATCACCGCGATCCGTTTGACCGCATCATGGTGGCCCAAGCGCTTGCAGAAGGTATCAGCCTGGTGACACACGACAGCGCCATGCACGCGTACCCTCACACGATCATCGTTTGATCTGTGCGCTATCTACTTGCAAAGCCGCCCATCGAGGCGGCTTTTTTCGGTCTGTCATAAATAGACCTGTAAACGCACCTTGTGAGCATTTGCGGTGTCGTCAGGAGAAGGTGCTGATCGGCGCCATGCCATTCCCCGTTCTTGAGATCCTCACTCTCCTGATGGTAAAGATTGCCCTCGCTCGTGCTACACGGGATCGAAATGGAGAGCTAGGCGCCTATGTCAATCCGTAGAAGGGTGGCTGTGCGCAATGGTGTAGCGACTTGTGGGATTTTTCCTACGTATTCGTAGGAGTCTTCCTCGTTCCTGCTTATTCAAGGACGAGCAACAATACCCCACACCTTCAGTCTCTCCAGATTTCGCCCCTACGAGCGGTAACAATGTCTACTCCCTCACTGCGCATATTGATCGTTGAAGACGAGCATCTTCAACGTTTGTCCATCGAGAAGATGTTCAATAAATTTGGATACCACCGCATTGCACCTGTCGGCTCTTTTGACGAACTGCTGGCCATGCTTGATCGCGCGGACGAGCCTTTTGATCTGGTGGTTATCAATACGGCATTGGTGCCTGAGACTGATAGACACTTTGAGACGTTCTGTATCCAGTGTCCGTACGTTCGTAACGCGCTGGTCTATGAGGGGCGTCCCAGGTTTGTCGCCGCGAACGATGAGAGGGAAGGGGGGGTATTCAAAAGGCTCCCAGGGGTACCTGACACGAGGATAATCGAAAACCTTATGTCCTCAATCGATCCCTGCCCGAAAGAGGCGGCTGCGTGTAGTGCCTTGAGTGGCAGAAGCAATACTTGATCCCTCAGAGGCCTCTGGCGGTTGCGAAACTGCAAAGAGTGCGTCGGTTTATTAATTGGGATTCCTGAGCCCCAGCAACGCCTCTTCCAGCATCCCGATCGCTGTTTCGACCTGAGCGACCAACGCCCTGAGCTGATTCAGTGATACTTGCGGGTCAATACACGCGATCTCAAGCTTGCGGCAGCACTGAACCAGGTGCTCGCCCTTTACCACTCGTGCTGCGCCCTTGATGCGATGGGCCAGTTCTACAAGCTTCTCAACCTCACCTTCTTGCAGTAATACCGTCATAAGTTGACAGTCCTTACGGTTGCTCTTGATCAACTCATCGAGAATTTTGCGCAGCTTTATCGGCTCGCTGCTGATCAAACCCTCCAGCGGGCCAAGATCAACCATTTGTACTGAGTCAGGCACCAACGCCAGTTGGGCCATTGCAGGCTGTTGTACCTCCTCCAAGTGTTGGTGGGCGAGCAAATGCGCGTCCAGTTCATCAACGCTGATCGGCTTGATCAGGCACTCGTTCATGCCCGCGAGAATGCACAGTTCAAGCTCTTGCGGCTGGGCATCGGCGGTCAGGCCGATGATCACAGTGGGCTCCTGTGCGTTGTCCTGTTCCTCGCGCCGAATGGCCCGGGTGAGTTCTGCGCCGTTCATGACCGGCATATGGCAGTCGGTAATCACCACATCAAACGCCTGCGTGCTCCAGCTCTCGAAAGCCTGCTGGCCATTTTCCGCTTCGCTGACATCGTGGCCCAAGTAGTTCAACTGCTCGGATAGCACCTTGCGATTGACCTGGTGATCATCAACCACCAGCACCTGCAGGCGATAACGCTGCCTGACTTGCGCTGGCGCCAGCAGCGGCAGCAGCGGCACGCTAATGGCCTCAAGTACCTGCACGCGCAACTCGATATTGACCTGCGTCCCCCGGCCCAACGCACTGTTCATGCTCAATTGGCCGCCCATCATTTCGCACAGCGAGCGGCAGATCACCAGGCCCAGACCAGTGCCTTCGGTGTGCTGCACATTGCGCTGCACCTGGGCAAAGGGGCGGAACAGGCGCTGCTGATCGACCGAACTGATGCCCACACCGGTGTCTTGCACGCTGAGGCTCACGTTGAGCAGAATGTTGTCGAGCAAGGCGCCCACGATACTGACCTTGACCGTGCCTTCCTCGGTAAATTTGATCGCATTGCTGACCAGATTGGAGAGGATCTGCTTGAAGCGCAGGGCATCGACCAGCACATCGCAATTGATGCTCGAATCGATCTCCAGCAACAGGCGCAGGCGTTTTTGCCGGGCCAGCCCTTCAAACACCCGGGCCACCGATTCCACCAACTCGCGCAGGTTGGCGCGGTTGGGCGACAGGCTCAGACGCCCGGATTCAATACGGGCGATATCGAGAATATCGCCGATCAACTCCAGCAGGCTTTTAGCCGAGGTGTGGGCAATTTCAATGCTGGCGCGATCAATGGGCTCATCAGTGGCGCGTTTGAGCGCCAACTCCAGAATGCCGATAACGGCGTTCATGGGCGTACGGATTTCATGGCTCATGGTTGCCAGGAAACTGCTCTTGGCCTTGCTGGCGCTGTCGGCCTGGCTCTTGGCCTCCTGCAGTTGCTGCACCAGTTGGCGGTGTTCGCTGATATCCAGCCAGCCGCAGATAAGACCCTTGGTGATGCCCTGGCAGTCGTGGAACGGTTGTACCCAATGGCTGACCGACACGATCTTGCCTTGCAGCTCAATAAGATGCAGCGACTCGATGGTCTGACCGTTGCTCAGTGCTTGCTGATAGTTTTGATCAAGCTCAGGTGGGTTCTTGATGTGCTCGCCGGGTAACTCATGCACAGCCTTGTTCAGCACCTGATCCTTGTTCAAACCGATGCTTTTAAGGAAGCTGCGGTTGCACGACAGGATGACCCCGTTTACATCACACACATACAGCGGTGGTGGCATGCAGTCGGTCAGGGCTTCGACAAATTGCAGTTGGTCATTGAGCATGCGCTCGGCCTTGAGCCGGGCCTTGATCTGGCGGCGCAGGTAGATCACCCACACCAATACCAGCAACAGTAACAGCGCAGCGCCGACGACGATTTGACGGATCAGCCGTTCGTAATCCACCCAGGTTTGCCCGCTCATGCCCGGTGGCGCTCGCCAGCGGTTGGCAATGGCGCTGAGTTCATCCGGTGCAATGTTCTGCAAGACCTTGTCGATAATGGATTGCAGTTCCGCATCACTGCGGCGCAAGGCGAAGCTGGCCGTGCCCGGGCCCAGGTCCAGCATATTGTTGATGACCAGTTTGTCGCGAAATAACCGTTCGCTGTAATAGCGCGCCGCAGGCAATGCTATGACCGCGGCATCGGCCTTGTCTTCATAGAGCAGGTTCATCGAGTCCAGCGTGTCACCGGCCTCGATCAGCGTGGCTTTGGGATAGTTTCTGCGCAGTTGTTGTATGGCCACATGCCCGCTGGGAATGGCCACACGCTTGTCGACCAGGCTGTCCAGCTTGCCTTGTTGCGCTATGGTGCTAAGCAGCACAAAAGGACCGTTGATCACCGGCCGGGTAAAGCGCAGATGTTCCTCACGTTCGGGGCTGGCCGTCATCAGTGCCAGATCGGCATCGCCCTTGAGCAAGGTTTCGATGATTTGCGGGTAACCGCCGCCGCGCGAAATCACCTGAAAATGCAGCCCGGTGCTCAGGGTGATCACTTCCAGAAGATCGGCCACTTCACCGGAAAAAATCCCGTTGGAGTCAAAATAGGCACCCGGGGCCAGGTCATCGTTGATCACCAGTCGAGCTACCGGATTACGCTTTATCCAGCGCACCTGTTGCGGCGTAAGGTCGATCGGCTCTTCGCCGGGAATAAAACTGTTGCCGATCCAGCGCTTGGCCAGATGGGTAAGTCGATCGTCGCCAATGGTCTCAAGGGCGATATTGATCAGCCGCTGTAACTGATTGTTGTCTGCGCGCAAGGCATAGCTGTAACCGCCAATAGCCAGATCGCTGAAGCGCTCAAAGCGCACATAGCCGTAGAACGCATGATTGATCTGGTAATAGGCGCTGTACAGGTCGTCGACATACACATCCGCCTGGCCGAAAGCTGCGGCGGCAATGGCTTTGTCATGGTCGGCATAGACCTTCAAATCCGCCCGTGGATAGCGCCTTAGCAAGTCGTTCATATGCTCGTCGGTAGCCGCTACGCGCAAACCAGCCAGATCGCTGGGCGAATTACGTGGTTCGGCGCTGCGCTTGAACACAGCCAAGCGGTCCCGGGCATAAGGCTTGCTGAAGATCAACTGCGTGCCCGGCTCCTGGCTACCGTGGCTGCTGAGCACATCGATGCTGCCCTCCTGCAGCGCCTGGGCGGCGTCCTTGGCGTTGGCAAATGGCACGATCTTGACCTTAAGCACCAGCAATTGGGCAACAAGGGCTGTTACATCGGCACTGATGCCCTCGTACTGGTTGCTCTGAGCATTGATCGAGAAGGGTGGGGACTCGTCAGGCGATACGCCGACCCTGAGTTCGCCCTTGTGGCGCAGCCATTGCCAGTCTTTCTGGGTAATACCCAGGTCCTGACGGTCGATGCGCAATTGACTGGAGAGCGTTTGGGGGGCCGAAGTTAGTGCGCCAGCCTCCACGGGAGAGCTGATCAGTAGCGAGCATAAGGCCAGCCAGAACAAAGGTAAGTACATCGAAAAGAGACCGTGGAAGTCTGATGGGACGCAACGCAATACGGCATGGTCATCGTGGCTGGCGAGATTATAGTTCAAAGCCATCGCCTTTATTGCTCGGTGATGGTCCCGTGCTGGCGAGCAGCCTGATCCTGCAGTAATCGATAAAGTGGCTTTGCGGCATGGGCCGGGCAAATAGATAGCCCTGGGCAATGGTACAGCCCAGTTCGATCAGGCGGGTTTGTTGTGCGGCGGTTTCTACGCCCTCGATCACCAGCGAAATATCCAGCGCCCGGGCCAGAGCCACCGAGCAACTGATAATCGCGGCACACCTGGGGTTGCTTTGCATCTTGTGGGCAAACGCCCGGTCCAGCTTTATCTCGCTGAAGGGCAGCTCGCTAAGGCGATCCAGCGATGAGTAACCCGCGCCAAAATCATCCATGGCCAGGCCACAACCGAGCATGCGCAGGCGCACCAGATTCTCAAGGCTACTGGCCGGGGCGCTGAGCAGGCCTGTTTCGGTGATCTCGAAGATCACACAGGCTGCTGGCACCTGCGCGCGCTTGAGCATCATCGGAATGCGCTCGGTCAGGCCGCTGCATGCCAACTGCGCCGGATGCAGATTGAACGCCAAATGGATTGCCTGGCCCTGCGCTGCCAGTTGCTGGTGCAGGGCCAAACCCTGCTCGAACAGATGCCAGAACATTCTGTCGATCAGATTGTGCTGCTCCATCACCGGCAAGAAGTGTGCAGGAGCCAATACTCCCCACTGCGGATGCACCCAGCGCGCGAGCACTTCTGCGCCCACCAGATCCTGACCCGCAAGAGTGACTTTGGGTTGGTAATAGGCCTCGAACGCGCCGTTATCCAGGCCTTGCAGCACATCGTTCAGGGTGGGCAGCTCCGCCGGCAATAACGGCCTGGGCTGGGTGTTACAGTGCGCCTTATAACGTTTGGCCAGTTGGTTGAAACCCTCGATATTGAACGGCTTGCCCAAATCACCGAGAAAGGTGAGGCCAAGGCAGTGGATCATCAACACCGTAGCCTGACGCAGAATCGGGTCAAGCCCGCTGCACAGCACCACTGCACGCACCTTGCCGCTGCTGGTGGCATGACGCAGAAAGGCCAGGCCATCCATGCCGGCCATTTTCAGGTCACACAGCACAATATCCACATGGCTGCAGCCCGCCAGGGCTGTGATCGCCTCATCGCCGTCAGCCGCTTGCAACACCGTGCCCGGCAGCAGTTTTTCCAGCGCGGTCACAGTGACCAGCCGCTGGAAGGGTTCATCCTCCAGCACCAAAACCGTCAAGTCTTGCATCGCGCACATCTACTCAGAAAGGAGGGGAATCAGTGTGCTAGCGTACTGAAAGTGTCCAAATGGGAATTTTCCGATCTTTTCTAGGAAATTTCCGAAGCTAAACTTCACGAAGGCCTATAGCCAGATCCTGCCTGGCTAAGCGTGTTAGCCTTTACCGCTGTTCAGTGGCAAGCGCGTTCAAGAGGTTAAAGGCACCATGCATAGCGTTCTTATAGTTGATGATCACCCGGTGATTCTGCTCGCGGTCACGGTTCTGCTGGAAAAACATGGCATGCGCGTGGTGGGTGAAGCAGACAACGGGCTTGATGCTGTACAACTGGTGAGCGAACTGACGCCGCAGGTGGTAGTGCTTGATATCGGAATTCCCAAGCTCGATGGTTTTAGTGTGATTACCCGTATCAAGGCCCTGAATGTACGCAGTGAAATACTGATCCTGACTTCCCAGCCTGCCGACTCGGTGTGCAGGCGCTGCATCCAGCTCGGTGCCCGCGGTTTTATCAACAAGGAAGAAGGCCTGGACAAACTGATTACTGCCATCAAGGCCGTAGACGCAGGCTATACCTTCTTTCCCTCGCTGACCTCTGACAGCGTCAGCTCGTCAGATCAACTGACCGAGCTTAAGCAGATCCAGTCGCTGACCGACCGCGAATTGACGGTCTTGCAGCACTTGGCCCAGGGTTATTCAAACAAGCAGATCAGTGAAAAACTGTTTTTGAGCAACAAGACCATCAGCACCTATAAAACCCGCCTGCTGCAAAAGCTGAGCGTCAATTCGCTGGTGGACCTGGCCGAGCTTGCCAAGCGCAATGCGCTGACTGCCTGACCGCTAGCAGGAAAAAGCATGTGGGAAATTTCCTAGCATGCTATCGGCAACGTCCTACTCACTTTTACACTATCGCCCCCTAAAGTTGCCCCAGCTCAACGGTACTTCGATACCCGAGCTTGAGAAGGTTCCGGTGAACTTCCTCAAGGGAAACAACAACTTTAGGAGCGTGAAATGAAAGTTAAAACTTTGGCTGGCGCCATTATGGCAGTTACTCTGGTGGCAACTTCGGCTGGTGCAATGGCTGAAAATCAGGGTAATGGCGTCATTACGTTTAAAGGCTCCATTATTAATGCGCCATGCTCTATCGCTCAAGACTCGCAGTTTCAGACTGTTGAAATGGCGCAGGTTGCCAACGTTGCGCTGAGGGATGGTGGTCAGTCTCGCCCTACGCCTTTCCGAATCGAACTGCTCGGCTGTGAATTGGGTGTCTTGAAGTCTGCGACTGCTACCTTCACCGGTTCGCCGGCAGCCAACACTGACCTGCTGGCACTCAGAGGCACGGCTCGCGGTGCCAGCCTGGCTATCGCCGATCAAAACGGTACCCTGATCCCGCTGGGCAGTGAGTCGCCTGCACAGACGCTGTCTAACGGCGATACCTTCCTCGCGTTCAGCGCTTACCTGCAGGGTGACAGAGCACCAGGCACGCCGGGTGTAGGTGATGAGCCAGGCACACCTGGAGCGGCTGCTGAAATTACGCCGGGTGACTTCGAGACGTTCGCCAACTTTACCCTCGCTTATCAATAACTCGCTCCGTCATTGAGATGCCCCTGAGTACGTACTTAGTGCGTGCTTGGGGGAAGTTTTCGGAGGTGTTGATGATTCGCTCTGGCGTCCTGCTGCTGTTGTCACTGCTCCTGGTTCTGTACCTGTTTGGTGTGCAGGCCTGTGCCGCTGACCTACTGGCTAACAAGCAACAAGAAGGGCGTGTGCAATTAGTCGGCAGTATTGTGGATACGGGCTGTGCCATGCGCATGGGTAATGAAGGCCAAACGGTCACCTTTCAACCGGCCTCGCTGGATGGCCTGGTACGCGGTGAAGCCTCGTTTCAGCGGCCTTTGAATATTTACCTGAGTGATTGCGGCATCACCTACACAGGTTCCAATGCCCTATCGTCGCGGGCCTTGAAATTGACATTTGAAGGTGAGGTTGACGGTAATAATTTTAGCCTCCAGGGTGCAGTCAAAGGCATTGCATTGCGGATAAAGGATGCTCGTGGAAAGTTGATTGCGCCCGGCATGTTACTTGATGACAGCTCCGGTGTTGCTGACACCATGGTGCTTAATTACGTCCTGGAACTTGTCGGTACTGGAAGTGCACTTCAGGCGGGTAACTATCACGCCACTATCAAATTGAGTATTCAGCACTTCTGAGTGATTGAAGTGGTGAGGCTTTATAGATCAAGGATTGTATTCGCGTGGATCACCGTAAGGTATTGACTGCCACAGCGTTGTGTTGTTTGGCGACGTGGGCCAGTGCAGCCCAAGAGTTCGAGTTCAATACCGATGTATTGGACCTTAACGATCGCCAGAACCTTGATCTTGGGGTGTTTGCTTCGGCGAACTTCATCATGCCGGGGGAGTACACACTGATGGTTCATCTTAATCGCGATACGCTCACTGAATTCCCCGTTGTTTTTATTACCCCGGATGATAACCCGAAGAACAGTCTCCCCTGCCTCTCCCCAGCACTTGTAAATGAACTGGGTTTGAAAGAGCAAACAATTAAAAACCTGACCTGGTGGCGCGACGGTGCGTGTCTGGAGCTCAGCAGTATTCCCGGCATGCAGGCTCGTGGCGATCTGAGTACTTCAGGGTTGTACCTGAGCATCCCCCAGGACCAGCTGGAATACACCGCGCCGAATTGGGACCCGCCTTCTCGCTGGGACGATGGCATTACCGGTGCGCTGTTTGACTACAACTTCAACGCTCAGACCACCGACCGTAAAGGCAGTCGCAACGACAATCTGAATGGCAACGGTACTGTGGGTTTCAATCAGGGTGCCTGGCGCTTTCGCGGCGACTGGCAATCACAAATGCAGCGCAGCGCTGGCCAGGCCTCACAGCAACAATTCGCCTGGAGCCGCTTTTACGCATTGCGTGCCATACCGTCTTTACGTTCGAGCCTGATTGTCGGCGAAGGCTACCTGGACTCCGACCTGTTCGGCAGCTTCCGCTACACAGGCGCCAACCTGAGCAGTAACGACAATATGTTGCCGCCCAATCTTCGAGGCTATGCCCCCGAGGTCACGGGCGTGGCCCGCACCAACGCTCGCGTGGTGATCAGCCAGCAGGGCAGGGTGCTTTACAACACTCAGGTGCCGCCGGGCCCCTTTCGTATCCAGGACCTTAACGATGCGGTCAGTGGTCAGTTGGATGTGCGCGTCGAAGAACAGGACGGCAGTGTTCAGGATTTCACAATGGACACCGCCAGCATTCCGTATCTGACGCGTCCGGGGTCTGTGCGCTACAAGCTGACAGGCGGTAAGCCTTCCGACTGGGAGCATCAGATGGACGGCCCGATCTTCACCACTGGCGAGTTTTCCTGGGGTGTAAGTAATGGCTGGTCGTTGTATGGCGGCGCACTCGGCGCCAAGGATTACGGTTCGCTGGCGGTGGGTGCCGGCCGTGACTTGCTGGCTTTTGGCGCGTTGTCGGTGGATGTCACCCAATCCCGTGCCGCTGTACCGGCCAGCAACAGTGCCCTGATGGGCAAGTCCTACCGGATCAGCTACTCCAAGCGCTTCGATGAGTACGACAGCCAGGTGACCTTCGCCGGCTATCGCTTCTCCGAAGAAAACTACATGAGCATGAACGAGTTTATTGAAGCCAGGCATGGTGATCGGCCGCTTAACCGCAGCAAGAACATGTACACCACCACCCTGAGCAAACAGTTTCGTGATGCCGGCCTCAGCCTGTATTTCAACTATAACCACCAGACCTACTGGGACAGCCGGGCCAGTGATCGCTTCAGCCTGTCGATGTCGCGCTACTTCGATGTGGGTCGTTTGAAAAATCTTAGCCTGTCGCTGACGGCCTATCAGAACAAATCCAATGGTGCCTCCGATGATGGTGCGTATCTGTCGGTCAGTATTCCCTGGGGTGGTACGGGCTCAATCAGCCTCAACACTTCGGTTAATAACGGAGATAGCACCCATACCTTGAGTTACTACGACAGCCTCGACGAGCGTAACCAGTACATGCTCAGCGCCGGTAAGACTTCAAGCGGCGAAACCGCCAGTGGCTTTTTCTCCCATCAAGGGGATCAGGCCCAAGTGGTTGTCAGTGGCAGTTACCAGGAGGGCGAATACACCACGGCCAGCCTGTCCGTAGAAGGCGGCGCCACCATCACCGGTCGAGGCGCGGCCCTGCACCGCAGTAGTGTAATGGGCGGCACCCGATTGCTGGTCGATACCCAGGGTGTGGCCGATGTACCGGTGCGTGGCAACGGCGCCGTGACCCATACCAACCGGTTCGGCAAGGCCGTGATCACGGACGTCAACAGCTACTACCGCAATCAGGCCAGTATCGATCTGGACACCTTGCCCGACGATGTTGAAGCAACCCAGTCCGTGATCCAGGGCACGTTGACCGAAGGCGCCATTGGCTATCGCAGCTTTGACGTGATCGCCGGAGCAAAGGGGATGGTCACCATTCTGATGGCCGATCGTGACGCCCCGCCCTTTGGTGCAACCGCCAAAAATAGCCGCGGCCAGGACACCGGCATTGTCGGTGAAGAAGGTTCGACCTATCTGAGCGGCATGCAACCTGGCGAAACCATGACGCTGAACTGGGGGGGCAACGACCACTGCCGCTTCACCCTGCCGGACAAGGTTGCTTCACTCAAATCACAACTGGAGCTGCTGTGTCAGCCCCTTGGCGACACAAGCAACGGCGCCACTTAATTTATGGCTACAGGAACCACCCATGATCTTCTGCAAACGCTACACCTTTGTACTACTCGCCATGCTTGGTGCAAGTACCGTACAAACCAGTCAGGCCGCTGTATCACTGGACCGCACCCGGGTGATTTTTATCGGCGGTGAAAAATCCGTCAGCCTGAGCATCAGCAACCAGAATGCGCAGTTGCCTTACCTGGCCCAGGGCTGGATCGAAAACGAACAGGGCGAGAAAGTCACCGGCCCCATGGTGGTGCTCCCCCCTGTACAGCGCCTGGAACCCGGTGCCAGCAGCCAGGTGAAGATCCAGGGCCTGCCAGAGTTGAACCTGCTCGCCCAGGATCGCGAGTCGATTTTTTACTTCAACCTGCGCGAAATTCCGCCGCGCAGCGACAAGGCCAACACCTTGCAAATCGCCTTGCAAACCCGGGTAAAGCTGTTCTACCGGCCCTTGGCGATTGCGCAAAAGAAGGGCTTGAGTGAAGCGCCCTGGCAGGAACAACTGACCCTGAGCCGTCAGGGCGAGCGCTATCAGGTTAACAACCCGACGCCTTATTTCATCACTCTGATTGAAGCCGCCCCGGATCTCAAGACAGCCAGCCCGGCGGACTTCAAGCCCATTATGGTCCCGCCCAAGTCCCAGCAGGATCTGGGCTTGAGCACCAAGGTGCTGGGCGACAAGCCAGTGCTGACCTACGTCAATGACTACGGCGGCCGTCCGCAATTGCAGTTCAGCTGTGTGGCGGGGACTTGCACCGCCAGCCCTGTTACCGACAAGAAATGACCTTGAGCCATGACCTCTTCAAGTGAGCTGAAACCATGATCCCTCGACTCCGCAACTGCCTGGTGGCCTTGCTCTGCTGCTCAAGTGTTTCAACCTTGTCCCAGGCCGCAGGTACAAACGTGCAGACGGCCGAGTTCCAGGTGATCGGCAGCTTGCTTGAAAGCGCGTGTTATCTGGACACCAGTTCCAGCCATCAGACCCTGGACCTGGGCAACCTGAGTACAGCTCGCCTGGCTCAAATGGGCGATCAGGGCAGGCCTGTAACGCTACAACTGAAACTGCAGGGCTGTGTACGCAGCGAGGGCGGGCGCCGGGATGACCGGCTGGGCACCCTGCTGTGGAGTGCCAGCGAGCCAGTGGCCACGCTGACCTTCAGCGCCGTGTCCGATCCAGATACCCCGGAACTGATCAAGGTAGAGGGTGCCAGTGGTGTTGGCCTGCGCGTGCAGGACGTTCAGGGGCGCAACCTGCATCTGGGGCAAACCGCGCCTGTGTGGTTTGTCACGCCGGGTGACAGCCAGTTGACTTACTACATCCGGCCTGAGCGCACCGCTGCACCGCTGCGTCCGGGCGCTTTTCGTGCCAGCCTGAATGTGAATCTGAGCTATG
Organism: Pseudomonas sp. TWR3-1-1; assembly: GCF_049896545.1. Taxonomy (NCBI): domain Bacteria; kingdom Pseudomonadati; phylum Pseudomonadota; class Gammaproteobacteria; order Pseudomonadales; family Pseudomonadaceae; genus Pseudomonas; species Pseudomonas sp. TWR3-1-1. Next base: position 861,117 of record NZ_JAFCUO010000001.1, read on the forward strand.
ACTGAGCACTGCAAAATGTCGGCCCTGCGAGTGGCGCTTATGGTGCTGGCACTGGGTTGTGGGTCATTCGCGAATGCTGCCTCCAGTATGACTGTGACGATCAGCGGCACTGTTCTGGCGCCCACCTGTGTGATCAACGGCGGAAGATTTATTAATGCCTATTTTGGAGATGTTCAGACCGCCGATATCGATGGCAGTTACAAGACGATCCCCATCCCTTACACCCTGAATTGCTCCAGTGTCGAGAGCAGCGTCATTCGTATGCAAGTGAGAGGAACCCAGTCGTTTACTCCTGCACTGTTGGCTATTACGGGTATTCCCGAAGTTGGCATCCAGTTCATAAAAGACGGCACCAACCTTGCGATCAATACGTGGTCAAATTTCAATCGCACCAGTACACCTCGGTTGCAAGTTGTGTTGGTCAAGAGGGCTGGGAGTACCCAGATACGAACCGGGGCATTTTTTTCCAGCGCGACATTGATGGTTGAATATCTATGAACGTCCTGTCCCGAGTGCTGGCTGTTCTGTTGGCGTCTGCACTGCCTTTGGCATGCCTTGCTGTCGATATGCGTATGGATTTCGGCGGTAATATGATGGCGGCCCCTCCGTGTGTGATCAACGACGGTAAATTGATTGCCGCCACATTTGGCGATGTGCAAGTCGACGATATTGATGGCAGTTACAAGACCATCACCCTCCCTTACACCCTTGATTGCTCACTGGCGGTGAGCAATCAGGTTCGCATACAGGTGCAGGGGGCCGGCACCTGGTTTTTACCGGCTTTATTGGCAGTGCCAGGCAATGACGAACTGGGTATTGCGTTTAAAAAAGATGGCTCTGCGCTTGCGCTCAATACCTGGGCAAATTTCGATGCCAGCAAGAAACCGTTGCTGCAAGCAGTGTTGGCCAAAAGGACTCAAAGCAGCGACATCGTAAATGGCACGTTTTCGGCCACCGCCACGGTGATGGTGGAGTATCAATGAACGCCTTAAATCGAGTGTTAACAGTTCTGTCGCTGGCTGCCTTGCCTTTGGCTGGCATGGCCGAAACCCTGCAGTTAAGCGGCACTCTACTGGCACGGCCCCTCTGTACGGTCAGTGACAAGGGCGGGCGTCTGGATGTGCGCTTTGGCAATCTCGCCATCAATCGCATCGATGGTGAGCAATACCGCAAGGCGATCCCTTATCAAATCAACTGTCCGGGTGCGAGTACCCGTACTTCCTGGCGCATGCGCCTGACCCTCAAGGGCAATCCTGCTGTTTTTGAACCTAAAGCGTTGCAGTCCTCTGTGCCGGACCTTGGCATCAAGGTATTGCTTGGCGGGGCCGAGCTTATTCCCGGCGAGCCTCAATTTATGCAGATCACCCCCACCGCCTTGCCGTTGCTGGAGGCAGTACCCGTCAAGCTTAAGGACAGTGAGTTGCCGAGTATCGACTTCACCGCTTCGGCACTGTTACTGGCCGAGTTTTATTAGGAGGATTTATGGGCAAGTGGATCGTGAACCTGACCCTCTGGATTGCCCTAGGCCTGTGGTGGTCAGCAGCGGTGGCAGAGGAAGACAACCTGTACTTTTCCGGCTCGCTGGTCAATGAGCCTTGTATGCTCGCGGCGGAAGATGCCCAGGTTGAGCTGGATTTTTTAAGCGTTGTGGACAAGGACCTTTATCTCAATGGCCGCACCCGCGGGCGGCCCATGACTTTGCACCTGCAGAATTGTCAGTTGGGCACAGGCAACAGCAGGGTCAGTATCATGTTCAGCGGGCCTGAAAGTATCGACCCACCTGGGCTGCTGGTATTGCAAAGCGGCGATGTGCACGGTGTCTTGTTGGGGTTGGAAACTGTCGACGGCAAGCCCTTGGTACTAAATGAAACCCACAATATGGGGGCGTTTATCAAAGGCAGTAACTTGATAAATTTCAATGCTTATCTGCAAGGGGAGTCGCAGGCGTTGGTAGATAGGAACATAGGGTTGGGGGCGTTTTATGCGGCGTTAAGTTTTACGCTAAGCTATGACTAGTTGATGGGGCGTTTGATTTTTAAAAACGATCAGGTTGTGTTTATTTTAAGTCTTGCTGTCTCGTGATGGTTAAGATCCCCGTCTCGCATTAATTGCCAGGTTATTTATATGCGGCTGATTTTAGTGTTTGTGGTGCTGTTATTTGGTTTTGTATCGAGGGCACATGCTACCGCTACCTTCGTTGTGACGTCGATTGTGTCTGAGGGTGGGTTTACAAGAATATCCTATACGTTAAGCGGATGGTCTCTTGAAGACTCAGGATTAAGTGCCTGTGGTGGAACTAATCGGATTTGCCTAGTACGTCCAGAGATTAGGTTGGTGGGTTCGCAAAATAGTGGTGATCAATGGTCCGTTACTACGGCTCTTAACCGTCCGGTGACGTTCGGAGATATTCTTCGTGAGCTTAATAGTATGGGGGTGTTTATGCCTTATAGCGATTCGTACTTGATAGAGTCAGCCGCGGATCTTACGGGGGGGTGTATGGTTTATACTACGGGCAGCGGCAATATGGGTGGCCCTGCATATGATCTTACTAATTGTGTGCCATTAAGGCCGCCAACACCTCCGGTGCAATGCAGTATTAGTGGGAATGCGACTGTCGACCATAGAGCGCTGTCCGGCTCAGAACTTAATGGCGCACAAGCATCGACCCGTCTCAATGTTAGATGTAATGCTTCTGCCAGCATCTCTGTCAGGGCAGCCCGTACAAACACTTGGGGCGTCAGGCTTAGAAATGATGACAGTCTTTACTCCGTAGTGACAATCAATACTCGGGATGCCACCAATGGCATTAATATGTCGGTTACAAACAATCTGGATAGTCCACTTAATATCATTTCCACTTTAGTCACCCGAGGGGCAGTTGCGCCCGGTCCGTTTTCCGGGTCTACGGTGATAACGGTGTCCCCTAATTAAGCCAGCATCTGTGTGTGATATGGCCAATCCTTGTAGCAGCAGCCTCGTTCCTTCGGCAGCTGCTACGTGTGTTTGCCAGCATCCACGCCCCCAGCAACGCCATACTGGCCAGTAAGTACATGCCTGCATGGGGGTGGACTGCCCACGCTGCCCATGAGGCTCCACCGTTTGGGCGCTTCTGAAGCCAGAGCAAGTCTAAAAAGGGTCATTCTTATCGTCCTTCTTCATGCGACGTTCCTGCGTGCGTCAATGTTGAGGCCAGCAGGGTGCAGTCCAATCTTGGTGTGGGGTAATTTGACGCAGTAAAAAGTATTGTCGCAAGTGCTTTTCGTGCTGCACACGAAGCGCATGCGGGGTTGATAACGGGTTTACAGGACAGGGTTTATCTTTTAAAACGATTTAGCGCACAGGTCATGGCGTTTTTTTTATTCTGGCCTACTCTTTGTCGTGGTGTTAACAGCGCTGACGCTGATAAACGGCGGCTTGGGTGGCTGCTTGGAGGTTGTAAGTTATGTACTGTCTTGCTCGCTATGGAGGGACCCATAATGCGTATAGATTGGCAAGGCGCTCGGGATGTAAAGGCAGTGTATGGTTCTCTTATAGAGCGCGAGTTAAATAGTTCTGTCATTGAACGCGACCGAACATCGACCCCGATAAGTCACGATTTAATTTCGAAGTTTGCGCAGTTAGGTCTTTATAAGTACCACCTGCCTAAATCATGGTGCGGCTTAGGGCAGGGGTATGCTGCATGGGGCCAAGTGCTGGAAAAAATTGGTTATTTGTCTGTGGATGCCTCCTTTCCGTTTTTGATCTCGGTGCGGATGTCTTTTATTACAGCCCTGCTTGCCCTCGAGCGTGATGATGTTAATGATCAGTACATTAACGATCTGGTAGAAGGGAGAAGAGGCGGCGCGTTTGCCTACACAGAGAATGCGGATGCATTCACATTCACCTCGTGTGCGGTGCGCGATAAAGATATTGACTATTTCGTACTGAATGGGGTGAAGGAAATTGTGACTGGCGCTGAGACAGCTGATGTATTTATGGTGTTTGTGCGCAGCAATACGTTGGATGTTCAGGTTTTTTTAGTGCGTGCGGATGATCCGGGTGTCGTTGTGTTGCCTCGCGTCATGCTGGGGTGCCGCTCCACCGGAATTTCATCTCTGTCTTTAAATAATGTACGGTTGCACAAAAGTCGTTTGTTGGTGGCCTCGGATGGACTCAGTTTTGCCCAGCGTTACTTTCTTAATTGTCGACGATCCTTGCAAACAACGTTGTTCTTAGGGCGGGCGCGGGCAGTCATTGAAGCAGCCGTAGATTATGTGCACCGTACGGTACGTAATCAGCAGCGCTTGATTGACTTTCAGCATGTACAGGCTGTGGTGGGTGAGATGTATATCCTGCTTGAGTCTGCACGCGCTTTTGTCTATCACGCCTTACTTCGACAGGATCTGGGCGCATCGGATCCTTATTGGGATCCGGTGTCATCATCCGCTAAATACCAGGCGGTTGAGGCTGTTAATAAAATTGTCTCGATGGCACTGAGCATCACAGGAGGTTGGGGGTATACCGAAAACAGTGGTCTTGGTCGGGCGCAACGGGACTTTGCATCCTTGATTGCGGGTGCGGACCCTCAAGAGAAGCTTAAGGTGGATCTCGGTATTTATAAAATCCATGAATTGGAGATGCAGGAACAGCGCAAGTATCAGCAGGAGTTAAAGGAATGAATATTAAGCTATCGGGAAACCTTGCAAGGTTCATGGGTTACGCACGTGAAATGAGTATTGATGTTGAACCTCAGGACACAGTTAAGAGTGTGATCCTGAAAATAATCAGCCTACACCCGGATCTTCGTGCTGTTGTTCTGGATGGCCAAGGGCAAGTTAAGAAAAGCTTTCTGGTTTCGCTAAATGGTGAAAAGCTATCTGTTGATTCGCTGGATGTAAACGTTAATAACCACGATGAATTGGATGTTTTTACGGCCATTGCAGGAGGTTGATATGTATATTGATCGCAGTGTCTCTAGTGTCCGGGCCATCGACCCTACCTTGTTCAGTCCTATACAGTTTCATCCACATGCTCTGCTTGAGTTTGGCGTAAATGATGTGTGCGCCTGGTTTATTAAATATTTAGGCGTGTCGATTGCTCGGCAGCTCAAGGACTATCAGCAAAGTATGGTTGTCGTCGGGTGTGAGATTAATTATGCTCGCCCCTTTCAATTCTTCGATGCGGCTGAGTTTACGGCGATTCTAGACAAGGTCCGGTTAAGGCAATCGAATACGGTGCTCGAGTTTTTTCATGTGTTCGCCGCCCAGGAAGAGGTGTTTGCGCGCGTTATTCTGCATTGGAAGTTATTGCGACTTGATGGAGCAGCCGCCTTGTCCGCCGTCTCGGGACACATGCATGAATCATTGTTGGTGCGATTTAAAGAAGAGGAAATAGATTCATCGCCGATTCAGCGAAAACTATTGGCGTACGTCAGTGAGGTTGAATACTCAAGTCCTGTTTGCGTTGAGGGCTCTCTTGATATCACATTGCATCGACATCAATGCGAGGTGGCTGACCAATGGACATTTTTTCAATTGACTTCTTTGGTGGCGCAGGCGCGTGAATGTTTGGTGATGTCTAAAGCCGCTGCTCAGTATCGGATGAGTAAAGTATTGGGCGTCCCCTTAAAACAAGTCGCCATGGAGCTAAGTTGTCCTGTTTATTTATTTGAATTGATGCGTGTGCACACAAAAGTTTATAAGTGGCAAGGGCAGTGGGTTTTCATCCATCGTATTTATAATGTTGACCGGGGTCATGCGTTAGCGGCCACAGTCGTTGAGCGGTTTGAATAAACGCAGCCACATCCCGGTGCTCGTAAACATGACGTCCGGTACTTTTTGCAGCGACCACTCGTCGCCCCCATCAGGTTTTTCTAAACCTTTACCCGCATACGCCTTCAGATTCTGTGCAGGGAATAAACCTGCCTTTTTCTGGAGGATGTTATGAAAACCCCGAGTGTCCCTAAACGCCTTGTCGCCAGTTGTGCATTGGCTTATGCCATGTTCATGGCGGGAGCTGCCGTGGCTGCCAGTCCTGCCGAGTTTGTTGACGAGGCGTCTGCAGCAGGGATTGCGGAGATTGAAAACAGTCGCATGGCAATTCAGAAAACCACGGCTGTAGATATCAATAGCTATGCAGTCGAAGTCATTAAGGACTACACCGATGCCAACCGTGACCTGAAAGAAATCGCTCAAAAGCAAGGTCTTAAGGTGGCGGCTGAAGAGGATATTTTGAGTAAAGCGAAGTCTATGATGCTTCAAGTGCAGGAAGGGGCGTCGTTTGATGTGGCTTACGCGGCTCATCAGGTCAAGACCCATGAAGATGCCATTGCATTGTTCAGGCATCAGACCCGTCAGTCCACGTCACCGGAACTCAAAGCGTTCGCTCACAAGTACTTACCCAAACTGGAGATGCATCTGGAAATGGCAAAGAAACTTGCCGCGGCTCACCAAAAAGGTGGCGCTGATAAACCTTACAGCTAATGGCCATGGGCTGCGCTGATGCCTGAAAGTATCAGCGCGGTATGTTCAAGCAGGGGTCTGGGTGCCTTTTTCGGTCGCAGTGACTACCGATTCGGTGCGCGTCACTTCTACCGATTGGTTTTCACCCATGCGCTTGTACTGCTTGCGAATGTTGCGCAGTTCTTTGGCATCCAGTGAGTCCAGGTTGAGCACTGCATTTTGCGCTTCTTTGGTTACGCGCAGCAATTCGTCGATCTTGATGTGCAATACATCGTTATCACGGTTTTGAGTGTTTTGGATGAGGAACACCATCAGGAAGGTGATGATGGTGGTGGATGTATTGATGATCAACTGCCAGGTGTCATTGAAGTGGAAAAAAGGCCCCGACACGGCCCAGATCACGATGAGCAGGAGTGCAATCTGGAACGTACGGGGGCGGCCCGCGGCTTTGGCAAGCCCTTGGGAAAAGGTGTCGAATTTCATCTGTAAGCCTTTAAGTGGTCGTTACATCTTGGACACCACCTATGACTTGAAATTCTTTTTTACAGTTACCTTTTTGAGCCGTTTTGAACGATGGCCTTGAGTGCAGGATTAAGGTTTGGCAGAACCTGACGGGGTTATTAACTGATCGTTGTCGCCCACTGGGCCATTTCCGTCTGTATTCGTACCGCCCTGGCGACCAGGGTCATTGCCCTGAATCCTGGGGTCAACTGAAGGATGGGTAGGCGTATCGGCATCGTTATGGATTTTGGAATCCTGATTGATGCTGGGCTCAACCCCTTGAGTTGCAGGCGGGTTGACGGGATTTTCGGGGATGGTCGGTCCCGTTGAAGACGGTGCGGCATACGAACTGGCGGATAAAATGCCTAGCGCGGCGGCGAAAGAGAGGTGTTTGAGCAGCGTCATCATGATGTCAGCTCCAAGGTGGGCGAGGACTACATGATATTGGTGTGGGCGTTTTACCGATTCGTGCCACTCAAGTGACGAACGGTTGGCTGACAACCGTTGCGTCACTCAATGCGCGCGCCACTCACACCGCGATGTCGTTGAATCCGCAGTATTCTTCCCAGCTCATGTCCAGTGCTTCAGCCACCTCTTGATGAACCTCCCGACGCATGGCTGCGAGTTCTTCAGGTGAGCGTGCAATCAGCTCCAGCGCCAGTTCCCACGCTTCCAGTCCGCGGCTTTGTGCTTCGTCTTCAAATGCCCAGAGGATTTGCTGTTGCCGGTCTTCGTGGCTCAGTTCCTTCATTTCTTCGATTAAGTGCGGGTGCGCCTTGATGAATGTGTCCAGGGCGAGTTCGTTGCGCGATTCTTTAGGGATCATTCGTTATCTCGGAGCAATAAGAGGGTCTGCGCGGGCAGGTTATTTTCAGGGGGAATGCATCCTAGCGACTAAGCCAAGTGATGAGAAGTGCTGTAACACTCTCTAGTCGACGGGTTGCAGCTTGCTTTCGCGTTGCAAGGCGTAGCCCCAGACAGCCAGGGTTAATGTGGCGATGACGGCCCCGACGAGCACGATGCCATCCCACCCATAGACCGGATAGGTTTGCGCACCCGCCAGTGAACCCAGCGCGCCACCGATGAAATAACAGGTGATGTAACCGGCATTGAGGCGATTACGCGCAGCAGGACGGACTTGAAACACCGCATTCTGATTGCTGACGTGAACCAGTTGCACGGCAAAATCCAATGCCAGCACGCCGATCAACAAGGCGGTCAACGAGGTGCCGGCAAACGCCATCGGTAGCCAGCTAGCAAGCAGGACCAGCAAGCCGACGGTGGTGGCCTGCTGCCCTTTGCCTCGGTCAGCCATGCGTCCGGCCCAGCTGGCCGCCAGTGCGCCGACGGCACCGGCCAGGCCGAACAGGCCGATCACAGCGTCCGAGTAGCTATAGGGTGGCACCGCCAGCAGAAAAGCCAGCGGGGTCCAGAACAAGGCAAACAGCGAGAACGTCAATAAGCCCAATGCGGCTCTCAGGCGCAGCACTGGCTCGTCGACGAACAGGCGAAACACCGATCCCAGCAATTTTGGATAGCTCAAGCCCGCACTGTGGTGATGGCTGGGCAGGGCGACAAACAAAGCGATGGCGCTGATAAACATCAGTGCTGCCGCCAGCAAGTAGATGGTTCGCCAATCACCCGCCGAGGACAACGCCCCCGCAACGGTCCGCGCGAGCAAAATCCCCAGCAGCAGGCCACTCATCAAGGTGCCTACTACGCGCCCGCGGCTTTGCGGATCTGTCAGGCTGGCACCCATGGTTACCAGTATTTGGGCTGACACTGAAAACAGGCCCGTAATTGCCGTACCCAGTAACAGCCAAGTCAACGAGGGGGAAAATGCGCTCAAAAGAAGCCCCAGCGCACTGAGTACCGTCATGATCACAATGAGTCGGCGTTGCTCGAACAAGTCCCCCAGTGGTACCAGCAACAAAAGGCCTGCGCCGTAGCTCAGCTGCGCGGTAATGACCACGGAGCCAGCGCCGCTCATGCTCAAGCCCATGTGTTGGGCGATGGTGTGAAGCAACGGTTGCGCGTAATAGTTGCTGGCAACCGCCAGGCCGGTGGCGGTCGCCATCAGCAGAATCAGGGCGGTGCTTAAGGGCTTGGTGGCAGCAGTTGAGGCTGACATTGACTGTCTCGAAGGCGTTGGGAGTGGCGTGAAGTATCGGGACTGTCGGGCGTCAATGTCACTGAGTATGTCGAAAAAATAACGGCTCAAACAACAAAGCCCCTCGCCAGGCTGGCGAGGGGCTGTGCAGGTGCAGCGCAGTCGGGCTATAAGCCTGATTAGTTGCGGCGCCCCAGTAACAGGCCAACCACCAGGCCAAAGCCTGCCGAAATCGCCACGGTCTGCCATGGATGGCCACCGATGTAATTTTCTGTGGCGTCCACGACGGGCTTGGTGCGCTCGCGCACATTGCTCACTGAATCCAGCGCCTGTTTAAGTTTCAGGCCAACTTGCGCACGCAGGGTTTCACCCTCTTCGCCGACCAGTGACGCACTGTCTTTAAGCAGTTTTTCCGATTCGGCAATCAGGTCTTGCAGCTCACTGAAAGCCTGGTCTTTGATTTGGTCTTCAGCGGCGTGTACGGCGTTTTTTCGAGCCATTGCGGTACTCCTTGCAGGTGAAAGGGTGATGAGTAATGGAGTCAGTCCCGTGCTGAAAAGTTGCATCTGTTTTCGCAGGGGATGCGGTACTAGGGTGACAGCGTAGTTAAAAACCAGGCTGAGACACTTCTTTTGAGGGTGTAAGATGTAGCCCAATTTACGCCGCAGGAAAATCTCATGAGCTTCAACCTCGCCAATAAGTCTCTCGCTGAGCGTGCTGCGCTTGAAGATGAAAAGTCCCGTCTGTTTGATCTTTGGCAGAGCAATCTGGGCAAGGCCAAAGGGGATGCGGCGCGTTTGTTTGGTGAGCGCTCCAAACGCAAGGGCAAGTGGGCTGAATGGGTGCGCTCGGAACTGGACGCGATGTCACCGCCGGAGTACGCCAACATGGTGCGCAGTGAAGTGAACCGTCTGATGGCGGCTGCCAAGTAAGTCGCAGCGAGTAGCCCCGCAGGCGCAAGCTGGCTCGCGATCCAGCGCAGCCCGTCTAGTCAATCGTGCAGACGCTGAAGTATTGCGCTGTAGCGCCCACGGTAATCTGCACCTCGTCGTCCACCTGTTTGCCCAGCAGCGCTGTGCCTAGCGGCGAATGCGGGGTGATAACCGTCACGGTTTGCCCCTCAACACAGAGCGTGAGGCCGGCGGCATCAGGCGCCAGAAATAGATGCTGCGCATTGCCGTTTTCGGCTTCCAGGTTGACCAGCGCGCCGACCTGAATCCCGCGCGCCGCATTGAACGGTTCTAGCGCCATTGTCCGGCAGCTTTTCAGCGACTGGCGGATCTGCTCAACCCTGCGTGCTTGCCCCGTCGCCAGATACGAGGCTTCCAGACCCAGCGTGTCGTATTTGTTTTCCGCGACATTCTCTTCGTGCGTGGCGGCTTCATAAGCCGTTTGAGCGGCGCGCTGGAGTACATCGAGGTCAACCTCAAGCTTTTCCAGTAGCAGGCGGTGCACAACAGTCTTGTTCATAAGGGGGGGCGTTTTATGTCTGAGGTTAATTGCAAAAGCGCAGCACATTAGCCCGGCTTTTATCGGTTGGGGCATTTTGGTCTTGCTGTAACCAAAACTGGCACGTTGGGTTGGACAGGTTGCGATAGTTGCTGCGCGCTTGGTCAAGGCGTTGCTGTTGCTCGCTTTGATAAAGATTTTGCTGGTACTGCTCAAACATCACGTTGCTGGCTTCGGGCGTTTGAACGGGCGGTTGCGGTTGGATGATTTGGCGCAGGTCGTTGACCACTGGCGCCAAAGGGGCAGGCCCGAGCGTGCGATAAAGTAGCCAGCCGGTCAGTGCAATCGCCATGCAACCTAGCCAAAGGCCAGCGGCGATACAGCCGATCAACGACAACGGGCTTAACCTGACAGACAGTCGACGGCGAGCAATCGGACGAGCGGGCATGGCAGCCTCCTGGCAGGCGCGAATGGATGCGAGCGGCGATTGTCGCACGACTGCCGAGCAGATTAATCCGTGTCAGCGCTTCTGTATCGACTGTTTTATGCGGACAATCCGCCTTTTGAGCGTTGGAGCCCGGAATGAAAGCCTCCTGGGATATTTTTTGCAGTGTGGTCGATAACTACGGCGACATTGGTGTGACCTGGCGGCTGGCCCGGCAATTGGTTGCCGAACATGACGTGGCCGTGCGGTTGTGGGTCGACGACTTGCAGGCGTTTGTCGCGCTTTGTCCCGAGGCAGACGCCACGGCAACCCAACAATGGCGCCAAGGGGTTGAGGTGCATCTGTGGCCGCAGGAGTGGGAGGCGGCGCAGGTGGCTGATGTCGTCATCGAAGCCTTTGCCTGCAAACTGCCAGAGGCTTATCTACTGGCCATGAAAGCCCGGCCTGTGCCTGCGCTGTGGATCAACCTTGAGTATTTAAGCGCCGAAGACTGGGTGACCGGTTGTCACGGATTACCCTCGCTGCGGCCTGACGGGCTCAAGCGCATGTTCTTCTTTCCCGGTTTTGAGAAAGGCACGGGGGGCCTGTTGCGAGAAGCAGATCTGATTGCCCGACGCCAGGCGTTTGAGCGTGATCCGCAGGCACGACGTGCTTTTTTGCAGGCGCTGGGGGTGTATGCGTTAGACGGTGCGCACCTGATTTCGCTCTTTGCTTACGAAAACACCGGGCTGGCCAGCTGGCTGGAGGCGATGGCAGCGGGCGCTCGACCCACGCATTTACTGGTGCCGCAAGGTCGCATCATGGGGGATCTGTTGCGCTGGCTGGATGTCGATCAATTGCCACTTGGAACGGTTGAGCAGCGAGGTCAACTGAGCGTTCAGGCACTGCCGTTCGTCCGGCAAGAAGATTACGATCGGCTTTTATGGAGTTGTGACTTCAATGCCGTGCGTGGCGAGGATTCATTTGTGCGGGCGCAATGGGCTGGCCGTCCGCTGCTGTGGCACATCTATCAGCAAGAAGAGGACGCGCACTGGATCAAGCTCAAGGCGTTTTTGGCGTTGTACGTCAAAGACTTGTCCGCGCCCGCCGCGCAGGCGTTCACCGAGCTGTGGCTGGCCTGGAACGCTGGCGCTGACATGGCGCATAGCTGGAATGCGGTGCTTGAACACTGGCCTGAAATCACCGCGCACAGCGAGCGCTGGTGCTTGCAACAGGCAATGCAGGCTGATCTTGCGCAAGCGCTGGTACTGTTTTATAGAAATTGGATATGATACGCGGCCTAGATTTTTGTAAATCTCAATCCAAATTCGGATACTCGCAATGAAAACTGGTAAAGAGCTTAAACCCGGCACCGTCATCAAGCTCGAAAACGACCCTTGGTTGGTTCAGAAAGCTGAATTCACCAAGTCGGGCCGTAACAGCGCGATCATGAAGACCAAGCTGAAGAACCTGCTGACCGGCTACAAAACTGAAATCGTTTACAGCGCTGATGACAAGCTGGAAGACGTGATCCTGGATCGCAAAGAAGCGACCCTGTCGTTCATCTCCGGCGACACCTACACGTTCATGGACACCACTGACTACACCATGTACGAGCTGAACGCTGAAGACATCGAAGCTGTTCTGCCCTTCATTGAAGAAGGCATGACCGATGTTTGCGAAGCCGTCTTCTTTGAAGAACGTCTGGTTTCCGTAGAGCTGCCGACCACCATCGTGCGTCAGGTTGACTACACCGAAGGTTCCGCGCGCGGCGACACTTCGGGCAAGGTGATGAAGCCTGCCAAACTGAAAAACGGTACCGAGCTGAGCGTTGCAGATTTCGTTGAAATCGGCGACTGGATCGAGATCGACACCCGTGACGGTGGCTCCTACAAGGGCCGCGCCAAGGTTTAAACCTTGCGTTAACCGCACCACAAAAGAGCCCGGCCTTATGGTCGGGTTTTTTTTGCTGGATGAAATCGTGCGCAAGGCCCGGTTTTGAGCTTTGCCACAGGCGAGCGACTGGGTAGCATGGCGGCTCACCAAGAGGGCCAGTAATGCTGATCGATTTTGCAATGTATGCCGCGCTGGGGATTGCCTTGGGCGCGCTGGGCGGGTTGTTCGGCATTGGTGGCGGCTTGATTGCCATTCCGGTGCTGGGCTTGTGGTTCGGGCTGGATCAACAGATGGCGCAGGGCACGGCCTTGGTGATGTCGGTGCCCAATGTGTTCGTGGCGCTGTACCGCTATAACCAGCGCAACCGTATCGATTGGCGCCAGGCACTGCCCTTGGTGGTGATGAGCTTTTGTTTTGCCTGGCTGGGCGCCATGCTCGCGGTCGGCCTGGACCCGAGCCTGATTCGCTGGGGGTTTGTCGGATTCTTGCTGGCCATCACCCTCTATAACCTGATCAAACTTTATGGCGCTTCGGCGCAAGCCGCTGCAAACACTCGCTTCGGTTGGCCGTGGTATGGCGTGCTGGGCGCGCTGGCGGGGACGACGGGCGGACTGTTCGGTGTGGGCGGCGCTGTGGTGGCGGCCCCCGTACTGACCAGCGTCTTCGGCACTTCGCAAGTGGTGGCTCAGGGGATGTCCCTGGCGCTGGCGGCCCCCAGTACCAGCGTCACGCTGCTCACCTATGCCGTGCACCATGAAGTGAACTGGCACATGGGGGTGCCGATGGCCATTGGTGGCCTGTTGAGTATCAGTTGGGGGGTCAAGGTAGCCCATGCGCTACCGGAGCGCGTATTGCGTGGCATGTACTGCGGCTTTTTGCTGATCTGTGCCGGGCTGCTGGCGATCAAGGCTTGAAGCCGTCGATGATGTACTGAGCAAAACACTCGATGATGGGGGAGGGCGTGGTGGTGGCCTTGCGCAACAGCACGATACTGGCCGTAGGCAAGAGCGGCAGGTTTTCGGCTTCGCCCACGATACGCAGGTCGGGCGTTAACAGGCTTTCGAGCTGTGCAGTCACCGCAAGTCCTGTGCTCACGACTGCATTGATGGCTGCCAGGCTGGCGCTGGTGTAGGCAACGCGGTACTCGCGCTGTAATGCATCCAGTGCATTGCAGGCCCAGATCCGGCAAAAGCACTCGGTATTGAACATCGCCAGGGGCAAGGGCGTTTGCTCGTGCGGCGAGAAGCCTTGAGCCACCATCCACACGAAGCGTTCCTGGCGCAAGATCTGGCCCCTTTCAGAGCCGGGTTTGCGGGTGACGATGGTCAGGTCCAGATCGTTACGCTGCAACAACTGCGCTGAAGGTTCGCAATGCACTTCGACATTGATCAGTGGATAGTCCTGGGCAAAGCGCGAAAGAATGCCGGGCAAAAAACGCATCACATAATCATCCGGCGAGCCGATTTTGATCATGCCCACCATCTGCGGCTGGCGCAGGGTATTGAACACCTCACTGTGTAATTTAAGGATGCGCCGCGCATAGCCCAGTAACACCTGCCCTTCGGGAGTGAGCACCACGTTGCGCCCCTCGCGCTGAAAGAGCGGGCATTGCAGCACGTCTTCCTCCAGCCGTTTCATTTGCATGCTCACCGCCGATTGAGTGCGGTTGACGGCTTCGGCTGCGCGGGTAAATCCACCGTGATCGGCGATGGCTGCGAACGTGCGCAGCAGGTCGGTGTCGATGCTCGGAAAGTCAGCCATTGATCAATCTCGCAAATGAATTGCATAAGAAACATTCGTTGGATTGATCTTATGCCTGTGCGCAGACTTGAGCCATCCCCAAGGAGAATTCGAGCGATGAAAGGTCAGATAAGTGCAGGCTGGTTTGCGCGGGTGGTTCGCTGGCATCAACTGTCGCGCGAACGCGCACATTTACGGCGGGTCAGTGATGCCACATTGAAGGATTTGGGGTTGAGCCGGGCGGATATTGAAATCGAAAGTCACCGGCATTTTTGGGAAGACCCGTTCAACAAATGAGCCGCAATCCTTGCTGGCGCAGGCGCAGGTTGCGATCCTTTTAACATCAAGAGATCGCAACTGCGTGCTCACTCAGCGCTTAACCTGCTTGAGCGTTTCGGCAATCAAAAACGCCAGTTCCAGCGACTGATCGGCATTCATGCGTGGGTCGCAGTGGGTGTGGTAGCGGTCCGACAAGCCATCTTCGGTAATCGGACGCGCGCCACCAATGCATTCAGTGACATTTTGTCCGGTCATTTCGATGTGAATGCCGCCTGCATAGCTGCCCTCGGCCTCATGCACCTGGAAGAACTGCTTCACCTCGCCGAGGATCTGCGCGAAGTCGCGGGTCTTGTAACCGCTGCTGGCCTTGATCGTGTTGGCGTGCATCGGATCACAGCTCCAGAGCACCTGCTTGCCTTCGCCTTCGACCGCGCGGATCAGGCTTGGCAGGTGATCGCCCACCTTATTGGCGCCCATGCGCACGATCAAGTTGAGGCGGCCCGGGTCGTTGTCCGGGTTGAGGATATCGATCAGGCGGATCAGGTCTTGGGTGTTCATGCTCGGGCCAACCTTGACCCCAATCGGATTATTGACCCCGCGCAGGAACTCGACATGTGCGCCGTCGAGCTGGCGCGTGCGATCGCCGATCCACAGCATGTGGGCCGAGCAATCGTAATAATCGTTGGTCAGGCTGTCGCGACGCACGAACGCTTCTTCGTAGTTCAACAGCAGCGCTTCGTGAGCCGTGAAGAAGCTGGTCTCGCGCAACTGCGGCGAGCTGTCCATGCCGCAGGCGCGCATAAAGGCCAAGGTTTCGTCGATGCGGCTGGCCAATTGGCTGTATTTATCCGCCAGTGCCGAGTTGGCGATGAAGTCCAGGTTCCATTTGTGAACCTGATGCAGGTCGGCAAAGCCGCCCTGGGCAAAGGCGCGCAGCAGGTTCAGGGTCGCCGTTGACTGGTTATAGGCTTGCACCAGACGCTCGGGGTCCGGCACGCGGCTTTTTTCATCGAAGCCGATGCCGTTAACAATATCGCCCCGGTACGCTGGCAGGGTTACGCCATTGATCGTTTCATCGTTGGCCGAACGCGGCTTGGCGAATTGCCCGGCCATGCGCCCGACCTTGACCACCGGGCAACCTGCGGCGAAGGTCATGACGATTGCCATTTGCAGCAACACTTTGAACGTGTCGCGAATTTTGGCGGCGGAAAACTCGGCAAAGCTTTCAGCGCAATCGCCGCCCTGCAACAGAAACGCCCGACCTTGTGTGACCTCGGCAAACTGACGGCGTAATTCGCGAGCCTCGCCCGCAAAGACCAGTGGCGGGTAACTCGCCAGGCTCTGCTCGACACGCAGTACGTGCGCGGCATCAGGGTAGTGCGGTTGTTGCTGGATTGGCAGGGCGCGCCAGCTGTCGGGGGTCCAGGGTTGGCTCATCGCAGACTCTAGTGTCAAGGGGAGATGGCGCATGTTATCAGCAATTAGTGCGTGACCTGTTGCGTGGCAATGGCCGACAATCGCGCCTTTCTGCTCGGCGCCGAGTGGTGTTTTTTTAGAGCGATGCCCGGGTTGTGCCGGGTCGCGGCAAGGAGAGGAAATGTCTGAGGAGCGCGTTGAGCGTCTGCTCGCTGAGGTTCATGATGACTTCGGCATGATTCGAGTACTTGAAGTGGAAGACTACCGCTTCCTCGAATTTGGCGATGCGATCGAGCAAAGTTGCGTGTTCACCGCTGATCCCAGCTGGCTGGAATACGACTATACCCGCGCCATGCTGATTGGCGCGCTGTGCCATGAAGCCCCCGAAAGTGCCTTGTTTCTAGGTTTGGGCGCCGGAACCCTGACCCAGGCCTGTCTGAAGTTTTTGCCCCTTGAGGATGTCGAAGCCATTGAGTTGCGCCCGGATGTTCCGCGTCTGGCCATCGAGTACCTTGGGCTGGACGATGACCCGCGCTTGTACATTCGCATCGGCGATGCGCAGGAGTTGCTGGAAAGTGCGGAGTCGGCGGACCTGATCTTTGTCGACCTGTACAACGACTTGGGGCCTGCGCCTGCTCATCTGGGCTGGAACTTTCTTGAAAGCTGCCAGAACAAGCTCAACCCCAACGGTTGGCTGATCATCAACCAGTGGGCCACAGATGATGGCAAACCGCTGGGTGCAGCGCTGCTGCGCGGGTTATTCCATCGTCACTATTGGGAGCTGCCGGTGAAGGAGGGGAACGTCATTTTGATGGTGCCTGCCGATCTGGAACAAACGCTGGAGCTGCCGGCTTTGACGCTGCGGGCCCAGGGCTTGGCTGCGCGTTTGGGCTACTCGCTGGAGTCCTTGATCAAGGCCATTCGCCCAGCCACGTGAAGGGCGAAGGTGAAACGTTTTAGCCCGCGGGCGAGGGTTTAATCATTTTGCAGCGGGCAAAATATCGTCAAGGCCCGGTCTACAGAGGCGTTCAGCGCTTTTATCCTTAAAAAAACACTTCTTTTTTTGGATAAATCCGGTATAGTGCGCGCCGGCCTTTAGCCGGGCCACGTTTAGGTGTCGCATTTCCCGAAGCACGCTTCGGCTGCTCGTCCGTTTCGCGGACAACCCTGAACGCTCCATTCATTTAAACGTTTTCGCAAATCCCCGCCGACAAAGCAGCCAGGGCGACTCTTGAGTCTTACACGGCATGCGCAGCTTTGGAGCATGGGTCTTTGCGGATGCACTTAGAGGCAGACCCATGACCCAGGAAACCGGCGGCTTCGCCGCTTTTAATCTTAATCCGAACATTCTTGCAGCCGTTGCAGCAACTGGCTACGAAGAACCTTCGGCTATTCAGCAGCAATCGATCCCGATCATCATGGCCGGTCACGACATGATTGGTCAGGCGCAAACCGGTACGGGTAAAACCGCCGCGTTCGCCCTGCCGATCCTGCACCGCATCGATCCTGCTAAGCGCGAGCCGCAAGCCCTGATCCTGGCGCCAACCCGTGAGTTGGCGCTGCAAGTAGCAACCGCTTTCGAAACCTACGCCAAGCAAATGCCGGGTGTAACTGTTGTAGCCGTTTACGGCGGCGCGCCTATGGGCCCACAACTGAAAGCAATCCGTAATGGCGCACAAATCGTTGTCGCCACACCGGGCCGTCTGTGCGACCACTTGCGTCGTGACGAAAAAGTATTGGCGACCGTGAACCACCTGGTTCTCGACGAAGCTGACGAAATGCTCAAGCTGGGCTTCATGGATGACCTTGAAGTGATCTTCAAGGCCTTGCCAGCGACTCGCCAGACCGTATTGTTCTCGGCGACCTTGCCGCAGTCGATCCGTGCCATTGCTGAGCGCCACCTGCGCGACCCGCAACACGTGAAGATTCAGACCAAGACTCAGACCGTTACCGCGATCGAACAGGCTCACCTGTTGGTTCACGCTGACCAGAAGACCTCGGCTGTATTGAGCCTGCTGGAAGTTGAAGATTTCGACGCCCTGATCATGTTCGTGCGCACCAAGCAAGCGACCCTGGACCTGGCCAGTGCCCTGGAAGCCAAAGGCTATAAAGCTGCTGCGCTGAACGGTGACATTGCTCAGAACCAGCGTGAGCGCGTTATCGAATCCCTCAAAGACGGCCGTCTGGACATCGTTGTGGCGACCGACGTAGCGGCACGTGGTCTTGACGTTCCACGTATCACCCACGTGTTCAACGTTGACATGCCTTACGATCCAGAGTCCTACGTTCACCGTATCGGCCGTACTGGCCGTGCCGGTCGCGAAGGTCGCGCCCTGTTGCTGGTTACGCCGCGTGAGCGTCGCATGCTGCAAGTGATCGAGCGTGTAACCGGTCAAAAGGTTGCTGAAGTCCGCCTGCCGGATGCTCAAGCTGTTCTCGATGCTCGCATCAAGAAACTGACCAACAGCCTGACGCCGCTGGTGGCTGACGCTGAATCGACTCACGGTGATCTGCTGGATCGCCTGATTGCCGATATCGGTTGCAGCCCACGTGCATTGGCCGCAGCGCTGTTGCGCAAAGCCACCAATGGTCAGGCGCTGACCTTGGCTGCCATCGAGCGTGATCGCCCACTGGTGCCTAACAGTGCACCGCGTGAGCGTTCCGAGCGTTCGGGTGACCGTCCGGACCGTGGTGATCGTGAGCGTCGCGCTCCCGTTGCATTGGCCGAAGGCCGTGCTCGTTGCCGTACCGCGCTGGGTGCGCGTGATGGCATCGCTGCCAAGAACCTGCTGGGCGCTATCCTCAACGAGGGTGGTCTGGCACGTGAAGCCATCGGTCGCATTCAAGTGCGTGATAGCTTCAGCCTGGTAGAACTGCCGGAAGATGGCCTCGAAAAACTGCTGGCCAAGCTCAAAGATACTCGCGTTGCAGGCAAGCAGCTCAAGCTGCGTCGCTATCGCGAAGATTAATCACTGTTGCAGTGATTGATCGCTAAAAAAATCCCCGACTGGTTCGGGGATTTTTTTTGCCTGCCTTTTTTGGTGGCTGCCCGTAGTTGCAGCCAAGGCACCCAAGCTGCGAGTGTTGACTGAGACGGCTCTATGCTCAATCGGATCGCGTTGGAGCGATTGCAGGTTCACCCGAACCGATAGATGTCCATCCCCAGAGCGCCCATCGTCCAGCCTTCGTGTTCAATACGAGGAGCCCCCCCGGCACCGCGAGCGAAATAAAGCGGCAGCAAGTGCTCGTCACTCGGGTGGCTGCGTACGGCATTTGGCGCCTGGCGGCGATAGTCGTGCAGCGCTGCCTCGTCATCATGGGTGAGCTTTTCAATCATCCAGTCACGAAAATCTTTGGCCCACGTCTCGATACTCTCTGGCCCCGCACGCCAGTCAAGCTCACGCAAGTTGTGGGTAATGCTGCCAGAGCCGATCAGCAAAATGCCTTCTTCACGCAAACCCGCCAAAGCGCGACCGATTTTTGTCTGATAAGCCGGGCCTTTGTGGCTGGGCAGTGAAACTTGTACAACCGGAATATCCGCTGCCGGGTACATCAATGACAGCGGCACCCAGGTGCCGTGATCGAAAGGGCGTTTGGCGTCGAGTTGTGCGGGTAGACCGCCGTCTTGCAACACTTGAGCAATGCGTGCTGCCAGGGCTGGCTCGCCCGGCGCGGGGTATTGCACGGCAAACAACGCAGGAGGGAAGCCGCCAAAATCGTGCCACGTTTCAGGCGCTGCGGCGCTGCTAACGCGCAGTTCGGGGCTTTCCCAATGGGCAGACATCACTACAATTGCTTTAGGTCGTGGCAATTCACTGGCCAGGCGAGTCAGGGCGGGGCCACTGGCGCCTGGTTCGAGTGCTAGCATCGGCGAGCCATGGGAGATAAAAAGACTGGGGAGCATGGCGTTATGTCTCAAGGTTAAGATGCGTCATCTTCATCCTGATCATTGATCTAAATCCAATATAAGTTTTAGTACTTATCTATCGAATTTAAAGGTGAATCATGCAGCCTGAGTTTTGGCACGACCGGTGGAAGAACAATCAGATTGGCTTTCATCTGGACCACGTCAACCCGTATTTGGCGCGCTATTGGCCAACCTTGGGGTTAGAGCCAGGTGCGCGTGTGCTGGTGCCTTTGTGTGGGAAAAGTCTGGATATCACCTGGCTGGCCGCTCACGGTTACCACGTGTTGGGTGTCGAGTTGTCTGAGGCTGCTGTAGAGCGCTATTTCAGCGAGCATAACCTCACCCCCGACATTACCCGGCGTGGCGCCTTCAGCGTCTATGAGGCGGGGCCTGTGACTCTCATGTGTGGTGACTTGTTTGCGATCAGCGCAGCCGATGTGGCGACGTGTCAGGGGTTATATGACCGTGCGGCAATCATCGCCTTACCGCCTGAGATGCGAGCAAATTATGTTACCCACTTGACGAAAGTCTTGCCGCGCGATTGCAGGGGCCTGTTGATTACCCTCGACTACGACCAATCCGAAATGCCGGGGCCGCCATTCTCAGTGCCGGATACAGAGGTTCAGCGCCTGCTGACCCCAGAGTGGTCGCTGGAGGTGCTGGAGCAATCCGACATTCTGGACAAGAGCTGGAAGGCCCTGAATAAGGGCGCCACTCGCTTGGTAGAGCGCGCGTATCGCTTGCAAAAAAACGTCTAAGCCCGCTGCGGCGAACATGAAAAAGGGCGACCGAAGTCGCCCTTTTATTGTGCCTGTGCCGTCAGGTTAGCCGCGACGACGCAATGCATCGATACGTTCTTCCAGCGGCGGGTGGCTCATGAACATGCGCGCCAGGCCCTGCTTGATACCGCCATTGATACCAAAGGCGGCCAAGGTGTCAGGCATATGCACCGGCAGGCCCTGTTCGGAGCGCAGACGTTGCAGGGCGCTGATCATGGCGGCGGTACCCGCCAGATGAGCACCGGCTTCATCTGCCCGGAACTCACGTTTGCGCGAGAACCACATCACGATGGCGCTGGCCAGGAAGCCCAGTACCAACTCGGCAAAAATGGTCGCAACGTAATAGGCAATGCCTCGGCCTTCATCGTTCTTGAAAATCACTTTGTCGACAAAGTTGCCGATAATGCGCGCAAAGAACATGACGAAGGTGTTCACCACGCCCTGAACCAGTGCCAGGGTGACCATATCACCGTTGGCCACATGGCCGATTTCGTGAGCCAGCACGGCTTTGACTTCATCGGGCGAGAAACGCTCCAAAAGCCCCTGGCTAACAGCCACCAGGGCATCGTTCTTGTTCCAGCCGGTTGCAAAAGCATTGGCCTCATAAGCCGGGAAGATCCCGACCTCGGGCATTTTGATCCCGGCCTCCCGAGACAATTGCTCAACGGTTTGCATCAGCCATTGTTCATGACGAGTACGAGGTTGAGTAATCACCTGGGTGCTTGTGCTCATCTTCGCCATCCATTTGGAGATGAACAGCGAGAACAGAGACCCTGCGAAACCAAAGACTGCACAGAAAACCAACAGCTGACTGAGGTTCAGATCAACCCCGTTGGCCGCCATGAACCCGTTAAAGCCGAACAGGCTCAGGGTGATGCTGGCAATCAGCACGACCGCCAGGTTAGTGGCCAAAAACAGCAAAATGCGCATCATGGTTGTAAGAATCTCCTCGTCTTAAGGTGTTGCCGCATGCGGGGTATATAAGGTGCTGTTACAGGCTATTCAACCAAGTGACTATTTCAAACTGTGTCCTACAGCGTGATTCTAGTTGCAAGAGAGCCATTTCCTAATACGGATTGACTTTTTTTAGGCTCAAAAATTCCCACAAAACCCAGTGGATACGAGGCTTAAGGATTTTTTAAGGCGTATTCAGGCGCGAAAAGGCCCGGAAGGTACAGTAAGTGAAGAATGTTTCATTAGACACATGCTGTGCGACATTTGATGCGTCGCACAGTATGTAGAGAAATTACTGACGGTAGGTTTTCAGAAAGTTACCGATTCTGCCGATCGCCTGATCCAGTTCGTCCACGCGTGGCAGTGTCACCACGCGAAAGTGATCTGGCCACGGCCAATTGAACGCCGTGCCTTGCACCACCAGCAGTTTTTCCGACAGCAGCAAGTCGAGCACGAATTTCTCGTCGTTAAGAATCGGGCAGACTTTTGGATCAATGCGCGGGAACGCATATAGCGCGCCCATCGGTTTTACGCAACTGACGCCCGGAATGTCATTGAGCAACTCCCAGGTACGGTTACGTTGCTCCAGCAAGCGGCCGTTGGGCAGCACCAGGTCATTGATGCTCTGGTAGCCACCGAGCGCGGTCTGGATGGCATGCTGGCTGGGCACGTTGGCGCACAGGCGCATGTTGGCCAGCATGTCGATGCCTTCAATGTAGCTTTGGGCATTGTGCTTGGGACCGGAGATAGCGATCCAGCCGGAACGGAAACCTGCCACCCGGTACGATTTGGAGAGGCCGTTAAAGGTCAGGCAGAGCACGTCCGGTGCCAGCGACGCAGTGCAGATGTGCACGGCATCGTCATACAGAATTTTGTCGTAGATCTCATCCGAGAACACCACCAGGTTGTGCTGGCGAGCGATTTGCAGCATGCCTTGCAGCAGCTCTTTGGAATACACCGCACCCGTTGGGTTGTTCGGGTTGATGATGACCATCGCTTTGGTGTTTGGGGTGATTTTGGCTTTGATATCGGCCAGGTCAGGGAACCAGTTGGCTTGCTCGTCGCACAGGTAGTGCACCGGATGGCCACCTGCCAGCGTTACCGCTGCGGTCCATAGCGGGTAATCGGGGGCGGGCACCAGCACTTCATCGCCATTGTTGAGCAACGCTTGCAGCGACATCACGATGAGTTCGGAAACGCCATTACCCAGGTAGATGTCTTCAATGCCCACGCCTTCTACCTGCTTTTGCTGGTAGTACTGCATCACGGCTTTGCGGGCGCTGAACAGGCCTTTGGAGTCGCTGTAGCCCTGAGCGGTAGGCAAATTGCGGATCACGTCCTGAAGGATTTCGTCCGGCGCTTCAAAACCAAATGGCGCCGGGTTGCCGATATTCAGCTTGAGGATGCGGTGGCCTTCCTCTTCCAGACGTTTGGCGTGCTTGAGCACTGGGCCGCGAATGTCATAACAGACGTTGGCGAGCTTGTTTGATTTGCTGACCTGCATGGCGATGTGATCCCGAAAATGAACGATCCAGCCAGGACGTGACGCCTGCACTGGGAAATTCTGTGTCTTCACACAGCGGCAACCCGCTTTGCTTCAAGAATCCGTTTGAATGCACATAACGCGGGTGCCAGACTGGCGCTTAACGAGGCGCAATCATACGTGCCACCCGACCCCTGGAAAAGCCACTGGTCGGGGTTTTTCAGCTATAGGGGCTTAAGCATGCAAAAGTTGGAAAAAACACTGGACGAGTGGAAGGCCATGCTCGATCCGGAGCAATACAACGTGTGCCGCCTCAAAGGCACCGAGCGGCCATTCTCCGGCAAGTACAACGCCACCAAAGCGGACGGTGTTTACCATTGCATTTGTTGTAATGAGCCGTTGTTCGACTCTGCGGCCAAGTTTGACTCAGGCTGTGGTTGGCCAAGCTTTTATCAACCCATTGGCGAGCGTGCGATGGTCGAGATTCGTGATGTGAGCCACGGCATGGTGCGCACTGAAGTGACGTGTGCCAAATGTGATGCGCATTTGGGCCACGTATTTCCTGACGGCCCGCCCCCTACCGGTTTGCGTTATTGCATCAACTCGGTGTGCCTGGACTTCGTGGCGCGCGACTGAACTTCACGTTATCGAGGGTGGCGTCATGACTGACAACCTGTGGAACATTGCTTGCACCACACTGAGCGGTGAGCAAAAGACCTTGGCCGACTTTGCGGGCAAAGCCGTGTTGGTGGTTAATACCGCGAGCAACTGCGGGTTTACCTCACAGTACAAAGGGCTGGAAGCGCTGTGGCAGCAGTACAAGGATCAAGGTTTGGTCATTCTGGGGTTTCCCTGCAACCAGTTCAGGCAACAGGAACCCGGGGATGAAGCGGCAATCTTGCAATTTTGCGAGGTGAACTTTGGCGTGAGCTTCCCGTTGTTCAAAAAAGTCGAAGTCAATGGCCCTCAGGCGCACCCTCTGTTTACTGCCCTCAAACAGCGCGCCCCTGGATTGTTGGGCTCAACAGGCATCAAGTGGAACTTCACCAAGTTTTTGATCGGTGAGCACGGTCGCAGTATCAAACGCTATGCCCCTGCGACGAAACCCGATGCCTTGAAAGCTGACATCGAATCACTGCTGCGTGTGGAGGTGCGGCCGTAAAGGCGATGGCTGAGGTGTTTATGTAGGCGCGGTAGCCCCGTTTCTCACTCATTGGTACCCACGCCCTCTGCCTAAGGCTTGAGCGGCACCCAGGTATCGAGCAGCGCTTGCAATTCTTCACGCCGGAACGGCTTGGACAGGTAGTCGTTCATGCCGGCGGTGCGGCAACGTTCACGTTCCTCAGGCATGGCATTGGCTGTCAGAGCAACTATCGGCAGGTCTGCCCAAAGCTCGCTTTGGCGTATTTGCCGGCTGGCTTCATAGCCATCCATAACGGGCATGTTGCAGTCCATCAGCACCAGATCAAAACGATGCTGTGCCAACTGCTTCAAGGCTTCCCCACCGTGGGCAGCAACCATTACTTCGCAGCCCAGTTTGCTCAGCATTCCTTTGGCGACCAACTGGTTAACCGGGTTGTCTTCCACCAATAGAATGCGTGCCCGGTGCGGTGCGGGCTGGAGGTGGGTCGGTGCACGCAAGGTCTCGTCATCGTCTTTTTGCAATAAGTGCTGCAAGGTTTGATAGAGCGCTTTACGCGAAAGGGGCCGGGCTTTCTGCTGGAGCGGCGCCAGTGCATTGACCTGATCGCTCGGCATGAAATTGCCATAGGCGGTGACCAGTAAAATCGGTGTGCTGATCGCCGGGCGTAAGCCAAACAGGCATTCGGGGCAGTCCGTGATCAACAAGTCTGGATTGACCTTGGCCAAGGAGTCGTCGATCGAAAAGCGCTGAAATTTCAGGCCCCAGATCGGCAACAGGCTGCTCAGCAACTCTGCCAGGCCACTGCTCGCGGTTGTGACCGCAATCACGTTACCCAAAAGGGGTTTGGGCGTAATCGCCTCTGTGTGGCAGGGCAGGGGCAGTTCAGCGCAGAACTGACTGCCAAAACCCACTTCGGAGCTGATGGTCAAGCGCCCTTGCATGACTTCACACAGGCTGTTGGTCAATGCCAGGCCCAAGCCTGTGCCGCCGTACTGGCGAGTGATACCGGCGCCCGCTTGGGTAAAAGGTTGAAAGATTCTGGCCTGTGCCTCTTGAGCAATCCCAATCCCTGTGTCGCAGACCTCGATACGCACGCGATCATGCTGTGCGCTCAGGCGCACATCCACCCGCCCGAACCGGGTGAACTTCAGGGCGTTGGATAACAAGTTGCTGACGATCTGACGCACCCGCGTCGGATCGCCCAATACCAGCGCCGGGAACTGCGGGTCGATCAGGCACGTTAGCTCGACGCTGGGCGCAGCGTTCTGCGACAGCAGGTTGGCGGTGTCTTCAACCAGCGTTCCAAGATCGAACGCAATGTGCTCCAGTTCCAATTGCCCGGCGTCGAATTTGGACAGGTCGAGAATATCGTTGAGCAGCTCGACCAGCACTTTGCCCGAATCATGGGCAATCGACAGCTGCTGGTGTTGTTCAGCATTGAGCGGGCTGTCCAGGGTCAGGGCGAGCATGCCCAACAACCCATTGAGAGGGGTGCGTATTTCGTGACTCATATTGGCCAGAAAGGCGGAGCGTGCCTGGGCCATTTCCAGCGCCGTGCTGCGGGCGGCTTCCAGTTCTTCATTGGACTGGCTGAGGCGGTCATTGATCGCTTTTAATTGCTGGGTGCGGGCCGACACGATGTGTTCCAGCTGCGCCAGGTATTCGTTCAGACGGTTTTCGGCGCTGCGCCGCTGTTCGATCTCACGCACCAGTGCATCAAACTGCTGATTGGCAACGTTGACCAGCACCCCGATTTCATCGTCTTCGTGGCCAGGCGGGCAATGGATACGTGAAGGTTGAGGGTCGCCGGGTTTGCTGTTGCTCAGCTCACGGATCACCCGCACCAATGGCTGGGTCAGCATCACGTAAAACAGGCCGAGTAAAATGCCTGACAGGATGAGGCTGCGCGCGAAGCCGCTGAGTAAGGTCACTTCGGCCCGGTGTAAAAAACGGCTGCCAAAAGGGTAGGTGTCTACCTCAAGGTGCAGCACGCCAACGCTTTGTTCCGGCATGTGATTGAAGTAGAGCCGGTCATCAAACGAACGATTGGCCCCGAACAGGAAGTCACTGAGTGCCCGGTAGCGCCCGGATTCGGGCTGATCCTGCACCGATGCCAGCACCGACTTATCGTTGTCGCTCAGTTGCGCGCCGATGATTGCAGGCGAGCGCAACAGCCCCAGCACTAACTCTTGAGCCAGCTCAGAGTCCAGATTGTAGGCAATCCGTGAAGCCGGGTTATGGCTGATCTCAAGCAAGGAATAGATTTCACGATTGATGGCAGCGTTTTCGCTGGCATAATCGATGCCGATTTGCAGCAGGCTGAGCAGCGTTCCCAGTACAAAGCCGACCAGCACTGTCAGCCGCGCCTGTTTGAACGACAGGCGATGGGTGAGTTTTATGTCCATAAGGTGCTGCACCTGTTTCCATGTCCTGTCGGCTGGCAAGAGATTAACAGGTTAGCTGGCAGACTTTGCCCAGTTAACCGCTGGTAATTACGTATCCGCTAATCCGGGGATGGGCATCCGTGTCCACTCCATCAATGCGCTTTGTGTGTATCAGTCTGAGGAGATGTTGTGGATTCTAAACTGAATGCCTTTCTTGAGCGTGCTGACGCGGTGCTTGCGCGTATTGAACCGTTGCTGCCGGCGATCCGCCAACCGGTGGATTGGGATCGCTCTCTCGCCGCGCGCTGGCAGCGCGAAGGGCGTACGGGTTATTTGATGCCGCTGGACGTCAGCCTTCAGATGCGTCTTAGCGACTTGATTGGCGTCGATCAGCAGCGCGATCAATTGGGCCGCAATACTAAACAATTTCTGGACGGTTTACCGGCCAACCATGCATTGCTTTGGGGGTCGCGCGGCACGGGTAAGTCCTCCTTGATTCGGGCGTTGCTGGCCGAATACGCCTCGCACGGGTTGCGCCTGATTGAAATCGAGCGCGATCACCTGGCCGACCTGCCTCGCGTGGTTGAAGCCCTGCAAGGTCTGAAGCAACGTTTTGTACTGTTTTGTGATGACTTGTCTTTCGAGGCCGGCGAGGGCGATTACCGCGTGCTGAAAAGCGTGCTGGATGGCTCCCTTGAGCAAGCCCCGGAAAACGTTCTGTTGTATGCCACGTCTAACCGTCGGCATTTAGTGCCAGAAAAAGAAAGCGACAACGAAAACTGGAAACACGTCGACGGTGAACTGCATCCCAGCGAAGCCGTGGAAGACAAGATTGCGTTGTCTGATCGATTTGGCCTGTGGCTGTCGTTTTACCCGTTTACGCAGGAGCATTTTCTGAGCGTGGTTGAACACTGGATCGGCGTGTTGGCGGGCAAGGCCGGTTTGCAGTGGGAGCGCAATGAGGCACTGGATATTTTGGCTGTGCGCTGGGCAACCGGGCGTGGCAATCGTAATGGACGCTGCGCTTACCAGTTCGCACGCTACTGGGTTGGATTGAAATTGTTGGAGCAACCGAATGATTGATTTGAACGCAACAGGTGATGGTTTGGACGGTTATGCCTTGTTGAAGGCGCAACTGGAGTCCTTGTTGGCTGATGAGCGTGACTTTATTGCCAATGCCGCACAGTTTTCGGCATTTTTGTATCACCAGCTCGATGATTTGAATTGGGCCGGGTTTTACCTCAATCGCAATGAAGAGTTGGTACTGGGACCTTTTCAGGGCCAGATCGCTTGTGTGCGCATCCCGTTTGGTCGGGGTGTGTGCGGTGCTGCGGCCGCAACCCGAGAGACCCAGCGGGTTGAGGATGTACACGCGTTCGCAGGGCATATTGCCTGCGACAGCGCGTCCAACAGTGAATTGGTGGTGCCTTTGATCAAGGACGGTCGTTTGATCGGTGTGCTGGATCTGGACAGCCCGAGCATCGGGCGTTTTTCAGCGCAGGATCAGCAAGGCATCGAAGCACTTGCGGCCATCTTTTTGCGTTTGAGCGATTGCTGAGCCTATGGGCCCAGCCCGGCCTTGCGTAGCAGCACGTCGACTTCCACGCTGTCGACCTGCTCAGGCGCCAGAAAGCGCTGGGCATACTGCATATAGATCTGCTCGTGCATAAACAGCGCGAACAATTGCGGGTCAATATGAGCATCGTGGCACATGGCTGCCATGATGCTCAGCGCTTCACTCAGGGTTTTACCGCGTTTGTACGGTCGATCGGACGCGGTTAACGCCTCAAAGATATCGGCAATCGCCATCATGCGTGCCGCCAGGCTCATCTCTTCGCGTTTCAGCCGTTTCGGATAACCGGTGCCGTCCATTTTTTCATGATGCCCGCCCGCTATTTCAGCAATGTTGCCCAAGTAGCTGGGGAAGGGCAGGTGCTTGAGCATGAGGATGGTTTGCACGATGTGGTTATTGATGATGTAACGCTCTTCGCGGGTCAGGGTGCCCCGATTAATGCTCAGGTTGTACAGCTCGCCGCGATTGAACTTGTACGCAGGCACGTCCAGTTGAAAGCCCCATATATTGTCCGGCTCCATGCATTCGGCCTCGTTGCGTACGAACAGGTGTTCCGGCTTGTCGGCCAACAGTGACTCGGTCACCGGTAAGGCTTGCTCCGTTCGGGTTGCCTGGCGTTTGTTTTCTTCCCATGACACGCCCAGCCGATCATCCAGCGTGCGGGTCCAGGTGCGCAGGGCAATCGTCTTTAAGCGCTCCAGGTCGGCCTCGGCCATGGCTTCGCTGCCAAGATTGCTGCGGGCAACAAAGGCAAAGTCATCGTCCAGTGCGCCCAGGCTGGCGTCACGGGCTTGAGCCAGTTGCTTCTCGTCTGCACCCAAAGCCTTGCCCTGCCAATAGCTGACCCAGGCATCGCGCTTGAGAACCTCGAAACGGGTGCGTATTTCGTGGATCCGGTCGTACAGGGTTTCAAGTTTGGTGGCTTTGTCGACCACGTATTCTGGCGTGGTGACCTTGCCGCAATCATGCAGCCAGGACGCGATGTGCAGCGCTTCCCACTCTTCATCGGTGGGTTGATAGTGCGCAAATGCGGTGTGTTGGCTGGCGGCAGCCGCCTGGGCCAGCATCAAGGTCAGGGCGGGCACGCGCTGGCAATGACTGCCGGTGTAAGGGCTTTTGGCGTCAATCGCCCCGGCCAGCAATTGGATGAAGGCGTCCAGCAGCTGCTTTTGTCGCGCTTGCAGGCGCTGGCTTTCAATAGAAACCGCCGCCGCGCCCGAGACGGCCTTGATGAAGGCAATACGGTCGGCGCGCAGGTGCTCCTGGTCTTCACGTGAGCCGCTGTTGTTGAGTAATAACACCAGGATGCCCACGGTCTCGCCATGACGGTTGTGCAGACGAATCCCGATCAGGTGCACGCTTTGGCTGTCGAACGCCTGCATCACGGGTTGCAAGTCACCGGCCTGTGCATGGCTGAGGGTGCACACCACGCTGTCGTTACCTTCATGCAGCGTACGCAACCAGGGCGGATATTCGCGCTCCTGAGCATTCAGCGCGGGGTGAGTCAATGTGCTCAAGTCGCGGGGTTGATCGTTAATGATCAACCCTTTGAGGGCGAAATGAGGCCCCTCACTTTCGGTCAGATAAATCAGCCCGGCCTGCGCCTGGGCAATCTTCATGGTTTCGCGCACCACCGATTGCAGCAGCGGTTCGAAACGGGTGTGCGCTGACAGGCTGGCGGTGATCTCAAAAAAACTGGCCAAGGTCTCTTTCATGCGGCGCATGGAGGCAGCCAATTGGTCGATTTCAAGCACCGGTGAGTGCTGTATCGCGGGGTAATTGAAGTCAAAACGCCGTATCGCTTCGGCTTCTTGCACCAGGGCACGCAGGGGTTTGACCAACAATCGAGAGATTAACCAGCCTAAGGGCAGGCACAGCAGCAGGATCGCCAGGGTGACAATGGCGCCTTCCCAACGCAGTTGATAAGCATCGCCCAGCAGTTCGTCTTCAGGAACCATCAGGGCCAGATGCAAGCCGTTCAGCCCACCATCGGTCAGCCTAGCTTGTGAGACGATCCACTGTCTTTGATCAGCCTTGAGGCGATGGTCGGGGTCGATGCCATGGCGGGTTAAGGCTGCGAATGCGGGGCTAAGTTGTTCGACGCGAGACAGGTGAGTGGACTCAGGGTCGGCCAGTGACGGCTGGTAATCCGGGTAAGCAACGGCCTGGCCTGTGTCATCAAATAACGCGATTTCTGTGCCGGGCGTGACCTTGTGCCGGGCCAGCGTGGTGGAAAGTTGAGAAAGCGTGAGGTCTGCTCCGATCACCGCTTTGGCCGAACTGCGACGGGATAATGTAGTGCCCACCTCGCGTGTCGAGAAAAACAAATACGGGCTGGTGGTGAGTTGGTCGGTGATGCCCCGCGCCGGAATAAACCAGCTGCGGGCACGTGGGTCGTAGGTTTCATCGGCTTTATTGCGTTGTTCAAGCAGCGACAGGGACTCATCAAAAAACAGAATTTTCGACTCAACCTCGCTCAGTAGCCCCGACCGTTGAATGCTCCAGACCTGATACATGGCTTGTTGCGGTGCATTCAGGCGGTTCTTGGTTGCTTGATTACGTAAAGGGCGAACCAGAAAGAAGTTCCCTTGGTTGTCCCCCAGATAAAGGGCGGCGAGTGCCGGGTTGTCATTGAGTGTTTGTACAAACGGTTTCAACAATGCCATCCGGCTTTCGAATTGATCGGTAGTGCCGTCGGTACCGAGTGAAAGCAGGTTCAGCGCCTGGCGTATTGGCTGGTAGGTGTGCAGCAAGTCTTGCTGCACATCCTGTTCTATCTGGCTGAACACCTGCTGGCTGCTGTTGAGAATGATCCGTGTGGCTTGCACATAGTTAAAAATTCCCAAGGCCACACCCAGCAATACCAGCAACAGCGTGAACATCACGCTGATATGGACATGCAGGGGAAATTGGCGCTTTTTAGCTGACGCAGTCTTGGGCATACAAGGTGTCCCCGCCGATAGGAGTGCGCTGGTCCCTGTAAGCATAGTTAGGCCAGGCTCACGAGCGCCTTTTTTTGTGCAGGGTGACTCCTTGGTTATTCGGCAAGCTTGGCCAGTTCATTGAGCAGCGTTTGCTCCAGTGACGCCATGGCATGCCTGACCTCATCACAGGCGTGTTGCAAGGTGTCGGGGCTGGCCGTTTCCAGCGCTTCACACCGCTCAATCAATTTCACGGCCCCGACAATACGTGCGGCGCCTTTAATTCTGTGGGCCAAGTCAGTTAAGCCCTCCCGTCCTTCGTCTACGCGCAGTATGCGCAGCGCCTCAAGGTCAGCCTGGTTGCTGCGTAACAGCTCTTCGAGCAATCGCTTGATCCTGATGGGGTCTGCACCTGACAGCGCATAAAGGCTTTCAACATTGAATGCGACTTCGGCGTAGACAGGCTTGAGTTCGTTCAGACGCTTGCAGAGCAATGTGAGGCTGATGGGCTTGAACATGCAGTCGTCCATGCCTGCCTGTTGGCAGTTGAGACGCTCCTCTGGTTGGGCGTTGGCGGTGAACCCCAGGATCGTGCACGGTACTCGCTGGTCAACGTGTTCGATATGTCGAATCGCGCGGGTCAAGTCATAGCCATTCATGACGGGCATATTGCAATCAGCAATGACCACGTCGAACCCCCCTTGCTTCCAGAGTTCAAGCCCGGCGGCACCGTTTTGCGCCGTGGTGTACACATGGCCTAAAAAGCCCAATTGCTGACACATCAACAAGCGATTAGCCGGGTGATCGTCCACAACCAGGACATTGAGCGTCCGTGTGCTGTGGGTGATCTCCGGCTCTTTTGCGGTCTGACTCAGGCTGGGTGCCAGAGACGGTACTTTCAGGGTGACCTGAACCAGTGTGCCCACCGTGGGTTGGCTGCTCAGCGTCAGCGTGCCGCCCATCATTTCGCACAGGCTTTTGCAAATCACCAGCCCGAGTCCTGCGCCCCCCAGGGCGAGCTGGCCGCTGTTTTCTACTTGTGAAAAAGGTTCAAACAGGCGCGCCTGATCGCTGCTGCTGATACCAATGCCTGTGTCTTGCACGCTGAGCTGCACCTGAACCAGATCCGGGGTGTCTGTCGGGAGCAGGTTCAATGCCAGCGTCACATGACCGCGATCTGTGAACTTGATGGCATTGCTGATCAGGTTGGTGAGGATTTGTTTAAAACGCAGGGGGTCGACCAGTACATCCGGAGCGTCATGCCCCGGGGTGAAAATCAGCGACAGGGCCAGCTTTTTTTGCCGTGCCAAACCGTCGAACACCCGGATCACGGAGCTGGCCAATTCGCGCAAGTTGACGCGCTCAGCTGACAGGTTCAGCCGGCCCGACTCGATTCTGGCGATATCAAGAATATCGCCAATCAACTCCAGCAAGTCTTTGGCAGAGTTGTACGCCACCTCAATTGATGGTCGATCGAGCTGGCCTTTATCCGCTCGTTTCAACGTGAGTTCCAGCAAGCCTATAACCGCATTCATGGGGGTGCGGATTTCATGGCTCATTGTTGCCAGGAACGTACTTTTGGCGCGGTTGGCCTCATCAGCCAGCTCTTTGGCGGAGCGCAGTTTGTCCATCAATTGACGGCGGTCACTGATGTCGATCCAGCCACCGATAATGCCTTGCACCTCACCCAGCGAATCTCTGTAGGGAAGAATCCAGTGGTAAATGGTCATGATCTGATCGCCGATGTGCAATTGGCGATCCATGATCAGTGGCGTGCCTTCGCGTATAACGCGCAAATAGTCAGCCTGAAAGTCCCGGGCTTCGTGTTCATTACTGATGGCACTGCGAGTTTGTATGACCGTTTTGCCGATGACTTCTTCGCGCTTGGCGCAAAACGCTTCCAGATAACTGTCATTACAGGTTTGCAGAATGCCCTGGCGATCTCGCACATAAATGGGGTGAGGTGTTTCATTGACCATTGCGCGCATAAATTCGAACTGATCGCTGAGGGCGCGCTCAGCCTGTTTTCGCTGCTGTATCTGGCGGCGCATGTAAGCGTTCCAGACCAGTGACAGCAGCAGCAAAAGCGTGGTCCCGATGATGACCTGGTAAATCAGGCGATGATAATTGCGCCAGTAGCTATCAGAGGCGGGCACATAACCGCGCCAGCGGCTGTTGATAATGCCCAACTCATCCGGGGCAATGCTGAGCAGTGCTTTGTCGAGGATCGAGCTTAGTTCGCTGGCATCGCGGGCTGTGGCCAGGGAAAAGGTGGCAGGCTGGGTGCCAATCGTAGCGCTGATTTGCAGGCGGTCCTGAAACAGTTGAGACGCCAGCAAGTAATTGGCAATGACCAGGGTATTCACAGCCCCTTGTACTTTGCCCTCTGACAACAATTGCGTCGCTTGATAGATATCGTCGGTTTCGACGAGCGTGATGTCTGGGAACGCTTTGCGAAGATAGCCGGTTAGCGGGTTACCCAGGGTCAACGCCAGGCGTTTGCCGGCCAGCTGTTCCAGGTTGGCGGGGTGCTGGATGCCTTTTGCAGTCAGCAGGACAAATGAGTTTTCGAGATAGGGACGACTGAAATTGAGTTTGTTTTCGCGCGATACCGATGGGCTGATCACCGAAATAATGTCGGTCTCATGTCGCTGAATCATGTCGATCATGTGGCTCAGGCTGCGGGTACGCTGGATCTCGAACCGCAACCCGGTGCGCAGGCGAATCATTTCCAGCAGGTCTGCGGTAATACCGCGAAAATTTCCCTCGGCATCAAAAAAGCTCAGCGGCGCCAGCGTTTCGTTAACCACGACCTTGACCACGGCATGTTTAGCCAGCCAGCGCTGTTCACGTTCGGTCAGTTGGAGCTTTTGGTCAGTCAGCAATATGTCGCTGCCAGCGCTCCAGCGTTTGGCGATGTTTTGGCGCTCGTTGTTGGGGATGGCCTCAAGCGTGGAATTGAGGATGTCCAGCAGGACGTGGTTATCACGACGAACAGCAAAGCTGAAGCCATAGGCTTCATGCTTGCTGAAATTGGCCATTTTAATGTTCTTCAAATAGCCCTTGTTGATCATGTAATGCGTGGAGAGCGTATCGCCCAGAAACACATCGGCCTGATCAAATGCCACCGCGTTTATTGCATTTTGGTACGAAGGGTATGACTGAATGATGGCCTTTGGATAAAGCCTTTTGATCTCATCGAGTGGCAGGTAGTGGTAAACCATGCTCAAGCGCAAGCCTTCCAGGCCTTGGGTCAAGGAGCGGGTTTCTCCTTCGCGGGTTACAAGAACAGGCTGGTCAACGGCATAGGGAGTTGAAAGCAGCAGGTTCTGATTGGCGGCTTCGTAACCATTCGAGGTACCGAGCAAATCAATGTTGCCTTGCTCCAGGGCCTGGATAACGTCGTCTCTTGTTGCAAAGCGCTGAACGTTGATCGATACGTTGAGTGCCTGGGCCAGAAGGCCGATGTAGTCGGCAGTGAAACCTTCGTAATCCTGGCCGCTGGTCGTCATGTCAAAAGGGGGATAGTCCGGAGAAGAAATGCCCACCCGCAATACGCGTTTTTCCTGAAGCCATTTGCGCTGTTTCTTATCGAGCGGGGCTTCCAGGTAAGAGATGCCCTAGCGGCTCAGCAATGGGTAGTTGTCACTGCCGGTGGCGTGAGCCAGCATGGACCAGCATAGAAGTAAGCCGGTGATCAGTGATAAAGGATGTAGTAACCGCGTGGGCATCGTGTTTCTCACACTAAAGAATTGCGTTTAGCTAGTTCGATAAGATCAACCAATGAGTTTGCTTTTAATTTTTGCATGAGTCTTTTTTTGTAAGTGCTCACTGTTTTATTACTCAAGAACATCCCTTTGGCGATTTCTTTGTTTGTTTTGCCTTGCGCGAAAAGCTGTAGAACCATGAGTTCGCGGTCATTCACTAATTTGAATAACTCGATTTCTGAACAGTCGCCATCCTCGTGTCGCTCAGGAGTCAAGGCTTGACTGGGGAAATAATTGTAGCCAGAGAATACGGCTTTTATTGCGCTGACAAGTTCACTCAGTTCTTCTTGTTTGCACACATACCCCGCCGCACCGGATTGCATGCAGCGCATGGCAAACAGGGTAGGGGACTGGGCGGTCAGGACCAATGTTTTAAGGGTTGAATTCATGGCGTTGAAACGTGCGAGCACTTCCAGTCCGTCGAGTTTAGGGATGCTGATGTCGAGAATGATCAAATCGGGCACGCATTCACGCACCATTTGCATTGCGTCGACACCATTGTCGGTTTCGCCGACTATTTCATAACCTTCATGTTCTAACAACATACGAATTGCCAGTCGGATAACCGGATGATCGTCAACTATAAAGACGGTGGTCATAATTAATTCCTGTTAAGCACGGTATAGAAAGCGCGCACCATAGCTCAGTTATATGAGCGGGCACACGAACCTGCGGGCCTACAAACGTAGTATGGGAAAAAACCTACGGAAATTAAGGCGCGAGAGCACGATTTGTTAACGTTGTGAGTGGAAAGGTAATGAGGGATAGAGTGTTTTTTTAGTGTTTGGTTTGTGCTGTTGAATGAGGTGTTTAGTTTGGGTTGGGAAAAGTACTACACGCGTTTTTGGTGTTTGCTACTTGTGCTTGTTTAATGATGTTTAATTAAGAGTGTGTGCGTAGGTGTTTCCGAGCAGTGGTTGTAGGGCTAGCCTGTAGGATTCAGGCCGGCCCTGTTAGGACCGAGACTCAAATTCAAGTCGGACTTGAGCGGCCAGTCATTTCTCTGGCCATCTCGGTGGCATAGCTGTCTGTCATGCCTGCAATGAAGTCGATGACGCGCATAAACGAACGGTGTAATGGCCAGTAAGGGTCAGGCGCGCTATTGCCCAGCAAATCCAGAATGCGCCGGCTTTTGAACGAAGGCGTGCGCCCGCCATGTTGCTCAAGTACAGCGCCGCAAAAGGCATTCAGGAGAATTTCCAGCGTGGTGTACGCGCCGATTTCGTGAAGGGTTTTGCGCTTGTCCTGGAAGATTTTTTTGCGGGCCATGTCTTTTGCATCCAGCACGCAACGTTTTGCCGGGCCATGCATATGCTCTACCAAGTCCCCGGGTAGCGTGCCGTTGAGCAGTGCTTGTTGTTGCTCGACAAAGGCGAGCGCAGCGGCATTGGTCAAATGCTCGATGGCTTTGCCACGCAGAATGGCCAATTTGCGTCGCTCGGAATCTTGAGGGCCCAGCAAACGATAGGTTTCAGGCAAGTCATCACCCACCAGTCCCAGCAGCAGGGATTCGACTTCGCGGTATCCCAGCAAGTCCATCTCCAGGCCGTCCTCAAGGTCAATGAGTGCATAGCAGATGTCGTCCGCCGCCTCCATCAGATACACCAGAGGATGGCGTGCCCAGCGCTCTTCTTCGAGTTGCGGCAAGCCCAGTTTGTGGGCGATCCCTTCGAGCAGATGCAGTTCACTCTGATAGCAACCGAACTTGTGCTTTTTGTAACCTTGCGAATCGGCATGGCGCGCCGTCCAGGGGTATTTGAGGAACGTACCCAAGGTGGCATGGGTCAGGCGGGTGCCGCCATCAAACTGATGGTATTCCAGCTGCGTGAGCACCCTGAATCCTTGGGCATTGCCTTCAAAGCTCAGGAAGTCAGTGCGCTCGACATCACTCATATCATCGAGCCAGCCACGGTCTGCGGCCTGTTGAAACCAGTTACGGATAGCGTCTTCACCCGAATGCCCGAAGGGCGGGTTGCCAATGTCATGGGCCAGACAGGCCGACTGTACAACCATGCCCAAATCACCGGGGTCACACCAGTCGGGCAGGGCGCTGCGAAGCGTCTCCCCCACGCGCATGCCCAATGAGCGGCCCACACAGCTGACTTCAAGGGAGTGGGTCAGGCGGGTGTGGATATGGTCATTGCTATTGACGGGGTGAACTTGGGTTTTACGGCCCAGACGGCGAAAAGCACCTGAAAAGATGATTCGGTCATGGTCTTTATGAAAAGGGCTGCGTCCCAGCTCTTCAGGACTGTGGTGAGGTTTTCCGAGGCGTTCGCGATTAAGTAGAGTTTGCCAATCCAAGGCGCAGTGCTCCGTCAGTGACTGTGCTCGCAGCTTCTCGCGTCACGCGCGAGCGTGCAAGTTGGATCAGGTGGGGACATGAACCTGCGTTCACTGTCGAGTCACGAGGCTGCGATCGAGCGCGAAGCGGCCGCACACCCGGTGGCTAAGGTGTGTCTGACGCACCGGGTTCGATGGTTCTACGATGGCTGCGCTGACGAACGTCGCCTCGTGTTATTCATCAACCGTTACACAGTCAGGTGCAACGGGTGATGCAATCATCGCCTCAAGGCTTGCGCGCGGAGCCCTGGATGACCAGTTTGATCAGTGGCAGCAGACCGGTCGTCAGCCCGATCAGGCGCGACATACGACCGCTGCCTTTGGAACGTGCGCCCTTACCGGTCAAAAAGCCCAACAGGGTGACAGCGCCTACGCCCCACAACGGCGCATGCTTGATCCCCAGGCTTTCTTGCCAGTTGCTGGTCATCCCGCGTATTTTTTGCAAAGGCTGGAGCAACTGCTGGGTTTCATGGCGAATTTCCTGGCGATGCATTTCCATGCGCAAGCGAATCAACACTTTACGCATCTCGCGCCGTGACGCTTTTTGCGGCATTTCAGGCAGGCTGCTCATGGCAATAAACGCTCGCGGTCTTTGGCCAGCTCTTCGAGCGTGGCATTGAAAGGAGAGGATTCATCGAACACCGCTGCTTTAAGACGAAGGCCGCAGAAAATCGCCGCTAACGTATAAAACACACACAGGCCGATGATGCCGGTCAGGCGATAACTGTCCCAGACCAGAATCAGCACCAGCGCCGACAGCCCGATCAGCAATAACAGGCCAAACACCAAGGCCAGCCCGGCAAACAGTAACAGGCTGACAGTCCGTGCCTTCTGTTCTTGCAACTCGATGCCTAATAACTCGACATGGCTGTGCAGCAGGCCCAGAAACGCGGCACCCAAGCGCCGCGGTGAGGAACGAGGGGAGCCGGATTCTTCTGTCATATCAGCGCCGCGTAGCCAGCAGGCCAATCAAAAAGCCGACGCCGGCGGCAATGCCAACCGATTGCCACGGGTTTGCCTGAACGTAGTCTTCGGTGGCCACGACGGCTGCCTGCCCACGCTGTTGCAGGGTCTCTTTGGTTTCATCCAGCGACTCGCGGGCCTTGAGCAGGCTGTCCTTGATTTGGGCACGCAGCTCTTCGGCTTGATCACCCGCCAGGGACGCGGTGTGCTCCAGCAGTCTTTCGGTGTCTGCAACCAGCGCCTGGAAGTCAGCCATCAATATCTCTTGAGCATTCTTTGCTGTAGTGCGGGCCATGTGAATCTCCGTAAGTGGCTTGATGATGGTTCGAGTGTAGGCATTGATTGAAGGTTCACTGCATTTCTCTCACTTGCTGACGCAGGCGTTAGAGGCGTTGACCTTCAATCAGAGAAAAACCTTACCTTAAATTATTCATTTTCGCGGGTGAACCCCTGATTCTCGCGTGCATCAGGGTTTTCAATGCAGCCTTCCAGCAAGTGATAACGGTTATGCCGCACTTCATCCACTCGATGGCGCACGGTTTTTTCCGAAAGGCCAAGCAGAATCAAGGCATGAGAGGCCAGCATCAGGCTGGATTCCAGCAGTTCCGGTACCACTTCGGTCGCCCCGGCAGCCTTCAGTTCAGCCAGTTGGCTGTCGTCACGGGTTCTGACCAGTACCGGCACATCAAGTGTGATCAGGCGAGCCTCTTTGAGCACGCACATGGCCACCTCAGTGTTGTCTACGGCGATGACCAGCAGGCGCGCCCGGTCAAGGCCGACAGCGCGCAACAGATCACCACGGCGGGCGTCGCCGTAATGCACGCAGCTGTCGACTTTGGCGGCTTCTTGAATGCGATCCGGGTCGTAGTCCAAAGCCACAAAATCATGATGCTCACTGCGCAAGAAACGGCCAATGGACTGACCCACCCGCCCATAACCGCACATCACCACGTGGCCGTGCAGTTCAGCGTTCTGCGCGGCGATTTCTTCAAGCTCGGCTTCTTCGTTGGACTTGCGGTGCAAGCTGGCGGCGATCTGCGGTGCAGCGCGCAGTAAAAGTGGCGTCAACAACATCGAGCAGAAGGTCGCGGCCAACAGGTAGCTGGCAATCTGGGGCGGGATCAACGAGTTGATTTGCATTTGTGCCATCAGTGCAAAACAGAACTCGCCTCCCTGCGCCAGGGCCAGGCCACTGCGCCAGGCCGTTTCACCATCGCTGCCGCGCAACTTGACCAGCGCAGCGACCACGCCCCCTTTGATCAAGAGCAAGGTCAAGGTCAGGCCCAGAATCAAAAAGCCGTCATGCACAAACAGTTGAAGGTCGATGAGCATGCCGATGCTGACGAAGAACAGCCCCAGCAAGATGTCGCGGAACGGGCGGATATCCGCTTCGATCTGATGGCGGTAATGGCTTTCACCCAGCAGCATGCCAGCCAAAAATGCGCCCAGTGCGGGCGACAAACCCAATAAATGGGTGAGCCATGCCGTGAGCAGCACGATGACCAGTGCCAGCAACACAAACAGTTCGGCGGAGCGCGAGGCGGCTACTTCGTGGAACAGGCGCGGTAACAGGAAGCGGCTGGCCAATAGCAAGCCGACAAACAGGATCACGGTTTTGCCCAAGGTGATGGGTAACGCCCAGTACCAGGCTTGCTCGCTGCTGCCTGCGAACACAGGCACTAATGTCAGTAAAAGCACCGCCACCACGTCTTGGAACAGCAGCACGCCAATCGCGTTTTGGCCATGACGACTGAAAATTTCACCGAGGCTGGTCAGCTCTTTACTGACGATGGCCGTGGACGACAGCGCCAGCCCGGCGCCGAGTAAAAAGGCGGCATTGAGGCTCATGCCAAACGCGTACAGCAGGCTCCCCAACACCAGCGAGGTGCACAGTACTTGCAGGCTGCCCAGGCCAAAGACCACCCTGCGCAGCGCCAGCATTTTGGGCAGCGAAAACTCCAACCCTAATGAAAACAGCAAAAACACCACCCCCAATTCAGCCAGGTCGGGCAGGTCCGGGCTGTCGTTGATCCAGTCCAGAGCGGTAGGCCCGACAAACAGCCCGACACACAAATAGCCCAGGACTGGAGGCAGCTTTAACCGCCTGAAAAAGGCGATCACCACCAGTGAGGAGGCGAGGATGATTAACAAATTGGCAAACACGCAGGTCTTCCTTGTCTGTTTGAATAAAAAAAGTCGCGAGCTTCCAGTAATTCAAAGGGGCTTGCGCTGACACACATCATGATTAAACGCCAACATTTCAAAATCACGGTCCTTCGCTATGCTCACAGCCAAGCTACTTAATTGGATGTTGGACAAGCGTAGTCGTCAGGAGCGTTATGGAACGTCTGTATTCCCTGCAAGGCTTGAGAGGCGCTGCCGTTTTGGGAGTGGTGTTATTCCACATGGCGTCAGTTGAGGCGAAGTATTCGGGTGGTGATCTTTTATTGCCAGCGTGGGTCGACTTCTTCCAGCTGGGGGTTGATCTTTTTTTTGTGATCAGTGGCTTTGTCATGGTGATTGTGACCCGTGGCCGCTTTCAGAGCGCGGTGCAAACCCAGCGTTTTGCTTTTAATCGGCTGTCGCGCATTTACCCTAATTATTGGCTGTATTTTTTTATCACCCTGGGCGTCACTTTGGCGCTGCCGGGCGTGGTCAATACCTCGCATGGCAGCTCCAATCTCTTGATGTCGTTTTTATTGCTGCCCAATGATCGAGTGCTATTGGTGATGGTGGCCTGGTCGCTGGTATTTGAGTTGTGGTTCTACCTGGTGTTTACGGGGTTGTTGTTATTCAAAGAAAAACACCTGCCGCTATTGCTGGCGTTGTGGGCGTGCGGGCTGATTGCGTTCAACCTGTTGGCCAACTGGCAAGACTTCAATCCGGCGTTGAAAATCATGCTCCACCCTTACGCGCTGGAATTCATCATGGGCAGCGCTCTGGCACTGTTTTTTTACAGTAAGCACAGCGTCAAGGTGCCAACGCCCTGGGTCTGGGCAACCTTGATGGCTGCTTTGACCGTCGGGTTTGGGTTGATCTACGTATTCAAGCTGTTCTTCACCGAAGGCTTGCTGCGCATGGTGTCGGTGGGGGTTATTTTTGGCGCGCTGATTGGTTCGCTGGCCCTGCTGGAGCGGCGCAAGTTGATTCGTGTGCCACAGTTTCTGATTTTCACAGGTGATATGTCTTACACGATTTACCTGTCGCACTTGCTGGTGTTGGGCGTGATCGGGCATGTGTGGCAGCGTATCGGCGCATGGCCTGACAGCGTGTGGGACAATCTGTTTTTTCTGCTGCTGATGATGAGTGCCGTGATCTGTTACGGGGCGCTGGCGTACCGTTTTTTCGAAAAGCCGGTGCTGGATTGGGCCACGGCGTTTTGCAATCGCACCTTTGCGGTCAAACGCGCGGCTGGCCAACCCGACTCGGCCAAATGACAGGCGTACCTGGGCTGCGGGTCGACGTCATAGGGCAACGCTCCTAGAATGGCGGCCTATTTTTCAGGTCGTGAATTATGTCCCCCGAATGTGAACTGTTGGGCACCCTTGGCTGCCACCTGTGCGAAGTCGCAGAAGCTGTGCTAATGCCGCTTGTCGAAGAGGGCTTGTTGGTTGCGCTGGTCGATATCGCAGAGTGCGAGGGGCAAGTTCAAACCTATGGCCTGCGCATCCCGGTGTTGCGCCGGGTCGATACAGGCGCAGAGTTGGACTGGCCTTTTGAGACTGAACAGGTGGTGAGCTTCCTCATCTAGGCCACGGGCTGCTCCTGAGACGGTTTCGTGAACAGGCCCGGTGGGCGATAATCCCCGGCTGCTTTTTACTGCCCGAGTTTTTTATGTCGACCCAGCGCTTTAACGCCGCCGAGCACCAAGCCAGCACCCTCTACCTGCCGCCCGGTAAGTGGCTGACAGTGCTTGACTGCTTGTGTGAACACTTTCAGGCGATCAGCCGTGAGCAGTGGCTTGATCGCCTGGCGCGCGGTCGTGTGCTGGATGCGGAAGGCGCGCCGATCAGTGCGCAGTTGGCCTACAAGGAAGGCCTGCGTATTCACTATTTTCGTGAAGTGCCCAACGAAACGCCGATCCCGGTCCAAGAGACCATTCTCTATGCTGATGAACATTTGGTGGTGGCCGACAAACCCCACTTTCTGCCAGTGACCCCGGCCGGTGAATACGTGGAGCAAACCCTGTTGCGCCGTCTGATTCGCACGCTCGACAATCCGAATTTGGTGCCATTGCACCGCATTGATCGGCACACGGCGGGGTTGGTGTTGTTTTCCGCCAACCCGGCCACACGCTCCGCTTACCAGTTGCTGTTTCCGACACGCAAGATCGAAAAACGCTATGAAGCCATCGCGCCTGCCTTGCCTGAACTGGAGCTGCCGCGTGTACATAAAAGCCGTTTGGTAGACGGTGAACCGTTCTTTCGCATGCAGGAAGGGCCGGGCGACAGCAACACTGAAACCCTGGTCGATGTGAGTGAGAAAAACGGTGACCTGTGGCGTTATGCGCTGTACCCCGTCACCGGCAAAAAGCATCAGCTGCGCGTGCACATGGCGGCGTTGGGGGCGGGGATCTGCAACGACCCGTTTTATCCGCAGGTGATCAAGGATGCCGAGGATGACTACGCCAAGCCCTTGAAGCTGCTGGCCAAGGCGTTGCGTTTTATCGACCCGGTTAGCGGTGAAGAACGCTACTTTGAAAGCCGCATCCATCTGGCGTGGTAAGCGTGTGGCCCGCCAAAACAACAAAACCCGCACGGGGCGGGTTTTGTTTTAACGCATAAGCCTTACAGCTCTTTAACGGTGCGAATCTGGTCTTTGTTGATACGGGTTTCTTTGCCGTCCAATTGCTTGAACTGGTAGAAGCCCGAATCTTCATCGTACTTAGGCGTGTCAATTGCCTGGATTTCACGACCGTCGTTAAGAGTGATCACGGTTGGCGACGCACAGCCAGCAAGGGCGGCCAGGCCAGCAGTGAGCATGAGGGCGGCGAGAGTCCGATGAGTCATTGTGTTTCTCCAACAAATGAATGTACG
Organism: Pseudomonas sp. TWR3-1-1; assembly: GCF_049896545.1. Taxonomy (NCBI): domain Bacteria; kingdom Pseudomonadati; phylum Pseudomonadota; class Gammaproteobacteria; order Pseudomonadales; family Pseudomonadaceae; genus Pseudomonas; species Pseudomonas sp. TWR3-1-1. The sequence goes on from NZ_JAFCUO010000001.1 coordinate 904,626, forward strand.
TAATGGGTAGCTGTCCCTGAGACGTATACATCGTCTGCAAGTTCCCTGGCTAGTGGCGCAAGGATAGCTATTGGCTTTGTTCGAGTAAATCCGGGGTGTTGACGTTGAGCAGCCGGGGATCATTCTGCGCGCACGCGCAAGCCTGTGCATTGAGCTCAAGCATGATGTTGCGCGGGCTGCGCTGACCGTTTTGCCACGCGGTGTCAAATGCGCCTTTGAGTGCGACGGGGATCACGCACAGCAGCGGTTCCCAGTGTTCGTCGTGGCGCACCATCACCGGTTGCTCGAGGTTCAGGCGCGCCGTATCGAACAGGGCGCGGATCAGGTCGGTGTCGATGCGGGGCACATCGCACGGCAGCACCAGCAGGTGTGAGTGCCGAGCCACGGCCAGCCCTGCGCGGATACCGGCCAGCGGCCCGTCAAAATCATCGTTGCCATCATTGACCACCTGGTCCGCATAGGCGGCGTAGTGCGCGTGATTGCGGTTGCAAGAAATGATCAAGTCATCCGTCAATGGCCGCGCCACCCGCTGGGCATGGCTGATCAAGGGCTGGCCCTGCCAGCGCAATAACCCTTTGTCCTGCCCGCCCATACGCTGGCCCCGTCCGCCCGCCAGCAGCAAGATTGAACAGTGGAACTGGCTCATGAATTGACTCCGCGCAGTCAGGCAAAAGAAGGGCTGTGATATAACACCGGGCTGTTCTTCCTACAACTGGACCTCGTCTATGAAAGCCAAGGTTGATGCGCCTTTCGTCCCTTTAAACATCGCTGTGCTGACAGTGAGCGATACCCGCACACTTGAAACCGACACCTCGGGCCAAGTATTTGTCGACCGCCTGAGCGAAGCGGGCCATCAGTTGGCGGCACGGGTGTTGCTCAAAGATGACCTCTACAAAATCCGCGCCCAAGTCGCCCACTGGATTGCTGAGGATCAAGTGCAAGTGGTGTTGATCACCGGCGGCACCGGTTTTACCGGCCGCGACAGCACGCCTGAAGCCGTGGGTTGCCTGCTGGACAAACACGTTGATGGCTTTGGCGAATTGTTCCGTCATATCTCGCTCGCCGATATCGGCACCTCAACGGTTCAGTCGCGCGCGCTGGCCGGGTTGGCCAATGGCACCCTGGTGTGCTGCCTGCCGGGTTCGACCAATGCCGTGCGCACGGGTTGGGACGGGATTTTGGCTGAGCAACTGGACTCGCGCCATCGCCCGTGTAACTTTGTGGCCCATTTGAAACAGGCAGCGGCCTGCCCAACCCGTGGGTAAGCCGGGCCGCACGGGCGAGCTGATGCCCGTTGAAGTGGCGCTGGCAAGGTTGCTGGCGCTGGCCGAAGCGGCGCCGATTCGCGACACCGAGGTCCTGGCGTTGGCCTTGTGCGAGGGGCGTGTGCTGGCCCATGACTTGGTGTCGAGCCTTGACCTGCCGCCGTGGCCCAACAGTGCAATGGACGGGTATGCGCTGAACCTGGCCGACTGGAGCGGTGAGCCTTTGAGCGTCAGCCAGCGCATCTTTGCCGGCCAGGCGCCTGAGGCTTTGGCTTGCGGCACGTGCGCGCGGATCTTCACCGGGGCACCCGTGCCTGCGGGCGCCAATTGCGTCGAGATGCAAGAGAACGCTCAGGTGCAGGCCGACGGACGGGTGCTGTTCACACAGGCACTGCGCGAAGGGCAAAACATTCGGCCACAAGGCCAGGAGACCACGGTCGGTGAAGTGGTTTTACCGGCGGGCACGCGTTTGGGACCGATTGAGCAAGGCTTGGCTGCGTCATTGGGCTGCGCCACGCTTGAGGTGATTCGCCGGGTCAAGGTGGCCGTGTTGTCCACCGGGGATGAGTTGATCGAGCCGGGTCAGCCATTGGGGCCGGGGCAGATTTACAACAGCAACCGCGTGCTGCTGTGCAGTTGGTTGACCCGTCTGGGGTGCGAAGTGCTGGATGCAGGCATCTTGCCGGACGACTTGCCTGCGACCCGTCAGCGCCTGGCAGAACTGGGCGCGGTGGACCTGATTTTGTCTACCGGTGGGGTTTCGGTGGGTGAAGCCGACTTCCTGGGTATCGCCCTGCGCGAAGCGGGTGAGCTGGCGCTGTGGAAACTGGCAATCAAACCTGGCAAACCGCTGACCTGCGGGCATTTTCGCGGCGTGCCGGTGATTGGGTTACCGGGTAATCCGGCGTCGACGTTGGTCACCTTTGCGCTGCTGGCGCGCCCTTATTTATTGCGCCGTCAGGGTGTGCAGGCGGTGGAGCCACTCAAGTTTCAAGTGCCTGCCGGTTTTGTCTGGCCCAAACCCGGCAATCGCCGCGAATACCTGCGCGGGCGTCTGGAGCAAGGGCGGGCGGTGATCTACAAAAACCAGAGTTCGGGTGTACTGCGCAGTGCAGCATGGGCCGAAGGCCTGGTAGAGGTGCTGGAAGACAGCACGCTGGTGGAAGGCGATGGGGTCGCCTTTATCCCGCTGAGCGAAGTGCTGGGCTGACCTGCGCAGCAAACGCACGTAGGCGCTGGCGAAGGCTGCGGTCTTTTGAGCATTAAGACTCGCAGCCGAGAGCTCACGCAAATGGCCCGTCCCAATAGCGTGGGTTCATGCTGAGTTTTTTCTTCCAGTGATTGGGCAGGCGATGTTCCTGTTGCCCCAGTTTGTAAGCGCCCAGTTTGACGGCGTTGCGCACCAGTGAAGCCGGCCAGCTCAGCAGCCGTTGCGGCCCCAAAAACGTCAGTTCGGATTTCACATAGCGTAATCCCTCACCGCCGGCACCGCCGAATGCTTGCCGTATCCACGGCTCACGCGCCTGAAACACCCCAATGTCGAAGTAGCGCCGAAACTCTTCCTTGAGGGTGTAATTGTGCGAGTGGCGACAGCACGCCTGCCCCTCATACACCACGCTCCAGCCCGCCAGCAGCATTTTGGCGGTGACGTACATGTCTTCCGACAGGATTACGTGCTGCGCAAAGCCACCGACAGCCAGCAGTGCCTCGCGTCGATAGGCCGCAAACGAGTTGGACATGAACGCCGTTTTGAGCCCCAGTTGCGGCGCGTCGGCGAGGGTTTTGACCTGTGACGTGGGCGGGTAGTTGAACTGCCGCGCGTGTTGCGCCAAGGGTACGGCGTCCAGATGCGGCAGTTGCCGCCCGCAGACGGCCCCTACTTGAGGATCAGAAAACGGGCGCACAATCGCGGCCAGTGCATCCGGGTCTTCAAGGTAGGCGTCCTGGGTCATGAAGACGCACACATCGTAGCCGGGGTTGCGCTCAACCATCAGTTGCCGCGTGCCGCCGTGGTTGAAGTCTTTGCTGTCGATGCGCAACACGTTTTTGCAGCGCGACCCGGCCAGCTCGAACGTGCCATCACGCGAACTGGAATCGACGATAAAAGTGTCAAATTCAGCGCTCTGGCGCCCCAGCGAATCCAGCAGGCGCTCCAGTTCATGGCGCCCGTTATAGGTCGGGATGATGCAGGCCACCTTGAGGGGCGATGTCATTGAACCTCCGGTTTATCAGGGCGCCACGGGCGCAACCACATTGCCATCGCCAGCATCAGCAGCGCGCCGAAGGCCGTGCTCAGGCCCAATTGCAGCCAGATATTGTGCAGCGGGTGCAGCAGTAAGGCGGACAACAGCATCATGCCCAGCCCGAGTAACCAATGGCTGCGCCACGGCACGACCGAAAACAATTGTTGGCGACGCATCAGCAGCAAGCCCGTAAGGATCACCCCGCCAATAGCGGCAAGTGCGATGCCGATCAACCCCAAAAAGTACGGCAGCACGGCCAGCAATAGGGCATTGAGCAGGCTGCCGATCAGCTCGCAGTTGAGCGGCATGCGCGTGTCCCCGGCGGCATAGGCATAACGCGCGAGCAGGGCATTCCAGGCGCCAAACATTAACGGGACCGAGAACCACGCCAGCAACGTGGGCAAGGGGCTGTCCGCCGCCTGGTTGGGCAGCAGCAAATGCACCAATGCGCCTGCTGCGCCAATCAGCCCGGCGACGGCGGGCACGGTCAGCAAGGTGGCGCTGGCCAGTCCTTTGCGCAGCAGCCCCAAGCGCTGTTCGCCCGCGCTGCCACTCATCAAACCGAGCAACACTTGGTTGAGACTCATCAGGGCAATCAGCGGCAGGTTGATCAGCTTGCGCGCCAGGTTGATCCAGGTCACAGAACCTTCGCCCAACAGTGACGCGACCATACGCTCCAGCAACGCCAGGCCCTGGCTCGCCAGATTGCTACTTAATAAAGGACCGATGCGTTGCAACAGTTCGCGGCTGGCGCCGGGCGCGGACTGGATGTGCCAAGGCTTCCAGCCGTCGCGGTACAGCGGCAACAACAGCACCGAGGGCATGAGCAGGCTGCCGAGCACGCAGGCGCAGGCCAGACCATGGGCGCTGGCATCATGCTTGAGCAGTGCCAGGTACAGCACCGGTGGCAGGTTGAACAGCAGCGACCCCAACCCGGCCAGCACAAATCGTGACCGGGCCTGTAAAGGCACACAGAACAGCCCGTGCAGCACGAACCCCGGCGCGCACCACGCCAGAATCCGCAAGCTGTCACTCGCCAGCGCATAACCCTGGCTGTCGAGGCCGGGGCCGATCAGGCGTACCCACAGCAGTGAACCCAAACCCAAAATGCCACTGAGCAGCAACCCGCACAGCAATAAACGCGGGGCCAGCGCGCTGAGCCAGGCACTTTGCTCAGTGCGCGAACGTTGTTGATACAGCGGCAGGGCGGCGGCACTCAGCAAGCCTGCGGCCAACGCCATGCGCAGCGCCTCGGGCAAAAACATGGCCACCAGAAACCCGTCGCTGCGCCCACCTGCGCCCCAGGCCGCGACCAGCAGCCACTCGCGTGCGAACCCCGCGCCAAGGCCTGTCAACGTTGCCAGGGTGAGCCACAAGGTGGGGCCGAACATGGCCCGGGCCTAGTGGAACAAGGTGAACAGGCCTTTGCCGCCCACCTTGTAGTTGAGGTTGCGGCAGCGTTCGCCTTTGATCGTGGCGTCCGGGCCGCCGACGATGGCATAAGGTGGCACCGGTTTGGATACCACGCAATTGCCGCCCACCACCGCGCCTTCACCGATGTCGGCGCCGAACGAGAGCAGGGCGCGGCTGGCGATCCACGCGTAATCGCGAATATAAATCGGGCCGCCCACGGCCCAGAACTCGGGCGCCTGCACGTCATGCCCACCGGCAATGATCAGCACATGGGAGGCGATGGTGACGTGATTGCCAATTATCAGGCCGCCGCGTGCGTCCAGTTGGCAGTGCCAGCCCACGGTACTGTCCTCGCCGATGCGCAAGCCATCGACGCCAAGGATTTCGGTGTTGCGCCACACGGTCGAGCCTTTGCCAATTTTTGCCCCGCCTGCCCGCAGCCACAGCAGGCGCAAGGTGTGGCTGGGGATCTTGCAGATCAGGATGTTGTAGGCCAACTCCCACCAGCGCAGCATGCGGTCGCGCAACGTCGCCCAGTTTTTGCCGTAGAGTGGGATCAGCGCCCCTTTGACCTCTCGGCCCAGCAAGGCGTAAAAGCGCCGTGCCAGAGGGTGTTCGATGCGCGGCTCAATGTTCAAGTAGCTGATGAAACATAACGTGTCGCCCTTGAGCGGTTGTTCAAAACACACGTCGTTGGCCAGCATCCAGTCGTAGGCCTCGCTCAGCTCTTGAACGCTGACGCCCATTTTCTCGGCGTACTCGGGCAGGGCCAGGCGCAGGTTTCGCGAGTGAAAAAGACGGTGCTTCATGGGCGAACTCCTGAAAGGGGCGTCGAGGCGTTGTGTTTGAGGCGCTTGGCTTCGTGCAGGCTCAGGCCGAGCATCAACCAGAACAGCGCGATCAATACCTGAGTGAAACTGAAGTAGTGGTCGAACAGGCCGCTGACCAACGCTGCCAAAATACCCACTGTGGTGCCGAACCAGATTGCATTGTCTGCGCTCAGGACGAGGGTCCTTTGTTGAGGGCGCACGGCGCGCCACCAACTCACCACCACGCCAATGAACAGCAGCATGCCGGGCAGCCCGGTTTTGTACATGAAGTTGAGAAACAGGTTGGAGATACCCAGCAGCCCGGTGCCCGCAACGCCCGCTTCAACCTTGAAACCAATGCCCAGAGGAAAGGTGGAGATGGCTCTGGGGAAGGCGCGGTATTCGTCCAGGCGTACGCTGGTACTGCCGCTGTCGGAGGTTGAAAAAATCTCCGCCAGGCGGTCTTGTAGCGGTGGGTACACCAACAGCAGTACGAACATGGCAGCGACACCGGCAAACAGCATGCGCCCGGTGTAAGGCACCCGCTTGGCCGCGCACCAGACCAGCACCACCAGCATGCTGATCAAGGCGCCGCGTGAGCCGGTCATGGCCAGTGCAAGAATGCCCAAGACCCCGACGCTGATGCCCAGCGCTTTGGGCCAGCCACGGCGGGTCACACCGAAACACAGGGCCAGCGGCACCAGCAGCGCCATGGCGCCGCCTGTGACGTTGGGGTGCATCCACGGCGAACTCATGCGCGTGGTGAAGGACTGCAAGCGATCATCGAGCATGCTCACCCCGCCATACCCCAAGTGCCCGAGGATCGACGTAATACCGCTGGCTGAGCGGTCGCGCAGGTACACCGGGATCGACAGCAGCAGCAAGAACAGCGTGCCCAGCAGCAGCGCGATGACCATCTGCTCGCGGGCCTTGGGCGTGTCGAGCAGGCGCGGCACCAAAAACAGAACAGACAGGTTCAGCAACCAGCGCACCCAGTTCACCGGGCCGTTACCTTCGGCGGTCACCATCAACTGGCCGACGATAAACGGCAATGCACTGAACAGCATCAGCGCCAATACCCAGCGTTCGGTGCGCATCAGCTTGGGCGCAGGTCCCAGATTGTTGAGAATTTTTTGCACCAGCACGCTGCCCCACACCAGCAGGATCAGCAGCTCGGACACGGTGGTGCGAAAGCCGATATTGATCGTGGTGTACGGCAAAAACGTCGCCAGCACGCCAAACAGCAATAGCCCCCACAAAGGGTGGCGCAGCACCGTCACCACGCCCGCCACACCGACCATCAACACGATGACGCTGAGCGGCGGCAATACCCAGACCATCAGCCCGAACAGCAGGCTGAACAACACTGCAAGCGGGAGTGCCAAGGGCATTAGCGAAGCTCCTCCAGCAGCTCATTGAAGCGCTGGCGATAGGCATCCTCAGCGTAGCGGGTGGCCCAGGCTTTCATCTGTTCAGGGGCTTGTGGACCTTGGGTTGCCAGTGTCAGCATCAATTCGCTCAGGGCGTAGCTGTCGGTGGGCGAAAAGCGCGGGCTGTCAGGCGGGGTGATTTCATCCAGCGCCGAACCACTGGCCACGGCCACCGAAGTGCCCACGCTCAAGGCTTCGATCACCGGCAAGCCAAAGCCTTCGGCGAAGGAGGGTTGCCACAGGCGTTCGGCCTGCTGGTAAACGGCGTGTAATTGCGCGTCTGTCAGGTCGCTTAAAAAGTGCAGGCCGGGCAATTGTTGCAACGGCTGGGGCAGGTGTTCGCGCGCGCCCACCAGCACTAATTCCGGTACGTGTTCGCTGCGTTGGCGTGCGGCGTGCCAGGCGCTGACCAGCCACGGGATATTTTTGCGCGGCTCGCGGGTGCCCACCGCCAGCCAGTAACGCGGTGGCAGGTTGAGGTCTGTGATGTCGGCCGGCTCACCGACAAAGCCGCTCACCAGGTTGGGCAGCACGCGTACTTTGCCTTTGGCTTCGGGGAACAGCTTGACCACTTCGTCGGCGGTGTATTGCGAAGGGGTCCAGATCCGGTCGGCGACCTTGATCGAGTGGCCTATCGAGAGTTTGTCGCTGGTGCGGTACACCTTGGCCTTGAGGCGTGAGCCGTGGTGGTTGGTGTGCGTCAGTTGGAACAGGTCGTGCAGTTGCAGCACGTAGCGCATGCCGGGTGGCTTGGCCCCCATCGGCAAGCCCATGTTGAAATTGCAGATATGGATGTCGATCCCGGCTTCGCGCAGGGCACCCGGCAGGAAGCCGCCTTCGAAACGCAAACGGCTGGGCAGCCGATGCACCCCTTGCAAGGGTGAACCCCAGCGCGGGCAATGCACGCGACGGCGCAGCGGGTGATCTTCGGGCGCTACGCCAAACAACTGCAATTGCACCTCGGGGTGCGCGCGCAATGCGGCTTCCAGTGCCAGCGCCTGACGACCAATGCCGCTGTTGCCGTAGCCCGCTGCGGGGCGGTAATCCAGACCTATGCGCATACGCTGACTTCTTCTTTTAAGGAGGGAAGACGGGTGTAAACCTGTTCCAGCTGGGCCGCGGCCACCGACCAGTCGTGCTCGGCCCTGACGTAAGCACGCCCAGCCTCGCCGATGCGCTGCAAGAGCGCAGGATCGCTGAGTGCCACGTTCAACAATTGCGCCAGTTCCTGAGGGTTTTCGCTGCCCAGGTAGTGGTCGCCGTTGATGACCTTCAAACCTGACGTGCCCTGCCCGGTGGTGACCACCGGCAAACCGGCAGCCATCGCTTCGAGCACTTTGAGCTTGGAGCCGCCGCCCTGACGCAGCGGGGCAAAAAACACTGCGGCCTGGCGCTGCAGGTCGCGCAAATCGGGCACAAAGCCCTGCCATTCGATGCGTGGGTCAGGCCAGCGCTGGCGCCAATCGTGGGGCAAACCAAAGCCGCAAATAGCGAACCGCACGTTCGGGTTGAGAGCCCACAGCGCCGGCAAAATGGTGTCCAGCGCCCATTCCACGGCATCCACGTTGGGGTGGTATTCGTAATTGCCGACAAACAGCAGGCGCTGGCTGTGCACGTCTGGCTGAACCGCTGCGTAATGTGCGCTGTCGACGCCGTTGACCACCACCGACACCGGCGTGTGTGTGAGTTGACGCAGGGTGTGAGCGTCCTGTTCGGTGACGGCGATTAATTCCTTTGCCAGCCCGAACACGCGTTTTTCCCAGCGCCGGTAACGCCATTGGTCATAGGAGGTAAACGGCTTGAACCAACCGGGGAGCCGGTCGTAGCTGGCCGCGCCCAAGGCGGATTCGACGTTGTGTTCGGTGAGGATAAAATCGCGCCCGGTCGCGCTCAGCGCACGTTCGAACGGTTGAAAACTGTAGCTGTGCTCGATCTGGATCACGTCCCACGGTGCTTGCAGCAGTTCACGCCACTGCTGCTCAAGCGGTGCGCTGACGCCGTTGATCGCGGCCAGCATGGGGTAGGGCGCGAGCGCCACGGCCAGTAATGTTTTCAGGCTGCGTAAGGGGCGTCTGGGCATCACGATCAACCGCTCGACAAACGGCTCAAGCGCGGCACGGGTGTCAGCGTCGAGTACCGTTTTGGATTGCACCAATAAGGTGATGCGATGCCCGCGTGCCGCCAGGCTGCGCAGCAGATGGTATTGGCGGGTTTTGCCGCCGCTGGTGGTGGGCCACGGCAAGTAGGGCAGCGTCCAAAGTATGTTCATGGTGTCCATACCAACAGTTGCAGGCTGGTTTTAAGCGCCACCGTGATTGCCGATGCATCGCTCAACGGGGTTTCACTGCCATCGTGCGGGTTGTACAGCGTGGCCTGGGTGATGCCGGGCAAGTGCACCTGTTCACCGCTGGCGCTCCAGAACATCCACAGGCGTTTGCCGTCGCTGCGGGTCCAGCCAATGCTGTACAGATCGCTCGGCGCACCCTCGACGGTGGGCGCATCCGCCGGTTCGATACGTGGGCCTGTGACGTTGAAAAAGTGTTGCAGGGCCACATACACAGGCTTGGGGTTGCCTTGCAGATCGAGCAATCCGTAGAACTGATCACGCGGGCTGGCGCGTCGGTCCAGATCGCTGAGGTTAAACAGGAAAATGCGCTGGAAATCCATCGCGCTCATCAAGGCCAGACGGCGCAGGGTGTAGTCGGCTTGCCCGTCCACGCCAATCAGCAGCTGCATTTCTTTGGGGCCGTTGTAACTCGACCAGCCCCATTCGGTGGCCCAGACCTGCGCGATGCCTTTGGCGTGCAAGGCATTGTTGAGGAAGTTGGAGCGGGTCAAGAAGTCCTTGTCCGCCGGGTTGTCACCTTCGGGGTACTGAGAATAAGGGTGATAGGCGGTGATCAGGTGTTGCTCGGCCAAGCCTTTTTCCAGCAGTTTTTCCAGCATCAGACCTTCTTGCTTGGGCATCTGGCTGTAGTACGCCATGCCAGCCGTGGCGACCTGTTGCCCCGGCAGTTGCGCACGCAGAGCGTCGGCGGTAGTGGTCAGCAGGCGGTAGTACGCGTCGGGATCGGCCTGTGGCATCCACATGATGTTGGGCTCGTTCCACACCTGCCACACATTCACCTGCGGGTAGCGCTGGGCCAGCATTTGCATGCGCTGGGCAAATACGTTGAAGTCTTTGGGTGGGTACTGATCGTTGGCCTCGGCGCCCTCTGGCACGCTGCTGGCGAAGGGTGCCGAGCCGACCAGGTACGCCAGGGTTTTGAGTTTGTGGGCGTTGATGGCCTGCATCACACCATCGAGCGGGGCCAGTTGCAGCTGGTTTTCTTCAGGCTCGATCATGGCCCAGTGAATCGTCAGGCGTACCCAGTCGAGGCCCAGTTCGTCGAGGCGCTGCATCTGTTTTTCATACACCGGCTGGGGGAAGTATTGAAACTGCGCATTCACCCCCAGGAAGTCTTTCCACTCAATGGGGCGTGGCCCGCGCAAGGTGGTGCCTTCGGCTTCGACGGGCGGGCTCCACGGCAACAGACTGACGCCCACTGCCACGAGCAGCAGCAGGGGCAGCCAAATAACAGGTTTACGCCACATGTGTGCGTCCCCAGCAGGCGGATTTGAACATCTGATGAAAACGTTTGGCGGTTTCGCTCCACACGCGTTCGTCGCCGATTTTTTGCGCGTGTTCGGCCCAGCGCAGCGCCATCTGCGGATCGGCACACAGGTGGCCCAATTCAGCCGCCAGTGCCGCCACGTTGCCTTGGGGGTAGATCACGCCATTGCCGTGGTCGACCTCTTCGGCAAAGGAGCGAGCATCCGAGGTGATGACTCCGCGCCCACAGGCGGCTGCCCAGGACAACGCACCGCTGGTGCCGCGCAGTTGGCCCAGCAGCTTGAGTTTGCTCGACTCGCGGTACGGCAGCACCATGACGTGATGGGCCTGGATGACCTTGGCGATTTCACTGGCCGGTAAATCCAGGTGCCATGCGATGCTCTTCTCCAGCCCCAGTTGTTCGATGCGTTGGCGCAACAAGTGCAGATAACTGCCTCCCGACTCGAAGGCCATTTCCGGCTCGCTGCCCCCAGCCAGCGTCAGCGTCAGGTGCTGTTTGAGTTCGGGTTTTTGCGTGAAGGTCATGGCCAGTGCTTCAAGCAAGTCTTCAATGCCCTTGCCGCGATAAATGAAGCCGAAGTACAGCAGCTTCAGCGGATCAAGGGCTGGCATCGGCGCGGGCGGGATCAACAGGTTGCCGTGGGGGATGACCACCATTTGTTCAGCGTGCAGGCCCATGCGCTGTTTGAGGCAATCGCCGCCTGATTGGGTCAGCGTCACCAGACGCGTCAGGCTGCGGGCCAGTTGCCGCTCTTCATACAGGCACAACGGATCAGCCAGTACCGTGGCCATTTGTGGCAGTGGGGAGGGCAGGCGGCTGGCCAGCGACAACGGCCATGGTAGCTTGGCCCGGCGCCACACCAGACGCTCAGGGTCATGCACGGTGGCGGTCAGGGGTAATTTTGCAAAACGCTGGCGTAACGCGCGCAGGGCATGAAACTCGGCCAAACGCCCACCACCCAACTCGGCATGCACCAGATCGATACCGCGCCAATCGGTGCTCGCCACCCGTTGCACGGCGCGCTCGGGGTCGTTGCCAATGCCGGCCAGCGGCGTGCTGACTTCAATGCCCTGACTCAGCAGGGCGGCCTTGAGGTGCCCTGCGTAGTCGGCAATTCCGTTTTGTTCAGGCGCCAATGGCGCAAGCAGGGCAATGTGCATCAGGCTTTACCCCGAATGCGGGCCAGGAAGTTCAACACCTTTTCGGGGATGTCGAAGCGACGGCGGTTGATGATGATCCCGTCCACACGCTTGAACGCGGTATTAAGCGTATTGAGTGCGGTTTGCAGGATAGGCACGGTGGTTTTTTCGGCTTCCACGATCAGGCAAATCAGGTCGGCCTGACGCAGAATCACGAACGCTTCCTGATTGGAGAAGAAACCTGAGGCATCCAGCAGCAGGATTTCGCCCGGTGCCGCAGGGCCAGCGCCATTGACGCGCACTTGATGGCCGCGTTCCACCAGCAGTTCGCGCAGGTGCTCAATCACAAAGCTCACGCCTTCGCCTTTACGCGCCGAGGTCAACCCGATGCTCAGGCCGCGCTCGGCCACTTGCTCCAGCGGCAGTACGCCATACAAGCGATACATGCTGGCGATAAAGGCGCTGCGCCGTTGCGGCTGCTTGTCGCTGAGGTCTTGCAGGCTGGTCCAGACCTTGACCCCGAAACGCTCTTCGATGTGGTCGCCGTCGTGGATGCGCTGATCCAGCAGGTAGAAGAAGTACAGCGCCAGCAAGCCCACCGCGAGGCTGATCGGGATCGCCAAAAACAGCATCAGCAGGCTTTTGGGGAACACACGGTTAGGGTTGAGCGTGGCTTGTTCGATCACCGCGATGTTGCTGATGCGGCTCTTGTCCAGTTCACGGTCAATCCGGGCTTTTTCGGTGCTGTCGCTGTACAGCGCGAAGCTTTTTTCAGCCGCCTCCAATTCGCGCTGCAAACGCGACAGCTCAGGCTCCAGGGCCAGCGCTTCACGTCGGTCTTGCTCAAGCTTTTGAAGTTGCACCTTTTGCTGGGCCGCTTGGGTTTTCAGGCGGCTGAGGCTGGCTTGCTGGTCGGCAAAGCTGTTTTGCAAACGCGTGAATACCGGGTTGGGGGCCAGGTTTTCGCTGCGTTGCACCACCGCTTTTTCACTGTTGAGCAGGGCTTGCAGGTTGGCGATGGCAGCGTCCAGCGCTTTGACCGGCGGTGCGGTTTCTTTAAAGGTGCGGGTCATCTCCTGACGTTCGATCAGCTTGGCATTGATGCGTTGGGCCAAGTCTTGACGGTCGGGGTTGATGCTGATCTGGCGCCCGATGCTGATCTCTTTTTTCATGCTGTTGAGCTGCGCTTGAATGGTGTCCAGACCGCTTTGGGTCGAGGCCACGGCGCGGGTGGTGTTGAGGTGCTCACCCTTGAGGTTGTTGAGGTTGCGGGCGATGTCGTTCAGGCGTTCAGTGATGCTCACCGCCCCCAGTTGGTTGAGGATGGTTTCGATCTGGCGCTGAAGGTCGAGGATGCGCGCTTGTGTGGATGCCGCCTCTGCTTCATAGAAGCCGTACAAGCTCTTGCGACCCATGGTGGAGGTGCGCTCTTGCTCGTATTGGTCGATCCAGGTTTTGACCACCTGTTGTGCGACCTCGGGATCATTCCAGGTAAAACTCACCTCCATCACCGAAGAGCCGGGGGCGTGGGTCACGCTGAAGTTCTTACTCAGTTGCTCGGCCAGGCGCTCGACCGGGGTTTGCTTCTCGACCAGCCCAAGCATTTGCAAAAAGCCGCGGCCGATATCAACCAGGCCCTGCACGGTGGCCTTCAGCGCATTTTTGACCGTGGCCACCACGCCGGTAGGTTGCGGCTGGCGTGACAGGTCATCGAGGTACTTCTCGGCCACCATCCGCACAATCGGGCGCCCGGTGAGGATGCGTTCTTCATCGATGATCGGGTCGCGCATGGCGCTGGGGATGACCACCGCCTGGCGGTCGGCAATTTCAATCGGCAAGGTGCTGGTATCGCGGCCGGGTTTAACCAGTAACAGCGCGGTGGACTCAAAGCGGTTGGGCAGCAGGAATGCACCCAGCACGATGATGATGAACGTCACCAGCACGGTGATTTTGACTTCGCGCTTGAAGATGAAGAACAGGCGCAATAAATCGCGGAAAGAACGGATATTGATCATGTCGGCAGTCCTTTGGCGATTAGTTATTGTCGTTTTTACGCAGTTCGTAGGACGCCCCGATGCCAATTGATTTGGTAAACGGAATCAATTGGTTGAGGTAGAGATCGACCCACTCGATGCCATTGCCCACTGACGACTTGGGCACAAACACAACGTCGCCGCGTTGCAGCAGAACCGGTGCTTGCATGCCATTGCCACGGGCAATGGAGTTTTTGTAATCAAAAAAGTAGGTGTTGTAGCGCCCGTCATCCTCTTGGCGCAGCAGGGCAACGTTGTTGCTGTCGCCCACCGGCTGCACGCCGCCAGCGCCCACAATGGCCTGCTCCAGCGTGGTGGCTATGTTGACTTGCAAGGTGGCCGGGTTTTGTACCGCCCCGCCTACGTACACCGTGTTACTGGGCGTTTGCGAGAAGTTGATGGTCAGCGACGGGTCTTGATAAACGTGGGTCAGCTTTTTTTCCAGCACCGTGGTGAGCTGGTCCGGGGTCATGCCCGCCGCTTTGACACTGCCAATGTAGGGGTAAGAAAACGTGCCGTCGGTGCGCACGTTAAACAGTGTCAGTTCATAGATCGAGTTGGCGGTAAACGCCGAGATAGAGGGCGCTTCACCGGTATTACGGACAATGCGCAACGTGTCGCCTGCGCGGATACGTTCCAGGGGCAGCGGCTTGCCCGCCAGGGCCAGGCCGGCGCGATGGCCTTCGCGTAATACCTCGTCGTCAGGCAGCGCCACTTTGGACGGCAGGCTGCACGCACTTAGCAACACAACACTCAACATCAGCAGGACTTTTTTCATTGTTTGCGCTTCCTGGCATGCATGGTCACAGCTCCCTTGCGGGTCATTGGCAATCGAACAACCTGATTCAGCTTTTGCTGGCGTCGACGGGCACACGCCCGTAAATGTCAGTGAAACGCACGATGTCGTCTTCGCCCAGGTACTCACCGCTTTGCACCTCGATCATCACCAGATCAACCACCCCGGGGTTGACCAGGCGGTGGGTTTTACCCGGTTTGATAAAGGTGGATTCGTTGGTGTCGAGCAGAAATTCGTCGTCGCCATTGGTGACCCTGGCCATGCCGCTGACCACAATCCAGTGCTCACTGCGGTGGTGGTGCATTTGCAGGGACAAGGTGCCCTGCGGCTTGACCACAATGCGTTTGATTTTGAAGCGCCGGCCTTCTTCGAGCACCGTGTAAGTGCCCCACGGGCGAGTCACGGTGCGATGCAGGCGGTAGGCGTCGTGGCCCTGACGCTTGAGCGTCTGGGCGATGTACTTCACGTCCTGGCTGCGTTTTGAGTCGGCGATCAACAGGGCGTCCGGGGTGTCGATGATGATCAGGTCGTTGAGGCCGACGCCGCCCACCAGGCGTTTGGGCGAATCGATGTAGCAGTTGTGCACATCGTGCAGCACGTTTTCGCCGTTGCACTGATTGCCATTGGCGTCGGCGGGGCTGAGTTCGCGCACCGCTTCCCACGAACCGATGTCGCTCCAGCCCAGGCTGCATGGCACCACGGCGACTTTTTGCGAGCGCTCCATCAACGCGTAATCAATGGAAATATCCGGGGCGAGGGCAAAGGTGGTGCTGTCCAGTTCGAGGTGGATTTCCTGTTTGCCCTGGAATACCTGGCTGTGTTCCAGGCAGTGGCTGACCGCCGCCAGTACGTCGGGCGCGTGTTGCTTGAACTCACGCAACACGCTGTCGACGCGCATGCAAAACATGCCGCCGTTCCACAAGTGATGGCCGCCGTCCAGGTACTGTTGCGCGGTAGCTGCATCGGGCTTTTCAACGAAGCGGGCCACTTGATACGCGTCGCCGTTCAGCGCTTGGCCTTTCTCGATATAGCCGAACCCGGTTTCGGCCTTGGTCGGTAAAATGCCGAACGTCACCAGCCAGCCTTCGTCGGCCAATTGCCGCGCGCTGTCGACCGCTTTGCCGAAGGCTTCGATGTCTTTGATCAGGTGGTCGGCAGGCAACACCAGCAGCTGTGCGTCTGCGCCATAGCGTTGGGCCACATGCAAGGCTGCCGCCGCAATGGCAGGCGCGGTGTTGCGGCCAAAGGGTTCGAGGATGAAGTCCAGCTCGACCGAGCCTTTGTTCATCTGGCGATAGTCATCCAGGGTGCGAAAAAACACCTCGCGGTTGGTGACGGTCAGTAACTGCCCCACATCGCGCAAACCGGTGGCGCGGCGAAAGGTCTTTTGCAGCAGGCTTTCACCGTCAGGCAAGCGCATAAACGGTTTGGGCATGGCTTCACGTGACACCGGCCACAGTCGCGTGCCGGCACCGCCGGCGATAATGCAGGGAATGAGTGTGCTCATTCAGAACGCCTCTTTAGTCATGATTACCGCCGGGACTGTGCGGAACAGGATGTACAAGTCAAACCACACCGACCAGTTTTCGATGTATTCGAGATCGAACTCGACACGTTTTTCGATCTTTTCCAGGGTGTCGGTTTCGCCCCGATAGCCATTGATTTGTGCCCAGCCGGTGATGCCGGGTTTTACCCGATGGCGTGAGGTGTACTCCTGCACCGCCTCTTCAAATAAAATGCCCGCCGCTTTGGTGGCCGTGGCATGCGGGCGCGGGCCGACCATCGACATGCTGCCGGCGAACACGTTGAACAGTTGCGGCAATTCATCAAGGCTGGTTTTGCGGATAAAACGCCCGACCCGTGTGACACGCGGATCGCCGCGCGTGGTTTGTTTGTCGGCGGTGAAGTCTGACTGGTTTTGGTACATCGAACGAAACTTGAACACCTCAATCAGGCGATTGTTATAGCCGTAGCGTTTCTGGCGAAACAGGACGGGGCCGGGGGAGTCGATTTTTATCGCCAGCGCCACCAGCAGCATGAGCGGTGACAGCAGGATCAGCGCGAGGGTCGACAACACCATGTCTTCAATGCGTTTGAATACCGGCGACCAGCCCCGCAGCGGCACCTCGGAGGCGTTGAACATCGGCAGGTTGGCGACTTCGCTGATGCGGTTGTGCGCATGGCGAAAGGCAATCATGTCGGGCACCAACAGCACGTTGACCGGGAATTTGCGCAGGTTGCGAATGATGTAGTCCAGCCGGTTTTCGGCCGACCAGGGCAGCGCGACCAGAATTTGCGTGACCTTTTCTTCGCGGATCATTTTTTCCAGATCCTGGGTGTTACCGAGCAAGGGCAGATGGGCGACGGTGTCTGGCAGGCGGGCCACGCGGTCATCGACAAAGCCGATGACACCGGAACGAATGTCCTGATGCTGGGCCAGGTATTCGGCCAGGCGCACCCCGTTTTCGGTGGCGCCCAAAATCACCGCTTGCTGCAAAAAAATGCCACGGCTCATCAAGCGCTTGAACAGCGTCAGCAAAATCATGCGTTCAACGCCAAATAACACCAGGCTGCCCAAGTACCACACCACTAACTCAGCGTTGGAGATGAAATTGAACAAGTCCAGTGCGCGATGCATGAACAGCAGCAGGCAAAACGCCGCAGACCAGGCGAACAGTGTGAGTTGCAGGCGCCAGCGGTTACTGAAAATGTTTTCGGCATAGACCCCCAGGGCCTGAAAGAACAGCACGCTGACCACACCGAAAAAAATCAGTACGGCGAAATAACTTTTGGTGGCTTCAGGGTGTTGGTCACGCAAATAAAACAGCAGCAACAGGCCTGGCAAGATCGCAGTCACCCCATGGACCAGACGAATGGCTAGCAAGAAGTACTCGACCATGCTCGGGCGGGTAAGGGACAAGCTGTCAACGGGCTGCAAGCGCATAAGTATCCCTTCTTAATCGCCCCCGTGGCGGGGGACGGACTGCAAAGCAATGTCACTCATCCATGCTGCAAAAACGCTCATTCAGAGGCAGTCGGCGGATCGGCTAATTGTGTTTTTTATGGGGCTTTATTTGGCACTTTGTGTGTGGTCTGGAGTGTAGACGCGTTTATTTTTTATGGAGAAAGATTGCTCAACCCCTTGTATTCAGGCTTATACCTGTCGCCTGAGGGGCTTTTGTCGCGTCTGGAGAGTAGTAAAGAACATGAAACACTTTGTCGCGAATCGAAAAACGCGATCCTTTTTTTAAAACCGTGTTTCGGCCCGGCGGGCAGGGCAACGTGACGAATAAAAAAACCGCAGGCCGTTTTCATTTGGTTGTTGTCCAAAAGGTCAGACTCACATTTGAGGGACGATGAATGAGCGCAGGAAAGGCTTTTTTAATCTTGCATGGCAAGCAGGCACTCAACGAAGACGTGCGGGCCGCCGTTGAACAGCAACGTGCCCAAGGCTGGGAGCTGGCGGTGCGGCTGACGTGGGAGGCCGGTGATGCCCAGCGTTTGGTGCGCGAGGCTCTGGAGGCGGGGTATACCCACCTGATCGCGGGCGGGGGCGATGGCACGTTGCGTGATATCGCCGAAGCAATGGCGCAGGCCCGGACTGAGGCCAGCCTGGTGTTGCTGCCCCTGGGGACGGCCAATGACTTCGCGCGGGCAGCGGGCGTTTCGTTGGAACCCGCGAAAGCGCTGGCCTTGCTCGACACACCGGCGCGCCCTATTGATTTGGGTGATGCCGGGGGCGAGCTGTTTTTGAACATGGCCACCGGTGGCTTTGGCAGCCAGGTCACGGCCAACACATCCGAGGACTTGAAAAAAGTCTTGGGTGGCGCGGCGTATCTGTTTACCGGGCTGTCGCGTTTTAGCGAGTTGCATGCTGCGTATGCCGAGCTGCAAGGTCCCGACTTCTACTGGAAGGGCGAACTGCTGGCGCTGGGCATTGGTAACGGACGCCAGGCAGGCGGAGGGCACGAACTGTGCCCTGACGCTGTAGCCGATGATGGCCTGCTGGACATCAGCATTTTGCCGGCCCCGCAGGAAGTCGTTGGCACGCTCAAAGGGCTGATGGAGGGCGGTTGGGGGATCGACAACCTGTTCGTGCGTGCGCGCATGCCCTGGGTTGAGATCACCTCGGCCGAGGGGCTGTCGATCAACCTGGACGGTGAGCCGATGACGGGGCCCGCCCGGCGCTTTGAGGTAAAGAAGGGCGCGTTAAAGGTGCATTTGCCGCAAGGCTCGCCGCTGCTCAGTCATCCAGACTGATGATTTGTTCGCGCACGGCAAACAGCACCAGCCCTGCCACGTCGTGGATGTGCAGGCGCTTCATGACGTGCGCGCGGTGGGTCTCCACGGTTTTGATGCTCAGGCCCAGGCCACAGGCAATTTCGCGGGTGGATTTACCGCGCACGATGAGCCGCAGGATTTCCAGTTGGCGTTCGGTCAGGTTGTGGTTTTTGGCCTGAAGGGCGGCGTGCCCCGGCCCCCGGTTGAGCGCTTGATTGATCACGGTATGTGCAATGGCCGGGCTCAAATAACGCTCGTTATGGCGCAGCGCACCCAGTGCTTGCTCCAGCTCCACGGCACTGGTGTCTTTGAGCAAGTAGCCGTGGGCACCACTTTCAAGGGTTTGCATGATCAATTGCGGGTCGGTGTGCATGGACAGGATCAGTACTTTGCTCAGGGGCAGGGCCGCCTTGAGTCGGCGCAGCGCTTCGAGGCCACCGGTATGACGCATCGACAGGTCGAGCAGAATGATGTCCGGGTGCAGCCGTTCTGCCACTTCCAGCAGTTGCCCGCCGTCATCCAGCTCGCCAATGACCGCGTAGCCCGGCAAGTCGTTGATCAGTGCTTTGACCCCGGCCCGAATCAACAGATGGTCATCCACCAACAGCAGGTTACAGGTCATGGGGTTTTGCTCAGGCTGGCGCGTTCGCGCGCGCGACGTGGCCACGGCAGCAGCACGTCGATTTGAGTGCCCGTACCCGGCTCACTGATGACACTGATGCTGCCGCCCAGTTGTTCAACCCGTTCAAGCATTCCGGCCATGCCGCGTTGGCCTGCCTGGCTGGGGTTTCTGGCTGGCATAAAGCCTGCGCCATCATCGTGTACCGTCAGCTTCATGCCATCGGCCTGGCGACGCAGTTGCACCACCAGATTGGTTGCCTTGGCATGGCGCAGCACGTTGGTGACGGACTCTTGGGTGACGCGAAACAAGGCGAAGGCCATGTCTTCGTGCAGGTCGGTCAGGCGTTGGTGGCATTCAAAGGTCCAGTGCAGCGACGTGTTTTCCAGCGTTTTGATCAAGTGCGCACGCAAGCTGACTTCAATCCCCAGGCTTGCGATTTGCCGAGGGTTAAACGCGGCAGACACGTCGCGCACTTTGGCCAGGGTTTCTTCGAGCACATTGCACAGGCCCAGGCAGTGGCCTTGCAAGTCTTCGGGCACGCGCCGTTGCAGCCAGCGGATTTGCAAGGTGGCGGCGGTCAGGAGCTGCCCGATGTCATCATGCAGTTCGCGGCTCAGGTGTTGACGTTCACTTTCCTGAACCTGAATCAGCCGCGCCGCCAGCTCTTTGGGTTGCAGTTTGATGGCGCTGCGTGAGTCGCGGTGCAACCACCAGACGCTGCCCAGGGCCGCCAGATCGAGCAGCATCAACGCGCTGGGCAACGTCGCCGAGGTCAGGTAGACGATGATGCTCGACGTGGCCGAGCACAGACAGAGCAGCGCTGTCAGCCGGCGAGCAGTTTTACCCGTGGGCAACCAGGGCTTGAATGACTTGAGGCTGGCGTGCATAGCGTGTGGAGCCAATGGTGTTCGCTGAAGGACCTGGCAGGGGAGTGCCAGGTTAAGAGTTACACGGTCGTAAATGGATAATTGAGGCGACACCTGAACCTGTTACTTCGCAGGTCTGCGGCTCAATGGGCGGCGCGCATGGTATCACTTCATTTAAAGCAGGTCGCCTTTGCCGCCCGTTAAGTTCCCCGGTGTTTGTTCGCCTTAGTTAGCGACCTACAGGTTTTTCTTACAGCGTTAATGCGTGGAAGAACAGGTGTTTAGTTGGTAGGTATTACGCGATACGCAAGTGCAGAACGGCGCTGATGTCACTCTAAAAGTCGCCGCAGGCCGAGGGTGGGCCGGGACACCCAAGGTTTGGCGTGTCGCCGCACAGGTTGCGCATCAGCGGCGTGCATTTACTCGTTTGCCACCGGCGGACCGGAGGAGGCACCGATCTGCGCCGCAAACGTGGCAATCAGCATCACTTGTTCGGTATCGTCCAGCACCAATTGGCCTGTTTTGAGGTCAATCAGTTCGACTTGCCAGGCCAGCAGACTGAAGCAGTCCCTGAGGGTCGCGACCGTCTTGTCGCGCAACGTGCCCAGGCTATTGGCTTGTTTGAGGAGCGCCCGCAGGGCGCGGCAAAATCCGGCTACCGGGGTGATGGCCAGTGCCTTGGCGCGCCTTTCAAGTTTTGACAGCGTCCCCAGCATGCAATTGATCGCATCTTCATCGTCGTGGATCAGTTTTAAGTGACTCAGGCATTCTTCTGCCGTGGTCAACAACACTTGAGCTTCAATTAAAAAGTCTGCTAGCGCTAACGGCCGTGTTTTGCCATTGAACATGCATCGTCTCACTCTGCTAGAACGCCATTTAAGTGAATGTCCGTACTCATTGCGCCAACGCCACGAACAGGCGGGGTACAGAGGGGCAGCGTCAGGGTGACTTTAAGTTGAACTGATCACTTTGAGGGTTTGAAAAAAAGACGCATTAAATGTTTAAAAATTCGCAATGCCTTAGTGCAAGTTGCCGCTCAGACAGCGCTGTTTCAAGAATGAAAAGTTCCCGCCGTGATTCATATAATGCGAAGGGGGTCACAATAATGGCAATTGGATAGCACGAATATCAGGTCAGGCCTGATTGCCCCTAGGGGAATCCCTTAGGGCATAACGACATGGGGAGGGGGTAAGCGGCATTTGATCGAGAAGGCATGCCGATAATTACATGCTGTGATATTAAAGTGCCATCATTTTCGGTGGGCAGATTTGTTTTCGGGGTTAAGCTCCCTGTGATTCTGCCGATAACGCTAGACATTCAGCACCCACGCCCAGGAGTTATTCATGGCCGGCATCCTCGACTCGGTAGACCAGCGCACACAGTTGGTTGGCGAAAACCGACTGGAAATTCTCATGTTCCGCCTGGCGGGTCGCCAGCTGTTCGCGATCAACGTGTTCAAGGTGCAAGAAGTCCTGCAACTGCCAAAACTGACCCTGATGCCGCAGCGTCATCCGTTTGTCTGTGGTGTTGTCAATTTGCGCGGTCAAACCTTGCCCGTCATCGACTTGTCGCAAGCCATCGGCATGCGCCCGCTGGTGCCGGGACCTGACAGCACCATCATCGTGACCGAGTACAACCGTTCGGTGCAGGCGTTTCTGGTCGGCGGTGTAGACCGCATCGTCAACATGAACTGGGAAGCCATTTTGCCCCCGCCGACCAGTGCCGGGCGCCAGCATTACCTGACCGCTATCAGCAAGGTCGACGAGCAGTTGGTCGAGATCATTGACGTCGAAAAAGTACTGGCCGAAATCGTGCCTTACAGCGCCAAAGTCTCCCGTGAAACGTTGGAAGACCCGATTCTTGAGCATGCGCGAGGCCGCGAAGTGCTGTTGGTCGATGACTCCAAAGTAGCGCTGTCGCAGTTGCGCGAAACGCTCTCGCAGTTGGGCGTCAAAATGCACGTCGCCAGCGATGGCCTCAAAGCGTTGAACATGCTCAAAGGCTGGGCGGATTCAGGGGAGGTCATGACTGACAAGCTGCTGATGATTTTCACCGATGCCGAAATGCCTGAAATGGACGGTTACCGCCTGACCACTGAAATCCGCAACGACCCGCGTTTGCGCAGCCTGTATGTGGTGCTGCACACCTCGCTGTCAGGCAGCTTCAACGAGTCGATGGTGAAAAAGGTCGGTTGCGATAACTTCCTGTCCAAATTCCAGCCGGACAAGTTAGTAGACGTGGTGCGTCAACGCTTGGTGCTGGATCAAGTGCCTGCCTGATTCTTTGCACGAGGGGTCGGCTCGTATACTGTGGCGTTTTTACTCCGCAGGGGCTGATCCATGCTGCATCTACGTTCGATTTATCGTTTCCCGCTCAAGTCCGGCCAGGGTGAAAGCCTGACGCAAGTGGGGTTGGACGCGTTGGGTGTGGTGGGTGATCGACGCTGGATGCTGGTGGACGAAGCCACCGGGCGTTTTTTGACCCAGCGCGCCGATCCAAAAATGAGCCAGCTCTCTGCGCTCTGGAACGCTAGCGGCGGGCTGACGCTCAGCACTGCGGGGACTGCGGCGCTGGAGGTCGAGGTGCCCGATGCCAACACGGATCTGCGCGGCGTGACCATTTGGCGCGACACCCTGCGTGTGCCGGACGCTGGCGATGCCGCGGCCCACTGGCTGAGCGCTTTTATCGGGCGCCCGGTGCGCCTGGTGCATGTGCCGCTTGAGCGTGCGCGCACCACTGAAGCCGGTTATGGGCGCGACGATGACAAGGTAGCCTTTGCGGACGGCTATCCATTGCTGCTGATCGGTCAGGGCTCGCTGGACGATATTTCGACCCGGCTCGGCCGACCTCTGGACATGCTGCGTTTTCGTCCCAATCTGGTGGTCGAAGGCAGCGAAGCCTTTGCCGAAGACGGCTGGAAGCGCATTCGTATTGGCGATGTCGAATTTCGTCTGGTCAAGTCGTGTTCGCGTTGCATCCTCACCACCATTGATCCGCAAACCGGCGAGCGTGACGAGCAGCGCGAACCGTTGATGACCTTGATGAGCTACCGCAAACAGGAAGGCGGCACGATGTTCGGCCAGAACCTGGTGAACGACAGCCATGGGGTGCTGGAAGTGGGCATGCCGGTCACGGTGCTTGAGTAACGCAGAGCAAAGCCGTGCAGCCGCTGACGCGTAGCGGCCATGAAGTCATTCAACCGCATTCAACGGGTTTACGATCGCTGCGCACTCAGACGTCGCCTTCGCCAATAGCTATACCAACTAGCCGTGTAGTCGCTGACGAGTAATGCGAGGCTGCGTCCGGGCGCGAAGCGGTCGTAAAGCCATTCAACCGCATTCAACGGGTTTATGATCGCTGCGCACTCAGACGTAGCCTTCGCCAATGGCTACCCCAACTTGCGTGTAGTCGCTGACGAGTAATGCGAGGCTGCGTCCGGGCGCGAAGCGGTCGTAAAGTCATTCAACCGCATTCAACGGGTTTAGGATCGCTGCGCACTCAGACGTCGCCTTCGCCAATGGCTACACCAACTTGCTGTGTAGTCGCTGACGAGTAATGCGAGGCTGCGTCCGGGCGCGAAGCGGTCGCAAAGCCATTCAACCGCATTCAACGGGTTTACGATCGCTGCGCACTCAGACGTCGCCTTCGCCAATGGCTACACCAACTTGCCGTGTAGTCGCTGACGAGTAATGCGAGGCTGCGTCCGGGCGCGAAGCGCTCGTAAAGTCATTCAACCGCACTCATAGGGTTTACGATCACTGATCGTCAAAATAGCGCTCGTGCCAGTCCACCAGTGGCTGTGGCACGTTGAGCTTCTGGCCGTAGATCACCGAGTAAGACAGCACGTTTTGCACGTATTGGCGGGTTTCATCGAATGGAATGCTTTCAATCCACACGTCAAAGCCCAGGTGGTTTGCGCCGCGCAGCCATTGGCGAACGCGCCCCGGCCCTGCGTTGTATGCCGCTGAAGCCAATACGCGGTTACCGTTGAACTGGCCGTGTACCTGGCTCAGGTAAGCCGCGCCCAACTGGATGTTTTTGTCCGGGTTTAGCACTTGTTGCGGTGAGGCCAGCGGGATGCTGAATTTTTTGGCGGTCTCTTTGGCAGTGGCGGGCATTAATTGCATCAGGCCACTGGCGCCCACGCCTGAGCGGGCATCATCCATGAAGGCGCTTTCCTGGCGAGTGATGGCAAACACCCAACTGGAGTGCAAACCACGCACCTT
The DNA here is from genome assembly GCF_049896545.1 of Pseudomonas sp. TWR3-1-1. NCBI lineage: Bacteria > Pseudomonadati > Pseudomonadota > Gammaproteobacteria > Pseudomonadales > Pseudomonadaceae > Pseudomonas > Pseudomonas sp. TWR3-1-1. The sequence continues at coordinate 929,363 of NZ_JAFCUO010000001.1, forward strand.
GGCCTCGCGCACCAGCGTGTCGCGGTGAGCCATCGGGAAACGGATGTCCAGATCGTCCCAATACTTGGCCTGGCTGATGGTGCGAATCGCCGGGAAGTACCACTTCAGGTCATAGGCCAACTTGGCCTGGGCCACCATTTCGTCACGGTTGAAGTGGCGGCTGACGTGATACCACTCACGTCGGCCATCCACGATTTGGCCGCGGTCATGGAACTCCAGCGCGCGCTGTACGCCCGGGGTATTGCGCACTTTGTTGATCAGTTGCGGGCTGAGTACCAGCGGTTTGTTGTTGAGCTGGTAGGGGGTTTGTGCCCGATCTGCAGCCAGAAAACCGTAGAAATCACGCTCGCGGGCCACGCTCTTGAACAGTACCTGCGCTTGCGGGTTTTTTGGTTCGGCCAGTTCCAGGCTGCGGGCCTGCCAGTAGCGCCAGCGATTGCTGGTGGCCAGGTCTTCGGGGAGTTTGCGGGTCAACTGGTAGGCATCTTCCCAGCGTGCCAACCGCAACAGCAGACGCAGGCGCCATTCGGTGACGGTGTTGTCACGCAGCTCGGGGTCGTATTGGGTCATGATGTCCAGGCCACGGCTGTCGTAGCGGCGGGCGAACGTCAGGCCAATTTCGCGCGCGATGGCGACTTTTTCGTCCCGCGAGAAATGCATGTTGGTGGCGTAGGTGTCGAGCAGTGCCGCGGCCTTTTCCGGGTCTTGGCGTGCCAGGCGGCGCAGTCCCAGGCCGACAGCGTCAGACATGGCTTCACTGGCTGGCGTAAAGCGCGAAGGCTGGCTCAGGAGGTCAGGCTTTTGCGCCACTTCAATCATCAGCCGGGCTTGCGGGCCCAGGGTGTTGAGGCCATTGGCCAATGTGTTGGCCAGCCCGTAATTGCGCGCTTCGGCCGCCAGTTTCACGCGCTGCCAGCGTTTTTGCTCGGTTAATTGGCCTTCGGCCGCCCATTGGCTGAACAACGCGTCGCATGCCGCCGGTTGGGCTTTGCCCACCAGCCACAGTTTTTCGGCGCTGGCATAGCCTTCTGCTTTTTGGTTATGGGCGAGCTGGTACTGGCCGTTGAGGCAGTCGAGTTCGGTGAAGTTGAGCTTGGAGTCGTAATACTTGGCAAACGTCGCCCAGTCACCGCGTTCGGCCAGCCAGCGCAGCCAACGCAGTTTCATCCAGTTGGCTTGAGGCAGATCGCCGTGTTGGGCCAGGAACTGTTCGATTTCGACATTGCTGGCGCCTTTAAGGCGGGCCGTCAGCTCGTCATAGGCCAGATAAGGCGTCAGCGGGTAGCTGCGCAGGGCGTCGGCATTGCGAAAGTAGGGGCCGGAGTCGCCTTTGGCCAAGGCGCGCTTGGCCTCGTCGTACAGTTGGCGTTGTTGAGTCAAGTCTGCGGCCTGTGCGGCTTGCACGGCGCAGCTGGTGAGAAGCAGGCAGGATAAAAAGTTGAAGAGACGACTGCGCATGTGGCTTCCGTACAGATAAAAAACGTGGCAAGTGCAGGGGGCGCCCGGCACTGATAGCGTCGTAGCTTAGCCTTTTGCCAGGCGCGCGTGAAAGCCTTGCCGGTCAATCGGCGAAACTTGCTACTAAATGGAGGCAAGCGGGGCCTGAACAATAAATAGCCGGCCGCCTTGGGGCGCAAATCAGGTAGAATGCGCGCCCAGTTTTTGGAGAAACTCATGACCCTGCTCAAATTCAGCGATGTGTCCCTTGCTTTCGGCTCTACGCCGTTGTTGGACAAGGTGTCCTGGCAGATCGCCCGTGGAGAGCGGGTGTGCATCATCGGCCGCAACGGCACCGGCAAGTCCAGCATGATGAAGCTGGTAAAAGGTGATCAAAAGCCCGACGACGGCTCTGTTTGGCGCGCACCCGGCCTCAAGATTGGCGAATTGCCGCAAGAGTTGCCGGTAGCCGACGGGCGGACTGTGTTCGACGTGGTCGCCGAAGGTCTGGACGGTGTGGGTGAGCTGCTTGCTCAGTACCATCACCTGAGCCAGAACATCGTGACCGATGCCGACCTGGACAAACTGATGCACGTCCAGCAAGACCTCGAAGCCCGTGACGGCTGGCGCTTGCAGCAATTGGTAGACAGCACCCTGAGCCGTCTGCAACTGCCTGCTGACAAGACCCTCGCTGAGTTGTCCGGCGGCTGGCGTCGTCGTGTTCTGTTGGCGCAAGCACTGGTTTCCGAACCGGATCTGCTGCTGCTCGACGAACCGACCAACCACTTGGACATCGGCGCAATCGCCTGGCTGGAAGAGGCCCTCAAGGACTTCCAGGGCGCGGTTCTGTTTATTACCCACGACCGTTCATTCCTGCAAAATCTGGCCACCCGGATTCTGGAGCTGGACCGTGGCGGCCTGATCGACTGGAACGGCGACTACGCCAGCTTCCTGGTCCACAAAGAAGCCACTCTGGCGGCTGAAGAAACGGCCAACGCGCTGTTCGACAAGCGTCTGGCGCAAGAAGAAGTGTGGATTCGCCAAGGCATCAAGGCGCGCCGTACCCGTAACGAAGGCCGTGTTCGCGCCCTCAAGGCGCTGCGTGTTGAACGCAGCGAGCGTCGTGAACGCACCGGTAAGGCCAACATTCTGCTGGATACGGCTGACAAGTCCGGCAAGCAAGTGATGGTCCTCGAAAACGTCAGCTTTGCGCACCCCGACGGTCCGTTCCTGATCAAGGACTTCTCGATGGTGTTGCAGCGCGGCGACCGCATCGGTCTGCTGGGCGCCAACGGTACGGGCAAAACCACACTGCTGAAGCTGATGCTCAGCGGTTTGCAGCCTACCAGCGGCAAGATTGAGGAAGGCACGCGCATTGACGTGGCTTACTTCGACCAGTTGCGTCACCAGTTGGACCTGGAAAAAACCGTCATCGACAACGTGGCCGAAGGCCGCGATTTTATCGACATTGACGGTCAGAGCCGCCACGTCCTCAGCTACCTGGGTGACTTCCTGTTCAGCCCGCAGCGTGCCCGCACGCCGGTCAAGGCGCTGTCGGGTGGTGAGCGTGCACGTCTGTTGCTGGCCAAACTGTTCAGCAAACCGGCGAACTTGCTGGTACTCGATGAGCCAACCAACGACCTTGACGTCGAAACGCTTGAGCTGCTGGAAGAGGTATTGCTGACCTTCCAGGGCACTGTGTTGATGGTCAGTCACGACCGGGCATTCCTCGACAACGTGGTGACCAGCACCTTGGTCTTTGAAGGTGAAGGCAAGGTTCGCGAATACGTGGGCGGTTATCAGGACTGGCTGCGTCAAGGCGGCTCGCCGCGTCTGTTGGGCGTGACCGAGAGCAAGTCGGGCAAGGCGGACTTGAACTCGGCGGTGGTCACTCCGGCAGCGGCGCCAGCAGCAGCGGCACCTGCACCGGCGAAAAAGAAGCTGAGCTACAAGTTGCAGCGCGAGCTGGAAGCGTTGCCAGGCCAAATCGATGCTAAAGAGCAGGCGATTGCTGGCGTGGAGGCAGAAATGGCTGACACGGCGTTCTATCAGCGTCCAGTGGCTGAAACGGCGCAAGTGATTGCCAAGCTTGAAGCCTTGCAGGCTGAGCTTGAGCACTTGGTTGAGCGTTGGGCTGAGCTGGATGCCTGATTGAGCGGTTGCTGAACTGAAAAAGCCCGGCCTTTCTCTTCGAGGGGCCGGGCTTTTTTGTGGTTGGGCGCTGCCTTAATTCGTTTGTTTCAGGGTCACGGCCAAGACATCGCAGGGCGCATCATGCAACACGTCGTTAGCGGTGGAACCCAGTAGCAGCGCCAAACCGTGGCGGCCGTGGCTACCGACCACGATCAAGTCGCAGCCGTTTTCTTTGGCAAAGCCGTGGATTTCATGGCGCGGCTGGCCATATTGGAGCTTGCAGTTGTCTTTGGACAGTTGCGGGTACATGCCGATCAGGCGTTCCAGAAGCTGATTGGCTTGCTCAAACTGCTGTTGCTGCAACTGGGACAGGTCCATTGGCACATCGCCGCCGAAGGCCATGGCCATGGGTTCAACGATATGAATCAGTGACAGCTTGGCGCCATTGGCTGCCGCACTGGCGCTGGCCCGATAGATCACCGGGTCGCATTCGTCAGTCAGGTCGACAGCAACCAAAATATGCGAGTAGGGCTTGGGTGGTGTGGGCATGTGGTGCGCTCCTGTAAAGGGTCATTGAGAGTGAGTATGGCTCTTTTGCACAGCCTGGGTTCACGTCAGGGTTAACGCGTTAATTAAAGCTAATGAGAGTACACATATGACGGTATGGATAGTGGTGTCAATTCTGGCACTGGTTTTGAGCCCGCTGGCGTGGCTGCGACCTTCGCGCCGCCAGAGTGGGCGCATGGCCTTGCGCATGGAGGCCCGACGCATGGGGCTTGCCATGCAACTGACCCCTCAAGAATGGCCGCACTGGCTTGAGCCTGAACCGCCGGGTTCATGCGCACAATTTCATCGTCCGCGTCGCAGCACTAAGCCTGATGTGTGGTGCTATTGGCAATCTGCGCCGCGAATGTGGGTCAATCAATGGCGTGAAGAATGCGTCGATGAGCGCCTGCTGGCGCAATTTCGAAAGCTGCCTGCGAACGTCTACAAGGTCGAGGCCAGCACCCAAATGATCGCGTTGTATTGGGGTGAGAAGGGTGAGCCTGAGGTGTTGGTCGCCATAGACGAAACACTTAAAGCATTGGCGTAGCCGTTGCTGCGGGCGCCGTACGATTACTCAGCGCCCGTGAACCGAATGACGGTGGGGCAGCCTCAAACATGAGCTTGAAGGGGTTTGCGACGGCCTCGGCGCCGGACACCGGCGTGCATGATGCGTTAAAGGCTACAGTTGCAGACGATCCGGCATTTAGACGCAAGGTCGTTTTGTCATCGTTGTTTTGGACAATTGACAATCGATCGCTTTTCCGTGAAGGTGTCGACACCCAAATCAAACGGGCGTATGAATCGAGCGTTTGCCATGCAGGCAGCGTTTGCATAACCCCGAATATCGCGTCGGCGGGTGTGCCAGGTGGATTGGCGTGAGCATTGACGGTGTCGTCATTGCCAGCCAGACGCTAGCGTGCGACGTGTACTGTTCAGCTTCCATATCCTGGAGATCAGTTGATGATTTACGAAGGTAAAGCCATCACGGTTACGGCTCTTGAAAGTGGCATCGTCGAACTGAAGTTCGACCTCAAGGGTGAGTCCGTCAACAAGTTCAACCGTCTAACCCTGAACGAATTGCGTCAGGCGGTAGATGCGATCAAGGCAGATGCTTCGGTCAAGGGCGTTATTGTTTCCAGCGGCAAAGACGTGTTCATCGTCGGCGCGGACATCACCGAATTCGTCGAAAACTTCAAGCTGCCGGATGCCGAGCTGATCGCGGGCAACCTGCAAGCCAACAAAATCTTCAGTGACTTCGAAGACCTCAACGTTCCAACTGTAGCGGCTATTAACGGCATTGCACTGGGCGGTGGTCTGGAAATGTGCCTGGCAGCGGACTTCCGCGTCATGGCCGACAGCGCCAAAATCGGCCTGCCAGAAGTCAAGCTGGGCATCTACCCAGGCTTTGGCGGCACCGTGCGTCTGCCGCGCCTGATTGGCGTTGATAACGCTGTTGAGTGGATTGCCTCGGGCAAAGAAAATCGTGCTGAAGATGCGCTGAAAGTCAGTGCCGTTGATGCGGTGGTTGCACCGGCACAATTGGCAGCAGCTGCGCTGGACCTGATCAAGCGTGCTATCAGTGGCGAGCTGGACTACAAGGCCAAGCGTCAGCCGAAACTTGAAAAGCTCAAGCTGAACGCAATCGAACAAATGATGGCATTTGAAACCGCCAAAGGTTTCGTGGCTGGTCAAGCCGGCCCGAACTACCCGGCCCCGGTTGAAGCCATCAAAACCATCCAGAAAGCGGCGAACTTCGGTCGCGACAAGGCGCTGGAAGTGGAAGCTGCCGGTTTTGCCAAATTGGCCAAAACCTCCGCTTCGCAATGCCTGATCGGGCTGTTCCTCAACGATCAGGAACTGAAGAAAAAAGCCAAGATCTACGACAAGATCGCCAAAGACGTGAAGCAGGCTGCCGTGCTCGGCGCAGGCATCATGGGCGGCGGTATTGCCTATCAGTCGGCCTCCAAAGGTACGCCGATCCTGATGAAAGACATCAACGAGCACGGTATCGAGCAGGGCCTGGCGGAAGCCGCCAAGCTGCTGGTTGGCCGCGTTGATAAAGGTCGTATGACCCCGGCGAAAATGGCTGAAGTGCTCAACGGGATTCGTCCTACGTTGTCGTACGGTGATTTCGGTCACGTCGACCTGGTGGTTGAAGCCGTTGTCGAGAACCCGAAGGTCAAGCAAGCGGTATTGGCTGAAGTGGAAAACCACGTCAAGGACGATGCAATCCTGGCGTCCAACACCTCGACCATTTCCATCAGCCTGTTGGCCAAAGCCCTCAAGCGCCCGGAAAACTTCGTAGGGATGCACTTCTTCAATCCGGTGCACATGATGCCGCTGGTGGAAGTGATTCGTGGCGAGAAGTCCAGCGATCTGGCGGTTGCAACCACGGTTGCTTATGCCAAGAAAATGGGCAAAAACCCGATTGTGGTTAACGATTGCCCAGGTTTTCTGGTCAACCGCGTACTGTTCCCGTACTTCGGCGGTTTCGCCAAGCTGGTGAGTGCAGGCGTTGATTTTGTGCGCATCGACAAAGTCATGGAAAAATTCGGCTGGCCAATGGGCCCGGCGTACCTGATGGACGTGGTCGGCATCGACACCGGTCACCACGGGCGTGATGTGATGGCTGAAGGCTTCCCGGACCGTATGAAAGATGATCGTCGCTCAGCGATCGACGCGCTGTACGAAGCCAAGCGTCTGGGCCAGAAAAACGGTAAGGGTTTCTATGCTTACGAGGCTGACAAGCGCGGCAAGCAGAAGAAAGTGGTGGATTCGAGCGTACTTGAAGTGCTCAAGCCGATCGTTTACGAACAGCGCGAAGTGACTGACGAAGACATCATCAACTGGATGATGATCCCGCTGTGCCTCGAAACCGTACGCTGCCTTGAAGACGGCATCGTAGAAACCGCAGCCGAGGCCGACATGGGCCTGGTCTACGGCATCGGTTTCCCTCCATTCCGTGGCGGCGCCCTGCGCTACATCGACTCGGTCGGTGTAGCAGAGTTCGTGGCCCTGGCTGATCAGTACGCTGAATTGGGCGCGCTGTACCACCCGACGGCGAAGCTGCGTGAAATGGCTAAAAACGGCCAGAGCTTCTTCGGTTAAGCGCCCCATTAGAGTGAGAGTGAAATTATGAGCTTGAATCCTAGAGACGTGGTGATTGTAGACTTCGGTCGCACCCCGATGGGCCGCTCCAAGGGTGGCATGCACCGCAACACCCGTGCTGAAGATATGTCTGCGCACCTGATCAGCAAAGTGCTGGAGCGCAACAGCAAGGTTGATCCGGGCGAAGTGGAAGACGTGATCTGGGGCTGCGTTAACCAGACCCTGGAGCAGGGCTGGAACATCGCGCGCATGGCGTCGTTGATGACCCAGATCCCGCACACCTCGGCCGCGCAAACCGTGAGCCGCCTGTGCGGCTCCTCGATGAGCGCCTTGCACACGGCAGCGCAAGCGATCATGACCGGTAACGGTGACGTTTTCGTGGTCGGCGGCGTCGAGCATATGGGTCACGTGAGCATGATGCATGGCGTTGACCCAAACCCGCACATGTCGCTGTACGCTGCCAAAGCCTCGGGCATGATGGGTTTGACCGCAGAAATGCTGGGCAAAATGCATGGCATCACTCGCGAGCAGCAAGACGCTTTCGGTGTTCGTTCGCATCAACTCGCCCACAAGGCGACGATTGAAGGCAAGTTCAAAGACGAAATCATCCCGATGCAGGGCTACGATGAGAACGGCTTCCTGAAAACCTTCGATTACGATGAGACCATTCGTCCGGAAACGACGATGGAAAGTCTGGCGGCGTTGAAACCTGCGTTCAACCCTAAAGGCGGCACCGTGACGGCGGGTACGTCGTCGCAGATCACTGATGGTGCTTCGTGCATGATCGTGATGTCCGCTCAGCGTGCAAAAGACCTGGGTCTTGAGCCGCTGGCCGTCATTCGTTCGATGGCTGTTGCAGGTGTGGACCCGGCAATCATGGGCTATGGTCCTGTACCGGCGACACAAAAAGCATTGAAGCGCGCAGGTCTGAGCATGGCCGATATCGACTTCATTGAGCTCAACGAAGCCTTCGCTGCACAGGCCCTGCCAGTGCTGAAAGATTTGAAAGTGCTCGACAAGATGAATGAGAAGGTTAACCTGCACGGCGGTGCCATCGCCTTGGGCCATCCATTTGGATGCTCGGGAGCGCGTATCTCCGGTACGTTGCTCAATGTGATGAAGCAAAATGGCGGTACCTTCGGGTTGTCCACCATGTGCATTGGCCTTGGCCAGGGCATTGCAACTGTCTTCGAACGCGTCTAAGCGTTACGTTGATAGAAGCCGGGGCCAAGTGCCCCGGTTTTTGTTTTTTAGGTGTTTTTATTTTTTTTATTTGCAAGGTGCCGCAACATGCCGCTACAACCTGGGCTCTATCAGCATTACAAAGGGCCGCAGTATCGGGTATTCAATGTGGCTCGCCATTCTGAAACCGAAGAGGACGTGGTCTTCTATCAGGCCCTGTATGGTGAATGCGGTTTTTGGGTACGCCCGCTGAGCATGTTTTTGCAGACGGTCACGGTAGACGGCACACAAGTGCCGCGCTTTGCCTTGATTCAGGCTGAAACGAGCCTTTTTTCCCGGCCATAAGGCGACGTCGCGCAGCACCCTGCGCTTGACCTCATCTTGTTGCCACTATATATAGCGGTGCCGCGTCAGGCGCGAACCGCCTTTCACTTCTAGAATTCAGGAACTTTCTGATCCATGGGCAAATCGCTGGTCATTGTGGAATCCCCGGCTAAGGCCAAGACCATCAACAAGTACTTGGGTAACGAGTACGTGGTGAAGTCGAGTATCGGCCATATCCGAGACCTGCCCACCAGCGGTTCGGCTAGCGCCAGCAAAGAACCTGCTGCCAAGCGCGGTAAGGCTGCGGCGGGCGAAGCGCCGGCCCTGTCGCCGAAAGAGAAGGCTCAAAAGCAGCTGATCTCGCGCATGGGCGTCGATCCCGAGCATGGCTGGAAAGCCAAGTACGAGATCCTTCCTGGCAAGGAAAAGGTCATCGAAGAGCTGCGCCGGCTCGCCAAGGATGCTGACACCATCTATCTCGCAACCGACTTGGATCGCGAGGGGGAAGCCATTGCATGGCACCTGCGCGAAGCCATCGGTGGGGACGACAGCCGCTACAAGCGCGTGGTGTTCAACGAAATCACCAAAAAAGCGATTCAGGAAGCCTTCTCCAAGCCGGGTGAACTGGACATCAATCGGGTAAATGCCCAGCAGGCACGTCGTTTCCTCGACCGCGTGGTGGGTTACATGGTGTCGCCGCTGTTGTGGGCAAAAATTGCCCGTGGCTTGTCGGCGGGTCGTGTGCAGTCGGTGGCCGTGAAGCTGGTCGTGGAGCGAGAGCGCGAGATTCGTGCGTTCAACCCAGAAGAGTACTGGGAAGTTCACGCAGACCTCGGCACCGCCAAGGGTGCAAAAGTACGCTTTGACGTCGCGCGTGAAAAAGGCGAAGCGTTCAAGCCGCTGAACGAAACCCAGGCCATGGCCGCGCTGGAGAAGCTCAAGGCTTCCAGCTACACCATCGTCAAGCGCGAAGACAAGCCGACCAGCAGCAAGCCGTCGGCACCTTTCATTACCTCCACCCTGCAACAGGCCGCGAGCAACCGCTTGGGCTTCGGGGTGAAGAAAACCATGATGATGGCTCAGCGTCTGTATGAAGCGGGCTACATCACGTACATGCGTACCGACTCCACCAACTTGTCGGCTGATGCGGTCGAGATGGCACGCACCTACATTGAAGGTGAATTTGGCGCGTCCTACCTGCCGCCTGCACCGAACGTGTACAGCAGCAAGGAGGGCGCACAAGAGGCTCACGAAGCCATTCGTCCCTCTGACGTAAACATGCACCCGAGCAAGCTGTCGGGCATGGAGCGCGACGCTGAGCGCCTTTACGAGCTGATCTGGCGCCAATTCGTGGCCTGCCAGATGCTGCCGGCCAAGTACCTGTCGACCACGGTCAGCGTTGCAGCCGGTGATTTCGAGCTGCGTGCCAAAGGCCGCATCCTCAAGTTCGACGGTTATACCCGCGTGATGCCGCAAATCACCAAGCCGGGTGACGACGTATTGCCTGACATGGCGCAGGGCGATGTGCTCAAGTTGATCAATATTGATCCGACTCAACACTTCACCAAGCCACCGGCGCGTTACTCCGAAGCCAGTTTGGTCAAAGAGATGGAAAAACGCGGTATCGGTCGTCCTTCGACCTACGCCGCGATTATCTCGACCATTCAGGACCGTGGTTATGTGGCCTTGCACAACCGCCGTTTTTACTCCGAAAAAATGGGCGATATCGTTACCGAGCGGTTGTCTGAAAGTTTTTCTGACCTGATGGACTACGGTTTCACCGCCGGCATGGAAGAAAACCTCGACGACGTGGCGCACGGTGAGCGTGACTGGAAAAACGTGCTGGACGAGTTCTACGGCAGCTTCAAGAAGAAACTTGAAATCGCCGCAGACCCGGACAGTGGCATGCGTGCCAATCAGCCGGTCATGACCGATATTCCGTGTAAAGAATGCGGACGTCCGATGCAGATTCGTACCGCATCGACGGGCGTGTTCCTGGGGTGTTCGGGCTACAGCCTGCCGCCTAAAGAGCGTTGCAAGGCGACGGTCAACCTGGTGCCGGGTGATGAAATCGCCGCTGATGACGAGGGTGAGTCCGAGTCGTTGGTGTTGCTGGGCAAGCACCGCTGCCCGATTTGCAGCACCGCGATGGACGCTTACTTGCTGGATGAGAAGCACAAGCTGCACATCTGCGGTAACAACCCGGATTGCGCGGGTTATGAAATCGAAGAGGGCAGCTATCGCATCAAAGGCTACGAAGGTCCGAGCCTTGAATGTGACAAATGCGGCAGCGAGATGCAGCTCAAGACGGGTCGTTTCGGCAAGTTCTTCGGTTGCACCAATGCGGAGTGCAAAAACACCCGCAAATTGCTCAAAAGCGGTGAAGCGGCGCCGCCCAAGATGGACCCGGTGAAAATGCCGGAACTCAAGTGCGAGAAGGTGAATGACACCTACATCTTGCGTGACGGTGCTTCTGGTCTGTTCTTGGCGGCCAGCCAGTTCCCTAAAAATCGTGAGACCCGTGCCCCGTTGGTGATCGAAATTGTGCCGCACAAGGACGAAATCGATCCTAAGTACCACTTCCTGTGTGATGCGCCGAAGAAAGACCCCGACGGTCGCCCGGCAGTGATCCGCTACAGTCGCAAAACCAAAGAGCAGTACGTGCAGACTGAAGTGGATGGCAAGCCGACAGGGTGGCGTGCGTTCTACGATGGCAAGAGCTGGAAGGTTGAAGACAAGCGTAAAGAAAAAGACGCTTGATCTGAGCTGAACGCAGAGTAAAAAACCGCGCAAGGTCTGCAAGACTTGCGCGGTTTTTTTATGCAGCGCTTCAGCGGTTGGCGTAGAGACTTTATTGCCAGCGAAGCATCGCGGGTGAAAAACATGTAGCCGCTGACGAGTAGCACGAGGCAGCGTGCGGGCGCGCAGCGGTCTTAAAACCATCCAACCCTGTGCGTCAGTTACACCGCAGTCATTACGTCACGGCCATTTTGTGCCCGATCGCTGCTCATGCCTCGACAGCACCTGCACCACAAGCGTGGCGCTGCTAAACCCTTGCGTCTGCCCACCTCTCTCCCTGAGACTGCTCGATCTGCCTTAACCCTTCGTTGTGGAATGCCCCAATGGCTTACGAACTCTATACCCGTACCAATCAAAAAATATATTTCACGGGCTTGGCGCTGGAAGCCATGCACAAGGCGGCTGATGGTCGGGCCATGAATGCACAAGCTTTGGTGCAGGCTGAGCGAGAGTCGGCGGTGTTTCATTTGTATGGCGCACTGCTTGGCTTATGCCACGAGATTGCCGGTTTCTATCGTTTGCCCCAGGGCAGCGCACCTAGAGTGGAGCTTTTGCTGACGCAGGAAGTGCTGGATGCCAAAGCAATCCCTGAGCTAGCTGAAATGGTTGAATTGGCGCGCGCTCCCAACACTTGGCTTGCACAGCTGGTAGCGGCCCATGCCGCGCTGTATCAGCCGTTGCAGGCACCTAAAAAGGTCAAGGCAGATGTGTTTCAGCCGTTGATCGAGGTGGTCAGTCTGGAGGAAGACGCGCCGCAAGCGTTGAGTCGCGAAACGCTTGAGGAGTGGCGTCAAAACCTGAAAAAAATGGCAATCCGCTTTCGCGATGGTCTCAATGAGTGCTAAAAGTCGCATCTGGAACTGCACAGTCATTCATCACTCCGTCATGAAAGCGCCATAGATCCTGGCAAATTCTGTTGGGATGACTGATATAATCCCGCGCTTTCGTGGAGAACAAACTTTTATGCCAACGTCCTTTCTAGAAATTGTCGAGTTGCCTGACGGCCGCATCGAGTTGCGTCGGGCTGAGGACGAAGGGTCTTTGGTGACGCTGAACTTCTCTGAAGATGCCAAGGCTTTTCTTCAGGGGCAGCACGTAGAGGTGGCCAAAGCCATGCTCAGCGTGGGTGTGCAAATGGCGGGTCGGCTGGCCGAAGGCGAGCTGGAAAAAGACGAAGGGCCGCGCATTCTTCATTGAGTGGCCACTGATGCAAGCCTGCCACAGGTGAGTGAATGCGTTCGGTGGCGGCCCTGTGGCAGCAGCGTCTGGTTAGCCCAGTCGAATATTCAGACTTTGCCCGTGACCGATCAATGCTGCGCCGATCAATTGTTGACGGGCGGCCGAGTTGAGCGGGTTTATCCAGCTCACGACAGTGTGACTACGGCCCAGGCGCAGTGCTTCGCACGTTAATTGCAACGCACTTTTATTGCCATTGGGTTGCAGCAGCAGAATGCGTTCGCGATTAAGTCCCGCATCGCGCAACCAGCTTTGAGTCAGGCTGGCGGGTGGCGCAATCAGCGTCAACCAGCGCGCATCTTGTTGCTCGCTGAGTTCGCGAAGCATGGGAGCTAAAAGGTTCAGGCAGTTCTCGGCAGCACCGCGTAACGACAGCTCACTGAAAACCTCTGGTTCTGCGCGCCAAGGTGAATCAAGTACTGCTTTGATCGCTTGTGGCATGGGCTGGGCCATGAATGCCTCGAACAAAGGCAGTTGTGCTGGTAGCGATGGGTGCGGGAACTGCATGGCGCCTCCTTCTTTAGCGGCGTATGACGCCGACGCTCAGGCCTTCGATAACGAGTTCCTGCTCTTTGAGATTGACTTCAATGGGCGCGAAATCCGGGTTTTCAGCGATTAGCCAGACTGTGCTGCCTTCGCGCTTGAAGCGCTTGACGGTCACTTCGTCGTCAATACGTGCCACCACGATCTGCCCGTTGCGTGCTTCACGGCAGGTATGAACCGCAAGCAAGTCGCCATCAAAGATGCCGACATCCTTCATGCTCATGCCCTGGACGCGCAACAGGTAATCGGCGCGCGGATGGAAGAAGGTCGGGTTGATATTGCACGACTCTTCGACATGTTCCTGCGCCAGAATGGGAGCGCCAGCGGCGACGCGGCCAATAATGGGCAGCGTGGATTCGTCAGCATTGGCTTCAAAGCCAGGTATGCGAATACCGCGCGAGGCACCCGGTGTCATTTCGATGGCACCTTTGCGGGCCAATGCTTTCAGGTGTTCTTCGGCGGCATTGGGGGACTTGAAACCTAGCTCTTGTGCAATTTCGGCACGGGTAGGCGGGTAACCGTTGTCATCCAGGCAGCGTTTGATAAAGGCCAGGATCTCAGCTTGGCGTGGCGTCAGTTTTAGCATGTTGATCGCTCTGTCTTTTTATACAGTGACTGGGATTATATACAGTGAAGGCGCATTGGCAATGATCCATTTCAGGCCGTCCGCTGGACGGTCATGCCTGAGCCTGATGGGCGCTACTTTATCAGCACAGGCCACGCGGGCCGAGGCTGTGGTTAAATGCGGAACTGGCCAGTCGCAAAACGAATGCCCTATCTTGACTTTTAACAAACTGAAACGTATGTTTCAAACAACTGTTTAAGTGTTTGTCAGCCGGAGTAGACATGGCCCAGTCGGAAACCGTTGAACGTATCCTTGATGCTGCTGAGCAGCTGTTCGCGGAAAAAGGTTTTGCCGAGACTTCACTGCGGCTGATCACCAGCAAGGCCGGAGTCAATCTGGCTGCGGTCAATTACCACTTCGGTTCTAAAAAAGCGCTGATTCAGGCGGTTTTTTCGCGTTTCCTGGGTCCGTTTTGCGCCAACCTCGACCGCGAGCTGGAGCGACGCCAGGCCAAGCCGGACAATCGCCCCAGCCTGGAAGAACTGCTGGAAATGCTCGTGGAGCAGGCGTTGGTGATCCAGCCGCGCAGTGGTAACGATCTTTCCATTTTCATGCGTTTGCTGGGTCTGGCCTTCAGCCAGAGCCAAGGCCATTTGCGGCGCTACCTTGAAGACATGTACGGCAAAGTGTTCCGCCGCTATATGTTGCTGGTTAACGAAGCCGCGCCGCAGATTCCTCCTATCGAGTTGTTTTGGCGCGTGCATTTCATGCTCGGTGCCGCGGCATTCAGCATGTCCGGGATCAAGGCGTTGCGCGCCATTGCCGAGACAGACTTCGGTGTTAACACCTCAATCGAGCAAGTCATGCGTTTGATGGTGCCTTTCCTGGCCGCTGGCATGCGTGCCGAAAGCGGGGTTGTTGACCCTGTGATGGCCAGCGCACAAATGCGCGCGCGTAACAAAACCTCGCAGATTGCCGCCAAGGTTTGATCGGCTGCGGGTGGGCGTGGCAGTCGAGTTCCGCTAAGCTTGGCGCCATGCTCACTCCTGACTTATTCCCCTTTGTACGTGCATTACGGTTGCCTGAACGGGCGGCACGTAAGGTTGCGCCCGTGCATGTCCGGTGGGCAATAAGTGCACTCTTTCTCTAAAGGATTTTCCATGAGTTCTGCCTTGCAAGGCTCCTTGATGGTGGACGTCGCCGGTACTTGGCTGACGGCTGAAGACCGGCAATTGCTGCGCCAGCCTGAAGTGGGCGGTTTGATCATTTTTGCGCGCAACATTGAGCATCCGCGCCAGGTTCGCGAACTGAGCGCTTCGATTCGTGCGATTCGCCCCGACCTGCTGCTGGCCGTTGATCAGGAAGGCGGTCGGGTGCAGCGTCTGCGCCAAGGGTTTGTACGCTTGCCGGCGATGCGCGCGATTGCAGATAACCCGAACGCCGAGTATTTGGCCGAACAATGCGGCTGGATCATGGCCACCGAAGTTTTGGCCGTGGGCCTGGACTTGAGTTTTGCCCCGGTACTGGATCTGGATTACCAGCGCAGCGCCGTGGTTGGCAGCCGCGCGTTCGAGGGCGATCCTGAACGCGCCGCGACATTGGCCGCAGCCTTTATCCGCGGCATGAATGACGCTGGCATGGCGGCCACCGGTAAGCATTTTCCGGGACATGGCTGGGCAGAGGCTGATTCGCATGTAGCCATTCCAACAGATGAGCGCACGCTGGAGCAGATTCGTGCCCATGATCTGGTGCCTTTCGCACGGCTGAGCCAGCAATTGGCGGCGGTGATGCCCGCCCATGTGATTTACCCGCAAGTCGACAGCCAGCCCGCAGGTTTCTCTCGTCGCTGGTTGCAAGACATCTTGCGAGGTGAGTTGGGGTTCGATGGCGTGATCTTCAGCGATGACCTCTCGATGGCAGGCGCCCATGTGGTGGGCGACGCGGCCAGTCGTATCGAGGCGGCTTTGTCGGCGGGTTGCGACATGGGGCTGGTGTGCAACGACCGTGCGGCCGCCGAGTTGGCGCTCAGCGCTGCCCAGCGCATGAAGGTGACACCATCGCCGCGTATCGCGCGCATGCGCAGCCAGGCGTTTGCCAGCACTGACTACCGGCAGGACCCGCGTTGGCTGGTGGCGGTGGGTGCGCTCAAAGATGCTCAATTGATTGATTAAAGGATCGGCTCAATGACGGTTTACGCAATTATCGGCGGCACGGGCCTGACCCAGCTTGAGGGGTTGACCATCAAGCGCTCGTTGGCATTGGACACGCCTTATGGCCCGACGTCGGCTGATATCCAGATAGGTGAATTCGCCGGTCGCGACGTCTTGTTTCTGGCGCGTCACGGCCATCCGCATCGCCTGCCACCCCATCAGGTGAACTATCGCGCGAACCTGTGGGCATTGAAGCAGGCGGGCGCCGAAGCGATTTTGGCAGTGAATGCGGTGGGCGGTATCCACATGGCGATGGGCACGGGGCATTTTTGTGTGCCGCATCAACTGATCGACTACACCAGCGGTCGCGAACATACCTATTTCGCAGACGATCTGGAGCACGTGACTCATATCGACTTCAGTTATCCCTACACCGAATCGTTGCGTGAGCAATTGATTGACGCGCTGGCTGGCGAGGGTTGTTCCTACAGCAGCCACGGCGTTTATGCGGCGACCCAAGGCCCGCGTCTTGAAACGGTGGCTGAAATCGCTCGTCTTGAGCGCGATGGTTGCGACATTGTCGGCATGACCGGTATGCCGGAAGCGGCATTGGCCCGTGAGCTGGAACTGGATTACGCCTGTTTGGCACTGGTGGTTAACCCGGCGGCGGGCAAGTCGACGGCGATCATCACCATGGCCGAAATCGAGCAGGCGCTGCACGACGGCATGGGTAAGGTCAAAGCCACTTTGGCGCGGGTGTTAGCGGGATAAGGGTTTTGTAGTCGCTGGCGCAGGCTGCGATAGGCTGCGTAGCAGCCCCCAGGCGAAGGGCCTGCGCCAGCGACTTCAGAGGCGATTGACAGGCTTCAACGCTTTTCGACTTTGGGTGGCAGTGGCGCAAACAGGGCGTCGATGTCGTCGTCTTGCAGTTTCCAGTCCCCCGCAATACGGCCATCCAGCACGCCGGCCGCCAAATCTGATTTTTCCTGCTGTAAGTGCTGGATTTTTTCTTCGACGGTGCCGCGGGCAATCATCTTGTACACAAACACCGGTTTTTCCTGCCCTATCCGGTAAGCGCGGTCGGTGGCCTGGTTTTCTGCTGCCGGGTTCCACCAGGGGTCGTAGTGAATCACGGTGTCGGCTTCGGTCAGGTTCAGGCCTACACCACCCGCCTTAAGACTGATCAGAAATATCTGCAATTTGCCGCTCTGAAAGTCTTTGACCGGTGTACGTCTATCCCTCGTTTGACCGGTGAGCAGGGCGTAATCAATGTTGCGCTTTTTCAGCTCGGCCTCGATCAGGCCCAGCATGGAGGTGAACTGGGAAAACAGCAGAATGCGTCGCCCCTCCGCAAACAGTTCTTCGAGCATCACCATCAAGCTGTCGAGTTTGCCCGAGGTGCTGCCTTTTTTTGGCGGGTTATCGCTGACCAGGCGCAGGTCGCAGCACACCTGGCGCAGTTTGAGCAGGGCTTCCAGGATGATGATCTGGCTGCGGCCTACACCTTTGCGCGTAATTTCATCGCGCACTTTTTTGTCCATCGCCAAGCGCATGGTTTCGTACACGTCCCGTTGCGCTTCGTTGAGATCAACCCAGTGGATGATCTCGGTTTTTGGGGGTAATTCGGTGGCCACTTGCTCTTTGGTTCGACGCAGCAGGAACGGTTTGATCCGCGCGTTCAGGTGCTGCAAACGCTCATCGCTGCCGTGACGTTCAATCGGCACACGGTAGTCGCGGTTGAAGGCTTTGACGTCGCCCAGCCAGCCGGGTAACAAAAAGTGAAACAGTGCCCACAGCTCGCCCAAGTGGTTCTCCAGCGGTGTACCGCTCAAGCACAGGCGTTGGCGCGCCACCAGCTCGCGCGCAGCTTGCGAGGCTTTGCTGTTGGGGTTCTTGATGTACTGCGCTTCGTCGAGGATCAGGATGTGCAACGGCACTTTAGCCAGCAGCTCAATGTCTTTGGGCAGCAGGGCATAGGTGGTCAGGATCACGTCGTAATCGTTGAGGTGCTCGACGTGTTTTTTACGACTGGCGCCGTACAGCGCCAGCACCTTGAGTTGTGGCGTGAAGTGCGCCGCTTCGTCCACCCAGTTCGGAATCAGGCTGGTGGGCATCACCACCATTGCCGGGCGATCCAGCCGACCTGCGTTCTTTTCGCACAGAATGTGCGCCAGAGTTTGCAGGGTTTTGCCTAAACCCATGTCGTCCGCCAGAATGCCGCCGACTTCAAGTTGGCGCAGTGACTGCATCCAGCTCAATCCTTCGAGTTGATACGGTCTGAGCGTGGCATTCAGCCCTTGTGGCGCCTCGACACTGAAGTCTTTGATGTCGCGCAGGCGCTGGGCAAAGCCACGAATCTGCTCGCCGCCTTCCCAGCGCAACGGCAGTGCATCCAGGGCATTGAGCCGTGGTGCGTCGGCGCTTTTAATCCGCAAGGTGGTGGCGCCCGGCTCGCCCAGATAAAACTCGCCCAGAGTTGCCAGCACCGGTTTCAAGCGCCCATAGGGCAACGCCACTTGAAGCGGCATTTGCGTGCTGTTTGGGATGGCCGGGATATTCACCAGAATCAGCTCGTCATCGCGGCGCTTGGCGAGCTTTTCAGGGCTGAGTATTTCAGTGTGCGAGCGCATCAGGTTAAGCAGAATCGGCAGCAGGCTCAGGCGCTGTCCATTGACGATAATCCCCAACTCCAGGTCGAACCAGTCCCGCTCCGGCGCTTCATCGACGTTGGCGTACCAGTCTTCGACCGGACTCAGATCAAAGCCGAAGTGTTCATCGATCTGCACTTCCCAGCCTTGCTCGCGCAAGGTGTCCAGCTGGTTGAGCGTGAAGTTCAGCCAGGCACTGTCATTGACCAGCTCAAACAGCTCGCCTGCGCTTTCGGGCAAGGCTTTGCTCTGACGCGTGGCGATCTTGAAGCCCAGGGCCCGCAACTGTTCGCGGTAGAGGTTTTCGGTTTCGGGGTGGCGTTTGATCCGCAGAATGTGGTCTTCGTGGCGAATCAAGACGTCCGCGTTTTTCTGCCCCGACACGTAAGTCTCGCGGTAATTGAACGACAACGCGGCGCGGTGCTGGATGTAGCGCTGCATTTTGCCGTTGCGCGGCTCAAAGGCGCTGAACTCGGCGCTGGCCAGCCATAACCGCGGGACCGGTTGTACATCGTCGATCTGTTGCTCGGGCAGGTTGGCAGGGCGGCGCGAGTCGAGTACGGCCTGAAGTTTTTCCAGGAGTTCGGCATCCTGGGCGGCGGCGGGGTAGTTCAAGGTGTCTTCAATCTTCAGTAATACGGCAGCAGTGTGCTTGCAGTTGGTGCGCACGGGGCAGGTGCATTCAGCGCTCACCAGCAGCAGCGAGCCTTTGGCTGACTCGCGTAAGCGAATGGTCTGGCGGTAGGGGTGTTCGCTCGAACCCTGACAGCTGGAGGTGATCAGGCTGTCACCGATTTGAGCGATTCGGACGCGGTTTTCCCTCGCGTAGCGGCGGCCACGCTCAAGGCTTTGTTCTTTAAACCGGCTGACCCATGTCGGCGCCAGCGGTTTGGTCAGTCGTGGTGTCTGGCTTAAGGGCATGGGTGTTTCATTGTGCGCATCCCATCAGGAAGACTTCGGTGTCAGGCGTTCAAACAACGCCTCGATCGTATTGAAGCGTTCATCGGGGCGCTCCATTGGCACCATGAATTTGAACAGCGTCGCGCCTTCGAACTTGTAACGGTTCGGTTGGCCTTGAATCAGCTTGATCAAGACCAGCGGGTCGACCGGGGTGTCAGACGCGAACTCAATACGTCCGCCTTGCGGGCCGGCATCGACTTTTTTGATGCCCAGTTGCTCGGCCTGCAATTTGAGCTGGGTAATACGCACCAGATTTTTGGTCGGCTCGGGGAGCAGGCCAAAGCGGTCGATCATTTCGACTTGCAAGTCCTTGAGGCCTTCTTCGTCCGTCGCTGAAGCGATGCGCTTGTAGAGGATCAGCCGCGCATGCACATCGGGCAAATAGGACTCGGGAATCAACGCTGGCACGCGCAGGTTGATTTCCGGGCCGCCACCCAGCGGTTGGTCAAGGTTCGGCTGCTCGCCTTTGCGGATCGACTTGACGGCGCGTTCGAGCATTTCCATGTACAGGGTAAAGCCCACGGCCTGGATCTGCCCGCTTTGGCCGTCGCCCAGCAGTTCGCCTGCGCCACGGATTTCGAGGTCGTTGGTGGCCAGTACAAAACCTGCCCCCAGATCCTGGGTGTTGGCGATGGCTTCCAGACGCTTTTGGGCGTCGCCGGTAATTTGCTGGCGCGGTGGCGTCAGCAGGTACGCATAAGCCTGGTGGTGACTGCGCCCGACGCGACCGCGCAGTTGATGCAGTTGCGCCAGGCCGAATTTGTCTGCGCGCTCAATGATAATGGTGTTGGCGCTCGGCACGTCGATGCCGGTTTCGATGATGGTCGAGGCAATCAGCACGTTGAAACGCTTGTGATAAAAGTCGCTCATCACCTGTTCGAGTTCACGCTCGCGCATCTGGCCGTGGCCGATACCGATGCGGGCCTCAGGGACCAGTTCAGCAAGCTCGGCCGCGCATTTTTCGATGGTTTTGACGTCGTTGTGCAGGTAATACACCTGACCGCCCCGCAACAACTCACGCAACAACGCCTCTTTGACGGTGCTGTTGTTGTGCTCCATGACGAAGGTGCGCACCGACAAACGGCGCGCGGGCGGCGTGGCGATGATCGACAAATCGCGCATGCCCGACACCGCCATGTTCAGCGTGCGTGGGATAGGCGTCGCAGTGAGGGTCAGAATATCGACCTCGCTGCGCAGGGCCTTGAGCTGTTCTTTTTGCCGAACCCCAAAGCGGTGTTCTTCGTCGATGATCACTAAACCGAGATTTTTGATTTTGACGTCGTCTTGCAGCAGTTTGTGCGTGCCGATCACGATGTCGATTTTGCCTTCGGCCAAATCAGCCACTGCGGCATTGATTTCTTTCGCAGACTTGAAGCGGCTCATCACCTCGACCCGTACTGGCCAGTCGGCAAAGCGGTCGCGAAAGCTGTTGTAGTGTTGCTGGGCCAGAAGCGTGGTCGGGACCAAAATCGCGACCTGACGGCCACCGTGTACAGCAATAAAAGCGGCGCGCATGGCCACTTCGGTTTTACCGAAGCCCACATCGCCACACACCAGGCGGTCCATCGGCTTGGGCGCGAGCATGTCGGCGCGCACTGCTTCGATGGCGGTCTGCTGGTCGGGCGTCTCTTCAAACGGGAACCCGGCACTGAAGGTTGCGTAATCGGCTTTCGGGTCATCAAAGGCATGGCCCTCGCGGGCGGCGCGGCGAGCATAGATGTCGAGCAGCTCGGCGGCAACATCGCGCACTTGTTCGGCGGCTTTGCGTTTGGCTTTTTGCCAGGTTTCGGACCCTAGCCTGTGCAGCGGCGCCAGTTCGTCATCGCTGCCGGTGTAGCGGGCGATCAGGTGCAGGTTCGCCACCGGTACGTAAAGCTTGGCGCCTTCGGCGTATTGCAATGTCAGGAATTCGGCTTCCTGATTGTCGATTTCGAGCGTGGCCAGCCCTTGGTAGCGACCCACGCCGTGGTCGATGTGTACCACGGGTGCGCCTTCGCGCAGCTCGGTAAGGTTTTTAATCACCGCGTCGTTGTTGGCATCAGCGCGTTTTTCGCGACGACGACGTTGCATCACGCGTTGGCCAAACAGCGGGCTTTCGGCGATCAGCGCCAGTGCCGGATCGTCCAGCAACAAGCCTTCGTCCAGCGGCGCAATGGTGATGGCCAAGCGATGTTTGCTGGCGACGAAGTCGGGCCAGCTGTCGACGGTTTTGGGGCGCAACTTAAGGCGTTCAAGCAATTCGAGCAGCACTTCGCGGCGCCCGGCGGACTCGGCGGTAAAGAGCACGCGGCCTTCAAACTGCTCCAGAAAACCCGAGAGTGCGGCCAGCGGTTGGTTGGCCTTGGCTTCAATCGCAAGGTTAGGCAGCGATTGAGCCGGGAAACGCTCGCGGCTGCTGCCGGTGTCCAGATCGTCCTGGCTGGCGACTACGCGCGGCCAGTTCTTCAGGCGGGCGAAGCAGTCTTCGACGGGCAAAAACAGTTCGGCGGGCGGCAATAAAGGACGAGAAGGGTCGACACGGCGCTCTTCGTAGCGGTTGCGCACATCCGACCAGAAATTCTCGGCCGCCTGTTCGATGCCGGGCAGCGAGAACACTTGGGTGTCGCCAGGCAAGTAGTCGAACAGGGTCGAGGTTTCATCAAAGAACAACGGCAGGTAGTACTCGATACCGGCAGGCGTAATACCGCTGCTTAAATCCTGAAAAATCGGACAACGACGGAAGTCGACATCAAAGCGTTCGCGAAAGCGTGCCTTGAAGCGCGTAACTGCATCTTTTTGCAGCGGGAATTCGCGCGCAGGTAACAGGCGTATCGAGTCGACTTTGTCGATCGAACGCTGGTTTTCAGGATCGAAAGTGCGCAGGGTTTCGATTTCGTCGTCGAACAGATCGATCCGGTAAGGCAGCTTGCTGCCCATGGGGAACAGGTCGATCAAGGCGCCGCGTACCGCAAACTCGCCGTGCTCGTACACCGTGTCGACGCAACGGTAGCCGCTGGCCTCCAGTCGGGTGCGCATCTGCTCCACGTCCAGCTTTTGCCCGACATCGAGTACCAGGCTGCTGCCGAGCAAAAACTTGGTCGGCGCCAGGCGGTGTAGGGCCGTGGTGATCGGCACTACCAAAACGCCATGATCCAGTTCAGGCAGCCGGTACAGGCTGGCAATACGCTGGGAAATGATGTCCTGGTGCGGCGAAAACAGGTCGTAAGGCAGGGTTTCCCAGTCAGGGAAATGCAGCACGGGCAGTTCGGGGGCGAAAAACCTCAGCTCCTGCTCAAGGCGCTCGGCGCTTTGGCTGTCGGCGGTCAGCAGCAGGGTGAAGCGCTTCGCGGCGCTGGCAGCCTCGGCAATGGCGAGGCTCAGGGCGGCACCGGGCAGGTTGCCCCAGTGCTGTTTACCTGCCGTAGCAGGCAGTTTGGGTAGTCGCAGGACGGGCACGGAAGGTTGAGCTCCAAGCGTTGCGGCAAAGAGGCCGATTGTAGCGGGCCAAGGGGCTGGCTGTCAGTTGCCGTCTGTTGCTGGGGCTTAATTCCAGCGTTTGAAGGGCAAAAGTCAGTGCCAGAACCTTCATTAAGTCGCTCAAAAGTGGGCGAATTCTCTGTGCGAAGATTTTTTTCGCCTATAAATATGGGTGCTTAATCGTTTCAGTCAGGGCTGTGTGACAGGCGCACATTGCCCCTGATCTGGCGCAGCGGCATAATGTAGCCCCTTTTTTCAGCCCCTACATGTGGAAGGTTCCCGTGACTCAGAAGCCCGACCAGTGTCTTGGTGAATGGATCGACCGTGAAGCACTCGCAGAAGCGATGATTCCGCTGATTGGTCAGCTCTACCGCAATAACAACGTGGTGAGTTCGATCTATGGCCGCAGCCTGATCAACCGTTCAGTCATTGCGATTCTCAAAGCTCACCGCTTTGCGCGTCATCGCCAGAGCGATGACATCGAATTGTCCGTGCACGAAACTTTCCCGCTGCTCAAAGCGATGAGCGAACTCAAGCTCGGTGCTGCTTCGGTAGACCTGGGCAAATTGGCCGTCAAGTTCAAAGCCCACGGCAATGGCCGTACGGCCGAGCAGTTTGTGCGCGAAGAACTGGCCGAGGTGGTGGGTCAGCAAAACGCTGGCGCCCGTAAAGGTACAGACGTTGTGCTGTATGGCTTCGGTCGTATTGGCCGCCTGCTGGCGCGCATCCTGATCGAAAAAACCGGTGGCGGCGACGGTCTGCGTCTGCGTGCCATCGTGGTGCGTAAAGGCGCCGACAACGACCTGGTCAAACGCGCAAGCTTGCTGCGTCGTGACTCGGTGCACGGTCCGTTCGACGGCACCATTGTGGTTGATGAAGAAAACAACACCATCACCGCCAACGGCAACCTGATCCAGGTGATCTACGCGAAGAACCCGACTGAGGTGGATTACACCCAGTACGGCATTCAAAACGCATTGCTGGTGGACAACACCGGGGTGTGGCGTGACGCTGAAGGCCTGGGCCAGCACTTGCAGTGCCCTGGCATTGACCGCGTGGTATTGACCGCGCCGGGCAAAGGCAAGCTGAAGAACATCGTTCACGGCATCAACCACGGCGAAATCACCGCAGACGACAAGATCGTTTCGGCGGCATCCTGCACCACCAACGCCATCGTGCCGGTGCTCAAGGCGGTCAACGACAAGTTCGGCATCGTCAACGGTCACGTAGAAACGGTTCACTCGTACACCAACGACCAGAACCTGATCGACAACTTCCACAAGGGCGATCGTCGTGGCCGTTCGGCTGCGCTGAACATGGTAATCACCGAGACCGGTGCTGCGACCGCTGCGGCCAAGGCACTGCCTGAGCTGGCGGGCAAGCTGACCGGTAACGCGATCCGTGTACCTACGCCGAACGTGTCGATGGCCATCCTCAACCTGAACCTTGAGAAGCCGGCGACTCGTGAAGAAATGAACGAGTACCTGCGCCACATGGCGTTGCACTCCGATCTGCACAAGCAAATCGACTTCGTGAGCTCGCAGGAAGTGGTGTCCACTGACTTCGTCGGTTCGCGTCACGCCGGTGTGGTCGATGCTGAAGCCACCATCTGCAATGACAACCGCGTTGTGCTGTACGTGTGGTACGACAACGAGTTCGGTTACAGCTGCCAGGTTGTGCGCGTCATGGAAGACATGGCCGGGGTCAACCCGCCAGCGTTCCCGCGCTAAGCAAGCGCCGCAACTGAAAACGCCCCGACTGGTTCGGGGCGTTTTTGTGTGTGCTGCAAAAACCATGTAGTCGCTGCCGCAGGCTGCGAAGGGTTGCGGAGCAACCCGTTTTCTTCAACGCACCGCAGCCCCAAACGCAGCCTGCGGCAGCGACTACAGGTCAGGCATTGGTCGGTACCGCTGTGCGCAACTGGTGCTTGTCGCCGCGGAACAACACCACGGTCGCGATCAGCCCCAGCACTGCTGCACCGGTCAGCCACAGGCCGGGAGCGGCCTTGTTGTCCAGTACGTGGATCAGGTAGGTGCAGGCCGCCGGGGTAAAGCCGCCGAACGTCGCTGTGGCCAGGCTGTAAGCCAGCGAAAAGCCGGTGGTGCGGACTTCAATCGGCATGATTTCGGTCAGGGCAACCACCATTGCACCGTTGTACGAGCCATACAGGAAGGACAACCACAGCTCGACAATCAGCAGGTGGCTGAAGCTCGGGTTGGCCACCAGCCATGACAGCGCCGGATAGGCCGTCAGGATCGCAAGAAGGGTTGCGCCCAGCAGCAGCGGCCTGCGCCCAATCTTGTCTGACAGCGCGCCCATGACCGGTAGCCAGAAGAAGTTGGACAGGCCAATGCACACCGTCACCAGCAAGGCTTCAAGGTCAGTGAGGTGCAGCTCTGCCTTGCCGAATGTCGGGGTGTAGGCGGTGATCAGATAGAACGACACGGTCGTCATGACCACCAGTGCCATGCCACCCAGTACCAGGCCAAAATTCAGCCTGATAGAGCGCATGATTTCCCCCAGGGTAGGGTGATGTTTGCGGGCTTCGAACTCGGGGGTTTCTTCCATTGAGCGTCGAATGACAAAGATCACCGGGACGATCATGCACCCCAGCAGGAACGGGATGCGCCAGCCCCATTCACCCATTTCTTCGGGGCTCAGCCAGTGGTTGAGGCCAACCCCGAGCAAGCCGGCAAATACCACCGCAGCCTGCTGGCTTGCAGATTGCCAGCTGACAAAGAAGCCTTTGCGCCCTGGAGTGGCGATTTCAGCCAGGTACACCGACACCCCGCCCAGTTCCACGCCCGCCGAAAAGCCTTGCAGCAAGCGACCGAGCAATACCAGCAGAGGAGCCGCCACACCCAGGGTGGCGTAGCCCGGCACGCAGGCAATCAGCACCGTGCCCATCGCCATCAGGGCCAGGGTAATGATCAGCCCTTTGCGGCGGCCATGGCGGTCGATGTAGGCGCCGAGGAAAATCGCACCCAGTGGGCGCATGAGGAAGCCCGCACCGAAGGTCGCCAGGGCGAGCATCAGAGAGGCAAAGGCGCTATCGCTTGGAAAGAAGGTTTTGGCAATGGCCGTGGCGTAAAAGCCAAAGACCATGAAGTCGAACATCTCTAGGAAGTTACCGCTGACAACGCGAAAAATCGCCTTGCCGTTACCTGCACTCGAGGCCATCAGAAATCACCCGCTGTTATCTATTCTTATGCGTAATCCATGTTTTTACTCGTCCGCACTGCCAGCTAGAGACCTTCGGGCCTACCGCAAACAGTTTTGTAACCATATGTGTAACTGAAAATGTAGGCAACAATTGTTGTAACTACCCAATGCTCAGGGCGTTTGTGCCATCAGCGTCTGGCGCAGCTTTTCAGGTAAGCCGTGGGGCGCGAGCCAAATACCGAGATAGGCCTTTGCCAGTTCGGGGTCGGGGCTGTTGAAGATGACCTTGCCGTTGCGTTCCAGATTCAGACCGCGCGCCGGGTCGTAGTCCAGTGCATACCGATCACCGCGCTTGATGTCTGAAAAGCTCGCTTGCAGCTTTTTCAGCGGGCCGTCGATGGCGCTCAGGGTGGCCGCTGATTGTTGGCGTTTGAGGATGGCGGCTGAGGCCTGGGTGATGTCGCTGTGAGCCAGGTCGCGCAAATAAAACAGCTCAAGACGCAGGTCGCGCTGCTGATCAAAAGCCTGCTGCGCGCTGATATCGGGTGGCGTGAACAGGGCGGCGGCGTAAATGTCGGCCCATAGGTAGGTCAGTACGATCTGGCCTTTACGTACCATTGGTGTTGTGTCGGCTTGTGCCAGGGCGGGGAAGTTGGCTTCCTTAAATCGTGCAGCCTCGTCTGCCGGGCTGGCGGCGCTATGGAGCAGCAACAATACGATCAATAACTTGCGCATGATGGGTGTGCTCTGATCGATGGGTTTGTTCGCCGGGCTGTAGTCGCCGCCGAAGGCTGCGAGGGGTTCAGTGGCGTTTCCAGGAATACGGGTTGCTGCGCAACCCTTCGCAGCCTACGGCAGCGACTACATCGAAGAGTGAAGCTCAGTCGCCGATGTAGTGAATACAAAAATAGCCAACGACCAGACCAAGGGTTAATGTTCGCAGCGTTCAGGCTTCTATAGACTGTGCCCCACGTTTTGATCCTTCATGGCGCTGGCCGCGTCATGATTTAGCCGCAGGCGCCTAAAAATGCGCCGCGGCCCGTTCTGAGGAGTACGCATGGCTGTCTACAACTACGACGTAGTGGTACTGGGTTCTGGCCCGGCAGGAGAAGGTGCGGCAATGAACGCCGCAAAAGCAGGGCGCAAGGTGGCAATGGTTGACAGCCGGCGCCAGGTTGGCGGCAACTGCACGCACTTGGGCACTATCCCGTCCAAAGCCTTGCGTCACTCGGTTCGGCAGATCATGCAGTTCAACACCAACCCGATGTTTCGGGCCATTGGTGAACCGCGCTGGTTTTCGTTCCCGGACGTGCTGAAAAGCGCTGAAAAAGTAATCTCCAAACAGGTGACGTCGCGCACGGGCTACTATGCCCGCAACCGCGTTGACCTGTTCTTTGGCACCGGCAGCTTCACCGATGAGCAAACCATTGAAGTGGTGTGCGCCAACGGTGTGGTCGAAACGCTGATGGCCAAGCAGGTCATCATCGCCACCGGCTCGCGCCCTTATCGCCCGGCCGATATCGATTTCACCCACTCGCGTATCTACGATAGCGACACCATCCTCAGCCTGGGTCACACCCCGCGCAAGCTGATCGTTTATGGTGCTGGCGTGATTGGTTGTGAGTACGCCTCGATCTTCAGCGGTCTGGGGGTGCTGGTTGAGCTGGTGGATAACCGTGAACAACTGCTCAGCTTCCTCGACTCCGAGATCTCGCAGGCGCTGAGCTATCACTTCAGCAACAACAACATCACCGTGCGTCACAACGAAGAGTACGAGCGGGTCGAAGGGGTTGAAAACGGTGTGATCCTGCACCTTAAGTCGGGCAAGAAGATCAAGGCCGATGCCTTGCTCTGGTGCAACGGCCGTACCGGCAACACCGATCAGTTGGGCCTGGAAAACATCGGCATCAAGGCCAATGGCCGTGGCCAGATCAGCGTCGATGAAAACTACCGCACCACGGTGCCCAACATCTTCGCCGCCGGTGACGTAATCGGCTGGCCAAGCCTGGCCAGTGCCGCGCACGACCAGGGTCGCTCGGCAGCGGGCAGCATCGTCGACAACGGCAGCTGGCGCTTTGTGAATGATGTGCCAACCGGCATTTACACCATTCCGGAGATCAGCTCGATCGGCAAGAACGAGCAAGAGCTGACCCAGGCCAAAGTGCCGTACGAAGTGGGCAAGGCGTTTTTCAAAGGCATGGCACGTGCGCAGATTGCCGGTGAGCCGCAAGGCATGCTGAAAATCCTGTTCCACCGCGAAACCCTGCAAGTGCTGGGCGTGCATTGCTTCGGCTATCAGGCATCGGAGATCGTGCACATCGGTCAGGCGATCATGAATCAGCCGGGCGAGCTCAATACCCTCAAGTATTTCGTCAACACCACGTTCAACTACCCGACCATGGCTGAAGCCTATCGGGTAGCCGCTTACGACGGCCTTAACCGGCTTTTTTGAGCGGCTCCGGCCGGTGGCCTGAGCCGGCCGGGGAGACCGATTTCAGCCATTCCCAAGGGTGGCAGTGGCCAAACCGGGAAAGTCTGTAATCAGGCTGTCTACGCCGAAATCAGCGAGTCTGCGCATCAGCGCAGGCTCGTTGACTGTCCATACCGACACATGCAAGCCCTGGCGCTGGGCTTTTTCCAGACGCTCGGGGGTGCACAGCGTCCAGTTCAACGCGAGCATGTCGCAGCCATAGCTTTGCGCGACCTTCAGCGGGTCGAGCCAGGCGTATTCGGCAACCAGCCCACGGGATAAATCCGGCGTCAACTCGATGGCCGCCTTGAGCACTTCGCGCGAGCTTGAGGTCACGGTGACTTTGTCCATCAGGCCATGGCGCTGGGCCATTTCGCGAATCGCCAGCACCGTAGTGGCTGCGCGGGTACGTGAGGCGCTTTTAACTTCAAGCTGCCAATGCTCGAAGTTGCATTTTTCGAACAGCTCTTCAAGCCGTGGAATCGGGCATGGATGCACCCAGCCCGGGCCGCCTTTGCGTGCGTCGTAGGTCGCGAGGTCAGCGGCCGTATGTTCGATCACCTTGCCGCGTCGGTCGGTGGTGCGCTTGAGGGTCGGGTCGTGGATGACCATCAACTCGCCATCTTTGGACAAGTGCAGGTCGAGTTCGCAGCGACGAACGCCGTGCTTGAGGCATTGCTCAAAGCTGGCAAGGGTGTTTTCGGGTGCTTCGCCTTTGGCGCCGCGATGGCCATAAATCAGGGTCACAATTGCTCCTTCCTACAAGTCGCAGCGTTGAGAGGTGTTTACTCTTCTTCGCCGGTTTCGTTTTGTTCGAGGGCCAGGCGGCGTGCCTGCGCTTGTTTTTGCAAAATGTAGCGCGCCAATAGCTGGCGTTGCGCATCGGTGATGGCTTCGAATTCCGTGCCGATTTCGTAATGGCCGTCGCGCGCATCGCAGTGAGTGACTTTAGCCCGTAGCAGCAACCCTAGCGCTTGAGGCATGAGCACCATCTTGATCGAAAGATGGCTGCCCGCCGGGCAGGCTTTGGCGTGGCGAAATTCGATGCCGCCTTCGGACAGCTTGACCGGTTGCAGTTCGCCGATTTTACCCAGCACGGTTTGCGCAACGACCTGGCTGAGCAGGTCGATGCGTTTGTTCAGGGTTTTGAGGTAGCTGGAGATCGTACGGTCGCGCTCGCTGATCTGGCGCAGCAGGTGCTGGGCCTCGAATTCACTCAGGTGCAACTCGCTGAGTAAATTGAATAAAGGCGAAGCATCCTGCAACACTTCATCGCTCGCGGCTTCGGGGGCCGACAGCGGGGTTATTTCCAGTGCGATCACATCATCGATACGGTAGTATTCGCGGCGATCTGCTTCATCTAATGTCGACATGGCGAACCCATGGTGGCGGCTGTGGTCTGAGTGTAAAGCTGCTTACCAGGCCCCGCCACAAGGACGTCTTCTTTTCCCTCGAACAAGCCCCGACATGTTCAGACCTCTCTTCGTATTTATCGGCACGCGTTATACCCGTGCAAAGCGTCGCAATCATTTTGTGTCGTTCATTTCTCTGACTTCAATGATCGGACTCGCCCTCGGCGTGGTCGTGATGATCGTTGTGCTCTCGGTGATGAACGGCTTCGATCATGAGATGCGCACCCGCGTGCTGGGCATGGTGCCCCACGCGACCATCGTCGGTGATCAACCGATCAGCGACTGGCAATCATTGGCCGCCAAGGTCGAGCAGAACCCGAAGGTGGCGGCGGTTGCGCCGTACACCCAGATGCAAGGCCTGCTGACCCATGACGGCAATGTGCAAAAAGTGCTGCTCAATGCCATCGATCCCGCGCAAGAGCGCAAGGTGTCGATCATTGACCAGTTCATGTTGCAGGGTCAGCTCGACGCCCTGACGCCCGGCAGTTTCGGCATTGTCATTGGCGACAAGGCCGCCAAAAAGCTCGGCGTGGCCATTGGCGACAAGCTGACGTTCGTGGCGCCGGAAGTCACGGTGACCCCGGCGGGCATGTTTCCGCGCATGAAGCGCTTCACCGTGCAGGGCATTTTCCATGTCGGCGCCGGTGAGATCGACGGCTATCTGGGTATCACCAACTTGCAGGATCTGGCGCGCTTGCAGCGTTGGAAACCCGATCAGGTCCAGGGCTTGCGCCTCAAGTTCGACGATCTGTTCCAGGCCCCGCGTGCCGCATGGGACATCGCCCAGCAGTTGGGCGAAGACCGCTACTACGCCCGCGACTGGACCCGTACCCACGGCAATCTGTATCAAGCGATCCGCATGGAAAAAGCCATGATCGGTCTGCTGTTGCTGCTGATTGTGGCCGTGGCCGCGTTCAACATCATTTCCACGCTGGTGATGGTGGTGAATGACAAAAAGGGCGATATCGCGATTTTGCGCACATTAGGCGCCACTCCCGGCACGATCATGGCGATTTTCATGGTGCAGGGCACGGTGATTGGCGTGGTCGGCACGGCCATCGGCGCGGTGCTGGGCATGCTGGCGGCGCTCAATGTGAGCGCGGCGATTTCGGGCCTTGAAGGCCTGATCGGGCACAAGTTTCTCAACGCCGACGTGTACTTCATCGACTACTTGCCGTCGCAATTGCAGGCACAAGACGTGTTGATGGTGTGCGGTGCGGCATTGGTTCTGAGTTTCCTCGCGACCTTGTACCCGGCCTGGCGTGCTGCACGCACCCAGCCTGCGCAGGCGCTTCGTTATGAGTGAGTTGGGCATGAAAGAACAAGCAGTGTTGAGTTGCCGCGACCTGAGCAAGTCGTACGACGAAGGCCCGGAGTCGGTGGTGGTGTTGTCGGGCTTGCAGCTTGAACTGCACCCCGGCGAGCGCGTGGCCATTGTCGGTACCTCGGGTTCGGGCAAAAGTACGTTGCTCAATATGCTCGGTGGCCTCGACACACCTTCCCGCGGCAGTGTCTGGTTGGCGGGTGAAGAATTGTCGGCGCTGGGCGAAAAGGCCCGTGGTCAGTTACGCAATCGTTCGTTGGGCTTTGTGTATCAATTTCACCATCTGTTGCCCGAGTTCACCGCGCTGGAAAACGTGTGCATGCCGCTGTTGATCGGCAAAACACCGATTCCCGAGGCGCGTGAGCGGGCGACAGCCCTGCTGACCCGCGTGGGCCTGAGCCACCGTCTGGAGCACAAACCGGCCGAACTCTCCGGTGGCGAGCGCCAACGCGTGGCCATCGCCCGTGCGCTGGTCAACAATCCGGGGCTGGTGATGCTCGATGAGCCGACGGGCAACCTCGATTCGCACACCGCGCAAGGCATTCAGGACCTGATGCTGGAACTCAGCACCTCGATGCGCACCGCATTTTTGGTGGTGACCCATGACATGAACCTGGCTCGCCAGATGGATCGCGTGTTGCACCTTCAAGAAGGTCGCTTGACCACGATTTAATCGGCCCCCAACCCGACGCCTTGACCGGCGTCGGGTCTTTTATTTTTATACGGTGCCCGCGAATGTTCAGACCGTTATCGATTTTTATCGGCACGCGCTATACCCGCGCCAAGCGCCGCAATCGTTTTGTATCGTTTATTTCCATGACCTCGATGATCGGTCTCGCCTTGGGCGTTTTGGCCATGATCGTGGTGTTGTCGGTGATGAACGGCTTCCAGCGTGAAATGAGTAACCGCATCCTCGGCATGGTGCCGCACGCCACCATCGTAGGCGTAAAGCCGATTGATGACTGGCGGCCGGTGGCTGAAGCGGCGATGAAAAACCCTGAAGTGACGGCGGCGGTGCCGTTCACCGAAATGGAAGGGATGCTGTCCTACAAAGGCTCGATGCAGCCGATCCAGATCAGTGGTGTCGATCCGGCGCTCGAAGGTGAGGTGTCCATCGTGACCCGGCACATCGTGCAAGGTCGCATGGAAGACCTTAAGCCCGGTGAATATGGCGTGGTGCTCGGCGACATCACTGCGCGGCGCTTTCGTTTGGGGGTGGGCGACAAAATCACCTTGATCGTGCCCGAGGCCAGCACCGCACCGGGCGGCATTACCCCACGCTTGCAGCGCTTGAACGTGGTGGGCATCTTCAAGGTCGGCGCTGAGCTGGATGGCTCCATGGGCCTGATCCACGTCGCAGACGCCGCCGCCATGCAGCGCTGGGCACCGAACCAGGTGCAAAGCGTGCGCCTGGCAGTTAAGGATTTGTACGCTGCGCCCAAAGTCTCGGCCGATGTGGCCGCAGGTCTGGGTGAGGGCTACCGGGCTGATGACTGGACCCACACCCAGGGCAGCCTGTTCAGCGCCATGAAAATGGAAAAAACCATGATTGGTTTGCTGCTGCTGATGATCGTTGCCGTGGCTGCGTTCAACATCATCGCCACGCTGATCATGGTGGTGAACGACAAGGGCGCCGATATCGCGATCCTGCGTACCATCGGCGCTACGCCGCGCCAGATCATGGCGATTTTCATGGTTCAGGGCACGGTGATTGGCATTGTCGGTACGCTGATCGGTGGTGTGTTGGGGGTGATTGCTGCGTTGAATGTCAGCGAGCTGGTGGGCTGGATGGAGCGCGTGTCAGGGCAGCACATCTTCAGTTCTGACGTGTACTTCGTCAGTAACCTGCCGTCTGAACTGCAAGGCGGTGACGTGGCGCTCATCTGCACGGCGGGGTTTGTGTTGAGCTTTTTGGCGACGCTGTACCCGGCGTATCGGGCCGCCAAAATCCAACCGGCGCACGCGTTGCGTTACTCCTGATCGACTGCTTCTACCCCGAAGACGGCGATCTTTGACCTTCAAAAAGATCGCCGTCTTCGCCAGCGCCTACGAAATCGCTGGTTTTGCGGGCAGCTCTACCACAAACCGCGTCAATCCTTCCTGCGACTCACAGCGAATCTGCCCACCATGGGCGCGAATGATCGATTGGGTAATTGCCAGTCCCAGCCCGGCATGTTCACTGCTGCCTTCGCGGCGCGCCGGGTCTGCCCGATAAAATCGGTCGAACAAGCGTGGCACCTGCTCAGCGGGGATGCCTGGCCCTGTATTTTCAATCGTGATGTTGACACTGGACGCTGATCCGCTGATCAACACCTTGATCGCGCCGCCCGCCGGTGTGTAGCGCAAAGCGTTATCCAGCAGGTTGGACAGGGCGCGACGCAGCATGCTGCGGTCGCCTGCTATCTGACCGTTGCCTGTGTGGCTCAACTGAATGTGCGAATCCTCGGCCAACAGCGCGTAGAACTCCAACAGCGCGTCAACTTCATGGGCCACGTCCAGCGGCTCGCGTTTGGGGGTGAGCAAGCCATGGTCCGCTTTGGCCAGATACAGCATGTCGTTGACCAGTTGCGCCATCCATTGCAGCTCCTCGAGGTTGCTGTGCAGCGCTTCGCGGTAGGCATCTATGTCGCGCGGGCGGGTGAGGGTGACTTGGGTGTGTGTCAGCAAGTTTGAGAGCGGGGTGCGCAGTTCGTGGGCAATGTCGGCTGAAAAGGCCGAGAGCCGCTGAAATGAAGCGTCCAGTCGACTGAGCATGGCGTTGAAGGCATTGGCCAGTTCGGCCAGTTCGGCGGGCATCTGTGCTTGGGGTAGGCGTGCGTTGAGTGAGTCGGCCGAGACGCTGGCGGCAATCGCGCTCATGCGGCGCAAAGGGCGCAAGCCGCTACGGGCTGCCCAGGCGCCGAGAATCGCGGTGGCCAGCGCCGAGAGGCTGACGGTCATCCAGATCAGGCGCTGCATGCGCTGTAAGAAATGCTGGTGGTGGGTGATGTCCAGCAGCAAGGTCAGACGGGGTGCGCCGGGTGAGTCAGGCGCCGGGTTAAGCACGCGGTAATCGGTGCCACTGATTTGCAGGCTGACCAGCCCCGGTATTGTCGGCAGTTCGTCAGGCAGTTGCGTTGAGCTGTCGAACCACACGTGGCCGTCGGGGCCGCGCACCCGAACGCTCAAGTCGGGTTGATGGCTGAGGTCCTGCAATAACAGGGGCAGGCGTTGGGTGAATTGTTCCAGGGTACTGGCACCGTGCAGGGTACTGCGTAGCCCTGCCAGGCGGCTTTCCATCAGTTGCTGGTCCAGTTCGACGAAATGCACTTCGCTGGCGCGCCCAAACAGTACGCCGGCAAACAGTGAAACCACGGCTGTGCAGCCTGCAAACAGCAAGGCCAGACGGCTGCTCAGTGACAAGCGACGCATCAATCGGCACGCTCTTCAAGCACGTAGCCCATGCCGCGCACGGTGTGGATGAGCTTCTGTTCGTGGCTGTCGTCGATTTTCAGGCGCAGACGGCGAATGGCCACTTCGATGACATTGGTGTCGCTGTCGAAATTCATGTCCCACACCTGTGAGGCAATCAATGATTTGGGCAGCACCTCGCCTTGACGCCTGAGCAGCAACTCCAGCAACGAAAACTCCTTGGCAGTGAGGTCGATGCGCTGGCCATTACGTTCGACGCGGCGACGGATCAGGTCCAGCCGCAAATCTGCCAGTTGCAGGCTGGTTTCCTGCGTCGTGCTGCTGCCACGGCGCAACAGGCTGCGCACCCGCGCTAACAGTTCAGAGAAGGCGAACGGTTTGACCAGGTAATCATCGGCGCCCAGTTCAAGGCCATGTACGCGGTCTTCAACGGCGTCGCGCGCGGTCAAAAACAGCACCGGGATGTCCAGCCCTGCGCTGCGCACCGCTTGCAGGATTTGCCAGCCATCACGTCCAGGCAACATCACATCGAGGATCAGCAGCGAATAATCACCGGTCAGGGCCAGGTGCTGGCCGGTGATGCCATCGGTGGCGAGTTCGGTGCTAAAGCCTGCTTCACTTAGGCCCTGACGCAGGTATTGGCCGGTTTTGGGCTGGTCTTCGACAATCAGCAGTTTCATGGGCGACCCATCAGCAATTAACCTCAGCCTTATACAGTGGCCCTTAGGGTGCAGGGCTAAACTGACAAAGTTGTAATCTTACGGTCAGTTGGCTGCCAGCGCCGTGCTTTAAAGTCAGGCAACGTTTGAATAGTAGTTTTCAGGAGTTCGCATGACCCTACGAAATCGTTTAGCTCTCGCGGGTGGTTTACTGGTGCTGAGTGTTTCGGCTCTTGCCTCACCCGCGGGCACTTACACGTTTGGCCAGCCTGCGTCCGCCGCAAATGCGACGCGCACGGTAGAAGTTGACATGACGGATATCGCCTTCACGCCCAAGGCCCTGCAAGTCAAGGCCGGTGAGACGGTGCGCTTTGTGCTGGTGAATAAAGGCCAATTGCTGCACGAATTCAACCTGGGCGATGCCGCGATGCATGCCGCGCATCAGAAAGAAATGCTCAAGATGCAGCAGAGCGGAGCGATGACGCCTACTGGCATGAGCCACGATGGCATGGATCACAGCGCGATGGGGCATGGCGCGATGGGCATGGCCGGTATGAAGCATGACGACCCGAACAGCGTGCTGGTCGAACCGGGTAAAACCGCTGAGCTGACGTGGACGTTCAGCCAGGCGGACAACCTTGAATTTGCCTGCAATATCCCCGGCCACTATCAGGCAGGCATGGTGGGCACGCTTAAAGTTGACCCTTAAATCGGGAAGTTCGTCTGCGGGCGCTGAAAGCGGGGCGTAAACCCGCTAGAATTACCGGGTTTTTCTAGCCAGGTTTTTGTCATGCATCCCGCAGCCGAACATTCGCCGCTGGGCAAGTCCAGTGAATACATCAGTACCTACACCCCCTCCTTGCTGTTCCCGATCCCGCGTGCGGCGAAATGGGCAGAGCTTGGGCTAAGCGCCGAAACGTTGCCTTATGTCGGGGTCGATTATTGGACCTGTTTTGAGCTGTCGTGGCTGCTGCCCTCGGGCAAGCCGGTGGTGGCCATTGGTGAGTTCTGCTTTGCTGCCGACTCGCCCAATATCGTTGAGTCCAAATCGTTCAAGCTGTACCTGAACTCGTTGAACCAGAGCGTGTTTGCCGACACGCCAAGCCTTGTCGCCACCTTGCAGGCCGACTTGTCAGTCGCTTCTGGCAAGCCTGTCAGCGTGCGAGTACGCAGCCTGGATGACGTGCAGGCCGATGGCGTAGGTGTTTTGCCGGGTGTGTGCATTGATGATCTGGACATCACGGTCAGCGACTATGCGCAGCCGCGTCCTGAGTTGTTGGCGTGTGACGCTTCGCGGATTGTCGAAGAAAGCGTCTACAGCCACTTGCTCAAATCCAACTGCCCGGTCACCAGCCAGCCTGATTGGGGCACCGTGGTGGTCGAGTATCGTGGGGCGGCGCTGGACCATGCCAGTTTGTTGGCGTACCTGGTGAGCTTTCGCCAGCACTCGGACTTCCATGAACAATGCGTGGAGCGGATCTTTCTTGACCTGCAACGCCTGCTCAAGCCCGAAAAACTGACCGTGTACGCACGTTACGTGCGTCGCGGCGGGCTGGACATCAACCCGTACCGCTCAACCGAAACCGTGGCGTTCAAAAACGTGCGACTGGTGCGTCAGTAAAAGCAAAGCCCTCACCCTAACCCTCTGCGCAGGGTTAGGGTAAAGCGCCTCAGCCGTTATTCAGCGCCTTCGCCTGCTCCAGCACGGCTTCAACATGCCCTGGCACTTTCACCCCGCGCCACTCGTGACGCAATACACCGTCCTTGTCGATCAAGAACGTGCTGCGATCCACGCCCAGGTACTCTTTGCCGTATAGCTTTTTCAGCTTGATCACCTCAAAAAGCTGGCACAGGGCCTCATCCTTGTCGCTCAGCAATTCGAACGGGAAACCTTGCTTGGCCTTGAAGTTCTCGTGGGACTTGAGGCTGTCACGCGACACGCCAAACACTTCAGTGTTGGCGGCCTGAAACTGCGCGTAATGGTCGCGAAAGCCCTGGCCTTCGGTGGTGCAACCCGGTGTGCTGTCTTTTGGGTAGAAGTAAATCACCACCTGCTTGCCCTTAAGATCCGACAGCGCGACGGTTTTGTCGCTGGTGGCCGGGATCTGGAAGTCGCTTACGGGTTGGTCAATTGCAACGGCCATGAGGCGGTTTCCTTACATTGGGTTCTGCGGACGCCACGGTTCGATCAGTGCGTCCAGATTTAGCGCATCGGCGAAATCCAGGAACTGATCGCGCAACCAGCTGATTTGCACGCCTGCCGGCAGCGTCACGGTGAACGTGGCATTGAGCATGGTGCCGCCGGTTTGTGGGGCCTGGTAGGTGTCACAGGTCAGGTTTTCGAGCTCGACGTTGTGGTCGATGAAGAACTGGCACAGCTCATTGATGATGTCAGGGCGATAAGCCGAGCTGACATAGGCCACGTAGGGCAGAGCTTGCGGGCGGGTTTCCAGCGCGGCGCTGCGCACCACATTGACGGTGAAAGCGTGTTTTTTAGCCAGTGCTGGCAAGCCAGCCTCAAGGCGCGCCAGCGCATCCCAGCTACCTGTGACTTCCAGGACCAGTGCGCTGCACTCGCCGTGGCGAGTCAGGCGTGAGGTCACGACGGCGCAGCGATTTTCATGGCTGGCACGGCACAGGACGTTAGTCAGCTCCATGGGGTTGGCGCCAAGGGCACTGATGACAAGGAATTGTTCGCGAACTGAGGGGGTGGACATTCAGCCTTCCTAAAACGATGAGTGGTCGGTACGTGCGGTGCAGGGGTGGCCTGGCCCGGGTAGTCGTGACTCGCCCAGCTTCCACAAAAAGGCCGTCACCTACGATTTGCACTGGCTGCAAACCACGCGTGGTGGCGCTTGGGCGGGGCTTTGGGCGCGTAACAAGGATCAGGGAAACAGGCTCATGCACACATCAGTACCCATCAAAGGCTGAAGGGTAGCGAAAAGCGGCGCGAAGGGGAATGCTCATCGGGCGCGCTGTTGCTTGTGCAAGGGTCAAGGCGCCAGTACCATTACGGCTCTCTTTTTCCGGCAGGAGCGGTTGCATGATTGCGGGCAGTATGGTGGCACTGGTCACACCTATGGATGCACAAGGTCGCCTGGATTGGGACGCTCTGAGCAAACTGGTGGACTTTCACCTGCAAGAGGGCACCAACGCCATTGTTGCCGTTGGCACTACAGGTGAATCGGCAACGCTGGATGTGAACGAACACATCGAAGTGATTCGTCACGTTGTCAAACAAGTCGCAGGACGTATTCCGGTGATCGCCGGTACGGGCGCCAACTCGACGCGTGAAGCGATCGAGCTGACCACCAACGCGAAGGCAGCCGGCGCTGATGCGTGCCTGCTGGTCACGCCGTATTACAACAAGCCGACCCAGGA
This sequence comes from Pseudomonas sp. TWR3-1-1, assembly GCF_049896545.1. Classification (NCBI taxonomy): domain Bacteria; kingdom Pseudomonadati; phylum Pseudomonadota; class Gammaproteobacteria; order Pseudomonadales; family Pseudomonadaceae; genus Pseudomonas; species Pseudomonas sp. TWR3-1-1. The sequence continues at coordinate 968,269 of NZ_JAFCUO010000001.1, forward strand.
AGGCTTGTATCAGCACTTCAAGACCATCGCTGAAGCGGTCGACATTCCTCAGATCCTCTACAACGTGCCGGGCCGTACGGCGTGCGACATGCTGCCTGCCACGGTCGTGCGCCTGTCGACCGTGCCAAACATCATCGGTATCAAGGAAGCCACCGGCGACCTGCAACGCGCCAAAGACATCCTGGCCGGTGTCAGCAGCGACTTTCTGGTGTACTCGGGCGATGACGCCACGGCGGTTGAGCTGATCCTGCTCGGCGGCAAGGGCAACATCTCGGTCACCGCCAACGTTGCGCCGCGTGCCATGAGTGACCTGTGTGCAGCGGCAATGGCCGGCGACGCAGTCACCGCCCGTGAAATCCACGAAAAGCTGATGCCGCTCAATAAAACCCTGTTTATCGAATCCAACCCTATCCCCGTGAAGTGGGCGCTGCATGAGATGGGCTTGATGCCGGACGGTATCCGTCTGCCGCTCACCTGGCTCAGCGAAGCCTGCCACGAACCGCTGCGTCAGGCCCTGCGCCAATGCGGCGTATTGGTTTAATTGAGGAAGCACTACGCATGAAGCGATTGGCCGGACTTTCCGCACTAGCCGTGATTATTTCAAGCACCAGCGGCTGCGGTTGGCTGTGGGGTCCAGAGGGTTACTTCCGGGACCGTGGCAGCGATTACCTGGAAGCGCAACAAACAGCGCCCATGCAGTTGCCGCCGGGTGTCCAGACTGACAAGCGCCTGGTGCCACTGTTGCCGATCCCGAGCAACGTGCCCAATGACAACGTCAAGGGTGAGTTTGAAGTACCCCGTCCGCAACCTTTGGTAGCGACCTCCAGTGCAAGCGATTTCAGCCTGCAAAAAAGCGGCGACAGCCGTTGGCTGATGGCGCAGCGTGCTCCCTCCGAGGTGTGGCCTCTGGCATTGCAATTCTTCCAGGACAATGGCTTTCGCATTGACGAGCAGCGCCCGCAAACCGGCGAGTTCACGACGACCTGGCAGGGCGCGAGCGAGTTGTCTGCTCCGATGGCGCGCCACTTGGGCAGCAGCGGTCTGGCCGCCGACAGCGAAACCCGTCTGCGGGTGCGCATCGAGCCAGGCGTGCAGCGCAACACCAGCGAAGTGTATGTGGTCAGTGCCAACCGTCCTGCGGGCAGCACGGCTAATGTCGACTTCACCAACCGCTCGGTTAACACCGGTCTGGACGCGGCGCTGGTCGACGAAATGCTGATCAGCATGAGCCGCAGCGCGGACAAGGGCGGCACTGTATCGCTGCTGGCGGCACGAGACTTCGACACCCCGACACGCGTCACCTTGAGCGAAGACGGCAGCGGCAACCCGGTGTTGACCCTCAACGAAGACCTGGACCGTGCCTGGTCCAGTGTTGGTCGCGCGCTTGAGCAAGGCGAATGGCGCGTTGAAGACATCAACCGCACCTTGGGCCTTTACTACATCAACCTGGCCGAAAAAGCCCAGAAGAAAGACGAGAAGCCTGGCTTCTTCGCCGGTCTTTTTGGCAGCAAACCGGACAAGGAAGAAGTTGAAGCCCGTGCTCAGCGTTATCAGGTTCGCCTGAGCAAGGTTGGCGATGCAGTACAGGTGACGGTCGAAGAAAACATCAACACCGTTGCCTCGCCAGAAATGGCGCGCAAAGTGTTGGGCGTGATCCAAGACAACCTGGGCTGACCTATGCGTTTTGCCGTTCTCGGCAGTGGTAGCCAAGGGAATGGCACGCTGATAGCCAGCGACAGCACGTATGTACTGGTCGATTGCGGTTTCTCCTTGCGAGAAACCGAGCGCCGTCTGGTTCGGTTGGGGGTTAGCCCACACCAACTGAGCGCGATTCTGGTAACCCACGAACATGCCGATCACGTGCATGGCGTGGGTTTACTGTCTCGGCGTTACAATTTGCCGGTGTACATGAGCCGTGGCACCCAGCGCGGGATGCGCAAACCGCTTGAGCCTGCAGGCTTCGTGGCAGGTGGCGAGACGTTGCAGATAGGCGCGTTGAGCATCAGCGTCACCCGGGTTGCGCATGATGCCCAAGAGCCCACGCAATACGTCTTCAGTGATGGTCAGCGACGCTTTGGCTTGTTGACCGATCTGGGGTCGTACTGTGACGGGGTACTGGACAGTTACCGTGGCCTGGATGCGTTGATGATCGAAGCCAACCATTGTCGCGACATGCTTGCCCGTGGTCACTACCCGTACTTTTTAAAGCAGCGGGTAGGCGGCCAGGAAGGACATTTGAACAACCATCAGGCTGCAAGCCTGGTGGCCGAGCTGGGCTGGCAAGACCTGCAACACTTGGTACTGGCTCACCTCAGCAGCAAGAACAACCTGCCGCAGCTGGCCCGGCAATGTTTTGTCGACACCCTGGGGTGCGACCCGGACTGGCTGCAATTGGCCGATCAAGATTCAGGGCTCGACTGGCGCACAATCGCCTAGCCCACCTACTTAGCATGCGGAGCCCATCATGGAAAAACGTGAAGAACTCTATCGCGGTAAAGCGAAATCGGTTTACAAGACCGATGACGAAAACCGCCTGATCCTGCTGTTTCGCAACGACACCTCGGCGTTCGACGGCAAGCGTATTGAGCAGCTTGATCGCAAAGGTATGGTGAACAACAAGTTCAACGCCTTCATCATGCAGAAACTCGAAGAAGCCGGCGTACCGACTCAATTCGACAAACTGCTGGGCGACAACGAATGCCTGGTCAAAAAACTCGACATGATCCCCGTCGAGTGCGTTGTGCGTAACTACGCGGCAGGTAGCCTGGTCAAGCGCCTGGGTGTGGAAGAGGGCATGAAGCTCAACCCCTACACCTTCGAACTGTTCCTCAAAGACGACGCCAAGGGCGACCCGTTCATCAACGAATCCCACGTCGTGGCGTTTGGTTGGGGCACGGCCGAGCAACTGGTTCGCATGAAAGAACTGTCGCTCAAGGTTAACGACGTACTCAACAAACTGTTCGATGAGGCTGGCCTGATGCTGGTCGACTTCAAACTGGAGTTTGGTGTTTTCCACGATGGCTCCATCGTGCTGGGCGACGAATTCAGCCCGGACGGCTGCCGCCTGTGGGACAAGGCCACCGGCAAGAAAATGGACAAAGACCGCTTCCGCCAGGGTCTGGGCGGCGTGATCGAAGCCTACGAAGAAGTTGCACAGCGTCTGGGTGTACCGCTTTAAACCGTAAAAAACGCGCAAGCATCTGATAGCACGCAGTTTTTTTGAAAATAAGGTTTGCCTAAATCAAAACAGCTGTTATGATGCGCGCCGTTGGAGAGATGCCAGAGTGGCCGAATGGGACGGATTCGAAATCCGTTGTACTGGCGACAGTACCTAGGGTTCGAATCCCTATCTCTCCGCCATACAAATGAAAGCCCCTGAAATCAATGATTTCAGGGGCTTTTTTGTTTTTTGGTTGTACGTAAAAAAGCCGCAGATTCCCCTTCCGCTGTACCAAAAATCACGTACCCGACGGCATGCCCATTAAGAAGGGGCATGCTGATGCTATGGCCCCTATGTTTAGACGGGTCAGAACGATTTGATTGACGGGGCGTGCAGTATTTTTTGCAAACCATCTGTGTTTTTCAAACAGTCCATGTTTGCCACGTACTGCATGGTTTAACTGCGCGATTAATAGTAAGCGCTCCATAAACCCCGCCGGGCTAAAGATGGGTAAAGCGCTTAGCTGTGAAGTCGAGTTTCGCAGTTCCAAGGCAGCAAAGGCTTCGTAATCTCCAAGCGACGTCGCCGTTGGCAGGCCTTCAAGTGCGTGGCGAAGCCACGCATAGGGCTCTTGGCCGTTGGCTTTGGCAGTCTCGACCTGGCTGTATAGTTGAGCGCTGGTCGTTGCGCCTTTGGGCGTGTCGCTAAACAGCCAGTTCTTGCGTCCGATCACGAAGAGGCGGATAGCGCGTTCAGCGGCGTTGTTATCGAGCGCCCACTGCCATCGAGGTCGCGCTGGGCAACCAGTCGATCCAGCGCGTCCCAGCCGAAGGCGTAGGCTTCGTTGTTTTCGTTGGTCAGCTTTTGCAGGCGGCCATAGGCGTCGTAGCTCAAGCGCACGCTATGGCCCAGGGCATCGGTGCGCTGTTTGACCCGGCCACTGAGGTCGTACTGGTAACGGGTGGTCTGCTGGGCGGGGTCGGTGTAAGCCCGGCGCTGTCGCGCTCGTAGCGGTCGAGGCGGCCGTCCGGGCGTTCGCTCTCGACCAGCAAGCCGCGCCGGTCGTAGCGGTAGTGCTGGCTTTCACCGCGTGCGTTGATGCTCTGGCTGAGCTGGCCGCGGGCATCATAGCGGTAGTGGGTTTCGGCATTGGAGCAGTCGCGGTAGCTGAGCAATTGGCTGTGGGTGTTCCAGTCCAGGGTTTTGTGTTTGCCTGTGGCGTCGGTGATGGACACCACCCGGCCTGCGGGTCGTAGCGGTAGGTGTGGGTGCGCCCGCCGCGGTTGGTGATGCTCAGCGGCAGCGCCCAGTGTTCGGTGTAATAAATGCGCTCGCTGCGGCCCAGCGGGTCGCGGGTTTCGATCAGGGGGCCGATTTCATCGTAGGCGTAATGCCATTCACCACACTGTGGGTCGGTGGTCTTGAGCAATTGCCCGGCGAGCATCTCGTCCTGCCAGCAGTGGCCCAGCGGGTCGATGTGTTTGTAGACCAGTGGCCCCCAAAACTGCTGCCGGTGGAGACCGAGACCGGGTTGCCCTGCCAGGTTATTATTCAGGATCAACAGGATAATATGCAGGCGTAGTAATAGATGAAAGTCGGGGTATACCCGACGTTAAATAAATTGGGTTGTTATGTTTTTTGTGTTTTTTTTGAAAAAATAATCGCGCCTGCAATCACTTCAATGTAATGCTTATTGCTTTGAATAATATAGTGCTTGTATTCTGTTTTATCATATTGTTTCCAGTCAGAAAAATAGCTCTCTCTTTCTAATGTTAGTTCCTTTAGCCATGAGGAGTCATCGATGATCCAGTAGCAAGAATTAAAATCGTCGTCTTCCCTGTTGGGGTAGTAATGTAAACGCTTATGTCTTTCGAATCTTACCCCCCATACTTGTTTGAAATTTAATAAGCCGAGAAGCTTTGAGTATTTGCCCGCGCTTAGCCATATTTTAAATATAATATCTAAGTCTTCGCCTTTACTCTTTATATAAACATCGTCGTTAGGGGCCTGCCATACTGGTAACTCAATAGGAATGCCTCTATCCTGTTTTGTCATATGTCACCCCTTGCATTTCGGAACTTTTGACGTGCCATTATTTCGCAATCCGTTGTTTCTTAATTGTTTGGTGAAGTCTCTTAAGAGATCTATCTCGGTGATTATTTTGTACTTAATTTGTTTGGCTTTTCCTAATACTGCAATTGCTAGTCGGCTATTGCCGTCTCTAGCTACCAATTGTCCTTTAACGTCAATCACTTCAATGGCAGGGAAGTCTGTAACTTTCACATCTCCGCTTTTGACTTGGTTGACAACTGACTGAACAGCCTTTTTACCATCAGGAGTATCAAATGAGCTGTTAATAGTCACCTGAGAAAAATTAATATCTTTAGGGTTACCTAGCATTTCACCAGGATTAAGCTTGATTTTACCTGTATTAGAGGATGTCAGCCCCCACGGATCAACCCACCCAACCGCATTCGGCGCGTACTGATAAAGATTGATCCCGCCCAGCAACCCAATCGGATCTGGCTGGGTAAACCGTCCTATATCCGGATCGTAAAACCTGAAGGTGTTGTAGTGCAGGCCGGTCTCGCGGTCAAGGTACTGGCCTTGAAAGCGCAGGTTCTGTTCTTGCTCGTGTTGGGTGTTATGCCATTCCTCGCGGCTGTTGCCCCAGGCCTGGAATTCGCTGTGCCACACGCTCAGCCCATGTTCGTCGGTCAGTTGTTCGGGGAGGCCGGCCAGGTTGGTGTGGAAGTATAAAAACTCTTCATCGCCGGGCTTGCCGTCGATACGGGCTAGCGGCTCGTAGCTGTCGATGTTGGCGTACAGGTACAGGCTGGGCCTGCCGTCCTGTACTTCTTGCAGCAGGCGCAGGCCTTGCCATTGAAATGTAGTGCGTCGGTACGGGCATTGATCGTCGTTGCGGTAGAGCTGTTTGCCGATGCGCCGCCCCAGCGGATCGTACTGGTAGTGGATGCGCAGGCGTTCGCCGTGTTTGCTCTGCTGGACGCGGATCAGGCGCTGTTCGGCGTCGTATTCAAAACGTTGGACGGTGTGGCTGCCGATGCGTTTTTCGCTCAGGCGGCCGAAGCGGTCGTAGCGGTAGCGCTTGTCTTCGAACACCTGCACGCGGTTGTGTTTGACGTGGCCGCGCAGCACGCCGGTCTGCATCAGGTTGGCGGCGGCGTCGTAGTTGAAGGTTTCGCTGTGTTGACCGGGCGCTTGCGGGGTGTGCTGGTAGTGCTGGCGGATGCGCTCGGTAGGGTCGTAGCGGTAATGCTGGCTGAGGGTGTGGCTTTTGCCGTTGCTGTTGTGCGCCTCGAAACGTCCGATGACGGGCTCTTGGGCTGAGTTGTGGTTGCTGCGGCGCTGGGTCTGGGTCAGTACTTCGGCGATCAGGTTGTCGCAGGCGTCGTATTGGTAATCCTTGCTTAGCAGGGGCAATTCTTCGCGGGCGGCGTTGTGGTAGTGCAGGGCCTTTTGCGCGAGACGGCCGTTGCGGTCGTAGCGGGTGCGGGTGTGCAGTTGGCCCTGGGTGCGCAGCACTTCGTCGTGCAGGTTGTCGCGCTCGAAATCGCAGATTACCCGGCCATTGAGGTTGATCTGGTGCAGGTGCCCGCTGCCGTAGTACAGGTGGTTGATGGCGCGCTGATCGGGCAGGGTCAGGGTTTCGAGGTTGCCCAGTTCGTCGTAGTGGTACTGCAGCTCGCCGGCAGTGCTGGTTTCGCTGAGCAGTTGTCCGTTCTTGTCGTAGCTGAAACTCAGCGGTTGCTGCTGGCCATTGAGGTCGGTGAAGGTGATCGACAGCAGGTTGTCGGCGGCGTCGTAGGTGTAGTCGGTGACGCCGTCGGCGGTGGTTTTCTGGATCAAACGCCCGGCGGCATCGCGCTCGAAGCGGTGCTTGAGCGGTGGACAATCATCGTCCTGCGCGTCAACGTCTGCTGCGACAGGCACATGATCCACGCCGCTGACATCGCCGACTGCGTTGTAGTGGTAACAGCGTCCGCTGTTGTCCAGATCGCGCTGGGCAACCAGTCGATCCAGCGCGTCCCAGCCGAAGGCGTAGGCTTCGTTGTTTTCGTTGGTCAGCTTTTGCAGACGGCCATAGGCGTCGTAGCTCAAGCGCACGCTGTGGCCCAGGGCATCGGTGCGCTGTTTGACCCGGCCGCTGAGGTCGTATTGGTAGCGGGTGGTCTGCTGGGCGGGGTCGGTGTAAGCGGTGATCTGGCCTGCGCTGTCGCGCTCATAGCGGTCGAGACGGCCGTCCGGGCGTTCGCTTTCAATCAGCAAGCCACGCCGGTCATAGCGGTAACGCTGGCTTTCACCGCGTGCGTTGATGCTCTGGCTGAGCTGGCCGCGGGCATCGTAGCGGTAGTGGGTTTCGGCATTGGAGCAATCGCGGTAGCTGAGCAGTTGGCTGTGGGTGTTCCAGTCCAGGGTTTTGTGTTTGCCGAGGGCGTCGGTGATGCGCTCGACACGGCCTTGCGGGTCGTAGCCGTAGTGGGTGGTGTGCCCGAGCGGGTCTTGTTCGCAGAGTAAGTTGCCGCGTTCGTCGTAACGGTAGGTGTGGGTACGCCCACCGCGGTCGGTGATGCTCAGCGGCAGCGCCCAGTGTTCGGTGTAATAAAGGCGCTCGCTGCGGCCCAGCGGGTCGCGGGTTTCGATCAGACGGCCGATTTCATCGTAGGCGTAATGCCATTCACCGCCTTGTGGATCGGTGGTCTTGAGCAATTGCCCGGCCAGCATCTCGTCCTGCCAGCAATGGCCCAGCGGGTCGATGTGTTTGTAGACCTCGTACAGTGGCCCCCAAAAATACTGATCCGTGCGTCCGAGGCTGTCCACGACACGGGTTTCGCCCTTTTCCAGGTCGTAGCTGAACTGGTAGTCCTCGCCGTCGCTGCCCCAGTGCCGTATGACCCGCCATTCATGGTCGGGTTGCGGCTCCAGCAGGGGCGGCAGGGTGTAGGGGGTGCCGTCGGCGCGTACGGGTTGCGGGCGGATAGGCGGGACGGCGAATGTGGCCCACTGATAGTGGCGGGTCGCGCCGCTGGGCAGGGTGTGGCTGCTCAGGTAATGCTCGGGCGTATAGGTGAAGCGCCGCACGACTTGGCCACTGGCATCCAGGACTGTGCTCAAGTTGCCGGTGTCGGTATACCGGTAAGTTACCAACGGTTCTCTGCGTTCAATCTGGCTGGGTTCGTTGGGCTTGAGGTACAGCCGATCGACTTGACTGACCCTTTGTGTGTGCAGCGCGTCATAGTGCAGGTGGACGGTCAAATGGCTGACGGGATCAACCACCAGCACCAGCCGTGCGGTCTCGTCATACATAAGATTGAGGGTGTTGCGGTTACGGTCGCCGAGGCGCACCAGGCGAGAGCGTTGCGGGTTATGCGGGTCGGTTTCGAAGATCTGATACAGGCCATCGTGAATGTCTTCGACTACGGTCAGGCCTTCGCCCAACTGATAGAAGCTCAGGCCGTCAAGGATGCTGACAAAGCTGTCGCCGGTGTTGAGGCGGCCCAGTTCCAAACGGCTGCCTTGGGCGTCGATATACACCCACAAATCACCACCGTCAGGGTGGGGAACCCGCACGATCTCGACGTCGTAAAACACGCTCCAGCCCGGCCCGAACAGGCCGGTGGTGCGGATGTCCTCACTGTTGTATTGGCGGGCCCACTCGATCGGCAAAGTACCCGGCAACGTGAAATCGACGTCTTCGGGGCCATTCTGGAACTTGCTGCCGGTGGAGACCGAGACCGGGTTGCCCTTGCAGCGGTGTCCGGCGACTTTTCGGGCCAGCAACATGCCGATAATCAGCCCGGCAATCATCCCCAGCTTGTTCTTGCCGCTGCGGATTTCGCGTACCACCAGCGACTCCCCGCCAATGCGCACATCCGGGGATATGTTGAGGTCCGCGTTAATCGTACCTTCACAGGTGGTCCGTTCGCTGTCCCGCGCAGCCGGTTGGCTGTTGATGAAGACTTCCCGTGAGCCTTCAGCGATGTATTGCAGGGGCATGGGCGGGTGCCGGGTGCAGGCCACTTCGTCCTGTTCGGCAGGGATCGTTCCGGGGTTGGGTTGGGTGACCACAGGCGGATTGATGATGGTGTCTACGGCTTGATACCAGCCATAAGGTGTCAGCCCTACCACGAGCGCGCCGAGTGTTTCCAATACGCCGGGTTTTACGGGTTCTGCATCGGGCACATCGCTGATTTGGTAACCCGCAGCCCGTGCTGCGGGCAGGGCGTTGACGGCCGTGTCATCGGATCCCGAAGCGATAGCCCCGGCCGGTTCGGGAGGGAAAATCAAATTGGCGACCGCATCACAACCGTCACTGATGTGCTCGGTAATGCTTTTACTGCCCACCGGGATCAAACTGGTCGCGGCTCCCAGCATCAGCCCTGCGCCAACGGCAACAGCTGTTGCACCCACCGCTGCGACCAAAGTACAGGGTGCGGCTGCCACCAGTGCCGCGGTCGCCGCTGCGTAAATGACGCCTTGGGCAACGACGCTCAAAATTTCAGCCCACACCGAGGTGTGGATAATCAGGTCCCCTGCGCGGGCAGCTTTGACTTTGTCGGCCACGAATCCGTGCTCCTTACGGCTGGTTGTTCATGGGCGCTTTCAGGCAAACCGCAGCGTGCGTTTGATCGCACGCCAGTGGTCGCAGTCGGCGTCGGTCAATAGGCTTTTTTTGCTATAGGTGAGGGCCAACATGCGCCGTACACCGGGCACTTGGCAGACCAATTGGTACTGGTAAGAAGGGCTGGTCCCTTGCATGAATTGGATAACAACTTCCAAGCCTTCCAATAGGTTGTTTTCACCCGTATTGACGGCTTTAGGTTCGGTGCATTGAAGAGCCTTGACCTGATGCTTGAGCGCTTTCAGCTGTTGGGCATAGGTGCTGGCGAGGGAGGTGCCTTCTTCTATCGCACCGCGAGCAATGACGAGGGTGGTTTGCCGTTCCTTGAAGATGAACACGTTGAGGCTGTTGTCGTCCGGTTGGTCGTCCGGAAAGCCAATCAGCAGATCATGGGTGCGGTAGTGAGTCATGTTGCAAGCTCCTTATGGATCGGTCGGTCGTCTGGATGCTCAGCGCTTGCCGAAATGGCCATCGACATCGCCCTTGATGGCCGCATCGCTGACGCCGGAGGCACTGGTGCCCGCGGCTTTACCGGTCATGTTCAGGTCGAGCTTGGCGCTGAGGCTGTTGATTTTTCCGGCCTGATTGGCGGTGATATTGAAGTTTTCGCAGGTGATGCTCAGGTCACCATTGGCGTTTAGCTCGATCACGGTTTTGCCGCATTCGAGGCGTAGTGTTGAACCGACACCGATGTAGTACTCGCCAGCAACGTGATCGTTTTTGTTGCCACCCACCTTCAGCGTGTCGTTGGTCTTCACCACGCGTAAGCTGTTGCGGCCCACGGTGATGGTTTCGTCCTGGCCTACCGCATGGGTGCGGTTCGCCCCAACGGTGTGGCTTTCGTTGTTGTTGACCATCACGTTCTGATCTTTCTCGGCATGGACGTAGATCTCTTCCACGCCCTTTTCATCCTCAAATCGCAGCTCATTGAAGCCATCACCTTTATGGGTCTGGCTTTTGATCGTCATGCGGGTTTTGTGTTTGGGCAGTTCGTAGGGCGGCAGGTTGGCTTCGCGGTAGGCGCGGCCAGTGGCGATTGGTTGGTCGGGGTCACCGTCGAAGTATTGGACGATCAGTTCCTGACCGATGCGCGGTATCGCCATCGCGCCCCAGGTGGTGCCCGCCCAGCCTTGGGCGACGCGGATCCAGCAGGAGCTGTGTTCGTTGTTCTGGCTGGCGCGGTCCCACGGGAAGCTGACTTTGACCCGGCCCCACTTGTCGCAGAAGATTTCTTCGCCGGGCGGGCCGACCACGGTGGCGGTTTGCGGGCCGTCGATGCGCGGTTTGGGGCACAGCGGGGCTTTCCAGTCGAAGGCTGCGGGCGCCAAAGTGGCCTTTAGGTGATAGCGGGTGCCAGAGGCGCTGCCAGCGGCTTCCTCCTGTTGGCTGCTGTGCTGGAGGCCGGTGTGGGTGATGCTTACGGTGCGCCAGCGGATGTTCAGGTCTTCGCGCGGGTGGTCGGTGAGGTCGAAGGATTTGCCCGGTTGCAGACGGGCGTCGTCACCCTCGACCTCGGCGATGCGGGCATCGCTGCGCAGGGCGTTCAGGCGGGTTTGGGTGAAGGGCTTGGTCGGTGAAGATTGGGAGCACAGCATCTGATATCAGACTGCGACTTGGAATGCGGCTTCATCGCTTACTGCTTTACCGCAATCGGCACCCAGTAGAAAACGCTCTACCCGGTGCAAGCATTACCGGGCGGTCGCATCGCGTTTCAACAAGCTCAAGAGAAATTACGAAAGTGTAGTGGCCATGGCCATTGATGGCGCACTGGTTGCCTGCAACTGAGCCCTGTATAAGAAGAGCATTTGTTGCAAACGATATGAGTCTACGCTGCGGTGTCTCGATCTGTTATGGGGCCTTATTATGCTAGGAAATATTTTGATGAGTCTAATCCTTTGATAACCACTTTAAAAAACGATCTTCAAGTACTGCCTCTATTTCTCTATAATTAGCCTCAGTGTTGGCGATGTTGTTTAGGTCGTCATGTTCATGAAAGGTCTTTGCGAAGTCAGTTAGATAGAAGTATTTCCAGCCGGGACGGTAGTAGTCTTGCGTGAATGCGTTACCCTTTGGGTTGAAGTGGGCTGGTAGTAGTTGATCGCCAAGTATTTCTCTGATAATTTTTATATCTTGTTCTAGTGTGTCTTTTTCTTTCGTGACTGTTGCTATTTCATTGTTGTGTAATAGTAAATAGTTGGAGGATGCCCATTTCAGATAAAAATATGGCAATATTCCGCTTCCTTCGTCTGGATCATTTGAGGTTGGAAAAAAGTCAAATGGTTGTGTTTTGAGGTTTTCTCTTTCTTCTTCAAGGAATTGCTTCAGTATGTCTTCCATTGCCCTTCTTCCTATACGGAGTGGTAGATGCTGAACCAAGGTTCATCATTGTTTAAGTTCCAGTGGTTTATTTGATGGTCTATTTCTGTTTTTAGGGCTCCGGATGGGTCTGATTTTTTTATCATCTGAACTATTGCTTTGATGTGCTTATGTTTTAATTCGAATCCAGGGTAGTCTAGCAGGCATAGCGCACTGTCTGGATCTTGATTTAGAAGTCGGGGTAGAATTTTGAAAAGGGACTCATAGTACTGTTCGAAATTAATCCCGCTGAGGGCGGTGATGCATATTTGCATCACAGATGAGTCAAATGGTTTTAAGAAACTCTCCATTATGGCATCCACCATTTCTTTGTCGGCATTTGGCGGGGTTGCAAGTATTAGCTTGTGGAAGCTAGTCTCAGTTTCTCTGTTTTTAGGGCCGTCTACGACGGACTTCATTTTAGTGATCCATTGAACCCTATCTACTAGTGTCATATGTACTCCTTGCACTTAGCCCATGCGAGCATTTGCGCTATTGCTACGTCATACTTGTTGCCAAATTTAGATCGTACATCTTCTATGTCCATCATCATTGCTGCGCGGTATCCCGATTTTCCTCCTTGCATGGATTTCGATTGTAGAGCTCTATACGCTTTCCCTTCACTTCCCCAGCTTGCTGTTTTTTTATGATCCTCAACATCAAGCTGTATAGATGGTTTCGCATTCGAGCTAACTCGTTTTCCGTTAACTTGTGAGTATGCAGAATCTGCGGGAGTGTGGTGAGATTCTCTGTTTGGATCGTAAGACTTTCCGCCTTTTTTTATTTTCCCATGTTTGCCGCCTCGATAACCATTACCAGGGATTCCGTTCTGCAGTGCAGCGCATGGATCAGTCTTCTTTGTACCTTTTGTTTTCCCACCAGTCTTCTTCGTGGCAATATCGACAGCCTCCTTGCCCGCTTTACCCGAAGCCTCGGCCATCTTCGCACCGTAGCGGGCGGCCTTGCCAGCGCTCCCCGCGTAGCCGACAAACGGAATCGCCGACAACAGCGACAGTCCTGCTCCCACGTAGTCGCCGCGGGCTAGGCTAATGCCTGCGCTGATGATATCTGCCGCTTCCCCTATCACCGGGATCAAGCCCACCACATCCAGACCCAACTGGATGCCATCCAGCACCTGCTCGCCGGTGATGCCTTCTTCTTCGGTCTCCGCCTCTATCGGCGGATTGGCCTGTGTGGCAGGGACCGCTGCCGGGGCAGTTTCACCGACCACACGCCCAACGGTATTGCCGCTTTTGAACGAGTTGAACGGCGGCAGCGTGGCTTGTTCGGACTTGAGGTAGCGCGTGCGAAGGGTTTCGTACTCGTCCTCATTCAGTTCCTTGCTGTCGTGTATTTCTTTGCCCGTGGCATCGCGCCAGAAGGCATCGACTTGCACGCCGCCGTTCTCGCCTTGCTGTAGAAACAGTTCGTCGGGGTCGCCGATTTTGGTAGCGGTCTTTCGGATAGGCACGCGGATGGCGTGCACATGCAGCGGCGGTAGATGGAGTGCTTCTGCCATGCGCTACGCCCCATTCATCCAGAACATGTCGTCATGGCGCACGATCAACTTGCCTTCGGCCCGCACCGTGCTGCTTTTTTCCAGCGGGTAGCACTTGCCGCCCACGGTGTTGCTCTTGATGCCTTTGGCTGCCCCGGCCTGATCGCCCAGGGTGGTGGGCACCAGGCTCATGTCGTAGACCACCACCGGGTTGCCATTGGCGCGCACCGATTTGGCTACGCCGGTCGCGGTTTTGAGTTCGGCGGTGACGGGGTAGGGCACCGGCGGGATGGCCGCGCCCATCGGGGTTTTGCACACGTCGGGGACGATGCTGACGACCTTCCATTTGCCCTGTTTGCGGGCGATAACGTTATCGGCCATGTCAGGGCACCTGCTGCGGTGTGCGCTTGAGCAGCGGCGCAGTCGGGTCGGTTTCTAAGCGCGTTTCGAGCACGCGGATGTCGAGGCTGTTGGGCAGGCTGATCCGATGGGTCAGCACCAACGTCATGGCTTCGGTGTCGATGCGCAGGGTGTCGGTGAGCATCGGCAACGGCAGCAGCGCGCCGTTGACTAAACGCAGTAATACAAATGGGCGATGGCCGGGCAGTTCGACGCGCAGTTGTCCGTCCGGGGTGAGGGTTGGATCGGTCAGGTTGAACAGTTCGATGCGCAGGTTGGGCGGCGCAAATTCGATCTGTTGATCGGCGGGTGCGCCGTTCCAGTAGGCGAAGTCAAAATCGTATGGCAGACCGGGCCAGCGTTCGGCTTGCCATAAGGCATCGTAGTTACCGGCTAAAGCCAGTCGCGGTGCCCAAGCTCGACCGACCACACCAAAGCCAGCGGGTTGATACTTATAAGTGCTCGCCACCTGCTCCATGTCGGTGGCATCGAGTTCTCCATCGGGATGTTTAACTCTGTCCAAGTGCTGGACGGGCGTGTCGGGTGCTTCGATCTGCGGCGCGGGCAGTTCACGCAGCGGCGCATCCAGTGTGTAACCCAGCGACTCCTGACGTTTTTCGATCCAGCCGCTGCCCAAGGGGTTGCTGTAACAGACCTCGTTGAGCAGATATTCGGGGCTGTCGGGCGCGAGCGGATGCTCAGGATTGCGCACCACGCTGCTGCCGCCAAAGGCATATTCCCAGCGCAGTGGAACGCTGAGCGCGGGCAGCGGTTCGCTCAGTTGTCAGCCGCCGAACAAACTGTGCTTGAACTGGCGTGGCCCGGTGAAGCGCAGTTGTTTGTCCAGCAGGTTACGGCGGGTCGGTGCGTTGGCGCAGGCCTTTTCGGCAGCCATGCGCCGGGCTTGCCATGCCTGAAGCTGGAACTCGTTCAACGGTTCGCCGGGGCTCAGCGGCTGGGGCAACGGCACCTCTATTTGTAAGGGCGGCACCGGCATGCTCAATCTGATGCCTGCCTGCCATAAGGCGGCGGGTTGGCCCTGCGGCGCATGTGCCCGGCCCACCACGATCAGATCACAACGCGGCTTGAACGGCGCCAGGTCGCTTTCCTCAAAGACGCTGCTGCTGCTTTCGTCGCCGTAATACGTGTCGCCGGTACACAACGGTACGGGCGCGTCATCCATCACTTCGGCGCGGAACTGTCCAGTTTTGCCGTCGATGGGCAACAACCGGTAGCCGACCTTCATGGCCAGTACGGGATACTCTTGATCGTCCACGCCCAGCGCGCTGAAACACAACGCATCGAAGGGCGTCAGGTTACGAAATTGCATGACGCCTCCTCAGTTGATGTCCACGTCTTTGCCGTTGATCTGCACTGCGCCTGTGGCACTGAAATCGAAGGTGCAGCCGTTGATCAGCACTGTGCCGTCGGACTTCATCGTCAGGATGGATTTGCCGACCGTGACGGTGAATTCATCACCGGCATCGATGGTGAATTTATTGCCCACCACCACCGATTTATGAATGCCCACTTGCTCGCTTTGGCTCAGGCCGACCGAGGTGTTCATGGCGGCCCCGACACTGGTCTGGTACGCCGCACCAATGCTCAGCGCCTTGGCCAGCCCGATGGTTTCGGCTTTGGCCAGGGCGATGGTTTCGGTCTTGTTGCCGCCGATGGTCACGCTGCGGTTGGCGCCGATCTGGATAGTTTCGTTTTTGCCGACATCCTCGGTGCGGTGGTCGCCGATGGAGACGGTTTCGTTGTGGTCAACCCGTTCGCTGCGGTCATTGCCCACAAACGTGGTTTCGTTGTGGTTGACGTGGATGTTCTGATCTTTCTCGGCATGGACGTAGATCTCTTCCACGCCCTTTTCATCCTCAAACCGCAGTTCATTGAAGCCATCGCCCTTGTGGGTCTGGCTTTTGATCGTCATGCGGGTCTTGTGTTTGGGCAGTTCGTAGGGCGGCAGGTTGGCTTCGCGGTAGGCGCGGCCGGTGGCGATTGGTTGGTCGGGGTCACCGTCGAAGTATTGGACGATCAGTTCCTGACCGATGCGCGGTATCGCCATCGCGCCCCAAGTGGTGCCCGCCCAGCCTTGGGCGACGCGGATCCAGCAAGAGCTGTGTTCGTTGTGCTGGCTGGCGCGGTCCCACGGAAAGCTGACTTTGACCCGGCCCCACTTGTCGCAGAAGATTTCTTCGCCGGACGGGCCGACCACAGTGGCGGTTTGCGGGCCGTCGATGCGCGGTTTGGGGCACAGCGGGGCTTTCCAGTCGAAGGCGGCGGGCGCCAAAGTGGCCGCAAGGTGATAGCGGGTGCCAGAGGCGCTGCCAGGGCTTCTTCCTGTTGGCTGCTGTGCTGGAGGCCGATGTGGACGATGCTCACGGTGCGCCAGCGGATGTTCAGATCTTCGCGCGGATGGTCGGTCAGGTCGAAGGATTTGCCCGGTTGCAGACGGGCGTCGTCACCCTCGACCTCGGCGATGCGGGCATCGCTGCGCAGGGCGTTCAGGCGGGTTTGGGTGAAGGGCTTGCCCGCGATGTCGCGCTTGTAGCGGCCGGGATAATCGAAGCGTTCGTACTGGCGGCCTTGGTGTTCGAGCTGGGTGCCGGTGGCGATGTGTTCCTGGTCGTAGCGCGGGTGGGTAAAGGTGTAGTCGCGCTGCACCTGGCGGGCGGTACGCACCTGTTCGGTGTAGTGGAAGCGGTGCAGTGCCGGTTCCGGTTGATCGCCGCCACCCATGGCCTGGTACAGCACGTTGCAGGCGTCTTTAGGCTCGATAGTGCCGATGGCGCTGACGCGGTCGGTAACAATCAAACGATGGCCATCGGCGCGGTGTTCGAAGGTGTAGAGCAGGCCTTCTTCGGCAGCCAGCCGGGCGATGAACTCAAGGTCGGTTTCACCGGCCTGGACGCAGTATTCGCGGGGTTGGTGGTCGTAACTGAGGCGTTGTTCGACGTCGTTCAGGCCATGGGCCTTGAGCACGGTGTCGAGGATTTGCGGCACCGTTTGCTGCTGGAAGATCCGCCAGTTGGAACACAGCCGGGTGCGGGCTAGTGCGGGTTCAATCACGGCGCTGTAGCGGGTGCGGCGAAAACCGGTGTCGCCTTGGGTCAAGGAGCTGATCAGGCCATGCACGTAGCGCACCGGGGTGTCGCCACGCCAGATCGTCAGCAGTGCGGGTTTGTCGAGCAGCGTGCCGAAGTCCAGTTCGGCATCAAAACTGGCCAGTTGCAGTGCCAGTGTGAAGGGCTGGGACAGGCTTTCATCAAGGGTGAATTCGATGACCTCGAAGTCGGCGCCACCGCTGGGTTCGAAGGTGTAGCGCAAGTCGCTTTGGCGGGGCATGGCGCCCTCCTTGAGGCACGCTACCGCCCAACCCGTGATCTCGACGGGCTGGAAGGTAGCGAACAATAAAAGCCCTGCCCATCCGCGGGCGGGCGTGGTTGTGTTGGGTAGAACGGACTCGCGTCAGTTGCCCGAAGCTTCAGTGCCTGAGGTCAAACAGCCTGGATGGTCTTTCGTCACGTCAGGCTGCGGGTCAGGCGGTCTTGATGGTCAAGATGGCGGCGTCTTTAACAACGCCTGACTGAGCAACATCTGCTTACCTTCGGTTCAAGTGCGTTACCGGCAGTGATCGGTCGCTTAGGCGGCAGTTCGCGCCTCGCCTGGCAGCCGTCGGTAGGGGGGAAGGAGTTGAGGTTGATGCTTTTTTTATGGGCAACTGAAGCCAATTTGTCTGGCATGGAGGAGCATCCTTTTTCTTTTCAGAAGACAGGACATTTAACCTCTCAAGACCGCGGGCTGTAATGTAGTCCCAGTAGCTTTATGGTGTGGGAATTACCGTCATAAGTCTGAAGGTGGCTTCGTATCTTTATTCGCAGGCGCAGCAGTCCCGTGACGATTGCTGTCGTCAGGTGTTGTCGCGAAGAACGGGGTAGGAATGGGAGTTGAGGGCGTCTGTGTACATTCATTCCTGGGTGTCAGGCTCATGCCGATAGGTGAGCTTGCCGTATCGGATCGTGGCGCTGAGAACACTACTGAGCCTATCCCGTCTTGTTGCTTAGATATCTGCCCCAATGCTCCATCATGACCCTGCGCTTCTCGAACAGGCCGCACCGTGCACAGGCTACTTCGGTCTTGTCCCTGATCGTATGAGCAAGGGCGGCTTCTGCCACCTCCCGCGGGTAGTCGGTTGTCTCCCTGGCCCAGTCCCGAAAGGTGGAACGAAAGCCGTGTGCGGTGAGGTCTGGACGCTCTAGCGGCCGCAGAAGTTGAAGCAAGGCCATGCTGGAGAGGTGAGTGCCGGGCTTGTTTCCGGGGAAAGGTAGTCTGATCCGTTCGATGCATTCTCGATCAGAGGGCGAAGCAGCTTGATGGCTTGGGTGCAGAGCAGGATACGATGCTCCTTCGCAAACTTCATGCGCTCGGCCGGAATCGTCCAGACTTTGGCGTCCAGATCAACTTCGGCCTTACAGGCACCAATGGTCTCGCTCGTGCGAGTCGCGGTCAGGATCAGCAGTTAGAAGGCTTTGGCCGCTATACCATCCAGTGACCGCAGGGCATGAACACACTTGCCGATCTCTTTGTAAGGGAGGGCAGCAGGGTGTTTTACCCTCTGGATTTTCGGGGCAGCAGATGGTCCGAATCCTCCTGAAGATAGATCAGAAGGTGTAAACCTTATTCAGGAGGGGACAAGGTTCTATTCCACCGTACCTGACCCCCCGCATTGTTTCTAAGCTCAAGGCCTCAGTCGTTTGTATCGGCTGTCGATCAGTAGGCAAATCTTCAGCGTGCTTACTGGCTCGCGCCTATTTCGCCTCAACTAATCGCCGGGTACTCCGCCACCTGGTCAGGCCACGGGCTGAGCAGCTCAAACCCGTCGTCCGTGACGGCGACCATGTGTTCCCACTGGGCTGACAGCGATTGGTCTTTGGTGACCACTGTCCAGCGATCCGTCAGGGTTTTTACGTGGCGCTTGCCAGCGTTGAGCATGGGTTCGATGGTGAAGATCATGCCGGTCTTGAGTTTCATGCCCTGGCCCGGATAACCGTAATGCAGTACTTGCGGCTCATCGTGGTACACCTTGCCGATGCCGTGGCCGCAGTATTCACGTACTACACTGAAGCCTTCTTTTTCGGCAAGGCTCTGAATGGCGTGGCCAATGTCGCCCAACGTAGCGCCGGGACGCACCACGCGGATGCCTGCGCACATGGCATCGTAGGTGGTTTTGACCAAGTGACGCGCTTCGGGGCTAGGCTCACCCACGAAATACATGCGGCTGGTGTCGCCATACCAGCCATCTTTGACCACGGCGATGTCGATATTGATGATGTCGCCGTCTTTTAACGGGCTGGCAGAGGGAATGCCGTGGCAGACCACGTCGTTGACTGAGGTGCACACGGTTTTCGGGAAACCGTGATAGCCCACGTTGCCCGGTATGGCTTTTTGCACATTGACGATGTAGTCGTGGCAGATCTGGTCCAGTTGGTCGGTGGTTACCCCCGGCTTCACATGGTCCGCGATCATCGCCAGCACGTCTGCGGCCAGTTTTCCGGCAATTTTGGATTGGGCAATTTGCGCCGGGGTATTGATTGTGACGTGGGTTTTCATTGGTCGGCCTGCGAAGCGGTTTCGATAACGTTTGCGTCTTGAACCAATCCGCTCAACTGCTTGAGATCCAGACCTCCAGCCGCTTCGGCGCGGATCAGTAAACGGCAGATTTGGTTGTGGTCCAGGTTGGGGTGCAGCTCAGTCAGCATGCCGATGCGCATCCAGTGTTCGGCTTGCGCGTTGATTGAGCGGCTCAGCGCATCGCTGGCGAGTCGCAGATTTTCGTGCATGTGGTCAGAGATTTTTACGATGCCCATCGGTACGTCCAATATGAAATGCATATGAAACGTATATTAGTCGATGCTGAGGGGCAAGCGAAAGGGCGGGCCAATGACCGCATGTGACGGGCCAAGCCCTTGCAGCCAATAAGTGAATGCGCTGCAAGGGAAGCTTTACCTTATGTTTTTGACAGGTGAACGCGAGTCACACGGCGTTCTTCGACCTCAGTGACGGTCAAGTCCCAGCCTTGCCACTCAACCCGATCGCCCTTCATCGGCAAACGGTCCAGCAGACTCATGACCATGCCGGCCAGCGTGTGGTAATCGTCCGTACCTTGTGCAGCAAACCCCGTACGCTCGCGCACCTGGTTCAGGTTCACGGCACCGCTGACCAGGTAACCGTCACCCCGCACTTCAATGCCCGGGCCATCTATTTCACTGGCGTCCGGCAGCTCACCGGCAATCGACTCCAAAATGTCGGTCATGGTCAGAATGCCGAGGAAGTCCCCGAACTCGTTCACCACGAACGCAATGTGCGTCGACTCTTTGCGCATTTGCTCCAATGCATTGAGGATCGTGAAGCTGTCTAGCAAGTTGATGGTTTTTCGTGCCATGGCCTCAAGGTTGGGTTGATTGCCCGCGAGCAGCTCCTTGAGCAGTTCTTTCTTATGGATAAACCCCAGCGGTTCATCGATACGGCCTTCGCGAATCAGCGGCAGTCGGGAGTACGACGAATGCATCAGCGTTGTACGAATAGTTTCTGCTGAATCGGCCAGGTCGATATGGTCGATGTCGGTACGCGGGGTCATGACACTGCGTATTGGGCGCTCGGCCAGTTGCAGCACACCGCTGATCATGATCCGTTCACGTCGATGAAACACGTGCTTGGTCTGGCCACCGTCGAGTATGTCCGCAATCTCGTCGTCCACCTCATCGGCTTGCAGTGTGCGGCCGCTCAACAGGCGCATCACCGCGTGCGCCGTGCGCTCACGCATGGGGCGCATGCCGTGCAGGCTTTTTTTACGTCGGGCGCGGGCGATCTGGTTGAACAGCTCGATCACAATCGAGAAGCCAATGGCCGCATACAGATACCCCTTCGGAATGTGGAAACCCAAACCTTCGGCCGTGAGGCTGAAGCCGATCATCATCAAAAAGCCCAGGCACAGCATGATCACGGTGGGGTGGCTGTTGACGAAACGGGTGAGTGGTTTGCTGGCCAGCATCATCAAGCCGATGGAGAACACGACCGCGATCATCATCACCGACAAGTGTTCGACCATGCCCACAGCGGTGATCACCGCATCGAGCGAGAAAACCGCGTCCAATACCACGATTTGCGCCACGATCGGCCAGAACATGGCGTAAGTCGTGTTTGATGTGCGTTCGGCTACATGGCCTTCGAGACGCTCATGCAACTCCATCGTGGCCTTGAACAGCAGGAACAGGCCGCCGAACAGCATGATCAGGTCACGGCCCGAGAACACCTTGGTGAACACCTCAAACAAAGGTTCGGTGAGGGTCACCATCCACGAAATACTGGCCAGCAGGCCCAGGCGCATCAACAACGCCAACGACAAGCCGATGACGCGGGCCCGGTCGCGCTGCTCGGGCGGGAGCTTGTCAGCCAGAATGGCAATAAACACCAGGTTGTCGATACCGAGCACCAGCTCCAGCACGATCAGCGTCAGCAGGCCAAGCCAGGCCGTAGGATCTGCAATCCATTCCATAAGGATCAGTAAACCTCGTGCGCAAAATGAGAAACGGATGACCGTGCGGCCACAGCTCTAGCGTCATGCACGCTTAAGCGCGGCATTTGTTTTGGGGGTAAGCAATGGGCTAGAGAACCTGTAATACACAAAGCCACGGCAAGGCTGCGTGGGTGCGACGGGTTATAGCGGAGCGTTGGGAGGTGGCGCGCAAGGGCGGGTGTTGCAAAGAAGCGACTGGGAGGCTCCAGGAGGGTGTTCATATAGACCTGTTGTGAAATAGGGGAGGCAAGACTACAGCGCTTTTCGGGTTTTTTGATGGGCGGAGTTATTACAAAATTTAACCGTTTGAGGGGCTTGGTGGGGGGATGAAAAAGAAAATACGGTAAGCACCTTAATGAGCCTGAGAGCGGAACTTATAAAGTCGTCAGCACTTTTAGTGTGTGGCTGAAAGGATTCATGTTTGAAAAAGACCCTGAACATTTCAAAAGTAGGGGGGCTTTAAGAATCGTCTTATTACTAACTTAGTTGGCCTGGGCTACTGTCCGGTGCCCGTTTAAAACGGGACCTTGAACCCCATCAAGGCACATAAAACTAATCAGTAGCAAGGAAGTACCGTTTTGAACAAGTTGATGAAATTTGCAGCATTGTCCGTGGCCATAGCACTCTCTGGCGGTTGTGTGAGCTACAACGCCAGCCAGCCATCGTCGCCTATCGACAGCGTGGTCAAAGCTGACCTGAAGGCGGATGTCGCTGTCGGTGAGACCATCACTGGCCAGTCTTCGGTGAATGTACTGTTCGGCATTTTCAAGTTTGGTGGTGACAGTGAATTTGCCGATGGCGTTGAGTACGGTGGCAGCACTGGCGGTGGCCTGGGCGGCGCTCTCGATCCTGTGAGCGCGGTTAAATCGGCAGCCGCCTATAAGGCAGTGAAAAGCTCCGGCGCTGACCTGATCATTGCCCCGCGTTACGAAGTCAGCGAACAAAGCTATGTCGTGTTCAAAAAAGTGTCTGTGACGGTTAAAGGCAACAAAGGCAATATTCGTAGTATTCGTTAACCTTCAATGCCTCGGTTTGCACAGTGCCGGGGCAGAGAAGTAACAACGCACTGCACGCGCTTTTGCTTCGCGCATCGGAGCAACAGCCAGCGAATCAAACAGTCCACTTTGGTGGGCTGTTTGCGTTTAAGCGCAGCGTGAAACAGTGGCGTCAAATAATAATGTTTCGTATTGAGTGGCTGTGTGAAAGGTTGAAAGGCGTGAGGGAGGGCAACTTTCATGAATAGGTGAGCAAAGCACTGTAGGATGTTTCATACATTTTTTGTAACAACCTGATTAGTTCAAGGTCGAGATGCCTGCCATTGGGCACGTATGTGATGCTTGGCGGTCAAGGAGATTTATGTGATATCGCGCAGAACGTTATTGTCCACGGGCGCCACCTTAACGGGTGTCGGTCTTCTCACCTCTTCATGGATCGGTGCGGCTCTGGCACAGCAAGTCAGCCAGGCGGCCACGACGGATGCAGAGCAACTGCTCCAGCTTTCATTGTTCCTCACTGAACGCGAGTCGCTTGATGCAAGCCTTGCGCAACGTGTGCTCGCCCGTTGCACCGAAGCTGACCCGGCCTTTGCCGACAAGATGAAATCGCTGTGGGGCCAGATTCAGCAACAAGGCTTGAGCCATGCGGGGCTGCTGCGCAGCAGTCCGATCTATCAAGACCCGGTTCACAAAGACACCGTGCAAAAGATCGTACGTGCCTGGTACCTGGGTTACACCGGCACCCCTGTCAGCCTAAGGGCGGTAGACGACACCGAGCTGGTGACATTCACCGGTGCGCTGGCCTATACGCCGACGCTGGATGCCACTGTGATTCCGACCTATTCGCGGGGGCATACCAACTATTGGGTTAACCCGCCGTCTACCGTCGCCAACGATTAATACAAGGGGTACCCATGAGTCAGGTCTTTGATGCTGATGTCATTGTTGTTGGGTCCGGAGCCTTGGGCAGCAACGCGGCTTTTGAATTGGCCAAACAGGGCAAGTCGGTGATTATTCTGGAGGCGGGTGAGCACATTCCCCGCTGGAAAATCGTCGAGAACTTTCGTAACTCATCGAACAAAAGCAATTACAACTCGCCGTACCCGAACGAGCCGTGGGCGCGTCATTCCTACGACGAGCAGTACATCGAGAACATAGGTTCGTTCGAGTTTCGTCCCGGCATGTTGAAGCTGGTGGGCGGTACGACCTGGCATTGGGCTGCGGCCTGCTGGCGCTATCTGCCCAACGACATGAAGCTCAACAGCCTGTATGGCGTGGGCCGTGATTGGCCAATGGAATACAGCGAGCTGGAACCTTATTACGCCCGGGCTGAAGTGGCGCTGGGCGTGTGCGGCAGCGACACGCAGGACCAGAGTGGCCACAACGGCGGCGCATTCCCGCCGCGGTCCACGCCTTATCCGATGCCGCCTGAGGGCGACACCTACCTGTTCCAGCGCCTGCGCGCACGGTTGGCGCCTGCCGGTTATGTGTTTTTGCATGAGCCAAACGGCCGTGCGACCACGCCTTATGACAGTCGCCCGGCGTGCAGCGGCAATAACAACTGCATGCCGGTGTGCCCCATTGGTGCGATGTACAGCGGCGATGTCCACGCCAAACATGCTGTGCAAGCAGGTGCCAAGCTGCTGACTGACGCCACGGCGTATAAGTTGGAAAAAGGTGCAGACAGCAAAATTGTCGCGGTGCATTACCGCTCCTCCAATGGCGATGATGTGCGCCTGAGCGCAAAGTATTTCGTGGTGGCCGCCAATGGCCTGGAAACCCCCAAGCTGCTGTTGATTTCGGACGTGGCCAATTCGTCGGATCAAGTAGGACGCAACCTGATGGACCACACCGGCCAGGGGCTGCAATTTCTGGCCGATGAACCCGTGTGGCCGGGGCGTGGTGCCGTGCAGCAGGGCGGTATCTTCAATCGCCGTGATGGCGAGTTCCGCAAAGAACGGGCATCGGTCAAGCATGCGTTTGCCAACAATGTGCCCAACATGGCCGTGGCCGGGCGTTTAATCGAACAAGGCATCTTCGGCAAGGAGCTGGATGAACGTATTCGTCATGACGCTGCTCGCTGGGTAGATGTGTCGACCGTGTATGAAACCTTGCCGCTGGCCAGCAACACCGTGCGTGCGAGTACCACGCGCAAAGATGCACTGGGCA
Organism: Pseudomonas sp. TWR3-1-1; assembly: GCF_049896545.1. NCBI lineage: Bacteria > Pseudomonadati > Pseudomonadota > Gammaproteobacteria > Pseudomonadales > Pseudomonadaceae > Pseudomonas > Pseudomonas sp. TWR3-1-1. The sequence continues at coordinate 993,067 of NZ_JAFCUO010000001.1, forward strand.
TCCCGATGTTGGTGGTCAATTACGAGGTGGGTGATTACGTCAAAGCCGCCAAGCCTGGGGTCGACGCGGACTACGCCGACTTCGTGAAGGTCATGGGCGGCACGGTCGTCGAAGACAACACGGGCTGGCAGAATCGCGACCACCTGATGGGCACCGTGATCATGGGCAGTGATGCCCAAGATTCGGTGGTTAACCACGAATGCCGCACCTTCGACCATCCCAATCTGTTTTTGGCCACCACCGGAGTGATTCCGGCCTCGGGCACCATTAACCCGACCCTGACGGGCGTTGCGCTGAGCCTACGCCTGGCCGACATCATTGCGCGGGAGGTCTGAGCATGAACCTGAAGACCTTACGTCTGCTGCCGCTTGCCGCTTTTGTGGTGTCGCTGAGCGCGATGGCCAGTCAAGACAACGCCGCGCTGATCAAACAGGGCGAATATGTGGCGCGTGCGGCTGACTGCGGCGCCTGTCACCGCACGGTTGAGCAGGGCGGTGCGCTCTTTTCGGGCGGTTATGCGATTGATTCGCCTATGGGCCGCATCATCAGCAGCAACATCACGCCCTCCAAGACCCACGGCATTGGCGACTACACCGAGCAGCAATTGGCTGACGCGTTGCGCAAAGGCATCAATGCCAAAGGTCAGCACCTATACCCGGCCATGCCCTATACCGCGTATCAAGGCATGAGCGATGCGGACATTCACGCCTTGTATGTGTATTTGCAGCAAGGTGTGAAACCGGTCGACAAGGCGGTGCCCGCTACCGAACTGGCGTTCCCGTTCAATGTGCGCGCGTTAATGTTTGGCTGGAACCTGTTGTTCCTTGATGCGTCGAGTGCGACGTTGCCGACCGATGCTGACGAGCCGCTCAAGCGCGGGCAATACCTGGTCGACACGCTGGGCCACTGCGGCGCTTGCCACACGCCGCGCAACGCGTTTATGGCAGAAGACAGCAGCCGCTATTTGGCAGGTGCTGCGCTGGGCGGTTGGGTAGCGCCCAACATCACCTCCGATCAAGCCTCGGGCATTGGCAGCTGGAGCAATGATGAGCTGGCGGGCTTCCTGAAAAACGGTCATGTCACCAACAAAGCGCAAGCGGCCGGGGGCATGGCGGAAGCGGTAGAAAACAGCCTGCGCTTTTTGAGCGATGGCGATTTGCACGCGATGGCGAGCTACCTGAAAACCGTGCCGGCGATTGCCAGTGCACACCCGGTGCTCAGTGCTCCACGCACGGTCGTGCCTGTGGACATGACCACACTGGAAGTCGGGCAGGGTGATCAGGCTTCGTTGGCCAATGCCTCTGAAACGGACGGCGCACGCCTGTACAACGCCGCCTGCGCCAGCTGCCACGGCCGTGACGGACAAGGCACAGCGGACGCGTTTTACCCTTCGTTGAGCCAAAACACTGCACTGACCGGCGGCCAGCCGAACAATCTGGTCATGGCCATCATTGAAGGCATTAGCCGCAAAGGGGCCGACCTTGAGGTCAACATGCCCGCGTTGGGCGGTGATTTGAATGATCAGCAGATTGCGGCGATCGCCAATTACAGCCTGCAACGTTTCGGCAATCCCGCGCTCAACGTCAGCGAACAAGAGGTTGCTCAACTGCGACGTGGCGGCGACGTGCCCTTGTTGGTCACGGCCATGCCTTATGTGCTGTGGCTGGGCGGTGTGCTGGGCGTGGCAATGGTGTGTTGGTGGGTGCTGGCACGGGTTAAACGCAAGCGCGAGCGTGAAATCCTGGAGAAGAAAAACGCCCTGAATCGGCGCTTTCATTCACGCTAATACAGAGCGCTCAAACCAAACCCTTGGGGCATGACCCAAGGGTTTTTTTATACGCCAGATACACTCAACGCCACAGATTGACCTTGGCCAGATCGATCAACTCGCGTGCCCGGCCGTCCATCACGGTTTTGAGCATAAACAGGCTGAATCCTTTGGCCTGCTCGAAGGTCTTGGTCGGCGGCATCACCAGTTCCTGGCGCGCACTGACCACGTCCACCAGCACCGGGCCGTCGTGGCTGAAAGCTTCGCGCAAGGCGGCTTCCAGTTCAGACGGATGTTCGACGCGTATGCCCTTGACCCCCATTGCCTGGGCCATCGCTGCAAAACTGGGGTTTTTAAGGTCACAGCCTACGTCAGGGAAACCCGCAGCCTTCATCTCCATCTCGACAAAACCCAGCGTGCCGTTGTTGAGCACAATGACTTTGACCGGCAAGCCCACCTGATTGAGTGTCAGAAAGTCGCCCATCATCATGGTGAAACCGCCATCTCCCGACATGGAAATTACTTGTCGATGAGGGAAGGCCGCTTGTGCGCCAATCGCTTGCAGCATGGCGTTGGCCATTGAACCGTGGTTGAACGAGCCGACCAGACGGCGTTTGCCGTTCATTTTCAGGTAGCGTGCGGCCCACGCAGTCGGCGTGCCCACGTCACAGGTGAAAATCGCGTCTTCTGCTGCCAGCTCGCTGACCAGTCGATTGAGGTATTGCGGGTGAATGATATCGCTGTTCGGGCCGCTTTCGGCCAACGCATCGAGGTCCTCGCGGGACTTTTTGTAGTCGTTGAGGGCAGCCTCCAGGTGTTTGCTGTCGGGGTTCTGGGCCACGCCGGGCAGCACCGCCTGCAAGGTCAGCTTCACGTCACCGATCAGTCCCAGTTGTAATGGGCAGCGATTGCCCAAGGCTTCGGCGCGCAAGTCGATTTGCGCAATGTTGCCGTGCTCGGGATAAAACTGGCGATAGGGAAAGTTCGTTCCCAGCATCAACAGCGTGTCGCAATTCATCATGGCTTTATAACCAGACGCAAAACCGATCAAACCGGTCATGCCCACGTCGTATGGGTTGTCGTATTCGACGTGCTCCTTGCCGCGCAGCGCGTGCACGATGGGGGCTTTCAAACGTTCGGCCAGGGCCACGATTTCGGTGTGCGCCCCGGCGCAACCGGCGCCGCAGAGCAGGGTGACTTTTTTGCCCGTGTTGAGAAACGCTGCCAACTGATCGATTTCGGTATCGGCGGGGCGAATCATTGGTGCGGCCGGTTTCAGCCAGTGTGGCACTTTGGCGTCAGTGGCTTGCAGTGCCACATCCCCTGGAATCACCACCACCGCCACACCGCGCTTGGCGATGGCCATGCGCATGGCGCGCTCAAGAATCTGCGGCAATTGCTCAGGGTGCGAGACCAGCTCAACGTAATGGCTGCACTCTTTAAACAGGCTTTCGGGGTGTGTGGCCTGGAAATAATCAATGCCGATTTCGCTGCTCGGTATATGGGCAGCCAGCGCCAGCACCGGCACGCCGCTGCGATGGGCGTCGAACAGACCGTTGATCAAATGCAGGTTGCCGGGGCCGCAACTGCCGGCGCAGACCGCCAGCTCACCCGTCAGGTGCGCTTCGGCGCCTGCCGCAAACGCGGCGGCTTCTTCGTTGCGCATATGGATCCACTCAATCTGCTCCTGACGGCGCAATGAATCAGTAAAGGCGTTCAACGAGTCACCCACCACGCCAAACACACGTTTGACGCCAGCTTCTTGCAGGGTTTCGGTGATGAAATCAGCAACCGTTCGGGCCATGGGGAACTCCTCGAAGTAAGAAAGTGTGCAACTTGAGACAGGTACGTAACCTTTTCCCAAGCAGGATAGACACTGCATCCGACCTTGGCGGTAACGCATCCGTTCGATGAAAAGAGTTTCATCCATAAAGACCTTGGCGGTTCTATGGTGGGTCAAGCCGATGCCCTGCGTAGCAGCTGCCGAAGGCTGCGTCCGGCTGCGCAGCAGTCGTAAGCCATTCAATGGAGTACGTCATACACACTACATTCACCGCAGATACGGCCGCTTCGCAGCCTCGTGCCTCGGCTACAGGGGATAAATGCAGGACCTGTAGGCGTTGACGAGTAACACGAGGCTACGCGCGGCGACAGAGTCGTCGTGAAGCCTTCAACCGTGGTGTGTCAGATACTGCGCGGTGATTGGTTTTACGACCGCTTCGCGCCCGATCGCAGCCTCGAGCCTCGGCAGCGACTACATGTGATGAATGCAGGCCTGTAGGCGTTGACGAGTAACACGAGGCTACGCGCGGCGACAGAGTCGTCGTGAAGCATTCAATCTAGTTGTGTCAGACACTGCGCGGTGATCGGGTTTACGACCGCTTCGCGCCCGATCGCAGCCTCGTGCCTCGGCAGCGACTACATGTGATGAATGCAGACCTGTAGGCGTTGACGAGTAACACGAGGCTACGCGCGGCGACAGAGTCGTCGTGAAGCATTCAACCTTGGTGTGTCAGACACTACATGGAGATCGGGTTTACGACCGCTTCGCGCCCGATCGCAGCCTCGTGCCTCGGCAGCGACTACAGGTGATGAATGCAGGCCTGTAGGCGTTGACGAGTAACGCGAGGCTACGCGCGGCGACAGAGTCGTCGTGAAGCATTCAACCTTGGTGTGTCAGACACTACATGGAGATCGGGTTTACGACCGCTTCGCGTCCTATCGCAGCCTCGTGCCTCGGCAGCGACTACAGGTGATGAATGCAGGCCTGTACGCGCGGCGACAGAGTCGTCGTGGAGCATTCAACCTTGTATGTCAGAGACTGCACGGTGATCGGGTTCGCAGCCTCGTGCCTCGGCAGCGGCTACAAACCTTGGGGGGCAATGTTTAGCCGTTGGACATGCAAAGATTTAAAACGCTGTATTGAACTGCCGCGCCAAGCATGTGAGGCTGCTGGCTCTTTTTCGGCAGTGGTTGCAGGTATGAGGCTTGGCTTTAGCGCTGTTGAATGTCAAAGCCTGTCGGGTACTTCAATGCTACTCAACCCTTGCGCATTCTCCTGTGAACGGGCCTTCTGGGCGCTGTATCACTGCCGTCACGCCCGCCCGCCGGATACTCGTCTTCCCGTTAAATCGTGATCCTTCGCGCCACGGCGCGCCTGTCTGATACGCCTAAACGAGTAAGCCCATGAGTGCCACACCTCTGTTTGCCCCGCTGCAAGATGCTCTGGATTTCCTGCAATTGAACCCGGATGTCGAGATGTTCGAGCTGTTTATTCTCGACAACAACGGCGTGCCGCGCGGCAAGTTGTTGCATCGCGATGAACTGTTGGCGGTGTACGAAAGCGGGCGACCGTTGCCCAGTACGATTTTGGGTTTGAGCATTAACGGCGATGACGTAGAAAACACCGGGCTGGTGTGGGATGTAGGCGACATCGATTGCCGCGCCTATCCGCTGGCGGGCAGTTTGCAGCGCATGCCGTGGCGTCAGATTCCGATGGCTGCGGTGCAAGTGAGCATGCATCCGCAGCAGGGCATGCCCGCGACGGTCGCCGATCCTCGTCATCTGTTGGTCAAGGTCATTGAAGGGCTAAAGGCTGACGGCTATTACCCGGTGATGGCCGCGGAGCTGGAGTTTTACCTGCTCGACCAGCAGCGTGACAGCCAAGGGCGGCCGCAACCGGCACGCGATGCCGATGGCCAGCGTCCGCGCGCCACGCAGGTGTACGGTTTGCGCGAGCTGGAACAAATCGAGCCGTTTTTGGCTGACTTGTACAGTGCCTGCAAATTGCAAGGTATCCCGGCCCGCACGGCTATTTCCGAATACGCGCCGGGCCAGGTGGAAATCACCCTTGAACACCGCAGTGACGCGTTGCAGGCGATGGATGAAGCGGTGCGTTACAAGCGCTTGGTCAAAGGCGTGGCGCACAAACACGGGATGGTGGCCTGCTTCATGGCCAAACCGTTTGATGACTTGGCAGGCACGGGCATGCACATGCACGTGAGCCTGGCCGATGAGCACGGCCATAACCTGTTTGCCAGCGAAGCGCCTGACGGTACGCCGCTGCTCAAGCACGCGGTGGGCGGAATGCTCAGTACCTTGCTCGATTCGCTGCTGATGTTTTGCCCGAACGCCAACTCTTACCGTCGCTTCCAGAGCAATAGTTACGCGCCGCTGGCGCCCACCTGGGGCGTGGACAATCGCACGGTGAGCTTGCGGGTGCCGGGTGGTCCGGCGTTTTCACGGCATATCGAGCACCGCATTTGTGGTGCCGATGCCAATCCGTATTTGGCGGCGGCAGCCATTCTTGCCGGTATTCATCGTGGTATTCGTGAGCAGCGCGACCCGGGCGCACCGATTGAGGGCAACGGCTACGCTCAGGCGACACAGAGGCTGCCAACCGACTGGTTGACCACATTGCGTGCGCTTGAAGGTTCGTCATGGGCAAAAGAAGCGTTCGGGCCTGAATTTTTGAAGGTGTACCTGGCGGTAAAAAATGCCGAATACCGGCAGTTCATGGGTGAAGTGGGCGAGCAAGACTGGCGGTGGTATTTGAATCAAGCGTGAGTGGGGGCGGTGCTCAGCCCCGCGCTGCAACTGCATTTTAGAGATGCACAGGGCTGTAAGCGTTTTCATCTTTTGCTGACAATTTTTTCACTGACGTCCCGTTAACCTCTGTGTCGAATGCCATCAAACACAAGAGTTAGCGGGCCATGTCATCGCAACCACCGTCCACCATTGAGCTTGAGTTCGCCGAACGCTATGACCGTGAGCATGCGCAAGTGTGCCAGCAGGTGCGCCCTCAAGGCGTGGTGCGTCGGTGGGCGCAGTGGCGCGAGCGGCGTTTGGTCAGGCGTGCGCTCAAGGTGGCCGGTGAGCCGGGGCTGGTATTGGATCTGGCCTGTGGCGCCGGGCGATTTTGGCCGGTGCTGGCTGAGCGCGACAATCGGGTGATTCTGGCCGCTGACCCATCCCAAGGCATGCTTGATCACGCACAGACCCACCATTCAGCGGCTTTGCTCAAGCGTGTGAAGCGGTTTAAAAGCTCGGTGTTTTCCATCGACATGTCTGAAAACGCGGTGGATTGCATTTTTTGCATGCAACTGTTCCACCATGTGCGCAGCAATGAGCACCGTTTGGCGATTTTGCGCGAGTTGCACCGCGTCAGCCGCGACACGTTAATACTGTCGGTGTGTGTGAGCGGTGTTCAGGGCCAGCAACGCATCTGGGTGAGCAAAGAGGAGGTTGAAGCCCAGTTTTCAGACTCGGGCTTCAGTATTCTCAAGCAATACGCGGTGCTGCCGGGTTTTACGCACAACAGCATTTATGTGCTGCGCAAAGAGGCTTAGTTCAGTGCCGCTAAAAGGGCGTAAGCCAGCTCAACGCGTGCAGCGTTTGGGTAGTTCTTGTTGGCCAATATGACGACGGCCTGTTTTTTGGCCGGGATGAAGGCGATGTAACCACCAAAGCCGTTGGTTGAGCCGGTTTTGTTGATCCACACCTGTTGTTGGGGTGCCTGCGCAGGTGTGAGCGCAACCGCTGCATTGGTTTCATACGCCATCGTGTTTGAGTTGCCATCGAGCAGCGCCTTGAGCTCAACGGGGTAGGGATATTGCTCCCATACCAGATCCTGAGTCATCGGCCCCACCTGGTAATACCCCACGTGGGTATCCGCCAGCGCACGTCGCACCGTCTCGCTTGTGCTTCCTAGCCCCATGTTCAACTGCGCGAAATGGATGAGGTCGCGGGCAGTGGTTTTTACCCCGTAGGCTTCATCCGCCAATACACCTGCCCCCAACCTGACGGGTTCATCCTGCTTGTTATAGCCCTGGGCGTATAACGGCATTTCACTGGCCGGGATGTTCAGGTAGCTGTGTTTGAGGCCCAGTGCCGGGAGCAACTGACCTTGCAGCGCCTGGGCATAGGGCATGTTCATGCGCTTGGCGGTGATCAGCCCCAGCATGCCGATGCTCGGGTTGGCGTAGCTTCTCTTGCTGCCCGCGACGTATTCCGGCTTCCAGGCTTTGAGATAGCCCATCAGTTGTGCATCGTTTTGCACCGCATCGGGCACTTGCAACGGGAAGCCGCCCCCGGTGTGAGTGGCCAAGTGCATGAGGGGCACATTGCCGAAGGGCGTGTTTTGGAACTCAGGCAGGTAGGTGCTGACGGGGTCGTTGAGTGACAGTTGGCCATTGGCTTGCGCGTAAGTGGCCAGGGTGGCGGTAAACACTTTGCTGATGGAGCCAACTTCAAACAACGTATCGGAGGTGACGGGGGCTTGAGTGGCCTTTGAGGCGAGACCAAGGTTGTAGAAATGCGTTTTGCCATTAACGCTGACTGCAATGGCCAGTCCAGGCACGTTGTATTGCTGCATGACCTGGGCGGCGTTCTTGTGTACGACGGCATCGATTTTTGCGGTGGAGTCTTCTGCTCTCGCCACGTTTGCACCCGTACTCAGGCCCGTTATCAGGAGCGCAATGGCAAAAAATTCAAACGGCTTACGCATACAGGGCATCCTCGTGTTCTGTGAGCGGTGGCGGGGTTGAGTCAAAGGCGGGCCGCCTTGTCACCTCATGTTTCATACCTGCATGAGTGTGATGTCGCCAGCGAGCGTCTTCATGATGAGTTCAGGGGGTTTTGACGCATGTGCACGCGCAAACTACACAATAAAAGCCAAAAAGTGATGAAAGTTATCGCTCGAAATTGCGTAGGTAATTTCGTCGACAAGTTTGTGCGCCAATCGCCGGAAATCCCCGATGCCGATATATACTGCGCGCCATTCTTCAAGGGAGAGCCGTGTGGCCATCGATATTCACTGGATTCGCGACAACGATAGCCTCGGCCAACATTGCGCCCAATGGCAACATTTGCCGTTCGTCGCCCTCGACACCGAATTTATGCGGGTCGACACTTTTTACCCCATTGCCGGCCTGATTCAGATTGGCGACGGTACGCGGGCGTACCTGATTGACCCGCTGACCATCGACAATTGGCAGCCGTTGGCCGCCTTGCTTGAAAACCCGGCCGTGGTCAAAGTGTTGCACGCATGCAGCGAAGACCTTGAGGTCTTGTTGCGCTTGACCGGCAGTTTGCCCGCGCCGCTGTTTGATACCCAACTGGCCGCCGCGTATCTGAACCTGGGTTTCTCCATGGGTTACTCGCGCTTGGTCAAAGAAGTGCTCGACCTCGACCTGCCCAAGGGCGAGACCCGTTCGGACTGGCTGCAACGCCCGTTGTCCGAAACCCAGATCAGCTACGCCGCCGAAGATGCGCTGCACCTGGCTGAGGTTTACGTGCTGTTGCGCCCGCGCCTGTCGGATGAAAAATACGCATGGGTGTTGGAAGACGGCGCTGAACTGGTGGCCAACTTGCGCCGCGAAGTGGACCCGTACGAGGTTTACCGTGACGCCAAGCTGGCGTGGAAGCTGTCGCGCGATCAGTTGGCCGTGCTGCGTGAGATCTGTGCCTGGCGCGAGCGTGAAGCCCGTGCTCGCGATCTGCCGCGTAACCGCATTGTGCGTGAGCATGCGTTGTGGCCATTGGCCAAAACCCAGCCCGACAATTTGGTGTCGCTGGCGCGCATAGAAGACATGCACCCGCGCACTGTGCGCCAGGATGGCGAGTTCTTGCTGGACTTGATTAAACGTGCGGGCAGCGTACCGCCCGAGCAATGGCCCGCCGCAGTCCCTGAGCCGTTACCGGTAGAGGCGGCGGCATTGATCAAGCGCCTGCGTGCAATCGGTCAGGTCTACGCCGAGCAACTGAACATGGCCCCCGAGCTCATGCTGCGCAAGAAAACCCTGGAAGCGCTGGTGAAAAGCGGCTTTCCCAATGGGCCTTATCAATTACCCGACTCACTGCGCGGCTGGCGCCGTGAGCTGATGGGTCAGGCATTGCTCGATAGCCTGGCCACCGCTGGAGAACCGTCTTGAAACGTATTTGCTCTATCTATCGCAGCACCAAGCGCGAAGGCATGTATTTGTACGTGCTTAAGGCCGATGCCCTTGAACGCGTGCCTGAGCAGTTGATGGCCGCGTTTGGCAAAGCCATTCACGCGTTTGACCTGGTGCTCACCCCCGAGCGCACGTTGTCGCGGGAAGACATCGTCGTGGTGCTGGAAAACCTGGATAAACAGGGTTATCACCTGCAAATGCCGCCAGCTGAAGACGAATACATCGAGCACTTGCCCGAAGAGTTGTTGCGCCGCAACGACCCGATGTAAGTGCGCCATCAGGTGCCCGGCATGGGGCACCTGCCCTGAATGGACTCAAATTGATTGGCGGTGGCCGAATTCGACGAGTGAAACCTCGACGGCGGACGCTGGCAGCGTTTTAAAAGGTTAAGAACATGCGCGTTCTGATTGCCGAACACGACCACCCTCTGTACACCCGACTTCTGCAACAGGCAGCGCCTGATCTGGAGGTGCTCAGCAGTGGCGACTCTGCGCACTTGTCGCGTCTGGCTGCTGATTGCCCGATATGGCTGGGTCAGCCTGATCTGTTGGCCACGCTGATGCGTCAGGGACATCGGCCGCAGTGGTTGCAATCGACCTGGGCGGGCATTACGCCGCTGCTGGCCAGCGGTTTGCAACGTGATTACCGGCTGACCCGCGCCGTGGGCATTTTCGGTCAGGTCATGGCCGAATATGTGCTCACCTACATGCTGGGCCATGAGCGCGAAGTCATGGCGCGGCTGGTCAGCCAGGTTGAGCGCAAGTGGGACAACCGCATGGGGCAGAGCCTGGTCGGGCGCAAGGTGCTGATCGTCGGCGCCGGTGACATTGGCCAGACCGTGGCGCAATTTCTGCAACCGTTTGGCGTGGAGCTGTATGCCATTGCCAGTACGGCCCGTGAACAAGCGCCGTTCAAGGAAGTCGGGGTTCTGAGCGACTTGCCGCGTTTGGTCGGGGGCATGGATTACGTGGTGAACCTGCTGCCCAACACGGCGGACACCCATGACCTGTACGATGCCGAGCTGTTTGCGCAGTTCAACCCGAACGGGGTGTTTATCAACGTCGGCCGTGGCGTGGCGGTGGTGGATGCGGACCTGGTCGAGGCGTTGCGCGTGGGCCACTTGGCGGCGGCGGTGATTGACGTCTGCCGTCAGGAGCCGTTGCCGGCCAAACACCCGTTCTGGACAGCCTGGGGGTTGTTGCTGACCGGCCACAGCTCGGCGCCCACCTCGCCGCCGATGATGGTGCAACTGTTTGTCGATAACCTGCGGGCGTTTCAAGCGGGGCAGCCGATGCGTGGCGAAGTGGATTTCGACCGCGGCTATTAACGGTAGTCGCTACCGAGCGACGCGAGGCTGCGATGGGCGGGATACGTCGCAAACCTATTGACCCGGTGCGTCACGCGCACCGAGTTCGCTTGGCGTCTTGTCGCCGCCTCGTGTAGCTGGGCGGCGACTAGACGCTTTGCTTGGCTTACAGGCTGAAATCGCCTTCGGCCACCAACGTGCTCAGCGGTTCACGCTGGCTCGGTACTTCTTTGGCTTGCAGGTAATCGACCAGCGTCGCTTTATCGCCCAGCTTGCCAATTGCCACCATCGCTTGCACGGCATAGCCTTCCGGGATTTTCAGTTCCTGGCGGGCGCGCTCGTAATCCAGACCGCTCATGCCGTGGGTGTGCCAGCCGCTCAAGTGAGCTTGTAGCGCCAAATGGCCCCAGGCAGCGCCTGTGTCGAATGCATTGGTCGGCGAGGGTTTTTCTTCGGTGGTGCCCGGCGCGGCAAACGTTGTTTTTGACACAATCACCACCAGGGCGGCGGCATGTTTGGCCCAACCCTGGTTGAACTCGACCAGCAGGCTCAGGTAGCGGTCAAAGTCTGGGGTGCCACGCAAGGCAAACAGAAAGCGCCACGGTTGCGAGTTATAGGCCGAAGGTGCCCAGCGAGCGGCTTCAAAGAAGCTCATCAACGTGGGTTTGTCGAGGGTGGCATCGGTGAAGGCGCGGGGCGACCAACGCTGGGTAAATTGCTCATGAATGGCGTGATCGGCAATGCGGGTATTAGCAGTCATTCTCGTTACCTGAGTTGTTTTCGCGATTGAGCGTAGGCGTAAAGCTACTGTTATGCCATCTGTGTGACAAGTCTGACGACAAGCCCTTGGCCCGCGGGGCCTTGGGCACTAGACTGGCGGCCTTTTCCACTGCCCGATGTTGATGTTTGAGCCATGGCCGCAAAAGTTGAACCGTTCTGGATCCGCAAAACCCTCGATCAACTTGATCAAGAGGAATGGGAGTCGCTGTGCGACGGCTGCGGCCTGTGCTGCTTGCAAAAGCTCGAAGATGAAGACGACAACAGCGTCTACTACACGCGCATTGCCTGCAAACTGCTCGATCTGAAAACCTGCCAGTGCACCGATTACCCCAAGCGCCGTGATTCGGTCCCGGACTGCATTCAACTGTCGCCGGGCCAGGCTGAAGAGTTCAAATGGTTGCCGCCTACCTGTGGCTACCGACTGGTCAGCGAGCGCAAGGATTTGCCGTTGTGGCATCACTTGGTCTGTGGTGACCGGGATGCGGTGCATCACGAACGCATCTCGCAATCGGGGCGCATGCTCGCCGAGGGCAGCGTGCCGGAAGACGATTGGGAAGATCATCTGATTTTTCGCGCCGGTTAAATGCCGGAGCGGTCGCAAGGAGTGTGTATGCCGCTGCGTTACCGATTGACCCTGGGGCTGCTGATTGCATTGCTCGGCACGCCGTCGTGGGCTGCCAAAAAAGTGGACCTGGATTATCACGTGCAATTTGAGCCTGACACCGGTCAGGCTCAGGTGCGGCTCACCCTGGCGGACGGTTCAGCCGTGCGCAGCCTGGATTTCGACCTGGGTGCGCCGGGCAGCTACAGCGATTTCAAGGCCGACGGGCAGTGGCAGCTGTCCCCTGACGCGCAACACAGTCGCGGGGTGTGGCATCCCGGGTCAGGCCCGTCGAGCCTGACCTACCGTGTGCGCCTGAGCCATGCGTTCAAAAACGGCAGTTTCGACACCGACATCACGCCCAAGTGGGCGTTGTTTCGGGGCGAGCAATTGGTACCGCCGGCCAGTCTCGATCAACAGGACGGCACCGAGTTGGTGTCACGCCTTGAATTCGAGTTGCCCAAGGGCTGGAAAAGTGTCGAAACCGCCTGGCCGCGGATTGGTAAAAACCGCTTCCGTATTGATGATGTGTCGCGCCTGTTTGACCGCCCCACTGGCTGGATGCTGGCCGGTACGCTGGGGAGCCGTCGCACCACGCTGGGTGAAACCGAGGTCACCGTCGCCGCGCCGCAAGGGCAGGGGATGCGGCGCATGGATGTGCTCACCTTGCTGACCTTCGTCTGGCCGCAGGTGCAAGCGGTGTTCCCGCGTAATCCGCCCAAATTACTGATCGTCGGCGCAGGCAGCCCGATGTGGAAGGGCGCCAGCGCCGATCGTCATTCGATTTACCTGAGCAGTGCCATGCCGATGGTCAGCGAGTCGGGCACCAGCCCGCTGTTGCGCGAAGTGGTGCAACTGTTCAGCGGGCTCAATGCTGAGGCCGGTCATGCCTGGCTCAGTGAAGGACTGAACGAATACTACGCCATCGAACTGATGCGTCGTGCGGGTGGCATGAGTGATGAGCGCTATCAAACTTTGCAGCACAAGCTCAATGCGGCGGGTAAAAGCGTGACGCGTCTGCGCGGCCCGCAAACCAGCCCGGCCATCGTGGCGCGCGCGGTCACGCTGTTGCAGGCGCTGGACCGCGAAATCCGGGTACACACCCACAGCAAGCGTTCGCTCGATGATGTGAGCCAGGCGTTGATGCGCATGGACACGGTCAACACGGCGTCATTTATTCAGTTGAGCGAAAGCGTGCTCGGCGGTGCCAGCGACGTGCTCGATACGCCCCTGTTGCGTTGATCTAACCCCCTACCCGTAGCCGCTGGCGGTTACGGTCTGCCCCTGTTTCTTTACGCCTTCTTTACGCCCTGGCTTGCCCCTCGATCTCGATCCTTTACACCCTTGAACCCCACACTTTCCCCCTACGCGGCAATCGCCGTTTTGGGGAGAGTTTGCATGGGCGTTCTCGATGGGGTGTCGCTGCTGTTGGCGGTGGGGTTGTTCGTTTATCTGCTGGTTGCGCTGTTGCGCGCAGATCGGAACTAGGAGCGGGTATGCACAGTTATGACTATGGGCTGATTCTGGCTTTTTTTGCGCTGGTGTTGCTCCCGGCCCCGTGGCTGGGACGCTTTTATTACAAGGTCATGGAAGGCCAGCGTACCTGGCTCACGCCGGTATTGGGGCCGGTTGAGAAGGTCTGTTATCGCCTCGCCGGGGTTGAGCCGGGTGTTGAGCAAAGCTGGCAGAAATACACCTTGGCCCTGTTGGCGTTCAACCTCGCAGGCTTTGTGCTGCTGTTCAGCATTTTGCTGTTTCAGCAGTATTTGCCGCTCAACCCGCAGCAGTTGCCGGGTCAGGAGTGGACGCAGGCGTTTAACACCGCGGTGAGTTTTGTCACCAACACCAACTGGCAGAGCTACAGCGGTGAAGCGAGCCTGAGTTATTTCAGCCAGATGGCCGGGCTGACCGTGCAGAACTTCGTCAGCGCCGCCACCGGTTTGGCGGTGTTGGTCGCGTTATGCCGGGGTATCAGTCGTCGCTCGGCGCAGACGCTGGGCAACTTCTGGGTGGACATGACCCGGGCCACGCTCTACGGCCTGTTGCCACTGTGCCTGGTGCTGGCGCTGTTGCTGGTGTGGCAGGGCGTGCCGCAAACCTTCGCCCATTATGTGCATGCCGTGACGATGCAGGGCGTGGACCAAGTGATCCCGCTGGGCCCGGCTGCCAGCCAGATTGCGATCAAGCAGTTGGGCACTAACGGGGGTGGCTTCTTCGGGGTGAACTCGGCGCATCCGTTCGAGAACCCGACCGCCTGGAGCAACCTGTTTGAAGTGGCGTCGATCATTTTGATCCCGGTGGCGCTGGTGTTCACCTTCGGCCATTACGTTAAGGATCTGCGTCAAAGCCGCGCGATCATCGCCTGCATGCTGGCGTTGTTTTTGATCGGCGGAGGCACTGCGCTGTATGCCGAAAATCAACCCAACCCGGCGCTGAACAGTCCGCTGGTTGAGCGCACTGCGCCACTGGAAGGCAAAGAAGTGCGTTTTGGCACCACCGCCACGGTGTTGTGGACCGAAACCACCACCGCGGCCTCCAACGGCTCGGTCAATGGCATGCATGACAGCCTCAACCCGCTGAGCGGCATGGTGGCGCTGGTCAACATGATGGTCGGCGAAGTGATCTTTGGCGGGGTGGGTGCAGGCCTTTACGGCATGTTGCTCAACGTGCTGATCGCGGTGTTTCTGGCGGGCCTGATGATTGGCCGCACACCCGAATACCTGGGCAAAAAGTTGCAGGCCAAAGAGGTGCAATTGCTGGTGGTCACGTTGCTGGTGATGCCGGTGGGTGTGTTGGTGATGGCCGCGATTGCGACCAGTGTGCCGAGTGCCGCGGCGTCGGTGAGTAACCCCGGCCCTCATGGCTTCAGTCAGGTGCTGTACGCCTTCACCTCGGCCAGCGCCAACAACGGCTCGGCCTTCGCCGGGTTGAACGCCAACACACCGTTTTACAACCTGATGCTGGGCTTGGGCATGTTGATTGGGCGCTTCGGTTACATCCTGCCGGTGCTGGCGCTGGCGGGCAGTCTGGCGATGAAAAAAACCGCCCCCGTGGGCCAGGACAGCTTCCCCACCCACGGCCCGCTGTTTGTGGTGTTGCTGACCATGACCATTTTTCTGGTGGGCGGCTTGACCTTTTTACCGACGCTGGCCCTGGGCCCTGTCGCTGAACAACTGACACTGGGCTTGTGAGGAAACGATGATGAACCTGCCTGCTCCTGTTAAACAGCTGACGCCAGCGCCTGATACCCAGGCGCCGCAATCACCTAAAACCGCGTTTGCCGACCTGTGGCGCCCTGCGTTGCTGCAAGCGTTCGTCAAGCTCGACCCGCGTCAGCTCAAGCGCTCGCCAGTGATGCTGGTGGTCGAACTGACCGCCGTGTTCACCACGATGTTGTGCTTGCTGCCGGACCCGGCCGTACCCACCGGCGTGGCGTTGCAAATCGCCGTGTGGCTGTGGTTCACCGTGTTGTTCGCCAACTTCGCCGAAGCCTTGGCCGAAGGCCGGGGCAAAGCCCGCGCCGACAGTTTGAAGGCCGGCAGTGTGGGCTTGAGTGCACGCCGTCGCACTGCCAATGGCAGCTATGAAGTGGTGCCCGCCACCCGCTTGCGCAAAGGGGATGTGGTGCGGGTCGAAGCGGGGGAGATGATCCCATGTGATGGTGAAGTCATCGAAGGCATTGCCGCCGTCAACGAAGCGGCGATTACCGGTGAATCGGCGCCGGTGATTCGTGAATCGGGCGGTGATCGTTCGGCGGTCACGGGTAATACTCGCCTGGTCTCGGACTGGCTGCTGGTACGCATCAGTGCCAACCCCGGCGAGTCGACACTGGACCGCATGATCGCACTGGTGGAGGGCGCCAAGCGCCAGAAAACCCCTAACGAAGTGGCGCTGGATATCTTGCTGATCGGTTTGACCCTGATCTTTCTGATTGTGGTCGTGACCTTGCAGCCCTTTGCCTACTTTGCCGGTGGCAGCCTGCCGCTGGTGTTTCTGGTGGCGCTGCTGGTAACCCTGATCCCGACCACCATTGGTGGCTTGCTTTCGGCCATCGGCATCGCCGGTATGGACCGCCTGGTGCGTCTGAACGTGATTGCCAAGTCCGGGCGCGCCGTTGAGGCCGCAGGTGACGTGCATGTGCTGATGCTGGACAAGACTGGCACCATTACCTTCGGCAACCGGCGCTGCACCGCGCTTTACGCCGCCCCCGGCGTGACGGCGATTGAACTGGCGCAGGGCGCACTGCTGGCCTCGCTGGCGGACGACACGGCGGAAGGTAAATCCATCGTCGAGTTCATCCGTGGTCACCATGCGCTGCCCGAACCCGATGCCCGCGACATTACAGCGGTGCCGTTCACCGCTGAAAAACGCTTGTCGGGGGTTGACTGCAACGCTCAGGTGTATCGCAAAGGTGCGGTGGATTCGGTGCTGGCGTTTGTCGGCCTCAAGCGCGGCGAAGTGTTGCCCGCCCTGTCGCGGGAAATCGACAAGATCGCCCAGAGCGGCGGCACCCCGTTGCTGGTGTGCGTGCAAGGCAAACTGCTGGGCGCGATTCATCTCAAAGACGTGGTCAAACCCGGCATTCGCGAGCGTTTCGCCGAGCTGCGCAAACTGGGGATTCGTACGGTGATGGTCACTGGCGATAACCCGCTGACGGCCGCAGCGATTGCCGCTGAAGCCGGGGTGGACGACGTGTTGGCCGAAGCCACGCCCGAGAAAAAACTGGCGCGCATTCGTCAGGAGCAAAACGACGGTCGGCTGGTGGCCATGTGCGGTGACGGTGCCAACGACGCCCCGGCCCTGGCGCAAGCCGACGTCGGCATGGCGATGAATGACGGCACCCAGGCCGCGCGCGAGGCGGCAAACATGGTCGACCTCGACAGCGATCCGACAAAACTGCTGGACGTGGTGCAGATCGGTAAAGAGTTGTTGGTGACACGGGGCGCGCTGACCACGTTTTCCATCGCCAACGATGTGGCCAAATACTTCGCAATACTGCCCGCGCTCTTTGCCACGATTTACCCGCAGTTGGGTGTACTCAACGTGATGCACCTCAACAGCCCGCAGAGCGCGATCCTGTCGGCGATTGTGTTCAACGCGCTGATCATCGTGGTGCTCATTCCGTTGGCCTTGCGCGGCGTACGGGTGCAGGCGGCCAGTGCAGCGCAATTGCTGCGACGCAACCTGCTGATCTATGGCCTGGGTGGTCTGGTGGTGCCGTTTGTGGGCATCAAACTGATCGACATGCTGCTCACCGCGCTGCATTTGGTTTAACCCGTGGAGGAACGTGTCATGGCTACTCTTTTACGTCCGGCCCTGAGCCTGATGGTGTTGATGATTGCAATTACGGGCGTGATCTACCCACTGACCGTGACCGGGATTGCGCAACTGGCCTTTCCCGAGCAGGCCAACGGCAGCCTGGTGCGCGATGCAGAGGGCAACGTTCGCGGCTCCGGGCTGATCGCGCAGGCGTTCACCGGCGACGCGTGGTTTCACTCACGCCCTTCGGCCGGGGCGTATGCCACGGTGTCGAGTGCCGCGAGTAACCTGGCACCGAGCAACCCGGCGCTGGCGACGCGGATCAAGGACAGTGCCGCCGAGTTGGCAGTGGCCGAACAAGGCCCGGTGCCATTGGCGATGCTCACCACGTCGGCCAGTGGTTTGGACCCGCACTTGCCACCCGCCGCAATACGCTATCAACTGGCCCGTGTGGCGGCGGCCCGTGGCTTGCCCGTGCAAACAGTTGAGCAACTGTTGCAGGCGCATATCGAGCAGCCGCTGGTAGGGCCGCCAGTGGTCAACGTACTGAACCTGAACCTGGCGCTGGCGCAGCTGAAACACTGAAACACCCAACCCGCAGGCTGCGAGCTTTTAAGATCGAAAGCTCGCAGCCTGCGAGGCTCTTCATTTGAATAGGTATAGACATGACAGATTCCGGTCGCGCCGATGCGTTGTTAGCTGATTTGCCACGGGCGGGACGTGGTCGGCTCAAGGTGTTTTTGGGCGCGGCCCCCGGCGTGGGCAAAACCTACGCCATGCTGCAAGCGGCGCACATGCAACTGCGCCAAGGGGTCAAAGTGCTCGCCGGGGTGGTCGAAACCCACGGCCGCGCCGAAACCCAGGCGTTGCTCAACGGCCTGCCACAACAACCGCTGGTGCGTTCCGAGTACCGTGGCGTGCAGCTCGAAGAGATGGACCTCGATGGTTTGCTGGCGGCCCAACCTTCATTGGTGCTGGTGGACGAGCTGGCCCATAGCAATGCCCCCGGCAGCCGCCACGCCAAACGCTGGCAAGACGTACAAGAGTTATTGGCCGCCGGGATTGACGTGTACACCACGGTCAACGTCCAGCATCTGGAAAGCCTCAATGATCAGGTGCGCGGTATCACCGGGGTGCAGGTGCGCGAAACCCTGCCCGACTGGATCGTGCAGGAAGCCTACGAACTGTTGCTGATCGACCTGCCGCCGCGCGAGCTGCTGGAGCGACTGCGCGACGGCAAGGTGTACGTACCCGAGCAAGCGCGCGCGGCCATTGACGCCTTTTTCACCCAGACCAACCTCAACGCCCTGCGTGAACTGGCGATGCAGACCGCGGCGGTGTACGTCGATGATGAGCTGGACAAAGGCTATCGCCAACTGGGCCAGGCTGCCCCGGCCTTGCGTGGGCGTTTGTTGGTGGGCATCGATGGCGATGTGCAGGCCGAACGGTTGGTGCGTCACGCCAGCCGGGTCGCGGAACGCCGTCATCTGCCGTGGAGCCTGGTGCACGTTGACAACGGCAGCGCCCGTGATGAGCAATCGCGCCTGCGTCTGCAAAGCGCGCAGCAGTTGGCCGAGCGGCTGGGCGGTGAAGTGGTGTTATTGCGCGCCGGTGAAGTGGCCAAAACCCTGATCCAGCACGCGGGCGAACGGCGCGCAAGTTTGCTGTTGGTGGGGCAGTCGCGGCCGTCCTGGCGGCGCAAGCTGTTTGGCGGCGGTTTGGCCTCACGCTTGCTGCGCGATGCCCACGGCCTTGAAATCAACGTGCTCGACAACGAGCCAACCCCGGACACCCCCTCCCGACGGCGTACCTACTCATGGGCGTGGTTTGATTATGGGTTGGCCCTGCTGGCCACGGTATTGGCCAGTGCGTTGGCCTGGGGCGTGTCCAGCGTATTGGCGTTGCCGAACATCTCGATGGTGTTTTTGGCGGCTGTGCTGCTGGTGGCCGTGCGCAGTAGCCTGGGCCCGGCGCTGGCGTGTGCGGCGCTGTCTTTTCTGGCGTATGACTTTTTGTTCATCCCGCCCAACTTCTCGCTCAGCATCCAGCGCGAAGAGGATGTGCTGACGCTGGTGTTCTTCCTGTTGATGGCGGCCTTGACCGGGAACCTGGCCGCTCGCCAGCGGCGCCAGTTGCAGGCGTTGCGCGAGACGCAACAAGAGACCACAGAGTTGCTCGACCTGTCGCGCAAACTGACGGCAGCCACCGACCGCAAGGCGGTGGTTAGCGCCGCGGCCCAGCACTTGAGCGGCTGGCAAGAACTCAACCTGTGCTTGCTCAATCGCGATGGCAACGGCGGCTGGATGGTCGAAACCGGCGGCCCTCTGACCTTCAATGAAGCCGAGCGCGCTGCCGCAGACTGGGCCTGGACCCACGAACAGCCAGCTGGCAAAGGCACCGGCACGTTACCGATGGGGCGCTGGTGGTGGTGGCCGTTGACTGTCGATGATGGCCCGCTGGCCTTGTTGGGTGTCAGCCCCAAAGAAGGCCAGACGCTGAGTGGTCAACGTCGGCGTTTGCTGATGGCGCTCAGCCAACCGCTGGCGCAGGCACTGGCGCGTGCGCAATTGGCTGAGGATCTGGAGGCGGCGCGTCTGCACGGTGAAACCGAACAGTTGCGCAGCGCGTTGCTGGCGTCGGTGTCCCATGATTTGCGCACGCCGCTGACCACCATGCGCGGCAGCATCGACACCTTGCTGGCGCTGGGCGAAGTAATTGCGCTGGCGGACCGGCGCGAGTTGCTTGAAGGCACCCGCGACGAGGCCGAGCGGCTGGACCGCTACATCCAAAACCTGCTGGACATGACCCGTCTGGGCCACGGTGCCTTGAAGCTGGCCCGCGACTGGGTGTCGCCGGCAGACATCGTTGGCAGTGCTCTGAATCGTCTGCGCGCCGTGCTGGCGCCGTTGCAGGTGCAGGTTGATGTGGCCGCGCACCTGCCGTTGCTGCACATCCACGCCGCATTGATCGAGCAGGCGCTGGTCAATGTGCTGGAAAACGCCGCACGCTTCTCGCCCCCGCACGGGGTGCTGCAACTGGTGGCCGGGGCTGATGAGCGGGAATTGTGGTTTGCGGTAAGCGATCAGGGACCGGGCATTCCGGAAGAAGACCGGGCGAAAATTTTCGACATGTTTTACACCGCCGCCCGCGGGGATCGGGGCGGGCAGGGCACGGGGCTTGGGCTGGCGATTTGTCAGGGCATGGTGGGCGCCCACGGCGGACGCATCAGCGTGGCTGAGGGTGTCGAGGGTCGCGGCACTTGCATCACGTTGCATTTGCCGCTGCCTGAACAGCCGCAGCCAGAACGCGAAGAGGCCAGCGGTGAACACTGATATCCTTCGCCCCTCTTTGCACGGTGATCAACTGCCATGAGCCAGCCCACGACTGTTTTGGTGATCGACGACGAACCGCAGATCCGCAAGTTCTTGCGTATCAGCCTGGTGTCTCAGGGGTATCAGGTGCTGGAAGCCGCCACCGGGGCCGAGGGCTTGAGCCAGGCCGCATTGCACCAGCCAGACCTGCTGGTGCTGGACCTGGGTCTGCCTGACATGGACGGACAGCAGGTATTGCATGAGGTGCGCCAGTGGTCGGGGGTGCCGGTGTTGGTGCTGTCGGTGCGGGCCAGCGAAGCGCAAAAGGTCGAGGCGCTCGATGGCGGGGCCAATGATTACGTGACCAAGCCCTTCGGGATTCAGGAGTTCCTGGCGCGGGTGCGGGCGTTGCTGCGTCAGGCGCCCAGTGGCGAGGTGCAAGAGGCTGGCGTGGAGGTCGGGCCTTTGACGGTAGACCTGGCCTTTCGCCGGGTGTTGCTGGAGGGCGTGGAAGTCGCGCTGACCCGCAAGGAATACGCGGTACTGGCGCAATTGGCGCGCCACCCTGGGCGCGTGATCACCCAACAGCAATTGCTCAAGGACATTTGGGGGCCGACCCACGTCGAAAACAGCCATTACCTGCGCATTGTTGTGGGCCATCTGCGACAAAAGCTGATGGACGATCCGACCTGCCCGCGGTTTATCGTGACCGAACCCGGCGTGGGTTATCGCCTGCTGGACACTTAGTGTTCCTCGCTTTCGTAACGGTCCAGGGTGTCTCGGGCAATTTCACGGCCCAAAGCGATCAGCTCGGGGGCTTTGTAGAACTCGAAAAAGCGGCACACACGCTTGGGTACGTTAATCAAAATGTCGGGCGGGTAACCGGCGATCTTGTACTGCGCCAGCGACGTCTGCATCACCTCGAAACTCTGGTTGATCAAGTCCAACAGTGACGCAGGCCCTACGTTGTCGATGATAAAAGACCCGGACGCGGACTTGGGCGCACCTTCTTGAGTGGGCGCAGCCGCCGGTTGTTGCGCCCCGGGGCGGGTCGATTCAACCCACGGGTTGGGCGCTCTGTCGGGCAGCGGCTTGAGCATGACCTGCTCCAGCTCCAGCAGGTCACTGGCATGTTTGTTGCGAAACGGCATGTGCGAGCCGAGTGAATTCATCAGGGTGTCAAAGCGGCTTTTGAAGGCGGGCGGGCGTTGAATCACCGGCAGTTGGTAGCTGTTTTGGCTGGTTGAGTTCAAGTTGACGGCGATGATCAGATCGCAATGGCTGGACACCACTGGCACGATAGGCAGCGGATTGAGCAGGCCGCCGTCGACCAGCATGCGATTGCCCTGCATGACCGGGGTAAACAGGCTCGGGATGGCGGCTGAGGCGCGCATGGCCTGATGCAGACAGCCTTCCTGAAACCAGATTTCTTGCTGGTGCGTCAGGTCGGTGGCCACGGCGGTGTAGGGAATGCGCAAATCTTCGATGTTGATTTCGCCCACGATATTGCGAATTTGCCCGAACACCTTTTCGCCGCGAATGGCGCCGAGTCGAAAGCTCACGTCCACCAGCCGTAACACATCGAGATAGTCCAGGCTTTGAATCCAGTCCCGGTACAGGTCAAGCTTGCCGGCCGCGTAAATGCCGCCTACCACGGCCCCCATCGAGCACCCGGCAATGCAGGCAATGTCGTAACCACGGCGTTCGAGTTCTTCAATGACGCCAATGTGCGCGTAACCTCTGGCACCGCCAGAGCCGAGCACTAATGCAATGCGCTTTTTCATGACACGATCCTTCGTCAGACAGGCGTTAACAATGCAGTGCCTTTTCCCTAATCAGCAAGCTAGTCTTGCACAGACGCGTTGGCGGACCGGGCACTTTTCCCACGCTTTTGCGTCTCAGCCTCTAATTAACATTAATTGTTTGAGGATATGTGCATGAAAGCCCTTATTTGTGTGCCGTTGATGGCCTTGGTACTGGCGGGTTGTGCCGGTAAAACAGCCTATCGCGACACCTGCGCCACCCAGTTGGACAGCGCTTGGCACGAGCTGGACCTGGCCAAGGCAGAAGGTTTCGCGGGCACCATCAGTTATTCCAAGGCCCTGTCATTGCTGACCGGGGCTAAAACACAACAACAGTTCGAAGCGTTTGAAGGCTGCTCCAAAAAAGCCGAGAAAGCGCGTTTCTATATTCGTGAGTCGCGCGCAGGGCGTTAAGCCCGCGTATGACCGGGAGGGGCAGGATGGCGCAATTGGTAGACCGGATCGTGGCGAATATTGTGCGTCTGCAGGTCAGGTTGTTGGCGTGTCAGGCGCGTTTGCAGGCTCACACCGACCCTGAGGCGCTGCACGACTTGCGCACCACGGTGCGTCGCTTGCGCAGCCTGTTACGGCCCTTGCGCGGTTTGCCGGGTGTGGTGCAGCTGGAGATGGCGGCGTCACAGGTGGGCGCCTTGACCACGCCGTTGCGTGACCTTGAAGTGCTGGCCGCGCATTTGCAGCAACACGGACACGCCGCCTTGGCAGAACGCAGGCTGGAGCAGCTGTCGGGCAGTTATGCGGCGGTGGCCGACAGCGCGCAGTTGGCGCAACTGCAGATGATCCTCGATGTGTTTCCGCGTTTTATACGTGCCGCCGAGCGTGAAGGTTTGCTGCGTGGCTTACGCCAGCGCATCGAGCGTGTACTGGAAAAACAGTGGAAGACCCTTGAAACCGCCCTGAATGATCCGGGGCATGACCGTCATCGTGTGCGGTTACTCATCAAGCGGGTGCGTTACGGGGCCGAGGCGTATCCCGAGCTGGACCGTCTACCGGCCCTGGTAGCGGCTCGTCTCAAAGCCGCACAAAAAGCCCTGGGCGATTGGCATGACGCGTGGCAATGGCTGTTGCAGGCCGAACAACAGACCGATTTGCAACCGTGTGTCGCGCAATGGCGCGAAACACTGGCGCGTGGCGAGAAGCAGGCCGATCGGGCACTGATCAAATTGAGCGCGGCCTGTTTTCGCTCATGATTTGGCCGATATAAGCGCTGTGCAGCGTAAGGCGCGTGGGTAGTATTGGCGCTTATTCATCGGTTTCGAGGTGCTCATGCAGTTTTGTGAATTGGTTGCGGCCGTGCGTAACGACCCGTCTGCGGTGACGATCCCGGCGGATTGGGGTCAGGGACGCGCCACCTTTGGTGGCTTGATGGTGGCCTTGCAGTACGAGGCCATGCGCGCGCAGATCAGCCCTGAGCGCGCCTTGCGTTCTTTATCGGTGAGTTTTGTCGGCCCGGCCGAGCCTGATGTGCCGATCAGTTTTGAGGTCCAGGTGCTGCGTGAAGGCAAGGCAGTCAGCCAGGTGCTGGGGCGTGCGCTGCAAAACGGTCAAGTGGTAACGCTGGTTCAGGGCAGCTTCGGCGCGCCGCGTGAGTCTGCGGTCAAAATGCACAGCCTGCCCGCACCGGATATGAAACCGGTCGACGAGTGCCCGCTGCTGCCTTACATCAAAGGGATTACCCCTGAATTCATGCGCCATCTGGCGATGGGTTGGGCAGTGGGCGCGCTGCCGTTTACCGGCAAGGGCGGGCGTGAAATGGGCGGCTGGGTGCGTTTGGCGGGAGAGGTCAAGGATGAACCGCTGACTGAAACCCATTTATTGGCGCTGGTCGATGCCTGGCCGCCGGCATTGCTGCCACTGCTCGACAAGCCGGCCGCTGGCAGCACGTTGACCTGGACGGTCGAGTTTGTGCAGCCCTTGGCGCAGATCAGCACCCTTGAATGGTGCAAGTACCTGGCGGTGATCGAGCATGCGCAGGACGGTTACGGTCATGTGGCGGCTAACCTGTGGTCGCCCGCAGGCGAGTTAATTGCGATCAGCCGCCAAACAGTTGCGGTGTTTGGTTAATCAAAACGCTTGGCTATGTGGCTCGTTTTGAACCTTGTGCCCTTGATGTTGCAAGCTCATTGCTGCAAACAGGGTGACCAGGCCAATCACGGCGCTTGAAGCGTTGCCACTGAAAATGCCAGCAGCCAGCAGCAAGAAAGCCACTACCATCAAGGCGACGGCGATCAGATCAATTGCCTGGTGGGACGCGCCCTGACGGCTCTGTGGGTTCGAGCGCCATTGCCAGGCTGGCAGGTTGGGATGACGTTTGCCCATGAGTGCACTCCTTTGTTCAGTTCAGAGGTTCAGCGCGTGCTGAACCGGATGAACAAAGGATAGGCCGGGGCCACTGACGAGACGAATCAAGAATGGCTATTGGCCTTATAGCTTCAACTGGCCAATGGCCCTATTCAATTCACCGGCCAGGGTCGCCAGTTGATTGCTGGTGGTGGCCGAGTCGACGGTTTGTTGCACGGTGTTTTCGGTCACATCGCGAATACTGACCACCGCGCGGTTCATTTCTTCAGCTACCTGGCTTTGTTGTTCGGCGGCGACCGCGATCTGCGTATTGCTCTCGCGCATCTGCGCTACGGCACTGGTGATTTCTGCCAGGGCTGCGCCGGCCTCTTGGGCTTGCTGCACGCAATCGTCAGCTTTGAACGAGCTTTCCTGCATGAAGTCTACGGCGTCGCGCGTGCCCGCTTGCAGGGCCGAGACCATGGTGGTGATTTCGTCGGTCGAACTTTGCACGCGCTTGGCGAGGTTGCGCACCTCATCGGCCACCACCGCAAAGCCGCGTCCCATCTCGCCCGCGCGGGCGGCTTCAATGGCGGCGTTCAAGGCCAGCAGGTTGGTTTGCTCGGCAATGCTGTGAATCACGCTGACCACGCCGTTGATTTTTTGACTGTCTTGGGCCAGTTGCTGAATCATCTCGGCGGTTTGCTGCACGCCGTTGGACAGGCTGGCGATGGAGTCTTGCACGCGAATGACCACTTGTTGCCCGCTGCCCGCGAGGGTGTCGGCGGTTTGTGACAGGTCGCGGGTGGCGCCTGCATGCTGGGCAATGTGATAGACCGTGGCAGTCATTTCGTTGATGGCAGTGGCGGCCTGGTCGGTCTCACTTTGCTGACCGAGCATGCCGTGGCGCACCTCGTCCATGCTGCTGGCCAGCCGCGCGGCGCCTTCATCCAATTGCGCGGCAGTGTCGGCGACGGTCTGCACGATACGTTGATAACCGGCCTGCATGGCGTTGAACGCACCTGCCATTTGCCCGACTTCATCGGTGCAGGCCAACGGCACACGGGCCGACAGGTCGCCGGTTTTTTCAACGTGCAGCATCACGTCTTTTAATTTGTTGAGTTGACTGAGCAAAAACTGAATCAGCACTTGGGAGGCGCACAGCATGGCCAGCATCAGTACAAACACGGCCACGGCGTAGTTGGCCAGGCGTTCCACAAACACTTGTGCCAGGCTCGGCGCCCAAGCGAGCACGGCCACGCGCTGGCCATCGGGGCGGGTGACGACATCGGCGCCCAGCAGCGGGTCCTGGCCGAAGAACGGCATGTGATTGATCGATACCCAGCCGGTGGCTTCACTCAACTGCGCCAGGGGTTGCTCGTTGAGGGTGGGGATGTGGCTGGCACTGACCGGCAACAAAAAATCCGCCTGTGGCAGGGGTTGCCCCAGCGGCCAGGCAGCGAGAAGCTGCGCCTGGGCGCGGGCGTTGGCCTGCGCGGCGTCGCTACGCGATTGCTGTTCGAGTTGCACGGCGTAGAGCACCAGCAACAGCGTGGTGACAAAGGCCACTGCGTTGACGGCCCAGAATTTGTATTTGAGCGAGATGTTGCTAAGCCAGGCACCCATGGAAGGTCTTCTCTGATTTGGCGGAAACAATATTGGCAAGGTGCCATCATTGTGCCGTCAGTCGATGACGTTCGTGTTGATATGGGTCAAGGGCGTGGGAGGGGCTTGTCTTGGGTAACCGCGGGTGCAGTCTGCGCCAGCGGTTACCAGGCACGGTTAAATCGGAGCAGGCAAAGCAAAAAATGCGCGGGCGCAAGCGGTGCTGTGTTCGGCCAGTTCGGCTTCACTTTCAGCGCGATGCAACGCCACTTCACGCAGCACTTCAGGCAAATAGGCGGGCTCGTTGCGGCCATTTTTGGGTTTGGGGCGCAAGGTGCGCGGGAGCAGATACGGCGCATCGCTTTCGAGCATCAGGCGACCCCGCGGGATATCGCGTACCAAGGGGTGTAAATGCGTGCCACGGCGCTCGTCACAAATCCAGCCGGTCATGCCGATGTGTAAATCGAGATCGAGGTAGCTGAACAGCGCGCGCTTCTCACCGGTGAAGCAATGCACGACAGCGGCGGGCAGGCGGTCTCGGTAGTCGCGCAGTATTTCCAGCAAACGCTGATTGGCGTCGCGCTCATGTAAAAACACCGGCAGTTGCAAGTCCACGGCCAGCGCCAGATGTTCTTCCAGGACTTTTTCTTGTTGTGCGCGGGGTGAGAAGTCGCGGTTGAAGTCCAGCCCGCATTCGCCGACGGCGCGCACTCGCGGCTCTTTGAGCAATGCGCTTAAACGCGCGGCGCTGTCGGCGTTCCAGTCGCTGGCCGAATGCGGGTGAATACCCGCCGTACAGAACAGCCGCTGAGCGCTTTCATCCAGTTCGTGGCACAACTGAAGTGCCTGTTCACTGCCCTCAATGCTGGTGCCGGTGAGCACTAATTGGCTCACGCCAGCGGCGTAGGCACGGTCCAGCACCGCCTGGTGTTTACCGTCAAAGCTTGGGTTGGTCAGGTTGACGCCGATATCGATGAGTTGCATGGTGCTACCTCAGGCCACAGGCCGCGAAGCATATCAGAGCTGTAGATTTAATAAGAAAAACCAAGAACTACAGACAGTTATGGTTGTCTTTGAATGCCGCAATTGTGCAATGCCCGGTCTTTGAACGGTGGCATTCGCGCATTTGCACACAACTGGCAGCGCTGCAAAAGCCTCATAAAGGCGACCGGTTGTCGGGTTACCCGACAGGCTGGCGGGCTGTATTGTTTGCGGAGAACGGATGACGAGAGCGACGCTATTGATTGCGCTGTGCCTGATGCTGTTGCCTTTGACGGCCACGGCACGTTTGGCAGGCCCGCTACAAGCCGGGCAGCCAAGTCAGGTGCGCGATTTGGCGCAAATCCGCAGCAGTCAGGTGCTGCGGGTGCTGGTCAATCAAAGTCGCAACAGTTCGGGGCAAGTGCAGGGCGAGTCGATTGGTGTTGAATATCACCGGCTGCGGGCTTTTGAGCGCTACCTCAACGGGCATGCCCGCGACGGTCAGGAAATCACCCTTAAAATCATTCCCAAGGCCAAAGATCAATTGCTCGGCGCATTGTTGCGCGGGGAAGGCGATTTGATGGCGCCCGGCGAACTGCTGGACGTCAAGCCAACGCACGCAGTTACCCCCAGTGATCCGATTATCGAACGCGTGCCGCTGATGCTGGTGGGGGTCAAGGGCGAACGTCGTTATACGCGTCTGGAGCAGTTGTCGGGTCGCACGGTCGCGCTCACGACGGGTAGCGCGGCGGGGGAGGCGCTGAACTTGATCAATCAAAAGCTGGCGCTGCGCAAATTGCCGCCAGTGAACATCGAATGGGTTGACCCCACGTTGGCCGTGGAAGATGTGCTGGAGATGGTGCAGGCGGGTATTTATCACCTCACCTTGGTCGAGCAACCGATTGCCGAGCGCTGGGCGAAATTGATGCCCAAGTTGCGTTTTGATCGCAAGGTACTGGTGAGCGAGCCGGGGGCGATGCGCTGGTATGTGCGGCGCGATGCGTCGATGTTACGCGCCAGTGTTGATCGTTTTTTGACCACTTACACCGTGCCGGCGGATCAAAATGTGGCGTTTGAACGGGTCTATCGGCGCTTGTATCGCGTGCACTATCCCCTGGCGCGTGCCGATCGCCAGAAGCTTGAAAAGCTGCGCCCGGTGTTGCAAAAACATGCGCAGCAACAGGGGATGGACTGGTTGAACCTTGCCGCCCTGGCCTTCAAGGAGTCCACGCTCAACCCCAATGCCAAGGGGACGGGAGGCGCGACCGGGCTATTGCAAATCACGCCTTCGGCCGCTCAGCGGGTGGGCGTCAATAACATTCAGAATGTTGAGGGCAATGTGCAGGCCGGGGCCAAGTACCTGGCAATGATCCGGCGCAAATTCTTTGCCAGCCCGCAATTGAACGAGCGTGAACGCATGGCGTTTGTACTGGCGGCCTACAACATGGGGCCGGAGCGGGTGCAAGGCATGCGCGCAGAGGCCAGGCGCCGGGGGCTGAACCCCAATCAATGGTTCTTTCAGGTCGAACGCATTGCCATGGAGCAGGTGGGAATGGGAGCGGTCAGCTATGTTAATAGTGTGAACAAATACTATTTAGCGTTTGACCGGGAGCGCGACTCGCTGGAGCCAGCCCAGCCCAAACTGGTCTCTCGCAAATAATCGAATAAGTTGATTGTTATGTCGCGTTTATTCGGCTTTTTATATGATAAAAACCGATTAGTATGGCGTTCATTCCCAACCTGATTAACGAAAGGACTGCACCATGAGCAAATTGACCCAATCTGTTTTAGGGACTCACGCGGGTTACGGCCTGACAGTGTTACGCATTTTTGTCGGCATCATCTTTGCGGCCCACGGCTCACAAAAACTCTTTGGCTGGTTCGGCGGCGGGGGTCTGGCGGGTACTGCGCAATGGATGGAAAGCATAGGTCTGGCGCCGGGTACGTTGATGGCACTGCTCTCGGGCGGCACTGAATTCTTTGGTGGTCTGGCGCTGATCATTGGTTTGCTGGCGCGCCCCGCTGCGTTGGGCTTGTCGTTCACGCTACTGGTTGCGATCTTCACGGTGCATATCAGCAATGGTCTGTTTATGGCCAATAACGGTTATGAGTTTGCTCTGGCATTGCTGGGTGGCACCCTTGCGGTGTTGATTGAAGGTGCGGGCAAGGCTTCGCTCGACGGTGCGATTGCCCGCCGATAATGCGCAACAGCCATCAACCTTGTGGGTGAGCCATTCGACGGGGCACCTCAGGTAAAGGAAAGGCTGCAACGGTCGGGTTTACGAGCGCTGCGCACTCGATCGCAGCCTCGTACCTCGTCAGCGACGACAAATGATGGGCACACCATTCGTAGGCTCTGACGAGTATTGCGAGGCTGTGCAGCAGTCGCAAAACCATTCAATCGAGTACGACCTTCACACTGCCTCCATCGCACAGGCGCATTTGTTTGCAGTCTTGTACTTCGTCAGCTCAAAGCACCCAGGGACTGTGGCAGGCATCAATCGGTGCCCGCATTGATATTGTGCAAATACTTGGATACGTGATTCTTGACAGCTGCAAGCCGGTTTATCTAGGATGTTTTCTTGCGCCGATTTAAACAGCTACTTGCGGGGCGCCAGGTGTTCGTCAGACCACCTAAGAGGCTTGAAGCAGGCCTCGAAATACCGCTAAAGCGCTGGTTCGGTGTTGCCTCTCACCTGCCACGCAGAATCCTGAGGCGGAGAACCGATAGATGAGTCAGCCACGTCCCTTTGTACGTCTTGCGCCGATCACGGCGAATCAAACCTTTCGCAATCCAAAAATCCTTCTGGGCGGCAAGCATCAGCCAACGCTGTTGCGTTATCTGGACGGCTGGCCGCGTCGCAAGGGCCGGGCTTCTGCGTTTTTGATCCAGTTTGTTGAAGCGGGTGACACCCTCGCGCGGTTTGCCAACGACAGCTTCGATCTGGCGGTGATCCAGTCTCCCGGCGCTTTTCAGGCCGAAACGGTGATTCGCCATCTTGTACGCGTAGCGCGTCAGGGGTTGATCACCTTGCGCTGAAGCGCTTACGGGTAATCAATCGCTACGATGTACACCCACTGTTCGCCGGTAGGCGTCTGGACTTGCACCTCGGCGTCCAGCGCCTTGCCAATCAGTGCGCGGGCCAGAGGTGAGTCAATGCTGATCAGACCTTGTTTGAGGTCCAGCTCATCAGGGCCAACGATGCGGTAACGCGCTTGCTTGCCTTCTTCATCCTCAATCGTTACCCAAGCCCCGAAATAGACCTTGTTGGGGTCGCTGGGTTTTTCGCTGACCACCTTGAGGCTTTCAAGGCGCTTGGTCAGGAATCGCACGCGGCTGTCTATTTCGCGCAGCATTTTTTTGCCGTAGGTGTATTCGGCATTTTCGGAGCGATCACCTTGAGCCGCCGCTTCGCTGACGGACTGTGTCACTTGCGGCCTGCGCACATGCCACAACTCGTGAAGTTCAGCACGCATCCGCGCTTCACCTTGCGGGGTGATCAGCGCGGTGCCAGCAGGGCGAGGAGGGCGATAGCGGCTCATGGGCAATCCATTGGCAGAGAAGGGCGCGAGTCTATCAGCCCTCGCGCAGGACTGTCAGCGGGCTGGTATTGAGCGCCCTTCGGGTGCCGAAAACACCTGCAGCGCCCACCATCAGTGCGCCCACCACGGGCAGCAGCAATAGCCACGGGTGCGGGTGCCACGGCAGGTCGAAGGCAAACCGGTACAGCACCAGGCTGACCAATTCGGTGCCCAAGGCTGCGAGCAGGCCACTGGTGGCACCGAGCAAGCCGAATTCGATGCGCCGTGCCTTGATCAGTAATGCGCGTTCGGCACCCAGTGCGCGCAGCAGGGCGCCCTGGCGAATACGCTCGTCGAGGGTGGACTGCAAGCCGGAAAACAACACCGCCATGCCTGCCGCCAGTACAAACAGCAGCACGTACTCGACGGCGATGGTCACTTGCGCAAGGATGCTGCGCAGTTGAGCCAATAAGGCTTCGATTGGCAAGATGGTGACCGCCGGGAAGCTGCGTGACAGTTCGATGATCTCCTTGTCGTGTCCCGGAGCCAGGTAAAAGCTGGTGAGGTAGGTGGCAGGCAAATCTTGCAGGGTGCCGGGTTGGAAGATCATGAAGAAGTTGGGCTGAAAGTTGTCCCAGTTGATGCTGCGCAGGCTGGTGACGGTTGCCTCACGGTTGACCCCGGCGACGCTGAAGGTCAGGTGATCGCCCAGTTTCAGCTTCAGGCTTTCGGCCACTTTGGCTTCGACCGACACACCGGGGATGCCGCCGCCGGGCTGTTGAGCCCACCAAGTGCCGGCGGTCAGTTCATTGCCCGCAGGCAGGTCGGCGGCCCAGGTCAGGCTCAGGTCGCGCTGGATGGCTTTGTCACCGCTGGAGTCTTTGCTGACCAGACCCTGCACGGCCTCGCCGTTGATGCTGATCAAACGCCCCGGCACCACCGGGTAGAGCGGCGCGGCTGTGGCTTGCAGGTCCATCAACCGGGCGCCGAAGGTGTCTTTGTCGGCGGGCAGGATGTTCAGCGCAAAATAGTTGGGTGCGTCTTTGGGGAGCTGGTTTTGCCAGGTGTCGAGCAACTCCCCGCGCAACAGTGCAATCAAGGCCATTGATAACAGGATCAAGCCAAAGGCCAGGGCCTGACCGGCCGCCGCCAGTGGGTGACGCAGCAACTGACCCAGACCCAGCCGCCACGCCAGTGACGCCCCGGCCAGCAGGCGACGCAGGCTTTGCAGGCCCAGCAACAGCAGCCCGCCCAGCACCAACGCCGCCAACACGCCGCCGCCGAGCAGGGCGAAGGTCAATACCAGGTCCAGGCTCATGCGCCACATGATCAGCCCGAGTGCGAGCAATGCTGCGCCGTAGACACTCCAGGTGCTGGCGGGAATCGGCAGCATGTCGCGACGCAATACACGCAGCGGCGGCACGCGCCCCAGCGCAGCCAGCGGCGGCAAGGCAAACCCGGCAAGCGCCACCAGGCCGGTGCCCATGCCTGCGATAGCGGGCATCAAACCGCCCGGCGGCACGTGCGAGGGCAACAAGTTGTGCAGCAAGGCAAACAGGCCCAGTTGCGCGAACCAGCCGAGCAGGGCGCCTGCCAGGCTGGCCAGTAGCCCGAGCACAGTCAGTTGCAGGGCAAACAGCCACAAGGTTTCGCGGCGCGACAAGCCCAGGCAGCGCAGCAGTGCGCTGGCATCAAAACGGCGATTGGCGAAGCGGGTGGCCGAGAGTGCGACGGCGACACCTGCCAACAACACGGCAACCAGACTGGCCATGTTCAGATAGCGCTCTGCCTTGCCCAGCGCGCCGCCTATTTGCGGGTTACCGTCACGGGCGTCCAGCAGGCGCTGATTGGCCTCAAGGCCGGGCTCGATCACTTGGCGGTAGGATTGCAGCGCAGGCGCTTCGCCGCTCCACAGTTCGCGGAAATTGACCCGGCTGCCGGGTTGAATAATGCCGGTGGCCACCAGATCGTTCAGGTTGATCAATACGCGGGGTGTGAGGCTGTACAGGTTGCCAGCCCGGTCGGGTTCGTAGGTCAACACGCGGGTGATGCGTACGGTTTTGGAACCCACGTCGATGGTGTCGCCGACGTGCAAGTCCAGCGCGGTGAGCAATCGCGATTCTGCCCACGCTTCCCCGGGCAGGGGCCCGCCGCCTGTTTGTTCATCGGCATAGGGTTGGGCCGCGCTTTTCAGTTCGCCCCGCAAAGGGTAGGCGTCATCTGCCGCTTTGATGCTGGACAGCTGAATGCCGTTGTCCGTGGCGATCACGCTGGAAAACTCCACCACGCGTGCATGTTTGAGCCCCAGTTCTCTGCCCAGGCGCACTTGCTCGTCACGGGCAGGCGAGGTGCCATCCAGCACCAGGTCGGCCCCCAGAAACTCGGTGGCACGCAGTAACATGGCGCCATTGAGGCGCGCCCCGAAGTAACCAATCGCGGTACTCGCCGCGACGGCCACCAACAGGGCAAAGAACAACACGCGCAACTCGCCTGCGCGTGCATCACGCAGGAGTTGGCGCAGGGCAAGGCTGAACAGGCGCAACAGCGGCAGGCGTGCCATCAAGGCTCCAGAGGGCCGACCATGCGGCCAGCTTCAAGGCGGATCAGGCGTCGGCAACGATGTGCCAGGCGTTCGTCATGGGTCACCAGTACCAGCGTGGTGCCGCGCTCTTTGTTTAATTCAAAGAGCAGGTCGGTGATGCGCTCCCCTGTGTGGCTGTCGAGGTTGCCCGTGGGCTCATCGGCAAACAGCACATCCGGGTTGGCGGCGAAGGCGCGAGCGATGGCGACGCGTTGCTGCTCACCGCCGGACAGTTGGCGCGGGGAGTGGCTCAAGCGTTGTCCCAAACCGACACGCTCCAGCAGATGGCGGGCCTGCTCGCGGGCGTCTTTGCGGCCCTCAAGCTCCATGGGCAACATGACGTTTTCCAGTGCGTTGAGGCTGTCGAGCAACTGAAAGGACTGAAAAACAAAGCCGACATGTTCGGCGCGCACCCTGGCGCGTTGGTCTTCGTCCAGCGTACTCAGGGCACGCCCGGCGAGGGTGACTTCGCCGCTGCTGGGCAAGTCCAGTCCCGCCAGCAGGCCCAGCAAGGTTGACTTGCCAGAGCCGGAAGCCCCGACAATGGCCAGGCTGTCGCCTTTGTTCAATTCAAGGTTCAGCGGGTGAAGGATGATTAACTCGCCTTCCGCGCTGGGAACCACTTTGCTAAGGTTCTGCGCGGTGAGAATACTTTCGCCCATGGAGAATCCAATGCGTGTGTGGTTTTTAAGTGCTGCTCTGGCCCTGATGTGTATGGCGCAGAACGCAGCGGCGGGAACAATCTTGATCGTTGGCGATAGTATCAGCGCGGGTTTCGGCCTGGATACCCGTCTGGGCTGGGTCTCTTTGCTTGAGCAGCGACTGAGCAAGGAAGGTCATGACGATAAAGTGATCAATGCCTCCATCAGTGGCGATACCAGTGCCGGCGGGCTGGCGCGTTTACCGGCGCTGCTTGCAGAGCATAAACCGGATGTGGTGATTGTCGAATTGGGTGGCAATGACGGGTTGCGCGGGCAACTGCCTGCTCAATTGAAACAGAATCTTGCAAGCATGATCGAAGCCTCGCAACAGGCGGGGGCCAAAGTGTTGCTGTTAGGTATGCAGTTACCGCCCAATTATGGTGCGCGTTATACCCAGGCATTTGCGGCGGTTTATGGTGAGTTGGCCAACGAGAAAAAGGTCGCGCTGGTGCCGTTTCTGCTGGAGGGCGTGGGGGGTAAACCCGAGCTGATGCAGGCTGATCGCATTCACCCGGCGGCCGGGGCACAGGGGCTTTTGCTGGATAATGTGTGGCCAGTGCTAAAACCGCTGCTTTGATGCTTTTCTAGTGGCAGCGTTTCGGCTAAGGTGGCGCCCCCCCGATTTGGAGCCCCTGATGTCGCGTCCTGCCTGGTCTTTATATGCCTATCAACTGATCGAGCCCGATGAACAGCTCGATTTGTTCGCCTGCCAGGAGGTACGGGTGCATTTGGTGACGCGTCAATTGGAGCTGGGAGGCACGATTGACCGCACATTATGTGGCTCGTTACTGCCTGCGCAGCCTCGTTGGTCCGATGTCACCCGCAAGGTTTTTCAAGACCAGCGGCTGTGCCCGCTGTGCCGCGCAATCATTGAATCGCAACGCCGTGGCACCGAGCCGATCTGGCCTGAGTTGCGCTTTGAACTATGATCTACCTCGTCTGAGTGTTTCGGCGTGGTACGCCGCCTCCTGATCCCGGCAGGCTGCGTGTACACTCCCATTTTTGTCCCCCGTTGATTATGCGAAGGATGTTCCGGATGTTGTCGCGCCTACCTGCCGTCACCCGCTATCTGTCAGTTGCCGCCCTCTGTGTTGCGGGCCCTGTGAGTGCTCTCGAATTCCCGCTGCCGCCGCCTGGCGACGATGTGGTGGGTGAGGTGCAGGTCATCCAGGGCAGGTATGAAGACTCCTTTGCAGACCTGGGCAATGAGTACGAACTGGGCTATTCGGAAATGATTGCAGCCAACCCTGGCGTGGATGCCTGGTTGCCGGTCAAAAAGAACCTCGACGGGACAATTGTCGACACCAATATCGTGTTGCCAACGCAGTTCATTCTGCCGCCAGGCAAGCGTGAGGGGATCGTGATCAACCTGGCCGAGTACCGGTTGTACTACTTCCCCAAAGACCAAAACAAGGTCTATACCTTTCCGCTGGGCATTGGCCGTGAAGGCTGGGGATCGCCTCTGGGTCAGACCAAAATCACCGCCAAGACGCCTAATCCGACGTGGACACCGCCGGCCTCGATCAAGGCTGAGCATGCCAAAAATGGCGATCCGCTGCCCAATGTCGTGCCTGCTGGCCCGGACAATCCCCTGGGGCCCTTCAAGTTCACCCTCGGCATGCCCGGTTATTTGATTCATGGCTCCAACGCCAAGTTTGGTATTGGCACGGGCACCAGTCATGGCTGCTTTCGCATGTTGAATAAAAACGTGCTTGAAATGTCGCAGATGGTGCCGGTCGGCACACCGGTGCGCATCATCAACGAGCCTTATAAAATTGGTTTCAGCAACGGCAGGGTTTACCTGGAAGTGCATGAACCGCTGAATGTCAAAGATGGCTCTCTCGTCGCCAAGAGCGACAAGTCTCATCTGACACCAGAAGATTTGCAGAACAAATACGCAGGCTTTATCAATTTCCTGCTCAAGCACAAAGAACTGGAAAACAGCATTCAAATCGACAAAGACAAAGCGTTCGCGGTGGTGGGTGCTGAAACCGGAATACCGCAAGAAATTGGCGTTACTACGACCGTTATGCCTTCGACCGATGAAGGACAGTCGCTCGACTACGTGCAGTAAGCGTTCAACTAATAGCCGCCGCAGTTAACACTTCGGCGGCTTTTTTTTACCTGTTGATAAAGCATCAGGCAAAAAAAAGCCGACCCATAAAATGGATCGGCTTGGTAACAGCCCCGAAGGACTATTACTTGCGGCTTGCTTTTTCAAGCATGCGCAGAGCACGTTCGTTTGCTTCATCAGCAGTCTGTTGTGCTTTTTGAGCAGCAGCCAGTGCTTCGTCAGCTTTACGGTAGGCTTCGTCAGCACGAGCCTGGGAACGTGCTGCTGCATCTTCAGTTGCAGTCAGACGGGCTTCAGTTTCTTTAGATACGCTGCTGCAACCGGTAGCCAGAACTGCGGCCAATGCCAGAGCAGAGAATTTCAGAACGTTGTTCATCGTGTTCCCCTTCAAGGACTTTCTAATTGAAGCTGCTCCTTCAACATGAGGAAACAGCCGGCGTACATACTACCCATTACTTGTAGTAAGTAAACTGACCTAGCGCAAGAACCAAAAAAAATAATTGGTAATGGCTGGTCATGGGCTAGCTTTAACAGATTGTGCTTGAAAAACAGTCAGTTTGACGCACTAAGCACAGCGCCCTATATGAGGTCGAGCCCTAAGGTTTCAAGTGACTTTAGTCCAGGGTTCACGTCATAGCCTCAACGTTCCGTAAAAAGGTTCAGTTGTGCTGCGCATTAACGAGCGATTCAAGCGTGCGTTTGGTCGTAGCGCATGAGCATTTATTCCGAGGTTGGCTACTCTTTATGCAGGCTTGGCACCTTGGTTTTTGCAGGCGCTATCAGGCTGGGTGCCGGGTGGTTCCCTCGACGGAAAAACATCAGTAAGGTAGGGGTCACGGTTCAAGACCCGCGAGGAATAATGATGAGCGAGGCGCTGTCTATCCACCATGACCAGGCAGGTCACCAGTTTGAGACCACTGTCGACGGTCATCGTGCCTACCTGACCTACATGGATCTGGGTAAGCAGACGCTGGATATCTACCGCACATTTGTACCCAATGCCTTGCGTGGACGCGGGATTGCGGCTGCTTTGACCGAGCAGGCCCTTGAGTATGCAGAGCGCATGGGTTACGAAGTCATTCCTTCCTGCTCATATGTTGAGCGCTACATGGAACGCCATAAGCGCGCTCAAGCCAAAACCTGATGTCGCCTGAGCCGTGCCCTCCTATGGCGGTGTTGACCTGTATCAAAGCTGTGTCCTGACCCCTCGCTTAGGCTGTTAGCAAGCGGGGGAGGTTGTCGACTGGCCGCTGAACTCGGGTTAATCACTGTAAGGAGAGGCATCGCATATGATCCGTGAAGTCGAAGGTGACATTTTGCTGAGTGACGCGAAGGTGATTGCTCACGGTATTGCACCCAAGGACCCGTTCGATACCGGTTTGGCCCTGGCCTTGCGTGAGCGCTGGCCGTCTTTGGTTGCCGATTATCGACACGCCGCTCATAGCAAAGCACCGAACCCGGGTGAAATCTGGTGCTGGTCCGGTGTAGACGAACAGGGCTCGGTGCGCAGCATTGTTAACCTGATCACCCAGGATTCCCTGCACGCAGGCCATGCGGCCAAACCGGGCAAGGCGACCTTGAAGAACGTGGGTCACGCGTTGCGCGAGCTGGCTGAATACATCCGCAGTGAAAGGATCCACAGCGTAGCCCTGCCGCGCTTGGCCACCGGGGTTGGCGGCCTGGAGTGGAGTGATGTCAAACCGTTGGTGGAGAAGCACCTCGGTGAGCTCGACAGTCAGGTGATTGTGTACGAGGTTTTTCGCAAGGGCCTCAAAGCCGATGAGCGCTTAACCTGACCCCCTATTTTTGGATTGGATAAGTGGCTGCATTACCCCCGCGAGAGCCTCTCTCTCGCGGGGTTTTTGTGTGCGCAACGGTTTGATCAGCCATTTTTTGATCTGTGTCTAAGGTGTGCCTGAGGTGATGCTGTATTTATTTGAACCATCC
This sequence comes from Pseudomonas sp. TWR3-1-1, assembly GCF_049896545.1. Lineage (NCBI taxonomy): Bacteria > Pseudomonadati > Pseudomonadota > Gammaproteobacteria > Pseudomonadales > Pseudomonadaceae > Pseudomonas > Pseudomonas sp. TWR3-1-1. The sequence continues at coordinate 1,031,555 of NZ_JAFCUO010000001.1, forward strand.
GCAGTTCTTTTAAGGAAATCTCATGACCGATAGGGTCACGCGCACTGACACGGTAAAACCCGCTGCAAAAACTGCCGGACGTACACCGCGCACGCGACGCGTTAAAGCAGGGGATGTTGCTCCCACGCAAAAAGCCGCTCAACTTGAGCGCTATGTCGTTGATGACAGAGTCCAATCGCGTCAGGCGGCCACCAGCGCTGCCGTAAAGGACATCTTGCAGCAGATCCCTCAAGGCGATACGCAAGCACTGATCAAGACCTTGGGCACGTTGATGACGGGGCTGTCCCCCGACGATGCGGTTGTGCTGCGCAATGCGTTACTCAGCCAGGAAAGCGAATCGGTGTTTCATCAGCGCCCCCTGCACCCTGACGATCAATTGGCGCCGGACTGGCGCAAAGGTAATTACCCGTACAAAAATCTGATGTCGCGCCGCAACTACGAGCGCGAAAAATACCGCCTGCAAGTGGAGTTGCTTAAGTTACAGGCGTGGGTGAAAGAGACAGGCCAGAAGGTGGTCATTCTGTTTGAGGGTCGCGACGCGGCAGGCAAGGGCGGCTCGATCAAGCGTTTCATGGAACACCTCAACCCACGGGGCGCACGGATTGTGGCCCTGGAGAAACCCAGCGAAGTCGAACGCGGACAATGGTATTTCCAGCGTTATGTGCAGCACCTGCCCACGGCCGGTGAAATCGTCATGTTTGACCGCAGTTGGTACAACCGTGCCGGGGTCGAGCGGGTGATGGGGTTTTGCACGGATGATGAATACCTGGAGTTCATGCGTCAGGCGCCTGACTTCGAACGCATGTTGGCGCGTAGCAACGTTCATCTGATCAAGTTTTGGTTCTCGGTCAGCCGTGAAGAGCAACGCCGACGCTTTAAGGAGCGCGAGAAGCACCCGCTCAAACATTGGAAACTCAGCCCGATCGATCTGGCGTCACTGGACAAGTGGGACGATTACACCAAGGCCAAAGAGGGGATGTTCTCGTACACCGACACTGCCGATGCGCCGTGGACGGTGATCAAGTCCAACTGCAAGAAACGCGCGCGTCTGAGCGCCATGCGCTATGTGCTGCACAAGTTGCCGTATGCCGACAAGGATTTGAAGGGTATTGGCGCGCTGGATCCGCTGATCGTTGGCCGCGCTAACGTGGTGTATGAGCGGGGCGAGCGCAGGGCCACCATCCCGTTGTAGGCGCGAGCGTGCTCGCGTCTACAACAGGCCGCAGGAGGGCTTGATCAGGCGCGAGCGCGCTTTGGCAGTACATCCTTGAGCTTGGCATGCATGCTGCGCAAGGTGCTTTCAGTGCTGGCCCAGTCGATACAGGCATCGGTGATCGACACGCCGTACTGCAAATCTTCAAGGTTTTTAGGAATCGCCTGGCAACCCCAGTTCAGGTGGCTTTCAACCATCAAACCGATGATGGACTGATTGCCTTCGACGATCTGGTTTGCAACGTTTTCCATGACCAGCGGCTGCAGTGCCGGGTCTTTGTTGGAGTTGGCGTGGCTACAGTCGACCATGATGTTGGGGCGAATCTTGGCTTTGTTCAGCGCTTGCTCGCACACGGCGACGCTGACCGAGTCATAGTTGGGCTTGCCATTGCCGCCGCGCAGCACGACGTGGCCATAGGCGTTGCCTTTGGTGGTCACAATCGACACGCCGCCTTCCTGGTTAATGCCCAGGAAACGATGCGGGCTGGAGACCGACTGCAAGGCGTTGATCGCAACGGTCAGGCCGCCATCGGTGCCGTTCTTGAAGCCAACCGCCGAAGACAGGCCTGAAGCCATTTCACGGTGCGTTTGCGACTCAGTGGTACGCGCGCCAATGGCGGACCAGCTGATCAGGTCTTGCAGGTATTGCGGGGAGATCGGGTCCAGGGCCTCAGTTGCCGTCGGCAGGCCCATTTCGGCCAGGTCCAGCAGCAGCTTGCGGCCAATGTGCAGGCCGTCCTCGATCTTGAACGAGTCATCCAGGTACGGGTCGTTGATCAGGCCTTTCCAGCCCACCGTGGTCCGTGGCTTTTCGAAATACACGCGCATCACCAGGTACAGCGTGTCGCTGACTTCAGCGGCCAGTGCCTTGAGACGCTCGGCGTACTCATGGGCAGCCTTGATGTCGTGGATCGAGCAAGGCCCGATGACAACGAACAGGCGATGGTCTGTGCCATCCAGGATGTTGCGAATCACCTCACGGCCTTTGGTCACGGTCTGCAACGCGGTTTCACGCAGAGGCATCTCGCGCTTGAGCTGTTCAGGTGTGATCAGGGTTTCGTTGGAGGCAACGTTTAGGTCGTCGATCGGTAAATCAGCCATCGTGTTACTCGTCAGGTCACGGGTGCCGGCCGCCAGCGATCCCCGTGCGGCGGAGCACAGCATGATTGAGCGCAACGGGGAGCCGAACCTTAACGCGTTAAGCGGTTATCCGACAATGGGCACACGCAGGTTTAATCCAGCGCTGACTGCGCCAGTGCTCTGTCCAGCGTGGCTTGAGAGAATTCCACCGCGTTCAGGCTGATCCATTCCAGGGCCAGGGCTTCGATGTTGTCCTGAGGCGGGTTTTGTTGCTGTTGCAGCCGGTAATAGTGTTCGATCTGGCAGACCTGTTCACCCATGCGCGCGCCAAACAAGGTTTGGGGATCAGTGAAGGCAATACCGACGCGATAGCCAGGCGCCCGTTTTTCACACCAGGCGATATAGCCCGCGTAGTGGGCGTCGTTGCCCAGCGTAGGCATATGCATGTCGACCGCCGCGCCCCGCTTCCAGCCTCGATCACTGTTGCATGCGACGCCGCCCAGGCTGATAGAGTGCAGCTTGCGGCGGGAAAGGGCAGGGTGTTTACGGGGCGTTATCTCAGCGGGAATATCATCTGGGTGAGGTAGAAAACGACCCATGAACGCACACTCCAAGTGCCAGCACTTTGATATTGTTTTCCTCAGTATAGTGATTGAAATGGAACTGACTGACTTTGATGCGGACCAGCACCTTTTGAATTTGCCGGGTACATCGCTGGTGGTGTTTACCAGCGCCGGGTGTTCGAGTTGCCGGACCGCGCGGCGCCTGTTGCCGAGCATGACGTTGCCCCTCGATCGCCTGTGCTGGATCGATGCCGGTGAAAACGGCGGGTTGGTGGCCCGCTACGAAATTTTTCATCTGCCCACGCTGTTGGTGGTGCGCGACGGCGAGTTTTATGGCGAGTTGAAGTCGCGCTTGAGTGAAGGCGAGCTGGCACACCACATTCGCCTCGCCTTGATGAGTAAACCTGATGAACTGCCTTGAAGCGGTGGTTGATCAATCCTGAAAACTGGCGGAGGCGGCATGAGTAAAGGCTTGAAGGGCAAGTTGGTATTGGCCATTTCGTCGCGCGCACTGTTTGACTTGAGCGAAAGCCATCAGGTGTACCTGACCCAAGGCATTGAAGCCTATCGCCAATATCAGATCGAGCATGAAGATGAAGTGCTGGAGCCGGGGGAGGCATTCCCTCTGGTCAAAAAACTGTTGAGCTTCAATGCAAGCCTGGGCCGTGATCGCGTCGAAGTGGTGCTGGTGTCGCGCAACAGTGCCGATACCGGTTTACGCGTATTCAATTCGATTCAGCACTACGAGTTGGCCATTTCGCGCGCCGCCTTTTCGGGTGGGCGTAACCCGCACCCTTATCTCAACGCCTTTGGCTGTGACCTGTTCCTGTCCACCCACGCGGATGATGTCCGCAGTGCGCTGGATGCAGGGTTCGCCGCTGCGACGATTTTGGCCGGGGGCACGCGGCGTGCACAAAGCAATGAGCTGCGAATAGCCTTCGACGGTGACGCGGTGCTGTTTTCCGATGAGGCTGAGCGCGTCTATCAGGCGGGCGGCATTGAGGCGTTTCAGGTGCTGGAACGTGAGTCCGCGCGCAGCCCTTTAAGGGGCGGGCCGTTCAAAGGCTTTCTTGAGGCGCTCAACCTGTTGCAGCGTGAATTCCCTGACGATGCTTGCCCGATTCGTACAGCGTTGGTCACAGCGCGCTCAGCGCCCGCGCATGAGCGGGTGATTCGCACCTTGCGCGATTGGGATATCCGGCTGGATGAGTCATTGTTTTTGGGCGGGCTGGACAAGTCGGCGTTTCTGGAGGCCTTTGCCGCCGATGTCTTTTTCGATGATCAGGCGGGGCATTGCGAAAGGGCGCGCCAAGTCGTTGCCACCGGTCACGTGCCCCACGGCATCAGCAACCCATTGCGTGATTTGCCCGCCGACTGAGTGCAGCGATGTTAGCCATCGCACTTGCCATGGCGCTGCTAAGCTCAATCCATCTCGGCCATTCAGGCAGTCGGGGAGGTCGCATGATTCGCTCGATACTGTTTGCCACTGACCTCGGTATTTATGCGCCGGTGGTGATGCAGCACGCCTTGGGCATGGCACGCACATTCGGCGCTGACTTGTATGTCGTACACGCGGTTGAACCGATGGGATTGTTTGCAGAATCAGTGTTGCAAAGTTACCTCGATGAGCAGGCGTTCAATGACCTGCACCAATTGGGCATGAGCACCATGCTCTCGAACATCGAATCACGCGTACTGGACAGCCTTCGCGAAGAGTTGGGCGAAGGCGAGCAAGAGCTTGACCTGATTCGCTCGGTCAAGGTGATACAAGGCGAGCCAGCGCAGGTGATTTTACAGCAGTCGCAGAGCTTGTCGGTTGACCTGCTGGTGCTGGGCAGTCATGGCCAGCCTGCCGGGGGCATTACGCATTTGGGGCGTACAGCCGCGCGGGTGATCGAGTTGGCTCAAATGCCGGTCTACCTGGTGCCGCTTCTTCAGCGTCGACGTCGCACTGATGCATAAAGGGTGGGCGCCGCTAAAACGATAAAAAAGTTCTAGATTTATTCTTCTTACCTTCCATATAGTTATATACCGCCGCCGATACCCTTGGCGTCTATTTGCTTTGAGGGATGCATATGAAGCTTCAACAATTGCGCTACATCTGGGAAGTGGCGCACCACGACCTCAACGTTTCCGCCACTGCGCAGAGCCTTTACACCTCACAGCCGGGTATCAGCAAACAGATTCGCCTGCTTGAAGACGAGTTGGGCGTCGAGGTTTTTGCCCGTAGCGGCAAACACCTGACCCGCGTCACACCGGCCGGTGAACGCATCATCACCACGGCCGGCGAAATTTTGCGCAAGGTTGAAAGCATCAAGCAAATCGCCCAAGAGTTTTCTAACGAGAAAAAGGGCACGCTGTCGATTGCCACGACGCACACCCAGGCGCGTTACGCTTTGCCCCCTGTTATCAGCAATTTCATCAAACAATACCCGGATGTTTCGCTGCACATGCATCAGGGTTCGCCGATGCAAATTGCAGAGATGGCCGCTGATGGCACGGTTGATTTTGCAATTGCCACCGAGGCTCTGGAGTTGTTCGGCGATCTGGTGATGATGCCGTGCTACCGCTGGAACCGCTGCGTGGTGGTGCCGCAAGGTCATCCGTTGACCAAATTGCCAAAGCTGACCCTCGAAGCGCTGGCTGAATACCCGATCGTGACCTACGTGTTCGGCTTCACCGGCCGCTCCAAACTTGATGAAGCATTCAGCCATCGCGGCCTCACGCCCAAAGTGGTATTCACTGCCGCCGACGCCGACGTGATCAAGACCTATGTGCGCCTGGGTCTGGGTGTGGGCATCGTGGCCAAGATGGCCGTTGATACCCAGCTTGATAAAGACTTGGTAGTACTGGACGCCAGCGAACTGTTTGAGTCCAGCATCACCAAAATTGGCTTCCGTCGCGGTACTTTCCTGCGCGGGTTTATGTGCGACTTTATCGAAAAGTTTGCCCCCCACCTGACCCGCGAAGTCATGGCTAAAGCCATCCAGTGCCATAACAAGCAAGAGCTTGAGGACCTATTTGAAGGGGTTGAATTGCCCGTGCATTAAGTGCTTGGAGCTACACGCGCTCTGCAAGGCTGCGGGTGAACTGTGCAACCTTGCAGAGGCAGTTGGTCAGAGGCAAGGGTTCAGGTCGCACTTATCCTGAACCCCCGGTCTAGAGGGTTATTGCTGTGCGTTGCGTGTATGGCGGTATTCACTGATTGAGTCATAGACCGCCTTGCGCAGGCGATTGATACCACCAATCGGCCGGTGCGCCTCGATGCCATGCCACGGGCTGAACGACAGGTTGTCACAGGCCAGGTTTTGGCTCGGGGTGTCAAAGTCTTGCGCTGGCACGGTCACACGCGCCACCGTTTCAAACGGTGCATCCGATTCACGCCATTCGATACTGGTGTCTTCGATAGGCATGAATCGGTTGGCGTTCTGACGCTGAATTTGCAGCACGAAACACGCAGGTACACGGTCGGTCGACAGTTGCCGGGTCAGTGCGCTGCGCAAAAAATTAGGCAAGGCCTGGTTTTGCTCGGGCAGGGCATAGGCTGGGCAACTGTCAGGATCGGGCGCTACGCGGTACTTGGCGTTCACGCTGCCAAATTTGTAAGGCGATACCGAAAAGTAGGTGGTTTGAGTCGGGCTGGCCGGAGCCGGTGCCAGTGTGGCCAGGGCAATGAACAGGTGGCGAACTTGCCATTCCTTCGGGTTCCATGAAGGAAAAAACGCCATGACTTTTTTGCCGTCGGCCTGTGCGCCAATGTTTTGCCGGTACTCGGCCACATCGCTGACAAAGAAGTTGGGATGGTTGAACATCACAAAATCCTGTTCGTTGCGACCTTGCTGGCTCGGCATCAGTTGAGTGCCGGGTACTGCTTGCAGCTTGATCGCCATGCCCCGCGCATCACGAATGCTGTCGAACTGTGGATACGCATTGCCATTGGACAGGCGCATTACCGCTTGCCAGGTTTTGCCTGGTTCGGCAAACACCCCTTGGCGCAACGCCGGCTCAAGATCTGTCAGCACCTGAACCTCGGCTTTGACGCAGCCGTGGGCCTTGGCATGGGCATCGCGCAGGTAGCGGGTGTTTTCACGGTGTTGATCCACGATTTTGATCGCGGTCTGGATCGTGTCTTGAGTCATCGCGGCTTCACCCGCCGGGATTTCTTCCTGGGTAGACACCGGGCCTCGGTGTTGCCACGCGTACCAGCCGGTGGCCATTGCCCAGCCGATCAGACCCAGCGCGATCAACATCACAATCAACGTGCCCAGCCACGTGCCGAGGCGAAGCCAAAGTTTAGTCAGCATGTAAATATCCTTTTAGCCAAAGAGGCGGTGCGTGTAAGAGGGCACCTCATGGTGTGGGCAATTGTTGTTCGAGCGGGCTGCCCAAGACTTTCAAATACTCCAGCAGCGCCCAACGTTCCTCAGGTTGCAGCAGACGCCCGATGACGCCATTGCCGCGTGGCCCGGGGCGGAACTCGTGGCCGCTGTTGTGGTTGCCGCTGATACGGGTGTCGAGCACAAACCCGCCCTCAAATGCGGTGGTGCGATACCCCAGGTGGCGCGGGTCGTATTCAAACGTACCGCGATAAAAGGTCGGGTCCCGTTCGGACTGAGGTGACAGCAGTTGATAGAGGGTTGGCACCGATCCGTTGTGCAAATACGGCGCCGTGGCCCATATGCCATCCAGAGGCCGGGCTTTGTACGCGCGCACTTCCTGTACCGCAATCGGCAGGCCAAAACCATTGAGGCGGTCTTGCTCTTGCGCGCTGATCCCCGCTACGCCGTACGCATGCTTTTCAACAAACGCGGTGATGTAGGCCAGCCCTTTGGCCACGGACAATGCGTGCAAGTCCAACGGTTCGTCGGTCTCGGGAAACAGCGTCACGTTCATTTTGGCCAACTCGGTCGGGTCCCATTGCAGGGCGCTGACGTCATAGCGGTTATCGGCGATGTTGTTGGCGGTATTGGGGTCCGTCCCGATGAACTCAAGCGGGATGACCTTGAGTTGTTGTACCCCGCGGCCATTTTCATCCTTGACCTGCGGGACGTGGCACCCCGCACAATTTTCAGCAAACAGGGCACGGCCTTTGGCCGCCAGAGGGCGATCTACCTGACCAAAAAGCGCTTCAGGCCACGCCGGTGGTTTGAGCTTTTGCAGGGTTTGTTCGATCACATGCAAGTCATGCACGCGCACGCTCGACGGATAGCGAGCGTCACCTTGCAGCGGCTGGCCGTGGCTGTCGAAGAAGTTCAGCGTTGCACCTACGCCCAGTGCTTCGCCGATGTTGCGCGCCATAGGCTGTTTGGCCGAGGCGTTCCATTGCACCCAGTCGAATGTCCACATATCCCACAGATGCGGGTAATCGACTGGCGCGTTCGCGATGCGGTAGTTGTCCGGGGAAATAGCGTCACCAAAGCTTGCGTTGGCAATGCGCCCGAAAGCATCCGTACGGCCGGGGCCTTCCTGTGTGGGGTACAGGCCGCGATGGGTGTCGTTCCAGGCCACCGCGAGGAAGTTGTCCAGTGAGGCTTTGAACTCGCTGCGCAGTTGAGTGTGCTGCGCCTCATAGTCGTCACCCAACACGGTGCGTGCGAAGCGCTCAAATTTCCACGGGTTGTAGTAGGTGGCTGCCAGGCTGGCGACCAGTGCTTGCCCAAAACTGCCGCCGCGCAAGGTGGGTACGCTTGAAGGCAGGACGTGTTGCGCCGGAGCGCCATCAATGCGCAGCGCCTGGCCGTTGTAATGCAGTTCACCGGTGTGGCAGGCCGCGCAGGTGATGTCCAGATACTGGACGTCGCTGCCCGGGTTGGTGTGACGAGTAAAGCCTACGGGCAAATTGCCAGGGTTGGCGACGCTGGCTTTTTGTTGCGGCTCCACCAGAAACCCGAAGCGCGCCAAGTACTCAGGGGCTGCAAACGGTTGCTTGGAAAACGGCAGCTCCAGCGCGCTGAACCAGTTATAGCGCAAGCCTTTCACTTGCGTGCCTTGGGGCGTGTAGTAGTAGGTCTGGCGGTCGGCCTGGCTCCATTGATCAAGGTAATGCAGTTGTTGCGGCGCTTTATAGGTCGGTAATTTGGGGTTGGCAGTGAAATACACAATCAGGCCAAGCAACCCTCCCAGGGCCGCCAGCAGTACCAGCAAAACACGGTAAAACAGACGCACAGTCATGCTCCTTATAAGATTTTTCACACTCTTATGCCTTAGCTCATGTCTGTCATCAAGTGGCCATAAGTTCCCTCTGAATAATCCAGGCCAGGCTTGACAGGTGCCCAGATGTGTTAGCAAAAGTTACGCTGAATATGAATTGTGTTTTAAGCGTGAACTTCTGCGCCATTTACCGCTCTCATGCCGGTAGCCATTGGTCGCGGCCGCCTGATAAGCTCGCGGCTTTATTCGATTGCCCATTTGGCGCATGAACAAGGAAATAGCATGAAACAGCATCGGTTGGCGGCAGCTGTGGCTCTGGTAAGCCTGGTACTGGCGGGTTGTGATTCGCAGACCAGCGTAGAGCTGAAAACTCCGGCGCAAAAAGCTTCTTATGGCATTGGCCTGAACATGGGCAAGAGCCTGGCTCAAGAGGGCATGGATGATCTGGACTCCAAAGCCGTTGCTTTGGGCATCGAAGATGCCGTGGGTAAAAAAGAGCAAAAGCTTAAGGATGACGAGCTGATCGAAGCTTTTTCTGCCCTGCAAAAGCGTGCAGAAGAGCGCCTGACCAAGATGAGCGAAGAAGCGTCATCTGCGGGTAAAAAATTCCTCGAAGAAAATGCCAAGAAAGCCGGTGTGACCACCACAGCTTCTGGCTTGCAGTATGAAGTGATCAAAAAAGCCGACGGCCCTCAGCCTAAGGCCACAGACGTGGTGACCGTTCACTACGAAGGCAAGCTGATTGACGGCAAGGTGTTCGACAGCTCCGTTGAACGCGGCAGCCCGATTGATTTGCCAGTGAGCGGCGTGATCCCGGGTTGGGTTGAAGGCTTGCAACTGATGCACGTCGGCGAGAAGTACAAGTTGTACATTCCTAGCGAACTGGCTTACGGCGCACAAAGCCCAAGCCCGGCCATCCCGGCGAACTCGGTGTTGGTATTCGATCTGGAACTGTTGGCCATCAAAGACCCGGCCAAAGCTGAGCAAGAAACTGCACCGGCAGCCCCTGCCAGCAAATAAGCGGTTCTGGCTTCACGTAACGCCCCGTCTCGACGGGGCGTTTTCGTTTCTGTAGTTCTATTCCTACGCGCCTGATGAACCCGATGCAGACTATTACTTCACCCGTAATCCTCTGTCGCTAGTGGTTGCTGACTGCCAAGTCAATGAATTTATGGGTTTTTTTATGTGTGTAAAAAACGCCCGATCTGAGCGCAGCCCTTATGGTGCGGGGCTTTCAGCGATGAAAATCAGCTCTGTTCACAAGGTTATCCACAATTTGTGTGGATAACATTTGTCATTCTTCGGGCTGTTTATCCTCACTCAATGATTTTTTCCTACGCAAGATCAAAAACCCCAGAGACCTTATCCGCTGTTAGGATTAAGCTTCTAAGGAAAGTTCCGACTCGATTTACTTAAAAGTCTGACGGGGTTTAGTAATGGATCTTCAAATTATCAAGCGCAATGGTGAGCCCGAGTACGCGGTTTTGTCATGGGAAAGCTATCAGGCACTCCTCACAGCGGCGGGTCTTAATCAGCCGTCGGCCCCTGTTGAACCAATACCGGCGCCCTCCACCGAGCAGGTGCTACCAGGGCTTGATCAATTGCGCACTCTGCGCGAAGCCAAGGGGCTGGCGCTTGAAGCGTTGGCCCGTACGGTAGGCATCAGCCCGTCTTACCTGAGCATGATTGAAACCGGAGAGCGAAAGCCCGACAGCGCCATCAGTCGCAGCCTGGGTTGGGAACTTGGCATTGCCGGGTGGAGGGACGCGTCATGAGCGTACGCATCAGTCGTCAACATTGGGAAGGTTTACTGACTGAGCTTGACCAGGCGCGTCGACAGCGCCACTTGCTGACCTATCGCGCGTTGCTGGAGCGTTTGCAACTGCCCAGTCCAGCCATGTTGACCCTGACCGCTGCGCTTGAGCATTTGGCGGCCCTGGACGCCAAATCGGAACAGCCGCTGCGCAGCTCGCTGGTGATCAGCCAGGGAGCCAGCCGCTTGCCGCGCACTGGTTTTTTTGAATGTGTTGAGCGGCTAGGACGTTTTAGCGGGCCGCCTGATGGTATTGCAGCGGCTTCATGGCACGCCTCCGAGGTGGTCCGCGTTTTTGAGTACGCTTATGAACACGAGGAGGCTTGAGTGGTGTGGCGTCTTAAGGCGCGCTTAAGCTACTGGGTGGCGCGCAAGTTGTTCCACTGGCCGTGGTGTGTACGCCAGCCACGGCTGTGGCGCTGGATGGAGGGTCAATTCGCGCGCATGGCGAACTTGGGCGATACCGATGCTCAAAGCTTCTATGGGCACATTCTGGCCTTTCGCGGGCAAGGGCTGGGCGCCAAGCAGGAGGGTGTGCGCTTGTTGCGACTGGCAGGTCTGGCGGGCGATGGCAAAGCAGCGTATCAAGTGGGCGCTTTCAGCCTGGCGGGCAGCGTGAATAAAGCCCCGGATGCTGCTGAAGCGGTTCGCTGGTGGACAATGGCCGCCAAGGCGGGTCATCCGCTGGCGTCCATCAAGCTGGTGGAGTTATATCAGCAGGGCGGCCCAGGGTTGATGCCGGATCCCGATCTGGCACGGCGCTACCAACGCGACGCGAATTAAGTCAGCTCAGTGGCCAATAAAAAGGGCGGATCGCATAATGCGACCCGCCCTTTTTACATTGAGTGAACGCCGGTGTAGTCGCTAAGGCGCTTAGCGACGCGACGGGTTCTGTTTTAGCGTTTGGCCACCTGACCATTAAGCTTGAGGTAGTCCAACAGAATCCGCCCGGTTTCACTCAGGTAGGCGTCATCTTCCGGTTTAGTCTTTTCAGGTTCTACCGGCAGGGCGTCTTCGTCTTCTTTCTTCATTTCTTTGAGTGGCGCTTCACCTTTGGCCTTGCGACGGGCGTTTTCCATCGCCAGTTGCTTGGCTTCAATGTCTGCATGTTGCGCGCGGCGCTCAGCTTCATTGAGGCTGACGGTCTTCTCGCTCATCAGCTTTTCGGCCAACGCCAGCTTGTCACGGATAAAGATGAACTCGGCATCTTTGGCCGTGCGCGCATCATGATCAGCCTTGAGCTGAGCAATGAATGGCTTGAACGGGTCAGAAGCAGGTTTGATGGCCGGGCGGATGGTGTCCCACGGCATGGCTTCAGGCAGTGCGCTTTCGCCGATTTCCTTGGTGTCGATGATCGACGGGAAGGCGACGTCAGGCAGGACGCCCTGGTGCTGGGTGCTCTGGCCGGAAACCCGGTAGAACTTGGCCAGGGTCAGTTTCAGTTCGCCGTGATTGAGCGGCTGAATGGTTTGCACTGTTCCTTTGCCGAAGGTCTGACCGCCGATGATCAGTGCGCGGTGATAGTCCTGCATGGCACCGGCAAAAATTTCAGAAGCCGAGGCTGACAAACGGTTAACCAACAGTGCCATCGGGCCTTTGTAGAACGCGCCAGGGTTTTCATCTTCAAGGACATCGACTTTGCCGTCGGCATTACGCACCAGCACGGTTGGGCCTTTGTCGATAAACAGGCTGGTCAGTTCTGTCGCTTCCTGCAACGAACCGCCACCGTTGTTGCGCAAGTCGATGATCACACCGTCGACTTTTTCTTTCTGCAATTCGGTCAGCAGTTTTTTAACGTCGCGAGTGGTGCTCTTGTAGTTCGGATCACCGGCACGGAATGCTTTGAAGTCCAGATAGAACGCCGGGATTTCAATCACGCCCAGTTTGTAGTCTTTGCCATCCTGTTTCAGGTTGAGAATCGACTTTTTCGCCGCTTGCTCTTCAAGCTTCACGGCTTCACGGGTGATGGACACGATTTTGCTGGTCTGGTCATTTGGCGCGTTGCTGGCCGGAATCACTTCCAGGCGCACCACAGAGCCTTTAGGGCCGCGAATCAGCTTGACCACTTCGTCCAGGCGCCAGCCGATCACGTCGACCATCTCTTTGTCGCCTTGGGCAACTCCGACGATTTTGTCCGCCGGAGCCACTTGCTTGGTCTTGTCGGCAGGGCCTGCCGGCACCAGACGCACGACCTTCACCTGATCGTTATCGCTTTGCAACACGGCGCCGATGCCTTCCAGCGACAGGCTCATGTTGATGTCGAAGTTTTCCGCGTTATCGGGTGACAGATAGTTGGTGTGCGGGTCGTAAGACATGGCGAAGGTATTGATATACGCCTGGAAGATGTCTTCGCTGCGCGTCTGATCGAGGCGCGAGAGTTGATTCTTGTAGCGCTTGGTCAGCAGTTCCTGAATTTTTGCAGGCTCTTTGCCAGCAATTTTCAGGCGCAGGACTTCGTCCTTGATGCGTTTGCGCCACAGGTCATTGAGTTCGGCTTCGGTTTTGAGCCACGGTGCGTCCTTGCGGTCGATCTCCAGCGCTTCTTTTGCGTTGAAGTCGAACGAATCGACGCCCTTGTTCAGTTCGGCAAGGGCAAAGTCCAGACGCGATTTGACACGGTCCAGATAGCGCTTGTAGATCGTGAAGCCAGGGTTGAGGTCGCCGCTTTTGAGGAAATCGTCAAATTGGGTTTTCCATTTGTCGAATTCGGCTATATCACTGGCCAGGAAATAACTGCGCGAAGGATCGAGCAGCTTCAGGTAGCTGTCATAAATGATCGCGGAACGCGCGTCATCCAGTGGCGGCTTGCTGTAATGATGGCGTTTGAGCAGCTCAACAACGTTAAGACTGGCAATTACCTCATCACGATCGGGCTGAAGGTTATCCCAACTGTTAGCGGCGAATGTATTGGCCGACAGCGGCAAAACGCCGAGGCCAATGAATAGGGCGAGTGCGGTGCTAGGGAATAAATGCTTCATGCTGATTCGACGCGGGGGCAATTGATAACGCATATTAGGCCGTCTTTGAAGTCGCCGGTTCCATCAAGGACCGGTCGCATAATGCAAAAAGCCCGGTGCTTCAGCGCCGGGCTCAGTCCAGACTCACTATGGAGGCACTGTGAAAGCATTGCAAGGCGTTGAAGGTCAGGTGAAGTGGCTAGAAGAGCCAAGTCCTACCTGTGATGCAGGACAAATTCGGATTCGTGTGGCGGCAGCGGGGCTTAATCGTGCCGACCTTTTACAACGTGCGGGGCTGTATCCGCCACCACCGGGGGCGAGCCAAGTGTTGGGGCTTGAGTGCTCCGGGATCGTCAGCCAAGTAGGACCTGGCTCGTCATGGCAGGTCGGCGACCGCGTATGCGCGTTGCTGGCCGGGGGCGGCATGGCTGAAGAAGTAGTCGTGGATGCGCGCCATGCGCTGGCGGTGCCAGAAGGTTTGTCTCTGGTTGAAGCGGCAGCTGTGCCAGAGGTCTACAGCACCGCGTGGCTGAACCTGTTCCAGCTCGCGGGCCTGCGCCCCGGTGAAAAAGTGCTGTTGCACGCTGGGGCAAGTGGTGTTGGATCAGCGGCTATTCAGCTGTGCAAAGCGTTTGGCAGCCCGTGCTGGGTGAGTGTGGGGTCTGAGGAGCGACTGGCATATTGCCAATCCTTGGGCGCTCAGGGTGGGGTAGTACGCACCGAGGGGATTGATGCGCTGGGCGCATTTGGCCCCTTCGATGTCATCCTCGATCCGGTGGGCGCCAATTACGCTGCCAACAACCTTAAGCTGCTGAATCTGGATGGCCGTTGGGTGCTGATTGGCCTGATGGGTGGGCGCAATGCGCAACTGGATTTGGCCCAAGTGCTGGCCAAGCGGGTGCAATTGCTGGGTTCGACGTTACGCAGCCGCGATGATCAGTTCAAGGCGCAACTGTTAAGTGAGTTGAACCAACACGTGTGGCCCTTGTTTACAGAGGGTCGCTTGAGCCCGCAACTGGCCAAGACCTTCCCGGTAGAGCAGGCAGAAGCCGCGTTTAATGAGCTGGCGGACAATAACGTGTCAGGCAAGTTAGTGTTATTGATTGATAAAACACTTGTTTAATCGCCTCTTGGTATATAGCGGCCTGTGATGTAAAGAGAGGGGCGTATTGGCTGCGCCTCTCTAGCACCACGGGATGTGCTTAGCCTCATTCCTCTCGTTGCTTCTAAGTAACCCCCGATGTTTAGCAGGTGACCTGTCATTTCTGACAGTAGACAGTGCATGGCAATAAGAGTGCAGTAGCACTGTGCTCGCGGATCATTAAACGAAACGGTGCGAGTTCTAGGTTGCTCTTGGGAATGGCCGGTAGGCCTACGTTGTCATCATGCGTGTTAACTGTATGTAGGCAAAACATGAATCAAAAAAATAAGTCGTCAGCCAATAATCTGAATGAACATCGCATACCGTTAATTCAACTTCGAGTGCCTGATGTTATAGACCCTGCCGATCCTGAGGGTTTACTCCCAAGTGGTTCGGATACGAAAGACCTTCACGCTTACGTCGATACCCTGTGGATCAACCCGGCAGAAGCGCCAGAGTATGACATTATTAAATGGTATTGGGCGCCAGAGAAAATGGACCCCGCCGATGAGAGTTATTGCGCAGGCACTGTTGTTTTGTTAGGGGATATTGATCCCGCGTTGTTTCCTTATAAATTAGTGTATGACAAATCTTTATTGCAACAGGATGGCGGGTATGACCTGTGGTACACCGTCACCAACTCGGGGACTGGCGTGACCGATACGTCGGTTGAGAAAAAACTGACGGTTGATACTCAAGCGCCTAGTTACGATAAGCAAGCAGGCGCCCTGATACCCCCTGGCGATTTGATGGGTGTGATCACCGATGCTTATTTAGACACGCATGACGATAAAGTTGAATACTCACTTCCATTGCCTCTTTATACGGGGGCTCATGAGCGTGATGTAGTGTCTTTATATTGGTTTGACTCTAATCCAGCGATCGGGCTACCGGTGGCTGAGTACACTGTCTCTCAAGCGGATATCGACGCGAATGACGTTAGGGTTTATTTGACAGGCGATGTCATCCGGGCGGCCCAGAAGAATGGGACTTTTTACGCGGGCTATAAGTTGAGGGATCGTGCGGGCAATGAAACGCTGAACGTCTCTAAAGAAGTCAGTGCCGTGGTAGCGCTGACGCCTTGGCCAAGCATTCTTCCTCCTCCTACAGTTCCCCTGTTTGAAGACGATTCGCTGATTCATCGGGCGGATGCGCGCTCAGGCGTATACGCACATATAGACTGGATCGTCGACACTCAGCCTGGGGATTTGATTGCGTTTGAGTGGGATGGCATTGCACTGTCAGCGGTAGTGGCTAACTTTCCTTTGGCTGTATTCGTACCGTGGAGTGTCATGGTTGCTAATGGACTGGGGCCTCGTAGCGTACAGGTCGGTTATAAATTGGTACGTGGCTCAAGTTCAAAACTGTCCCCCAGCCTATCTGTAAACATTAATTTTACCGTGGCCGGACAGGACCACCCGGGCGCGCCAGCTTTGGTAAACCCTTTGCTGAATCACGTTGTGGTGAGGGGTAAATCCGGGGTTCCTAACGTACTTAAAGCCACCGATAAAGATTTCCCCGTGAAGGCGAGTCTGCTTCTTTATCAAAACCCAGTGGTTGGACAAACGCTGGTGCTTTATTGGGGTACTTGGGCCACTGTTGCTGGTACGTATACGATCAAGACGGGTGACAGTGCAGGGCAGGAGATTTTTTTTACAGACATTCCCTGGACCCTTATCGATTCAGAACCTAACAACCTGGCGTTACCGGTGTACTACTCCACGAGCAATGGCGTGAACCAGCAGCACGCGTCTAACACATTGGTCAGCGTACAAGTTGAAACCATTGATGATTTATCGATGCCTGAATTTCCCGGTGCTGACAAATGGGGCTATATCAATTGCTCCAGCCTAGAGAAACCCTGGGATGGTATTCGGGTCAGAATTGTTTTCACGGGAGGTTATTTTGAATATGGTGATGAGCTGCGAGTATTTTGGCAAGGATGCAGTAATTTTAATGGTACGGACCCTATCGCAGGAACTGACAAGGAAATTGTACTTTCTGTGCAGAGGGTTCATGTAACTCAAGGGTATGCAGATGTCACGGTAGCGCCCTATGAACCTCATATAAAACCGATCGTAGAGGGTTCAGGACGGGTGTATTACACACTTACCAAGAAAGATGGTCGTTTTGGAGAGGCACGTGCAGACTTTGTGAAAATCACAAGGGTGGTTCCTGGAGGTGATCCTTGCGAGCCACCAGTAAATAGATAGACAACCTGTACCCGGAAGTGCTCAACACTCCGTCAGTGTCTAAGGCAGCAAATTAACAGGCCATAATTTATTTAATAAGTACGAGTCTTCAAAGGGGGGCGTGCGCGGATGTAACGCTGTGGGCTGTCAGAATTCGAATGGGCGACATGTTTGAAGCGCGCGTCGCAGGGGGCTCTTCATTTTAGAAGAGGGGAGGTGATTAAGCAGTTTATGAAATTGTTGTTTAGGCGAGTGTTGCACCCATCCTATTGTTTACACCCAATGCAGTAATCATCCGGTGACATGGAGATCGATGAAATGAAAGAAAGTCAGAATAAGGTGACCTCCCAGCAAGCGCGGGAGCATTATGCAAAGTGGCTTAGAAATCGACAGGCTCTAGGCACGAACCGTGCTGATGGAGCCACTCTCCCAGAGGCTGTTTTGCCCGACTACGTTTTTTGGCCTGAGGATCCTAGTTTAGATGGGTATTTACCATTAAACAAACAAGAAACAGATCTGGTCATAGGTATACCTGCCTGGACGAACGGTGCAGAAGCCGGTGGTGAAGATAAAATTGTTATTGAGTGGAAGCGCATTGAAGCGGCAAACTATGAAACCATTTTGACTGTTCCCCAGCCAGGTCCGAATGAGGACACAGACCCCGATGTGCAAATTACTATTGCAAAATTTAATTTTGAGGATCACGCAACTTATAGTTTTCGATATTGGGTTCTGAATGAGCTAGCGGAGGGGGGGTATTCAGTTGCACAAACTATTACGGTAGACAAAATCGCCCCCCATTATGGGCGCGAACCGGATGCACTGTCGTTTACAGAACCTGAAGCTGAAAATGGGGATGTAACACAGGACTATCTGGATAATCATGGTGATGTACTGGCCGTCACAATCCCGGCCTATGATCAGCCCAAAGCCGGTGACATTGTTGAAGTTTTTATCGAGGGTAATGTTCCTGATCCGGCCGCTATACCGGTTTTTACCGGGGATATATTTATTGATCCTCGCGTAGTTAATATCCCCGGTTCGCGAATTAGAAGAATTCCAGACGGCCCTCTTTTTGTGACGTATCGATTGATTGATAGAATCGGGAATATAGGGAAAGACTCTAAAAAGAAAAAATCCTATCTTGCTATCAAACCTTTGCCGGTTGCCCCACTTCCAGCGCCGGGCGTTCCACTCGCAGAAGATAACAATACACTCGTCGATATTGCAGATGCTCAAGTGGGGGTCAGTATTACTATCCCGCTCTACACCAATTGGGATCCTTCGGATGAGATTATTGTCAATTGGGCCGGTCATGAGCGTGCCCCCTTCACGGTGGGTACATTTCCCGGTAATCCGATAATTATTGATGTGCCCTATTCACTGTTAAAACTTGCTTATGGCGCGGACAGTATAGGTGACGTACCCGCGACTGTGGAGTACCGCATCATTAGAGGCAGCGCACAAGTGGAGTCTTTGCAGACCACGGTGAATGTGAATCTTTGGGTGCCGGGGCCGACTAACCCTAATGAACCTGGGCCCATTAACCCGTTGCTTAATCTTGTGAGGGTTCAGGGCGGAGGGGTCGCCCCGCAAGATAACAAGTTACTTGCTTCGGACAAAGGGTTGGATGCACGGGCTTTCCTTCCCCTCTACAGTTCACCTGAAGTGGGTCAGCGCTTGGAGCTTTTCTGGGGCAGTCTTACTGACCCTGTGGCGCTCTATGATATTACGGCAGCAAACAATGAGGGCGATGTAGTTACTTTTAATATTCCATGGAGTGAGATTGAAAAGGAGCCTGGCAGTTCATCGATACCCGTGTACTACAAAATTAGACTCATCGCGGGGGGGGGAGGCTCAAATTCACAGCAGTCAGCCAATCAAAGTGTTGATGTAATCGGCGCGCTACCTATTCTGTTAGGTGAACCTCAATTCCCTGACAAAGTAATGTCTAGTGCCACACCGCCTGTTGCGTCACTGAGCTGCAAATCTTATATCAGTGATGGCGGCGGTGATTATTATGTCAGGGTTAAAATCCCGGGTAATTCTACGCTTCTAAAGGCCGGTGACACGGTCAGTATTACCTGGCAGCCGTATACCGATAGAGCAGCAACTCTGCCTGTCACGTCAGGAAAGTGGGAGCTGTTAAATAAAGTCCTGACCAGGGATGAGGCGGCCAACGGTTTTGAAATTCAGGTGAAACCTTATCTAGATCACATTGAGGTCGTTGGCTCTAAGGGGGCGGTGAAAGTGAGTTACACCGGTACGCCAGCAGGAGGTAGTCCTATTCCAGGGGAAGCAACTATTTATGCCTCGTCTACGCGTCCTGGCGGCGGGTGTATTGTCTTTCCTTAGGGGGTGAAACAGGTGAGGTGATTATAAAAGAGGGCATTGTGCCCTCTTTTATAATAAGGGCGTTTGGCAGCTTTTGTGGTGTCGGGTTAGTGCCATGTTATGACTTTTTTGTTCCTGAAGAGCTCATCTATTAATCATCTCAAAATATGTGGCCTTTTTTTTGTAGAGGGAGAGGGTGACATGTAGGTGTTTTCCTACGTATAAGAAGGGCTTTTACTACATTGCACTAGGAGGTTTGTCAGTAATCTAGCGCCTGGTAGCTGACCTGAACTATTAAGGGTTTGGGGGCGGTTAACCTTCACAGCTTTATACTCACGGAGTATTTGTATGCGCGTTATACGAATGTCACGATGGTTTTCCTCAGAAAGTATGCCACATGCTCTTCTGTTGGGTGCTTTTGTTGTGGCGAGCCCCTCTGCGGGCGCTGTACTCATTGAAAATGGAACCACGATTACTATAAGTTCCGCTCATCCTAAAACGGACTATACGCTGCGCACAGGGGCCACACTTAATATTGAAGGAGGAACGGCTGATCAGGTGAGTTCAAATGCCTCCAACCTGAACATTAATAAAGGTAATACCGCAGAAATTTTTGGATTAAACGGTTCAGTATTAACGCTCAGCGGCGCTACGGTAACGGGTACTGTGGGCAGTGGTGTAGGTATTGAATTGCACCAGAGTGAGGCAACAATATCAGCAGGCAGTACGGTTATTAGTGACGGTATTGGACTTAAGGCGATGCAGAATTTGGGGGCGTCCACCGGGTCTACATTTAATGTGTCTGACAGTACGATTATTGGCACTACAGCCGGTGCCCAAGCGTCAGGGCATAGCACACTTAATTTCACTAACTCGCATGTTGAAGCGACAGGCGAAGGCAGCGCTGGACTCATTCTGTTTAGTGCGGATGTGACAGCCAAAAATAGCAAAATTATTGGCGCAGACAATGGCATCAGGGTGTTTAGAAACGGATCTACTAACCCCAAGGAAGGCAATATAGTTTTAGACGGTACATCTGTTCAAGGTGTTACCGGTTCTGCGATTCTTGTGGATGGGGCTGGGCGTAAAATCCCTGACGTCAACCTGGATATTATTAACGGCTCGACACTACTAGCGGGCAATAACCTCTTGTTGGATGTCACAGGGGGCGCCACGGCCAACGTGAATGTTTTAGAAAGTCATCTTGAGGGCAATATCAAAATGTCCGGGGAAAGCACGGGCAATCTTGATTTCACTCATGGCTTCCTGACGGGCGATGTCATTGCCGAGGCGGGAAGTACAGCGTGTATTACTTTGGACAAGGCCTCCGTATTTACCGGCAATGTGGACAATATTGAGAGTGTTGCCATCAACAACGCTTCGCGTTGGAACATGAAGGGTGACAACCGCGTGGGTACGCTGGACTTGCACGACGGTACGGTCGATTTCGGTTCAAGTACCCCCGGCACTTTTTACCAGTTAAATGCTGAGCATCTTTCTGGCCAAGGCACATTTGTCATGGACGTGGATATGGCACAAAACCTGGGCGACAAGCTCAATGTGACAGGACATGCCACCGGCAGCCATAGCCTGCTGGTCACTGCCACAGGGGCTGATCCAGTGACCGACCCGGCCAACCTGACGTTGGTGCATATTGCGTCTGGTGATGCAACGTTTGGGCTGGCCAATGCGGCACCCCGCGTTGATCAGGGCACGTACTCCTATGCGCTTGAATCAAAGTCTGATGGCGCTGGCGGCACAGAGTGGTATTTAGGGGCTAACAAAAAAATCAGCCCTAGCACAAGTTCGGTGTTGGCTCTGTTCAACACGGCACCGACTGTTTGGTACGGTGAGCTGAGTTCGTTACGCAGTCGTATGGGGGAGTTGCGTTTCGATGGTGGCCAGTCAGGTTTCTGGATGCGTTCGTACGGTAATAAGTTCAATGTCTCTGAAAGCACAGGCCTGGCTTACAAACAAACTCAGTACGGTTTCTCGTTGGGCGCCGATGCTCCCCTGCCAATCGGTGATGGGCAGTGGTTGGTCGGGGTGTTGGGGGGGACCAGCAAATCGGACCTGGACTTGAGTCGTGGTACTTCGGGCACAGTAAAAAGCTACTACGTAGGTGCCTACACCACCTGGCTTGATCAAAGCAGCGGCTATTACGTCGATGCTGTGCTCAAGTTCAACCGTTTTAACAACGAGGCCAAAGTTTCCATGAGTGATGGCGTCCGCGCCAAGGGCAGCTACGACAACGTAGGTCTGGGGGCATCTGCTGAATTCGGTCGGCACATCAAGCTGGATGATGGTTATTTCATCGAACCCTTTGCCCAAGTTGCGGGTGTTGTGATTCAGGCCAAGGACTACGATCTGGATAACGGGATGGAAGCTGAAGGTGATCGTACACGTTCATTATTGGGCAAAGCGGGTATGACCGCAGGGCGTAACGTGGCATTAAAAAATGGGGCCATAGTTCAGCCTTATATTCGGGCAGCCATGGTTCATGAGTTCGCCAAAAACAATGAAGTTCAGGTGAATAACAACGTGTTCAACAATGACCTGTCGGGTTCACGCGCCGAGTTCGGGGCGGGTTTGGCAGTGTCAGTTACGAGCAACCTGCAAGTGCATGCCGACTTTGATTATGGCAACGGTAAAAATATCGAACAGCCATGGGGGGCTAATGTCGGGTTGCGCTACAGCTGGTAATCAGTGCTCGGCTTAGCTTAATGGCTGTTTGAGAACACGTGCGCATCACGGGTATCTCCTTAATAACCTCAATCTCCCTGTCTGTGGAGATTGAGGTTTTTTTATGGGGGGAGGTGAGGTGGGACATGTTTAATAAACGCCTCGGATGAGGCGTTCAGGGGCGGGGTGGGTTTATTTTTTCAAGTACAGTGCGTCCCAACTAATAAAGTCCAAGTAAGCGAAGGTGGAACCGTTCAGTAAGTTGTAGGCCCAATACTTTTTAGGGAAGAAGAACGCCTCGTCTGAGGTCCAGAGTGGTCCGCCAAAGGGAAAACCACTTCCGCCGAACGTTTGGTAAATCCTGGACATGTCGCCGCGCGACGGTAACCAGCCTCCTTTTGACTGCGCGAATCGGGTTAATGAGGGTTGTGATCCACTCCCTGCATACAGGATCTGGGTGACACCTGAAACGATGACGCGATAGGTTTGCCGCTGTCCCGCTCTGTCCTGCACAGTAATGTTGGATTGCCCGTTGCCGAATGCACGGACGTACCCGGAGCTGGAGTCGACTTTCGCAACGTCTGTATTGGATGAGTAATAGGTGTAAGGGGGAACACCGCTGCTGGGGGTGCGAGTCAGTGAGTTGCCTGACCCGTGCTGAGATTGAACCTGTCCTTGCGGGAAAATATAAATATGCCCGGACAAACGTGCGTCACCGTTATCGATGACGAGTGGCGGCGTGGCCACTGAGATAGTAAAAACCCGTGCGGCTGAAGTAAGGCCACTCCCGTACAGCGCTTTGGCTGTGATGCTATGGGATCCTGTAGCCAGCCCTGGCAGTGAATAGATCCAGTTTGCGTTTGAGTCTACGTTTGCCACTCCCTTGGTCGTGGCGCCATCAAAGATCTCCACTTTCTCACTTGGCATTGCCGTGCCGGCTGCTGTGAAACTGGTAGACGTCGTTGTACCGCCGTTGGGGATTTCTGTTCCTCCCGAATCCTTGACTGAGCTGATGAGAGGCACTATTTGGACGGTCACGGTAAAGGTCCACGGTGCAGAGGATAAGGCGTTGCCATACAACGCTTTTGCCGTGAGGCTGTGCGCCGTCGAGGCCAGTCCGTTGAGTGTGTAAGTCCAAATACCAGCGGCGTTAACGTTTACTTTGCCCTTGGCGGTGCTGCCATCGTAGATCTCCACGCTTTTACTGGCCTCTGCACGGCCGCTTACTGTCACGCTGGTGTCGCTGGTGCTACCTCCATTGGCGATAGCTGCCCCGCTAGAATCCCTGACTGAAGAGATCTGCGGTACGACTTCGTCTGTGACGGTGAATGACCAGACGGCTGAAGTGGGTTGGTTATCGTAGAGGCCTTTGGCGGTGATGTTGTGCGCTGCCAGGGTCAGCCCGCTAAGTGTGTACACCCATTCTCCGGCACTACTTACGAGGGCCTGGCCCAAAGATTTTATGCCATCGAAAATTTCAACCGTTGCACCCGCCAATGCTGTGCCAGCCAGTTTTAGCTGGGTTTGCGTCGTGGCCCCACCATTAGGGATCTCCAGATTATTTGAATCCTTGAGTGAGGTAATGGCAGGAAAAACCGGCTCCTCGATGGTGAGCGTCCACGGCAGAGAGATTAATTGCTCGCCATACAGCCCCTTTGCGGTAAAGCTGTGGCTGGACACGCTTAGCGTGCCCGGTTCTAGGCTCCATTTTCCTGATGGGTCAACGGCGGCTTCACCCAGTGAGTTGGCACCGTCGAACACTTCAACTTTGAATCTGGCGCGGCCTGTCCCAAACACTCTCAGGTGTGTGTCGCGGGTGGTGCCACCATTGACGATATCTGTGCCGTTAGAGTCCTGGACCGAAGCAATGATGGGTGCTTTATCTGATTCCACTCTCAAGTGCAAAGTAGCGGAGTAACGGTATAGCCCATTGCTGGCTTGCAGCACGTTGTAGCGAACTTTGGCACCTACATCTCGGCTGGCCTCAATGTATGAGTACGGCACGTGAAAGCCCACAGGTTTGCCAGCAGATCCTATCGTGATGGGTATCCAGTCGCTGACAGTTCCTTCTGGCGAAAAAGAGGTCCAAAAGTAGGTCACGACATCGCCTGGCTCAGTGCCAAGGTAATTAATCCGTACATCCGCACCGTTGGGAACCCACTCAGGTTCTAGTACATCATCAGGCGCCTGCTCAACTTTTGGGGCAGGCAATTCCTGACGTAATTCGCCCACGTTTATCAGTAAATGGTCGGATTTGCTGGTACCGAATGTCTGCACACGATCATCGTTGAAGGCGGTATACGATAAATCCAGTTTCCCGTTTGCCAGGCCTGTGAAGTGTTCAGGTTCCACATACAGGGTGAGGACTTTGCCTGCCTCGTTACTGGTCACGGAGTGCTGGATTTCATGAACATACGGGTTACCGCTGACGGTGGTGCCCAGCCAGATGACGTCGAGAGTGTCGCCGGCTTTGATCAATTGCGACGCAGGAATTTGTACCGTTGCCCAATTATTCGAGGGTTCCAGAGTGTCCCCGACGACTTCAAGAATATAGGGCGCGGCCAACGGATTAGTCTCACCGATGACTTTGGCGAAGGCCCTTTTTGAGGAGACGGGCGGATCGCCATTGCCTCGCATGACCATATAAGAGGCCACGGCGGACCCTTTGATAATGTCTTTGATTTTGGCGTTAGGCACCCTTGCGTCAATGACGGAGGGGATATTGAAACCGTCAAAGCGTTCTTCGTGAGGGACGATAGCGCCATTCATGGATGTCCCTAGCCAGTTCATGATGATTGAATCGCCGGGGCCGAAATCACTGGCGCGAACAACGATTTGAACAATCACATCTGCCGTACCAAGCTGTTCGAAATCAATGATGCCGGCCGCGTTGACATTCTTGATGATGGGCGCATCAAGGCGCCAGCCGCCGGCCTCCACTGCCACCTTGGTGTTTTTCGACCAGTCCTCGGAGAAATTCCACACCTCGTCAAATACCTGATACTCCACGAGCAGCTGGTTGGTATCGCCTGCGGAGAGAATCGTTTGTTGATCGACTAATACAGTGACTGGTGCAGTACCGGCGGCTTCTTCTGGCGTGATTGGCCGACGTAGAAAGACAGTTCCCCATTTCAATTGCACGGTATCGCGGCGGAATCTCCCGGGATAGTTCTCTATCACGACGGGTACGCCTCTGCTGGCCCATTCGGCGCTGACCCCGTTGTCGATGACATCCTGGGGCAGCCCCGGCTTCTTCAATTTTGAATGTCCGGGAAGATGTGGATCGCCGTCTGGGCCGCCGGGCAAATCGAGCTTGACCAGTAAGGTGAGGGGGATGGAGTCTTCGGGAGGTGTTGTGGGGTTAACGCGGTTCAGCGTGTAATACACATCGTCTATCAGGCCGGGTACGATTTTGTCTTCTGGCAGATAGAGAAACAGTCGCGTATCAACTTCGGAGGCACTCACCCGCCGCGTGGCGATCTTGTTACCTGCGCCCCAGTAAATATCAATACTGTCGTTGGTGCTCATCATGTTGTAGGGGTCAATCGCGCAGAGCAGGCCGAACGAACTGCCATAAACCACACTGTGTCCTATCCCGCCATCAGCATCCACGACCGGTCTAGCCAAACCTGAAATCAGGATCGGGCGCAACGTAAGTGTCGAGTTGTCCTGGTTTACAGGCGGGAACAGGCGAGTTGTAAATCGAGTCATTGTCTTATCCTCGAGGCGATGTTTTTGTGTTGCGCTCTGAAGTGGACTTAGGTGTGAACTAACGCCTGAGTCCTGTTGGCGTTGTTGTGCAGCCAGGCACAGGAGAGGGGGAGCTTCCAATCATGGTTATGGCCTCCCGCTGTAAACGAGAGGTACAGCAGATAGTCGTGATGCCACTGCTTGATCGCGCAATTTAAATAATACGCAGGTTCAATCTCGCACCCAGACGAGCATCTGTGACGGCTGCTGACTCGCGCTTTTACGCAAAAATGGAGCCTCGACATCGCTGATCTCTGGCTTCTTTAACTGATCCGGCGGCCCGCAGGCGCGCCGGAATAACGGTTAAATGCAGATGAATCAGCGGGGTTGAGGTTTGGACGACGTGTGCTTAAGCAACCAGCGGTTAGCCATCAGCCCACGGCCACGTGACGCGCTTGTGGCTTTGTAGGTGACTTTATCTTTGAGGAACTCCTGGACAGCGCTGCTGTTGCCACCACCGGTCGGATCCCCCCATGTCACGACACGGCCGTCGGAGGTCAGGGCTACGAAGGCATTGTTGTTGGCGTATATCGCTTGAACATCGGTCAGGTGCGAGGCCACAGGCGATACATCCCCACCGGTAGATGCCAGCCCCCATGCCACCACCCTGCCGTTTTTACGCAAGGCCGCAAATGCGTTGCTGTTACCGGCCACCTGTACGATATCGTCCAACTGCGCGATGCTGGCTGGCACCGTTCCGCCCGTATTGACAGACCCGCCCCAGGCCACAACATGGCCGTTTTCCCTGATTGCCGCGAATGATGACCAAGTGCTCACAACCGATACGATATCAGTCAAACCGGCGATGTCGGAGGGGACGCTTCCTCCATACGTGGAAGCTCCCCATGCCACCACAGATTTGGTCTCAAGCAGCGCGGCAAAGGCATAGAAGTTTCCGCTAGCGATGTAATCGACATTATCGAGGCTTGCAATGATTGCCGGGACGGCACCACCATAACTAGCATGGCCCCAGGCTACGATGCGTTTGTTTGCACGGACCGCTGCAAACGCGTAGAAATTGCCAACAACTTGCTTGATGTCCGTCAGTCCAGCGATGTCGGTTGGGACGGTCCCTCCCATGCCGGCAGCGCCCCAGGCAACCACTGCGCCATTGTTGCGCAGACCGGCGAACGCGGTTCCGGAACCGTACAGATGACGAAAGTCGTCATACTCCGAGAGCTTAGGGGGAACTTTACCCCCATTCGCTACGGTGCCCCATGCCGCGATCTTGCCGTCGGTTTTAATCCCCGCAAAAGCAACCGTATTGGGGATGACCTCTACAAAGTCCGACAACGGTAAATTATAAGAACCGCCCTCGCCGGGAGCTCCCCAGACCGCCACGCGTCCGTCTAGCCGGCGTGCTGCATAAGCACTGTGGGTGCAGCTGACTTCGGCGACATCGTCATAGGTGATGATGGTCGACGGAATGTCGCCTCCACTGCTCCCGTGGCCCCAGCCAGTCATGGCGCCTTTGTTGCGATGAGCGACGAAGGCCGAGTAGGTTGAGGTATAGCTCTCATGGCCGGAGCCAACAATGTTGGCCGGGTTTAAATTGACGGCATCATCTGTGGTGCGCACTTGAAGGACTTTCCAGGGCGCAGTGTCGCGCCACACGGAGGCAGCCACCCACGCTGTATCACCCTGATACTGCCATTGAGCCGTAAGGGGCTGGTTAGTGTTGGCGTTAAAAGCCATCAATATTTGCGATGAGCTATATGCCCGAGAGGTACTGCGGTTGTAGCGCGCGCCCATCACCTTTATCACACCTGAGCCGACCGTGCTCATGACGCTATATTCTGCGCTCGCCGAAGGATCCTGCGGCGAGCCGTCTGCACGCGCTACGTTGTAGAACAGTTCAATATCGAATCCGTCATTGGCGACAACCGTCGCGTACTCGACCGTGATTTCAAGATCTTCACCATCCTGGCTCACGGTTTTATGTTTCGACACCGTGCCACTGCCAGGCTGGCCTTTCCATTCAAGAGTGACCTGGTCGTTCTTTTTGAGGCCGGCCTTTTGAATCAGAACCGTAGCCCCCTCGCGCGCGTCACCAGGATTGAGGATGTCGCCCCTCGCCTCCTTGATCTGCGGCGCCGGTAACTGGCTCTCAGCAAGGCTGACCACGAACGTCAAGGGTGCCGATGTTCTGTCATCAGCCTCAGCGTCATACGGATCCACGCTATAGGTCACGGTTACAGTCGCGTCAAGAAACTTGATGGCGTCGGCATAGGGAACATAGAAAAGCACAGGTTTATTGTCCATGCTCCCGCTAATGGACCGGTAATCAGTGTAGGGAGCGGCCCCATTGGCAGCTGTCCACGTCATAAATACCTGATCCCCCGGATTCATTTCGTTATTGGGGTCTTCAGGAGAACTTATCCAGGGTTCTATCGTGACAATGACTTCGCCTTTTTCACCAATTCCTTTCAGGTCCAGAACCCCGCCCTCGACTACCCCTTCTATAGAGGCAGGGGTAAGCAGTTCGCTTTGAGCTTCGCCCACGCTCAGGGGCAAGATGTTGGATTGGCTGACATTACCGTTGGCACGCTCAACCCAATAAGACGCTTCTATCGTGCCGCCCAGATTGGGTGTGACGTGTTCTTTGGCGATCTGAAAAGGAATTTCGCGCGTAGCCGAACTGCTGTTGAGTTTGATCCAGTCTTCGGTCTTGCCGGTTTTGGAGCCGACCCAGTTGTAATGCACGGTGTCGCCAGCCTCTATGCCGTTATACATCGGCACAATCAGTGTGACGCCGCGCGGAAACAGCTCAGGATCAATGACGCCATCCACCTTGTCGACATGAGGTGCAGGCAACTCTGCACGGGGTTCGCCGACATTCAACCGGGCGGTATGCAGTGATTTACGTTCGGAATCACTACTCATCAGTATGTAAAAAAGCTCTAGCGTTCCCCCCTCGATAAGCTTTAGATGCTGCCCGTCAATATACATATTGATGGGTTGTTGGGCAGACCACTCTGAACCGGTAATCAAGTGCGGCCGCAGTTTTGGTAAATAGATGCTGCCGTCGGGCAGTGTGCCGAGCCATTGCAAGTCAATCGAATCACCGGCGTTCATGGACGCGTCGAATGGGATTTCGATGGTGGTCTCGATCAGGTCAGGGTCGAGCGCGCCCGCCGATGCGTCGATAGCTGTCGGGGCTTTAAGCAGGTAAGGCTGTCCTGTGACTATGGCAAAAGTGGCCTTGGACTTAAATGTCCCCGAGCCATTGCCTTTGGTCAGCTCATAGGAAAACGAGACGGTCGTTTTGACTAACGTGCGCAGCAGAGCAACGGAAACAGGGATGTCATAAACACTAGGGACATTTTCGATGCGCTGTGCGTAGGTTTCTAACACGGCGACGCCGGCTATCGTGGTGCCCTTGAGTGTCAGAACTAAATTGTCCCCACTGGAAAATGCAGGTGGAAAACAGGCCACAGCCACATCCGTGGTTTCGCCCTCAAGCAGGTCTAGATCCAGAGTGTTGCCATTCACCAGTTTTCTAGGAATGGGGGGTAGTAGCCGATTGCTCGCGGTATCCACCACGATACGTTGTTCTGCACTCCAGTCCTCAGACTGGTTATCAACAAGGTCATAGACCTCGAAGGCCACCGGTAACTCATCCGAATCCTCGGCAGCGAGAATCGTTTCATAATCGACGACTATTTCAATAGGGTTCTGTATCGGGTTTTCAGCTTGCGCATTGCTCACCTCGTGCCTGATGTGCTGCGAGCCCCAGATCAAGTCGATAATGTCCAGCTCGGTAATATGCATATAAGGAAGGATGGTGACTTTGATGCCCGCCATTGCCATCTCTTTATCGACGCCGTTCGCGATAACCTCTTCGGGTAAGCGAAAGAGCAGTGCCGAATGGCCGGGGGTGTCACCATTCTGATCCTGGCCGCCTGGCAGTGTCAGTTTGACGTAGATATCTACCGGGACCGAGGGTTCGGGCGTTGAGGCCCCTGTGCGCAGTACGTTATAGCTGATGCTATAAGAGCCTTCTTTAAGACGTGAAGACGCAATAAAAGCAGTAACAATCTGATTCTCTTCACCGATATTAATGCTTTTGCTAGCCACGATAACGGGGCCACTGTTATCCGTCAGGATGACATTAAGCCTGTCGCCGGGAGCCATGTTAGTCCAGGGGTTAATCCGAACTTGCAGGCCCCTGTCCGGGAAGTTTTTTTGCGCGGCGGCAAGATTGATACCCAACTCACCGCTGTCTAGAGCACCGGTTGAGCCAGGAATGTCTATCGGTTGAAGGGTGGTCAGTGGCGTATGCATTGTGACGGCTCCAGATTGTCGTGATGACTGGAGTCATTTCATACTCAATGCCAAGGCTGCGCTACTGTCAGAAATGACAGTGAGCCTAGGTTTCCCCCTGTGCTCAAGGGCCTTGCCGTGGGGCGCCAGCCGGGCCCTGGTCGAAGCGGGAGGCGGTTAAACCCAATTAAGAATCGGCCACCCGGCCTGTTGCGCGTGTTCACGTAACACCGGATCAGGATTCACAACATGCGGATGATCGACTTTCTTCAACAGCGGCAAATCATTACGCGAATCGGAATAAAAACTCGCGCCTTCCAGATTTTCTTCCTCGGCGTCCAGCCACTCCAGCAAACGCGTGATTTTGCCCTCGCGGTAGGTCAGGGTGCCGACAGTGTGCCCGGTATACACCCCATGCTTGACCTCAAGTTCGATACCCAGCACTTCATCGATACCCAGACGCTCAGCAATCGGTTTCACCAAATACGTACCTGATGCCGAGATCACCAGAATCCGGTCACCGGCTTTGCGATGATCGGCGATTGCTTTGCAGGCATCGCTGAAAATGATCGGCTCGATGCGGTCCTCTACCCACGGCTCGACCAAATGTGCGACCTCCTCAGGTGTACGGCCGATCAACGGCTCCAGGCTGAAGGCCATGAAGTCTTCCATCGCCAGTTCACCCCGGCTGTACGCTGCCATCAATTCGTTATTGCGCGCCATGAAGGATGTAGGATCGACCCAGCCCAGGCGGCCCATTTGCTCGCTCCACAGGGTGGCGCAGTCGCCATGAATCAGGGTTTCGTCCAGATCAAAAATTGCCAAGGCCATCAGCGCAGCTCTCTTTTCAGTGAATTCAAGAACATCAGGCTACCTCACACAGGGTGCCTGCATCGATGGACAGTGCCACGCGTTGGCCGTCGGGGTACAGATCGGTCGGTGAGCGGTTGAGCACATCGACGATCAACTCCACGCCGCGTACCTCGACGCGATAGCGAATCACATTGCCCAGCAGGCTGTGACTGCGGATCAGTGCATCGGGTTCACCGTGCAGGCTTAAGCCCAACGTTTCCGGGCGAATCGCGATACGGCTACTGACCGGGCGTTGCAACAGACGGCTGGCCGCCTCGGGGTCGAGCAGGTTGTAATTGCCGATGAAGCCTGCCGCAAACGCATCCACGGGTGCGGCATACAAGGTTTGTGCATTACCGCTTTGTACGATGCGTCCCTGATTCATCAGGAAGATACGGTCGCTCATGGTCAGCGCTTCTTCCTGGTCATGGGTGACAAAGATCGTAGTCAGGTTCAGTTCACGCTGAATTTGCCGGATTTGCTCGCGCAAGTGCTTGCGAATACGTGCATCCAGCGCAGACAACGGCTCATCGAGCAGCAACAGGCGCGGGCGGGTGACCAGCGACCGGGCCAGGGCCACACGCTGGCATTGCCCGCCAGACAACTGATGCGGGTAGCGCTTGGCAAAGTCATTGAGCTCGACCAGTTGCAGGGCCTCGGCCACGCGCTTGTGGCTGTCAGTGGCCTTGACCTTTTGCATGCGCAAGCCGAAGGCGACGTTTTGCTCGACGGTCATGTTGGGGAACAGCGCATAGCTCTGGAACACCATGCCGATGCCGCGCTTTTGCGGACTCAACGGCACGATGTCTTCGCCATCGAGCAGGATCTTGCCATCATCCACCGGCGTCAGCCCCGCGATGCAGCGCAACAGGGTGGACTTGCCGCAACCCGAAGGGCCGAGCAGGGTGACGAACTCGCCCTGGGCGATGCTGCAATTGATGTCGCTGAACACCGGGGTGGAGGCGTAGCTCTTTTGCAGGTGTTCGACGCTGACGAAGCTCATGGGGTTTTGTCCTTGTTCAGAAAGGTGGCAACCCAGGTCAACACCCATACAAAGAGGAAGTAGGAGATCACCAGCGCGCTGGTGAAATGCCCGCTGCTGTTGCGCATGTTGTTCAGGAACACCTGCAAGGTTTCGTAGCGGGTGCCGACCAAGATATTGGCGAATACAAACTCGCCGAACAGGAATGAGAACGACAGCAACAGTGCCACCAGCAAGCCTTTGCGCAGGTTGGGCAGCACCACCAGAAATGCGGCTTGCCACGTATTGGCGCCCAGCAGTTGCGCGGCATCCATCAGGTCTCTCAGGTTGATCGCTTGCAGGTTGTTGGTGATGGCGCGGTACATAAACGGCAACGCCACCGTGAAGTAACAGCCGATCAAAATCCACGGAGTACCGACCATTTGCAGCGGGCCGGAGCCATACAGTTGCAGTAACCCCACGGATGACACCACCGGCGGCACAGCGAAGGGCAGCAGGATCAGGATATTCATCAGCGCATCGAGTTTGGGGAAGTGGTAATGCACGACAAACAGCAGCGGCAAAATCAGCACCACCGACAGCACCAGTGCGGCCACACACACCAGCAACGACTGGCCGAAGGCGGTCAAAAAGCGCGGGTCACCCCAGAGTTGGCTGTACCACTTGAAGGTGAAACCGCTGGGTAAAATGGTCGCCGACCAACTGCTGGCAATGGAGTAAACCAGCGTGCCGAGCAGCGGCAGCAGCAGGATGAGAAACAACAGCCACACCACACAGCGGTGGTACACATTGCCCGACGCAGATTCAGCGCGCGACATGGTAGGTCCTCTTTAGCAGCCACTGGTGCACCAGCGTGACCAAGGTCATGAGCCCAACCAGAATTACCGCCAGAGCGCTGGCCATGTTGGGGTCCAGGCTGATGTCACCCGACACCATTGCGGCTATTCGAATCGGCAGCACGTTGAAGTTACCCGTGGTCAGTGCGTACACCGTGGCATAAGCGCCCAGCGCATTGGCCAGCAAAATCACGAAGGTGCCGAGCAGGGCGGGGGTCAGCACGGGCAGACCGATGAAGCGCCAGAACTGCCAACTGTTGGCGCCCAGCAAGGAGGCTGACTCGCGCCAGTCTTCACGCAGCGAATCGAAGGCGGGGTACAGCAGCAACACCCCCAGTGGAATCTGAAAGTAGGTGTACAAAATGATCAGCCCGGTTTTCGAGTAAAGGTTGAAATCCTCGATGATCCCCGCCTGTTTGAGCATGATCGTGATGCTGCCGTTGAACCCCAGCAGGATGATGAACGCAAACGCCAGTGGCACTCCGGAGAAGTTACTGGTCATGTTGGCGAAGGCGTTAACGAAATTGCGCAGGCGCGAATCCACTTTGCGCAATGAATAGCTGCCGAGCACGGCAATCACAATGCCAAACACACTGGACCAAAAGCTGATCTCCAGACTGTGCTGGATCGCCTGCAAGTAAAACCTGGAGCTGAAAATCTTGCTGAAATTGGCCAGGCCCCAGCCGCTGTCTTCCGATTGCACGCTGTGGATCAACACCCACACCAGCGGCGCGATCTGGAACACGATAAAAAACACCGCGAAGGGCACCAGACACAACAGCGCGAGCCATTTACCTCGGCTCATACGGCGGGCCTCAACAGGTCGCGGCACAGCGGTTTGTCATGGGCAACGCCCAGCAGCTCGCACACGGTGCCGCACAGTTCGGTTTGTTTGGGC
Organism: Pseudomonas sp. TWR3-1-1; assembly: GCF_049896545.1. Lineage (NCBI taxonomy): Bacteria > Pseudomonadati > Pseudomonadota > Gammaproteobacteria > Pseudomonadales > Pseudomonadaceae > Pseudomonas > Pseudomonas sp. TWR3-1-1. The sequence continues at coordinate 1,065,260 of NZ_JAFCUO010000001.1, forward strand.
TCAACATCCGGGTTGAAACTGAACGCATCGCCCAGAACAAACAGCGGCACCTGGCGTTCTTCGTCCAACAAGCCATTGTGCGAGCGATCGTTGTTCATGCCGTGGTCGGCGGTGACCAAAACCTGGTAACCCGCCTGCAGCCAGCCTTGCAGGTAGTCGGCCAAAATGATGTCGGCCGAGCGCGCACTGTTGCGGTATTGCGCAGAGTCCAGCCCGTGTTTGTGACCGGCATCGTCGATGTTCATCGGGTGCACCAGTAAAAAATTGGGAGCGTGCTGCGTACGCAGGTGTTCGGCATCTGCGAACAGGTGCGAGTCGGGGTAGTGGTCGCTCCAGTAAAAATGCCCGTATTGAATCGCCAGGTCGGGCGCTTGAGTGTGACGATCACGCGCGATGACAAATGGCGAGCGGTTATACAGCTCGCTCACCCAGTGATAGGCCGCGGCGGCGGTGCTCAGTCCGCCTTCACGCGCGTAATGGAACACGCTGCGTTGGTTGGACAGGCGCGAAACAGCGTTGTGCACGATGCCGCTCTCGATGGGCGGCACGCCCGTGAGGATGCACTCATAGAGCGGGCGCGATAGCGCAGGTAACTCACACGTGAGTTTGTACAAGGCGGCGCGCTCGGCACCTACATACGCCTGCAGATGGCCCATGGCATGGCGGGCGACCTCGTAATTCAAACCGTCGAGGATCACCAGAATCACGTTGTGTTTCATGTACGACTCGCAAACAGGGGGACAGGTGCTTCCCGGCCACGTAGGCGCTGGCGAAGGCGGCGATCTTTTGCTCAATAAAAAGATCGCCGCCTCCGTGCCTCGGCAGCTTCTACGGGGTTATTGCATGTTGATGATGACTTCTTCTTGCCACAGCTGCGGCAGGGCTTTGGAGGTTTTCTCCCAGGCAGCGGCATCTTTGATCGGCGTTACGTTCTTGTACTGCTCGTTTGGCAGCAGTTGTTTTTGCACGTCTTCGGGCAGCTTGAGGTGTTCAGCGCGAATCGGCCGCGCATTGCCTCGCGCCAGGTTGGTCTGGCCCGCATCACTGAAGATGAATTCGCGGGTCAGCTTGGCCGCGTTCGGGTGCTTGGCGTATTTATTGATGAGGGTGGTGTAACCCGAAATCACCGAGCCATCGGAGGGGATCAGCACCACGTAATCATCGGGGTTAGCCATTTTTGCCTTGTAGCTCAAGCCATTGAAATCCCAGACCACGCCGACTTCCACTTCACCTTTTTCCATCGTGGCGATGGTCGGATTGGCCAGTGACAAGCGACCTTGTTTGGCGATGTCGGCAAACATCAACAACGCGGGCTGGATGTTGGTCTCATCACCTTTATTGGCGATCGCGGCAGCCAAGACGCCGTTGGTCGCTTGCGCCGCCGTGCTGACATCACCGATGGACACTTTGTACTTGCCGGTTTTGAGGTCGGACCACGTGGTCGGCACTTCGGAGCCGTGCAAAAGTTTTTTGTTGACGATAAACGCAATGGTGCCGGTGTAGGCCAATGCCCAGTTGCCGTCTTTGTCTTTTGCCCAATCCGGGATTTGCTCCCACGTTGTCGGTTTGTACGGCTGGGTGACGCCTTTGGCCACGGCGATCGGGCCGAAGGCTGCACCCACGTCCCCGATATCGGCACTGGCGTTGTCTTTTTCGGCCGCAAACTTGGCCACTTCTTGTGCCGAACTCATGTCTGTGTCGATGTGTTTGAGGCCGTAAAGCTTATTCAGGTCTGCCCACGTGCCTTTCCAGTTGGCCCAGTCATCGGGCATGCCCACGCTGTTGACAGTGCCTTCGGCACGGGCCGCTGCTTCGAGGGTTTTCAAGTCGACGTCAGCGGCCATGGCCGTGGTGCACAGGGCAATGCTTGAACCTAACAGTGATGCCAGAAAAAACTGTTTCATCCGTAGCTCCTGGGGCGTTTTCACGCTGGGTTTTATTGATTTTTTGCAGTGGGTTGGTCTAGGTCAGCAATACCTGAGCCAATTTAAGGCGCACGTATGACACTTTAATGTCGGCCTCCACCAGACACGGCCCAGTTGGGGTTTCAGTACTTGTTGCGGGTAAGCGTAGACCATGCCAAAAGCCCCGGATTCAGGGGCTTTGGCCGCATGGGTCGGGGCATGATGGCCAGGCGTGTCATCGAACAGTCATGTGATCTGCCTAGGCTTGGCAGTCTCACGGCGCGGCTATTGAACAGCGCGCTGGCCCGTGTTTGGTGCTGGACTAGTCCAGATAGGTAACGTTGATGCAAACAGGTGCACCCAAAGCGGTGACAGCGATCAGCCGCGCGCTGCAAGAACAAATTGAATGTGGCCTGTTGGCCTGCGGCAGTCAGTTGCCGGCCGAGCGCAAACTCAGCGAACTGTTCTCCACGACCCGCGTGACGCTGCGCGAGGCGTTGTTACAGTTAGAAGCGCAAGGGTTGGTGTACCGCGAGGAGCGCCGAGGCTGGTTTATTTCACCGCCGCGCCTGGCCTACAACTTGATGCAGCGCAGTCACTTTCACGCGATGGTCAGCGCTCAAGGCCGGGTGGCCACCACGCAGGTGCTTTCGGCGCGCCTGCAACCTGCGTCAGCCGCGGTGTGTGAGCGCTTGAAGTTGCCCGCACTGTCGAGCGTGATTCAGATCTGTCGCGGGCGGTGCATTGATGGGCGACGGGTGTTGTATGTCGAGCACTATCTCAACCCGCAATATTTCCCTCGGATTCTTGAGTTCGACCTCACGCAGTCAATCACCGAACTGTATGCCCGGCACTACGATTTGCACTATGGGCGGGTGCAGTTTGAAATCGTGCCCACGGCATTGCCTGGGCAAGCTGCCGCCACCTTGAAGGTGTCAACGGGCAGCCCCGGCCTGCGCATAGCGCGGGTTAACTACGATCAGCACGAGCGGCTGATTGATTGCGACCTGGAGTATTGGCGACATGACGCGATCCACGTCGGGGTCGACGTACTGGCGCAATAATCTGCTCGGCGTAGGCTTTAATCCTTTTGCAAAATGCCACTCCCCGCGGTGACGACTTGCACGCTCAAGCGCGGGGTTGCCAAGTCCAGCCCCGCCTCATCCAGATGCCGTTTGAGCGACAGGTTAAACGCGCGGGACACTTCCCATTGCTTGATCGGCGCGGTCTTGAAGCGGGCACGCAAAATCGCGCTGCCGGACTCGAAGCTCTCCACGCCCTGAATCTCCAGGGGCGACCAAATGTTGCGACGCTGAAGCGGATCGGTGCGCATTTTTTGCCCAACGTCACGCATCAGTTTGATCGCATCGTCGATTTCCATGTTGTACGGGATCGCCACGCGAAAGATCGCGTAGCCGAACTCGCGGGAATAGTTCTTGATGCTTTTGATTTCGCTGAACGGGATGGTGTGCACAATGCCGTCGATATCGCGCAGACGCACGGTGCGAATCGTCAGCCCTTCAACGGTGCCGAGGTGGCCGCCGACGTCCACGTAATCGTCGATGGCCAGCGAGTCTTCAATGATGATGAACAGGCCGGTAATCAAGTCCGCAACCAGCGATTGCGCACCGAAACCAATGGCCAGACCGATCACACCGGCACCGGCCAGCAGCGGCGTTACGTTCATGCCCATGTTGGCCAGGGCGACGATCAGGGCAATGATAAAAATGGCCGCGAACAGCACGTTGCGAATCAGCGGCATCATGGTTTGCGCGCGTGCATTCGCCAGCCCTTTGCGCGAGCGGGTCAGGGCGTGGTGAATGGCGGTGTCGGCAAGAATCCAGATCAGCCAGGCAAATAACAGCGTGCCGCCCAGGCCAAACAGTTTGACGGTGATTTCATGGCCATCACCTTCGGTGAAGCGGATCAGCGACAAGCCCCACACCCGCAGCCCCAATTCAATGAACACCAGCCACACCACCAGATGCGCCAGAGTGTAGACAAAGCTCTTGAGGCGCTCCGAATACAGCGCGTGACGTTTGTGCCCGCGTTGAGGCTTGTGCGCATGTCGGCGCACCAACCCGTTGATCACCATGCACAGCACCACCAGCACGGTGCAGATCAGCGATTGGCGCAAGGCGGTGCTGGTGTCGCCAGCGGAAATGAAGGTGGCGGCCAACGAAATGCCCACCAGAATCAATGCTGCGATCCACCAGTAAGTACCGAGTAACTCGATGGTGTCACTCAAGGCGCGGCGGGTCAGGCGTCGCGATAACGGCTGGTTACGGATCAGGTGCGCAATCGGTCGACGGAAGCGGATGATAAACAGCCCGGTGGACAGCGCTGCCATCACATTGGCGAACGTCGCGGCGGTATGGGCCAAATGCACGCCCAGCGTGGCCACCAGTCGCGGGTCGCTGAGGGCTTCGCCGAACGCTGCAAAACTGCCGATCCACCACAACGGGCGGAATGCCTGATGACGCAGAATGTGCAGCGCACGATGGCGGTGCGGGCCATCGAGCAGCGAGAACGCGATCACACAAATCGCCGAAAAGCAGGTGCCAATAACCAGCGCGTAGGCCAGCACCATCGCCAGATCTTTGCCTAGCGAGGACGGCAGCGAGTAACTCATGTACACGGTGATCATCAAGGCCACCAGCCACGGCCCCAGTTTGCGCAAGGCAAAGCGCAGCATGTCCACCGCCTTGGGGTGCTGCGGCAGCTCTTCACTCAAGCCAAAACGCAAGCGCACCCGATGGCTGACCCAAATCAGCAGGGCGGCCAGCAGGCTCCACAGCATGATGATCAGGGCAAAGGCGAAGATGATCGGCAGCCACTGACTGGCGGGCAGCATCAGGGCTTTGAGTTCGTCCTGAGCTTGTTCAATTTCCCGTGCCCAACGATAAGACGGGCTGTCCGTGCCGGTGAATTGTTTTTCAAGATCACCCAGCGTGCTGCCAATCAACCCGAGCACTCCCAGCTCGGCCTCGGGTTGGGCTTTTTTGGTCGCATCGCGCAGTTTTTTCAGGTCGGCCAGCAGTTTGCTGCGTTGCTGGTCGTTCTCAAGGTTCTTGATCACCTCGTCCAGCGATTGGCCCAGCGGCTCGGCGGGTTGGGCCTGGGACTTATCCGAACTGCCCAGCAAACCGGGCAAGCCAACGGCCTGGGCTGAGGCCAGGGGGAGCAGCGTCAGCACGCAAGCGAGCAGGAAATAGGGCAGAGCGAGCAGACGAAGAAACAAGGGCGATCAACCTCAAGGGAAGCGGGTTGAGCGAGTGTACGCTAGGGCCAGCGATGATTCATTTCTTGTCACACAGGAAATCAATCATCGCTGGATTTTACGAAAAGAAACGAAACGTTTATGAGTTCAGCTTGGCAAGTATCTTGAACACGATGGTGCCGAAAATCAGCAGCATGCCGCACCAGATCATCAGGACGCCGATGCCGCTGGTTCGCTCGCGAAGGGTGAAACCGATGGTCAGCAGCAGCATGCCGCACACAATGGGAATCATCATGGAGTGGAACGCAGACATCTCAATCATTGTTATGGACCTGAAGGAATGAATGCGCTCAAGTCTAGGCGTCTTTACAAAATTTTGCGGTGACGTGTATCAAATTTGAGCCTTTCGCCTGGAGCACCGCTGCGGTGCTCCAGAGCATGCGCAGTGAAATGCTTTTTAAGGCAGTTGCTGGCTGGCGTAGAACGCACTTAACACTTTGACCAGATGCGCCAGGTCATGGCTGCCCGCCAGTTCGCGAATGGAGTGCATGGCAAATGTCGGCAGGCCGATATCCACTGTGCGCACACCCAGGTGGCTGGCGGTAATCGGGCCGATGGTCGAACCACATCCCATGTCGCTGCGCACCACAAAGCTTTGCACGGGCACTTCTTCGGCCATGCACAAGTGACGGAAGAAGCCGGCTGTTTCGCTGTTGGTGGCGTAACGCTGGTTGCTGTTGACCTTGATCACCGGGCCTGCGTTGAGCTTTGGGCCATGGTTGGCGTCGTGCTTGTCGGCGTAGTTGGGGTGTACGCCGTGAGCGTTGTCAGCAGACACCAGCAGCGATTTTTGAATGGTGCGTACGAACTCATCACCTTCAGGCAGCAGGCGTTGCAGGATTTGCTCCAGCATCGGGCCGTCAGCGCCGCAGGCTGAACAGGAGCCGACTTCTTCGTGGTCGTTGGCCACAAACAGGCAGGTTTCATCGGTTTCGGTATTGAGCAGCGCTTGCAAACCGGCGTAGCACGACAGCAAGTTGTCCAGACGTGCCCCGGCAATGAAGTCGCTGTTCAGACCAATCACCGCGGCACTTTGGGTGTCGTAGAAGCTGAGCTCGAAATCGAGCACCACGTCGGCATTCAGGCCGTGCTCGCGCGCCAGTTGGTCGGTCAGCAAGGCGCGAAAGTCTACCCGCTCATCGCCCGCGACCTGCGCCAGAATCGGTGGCAGCTCGGTTTGCGGGTTGATCGCCCAGCCTTCATTGGCGGCGCGATTGAGGTGAATTGCCAGGTTGGGAATGGTGGCGATAGGCGTTCTGAAGTCAATCAGTTGGCTTTCGACCATGCCGTCGCGGCGGAAGGTGACACGGCCGGCCAGCGACAGGTCGCGGTCAAACCAGGGGGCGAGCAACGCGCCGCCATACACCTCAACGCCCAATTGCCAAAAACCCTGACGTTGCAGTTCGGGCTGAGGCTTGACTCGCAGGCAGGGGCTGTCTGTGTGCGCGCCGACCATGCGAATACCACCGTGCAAAGGTGAGTGGCGGCCCAGCTTGAAGGCAACGATAGAGGAGTCGTTGCGAGTGACGTAATAGCGCCCGTTGGCTTCAGTGAACCAGGTTTCGCGTTCGTCGAGGCGCTGATAACCGGCGGCCTCCAGACGCTGAACCAGACTGGCGGTGGCATGAAAGGGGGTAGGGGAGGCCTTGAGAAAGTCGATCAGGCCTTGGTTCAACTCTTCGCGCATAAGTTACTCCAGACAGCAAGGCCGCGAGTTTAGCGCATTGGTCGCAAGAATTGACCTCAAATGAACGTGAAACCTGTAGTCGCTGCCCAGGTACGCAGGCTGCGATCGGGCGCGAAGCGGCCGTAAATCCAAATCACTGCGGTACAGCTGACACAGCGGATTTAACGGTTTTACGACGGCTTTGGCGCCGATCACAGCCTCGTTTTACTCGTCAGTGCCTACAGGTGTTATCCGTCCACGCGCTAACGGGCAGGGCCTGGTTTAAAACGGAGCGGGGCATTCGAAGCGCAAGCGTTCACCGGTTTGCGGGTGAGTGAAACTCAGCATGCTGGCGTGCAGGCACAGGCGCGGGTAAGCCGCGAGCGCTTGCTCATGGGCATACAGACCGTCACCCAACAGCGGATGGCCGATAGACAACATGTGGACGCGCAGTTGGTGCGAGCGCCCGGTAATGGGCGTCAGTTCAACCCGGCAATAATCCCCGCAGCGCTCCAGTACTTTCCAGAACGTCAGCGCATTTTTGCCGAACTCGTGATCCACCACATGCCGGGGCTTGGTCGGCGGGTCGTAGCGCAGTGGCAAATCAATGCTGCCGCTGTCCAGTTCTGGCTGGCCCCATGCCAAGGCGGTGTAGGCTTTTTCGGTTTCGCGGTCATGAAATTGACGAGACAGTTCGCGGTGGGTGTCGGCGTCACGCGCAAGCAAAATGATCCCGGAGGTTTCCCAGTCCAGCCGATGCACGATCCGCGCTTCGGGGTAGCCGTTTTCTTGCAGGCGGGTGATCAGGCAATCCTTGTTGTCATCTGCACGGCCGGGCACGGACAGCAGCAACGTCGGTTTGTTGACCACAAGAACACCAGCGTCCTCGTGGATGATATGGATGTTCGACAACGGCATTAAAACAGCCTCATGAGAAACGCCAACGGCGACGTGGGAGCCTTCTTGCAAGAGAAGGCGCCCAGGTCGCCGTGGTGTCAGCCGGATTGATTAACGATCTGGCAGGGTGATATTGAGTTCCAGGATCGAGCAGCTGCCTTCGTTTTCAAGGGCAATTTGAACTTGATCAGACTCGATGTTGACGTACTTGCGGATCACTGCGACCAGTTCTTTTTGCAGAGCTGGCAGGTAATCCGGCGTACTGCGCTGGCCGCGTTCATGCGCCACGATGATCTGTAGACGCTCTTTCGCCACCGACGCCGTGGTGGGTGATTTCCTTGTACGAAAGAAGTCAAAAATATTCATTGCTTAGTTGCCTCCAAACAGGCGCTCGAAGAATCCCTTCTTCTGTGCATCGAGGAAACGATGCTCAACGGTTTTGCCCAGCAAGCGATCAACCGCATCGCTGTAGGCCTGACCGGCGTCGCTTTGATCATCAAGGATCACGGGCACGCCCTGGTTGGAAGCCTTGAGCACGGCCTGAGATTCCGGAATCACGCCCAGCAGGGCCACGGCCAGAATTTCTTTGACGTCTTCAACGCCCAGCATCTCGCCTTTACTGACGCGCTCAGGGTTGTAGCGGGTCAGCAGCAGGTGTTCTTTGATCGGGTCTTCACCCAGCTCGGCGCGACGCGACTTGCTCGCCAGCAGGCCCAGCATCCGGTCGGAGTCACGTACCGAGGACACTTCCGGGTTGGTCACGACAATCGCTTCATCGGCGAAGTACATGGCCAGGTGAGCACCGGTTTCGATGCCGGCCGGGGAGTCGCAGACCACGAAGTCGAAGGTTTCTTTAAGTTCCATCAGAACTTTTTCGACGCCTTCTTTGGTCAGCGCATCTTTGTCACGGGTCTGGCTGGCGGCCAGCACGTACAGGTTTTCCAGGCGCTTGTCTTTGATCAGTGCCTGTTGCAGGTTGGCTTCGCCATTGACCACGTTAACGAAGTCATACACCACGCGGCGCTCGCAGCCCATGATCAAGTCCAGGTTACGCAGGCCAACGTCGAAGTCGACGATGACTGTTTTGTGACCGCGCAGTGCGAGGCCGGTACCGATAGCGGCGCTGGTGGTGGTCTTACCCACACCACCCTTGCCGGATGTAACCACGAGAATCTTGGCCAAGGTGTTTCACCCCTAAGGAAAAAGGACTTTTTAGCCCCTGAATAACATCTCTATTAACGACGGCAGGTGAACAGGCCTGGCGGGTTGTCGTTCGGGCTAACACTGACGTGCAGTCAATACCGCCTGATTACGTACTTCCTACAAGATTTAAACTGTTTTCTCTGCGCTTTTGAGACGGTTGGAAAATGGCGAGAGTATCCGTTAAAGACGGGTGATGTTCAACATGTCACTTGACAGACTGATTTGAACCCCTGCGCCCCACAGCGGATCGCGGCGCAGGTCTTCGGATACTTTGTACTTGCCGGCAATCGACACCAGCTCGGCGCTCAGCTGCTGACAGAAAATCCGCGCCTTGGTGTTGCCTTTATGTCCGGCCAGTGCGCGACCGCGCATAGGCCCGTACACATGGATGTTGCCATCGGCCATAAGTTCCGCACCGGGGCTGACGGCCGCCATCACCACAAGGTCGCCGCCTTCGGCGTACACCGTCTGGCCTCCGCGTACCGGGGTGGTAATGATTTTGGTCGGCTTGATCACGGGCTCGGGCGGTTTTTCGGGCTTTTTCTTGACCTGGGCTTCAACCGGTTCAATCGGCCGTTCACGTGCACCGGAGGGCGGCAGCACTGGCAGGTCGATAGCGATGGCGGCGGCAATGTCTTCAATGCGGCTGGCACGGATCGCCAGGGTGCGCAGGCCATGTTGGCGGCACACGCGCATCAGGCCGGGCAAATCAATGGCGCCTTCGCCTGCGGGCATTTTGTCCAGAGCCAGCACGAGCGGTGTGTTGCTGAAAAAATTGGGTGCTTGAGCCACCTTGGCGGCCAGTTGGCGATCAAGGGCTTCAAGGTTGTTTTTGGCCAGTTCCAGCACCGTGATGGCGAGCATACTGCCCTTAAGCTGGAACACAGGGGCTTGGTCTAGCGATTCGGTTTGGCTCATGGTCGGCTTAATGCGGCTTGTCACTTAAAGTGCTGAGACTTATAACGAGAACGCCCGCCAGCCGCAAGCGGGGTCTAACGATGTAGAATGCCCGGCCCTTGTGTCTGTCCGGAATCATTAATGGATCGCCCGCGTTTTCGTGCCACTTTTTTTCACCCGCGTTTTTGGCTGCTTTGGCTCGGCCTGGGCGTGCTCTGGCTGGTGGTTCAACTGCCCTACCGGTTACAACTGTGTATCGGTCGCGCGCTGGGTGCGCTCATGTACCGTGTGGCCGGTGACCGTCGACGTATTGCCGCGCGTAACCTCGAACTGTGTTTTCCCGACAAGTGCGCGGCCGAGCGCAAACACCTGTTGAAAGAAAACTTCGCCTCCACCGGCATCGCCTTTTTTGAAATGGCCATGAGCTGGTGGTGGTCCAAACCACGTTTGGCCAAGCTCGCCCATATAGAAGGGCTGGAGCACCTCAAGCAGGCGCAACTGGAAGGCCGGGGCGTGATCTTGATGGCGTTCCACTTCACCACGCTGGAAATCGGCGCCGCCTTGCTCGGTCAGAAGCACACCATCGACGGCATGTACCGCGAGCATGGCAACCCGCTGTTCGACTTTATTCAGCGTCGCGGCCGTGAGCGGCACAATCTGGATTCATTGGCCGTGGAGCGCGACGACGTGCGCGGCATGCTCAAATTGCTGCGCTCCGGGCGGGCGATCTGGTACGCACCTGACCAGGACTACGGCGCCAAGCAAAGTATTTTCGTGCCGCTGTTCGGTATTCAGGCGGCGACTGTCACGGCGACCAGCAAGTTTGCCAAGTTGGGCAAAGCGCTGGTTGTGCCCTTTACTCAACAACGACTGGCGGATGGCAGTGGTTACACGTTGGTGATTCATCCGCCGATGAAGGATTTCCCTGGAGAAAGCGATGAGGCGGACTGCTTGCGCATCAATCAGTGGGTCGAGCGGGCTATCCGCGAGTGCCCCGAGCAGTACCTGTGGGCGCATCGTCGGTTCAAAACACGTCCACCGGGCGAGCCGAAGTTGTACGACAAACGCCGCTGAGGGTGATCGCCTCTTCGGAGTGCTGCGTTGAGTGCCACGCAGGCGGTCACAGGTCTGATTCTTTCCGGGGGTGGTGCGCGCGCGGCCTACCAGGTGGGCGTGCTGGCCGCGATTGCCGAGTTGCTGCCTGAGGGCGCGGCTAATCCATTTCCGGTGATTGTCGGCACCTCCGCCGGTGCTATCAATGCGGTCAGCCTGGCCAGCGGTGCAATGAACTTTGCCAGTGCGGTGGAGCATTTGACCGCGTTCTGGCAGGCGTTTGAAAGCCGTCGCGTGCTGCGCAGCGACTGGCCGGGAGTGATGCGCCAGGCCAGTCGTTTTGTGGGCCATAGCCTGCTGGGGCTTGGCTCGCATGTACCGGTGGCGCTGCTCAACAGTTCACCCCTGCGCGAGCTGCTCAGCGACAAAATCAATTTTTCGGGCATCAACCAAGCGATTGAGGCGCAGCAACTGCGTGCGGTGGCGGTCACCGCGTTCGGCTATTCATCGGGCCAGGCGGTGACGTTCTACGAGGGTAAGGGCGCAATCGACGGCTGGTTACGCCACCGCAGGATCGGAATGCCGACGCCATTGACGATTGAGCATTTACTGGCCAGTTCAGCCATCCCCTTGTTGTTTGCCCCGGTCAAAATTGGCGAAGAGTATTTCGGTGATGGCGCGGTCCGTCAGTCTGCCCCCATCAGTCCTGCGCTGCATCTGGGCGCCAACCGCGTGTTGGTGGTCGGGGTCAGTGGCAACCCGCGCGGGCCAGATGCGCAAGACAGCCAGCTACGTCAGTTCAGTGCGCAGCAACCGACGTTGGCACAGATAGGCGGTCACATGCTCAACAGCACGTTTATCGACAGCCTTGAGAGTGATATCGAACTGCTGGAGCGTTTGAATCACTTCAGTCGCGTGCTGCCTCGGCAAACCGACCACTTGGGTTTGTCGCCGGTGGAGGTACTGGTGATTGCACCGAGCCAGCCCATTGACGAAATTGCCGCACGTCACCGACATGAGTTGCCTGCGGCGCTACGCCTGTTTTTGCGTGGGCCGGGAGCGACTAAAACCAGTGGCGCGGGGGTGTTGAGTTATTTGTTGTTCGAAGCGGGATATTGCCGCGAGTTGATCGCGCTGGGGCGCATGGATGCTTTGGCCAAACGCAAACAGCTGTGCACGTTTCTGCGGATTTAGCCGTCGGGCTGCGCGCAGGCAGCGCAGCCCGAAGGGGAGAGGTTTACTCGGCGATTTGCAGTTTTCGCGCTTCTGTATAGATGTAGCGCAGCTTGTCGTATTCAAACGGCGAGTCGAACTGGCCATAGCGGAAGCTGGTGTTGTAGCGCTTGTCGACTGCGCCCAGCACCCAGATTTCCGGGTGGCGGGTGCTTTCGTGGGGCACGTTGAGGAAGTTGATTTCCTGGTTCGCGCCGTAGTCGACCACCAGGCCGGTGGTGTCTCGCAGGTTGGATGGCCCCAGAATCGGCAGCATCAAGTACGCGCCGCCGGGCACGCCATAGAAGCCCAGGGTTTGCCCGAAGTCTTCGCTCTGGCGTGGCAGCCCCATGGCCGTGGCCGGGTCCCACAAACCGGCTACGCCCAGTGTGGTGTTCAGCAGCAGGCGCCCGGTGGTTTCCAGTGAACGATGGCCCTTGAGTTGCAGCAGACTATTGAACAGGTTGGGCACATCACCCAGGTTGTTGAAAAAGTTGCTGACGCCGGTGCGCAGGAAGCTGGGGGTCACGTAGCGGTAGCCGTTGACCACCGGCAGGAACACCCATTGATCGAACCGGTAGTTGAAGTGGTAGATGCGGCGGTTGACCGACTCCAGCGGGTCATAAACGCTCAGGGCGTTCATGGTGGCGCGTTCGAATTCTCGCTGATCCAGCCCCGGGTTGAATTTGAGCAGCTTCAATGGCTCAGTGAAGCCATCGGCATCTACTGTGCGTTCGGTCTGTGCTTTGCTGTTGTCCGCTTGGGCGACGCCGGCGCTCAGTAGAGCGGCAGCCAGTAATAGATGTTTAGCCACGGAAGAACTCCAGCATAGCGTCAGCGTTGACACGGTAGTTGAGGTTGCCGCAATGGCCACCATACGGGTACACCGTCAGGCGATTGCCGAACGTTTCACGCAAAAAGCCCAAATCGCCAGGGCCGAGGATGATGTCGTCGGCATTGTGCATGACCGCGATCTTCGGGCTGTTTTTCAGGTAGTCCTTGAGGGCGTACAGGCTGACCTGATCGATCAGTTGCAACAGGCTGCCGCCATCGGTGCGGGCGCGCCACATCGGGATGACTTGCTCGGTCAGGTAACAGTCAAAGTCGCACTGCAAGGAGCGCTTGAGGAAAGGCGTCAGGCTGGTGCCTTCGGTGATCGGGTAGTTGGGCGGGGTAATCAGGCCGCGGCGGTTGATCAAGTCCGAGGTGAACACGATGTCGGCCGACGAGAAACGGAACATAGTGCCGATCAGCATCGCCATTTGTTCGTTGGTCAGTCGTTCTTTGGAGTTCTGGATGTCGTACACCAGCGCTGCGTTGAGGTCGACATAGCCTTTTTGCTTGAAGTACTCGGTCAGTTTGTTCAACACCAGCTCGTAGAACGTGGTGCTGTTGTTGATGCCTTTAACTTCTGTTTGCACCAGTTTGTCGAGGTTGCTGATGGAGGTGTACAGGTTGACTGGGGGGTTGAGCATCAGCACTTTTTTGAAGTTGAAGCTTTTACGGGTTTCATCCAAGTGGCTGACAAAGGCGGCATTCAGCGCGCCAAGGCTATACCCGCTGAGGTAATAGTCGGTGACGGGCACGTCGGCCTGTTGCGCGCGAATGGCCTGCATCACGCGATACAAATCTTCGGCGTCGTATTGGCTGATACCGGGGGTGGCATAGCGTGAGGCTGCGCTCATAAAGTCATAGCTGGTGGGCGATGACAGCTGCACTACGTGATAACCGGCCTGGTAAAACAGCTTTTTCAGGAATTCGTTGAGGCTGCTGTCATAGGGCGCACCGGTGCCTGCGATCAGGAAGATCAGTGGGGCCGGATGATCTTGCCTGGCCATGCGGTAGGAGAGTTTTTTTACCGCCCAAAAGTTGGCCGGCAGCGTGAACTCACGTTCAGGGCGCATCGTCAGGCTGTAGTCCGATTGACGGATGTCATCTTCGCTCGGCAGATAGGGGCGCATCTGCGGTGGTGTTGTCGCGATGGTGGCTTCAAACGGATTGGTAATCGGGTAGCCATAGGTGGCGGGGTCGACATCGACCGCCTGCGCGGACGCACTCAGTAATAGGCCGCCCAGAAGGGCGACGAGGGGCAGAGAACGAAGCATGAAGGCTATCCCTAGAGAAGGTGCGGAGAAGATTCGCAGGCTATGACCACAGGGCTGACGTCGAAGTGCCGTGGTGCACCCCTAAATAAATCCCCAAGTTGTCGCAGGCAGGCAATTAGCTATCGCAAGATACACGTTGAATGACTTTAGTGAACAGATATCTGATTGCAAGGCTTGCATAGCCCATAAGTGCGATTAAGCTGGGCGCCGCTTTTGCTTATCGGAGTTGTTATGCGTCCTCGTTTGCCATTTATATTGCTTCTAATTGCTTTGCCTGTATGGCTGGCGGCCGGCTATGGCCTGCGTTATGGCCTGATGGAAGATGCGCAGTGGGTAGGCACGTGCGTGGCAGAAGCAACACGTTGGGAGTGTCAGTTGCGCGCCAACCTGGGGTGGTTGATCCACTTCAGGGCGATGGGTTGGGTTGCCGTGGCAGTCGCAGTGGTGGCGTTTTTTGTACGCGGGCGCGTTGGCAGTGCACTGGCGGTTGTGGCGTTGGCATTCGGGTTGCCTGCACTGGCGTTGTATAACGCCAGTCTGGCCGTGTTTGCAGTGGTGATTGCGGGGCTGCGGCTGGTAAGAGCGCGCACAGTTTGAGGAGGGCCAGTTGCAGTGGCCGGGGAGCAGGCCGAGACCGCTGCACCTTATGTGTGTGGTGCAGCGGCTACTGAGTGAGTAGCCGCGGCCTGCTCGAGCCTCGTTCAGCGAGTGCGTATGCTGCGCCACAAAGCGAGTACCAGCAGCAGACTAACCAGCGCCCACCCCCATGCCTGTTCGTTGCTCACTCCTTCGCGATACAGCTGTAACGGAATGCCAGCGCCGATGATAAACGCCAGCAAGCCAAACTCACGCCGTGGTCCGCACACGGGGCGCAGCAGGTAAACCAGCGCGGGCAGCAACAAGGCTGCACTGGGGAAGCTGCGGTAGCGCGGTTCAAACACCAGCCCCAGCATCATGACCGCTCCGGCAAATCCGGCAGCAGCCAACCACCAGCCCGCACGGCGTTCCAGGTGGTTGAACAGGCGCTCGCGCCACCCCTCTTTTTGACCCAAGGCCAGTGCCGCATGGGTCATCACAATCAGGTTCAAGGCCAAGAGTGCCCCGGCCCACACCCATTCCCCGGCAAAGCGGCTGGTGACGGAGGCCAGTTCAGCCCAGGCAATGATCGTGCACCCTGACACTGCGCCCAGTGCGGGCAACAACAACGCTGCACGCGTGCTGCGAACGCGCCCGCCAATCAGCAGGGTGGCGAGGAGCAGGGCTGTACCCAAGCCGAGCCAGACGGGCCAATGCGGCAAGTTGGAGACCGGCCCGGCCAGAATGCCTTTGTCCTGGCGGTCAGCGTCAAACAACCCCCAGTAGCCACCTACTGCTCCTTCGCTGCCACGTTTCCAGGGCTGGTCAAAGGCTTCGATCAGGTTGTACTTCCAGCCGTTTTGTTCGGCCAGGGTGACAAAGCCGCGAATGAACTTGGCTTCGTTGACGCGACTTGGCAGGGCAGTTTCGCGCTGTCGGCCTTCGCTGGGCCAGCCGGTCTCACCAATCAGGATGTCTTTAGGGGCGAATTTGCTGCCGAAGACTTCACGGATCTGTTCGACGTGTTTCACGGCTTGGTCGACGCCTGCCGGGTCATCTTCCCAGTAAGGCAGCAGGTGAATGGTCAGAAAATCCACCGCAGGTGCGATTTCAGGGTGTTGTAACCAGAACTCCCATACGTCTGCGTACGTCACCGGTTGTTTGATTTGATGCTTTACCTGCTCGATCAGTGTGACCAGTTGCGGGGCAGTGATTTCTTTACGCAGCAGGGCCTCGTTACCCACGATCACGGCACTGACGACGTCGGGGTTGGCATTGGCCGATGCAATGAGCGCCTTGACCTCTGCGGCGGTCGCTATCGGGTCCGGGCTTACCCAGGCGCCGATCATCAACTTGAGCCCGTGCTTGCGGGCCAGCTCGGGTAATGCCTCCAGCCCGGCCTGCGAATAGGTGCGAATGCACTGAAAGCGCGTGGCGAGTAACGCCAGGTCTGCATCCATGCGCTCAATGCGCGGCACGAACGGTTGGTCGAAGGGCGATTGATCTTTATCGAACGGGGTGTAGGAGGCACATTGCAGTTTGTGTGTCGCAGTGGCCGCGTCGGGCAACAGGACGGGTTGGCCCAGGCCGTACCAGAAGCCGGCAACTGCAAACAGGCTGAGTAGACAGGCGAAGAGGTAGGGCAGGGCTGGAAAGCGGGCAGTCGCGGACATGGGCAGGCCGTATAGGAGCAAAGCCGCGCATCTTACCTGCAATTGAGTGTGCTCAGCGCTTGTGAATAATTTTGTTACGTCTACGCGTGATGTCGCTTGCGGCTGCCTTGATGTCGTCGTCAGAGCAGGTCGATCGTAACGGGGCGTTGATGATCAAGGTGTGGGTTCGGGCGGTCCGGCACTCGTCGGGCCCGACACAGTGAGGAATCAGTGATGAGCATGCGACGACTCTTGAGTGTGGGGGCTGCTGTAGTGCTGGCGATGAGTGCGGGGTTGGCCAGCGCGCAAACCAAACCGACGTTGACCATTGGGTATGTGGACGGCTGGTCTGACAGCGTGGCAACGACTCATGTGGCCGCTGAAGTGATCAAACAAAAGTTGGGGTATGAGGTCAAGTTGATGCCGGTCGCAACGGGCATCATGTGGCAGGGCGTGGCCACGGGTAAGCTGGACGCCATGTTGTCCGCCTGGTTGCCTGTCACGCATGGCGAGTATTGGGCCAAGAACAAGGACAAAGTGGTGGATTATGGTCCCAACTTTAAAGACGCCAAAATCGGTCTGATTGTGCCTGAGTACGTGAAGGCCACCTCCATCGCGGATCTGAAAGATGACAGTGGCTTCCAGCAAAAAATCGTCGGAATTGATGCCGGGTCAGGGGTGATGCTCAAAACGGATGAGGCCATCAAGGATTACGGTCTGGGCTATAAATTGCAGGCCAGTTCTGGCGCGGCCATGACTTCGCAGTTGGGGCGCGCGTATGCCAAGCAAGAGCCGATTGTGGTCACGGGGTGGGTGCCGCACTGGATGTTTGCCAAATGGAAGCTGCGCTTTCTGGATGATCCCAAAGGCGTGTATGGCGCTGCTGAGACAGTTAATAGCATTGGCAGCACAGCATTGGGCACCAAAGCGCCTGAAGTGGCGGCCTTCCTGAAAAAATTCCACTGGAACTCAAAGGACGAAATTGGCGAGGTCATGTTGGCGATTCAGGAAGGGGCCAAGCCTGATGTTGCTGCCAGAGAGTGGGTGGCAAAGCACCCTGAGCGCGTGGCTGAGTGGGTCCAGTAAAAACCGCTGAAGTGTCTAGCTCGCAGCCCCCAGAACCGCCCGGCGATATTGCCCGGCGGTTTTTTCATTTATAGGCTGGCAAATTGATGTCGTTATCCTTGCAGGCTAGATAAACCGGGGGCTACAGCAGATTGAGGGTTCTACTACTAAAGTCGTCTGGCTTAGAAATTGAAGCCCCCTAATAGTGAAAACGTTCCATCTCATCTGTGCTGCGAGGACAAAAATAATGAACGACAGCATTTACCTCAAGATTCAAAACAGCCCGCGTTTCAAGGAGCTGGTTAAGAAAAGAGAGCGTTTCGCCTGGATTCTATCGGCGATCATGCTTGGCTTGTACGCCGCTTTTATCCTGTTAATTGCCTACGGGTCGCACATCATGGGGGCGAAACTGAGCCCCGATTCGTCTATCACCTGGGGGATTCCGATTGGTGTGGGGCTGATTATTTCGGCTTTTATACTGACCGGTATCTATGTGCACCGGGCCAATGGCGAATTTGACGACCTGAACAACGCAATTCTCAAGGAGGCTGCGCAATGATCCGGCGTCTATTGGCAACATTGGGCCTTGCAGCCTTATCTTCCGGCGTCTGGGCAGCCGATGCCTTGACCGGTGAAGTTCAAAAACAACCGCTCAACGTGTCGGCGATCATTATGTTCGTCGTCTTTGTGGGGGCGACCCTGTGTATTACCTATTGGGCTTCCAAGCGCAATAAGTCGGCAGCGGACTACTACGCAGCGGGCGGTAAGATCACAGGCTTTCAGAATGGTCTGGCGATTGCGGGCGACTATATGTCTGCGGCGTCTTTTCTGGGTATTTCCGCGCTGGTGTACACCTCTGGCTACGATGGCCTGATCTACTCGATCGGCTTTCTGGTGGGCTGGCCCATCATTTTGTTCTTGATCGCAGAGCGTTTGCGCAACTTGGGCAAGTACACGTTTGCTGACGTGGCCTCGTACCGGTTGGGTCAGACTCAGATCCGCTCCTTGTCTGCCTGCGGTTCGTTGGTGGTGGTGGCGTTTTACCTGATCGCGCAAATGGTCGGTGCAGGCAAGCTGATCCAATTGCTCTTTGGTCTGGATTATCACGTTGCGGTCATTCTGGTCGGCATCCTGATGTGCCTGTACGTGCTGTTTGGCGGCATGCTGGCCACTACGTGGGTACAGATCATCAAGGCGGTGCTGTTGTTGTCGGGCGCAACCTTCATGGCTGTCATGGTAATGAAGCACGTCAACTTCGACTTCAACGCATTGTTTGCTGAAGCGGTGCAGATTCACCCTAAAGGTGAAGCGATCATGAGCCCGGGCGGTTTGGTCAAAGACCCGATTTCTGCCTTCTCCCTCGGCCTTGCACTGATGTTTGGTACGGCTGGTCTGCCGCACATTCTGATGCGCTTCTTCACGGTGAGCGACGCTAAAGAAGCCCGTAAGAGCGTGTTCTATGCGACTGGCTTCATTGGTTACTTCTACATCCTGACGTTCATTATTGGTTTTGGTGCAATCATCCTGGTCAGCACCAACCCGGCTTTCAAAGACGCTGCTGGCGCCTTGTTGGGCGGTAATAACATGGCGGCGGTGCATTTGGCTGACGCAGTGGGTGGCAGTATCTTCCTGGGCTTTATCTCGGCGGTCGCGTTTGCCACCATTCTGGCAGTCGTTGCGGGCCTTACATTGGCGGGCGCCTCGGCGGTGTCTCACGACTTGTATGCCAGCGTCATCAAGAAGGGCAAGGCGAACGACAAGGACGAGATTCGCGTCTCGAAGATCACCACCATCGCGCTGGGCGTGTTGGCGATTGGCCTGGGTATTCTGTTCGAAAGCCAGAACATCGCGTTCATGGTTGGCTTGGCGTTCTCGATTGCGGCCAGCTGCAACTTCCCGGTACTGCTGCTTTCCATGTACTGGAAAAACCTGACCACGCGAGGGGCCATGATTGGCGGCTGGCTGGGTCTGATCAGTGCTGTTGGCTTGATGATCCTTGGCCCAACCATTTGGGTGCAGATCCTTCATCATGAAAAAGCCATCTTCCCTTACGAGTACCCGGCACTTTTCTCAATGATCATTGCGTTTGTGGGTATCTGGTTCTTCTCGATTACTGACAAGTCCAAGTCGGCCGAGAAAGAGCGGGCACTGTTCTTCCCGCAGTTTGTACGTTCCCAGACAGGGTTGGGGGCAAGCGGGGCGGTGGATCATTAATCCGCGCTAGACAGCCTGCTTAAAACAATCCCCCTGTCGTGAGGCAGGGGGATTTTTTATTGGCCCCGACATCTGCGGCACGCACAAATCCCATAGCAGTCGCAAAGTCATGCGCAGCGGTGTGTCAGTTCAACCTCGCTTGGCATTTACGATGGCTTTGCCATCGGACGTAGCCTCGCGGAGCTTGGCAACTGCTACGAAATGAGTTTGGTGTTTGTGGGCACAAAAAAATACGGCCTCTATTAGATAGAGGCCGTATTCGGTGCAGCTAAGACACTGTCGTGCAATGACAGGCCTTACTTGCGGTCTTCCAGGTTGGTCAGGTCACGCTGCTCGTAGCCGGTGTACAGCTGGCGCGGACGGCCAATCTTGTACGGGCTGGAGAGCATTTCTTTCCAGTGCGAGATCCAGCCGACAGTGCGCGACAGGGCGAAGATCACGGTGAACATGCTGGTTGGAATGCCGATCGCCTTGAGGATGATCCCCGAGTAGAAGTCGACGTTCGGGTACAGCGAGCGTTCGATGAAGTACGGGTCGGTCAGGGCGATCTCTTCCAGGCGCATGGCCAGTTCGAGTTGCGGATCGTTCTGAATGCCCAGCTCTTTGAGAACTTCGTCGCACGTCTTCTTCATGACCGTGGCGCGCGGGTCGCGGTTTTTGTAAACCCGGTGACCGAAGCCCATCAGTTTGAATGGATCGTTTTTGTCCTTGGCCTTGGCGATGAATTTGTCGATGTTGGACACATCGCCAATTTCGTCGAGCATGGTCAGCACGGCTTCGTTGGCGCCGCCGTGGGCAGGGCCCCACAGTGCAGCGATGCCCGCCGCAATACAGGCGAACGGGTTGGCACCCGAAGAGCCTGCCAGACGCACGGTAGAGGTTGACGCATTCTGTTCGTGGTCGGCGTGCAGGATAAAGATCTTATCCATCGCCTTGGCCAGTACCGGGCTGATCGGTTTGATCTCGCACGGGGTGTTGAACATCATGTGCAGGAAGTTTTCGGCGTAAGTCAGGTCGTTACGCGGGTACATCATGGGTTGGCCCATGGAGTACTTGTAAACCATCGCTGCCAGGGTCGGCATCTTGGCAACCAGACGGATCGCGGAAATTTCGCGATGCTGCGGGTTATTGATGTCCAGAGAGTCGTGGTAGAAGGCCGAGAGGGCGCCGACTACACCGCACATGACTGCCATAGGGTGGGCATCACGACGGAAGCCGTTGAAGAAGGTCTTCAACTGCTCGTGAACCATGGTGTGGTTCTTTACGGTGCTGACAAATTGAGCTTTCTGCTCTGCGGTCGGCAGTTCGCCGTTGAGCAGTAGATAAGCGGTCTCAAGATAGTCAGAGTGTTCGGCCAGCTGTTCAATCGGGTAGCCGCGGTGCAGCAGGATACCGTTGTCACCATCAATATAGGTGATCTTCGACTCGCAAGACGCGGTCGACATGAAGCCAGGGTCAAATGTGAACCGGCCCGTGGCCGTCAGGCCTCGCACATCGATTACATCGGGACCCACGGTGCCAGTTAAAATGGGCAGCTCGACGGGGGCTGCGCCCTCGATGATCAACTGCGCTTTTTTGTCAGCCATGTGGCCTCCTATTTATGCTTGAAATCATCAGACAGACCCCCCACGCAGGGCCCGCACCACTATAGTGAGATAAATTTGAATGTCAATTTGCCTAAAGTCTTGCTGTACAAGGCTTTGAGGTGTGTTTTTTAGCGATTATCCCTGCCGTTTACGCCTTTTATAGCCTGAGCGCAATGCGCTATTAGAGGCAGGTGATTGCGTTGTCATTAGTAAGCCAACTGTCTATACTCGGCAGCCGACCGCCAGAGGCTTTAGGGCCTGTTTAGATGGGGGTCGTCACTCCCCGGGTGGTGGGTACCTGACCAGTGCGCATCCCAACAAACTTGCCCTGATTGTTAGGGGCTCTTCAGTGTGAAAAAAGCCGTGAATAGCCAACGACCTGTAAACCTAGACCTAAGGACCATCAAACTCCCCATCACCGGCGTTACGTCATTCCTGCACCGTGTATCGGGCATCATTCTGTTTCTTGGCCTGGGCATCATGCTTTATGCATTGAGCAAATCCCTGGGTTCGGAAGAAGGTTTTGCCGAGGTGAAGGCGTGCTTGACCAGTCCGCTGGCCAAATTCGTTGCGTGGGGGCTGCTATCTGCCTTGCTGTATCACCTGGTGGCAGGTATTCGCCATTTGATCATGGACATGGGTATCGGTGAGACGCTGGAAGGCGGCAAGCTGGGCTCGAAAATTGTCATCGTCATTTCCGTGGTGATGATCGTTCTGGCAGGAGTTTGGATATGGTAACCAGCGTTACGAACCTATCGCGTTCGGGCCTCTATGACTGGATGGCACAGCGTGTGTCTGCGGTCGTTCTAGCGGCTTACTTCATTTTCCTGATCGGATACCTCGTTGCGAACCCTGGCATTGGCTACGCCCAATGGCATGAGCTGTTTGCAAGCAACTGGATGCGTATCTTCAGCCTGCTGGCCCTTGTTGCACTCGGCGCTCACGCCTGGGTCGGCATGTGGACCATCGCGACCGACTACCTGACGCCAATGGCGCTGGGCAAGTCCGCGACCGCAGTACGTTTCCTCTTCCAGGCAGTTTGCGGCGTTGCAATGTTCGCTTACTTCGTCTGGGGTGTGCAGATTCTTTGGGGTATCTGATTCATGGCTAACACAGTTAATACACTTTCGTTCGACGCCATTATTATTGGCGGCGGCGGTGCTGGCATGCGCGCTGCTTTGCAGCTGGCACAAGGCGGTCACAAGACTGCTGTAATCACCAAGGTCTTCCCGACCCGCTCCCACACCGTTTCGGCTCAGGGTGGCATCACCTGCGCAATCGCCTCTGCCGATCCAAACGATGACTGGCGCTGGCACATGTACGACACCGTCAAGGGCTCCGACTATATCGGTGACCAGGACGCTATCGAATACATGTGTTCCGTAGGCCCTGAAGCCGTATTCGAGCTGGAGCACATGGGTCTGCCATTCTCCCGTACCGAGCAAGGCCGCATCTACCAGCGTCCTTTCGGCGGTCAGTCCAAGGACTTCGGTAAAGGCGGCCAGGCTGCACGGACTTGCGCTGCGGCTGACCGTACCGGTCACGCGCTGTTGCACACCCTTTATCAAGCCAACCTGAAGGCCGGCACCGTATTCCTGAACGAATACTACGGCGTCGATCTGGTGAAGAACGAAGCTGGCGATTTTGTCGGCATGATCGTTATCTGCATCGAAACCGGCGAAACCTCGTACGTTCGTGCCAACGCCACCGTATTGGCGACGGGCGGTGCAGGCCGTATCTACTCCTCGACCACCAACGCCTTGATCAACACCGGTGACGGTATTGGCATGGCGCTGCGTGCTGGCGTACCGGTACAAGACATCGAAATGTGGCAGTTCCACCCCACCGGTATTGCCGGCGCCGGTGTACTGGTTACCGAAGGTTGCCGTGGTGAAGGTGGATACCTGATCAACAAGCACGGCGAGCGTTTCATGGAGCGCTATGCGCCGAACGCTAAAGACCTTGCTGGTCGTGACGTTGTGGCTCGCTCGATGGTTAAAGAAATCATCGCGGGCAACGGCTGCGGTCCGGATGGCGACCACGTCATGTTGAAACTCGATCACCTCGGTGAAGAAGTTCTGCACAGCCGTCTGCCAGGCATCTGCGAACTGTCCAAGACGTTCGCTCACGTTGACCCGGTACTGGCTCCGGTTCCAGTAGTTCCAACTTGCCACTACATGATGGGCGGCGTTGCCACCAACATTCATGGTCAGGCAATCACTCAGGACGCCGACGGCAACGACCAGATCATTCCTGGCCTGTTCGCAGTGGGTGAAGTGGCGTGCGTATCGGTTCACGGTGCCAACCGTCTGGGCGGTAACTCGTTGCTCGACCTGGTGGTGTTCGGTCGTGCTGCCGGCCTGTTCCTTGAGCAGACCCTCAAAGAAGGCGTCGATTATGCGCGCCCACGCCAGTCCGATATCGACGCTGCCCTGGCACGTCTGGACGGCCTGAACTCGCGTACTGACGGCGAAGACGTGGCAACCCTGCGTAAAGAACTGCAAAGCTGCATGCAGAACTACTTCGGTGTATTCCGCACTGGCGAATACATGCAGAAGGGTATTGCCCAGCTGGCCGATCTGCGCAAGCGCATCGCCAACGTGAAAATCAACGATAAGAGCCAGGCGTTCAACACGGCCCGTATCGAAGCCCTTGAGCTGCAAAACCTGCTCGAAGTGGCTGAAGCGACTGCAATCGCTGCTGAAGTCCGTAAAGAATCGCGCGGTGCTCACGCCCGTGAAGACTTCGAAGATCGTGACGACGTTAACTGGCTGTGCCACACCCTGTACTTCCCGGGTGACAAGCGCGTAGCCAAACGTGCGGTGAACTTCTCGCCGAAAACCGTTCCGACCTTCGAACCTATGGTTCGGACTTACTAAGGGTGGCCGATATGTTGAAAGTCAGTGTTTATCGCTACAACCCGGATCAAGACGCTGCGCCGTTCATGCAGGAGTTCCAGGTCAATACCAACGGTAAAGACCTGATGGTGCTGGACGTACTGGCTCTGATCAAAGAGCAGGACGAAGGTTTCTCCTATCGTCGCTCTTGCCGTGAGGGCGTTTGCGGCTCCGACGGCATGAACATCAACGGCAAAAACGGCCTGGCGTGCGTAACGCCACTGTCCGCTGTCGTTAAAGGCAACAAGCTGATCGTTCGTCCTCTGCCAGGTTTGCCGGTTATCCGTGACCTGGTCGTCGATATGAGCATCTTCTACAAGCAATACGAGAAGGTGAAGCCGTTCCTGCAGAACGATACGCCGGCCCCGGCCATCGAACGTCTGCAATCGCCAGAAGAGCGTGAAAAGCTCGACGGTCTGTACGAGTGCATCCTGTGCGCTTGCTGCTCGACTTCCTGCCCGTCCTTCTGGTGGAACCCGGACAAGTTCCTGGGCCCTGCTGCACTGCTGCAAGCCTATCGATTCCTGGCTGACAGCCGTGACACCAAGACCAGCGAGCGTCTTGCTTCACTGGATGACCCGTTCAGCGTATTCCGCTGCCGCGGGATCATGAACTGCGTCAACGTGTGTCCGAAGGGCTTGAACCCGACTAAGGCCATCGGTCACGTGCGTAGCATGCTGCTGCAAAGCGGCGTTTGATACACAAGCTGTAACGTAGATCGCTGTAACCGTAGATGCTACGGCGCAGGCTTCAACCGGCGCCGTAGTTATAACCTGAGCAGCAGCTCACAAAGTTGCGGCTCTTATTTTGAAGAAATGAGACCAGCAGGGGCATCCGGGCTGGTACCCGGACTATCAGCGTGATCCTAAGTGGCTTGTTTTAGTCGCTGTATTCGGACTTTCTCAAGCGTGCTCTGGTGTTCTCGTCGATGGTGTCCCCTAACCGAGGGTGACCAAGCATGCAAGAAAGCGTGATGCAGCGCATGTGGAACAGCGGCTATCTTTCAGGTGGTAACGCTGCCTATGTGGAAGAGCTCTATGAGCTCTACCTGCACGACCCTAACGCTGTGCCAGAAGAATGGCGCACCAAATTTCAGACGTTGCCGACTGACGGCAACTCTGCCAACGATGTTTCGCACTCCACAATCCGCGACCATTTCGTGCTGCTGGCAAAGAACCAGCGCCGCGCCCAACCGGTTTCCGCCGGGAGCGTGAGCAGTGAGCACGAGAAGAAGCAGGTTGAAGTGCTGCGATTGATCCAGGCCTATCGGATGCGCGGCCACCAGGCAGCCCAGCTTGATCCGCTGGGGCTGTGGCAGCGTCCTGCACCTGCAGACCTGTCGATCAATCATTACGGCTTGACCAATGCCGATCTTGATACGACCTTCCGTGCCGGCGACCTGTACATCGGCAAAGAGGAAGCGAGCCTACGCGAAATTCTCGAAGCGTTGCAGCAGACATATTGCCGCACCATTGGCGCAGAGTTCACGCACATCGTCGATTCCGAGCAGCGCCACTGGTTTGAACAGCGCCTCGAAAGCGTGCGCGGCCGCCCAACGTATTCGGCAGATGTCAAAAGCCACCTGCTTGAGCGCGTCACGGCTGCTGAAGGTCTGGAAAAATACCTGGGTACCAAATACCCCGGCACCAAGCGTTTCGGCCTGGAAGGCGGCGAGAGCCTGATTCCTTTGCTGGACGAACTGATCCAGCGTTCGGGCAACTACGGCACCAAAGAAATCGTCATCGGCATGGCCCACCGTGGTCGTCTGAACGTATTGGTGAACACCTTCGGCAAAAACCCGCGCGAATTGTTCGACGAGTTCGAAGGCAAGAAGAAGATCGAGCTGGGTTCCGGTGACGTTAAATACCACCAGGGCTTCTCCTCCAACGTCATGACCTCCGGTGGCGAAGTTCACCTGGCAATGGCGTTTAACCCTTCCCATTTGGAGATCGTTTCTCCTGTGGTTGAAGGCTCTGTACGTGCCCGTCAGGATCGTCGTAACGACAAGACTGGCGAGAAAGTGCTGCCAATTTCCATCCACGGTGATGCTGCTTTCGCAGGTCAGGGCGTGGTCATGGAAACCTTCCAGATGTCGCAGACCCGCGGCTTCAAGACGGGCGGTACGGTGCATCTGGTGATCAACAACCAGGTTGGCTTCACCATCAGCAACCCGGAAGATTCCCGTTCTACCGAGTACTGCACTGACGTTGCGAAAATGATTCAGGCGCCGATCCTCCATGTGAATGGTGATGATCCGGAAGCCGTGTTGTTCGTGACCCAGTTGGCCATCGACTACCGCATGCAGTTCAAGCGCGACGTCGTGATCGACCTGTTCTGCTACCGCCGTCGCGGTCACAACGAGGCCGACGAGCCAAACGGTACGCAGCCGCTGATGTATCAGCAAATCGCCAAGCAGCGCACCACCCGTGAGCTGTATGCCGAGCGTCTGACGCAAGAGCAAGTGGTTGACGCAGAGCGCGTTCAGGCCAAGATCGACGAATACCGCAACGCGCTGGACAACGGTCTGCATGTTGTGAAAAGTCTGGTCAAAGAGCCGAACAAAGAGCTGTTCGTTGACTGGCGTCCATATCTGGGCCACGCCTGGACGGCGCGTCACGACACGCGCTTTGATCTCAAAACCCTGCAAGAACTGTCTGCCAAGCTGCTGGAAATTCCAGAAGGCTTCGTGGTACAGCGCCAGGTTGCGAAGATCTACGAAGACCGTCAAAAAATGCAAGCCGGCGGCCTGCCGATCAACTGGGGTTATGCCGAAACCATGGCATACGCGACCCTGGCGTTCGAAGGTCACCCGATCCGCATGACCGGTCAAGACATCGGCCGCGGTACGTTCTCGCACCGTCACGCCGTGTTGCACAACCAGAAAGATGCGGGCACCTACATTCCGCTTCAGCACCTGTACGAAGGTCAGCCACGTTTTGACCTGTACGACTCGTTGCTGTCGGAAGAAGCCGTACTGGCATTCGAATACGGTTACTCGACCACTACGCCAAACGCGCTGGTGATCTGGGAAGCCCAGTTCGGTGACTTTGCCAACGGTGCACAAGTCGTGATTGACCAGTTCATCACCAGCGGCGAGCACAAGTGGGGTCGCCTGTGCGGTCTGACCATGCTGCTGCCACACGGTTATGAAGGTCAGGGCCCTGAGCACTCCTCGGCACGTCTTGAGCGTTACCTGCAACTGTGTGCCGAGCACAACATTCAGGTGTGCGTACCGACCACGCCAGCGCAGATCTACCACCTGCTGCGCCGTCAGGTTATCCGTCCGCTGCGCAAGCCGCTGATTGTGCTGACACCCAAGTCGTTGTTGCGTCACAAACTGGCCGTTTCGACCCTGGAAGACCTGGCCGAAGGTTCGTTCCAGACCGTTATTCCAGAGATCGATGCACAAGATCCGGCCAAGGTCGATCGCATCGTGCTGTGTAGCGGCAAGGTCTACTACGACCTGCTGGAAAAACGCCGTGCCGAAGGTCGTGAAGACATCGCCATCGTGCGTCTTGAGCAGCTGTACCCATTCCCTGAGGACGACTTGATTGAAGTCCTGGCTCCGTACAAAAACCTCAAACACATTGTTTGGTGTCAGGAAGAGCCGATGAACCAGGGTGCCTGGTACTGCAGCCAACATCACATGCGCCGCATCATTGGCGGTCACGACAAGTCGCTCGTACTCGAGTACGCGGGCCGTGACGCTTCTGCTGCACCTGCTTGTGGTTATGCATCGATGCACGCTGAGCAACAGGCCAAACTGTTGCAAGACGCGTTTACTGTTTAACGCCTTCGCGCACTGAACCGAATTAAAGGAACCACGAACATGGCTATCGAGATTAAAGCCCCAACTTTTCCGGAATCGGTTGCCGACGGCACCGTTGCCACTTGGCACAAGCAACCAGGCGACGCTGTAAAGCGTGACGACCTGATCGTTGATATCGAAACCGACAAGGTTGTGCTGGAAGTGCTGGCCACAGCTGATGGCGTGCTGGGCGCTATCGTCAAGAACGAAGGCGACACTGTTCTGTCCGACGAAGTGCTGGGTTCCATCGTTGAAGGCGGCGCTGCTGCTGCCGCTCCAGCCGCTCCAGCCGCTGCACCGGCTGCCCAGGCTGCTGCACCTGCCGCTGACGGCGAAGACGATCCGGTTGCTGCTCCGGCTGCGCGCAAGATCGCTGAAGAAAACGGTATCAACATTGCTTCCGTTGCCGGTACTGGCAAAGGCGGTCGTGTGACCAAGGAAGACGTAGTCGCTGCTGTTGCTGCCAAAAAGGCCGCGCCTGCTGCTGCACCTGCCAAGGCCGCCGCGCCTGCCGCTGCTGCTCCGGTATTCGCTGCTGGCGACCGCGTTGAAAAACGTGTACCGATGACCCGCGTTCGCGCCACCGTGGCCAAGCGTCTGGTTGAAGCACAGTCGAACATGGCGATGCTGACCACCTTCAACGAAGTAGACATGACCGAAATCATGGCACTGCGTTCGAAGTACAAGGACCTGTTCGAGAAGTCCCACAACGGCGTACGCCTGGGCTTCATGTCGTTCTTCGTTAAAGCGGCCACCGAAGCGCTGAAACGCTTCCCGGCAGTTAACGCTTCGATCGACGGTTCCGACATCGTTTACCACGGCTTCGCCGACATCGGTGTGGCTGTTTCCAGCGACCGTGGTCTGGTGGTTCCGGTTCTGCGTAACGCAGAACTGATGAGCCTGGCTGAAATCGAAGGCGGCATTGCCGCTTACGGCAAGAAAGCCCGTGACGGCAAACTGTCGATCGACGAAATGACCGGCGGTACGTTCACGATCACCAACGGTGGTACTTTCGGTTCGATGATGTCGACCCCGATCGTCAACCCGCCGCAGGCTGCGATCTTGGGCATGCACAACATTCTTCAGCGCCCAATGGCAATCAACGGTCAGGTCGTTATCCGTCCGATGATGTATTTGGCTTTGTCTTACGATCACCGTTTGATCGATGGCAAAGAAGCTGTAAGTTTCCTGGTAGCAATCAAAAACCTGCTGGAAGATCCAGCGCGTCTGCTGCTGGATATCTGATAGAAGCAGCCCTGCGCTGCAAGTCTGGAGCCTTCAGTCGTTCGCGACCGGGTTCTGACTTGCAGCGGTCGGCTTGAAGCGTGTCGCTAAAAGAGGATTCTTTTACATGTCTCAGAAATTTGACGTTGTAGTGATTGGTGCGGGCCCTGGCGGCTACGTTGCAGCCATCAAGGCCGCGCAACTGGGCCTTTCGACTGCATGCATCGAAAAATACACCGACAAGGAAGGCAAACTGGCGCTGGGCGGTACTTGCCTGAACGTTGGCTGCATTCCATCCAAGGCGCTGCTGGACAGCTCCTGGAAGTATCACGAAGCTAAAGATGCGTTCGCCATTCACGGTATCACCACCGGTGAAGTGAACATGGACGTGCCAGCGATGGTCGGCCGCAAAGCCAACATCGTTAAAGGTCTGACTTCCGGCGTTGCCACCCTGTTCAAGGCGAACGGCGTTACTTCCCTGCAAGGCCACGGCAAACTGCTGGCCGGCAAGCGTGTAGAGCTGACCAAGCCAGACGGCAGCGTAGAAATCATCGAAGCCGAGAACGTGATTCTGGCCTCGGGTTCGCGTCCGATCGACATTCCGCCAGCACCTGTTGACAACAACGTCATCGTTGATTCGACTGGCGCACTGGAATTCCAGTCGGTGCCTAAGCGTCTGGGCGTGATCGGCGCGGGTGTTATCGGTCTGGAACTGGGTTCGGTATGGTCCCGTCTGGGCGCCGAAGTCACTGTTCTGGAAGCGTTGGACACGTTCCTGATGGCAGCTGATGCTGCTGTGTCCAAAGAAGCCTACAAAACCCTGACCAAACAAGGTCTGGACATCAAGCTGGGCGCTCGCGTAACCGGTTCCAAGGTTAACGGCGACGAAGTCGTTGTGACCTACACCGATGCCAACGGCGAACAGACCATCACCTTCGACAAGCTGATCGTAGCGGTAGGTCGCCGTCCGGTGACCACTGAACTGCTGGCAGCTGACAGCGGTGTGACCATCGATGAGCGCGGTTTCGTGTTTGTTGACGATCATTGCGCCACCAGCGTTCCGGGCGTATTCGCCATCGGTGACGTGGTACGCGGCATGATGCTGGCTCACAAAGCGTCCGAAGAAGGCATCATGGTGGTTGAGCGCATCAAAGGTCACAAGACCGAGATGAACTACGACCTGATTCCATCGGTTATTTACACTCACCCGGAGATCGCGTGGGTCGGTAAAACCGAACAGGCCTTGAAAGCTGAAGGCGTTGAAGTTAACGTCGGCACCTTCCCGTTCGCAGCCAGTGGCCGTGCCATGGCAGCTAACGACACCGGTGGCTTTGTAAAAGTCATTGCTGATGCCAAAACTGACCGCGTACTGGGTGTCCACGTGATTGGCCCGAGCGCAGCAGAGCTGGTACAGCAGGGCGCAATCGGTATGGAATTCGGCACCAGTGCCGAGGATCTGGGCATGATGGTTTTCTCCCATCCAACCCTGTCCGAAGCGTTGCACGAAGCAGCGCTGGCAGTGAATGGCGGCGCCATCCACATTGCCAACCGTAAGAAACGTTAAGACCAGACAATAAGAAACCACGGCGGTTTGCCCGTCGTGAGCCTTGCTTGCAAGCCTCACCGCGGAACTTCCGCCGGACGCAGTCTTGTCTTTTGTCAAACAGGCCCGGCCCTGCTTTCGCGGGTGCCGGGGGTGTTGAAACAGCACAAGCAGCAGTCACAGGTGGTGCGGCACTAATAAAAGTGCAGCGCCGAATGCGCAGTACCTAACGAAGACGGTAAAAAGCATGAATCTTCACGAGTATCAGGGTAAGCAGCTGTTCGCTGAATACGGCCTGCCAGTATCCAAGGGTTATGCAGTAGACACCCCGGAAGCGGCCGCAGAAGCTTGCGACAAAATCGGCGGGACCGAATGGGTTGTAAAAGCTCAGGTTCACGCAGGTGGTCGCGGTAAAGCGGGCGGCGTAAAGCTGGTTCGCAGCAAAGAAGACGCTAAAGCGTTTGCACAACAGTGGTTGGGCAAGCGTCTGGTGACTTACCAGACTGATGCCAATGGTCAGCCGGTCACCAAGATCCTGGTTGAATCGTGCACTGATATCGCTAAAGAGCTGTACCTGGGCGCTGTCGTTGACCGTTCGAGCCGTCGTATCGTGTTCATGGCGTCCACCGAAGGTGGCGTGGACATCGAGAAAATCGCTCACGACACTCCAGAAAAAATTCTGAAAGCCACTATCGACCCACTGGTTGGCGCTCAGCCATTCCAGGGTCGCGAGCTGGCTTTCCAGCTGGGTCTGGAAGGCAAGCAAGTTGCTCAGTTTGCCAAGATCTTCGTAGGCCTGGCCAAGCTGTTCAAGGATCACGATCTGGCACTGCTGGAAGTGAACCCGCTGGTTATCAAGACTGACGGCGATCTGCACTGCCTCGATGCGAAAATCAACATCGACGCAAACGCCATGTACCGTCAGCCCAAGCTGAAAACTTTCCACGATCCGTCGCAAGACGATCCGCGCGAAGCGCACGCTGCCAAGTTCGAACTGAACTACGTAGCGCTGGAAGGCAACATCGGCTGCATGGTTAACGGCGCTGGTCTGGCCATGGGCACCATGGACATCGTTAACCTGCATGGCGGCAAGCCAGCCAACTTCCTCGACGTTGGCGGCGGTGCTACCAAAGAACGCGTTACCGAAGCGTTCAAAATCATTCTGTCCGACAGCAATGTCGCCGCAGTACTGGTTAACATCTTCGGCGGCATCGTTCGTTGCGACATGATTGCCGAAGGCATCATCGGTGCAGTGAAAGAAGTCGGCGTGAAAATCCCGGTAGTTGTGCGCCTTGAAGGCAACAACGCTGATCTGGGCGCTAAAGTACTGGCAGAAAGCGGTTTGAACATCATCGCGGCTACCAGCTTGACCGACGCTGCTCAACAAGTTGTTAAAGCTGCGGAGGGCAAGTAATGAGCGTCCTGATCAATAAAGACACCAAAGTTATCTGCCAGGGCATCACTGGTTCGCAGGGCAGCTTCCACACCCAGCAAGCCATCGAATACGGCACCAAGATGGTCGGTGGCGTTACTCCGGGTAAAGGCGGCACCACTCATCTGGACCTGCCGGTTTTCAACACCGTGAAAGAAGCTGTAGCTGCCACTGGCGCAACCGCCAGCGTTATCTACGTACCGGCTCCTTTCTGCAAGGATTCCATCCTTGAAGCAGCATTCGGCGGCATCAAGCTGATCGTTTGCATCACCGAAGGCATTCCTACCCTGGACATGCTGGACGCTAAAGTTAAGTGCGACGAACTGGGTGTTACCCTGATCGGCCCTAACTGCCCAGGCGTTATCACCCCAGGCGAATGCAAGATCGGCATCATGCCAGGTCACATTCACTTGCCAGGCAAAGTAGGCATCGTGTCGCGTTCCGGCACCCTGACTTACGAAGCTGTCAAGCAAACTACTGACGCCGGTTTCGGTCAGTCGACTTGCGTAGGCATCGGTGGTGACCCGATCCCGGGTTCCAACTTCATCGACATCCTGAAGTTGTTCCAGGAAGACCCGAAGACCGAAGCGATCGTCATGATCGGTGAGATCGGCGGTTCGGCTGAAGAAGAAGCGGCTGCCTACATCAAGGCAAACGTGACCAAGCCGGTTGTTTCCTACATCGCTGGTGTGACTGCCCCTGCGGGCAAGCGCATGGGTCATGCGGGCGCAATCATCTCTGGCGGCAAGGGCACAGCAGACGAGAAGTTTGCTGCCCTGGAAGACGCAGGCGTTAAAACCGTGCGTTCGCTGGCAGACATCGGCAAGGCTCTGTCCGAGCTGACTGGCTGGGCAATCAAGTAAGCCTCTCGCTTAACTGATCGCTACACCAGACAAAGGCCACCTTCGGGTGGCCTTTGTGCGTTTACAGATACCCTAAACTCGGCAGCTCCCAGGTGGTAGTTGCGTAGGAAAACAAGAGTTCGCGGCATGGAAACCACACCGAACCAAATTTAGATGTCATTCAGGCGACAACTGCGTGCGTTCATCGGACAGAACGCCCTGCAACAGTGCGTTACAGGAAAAAACTCGGTAATCTGGCAGCCAAATCTGCGTACGCATCCCACAAGGAAGCCGCGCGCTAGACGGGTTGGACTTATACAGTTCGACAGCATTTCCCACATCCGCACGGGAAATTCCCCTCTAAATTCCGATTCAGTAGTGTGGTATTTCCGTAATGAAAGTATTGAAAGGCCAGGACATCCTGGCACTTGGGTTTATGACATTTGCCCTGTTCGTTGGGGCTGGCAACATCATTTTCCCGCCGATCGTTGGCCTGCAAGCCGGACCTAACGTCTGGATCGCTGCATTGGGCTTTCTGCTCACCGCGGTAGGCCTGCCGGTCATCACCGTTGTTGCCCTGGCCAAAGTCGGGGGTGGCATGGATGCACTGAGCAGCCCGATTGGTAAAATTGCTGGCGGTTTGCTAGCCGCTGTCGCGTACCTGGCGGTGGGGCCGTTGTTTGCCACGCCACGTACCGCCACGGTCTCGTTTGAGGTCGGTCTTGCGCCGTTGACCGGTGAAAGCCCGCTGGCGTTGTTTTTGTACAGCTCGGTGTACTTCCTGATCGTGTTCTTTGTGTCGCTGTACCCAGGCCGCCTGCTTGATACCGTGGGCCGTTTTCTGGCACCCCTGAAAATCATCGCGCTGGCGATTCTCGGCATTGCCGCTTTCGCTTTGCCCGCTGGCGACATTGGCGTGGCAACCCCGGAATACGTAGCGGCGCCGTTCTCTCAAGGGTTCATCAATGGCTATCTGACCATGGACACCTTGGGCGCTTTGGTATTCGGCATCGTGATTGTTAACGCGATCCGTTCCCGTGGGGTTGAGTCACCCAAGCTGATCACCCGTTACGCCATCATTGCGGGCCTGATCGCAGGTGTGGGTCTGGCACTGGTTTATGTCAGCCTTTTCCGCCTCGGTGCTGGCAGTCACGAAGTGGCCGCGGGTGCAACCAATGGCGCGGCCGTTCTGCACGCGTATGTTCAACATACCTTTGGCTCGCTGGGCAGCGGTTTCCTGGCCGTACTGATTGCCTTGGCCTGTCTGGTAACAGCGGTCGGCCTGACCTGCGCGTGCGCTGAATATTTCAGCACCGTGCTGCCGCTTTCGTACAAGACGCTGGTGGTGATTCTGGCCGTGTTCTCACTGGGTGTGTCCAACCTGGGGTTGACGCAGTTGATCGCGTTCTCGATTCCGTTGCTGACCGCTATCTACCCGCCGTGCATCGTGCTGGTTGCGTTGAGCTTCTGCAAAGGGCTGTGGCATGCACAGGCGCGGATTGTGGGCCCGGTGATGCTGGTGTCGTTCATCTTCGGCTCGATTGATGCGCTCAAGGGCGCTGGCCTGGCTGACTGGATTCCGACCCGCCTGGCCAATATGCCTTTCAGCGAACAGGGTCTGGCGTGGCTTGTGCCGTCGCTGGTGGTTTTGCTCGGTGCATTCATTTGCGATCGCATGCTGGGTAAGCCTCAACAAGCGTTGGCTTAAGTGTTCAGCAAGCCAAAAGCTTGCACTGAATAAACAAAAATGCCCTGTATCAATTAGATACAGGGCATTTTTTATGGGCGTGTCTTTTTGCTGGGCAAAGCGTCGAACTCAGGTGCATAACGTTCACCTCACGCGCTTCGGGATATCCCATGTCGTTCATTCAGTCCAATTTGATTCATCTGCTGGCGGCTTTATGGTTTGTGGTGTGTTGGGGCGGCTACACCCGTTACGCGACCTTCAAAGCCCGGGACACCGCCTGCCTGGCCAGTGTGTTGCACCTGTACCGCAAAGACTGGATGCGCCGCATGCTGTTGCGGGACAACCGTATCGCCGATGCCAGCGTGATTGGCAATCTGGAGCGCAACGCATCGTTTTTCGCCTCCAGCACGTTGATTATTCTGGCGGGTATTTTGACAGTACTGGGCGCCTCGGAGCGCGCGGTGTCATTGCTGGCCGATATTCCGATGGTGCAGCAAGCCTCGCAGGGTATGTCAGAGATCAAGTTGCTGTGCCTGGCGCTGGTGTTCGTGTACGCCTTCTTCACGTTCAGTTGGTGCATGCGCCAATACAACTTTGCCGCGATTCTGATCGGCTCGGCACCGATGATCGGTGAGCGCGATGTGACGGAGCAAGAACGTAAGGCATTTGCGCTACGCGCCGCCAAAGTGATTTCGATGGCCGCTAACCAGTTCAATTTTGGGCTGCGCGCCTACTATTTCGGCATGACCATGCTGGCCTGGTTTGTCAGCCCCTGGTTATTTATGTTGATGAGTGCAGGGGTCGTTGTGGTGTTGTATCGCCGCGAGTTTCATTCCGACGTACTGAGTGTGATGTTCTATACCCCGACTGAAGGGCCTGCGCCTGAATCCGCCAAGGATTCTGCCCTCTGAGCAAACAGCAGGCAAAGTAAAGCCCGCGCGAAGCGGGCTTTCTTTTGCAGCCAGGTAAATGAATTACTTGGTAGCAGGTGCGGCTTCTGGAGCAGCCGGTGCAACTGGAGCTGCTTCTTCAGCAGCTGCTTTGTTCGACTCAGCCTGATCTTTAGCGGCTTCAGCGTTTTCTTTTGCAGCTTCGTTCACTTTGTCTTGTGCTTCATTCATTTTTTCTTGAGCTTGCTCAGCGTGCTGAGTAGCGTCTTGTGCTTTGTCTTCGGATTTTTTGTCGCAAGCAGCGAGACCGAGGGAAGCAGCCAACATCAAAGCAACAGCGAAAGTCTTACGCATGGGGTGTTTCTCCTTATTGAGTATATCTACCGGCCGTTTGAGCACAGGCCAATAGCTTAAGTTCCTTGGGCGTGCAGATATATAAGTGCATGCCGCGCGCGGATTCTACGCAGTCCCTGGCTGCCAAGCCAAGCAGATTAATAAATGACCTGACGCCTACCCCGGATGCCTTGTTTAGAGCGTGTCGAGCCAGTGGTTCAACATTCTGTAAAAGGTAGTGGTGGGTTGTTTTGAGGTGTGGCCTTGAATTTTCACCGTCAGCCCCAACTTTTATGACATCCCGCCGCCAACCCTCTAGGGCGTGGCACATGCCATCTAATTGGAGCTTTATAACAATGAGCGTGGACACTCAAAAAGAAACCCTGGGTTTTCAGACCGAGGTTAAACAACTGCTGCACCTCATGATCCATTCGCTGTACTCCAACAAGGAAATCTTCCTTCGCGAATTGATCTCGAACGCTTCCGACGCGGTCGACAAATTACGCTTTGAAGCGCTGTCCAAGCCAGAACTGCTGGAAGGCGGCGATGAACTCAAGATCCGTGTGAGCTTCGACAAAGATGCCAACACCGTCACCCTTGAGGACAACGGTATCGGCATGAACCGTGATGACGTGATTGCCCACTTGGGTACGATTGCGAAATCCGGCACGGCCGACTTCATGAAAAACCTCTCGGGCGATCAGAAGAAAGACTCGCACCTGATCGGTCAATTCGGTGTGGGCTTCTACTCAGCCTTTATCGTGGCGGACAAAGTGGATGTTTACAGCCGTCGTGCAGGTACACCTGCAAGCGAAGGCGTGCACTGGTCCTCCAAAGGCGAAGGCGAGTTCGAAGTCGCCAATATCGACAAGCCTGAGCGCGGCACCAAAATCGTTCTGCACCTAAAGTCGGGCGAAGAAGAGTTCGCT
Source organism: Pseudomonas sp. TWR3-1-1 (assembly GCF_049896545.1). Classification (NCBI taxonomy): domain Bacteria; kingdom Pseudomonadati; phylum Pseudomonadota; class Gammaproteobacteria; order Pseudomonadales; family Pseudomonadaceae; genus Pseudomonas; species Pseudomonas sp. TWR3-1-1. Next base: position 1,102,155 of record NZ_JAFCUO010000001.1, read on the forward strand.
GACGGCTGGCGTCTGCGCAATATCATCAAAAAGTATTCCGATCACATTGCCTTGCCGATCGAGCTGCCTAAAGAGCAGACCGTGGCTGAAGGCGAAGAAGTACCTGCGCTGGAATGGGAAACCGTCAACCGCGCCAGTGCGTTGTGGACCCGTCCTCGTACTGAAGTCAAAGACGAGGAGTATCAGGAGTTCTACAAGCACATCGCCCACGACTTCGAGAACCCGCTGGCGTGGAGCCACAACAAGGTTGAAGGCAAGCTGGAATACAGCTCGCTGCTCTACGTTCCGGCCCGTGCACCGTTCGACCTGTACCAGCGTGAAGCGCCTAAAGGCCTGAAGCTGTACGTACAGCGTGTATTCGTTATGGATCAGGCTGAGTCGTTCTTGCCGCTGTACCTGCGTTTTATCAAAGGTGTCGTTGACTCCAACGACCTGTCGTTGAACGTGTCGCGTGAAATTCTGCAAAAAGACCCGATCATCGACTCCATGAAGTCCGCGTTGACCAAGCGCGTGCTCGACATGCTGGAGAAGCTGGCGAAGAACGAGCCGGAAAAATACCAGGGCTTCTGGAAAAACTTCGGTCAGGTGCTCAAAGAAGGCCCGGCTGAGGATTTCGCCAACAAAGAAAAAATCGCCGGCCTGCTGCGCTTTGCTTCGACCCACGAAGACGGTGGCGAGCAAACGGTTTCCCTGGCGCAGTATCTTGAGCGTGCCAAAGAAGGCCAGGACAAGATCTACTACCTGACCGGTGAAACCTACGCTCAGGTTAAAAACAGCCCGCACCTGGAAGTCTTCCGTAAAAAAGGCATCGAAGTGCTGCTGTTGACTGACCGTATCGACGAGTGGCTGATGAGCTACCTCAGCGATTTTGATGGCAAGTCGTTTGTAGACGTGGCCCGTGGCGATCTTGATCTGGGTAACCTGGACTCGGAAGAAGACAAGAAAGCCGCAGAAGAAGTCGCCAAGGCTAAAGAAGGTCTGGTTGAGCGGATCAAAGCTGCACTGGGCGAAAGCGTGAGTGAAGTACGCGTCTCGCACCGTCTGACTGACTCTCCAGCCATTTTGGCCATCGGCGAGCAGGACCTTGGCCTGCAAATGCGCCAAATCCTGGAAGCCAGTGGCCAAAAAGTGCCGGACTCCAAACCGATTTTTGAATTCAACCCGGCACACCCGCTGATTGAAAAGCTGGATACGGAGCAGAGCGAAGAGCGTTTTGGCGACCTGTCGCACATCCTCTTCGACCAGGCGGCACTGGCAGCCGGTGACAGCTTGAAAGATCCGGCGGCTTATGTCCGTCGTCTAAATAAGTTGTTAGTTGAGTTGTCAGCGTAAGACGTCTATAAAAAACCCGCTTCGGCGGGTTTTTTTTGTTTCGCATTCAGGAGTTTTCGATGGAATCAATAACGCTGCAACCGGTGGTCTATCAAATTGATGGCCAACCCTACGAAGGCCTTCTTGCCTATGACTCCAGCCGCGTCGATCCGTTGCCGGGCCTGCTGATGGCACCTAACTGGATGGGCGTCAGTGATGGGGCCCAAGAGATTGCCAAGTCTGTGGCCGAGCAGGGTTATGTCGTATTGATTGCCGATTTGTATGGCCAAGGCATTCGCCCCGCCAACGCAGACGAAGCGGGCGCTGCGATGATGCCGCTGAAAAATGACCGTGCTTTGCTGCGCAAGCGCATGTGGGCGGCGTATGACACGTTGCGCAATACCTCGTTCGCCCAAGTCGACAGCAGCAAACTGGCGACGTTCGGCTTCTGCTTCGGCGGCTGTTGCTCACTGGAGCTGGCACGCGGCGGGGCGCCATTGAAAGCGGCGATCTCGTTCCATGGTTCTCTGGACACGCCAAACCCGATTGACGCAAACAGCATCAAGGGATCTGTGCTGGTTCTGCACGGGGCTGCTGACCCGTTGGTGGCGAACGAACAACTGCCTGCGTTCGAGGCAGAGATGACAGCGGCGGGGGTGGACTGGCAATTGACCAGCTACGGTGGCGCAGTGCACTCCTTTACAGATCCCCACGCCAATGTACCGGGCAAGATGATGTACGACGCCAGGACGGCAAAGCGTGCCTTTATAGCGATGCACAACTTGTTGGATGAAGTGTTCCGCGACTGAGCCTCTTACTCTTTTGCGCACAGGCATCACCTACTGTCCTCTGTAGGAGCCGCCGCAGGCTGCGATTGAGTGCGCAGCGCGTCAGCACCGACAGAGGTGTTTATTCAAGCCGGGCGTTCGAGGGTCTCGGTGACGGTCAAATCGCGCATCAGCAGGGCATAGCGCAAATCCACCTGGTCCGGAATGGGCAGGTACACCGTGTGACCATCCCCCGGCGCCACTTGAATCGGCAAGCCAGCACTGTTGTGCAATTGGTCGAGATCAAAATGGTAATTGCCGCGCGGGGTCATCAATTCCAGATGATCAGCCAGGGCGAAGCGGTTTTTGACTTTGACCTCTGCCAGACCATTGCGACGCTCTCCGGTCAGCTCCCCGACAAATTGCTGGCGATGTGACAGTGAGCTGCCATGCAGGTAATTCTGGTATTCGTCATGCACATGGCGGCGCAAGAAACCTTCGGTATACCCTCGCTGTGCCAATGATTCGAGGTCGGTCATCAGGCTGCGATCAAACTCACGTCCTGCCACCGCATCATCGATGGCCTTGCGGTACACCTGTGTCGCGCGGGCACAGTAAAAGTGCGACTTGGTGCGGCCCTCAATTTTCAGGGAGTGAACACCCATCTGCGTCAGGCGTGCGACGTGTTGCACCGCGCGTAGGTCTTTGGAGTTCATGATGTAGGTACCATGCTCGTCCTCAAAGGCAGCCATCGGCTCATCAGGGCGGTTTGCCTCATGCAGCACGAATACCTCATCCGTTGGTGCGCCAATGCCCAGGGTCGGCTCTACCGGCGGTTCTACAATCTGCACCACATTGCCCAGTTCGTTCTCTGTGGCCGGTGTGGCCTCGTATTTCCAGCGGCACGCATTGGTGCAACTGCCCTGATTCGCGTCGCGCTTGTTCATGTAGCCGGACAACAGGCATCGGCCGGAGTAGGCCATGCATAGCGCGCCATGTACGAAAATCTCCAGCTCCATATCAGGGACTTTTTGGCGAATTTCTTCGATTTCTTCCAGTGACAGTTCACGCGACAAAATAATCCGGCTCAAGCCTTGTTGGTGCCAGAACTCAACACTGGCCCAGTTCACCGTGTTGGCCTGCACAGACAAGTGAATCGGCATCTGCGGGAAGTGTTTGCGCACCAGCATGATCAGGCCCGGGTCTGACATGATCAGCGCGTCCGGCGCCATCGCGATTACCGGCTCCAGATCCTTGAGGAACGTGCGTAATTTGGCGTTGTGCGGTGCAATGTTCACGACCACATAAAAACGTTTGCCCAGGGCTTGGGCTTCTTTGATGCCAACGGCCAGATTGTCATGGTCGAATTCGTTATTGCGCACCCGCAGGCTGTAGCGCGGCTGGCCTGCGTACACGGCATCGGCGCCATAAGCGAAGGCGTAACGCATGTTTTTCAGGGTGCCGGCGGGGGCGAGGAGTTCGGGCGGTGCAAGGGACATAGTCGAGCCATTCGCAAAAGGGCGCGATGGTAGTCGAGCTCAAACGGCGCAATGTTGATCTGGATCTATGCTTTATGCAGCAAAAATGGCACTCGGCGGTATATTGGCGGACTAAGCTGCGGCTAACCGATCAATTTGCGCCTTACCGACATGGACGGCATATGAACGAAACAAGTCTGCAACGTAAAACCCTGCTGTTATTGCTGGCGCTAGTCACCCTTGCTTTTATCTGGATACTGCTGCCGTTTTATGGCGCAATTTTTTGGGCGGTTGCTCTCGGTATTTTGTTCGCGCCCTTGCAGCGCAAGTTGCTGCTCAAGCTCAGGGGGCGGCGTAATCTCGCAACATTTTCCACGTTGGGGATATGCACCGTAATCGCCATTTTGCCGGTGATTATCACCACGGCTTTACTGGTACAAGAAGTGGCCACGCTTTACAGCGATGTCCAAAGCGGCAAGATCAACGTCGCCAGCTACGTCATGCAGTTCAAGGACATTTTGCCGACGACTGTGCAGGACTGGCTGGATCGCTTTGGCCTGGGCAATATCGACGGCCTGAGCGAGAAAGTGTCCAAGGGCGCGCTGGAAGGCAGCCAGTTTTTCGCTACCCAAGTGTTCAGTTTCGGTCAGAGCACGTTCGAGTTGGTGGTGAGCTTTTTCATCATGCTCTACCTGTTGTATTTCTTTATTCGTGACGGCCAGCAGATGGTGCGCCTCATCCGCAATGCTGTGCCGTTGGCAGAGCAGCAAAAGCGCTTGTTGCAGCTTAAGTTGCGACGCGTGGTGCGGGCATCGGTCAAAGGCAATCTGGCAGTCGCCATTACTCAGGGTGCGCTGGGCGGGTTGATGTTCTGGTTTCTGGGCATCCACAGCTCGCTGTTCTGGGCGGTGCTGATGATGTTCCTGTCATTGCTGCCAGCCGTTGGAGCGGGCATCGTGTGGGCGCCGGTTGCGGTGTACTTTCTGGTCACGGGCCAGATCTGGGAAGGTGTGGTGTTGGCGCTGTACGGGGTATTGGTGATCGGTATGGTCGATAACGTATTGCGCCCGATCCTGGTAGGCAAAGACACCAAGATGCCGGACTTTCTTATCCTCATTTCAACGCTGGGCGGTATGGCGATCTTCGGCCTCAACGGCTTTGTGATCGGGCCGTTGATTGCCGCGTTGTTCCTCTCCAGCTGGGGGTTGTTCAGCGGTACACGCCGTAAAGTGCGACTGCCCGCTGATATCGAGCCGGGCAATTAACGAAAGCTGTATGACACCCCGACATAAGCCCCCATGCCAACGCCTGGGGTTGAGCGCGCAGCGTCTTTGCCGTTGTCGTCATACCCTGGCGTGACCGTGGCAGCATAGCGCTGGTTAGTCAGGTTGCGCAGGTCCAGCCAGGTGCTCCAGTCTTGTTTGGGCGAGGCGTAACCCAGGCTGGCGCCAAACAGTGTGTAAGACGAGGCGTAATACGAGTTGGCGTAATCCACGGCTATGCGCGAGGCCGCTTGGGTATTTACCCCGGCATAGAAACCTCGGGGGTGGTCGTATCGCACTTCGGCCTGATAGTAGTGCTGCGCGATACCGGGCAATGAATGACTGCCAAATCGTGCATCGTCGCGGTAATGGAAATCACTGAAGGTGTAAGCCTGACGCAAAGACACCTTGCCGATCGCATCGTGCTCCCACAGCACGCTGTTCAGTCCCGCTTCGAACCCTTGGTGCACGGTCGGGCTGGCGTTGTACTCGCCGACAATGAGCGGCTCGATTTCAACCGTCAGCAATTCGTGACGCACAGCGGAGTAGTACCAGGCCAAATCCCACTGTCCGATCCAGGACTGGCCACGGGTGCCGAGTTCAAGCGTGGTTGCTGTTTGATTATTCATGGCGATGGGCGTGCTTTGACGACCGGTAGCCGGACCGCTACCACCAGGGAATCGAGCAGGCGAACTCCAGATCAATGACCACGGGTGCGGTGGCTCAACCGAGCGGCTCAGGTTGCCGTACACCTGCACGTCTGGGCTGAGCTCATAACGCAGGCCAATACGTGGCGCGTAGTCCCAATCATGCTGGCTCACTTTGCCACCGGTTTCGGGGTAGCTCACGTCGCTTTCGCGGCGGGTATAAATCAGCGCCATGCCGGTGGTCAACCACAGGTCAGGCATCAGTTCCAGATCATTGCTGACGTGCAGCACGGTGTCTGACCCTTGATAGCTGAAGTCGCGCATTTTGGTGCCGGGCGCGTAGCGGGCTGTCGCGTCACGCGGGATGCGCAAATATTCCGACGCACCGGTATTGGGTAAATGCCGGGTTGTACGCCAACCGACAGTGGTTGCGCTTTGAAGCCCGAACAACGTGTCACGCCGTTTATAGTTCAACGTGCCGCTGACGTCGGTGTAGGCCACCTTCAATCGATTGGGTCCTTCGCGCAGATCCATGGGGTAGTCGTGATAAACCACCCCCGCCTCCAGTTGCGAGTCGTCATCCAGATACATCGTGGTTTTGTTGGCCAGCCAGGTGCTACCCGGTTGTGGGCGCGAGTAGTCGCCGCTGACATACGCCGGGTTGGCCGAGCGCGGGTGATGTTTGATCTGGTCTTGGGTCACACGACCTGCCAGTTCGTTATCCGTTTCGCGATAACGCAGATAGAAGCGTGTCTCAAGCTGCGGGTTGAAGCGATAACCGATGTTGGCCGCGATGCCTTTACTGCTGCCTCGCGTGTGATCCTGATAACCGTCAGTGTCGGAATCGGTCAGCGAAACGTAGTAATCAAGGTCTCCCAGTACCTGTCCTGTGCTGATCTGGCGTTTGCGATAACCATAGCTGCCCGCTTCGTACCGTACTTGCAGCGGCGCAGCGTCGTAGCCCGTATGTGTTACGTAGTTGATGGAGCCGCCCAAGGCCAGCGAGCCGGCGCCGAATCCATTGGCGCCGCGCAGCACTTCGGCGCGGCTCAACCACAACGGTTCGAACAGTTCATAGGGAGTGCCGCCCGGGCCCGTCAGCGGCAGGCCGTCGAACATGACATAGAGGCCAGAACCGTGGGCGCCGGGCGCGCGGTTGATTGCGGAACCCCGCACCGATACTTTGGCGCCATCATTGCCCGCTGATTGAGCGTAGATACCAGGCTGGTAAGCCAATACATCAACGTTGCTTGCCGTGCGGCCGTTTTCGACACGGGTTAAATCAATCAGGTTGCCGGCGCCGGGCACCTCACGCAGTGCCGACTGTGCGGCCTCCAGGTCACTACTTTCTTCACTGCGAACTTGCACCTCGCTCAGTTCCAGCGCACTGCCATAGGAGGGGGCAGCGCAAGCAAGCGCCAAAGGTAGAAGTGAAGTAAAGGCGCAGCGCATTAACGGAGATTCCAGGGCGATTGGCGAGGGCGCGCCAGCCTATACAAGCCGAGAATCACTCGCAACTGTTAGCGCCGTACCGATGGTTTTAACCATAAAACTCATGCAGTTGAAGACCCCGCGCTTGCGGAATGACGACATTGCCACTGGTGACGATGTAAAAACGTTCGAGCCCCGGAATGACCACATTGGCCAGTGTCGTACCCAGTGCGGTGTGGTACATGACACTGACGCCCAGCTCTTTTTGGTGACTGCGAATATCCTCGGCCAGCCTGCGAATATGTTCGGATACGGGCTGTTTGGGCTGAGGGACGGGAAGTTGCACACGGTGAGTCACGGCACGTGCCAGCAAATCGTCGGTGTCGAGTTGAAGGCAGCGCTGCAAACGGGGGAACGGTGCCAAGTGACAGTCTTGAAGGCGCAGCAGCCGCGCTACGTCCGGCTGCTGCACGGCCAGTACCATTTGCGCCAATTCTGTCAACGCGCGACTGACCGCATGTTCAGGGCATAGCGAGGTACCGGAGCCGAACAGACCCACAGGCCGGATACAGGGGACAGTGAAGGCAAGGTAGGTACGCGCTAAAAACTCACTGCTGATATCCAGCACGATGACTTGCGTGTCCAACTCCTTTTCTACATCGCTCCAGAGTTGGAACAGAGGCTCGTGGGCGGCAGGGCGGTTGAGCATGCGCAAGGGATGGTCATGTAAATAGTAAAAGTGATGAAGCAGAAACAGCGAGAGGGCGTCGCGCTCCAGGCATTCATTGATGGCATGCAGGACCGCTTCGTTCCAGGTCGCACCAATGGCGATGCCGCTGTTGCAGCAATAGCGTTTCAAGCTGGCGTAGTTGAATGTATCGCCGTTGACGGGGGCCTCTGAGTAGCCTGGCAGGCTTAAGGCGAGCGGGTAGCAAAAACTGTGGTCATCCAATGGGCTGGTATAGCGGCGGCAGGCAAGCGTTGAGTCCTGATCTTGGTAAATAACATCCAGAACGCTGTCATCGGTTAAATAATCACGGCGGCTGAAGTGGTGTGCAGGTATTAGCTCTATCGGTGCTTGCTTGCCATGGAACTCGGTCAAGTAGTGCTCCAGGGCCTCGAAGTACGCCCCTGTGCAGGCGGCTTCTTTGTAACCCTTGCCCGAGCCGCCGGTTTGGCGGCTCGCGTCTGAAGAACTCAAGAGCACACGAGCATTGACGACCGTGTTGCCCGCGACGTGCAGTGTGCTGGAAAGGCCGAGGCTGGCCAGTTCTTGATGAATACGAACATGAGCATCAAACAATGAAAGTTCACGTTCATCAGGGGGCGAGAGTGCGCTCATGGAAGTCTCCGGTGAAGAAGGGCGTTTGCAACACCCTTCTTGCAGTAATTACACAGCCTCGAGTTCCGACTTTTCAGCGTCGGTAAGTTCGAGAGGCTCAAAAGAAGGCAGGCCTGTTTCAGTGTCGGCGGTATCTTGCTCTTTCAGCTTTTGTGCGTTAAGTGCCATGTAATAACCCATGTTATTAACCTCGTGGAATTGTCGGACTCAGGTGAGTTTGCGTGTGTCAGTAATGTCACGCGCAGGGCGAATGTAGGTAAGCACTTCTGGGTTGTCAAATGCGAGCTAAAGGTTAATAAGCGATGGGTAATATTCTGTTCAGTGTCCGTGTGTTGTCGTGAGTGTTGCCCTCTGTGTGTTTAAAGTCAGGTGTGTAATCAGGGTATTTTCTGAGGTGGGTGCTGCAAAAAAAGTGCGGTGCTTATTGGTAAGTGTTGGGTGTATTTAATGGGGTGAAGGCGTTAGTTGTGCATGCTTGGCTTTTTCATTACATAGAACTCAAACAGTTCTGTGTGGCCAGGGCGCGCAGCTAAAGACGATATCAGGCGTAAGCCTAAAGCTTGAGCCCTATTACGTACATTGATCAGGACCGGTGTATGGCCAAATACAATGAGCATGGCACCAGGTTTGAGCGTGTTGACCATATGTTTAAACACGCAGTGGGCGTCATCTCGGTGAATAACTTCAGCATTCAAAAAACGCAGGATCAACACATCACACAGGCTTGCGAGTTGCGTCAGGCCAGCGTCCATGTGTTTGAAGACCAGCGCAGGAAATCGGTTGCGCGCGTGCTCAATCATGGTTGCAGACTGATCGGAGCCAATGCAGTGTGCTTCAGGAAAGGCTTGGGCTAAGGATCCAATGAACGTGCCGGTTGAACAGGCCGGATCGTAAATAACCATGCCGGGTTGAATCATGGTCTGTAAAAAAAAGGCGCAGTAGTCGCGAAAGTGCTGCTCGTCGTTGTCGAGTTGTCCCGCCAGTTGTGGGGTACAGGCCCATTGCTCCTGCGAGAGCGTGCACTCCTGTCCGGTGCTATCAAGTAACGGGAAAGGAAAATAAACCTCGCTGTCAGGGTGTTGAACAGCGGCGTTAAAAAGATCATGCCTTTGAGTGTCTTCGAGTGAAATGAAATGCACCGCCAAGCCATGATCGGTATACGCAATGCTTAAAAGTTGCCCTAAAAGTTGTGAAGGCTTCAGGCAACTGGATTGATACCAGCCGCGCTCGTCTGAGTGAGTTAAAAGTTTACGTCCTGCGTAGGTCACATCATTCACGGATAAGAAGAACAGGTTGTTTAATTCGGGCCCTGGCGGTGAGTTAAAGCGCAAGGCTTTCCTCGGTGTGATGCTGATTGCCTGGAATTGACGTATGAGCGCAACTTCATTGGCCAGTAGCTTGCAATTAACCGAATCAGGCATTGTCGTCCCCTTACCGTATGAAGGTTCGCGAAAGGGGAAAGCCACGCGCTTTCCCCTCTGGGGAGTTACTCGATGTTTAACTCGGCTTTTTCTTCTTCGCTAAGCCCTAGTGCTTCAATTCGTTGTTCTTCGGTTTCAGAATGTTGAAGTTCATTGTCAGGAAGTGCCGCTCCGATGAAGCCGCGTGCCATATAGCCCATGATGAGGTGCCTTTTTATTAGAGGTAATGTAGGGAATGGTTTAAGTGACTCTTTCAAGTTGCGGGATCAATTTATGGCGGTGCAGAGAAGGTGTCAATGCAAGGGTGGGTGTGCCTGCTGAAGGATTAAGAAGTGTGTTTGCCTGTCTGCACATATTTACAAATGTTTATAGCGTTGACACGCCAAGCTATTAAACAGTGAGACGTGGGTGTTGATGTAGGCAGCCTGTGGCCAGGGCCCATTGGGGTAGGGGGTGTATACAGATAGGAAGCGCTGATACGACTGGCGGGGTTGCGGTTTTAAACGCGTGGCCTGGATCGCAAAAATAGGTGGGACAACGCAAGGCAGTTTAGTGATTTGAAGGTTTATCGATCTCTACAAAAGGATGCGTCTTGGTCGAGAGAGGGGCTGTACCCGGTGAAGCGGGTGCGTGAGCCCTGACCGTGAGCAAAAAAATACCCCGTGAAAGCCAGGCTTTCACGGGGTATGGGTCAACCACTACTGTTTAGCCCATAAGGCCCAAGGTTGCGCGTTGTACAAGTTCCAGCATCGGCTGCGGGTACACGCCCAGGAAGAACACCAGTACCGAAACCGCCAGCAGCATGACGCCGCCTGCTTTCTGCTCCCAGTTCAGTGGAGCGTCGTGGCGATGCAGTTTTGGTTCAACCAGATACAGGGTCACCATCACACGCAGGTAGTAGAACACGCCGATGGCGCTGCCCAGGATCAAGGACGCTACCAGCCACCATTGATGAGCCTCAACACCGGTCGCGATGATGTAGAACTTGCCGATAAAGCCTGCGGTCAGCGGGATGCCGGCCAGCGAGAGCATCATCACGGTCATCACCGCGGTCAGGTACGGACGGCGCCAGAACAGGCCGCGGTACTCGTACAGCGCATCGGCGTCACGGCCTTTGTACGGCGAGGACATCAGGGTGATCACACCGAATGCACCCAGGCTGGTGAGCACGTAGGTGATCAGGTACACACCGATGGCTTCCATGGCCATGCCTTTGCTCGCCACCAGGGCGATCAGCAGATAGCCGAAGTGAGCGATGGAGGAGTAACCCAGCAGGCGCTTGAGATTGTTCTGGGTCAGGGCCAGCAAGTTACCAAACAGGATCGAAGCAATCGCGATCACGGTCAGCACATCGCTCATCACTCCCGTCGTGGCCGACGGAGTGATTTGGAACAGACGCACCATTACCGCAAACACGGCCACTTTCGACGCAGTCGCCAGGAACGCAGCCACTGGAGCCGGAGCACCTTCGTACACGTCCGGCGTCCACAAATGGAAAGGTACCAGCGACAGTTTGAATGCCAGGCCGACCAGCATCATGCCAAGACCCAGCTGGGCCAATGGCGCAGGTACGCCAGTGGCTGCCAGAGCCTGACCGATTCCGCTGAAGCTCAGGCTACCGGCTTCGGCGTAGAGCAAAGCCATACCAAACAACAGGAACGCAGAGCCGGCGGCTGACAGCACCATGTACTTGATGCCGGCTTCCAGCGAACGCTTGTTGAAGAAGGCATAAGCCACCAGACCGTAAACCGGCACCGACAGCAGCTCCAGGCCGATAAACAAACCGGCCAGATGTTGTGCGCTGACCAGAACAATACCGCCGGTCGCAGCCAGCAGCATGAGCAGGTACAGCTCTTCGCGATTGCCCGGATAACCCGTGCCGCCTTCGCCCAGGTAGGCGTGAGCCAACGTGACGCAGGCCAGCGTCGCGGCCAGAATCAGCCCGATGTAGAGATAGGCGAAGTTGTCCATCATCAACAGCGGGGTGACTGCCAGTGGCGCGACTTTCAACGCCGGGAAAATCGACAGCAGGGCCAGGTTAAGGCCCGCTACCGAGAGTAGGAAGGTTTGCGAGTGGTTGCGGCGCCACGCGATTGCCAGCATCACCACCACAACGGTGAGGCTGGTAATCAGCAGCGGAGCAAGCGCGATAAAGTGTTGGATCGTGAATTCCATAGCGCTCTTACCGGGCCGAAGCGAGTTGAGTGAAGGCGGTGCCGATCCATTGCTGCACGCCATTCATGGTGGCAGCCGAGGTATCGAGGAACGGTTGTGGGTACACGCCGATGAAAATCAGCAGTACGGCCAGACCGAGCACCATGATCAGTTCACGTGCATCCATACCGGCCAGTACAGCGTCCGATTTGGAAGGGCCGAAATAGGCGCGGTGAATCATGATCAGCGAGTAGACCGAACCAAACACCAGACCGGTCGTTGCAATCGCCGTGACCCAAGGGAAGTGTGCAAACGAGCCCATCAGAATCAGGAACTCACCGACGAAGTTACCGGTGCCCGGCAAGCCCAGCGAAGCGGCCGCGAAAAACAGGCTGATGGCCGGCAGGTAAGCGATCTTGGACCACAGCCCGCCCATTTCACGCATGTCGCGGGTGTGCAGACGTTCGTACAGTTGACCGCTGAGGATAAACAGCGCGGCTGCCGAAACACCGTGGGCCAGCATCTGGATCACCGCGCCTTGAAGGGCCAGCAGGCTACCGGAGTAGATACCGATCAGTACAAAGCCCATGTGCGAAACGCTGGAGAAAGCGATCAGACGTTTGATGTCGGTTTGTGCGAAGGCCAGGAACGCACCGTAGAAAATCCCGATCAGACCCAGGGTCATGGCAATCGGCGCAAACTCGGCCGACGCATTCGGGAACAGCGGCAAGGCAAAACGCAGCAGACCATAGGCCGCGGTCTTCAACAGGATACCGGCCAGATCGACCGAGCCTGCGGTAGGCGCCTGTGCGTGAGCATCCGGCAGCCAGGAGTGGAACGGCACAACCGGCAGCTTCACGGCAAAGGCAATGAAGAAGCCGAGCATCAGGATGTACTCGGTGGTGAGCGACATCTTGGTTTTCAACAACTCGGCGTAGCTGAAGGTAATGACGCCGGTGTTGTTGAAGTTGACCAGTACCAGGCCCAGGATCGCCACCAACATGATCAGACCTGAGGCCTGAGTGAAGATGAAGAACTTGGTGGCGGCGTAGATACGGGTTTTCTTGCCGTCGGATGAACTGTGACCCCAGAGCGCAATGAGGAAGTACATCGGTACCAGCATCATTTCCCAGAAGAAGAAGAACATGAACAGGTCGATGGCGAGGAACACGCCCACCACACCGCCCAGGATCCACATCAGGTTCAGGTGGAAGAAGCCCACATGACGCTGAATTTCTTTCCAGGAGCACAACACCGACAGCACACCGAGCAAGCCGGTGAGCAGGATCATCAGCAGCGACAGGCCATCGAGTGCCAGGTGCACACTGATGCCGAAGCGCTCGATCCAGGTGTGCTGGAACTCAAGCGCCCAGGTTGGAGCGACGCCGGGGTTGGGTGCCAGTGAATAGTTACCTTGAGACCACAGCCAAAGGCCGAGGGCAAGTTCAAGGGACATGGTCAGCAATGCAATCCAGCGGGGCAGGGTGGAGCCGAAACGCTCACCCAGCCAGCACAGGAGGCCGCCGATAAAGGGGATCAGGATTAGCCAAGGCAGAATCATGACGGGCTCAATTCCTTTCGCAAAGTCGAAGGTTCATATCAGACCGCTACCAGTACGATGGCGCCCATGACCAGTACAGCACCGGCGGCCATGGATGCAGCGTACCAACGCAGTTGACCGGTTTCGCTGCGGCTCAGGGCGTTATGCCCGGCCTTGGCCATCTTCGGGATCAAACCAATGGTCTGATCCAGAGGATCTTTGGCCAGCAAGCGGCAGATCAACAGGTACGGTTTGACGAACAGTTTGTCGTACAGCCAGTCGAAGCCCCAGGCAGCGAACCACCAGGCAGACAGGAAGCGACCGATGCCGCTGTTGGCGACGGCGGTGACAAAGCTACGCTTGCCCAAGTACAGCAGGGCGGCGAGCAGGATACCGGCCAGGGCAATGGCACCCGAGGCGATTTCGAGGCTGTGCTTGGCTTCACCGCCGGCATGGCCAACGCTTTGTGGCAGAACACCGGCCAGTGGCGGGGTGATCATGGCGCCGATGAAAGTCGACAGTACGATCAGCACGCTCAATGGCAGCCAGTAGGTCACGCCGTGGCCTGCGTGAGCTTGGGTCTTGGCTTCGCCGTGGAAGGTGACGAAGATCAGGCGGAAGGTGTACAGCGAGGTCATGAACGCACCCACCAGACCGGCATACAGCAGCTCGTTGTTACCGCTGGCGAAGGCTTCCCAAAGAATTTCGTCCTTGGAGTAGAAGCCGGCCGTCAGCAATGGCAAGGCAGACAGCGCCGCGCCACCGACGATAAAGCTGGCGTAGGCCAGTGGCAGTTTTTTCCACAGGCCGCCCATCTTGAAGATGTTCTGCTCGTGATGGCAGGCAACAATCACTGCGCCGGAGGCAAGGAACAGCAGGGCCTTGAAGAAGGCATGGGTCATCAGGTGGAAGATCGCGCCGTCCCAGGCACCCACGCCCAGCGCCAGGAACATGTAGCCGATCTGGCTCATGGTCGAGTAGGCGAGGATACGTTTGATGTCGGTTTGCACCAGTGCCGCAAAACCTGCCAGCACCAGGGTCACACCGCCGACAATGCCCACCAGGTGCAGCACATCAGGCGCCAGCGTGAACAGGCCGTGGGTACGGGCAATCAGGTAAACACCGGCCGTAACCATGGTTGCAGCGTGGATCAGTGCCGACACCGGCGTCGGGCCAGCCATCGCGTCTGCCAACCAGGTTTGCAGGGGCAGTTGCGCCGATTTACCGACCGCGCCGCCCAGCAGCATCAGGGTCGCAAGAACGATCCAGAAATCACCGGCCTTGAACTTGATCGGGGCCTGAACCAGCAGCTCTTGAATGTTCAATGTGCCCAGTTGCTGGAACAGGATGAACAGGCCGATGGCCAGAAACACGTCGCCGATACGGGTCACGATAAAGGCTTTGAGTGCGGCGTTACCGTTGTTGCGGTTGCTGTAGTAGAAACCGATCAACAGGTACGAACACAGGCCCACGCCTTCCCAGCCGAAGTACACGAACAACAGGTTATCGGCCAGGATCAGGAACAGCATGCTGGCAATAAACAGGTTGGTGTAGGAGAAGAAGCGCGAGTAGCCGTCTTCTCCGCGCATGTACCACGAGGCGAAGACGTGGATCAGAAAGCCTACACCGACGACAACGCCGAGCATGGTGACTGACAAACCGTCCAGGTGCAGGGCGAAGTTGGCCTTGAAATCACCGGCCGCCATCCACTGCCACAGCACTTGCGTGTACTGACCGCCTTCAGGCGGCGCCACGTTGAATTGCCAGATCACATACGCGGCCACGATGGCTGACAGGCCAATGGAGCCGACGCCGATCAGGGCCGAGAGGTTTTCGCTGAAGCGTCCACGGGAGAACGACAACAGCAAAAAGCCGATCAGGGGGAATACGAAAGTCAGAAAGAGAAGGTTCATCCGCGCATCTCACTGGCAGCATCGATATCAAGCGTGTGGAAGCGGCGATACAGTTGCAGCAGGATCGCCAGGCCAATACTGGCCTCGGCCGCTGCCAGGGTGATCACCAGGATGAACATCACTTGCCCATCCGGCTGCGCCCAACGTGCACCCGCCACAATGAACGCCAGTGCAGCGGCGTTCATCATGATTTCCAGACTCATCAACACGAAGAGAATATTACGGCGAACCATCAGTCCAACCAGACCGAGGCAGAACAGGATGCCCGCGACTGCGAGACCATGTTCGAGAGGTATTGATGGCATGTTATTGCTCCTTCGCCTCAGTGCGGCCCAAGTGGAACGCCGTCACGGCTGCGGCAAGCAACAGCATCGAGGCGAGTTCGACCACTAGCAGATACGGGCCGAACAGGCTGACGCCCACGGCTTTTGCATCGATGGTGGTTTGACCGATTGCGGCACCGCTCGACTGGGCGAACAGCACGTACAGCAGTTCGGCCAGCAGGATGGCGGACAGAATGCTCGGTCCGACCCAGATACCGGGCTTGAGCCAATGGCGCTCCTGAGTCACCGAGGCCGGGCCTTGGTTGAGCATCATCACCACAAACACGAACAGCACCATGATGGCACCGGCGTAGGCGATCACTTCGAGCACACCGGCAAAGGGTGCACCGAGGCTGAAGAATGTCATCGCCACGGCAATCAGCGAAATAATCAGGTAGAGCAGGGCGTGCACAGGGTTGGTGTTGGTGATCACGCGTAGCGTGGACACGACAGCGACACCCGATGCGAAATAGAAAGCGAATTCCATCGTTCTTCCTTAAGGCAGCAAGCTCTTCACGTTGATCGGTTCGGCTTCGTTCTGAGCAGCACCTTTCGGTTTGCCCTCAACGGCCATGCCCGCAACACGATAGAAGTTGTAATCAGGGTTCTTGCCCGGCCCTGCGATCAGCAGATCTTCTTTTTCGTACACCAGATCCTGGCGTTTGAACTCGGCCATCTCGAAATCCGGTGTCAACTGGATCGCGGTGGTCGGGCAGGCTTCCTCACACAGGCCGCAAAAAATGCAGCGTGAGAAGTTGATGCGGAAAAACTCCGGGTACCAACGGCCATCTTCGGTTTCGGCTTTTTGCAGCGAGATGCAGCCCACCGGGCACGCGACGGCGCACAGGTTACAGGCTACACAGCGCTCTTCGCCGTCCGGGTCGCGGGTCAGGACAATACGGCCACGGTAGCGCGGTGGCAGATAGACCGGCTCTTCGGGGTATTGCAGCGTGTCACGCTTGCGGAAGGCATGGCCAAACACCATCACCAAGCTGCGAAGCTGGGTGTAGGTGCCATGCACGATGTCAAACAGATACTTGAACATGGGTCTCTATCCTCACTGAACCGCGCCGGCAGGCGTGTTCAACAACACGACTGCGGCGGTCACCAGCAAATTGATCAGGGTCAGCGGCAGGCAGAACTTCCAGCTGAAGTCCATCACTTGGTCATACCGTGGGCGCGGAATAGAAGCGCGCAGCAGGATGAAGATCATGATGAAAAACGCGGTCTTCAGGGCGAACCAGATAAACGGAATCTGCGGCAGGATGCCGAAAGGCCCGTGCCAGCCACCGAAGAACAAAGTCACCAGCAACGCCGAGATCAACACGATCCCGATGTATTCACCGACGAAGAACATGCCCCATTTCATGCCGGCGTATTCGATGTGGTAACCATCGGCCAGTTCCTGCTCGGCTTCTGGCTGGTCGAAGGGGTGACGGTGAGTCACGGCCACGCCAGCGATGAAGAAGGTCAGGAAACCGAAGATCTGCGGAATGATGAACCACAGGTTCTGCGCTTGGTATTCAACAATGTCGCGCATGTTGAACGAGCCTACCTGCACCACGATGCCCATCAGCGCCAGGCCCATGAACACTTCGTAGGACACGGTCTGGGCCGAGGCACGCAAGGCGCCCAGCAGGGCGAACTTGTTGTTGCTCGACCAGCCGGCAAACAGCACCGCGTACACCGACAGACCGGCCATGGCGAAGAAGAACAGGATGCCGATGTTCAGATCCGCCACACCCCAGGTCGGGGTGATCGGGATGATCGCGAAGGCAATCAGCAAGGCGCTCATGGCCACTACCGGTGCCAGGGTGAAAATCACCTTGTCGGCAAACGGCGGCGTCCAGTCTTCCTTGAAGAACATCTTGATCATGTCGGCGGCGATCTGGAACGCGCCGAACGGGCCCACGCGGTTAGGACCGTAACGGTCTTGCCACAGGGCCAGCAGACGACGTTCAACCCAGCTGAGCAGCGCGCCGCACACGACGACCGCCAGCAGAATGACCACGGCTTTGACCACCGATATGATCGCGTCGATTACTTCAGGCGTGAACCAGGTCATTGGGCTGCCTCCTGCAAACCGTCAACGGTAAGGCCAAAGATCGCAGGCGGGATACCGGCAAGCCCGGCAGGCAATGCCACCAGACCCGCACCCAGCTCTTCATTGATGCGCAGTGGCAGACGCAGGGTCACACCGGCAACGTTGAGGCTGAGCAGGGCGCCATCGTTGACACCCAGGCGGTCGGCTTCAGATTTGGCCAAGGCAATGTACGCGGCCGGGATGCGTTCCTGAACAGGTGTGGCTTTGGACGAGTTTTCTTCGCTGCCCAGCAGGTGGAAGAACGGCACCACTTGCCAGCTGCCACGTGCCGGGTTGAAAGCGCCCGGAATGTTGGCGCACCAGTTCAGTGAATCACCGGTGCTTTCGATCAGGCGGGTGCCCGGGTCGCCTGCACGGATATGCCCACCGACTTCATCCTGGAACTTGTTCCACGCTTGTGGCGAGTTCCAGCCCGGCGACCAGGCGAACGGCACTTGCTGGCGCGGTTCGACGGAGCCTGAGTAACCTTCCATCGAGAACGCGAACGCGGTGTCCGGGTCTTGTGGGGTGCGCGGCTCGTGCACGCTGATGTTGGCGCGCATCGCGGTGCGGCCGCTATAACGCAGCGGTTCGCGGGCCAGTTTCATGCCCTTGATACGGAATGCAGCGGACGGCGCTGCATCGACGATGCGGGCCAGTTCAGGTGTGCTGGCTGCCGTGGCTTGCGTGACGTGGTCGAGCAGGGTCCAGTCAACCGGCTTGTTCAGCAGGGTACTGCGCAAGGCATGCAACCAGCGCCAGCCTTCGTGGACCAAAATGTTGGCGTCCAGGTAAGTCGGGTCGAAGACCTGGAAGAAGCGCTGGGCGCGACCTTCCTGGCTGACCAGAGTGCCGTCGCCTTCAGCAAAGCTGGCCGCTGGCAGTACCAGATCGGCACGGTCGGTGGTGGCGGTCTTCTGGTGGTCGGCAACGATCACGACCTTGGCAGCGTCCAGTGCAGCATTGACTTTGACCGCGTCAACGCGGGTGAACAGATCGTTTTCCAGCACTACGATGGCGTCGGCGTTACCGTCGATCACCGCTTGCAGGGCGGCGTCTACCGAGTCGCCCCCCAGCATGGCCAGGCCGAGGCTGTTGGCTTCCGGCACGATCAAGCTGATGGAACCGGCCTTTTCACGCAGGTGCAAGGCTTTGGCGATGTTGCCTGCGGCTTCGATCAGGGCGTTGTTGCCCAGCGAAGTACCGGCAATGATCAGTGGGCGTTTGGCGGCGAGCAGGGCGTCGGCAATACGTTTGGCCAGCTCCAGCGCCTCAGCGTCCAGACCGGTAACGGCCGGTGCGCTGGCATCGATGGCATGAGCCACGGCAAAACCGATGCGCGCCAGATCGTCCGGTGCCGCATGGACGCACTCTTCCGCCACGTCATCGAGTTTGGTTTCAGCCAGGCTCGCGATAAACAGCGGGTTCAGCGCGTGCTGACCGATGTTCTTCACGGCGGCGTCGAGCCAAGGCTGAACGCGCATGGCATCGGCCATTTCTTCAGCTTTGCCCTTCACCGACTGACGGACCGACAGCGCCATACGGGCAGCGGTTTGCGTCAGGTCTTCGCCCAGTACGAACACGGCGTCGTGATCTTCGATCTCGCGCATGTTCGGAACAGGCAGCGGGCTGTCTTTCAATACTTGCAGCACCCGGCGAATGCGCGCCAGCTCACCGGCTTCGATGCCTGAGTAGAAGTGTTCGGCGCCGACCAGCTCGCGCAACGCGTAGTTGCTTTCGAGGCTGGCGCGTGGCGAGCCGATACCGACAATGTTGCGCCCGCGCAGCAGGTCAGCGGCTTTATCCAGCGCAGCGTCGAGGCTCAGCTTGGTGCCGTCGGCCAGGAGTGGCTGACGTGGACGGTCGGTACGGTTGACATAGCCATAGCCAAAGCGGCCACGGTCACACAGGAAGTACTGGTTGACCGAGCCGTTGAAGCGGTTTTCGATACGGCGCAATTCACCATAACGCTCGCCGGGGCTGATGTTGCAGCCGCTGGAACAACCGTGGCAGATGCTTGGCGCGAACTGCATGTCCCACTTGCGGTTGTAACGCTCGGAGTGGGTTTTGTCAGTGAACACACCGGTCGGGCAGACTTCTGTGAGGTTGCCCGAGAACTCGCTTTCGAGCACACCGTCTTCAACGCGACCGAAGTACACGTTGTCGTGGGCGCCGAACACACCGAGGTCAGTACCGCCTGCGTAGTCTTTATAGAAGCGCACGCAGCGATAGCAGGCAATGCAGCGGTTCATTTCGTGGGAAATGAACGGGCCGAGTTCCTGATTCTGGTGAGTGCGCTTGGTGAAGCGATAACGGCGCTCGTTGTGGCCGGTCATCACGGTCATGTCTTGCAGGTGGCAGTGACCGCCTTCTTCGCACACAGGGCAGTCGTGCGGGTGGTTGGTCATCAGCCATTCGACGACGCTGGCGCGAAACACTTTCGCCTCTTCGTCTTCGATGGAAATCCAGCTTCCGTCAGTGGCCGGGGTCATGCAGGACATGACGATACGACCACGGGTGTCGTTTTCGTCGGTGTATTGCTTGACTGCACACTGGCGGCAGGCGCCAACACTGCCCAGGGCAGGGTGCCAGCAGAAATACGGAATATCGAGTCCTAGCGACAGACAGGCCTGTAACAGGTTGTCTGCCCCATCGACTTCGAGCTCTTTGCCGTCTACGTGGATAGTGGCCATGGTTCAAAGATCTTCGTTGGCCCGGTGTCAGCGGGCGTGGCTAATGGAATCTTGTTATGCGTTCGAAGCAACCCAGCCTTACGGCGTTATCGAACGATCAGAGGGCGGCACGGACCGCCCTCAGTCAGAGCGTTACGCGCCGATAACAATCGGGCGTGCCAGAGGCGGAACACCGGGGGTTGCTTGCGCAATACCGGCTTCAAACTCTGGACGGAAGTACTTGATCGCGCTGCCCAAAGGCTCCACGGCACCCGGTGCGTGTGCACAGAACGTCTTGCCAGGGCCGAGGAAGCCGACCAGACCCAGCAGGGTCTCGATATCGCCGGGCTGACCTTCGCCGTGCTCGATTGCCATCAGCAGCTTGACGCTCCAGGGCAGACCATCACGGCAAGGGGTGCAGAACCCGCACGATTCGCGCGCAAAGAATTGTTCCATGTTGCGCAGCAAGGACACCATGTTGACGCTGTCGTCGACGGCCATCGCCAGACCGGTACCCATTCGGGTGCCGACTTTAGCAATACCACCGGCGTACATTTGTGCGTCCAGGTGTTCAGGCAGCAAAAAGCCCGTACCGGCGCCGCCTGGCTGCCAGCACTTGAGCTTGAAGCCGTCGCGCATGCCACCGGCGTAATCTTCGAACAGCTCGCGTGCAGTCACGCCGAACGGCAGTTCCCACAGGCCGGGGTTCTTCACTTTGCCGGAGAAGCCCATCAGCTTGGTGCCGTGGTCTTCGCTGCCTTCGCGGGCGAGGGATTTGTACCAGTCAACGCCGTTGCCGATGATGGCCGGTACGTTGCACAGGGTTTCAACGTTGTTCACGCAGGTCGGCTTGCCCCATACGCCCACAGCAGCCGGGAATGGCGGCTTGGAACGCGGGTTGGCGCGACGGCCTTCGAGGGAGTTGATCAGTGCGGTTTCTTCGCCGCAGATGTAACGCCCCGCGCCGGTGTGCACGAACAGTTCGAAGTCAAAACCCGACCCTAGAATGTTCTTGCCCAGCAGGCCTGCTGCTTTGGCTTCTTCGACGGCGCGGCGCAGGTGTACGGCGGCAGTGGTGTATTCGCCACGCAGGAAGATATAGCCGCGGTAGGTTTTCAGTGCACGGGCACTGATCAGCATGCCTTCGATCAGCAGATGGGGCAGTTGCTCCATCAGCATGCGGTCTTTCCAGGTGTTGGGCTCCATTTCATCGGCGTTACACAGCAGGTAACGGATGTTCATGGATTCGTCTTTAGGCATCAGGCCCCACTTCACGCCCGTGGGGAAGCCCGCACCGCCGCGACCTTTGAGGCCCGCGTCTTTCACGGTCTGGACGATGTCGTCCTGAGCCATGTCGGCGAAGGCTTTGCGCGCAGCGGCGTAGCCGTCTTTTGCCTGATATTCGTCGAGCCATACCGGCTCGCCGTCATCACGCAAACGCCAGGTCAGCGGGTGAGTTTCAGCCGAACGCTTGATCAGGTTGGCAGGGCCGAAAGAAGTCAGGCTCATGGGTAGCCCTCCAGCAACGTGGCGACGCCAGCAGGCTGCACGTCACCGAATGTGTCGTCGTCGATCATCAACGCCGGCGCCTTGTCGCAGTTGCCCAGGCAGCACACCGGCAGCAGCGTGAAGCGCCCGTCCGCAGTGGTCTGGCCCAGGCCGATGCCCAGCTTGTTCTGGATTTCGCCGACCACCGATTCGTGGCCGCCGATGTAGCAGACCATGCTGTCGCACACACGGATGATGTGGCGGCCCACCGGCTGGCGGAAGATCTGGCTGTAGAACGTGGCCACGCCTTCAACGTCGCTGGCCGGAATGCCCAGCAGTTCGCCAATGGCGTACACCGCGCCGTCCGGCACCCAGCCGCGTTCCTTCTGAACGATCTTCAGGGCTTCGATCGACGCTGCGCGTGGATCTTCGTAGTGATGCATCTCGTGCTCGATGGCCGAGCGCTCGGTTTCGCTCAGGGCGAAACGGTCTGTCTGGATAAGCGTGCTGTTCATGCTTAGCGGTCCACGTCGGCCATAACGAAATCGATACTACCCAGGTACGCAATCAAGTCCGCGACCATTTCACCTTTGATCACCGAAGGGATCTGTTGCAGGTGCGGGAAGCTTGGGGTGCGAATCCGGGTGCGGTAGCTCATGGTGCCGCCATCGCTCGTCAGGTAATAACTGTTGATGCCCTTGGTCGCTTCGATCATCTGGAAGGATTCGTTGGCTGGCATTACCGGGCCCCACGAAACTTGCAGGAAGTGTGTGATCAAGGTCTCGATGTGCTGCAACGTGCGCTCTTTGGGCGGCGGCGTGGTCAGCGGGTGATCCGCCTTGTACGGGCCTGCTGGCATGTTGCGCATGCACTGCTCGATGATTTTCAGGCTCTGGCGCATTTCTTCGACACGCACGATGCAACGATCGTAGGCATCGCCATTGGCCGCCAGCGGGACTTCGAATTCGAAGTTTTCGTAGCCGGAGTACGGGCGCGCTTTACGCAGGTCGAAGTCGCAACCGGTCGAACGCAGGCCTGCACCGGTGACGCCCCATTCCAGGGCTTCTTTGGTGTTGTAGGCGGCAACGCCGATGGTGCGGCCACGCAGGATGCTGTTGTCCAGAGCGGCTTTTTGGTATTCGTCCAGACGCTTTGGCATCCAGTCGATGAACTCTTTGACCAGGCGTTCCCAGCCGTTTGGCAGGTCGTGGGCAACGCCACCGATGCGGTACCAGGCCGGGTGCAGACGGAAACCGGTAATGGCTTCGATCACTTTGTAGGCGCGCTGACGGTCGGTGAAGGTGAAGAACACCGGGGTCATGGCGCCTACGTCCTGGATATAAGTCCCCAGGAACAGCAGGTGGCTGGTGATGCGGAAGAACTCGGCCATCATGATGCGGATGGTGTCGACCCGATCCGGCACCTTGATCCCGGCGAGTTTCTCGACCGAGAGCACGTACGGCAGGTTGTTCATCACGCCGCCCAGGTAGTCGATACGGTCGGTGTACGGGATGAAGCTGTGCCAGGACTGGCGCTCGGCCATTTTTTCGGCACCACGGTGGTGGTAGCCGACGTCAGGCACGCAGTCGACGATTTCTTCGCCGTCCAGTTGCAGGATGATGCGGAAGGCACCGTGAGCCGAAGGGTGGTTCGGGCCCAGGTTGAGGAACATGTAGTCCTCGTTTTCGCCGGAACGCTTCATGCCCCAATCTTCAGGACGGAAGCGCGCGGCTTCTTCTTCCAGCTGCACTTTGGCCAGGGTCAGGCTGTATGGATCGAATTCTGTGGCGCGGGCCGGGAAGTCCTTGCGCAGCGGGTGACCTTCCCACGTCGGCGGCATCATGATGCGCGACAGGTGCGGGTGACCTTTGAAGTCGATACCGAACATGTCCCAGACTTCACGCTCGTACCAGTTGGCGTTCGGCCAGATGCTGGTGATGCTCGGCACGCTCAGGTCGGTTTCGGACAGCGCCACTTTGATCATCACGTCGCTGTTACGCTCCAGCGACATCAAGTGGTAGAAGACAGTGAAGTCTGCGCCTGATGGCAAGCCCTGACGCTTGGTACGCAGACGCTCGTCCACACCGTGCAGGTCATAGAGCATGACGTAAGGTTTTGGCAGGTTGCGCAAGAAGGTCAGGACTTCAACCAGTTTGGCGCGGGTAACCCAAAGCACCGGCATGCCGGTGCGCGTGGCCTGGGCGGTGAACGCCTCGGGGCCAAAACGGGTATTGAGTTCGACAACCACATCTTGGTCGTCAGCCTTGTAAGGCGGGATGTACAGAGCGGAGCCTGTAGTCATGGTTTTTTATCGCTTTCGTTCAACGTAAAGAATGAAGCCAGTGTCTCGTTCTAATAAATAGACGCGGGGCTGGATCAGACTTCGTCGGGGCTGCGCAGGTTAGTGACCTGAATACGCTGTTCGCGGCGCTGTTCCTTTTGCGATGGCATCTCGGCGCGGTACACGCCTTGTTCGCCAACGACCCAGGAAAGTGGGCGACGCTCCTGGCCAATCGACTCTTGCAAGAGCATCAAGCCTTGCAGAAAAGCTTCAGGGCGGGGTGGGCAGCCGGGTACGTAAACGTCCACGGGCAGGAACTTGTCGACCCCTTGAACCACGGAGTAGATGTCGTACATGCCACCGGAGTTGGCGCACGAACCCATGGAAATAACCCATTTAGGTTCAAGCATTTGCTCGTAGAGACGCTGAATGATCGGCGCCATCTTGATGAAGCAGGTACCGGCAATCACCATGAAATCCGCCTGACGCGGCGATGCCCGGATCACTTCGGCGCCAAAGCGCGCGATGTCGTGGGGCGCCGTGAAGGCGGTGGTCATTTCCACGTAGCAGCACGACAGGCCGAAGTTGTAAGGCCACAGGGAGTTTTTACGCCCCCAGTTGACCGTGCCGTTCAGCACGTCTTCAAGCTTGCCCATGAAAATGTTTTTGTGGACTTGATCTTCTAACGGATCGGCAACGGTTTCCCGTGTGCCGATCGGGTACTGCTCGTTAGGAGCGTCCGGGTCGATCCTGGTAAGTTCGTATTGCATCGCCAAAGCCTCATTGTTTCAGCTTGGCCTGTCGCTTACGACGAGCTTCTGGCGCCCAATCAAGAGCACCCACCCGAAATAGGTAGACAAGGCCTGCCAACAGAATTGCTATGAAAACGAGAGCTTCGACGAATCCGGTCCAGCCGCTTTCGCGTACAGACACAGACCAGGCAAAGAGAAAGAGGGCTTCGATATCGAAGATCACGAACAGCATCGCGACCAGATAGAATTTGGCTGAGAGCCGCAAGCGGGCGCCACCGGTAGGTAGCATGCCGGACTCGAACGGTTCGTTTTTGCTGCGGCCCCAGGCTTTTGACCCAAGGAGGCTGGAGACGCCAAGCATGAAGGCGCAAAGGCCGACAACGCCGAGAAGGAAAATGGCAAAGCCCCAGTTATGGGCTATGAGTCCTGTCGCTTCGGGCATGCTGGTAATCCTTAACAGAGAGCACGTGTCTCTGAACTCAAAAAGGTAATAAAGCAGTGACGATATGTCGCAGCGCAATTGATGGGCGCGATTTTATGGCTAAACACCCAGCAAGTAAATTTTCTAAGATGAATTAATTCAGTCCTTTAGTGGTATGGCTTCTCCTAAAGTCTGCGCAAGCCTCGTGGTCCGGGCATTACAGCGTATTTGAGTGATTATGTTTTGTTCGGTAAGTAATGAACAAAAGCGCTTCTAAATGATAATGAATATCGTTTAATGGCTGATTAATTGTTCCTATGCTTCGCTCGCCTTTGAAAGTTGGCTTATATAAGCATTCTTGGCAAGTTTTGAACTTGGCTTTCTACCCTGTTTTTGTATGGGGTTCATGGATCTGGGTCAGGGTTAGGGTTAGAAAATGTGCACGCGTGTAGTCGCGGCTGATGAAGGGATGCTGCGCTTGAGAGGCGCTATTTAAAAGCTCGCGGTGTCCGTACCTCGGCAGCGACTGCCAAGGCGTGTGAAATTCAGGCAAAAAAACGCCCCGAACCAGTCGGGGCGCTACGTTCAAGGCATTGCGATTGTTCTTTACAGGCTAGGCAATGGCCGTGGTTCCACGATCAATCAGTGGAACTGTTCTTCTTCGGTCGAGCCGGTCAGGGCGGTCACCGAGGACGAGCCACCTTGAATCACCGTGGTCATGTCGTCGAAGTAGCCAGTGCCCACTTCCTGCTGGTGTGCCACAAAGGTGTAGCCTTTGGCCGCGTCAGCAAATTCCTGCTCTTGCAGCTTCACGTAAGCCGTCATGTCGTTGCGGGCGTAGTCGTGCGCCAGGTTGAACATGCTGTGCCACATGTTGTGGATGCCTGCCAGGGTAATGAACTGATGCTTGTAGCCCATTGCCGACAGTTCGCGCTGGAACTTGGCGATGGTCGCGTCGTCCAGGTTCTTCTTCCAGTTGAAAGAAGGCGAGCAGTTGTACGACAGCAGTTGGTCCGGGTATTCCTTTTTGATCGCTTCGGCAAAACGACGCGCTTCTTCCAGATCCGGCTTGGCAGTCTCACACCAGATCAGGTCGGCGTAAGGCGCATACGCCAGGCCGCGTGCAATCGCCTGGTCCAGTCCTGCACGCACTTTGTAGAAACCTTCCTTGGTGCGCTCGCCAGTCACGAACGGTTGGTCGTACGGGTCGCAATCGGAGGTCAGCAGGTCAGCCGCGTTGGCGTCGGTGCGGGCCAGAATGATGGTCGGAGTACCTGCAACGTCAGCCGCCAGACGCGCTGCGGTCAGCTTTTGCACGGCTTCTTGAGTCGGTACCAGCACTTTGCCGCCCATGTGGCCGCATTTTTTCACTGAGGCAAGTTGGTCTTCGAAGTGAACGCCGGCGGCGCCTGCTTCGATCATGCTTTTCATCAGCTCGTAAGCGTTCAGCACGCCGCCAAAACCGGCTTCGGCATCCGCCACGATCGGTGCGAAGTAGTCGATGTAACCTTGGTCGCCCGGATTTTTACCGGCTTTCCACTGGATCTGGTCAGCACGACGGAATGAGTTGTTGATGCGCTTGACCACGGTTGGCACGGAGTCCACCGGGTACAGCGACTGGTCGGGGTACATGGATTCGGCAGAGTTGTTGTCTGCCGCCACTTGCCAGCCCGACAGGTAGATTGCCTGGATGCCGGCTTTAACCTGTTGTACCGCTTGGCCCCCGGTCAGGGCGCCCATGCAGTTGACGAAATCTTTCTCAGGACGGAAGGACGGGTGTGCGCCCTGTGTCACCAGTTTCCACAGCTTGTCAGCGCCCATTTTTGCAAAGGTGTGCTCGGGTTGAACCGAGCCGCGCAGGCGGACCACGTCAGCAGCGGAATAATCGCGAGTCACGCCTTTCCAGCGTGGGTTTTCGGCCCAGTCTTTCTCAAGGGCTGCAATTTGCTGTTCGCGTGTCAGTGCCATGGTGATAAACCTCGTCGCATAGGTCTGGGTTGAAAAAATCAGCTCCACCAAGCACACAGCAATATTGTTTGAGTGAGTGCGTGAATGGCGTCTCGCCTTTGATCCAGGGCCTTTGCAAGGCGCTGGATCGGCGGGAGCGGGGCCATCATGCCTCTGCTTTTTTGAGTCGTCAAACGTTTTGTAGTGCCTTTTTTAATTCACTACATATTTTCTCGATTACGACTTGCCAGTCAGTTTTGGGCCTTTTAGTCGAGTGCGTCGACTTTGACCCGCAATGTCATGTCATCGCGGTTCTGAGTCGAGTACGTGCGGGTTGCGCCTTGTTGGTCGGCCTGACTCTGGCCATTGATGCCTGCCACCGTGATCCATTGCCCGAGTGGGCCGCTGACCTGTGTGTCGGTACTTTGCACGTTCACTACATCTGGTTGTGCCTGGCTCATGCGGTCGCGGTTGGTACTGATCGCCAGGTGTACCGTTTCACCTGTGACGCTTGCGGTGACATAAAACCCTTTGGTGACGTTGCGGTAACTGGTTTGCGCCGACAGGCGACCGTAGGCATCTGTCTGAGTGCTGGTGAGCGGTACGCTTTGGCCGGTCTGGATCAGTGCCGGTACGCCTTCGGTAGCTTGTATCTGCTGGACACCGCCGTCGCGGCTGGCGGTGCTATAGACCCGAGTGTTGCTGTCGGTGTCGGGGGAATTGTTGTCGCTGGTGTCAACGGTGATCAGCAGGCGCTTGGCAGGTGTGTCGAGTTCGGCCAGCAGGTCCTCCAAGCCCTGAATTTTCTGTGCGGGCGCTTCGACGATCAGTTGGTTGCCATACTGGGTGACTTTGCCTTCGGTGCCGATAAAACTTTGCGCCACCGGCAGCAAGGCCTCACCCGTGCGATTTTGCAGGGAGATGACTTGGGTCTCGGCGAGGGCGTTGAAGCTGAGCATCAATAGCAGGCTGACGATGAGAGGGCGTAGGGACATGTCCGTTATCTCCGCAATGTGTAAAGGGTTATGACAGGAGTGTGCCAGTTTGTCGGCGCCAATGGGGCGAGGTTGAATGCCACCTAGCAAAACGCCCTGCGATCCGAAAATGGCAGGGCGTTTTGTAGGGTGTTGCAGTCGCTAGCGCAGGCTGCGACTAACGGCGGATATCAGGCACCGCGCACCATGTCGACGTGCGGGATTCCGGCTTCCAGAAACTCGTCACTGACGACCTTAAAGCCCAGTCGTTCATAGAAAGGCGTGGCATGCACTTGCGCGCTGAGCTTTTGCTCTTTAAGGCCACGCTTTTCGGCTTCAATGATGGTCGCCTGCATCAGCGCATCACCCACTTTCAAGCCGCGCCAGTCCTTCAAGACTGAGACGCGGCCGATATGGCCGTCTGGCAGTAGCCGGGCGGTACCAATCGGAAAGTCACCTTCGTAGGCCAGGAAATGCACGGCGCTACTGTCGTCCGAGTCCCACTCCAGCTCAGGCGGGACTTTTTGTTCGGCAATAAACACCGCCTCACGAATGCGTCGAAGTTCGGCGTTGTCCTTTTGCCAGTCGGCGACACGTACGTGAATGCTATTCATCGGCGAACCCCAGGCTTCCTTGTTTAACCAGCTCGCAGAGCAGGTTGCGTCCATCTTCATCGGCCAGCCATGCGCCGAGGTTGTCGCTGTGCAGCGCGTCGGCGGCACAAATCATTTTCAACAGATCGCGCAGTTTGCCCGGCAGCAGGCGGCTTTGGCCGCTGGCGAACAACAGCAGGTCTTCATCGACTTCAGACCAGGCCAGGCGAGCGCTCGGGTTGCGGATCAGTACCGCACCTTGATCCAGGCTGCCCAGCAGGTCTTCTTCTTCGAGCTCGGGGCCGACCACGAGTTCCGGATATCGTGGCTCGGTCATGAATTGGCCGAACCAGGTCAACAGCATGCGCTCATCGCTCATGTGTTCTGCGAGCAGACCCTTGAGACGGTCGAGCGCGTCGTGCTGGATTTGATGCGGGTCGCTGACCGGCTGAGCGTCGGCGTCGGTATAGCGCTCTTCGTCAGGCAGGTATTGGCTCAGAAAGTCGGTGAAGTGGGTGAGCACTTCAGCGGCGCTCGGGGCGCGGAAGCCTACCGAGTAGGTCAGGCAGTCATCGACCGCAACGCCACAGTGGGCCAGGCGCGGCGGCAGGTACAGCATGTCGCCCGGCTCAAGGGTCCACTCATCGGTGGCCTGGAAGTCGGCCAGAATGCGCAGGTCGGCATGCTCCAGCAACGGGCTTTCGGAGTCGCACATCTGGCCGATCTGCCAGTGACGCTTACCGGCGCCTTGCAGCAGGAACACGTCGTAGTTGTCGAAGTGCGGGCCAACGCTGCCGCCAGGTGCGGCATAGCTGATCATCACGTCGTCAATGCGCCAGCTCGGCAGGAAGCGGAAGTTTTCCAGCAGCTCGCCGACTTCTGGCACGAACTGATCGACGGCTTGAACCAGCAAAGTCCATTCACGCTCTGGCAATTTGCCAAACTCGTCCTCGGCAAAAGGGCCACGGCGCAGTTCCCATGGGCGTTCGCCGTGCTCAATCACCAGTCGCGATTCGACTTCCTCTTCAAGCGCCAGACCGGCCAGTTCGTCGGCATCGATCGGGCTTTCAAAGTCAGGAATGGCCTGACGGATCAGCAGCGGTTTCTTCTGCCAGTAGTCGCGCAGGAATTCGCGTGCAGTGATGCCGCCCAGAAGTTGAAGAGGAATATCAGGATTCATGTGTAACCTATTGAAAAATTGCGCTTTGTATTCGGGAATAAAAACGCCCGGCACGGCCGGGCGTTAGTAGGTCGTTGCAGCAATCAGATGCGCTTGGCCTGCTCAACCGCGTTGCCAATGTAGTTGGCAGGGGTTAGCAGTTTCAGCTCGGCTTTGGCCGCTTCCGGCATTTCAAGGCCGTCAATGAAGGTTTGCAGTGCTTGAGGGCTGATGCCTTTGCCGCGCGTCAGCTCTTTGAGCTTCTCGTACGGGTTTTCAATGTTGTAACGGCGCATGACGGTCTGGATCGGCTCGGCCAGAACTTCCCAGCAAGCGTCCAGGTCAGCAGCGATCTTCTGAGCGTTTAGCTCCAGTTTGCTGATGCCTTTGAGGCTGGCTTCGTACGCGATCACGCTATGAGCAAAACCTACGCCCAGATTACGCAGTACGGTGGAGTCGGTCAGGTCGCGCTGCCAGCGGGAGATTGGCAACTTGCTGGCCAGATGCTGGAACAGCGCGTTGGCGATACCCAGGTTGCCTTCGGAGTTTTCGAAGTCGATCGGGTTGACCTTGTGCGGCATGGTCGAGGAGCCGATTTCGCCTGCGATGGTGCGCTGCTTGAAGTAACCCAGGGAGATGTAACCCCAGATATCGCGATCGAAGTCGATCAGGATGGTGTTGAAGCGCGCAATCGCGTCGAACAGCTCGGCGATGTAGTCGTGCGGTTCGATCTGCGTGGTGTACGGGTTGAAACCCAGGCCCAGTTCGTCTTCGATGAAGGCGCGGGCATTGGCTTCCCAGTCGATCTGCGGGTAGGCCGACAGGTGGGCGTTGTAGTTGCCCACGGCGCCGTTGATCTTGCCCAGCAGCGGTACGGCCGCCACTTGAGCGATTTGGCGCTCCAGGCGGTAAACCACGTTGGCCAGCTCTTTGCCCAAAGTGGTCGGCGAAGCCGGTTGGCCGTGGGTACGCGACAGCATCGGGACGTCGGCGAACTTGATCGCCAGTTCGCGGATGGCGTCGGCGGTTTGGCGCATCAGGGGCAGCATCACCTCATCCCGGCCTTCGCGCAGCATCAAAGCGTGGGACAGGTTGTTGATGTCCTCGCTGGTGCAGGCGAAGTGGATGAACTCACTCACGTTGGCCAGTTCAGGCAGCTTGGCGGCCTGTTCTTTGAGCAGGTACTCAATGGCTTTTACGTCGTGGTTGGTGGTGCGCTCGATCTCTTTGACGCGCTCGGCGTGCTCCAGAGAAAAGTTTTCGGCCAGTTCATTCAGCACAGCGTTAGCTTGCGCGGAAAAGGCCGGGACTTCAGGGATGGCGGCGTGAGCGGCCAAACGCTGGAGCCAGCGAACTTCAACCAGTACACGGGCACGAATTAAGCCGTATTCGCTGAAAATGGGGCGCAGGGCCTGGGTTTTGCCGGCATAGCGGCCGTCAACAGGGGAAACCGCAGTGAGCGAAGAGAGCTTCATGGGGTGTTCTCGGACAGTCGGGCAACGAAATGGGGCGCGTATCATACATGAAAAAAACGGCCGGTCCGTTGCCAAGTGACCGGCGTCATACGCGTATCGACGTTACAGCGTGTGCTTGCTGGCGGCGATCAGCCGCGCAGCATGGGATAAAGCTCTTTGAGCAATTTGCGTCGGCTGAATACCAGCTGCCAGCGATGGCCACCCAATTGACGCCATAGGCGTGCCGAGCGAATACCGGCCAGCAGCAAGGCGCGAATTTTGGCGGCGTTGTTCGGTTGTTGCAGGTTGCGCATGTCGCCATGCACTTGAATGCGTTGGCGCAGCGTGCTCAGGGTGTCCTGATAGAGGGCACCGCACGCGGCGACCACGTTCTCGTGAGCGGGGCCGAAGTGTTCAACTTGCGACTGGATCTGTGGCAAGCGCTTGCCAATTAGTTCCAGCATGTCGTCGCGCTTGGCCAGTTGACGTTCAAGGTTGAGCATCGACAGGGCATAGCGCAGCGGTTCGCGTTGCAGGGTATTGGGGTCGCGCTCCAGTGCGCCGATAAGGGCGCGGTAGCCCTCGCGCAGGTTGATGTCATCACCCCCGAAGACTTCAAGCGTGTCCTTGGGGTCGCGCACCAGCAAGCTGCCCAGCATGCAGGCCAGATCAGCCTCGCTGACCTGACCGGTCTTGGCGATTTTATCCACCAGTACGGCGGCCAGAAACACGCCGCCCAGGGCTACCAGTTGTTCCTGGGTGGGGTTCATGCCTGTGCGCTCTTGCTGGTCCAGGGTTCGGCCACTTCGATCACGCCGCCGCCCAGGCACACTTCGCCATCGTAAAACACCACGGACTGGCCCGGCGTGACCGCGCGTTGCGGATCGTCAAAGGTGGCGCGGTAACCGGTCGCGGTTTGCTCAAGCGTGCAGGGTTGATCGCTCTGGCGATAGCGCACCTTGGCCGTCAGGCGCAACGGAGTGCTCAGGTCGACCGGGTTGACCCAGAAGATCTCCGAGGCGAGCAGGGCGCGCGAGAACAGCCACGGGTGATCGTTACCTTGGCCGACGATCAGTTCGTTGTTCTCAAGGTCTTTGTGCAAGACGTACCACGGCTCATCGCTGGCGTCTTTCAGGCCGCCGATGCCCAGACCCTGACGCTGACCGATGGTGTGATACATCAGGCCGTGGTGGCGGCCAATGACTTCACCTTCGGTGGTTTTGATCTCGCCCGGTTGGGCCGGCAGGTATTGCTTGAGGAAGTCACTGAAACGGCGCTCGCCGATAAAGCAAATCCCGGTGGAGTCTTTTTTCTTGGCGGTGGCCAGGTCGTGTTTTTCGGCGATCTGGCGCACCTCGGGTTTTTCCAGCTCGCCGACCGGGAACAGGGTGCGGGCGATTTGTTCACCGCCCACCGCGTGCAGAAAGTAGCTCTGGTCTTTGTTGGGGTCCAGGCCTTTGAGCAGCTCGGTGCGGCCGTCGATGTCGCGGCGACGCACGTAATGGCCGGTAGCAATCAGGTCAGCGCCGAGCATCAGGGCGTAATCGAGGAACGCCTTGAACTTGATCTCGCGGTTGCACAGGATGTCCGGGTTTGGCGTGCGTCCGGCTTTGTATTCGGCCAGGAAGTGCTCAAACACGTTGTCCCAGTATTCGGCGGCAAAGTTGGCGGTGTGCAGCTTGATGCCAATTTTGTCGCACACGGCCTGGGCATCTGCCAGATCATCCATGGCGGTGCAGTAATCGGTTCCGTCGTCTTCCTCCCAGTTCTTCATGAACAGGCCTTCCACCTGATAGCCCTGCTCGATGAGCAGAACGGCGGAAACGGAAGAGTCGACACCGCCGGACATACCGACAATGACGCGCTGTTTTTCGGGGGCGACTAAGGCTGGATCACGCATAGGGTTTCAATGAGTGTCTTGAAAAAGGACGCGATTCTAGCAGGCCCGAGCGCTCAAGGCTAAACCGAAGGGCGGATTAGCGAGAGGTCGAACAATTTGCCGCTCAGATAATCGTCGATACAGTGCAGGGTCAATTCGCTGCGCCAGCGATGGCGCTGTGTCAGCAGCTCGTCGCGGGTCAACCACAGCGGGCCGATGATGCCTGTGTCGAGGGGGGCCTGGGCATGGTGTTTGATCGCGTTACCGGCAAAGCACACGCGCTGATACGTCACACCGTTGCTGGGCGCTGTGTACAGGTAAATGCCGATGACACCGGTGAGTTCGACGTCATAACCGGTTTCTTCAAGGGTTTCGCGGATAGCCGCCTCGATCAGGCTTTCATTCGGGTCCAGGTGGCCTGCGGGCTGGTTGAGCACTGCGCGGTCGTGTTTTAACTCTTCGACCATCAGAAAGCGCCCGTTGTCTTCGACGACAGTGGCAACAGTGATGTGGGGTTTCCAGTCCATGTGTGAGGTCTCGATTTTTTGTCGGGGCTGCTGAAGGCTGCGTTTTTTATAAAAATCAAAAGATCGCAGCCTTGGCCGGCTTCGACAAGTTTTGTGTTCGATTTAAAAACACAAACCCCGGCGTCGTGGGCCGGGGTTTGTGGTGTTGCGATGTTGCTCTTACACGGCGGCGATGATCGCGTTCAGTGTGGCGCTAGGGCGCATTACTTTGCTCACCTTGTCTGCATCGGCGTGGTAGTAACCACCGATATCAACAGGCTTGCCCTGCACGGCGTTGAGTTCAGCAACGATAGTTGCCTCGTTCTCGGTCATGGCTTTTGCTACAGGAGCAAATTGGGCTTGCAGCTCTTTGTCTTCAGTCTGGGCTGCCAGGGCTTGTGCCCAGTACAGCGCCAGGTAGAAGTGGCTACCGCGGTTGTCGATGTTGCCGACTTTACGCGATGGCGATTTGTTGTTGTCGAGGAACTGGCCAGTGGCCTGATCCAGGGTTTTGGCCAATACCAACGCTTTCGGGTTGTTGTAGGTCGTGCCCAGGTGCTCCAGCGAGGCCGCCAGTGCGAGGAACTCACCCAGCGAGTCCCAACGCAGGAAGTTTTCTTCCAGCAATTGTTGAACGTGCTTTGGAGCCGAACCGCCTGCGCCTGTTTCGAACAGACCGCCGCCATTCATCAGCGGTACGATCGACAGCATTTTGGCGCTGGTGCCCAGTTCCATGATCGGGAACAGGTCGGTCAGGTAGTCGCGCAACACGTTGCCGGTCACCGAAATGGTGTCCAGACCCTTGCGGGTGCGTTCGAGCGTGAACTTCATGGCCTCAACAGGCGACATGATGCGGATATCCAGGCCGCTGGTGTCGTGATCCTTCAGGTACGCCTGAACTTTCTCGATCATCACGCCGTCGTGGCTGCGCTGGGGGTCGAGCCAGAAAATCGCCGGGGTGTTGCTGGCGCGAGCGCGGTTGACGGCCAGCTTGACCCAGTCGCGGATCGGCGCGTCTTTGGCCTGGCACATGCGCCAGATATCGCCTTCTTCGACGTTTTGTTCCATCAGCACGTTGCCGTTGCTGTCGGATACGCGAACTACGCCAGGCTTTTTGATTTGGAACGTTTTGTCGTGCGAGCCGTATTCTTCGGCTTTTTGCGCCATCAGGCCAACGTTCGGCACGCTACCCATGGTGGTTGGATCGAAAGCGCCGTGCTTCTGGCAGTCTTCGATGGTCGCCTGATAGATAGTGGCGTAGCAGCGGTCCGGGATGATGGCCTTGGTGTCTTGCAACTGACCTTCGGTGTTCCACATCTTGCCGGAGTCGCGGATCATGGCCGGCATCGAGGCGTCGACGATAACGTCGCTCGGCACGTGCAGGTTGGTGATGCCTTTGTCGGAGTTCACCATTGCCAGGGCAGGGCGATTGGCGTAGACCGCCTGAATGTCTGCTTCGATTTCGGCTTGCTTGTCGGCTGGCAGCGCTTTGATGCGAGCGTACAGATCGCCAATGCCGTTGTTGAGGTTGAAACCGATTTCTTTCAGGACGTCTGCGTGTTTTTCCAGCGCATCCTTGTAGAACTCAGCCACGATCTGACCAAACATGATCGGATCGGAGACCTTCATCATGGTGGCTTTCAAGTGCACCGAGAACAGCACGCCTTTGTTTTTGGCGTCTTCGATTTCGGCCGCTACGAACTGGCGCAGGGCTTTTTTGCTCATGACAGAGCAGTCGATGATCTCACCGGCTTGTACGGCGGTTTTTTCTTTCAGGACGGTGGTGGTGCCGTCTTGAGCGATCAGCTCGATTTTGACGCTGTCCGGGGCTTCGATCAGGGCGGCTTTTTCGCTGCCGTAGAAGTCGCCTTCGCTCATGTGAGCCACGTGGGACTTGGAGTCTGCGGCCCATGCGCCCATTTTGTGCGGGTGCTTGCGCGCGTAGTTTTTGACCGACAGCGGGGCGCGACGGTCAGAGTTGCCTTCGCGTAGCACCGGGTTTACGGCGCTGCCCATGACTTTGCTGTAACGCGCTTTGACTTCTTTGTCGGCGTCAGTGGTCACGGTCTCCGGGTAGTGCGGGATATCAAAGCCATGCGCTTGCAGTTCTTTGATGGCGGCCTGCAATTGCGGCACCGAGGCGCTGATGTTAGGCAGCTTGATGATATTGGCTTCAGGCGTAACGGCCAGGGCGCCCAGTTCGGCGAGGTGGTCGGCTACAGCCTTGGCACCCAATTGCTCGGGGAAGCTGGCAAGGATTCGGCCTGCCAGAGAGATGTCGCGCGTCTCAACAGCGATATCAGCCTTGGCGGTAAACGCTTCGATGATAGGCAGCAGTGAATAGGTGGCGAGCGCCGGAGCTTCGTCGGTGAAGGTATAGATGATCTTCGAACGGGTGGGCATTTCGGATTAACTCTCTTCTTTGCTGAGCGTGCTCAGATTCTCGAGATGCGCAGGGTAGGCGCTTTCGTTCACAGTGAACAATGAGCCGAAAGTCGAGGTTCTTCGCGGTGATGTGAATGCATCAGTAGAGCGTCAAGCGGTCGAGCCGGGGTAACGGCTCAGCCTTTCTAGGCCTGAAAGACTCATTGCAATGTGGTGCCTCGCGATGACTCCGCGGTCACCGGCGCAGTATACATAGGTCACTAATGTTCCGGCGAGGGCTGCGGTGGGTCAGGGGTCATCCATTGGTCTAAGAAGCGTTCGCATATCGCCCTGCGTTTTGGCACTAACCCCTTTGTTTTCGCACTTGTCAGGCAGGCTGTCGTAAGCATGTAACCGGGTATGTGGAACATTCGATTTGCCTGTCCATTTAACTGGGTTACGCTCCAGAACGGCATAGATGTTAAACCCACATATGGAGTTCAGCATGGGATACAACAAGATCAAGGTTCCAGCCGCAGGTGAGAAAATCACCGTCAATGCAGACCACTCCCTTAACGTGCCCGACAATCCCGTCATTCCCTACATTGAGGGTGACGGTATTGGTGTCGATATCAGCCCGGTCATGATCAAGGTTGTCGATGCGGCCGTTAGCAAAGCCTACGCAGGCAAGCGAAAAATCTCCTGGATGGAGGTCTATGCGGGCGAAAAAGCGACGCAGGTCTACGATCAGGACACTTGGCTGCCGCAAGAAACCCTGGACGCCGTCAAGGATTACGTCGTTTCCATCAAGGGCCCGCTGACTACGCCGGTTGGCGGTGGCATTCGCTCTCTCAACGTTGCCCTGCGCCAGCAGCTCGATTTGTATGTGTGCCTGCGCCCGGTGCGTTGGTTTGAAGGTGTGCCCAGCCCGGTGAAAAAACCAGGTGATGTGGACATGACCATCTTTCGTGAAAACTCCGAGGACATCTACGCCGGTATCGAGTGGAAGGCCGGTTCACCGGAAGCGATCAAGGTTATCAAGTTTCTGAAAGAAGAAATGGGCGTGACCAAGATCCGTTTTGATCAGGACTGCGGGATTGGCGTCAAGCCAGTGTCCAAAGAAGGCACTCAGCGCCTGGCGCGCAAAGCCTTGCAATATGTGGTGGATAACGACCGCGAGTCGCTGACCATCGTGCACAAAGGCAACATCATGAAATTTACCGAGGGCGCCTTCAAAGAGTGGGCCTATGAAGTCGCGGCCCAAGAGTTTGGTGCGACGCTGCTCGACGGCGGCCCGTGGATGCAGTTCAAAAATCCCAAAACGGGACGCAATGTCATTGTTAAAGACGCCATTGCCGATGCGATGCTGCAACAAATTCTGCTGCGTCCGGCTGAATATGACGTGATTGCCACGCTGAACCTCAATGGCGACTACCTCTCCGATGCCCTGGCAGCCGAGGTGGGCGGTATCGGTATTGCGCCGGGAGCCAACCTGTCCGACACCATTGCCATGTTTGAGGCCACTCACGGCACGGCGCCTAAATATGCAGGCAAGGACCAGGTGAACCCCGGTTCGCTGATTCTCTCCGCTGAAATGATGTTGCGGCATATGGGTTGGACCGAAGCCGCAGACCTGATCATCAAGGGCACCAATGGTGCGATATCGGCCAAAACCGTGACCTATGATTTTGAGCGGCTAATGGACGGCGCAACCTTGGTTTCGTCTTCGGGCTTTGGTGATGCGCTGATTGCGCATATGTAAACGCGCAGTGACTAAAAAGGCCGATTCAAGTGAATGAATCGGCCTTTTTTAACGCTGACTGTGGAGCCGGTGGGTCAGACCGAGAGGGTTTTAACCTCTGTCGCAGTCATTTGCGGTAGGGCGTTGAGTGGGCTGCTTGTGATTTTCACGGCGTGCAGCCCTTTAGGGCCTTGTGTAATCTCGAAACTTACCGGCTGGCCCGCTTTCAGGGTTTTATAGCCGTCCATGTCGATTGCCGAAAAATGGGCGAAAAAGTCGATCTTGTCTCCTTGTTCATCTTTGCCTTCCTTGGCATCTGTATTGATAAAGCCGAAGCCTTTGGCATTGTTGAACCACTTGACCGTGCCTTGCATGCTCATATCCCTCTGCTGCAAACAACTCCATCACTGGAGTATCATCCAGTTCACTCGCACATCGACCACCAAAAGTGGTTGACTGTGCGGACCTTTATTCCCCACTGTGGGTACCAATGGTTGTAACACCGTTTTACCGATAGTCAAGGTCACGCGGCGGCGCTGTTGAAAATTGACACGCTTGCCTCCATCTCTGTAATTGCTCAACGACGAACCTTTCTTTCCATGCATGCAATCAGCCAGATTCGACTAACATTCAATCAGGATCGACCCGATTTTGATGACGACGACTCCGCTGGCTTGGCTGTGCAAGAAGCTAAGCCTGCTCTTCAGGCGCCGCCGATGTACAAGGTGGTTTTGTTCAACGATGACTACACACCCATGGATTTCGTTGTCGAAGTGCTTGAGGTGTTTTTTAACTTGAATCGCGAATTGGCGACCAAGGTCATGCTGGCCGTTCATACAGAAGGACGGGCAGTGTGCGGCATCTTTACCCGCGACATCGCCGAGACCAAGGCCATGCAGGTAAACCAGTACGCACGCGAAAGCCAGCATCCGCTACTCTGTGAAATCGAGAAGGACGGTTAACGCCGACCACTTGGGTATGAGGTGAAGCCATGTTAAACCGCGAGCTCGAAGTCACCCTCAATCTTGCCTTCAAGGAAGCCCGCTCCAAGCGTCATGAATTCATGACGGTTGAGCACCTCCTTCTTGCGCTTTTAGATAATGAGGCGGCCGCAACCGTTCTACGCGCTTGCGGCGCAAACCTCGACAAACTCAAGCATGACCTGCAAGAGTTTATTGATTCCACAACCCCCTTGATCCCCGTTCACGATGAAGATCGCGAAACCCAGCCTACGCTCGGGTTCCAGCGTGTTCTGCAACGTGCCGTGTTCCACGTGCAGAGTTCGGGCAAGCGTGAGGTAACCGGCGCTAACGTGCTGGTCGCGATTTTCAGTGAGCAGGAGAGTCAGGCGGTATTCCTGCTCAAGCAGCAGAGTGTTGCGCGCATTGATGTCGTCAACTTCATCGCTCACGGTATTTCCAAAGTGCCTGGCCATGGCGATCACTCTGAAGGTGAGCAAGACATGCAGGATGAAGAAGGCGGTGAGCCTTCTTCTTCCAGCAATCCGCTGGATGCCTACGCCAGCAACTTGAATGAACTGGCCCGTCAGGGTCGGATCGATCCGCTGGTTGGGCGCGAGATGGAAGTTGAGCGCGTGGCTCAAATCCTGGCGCGCCGCCGTAAAAACAACCCGTTGCTGGTGGGTGAGGCCGGGGTGGGTAAAACTGCGATTGCCGAAGGCCTGGCCAAGCGTATCGTCGACAATCAGGTACCTGACCTGCTGGCTAACAGCATCGTTTACTCCCTTGATCTCGGCGCATTGCTGGCGGGTACCAAGTACCGTGGCGATTTCGAAAAACGTTTCAAGGCGTTGCTCGGTGAGCTGAAAAAGCGCCCGCAGGCGATTCTGTTCATCGACGAAATCCACACCATTATTGGTGCTGGCGCGGCGTCAGGTGGCGTGATGGACGCTTCCAACCTGCTCAAGCCTCTGCTGTCTTCGGGGGATATTCGCTGCATTGGCTCGACGACATTCCAGGAATTTCGCGGCATTTTCGAGAAGGATCGTGCATTGGCACGACGCTTCCAGAAAGTCGATGTGTCCGAGCCGTCGGTGGAAGACACCATCGGTATCCTGCGCGGCCTGAAAGGGCGTTTCGAGCAGCATCACAATATCGAATACAGCGATGAGTCACTGCGTGCAGCGGCCGAGCTGGCGTCGCGTTATATCAATGACCGGCACATGCCGGACAAGGCCATCGATGTGATTGACGAAGCGGGTGCTTATCAGCGTCTGCAGCCGGTCGAGAAGCGCGTCAAGCGCATTGAGGTCGAGCAGGTCGAAGATATCGTGGCAAAAATTGCCCGTATTCCGCCAAAGCATGTGTCCAGTTCTGACAAGGAGCTGCTGCGTAACCTTGAGCGTGACCTGAAGCTGACGGTATTTGGTCAGGACGCAGCGATTGATTCGCTGTCGACGGCAATCAAATTGTCGCGTGCCGGTCTGAAGTCGCCAGACAAGCCCGTAGGTTCGTTCCTGTTCGCTGGGCCAACCGGTGTCGGTAAAACTGAAGCGGCTCGTCAGTTGGCCAAGGCATTGGGTGTTGAGCTGGTACGTTTCGATATGTCCGAGTACATGGAGCGTCACACCGTCTCTCGCCTGATCGGTGCACCTCCTGGCTACGTTGGCTTCGATCAGGGTGGTTTGTTGACCGAAGCCATCACCAAGCAGCCACATTGCGTGCTGCTGCTTGATGAGATCGAGAAGGCGCATCCTGAAGTCTTTAACTTGCTGTTGCAGGTTATGGATCACGGCACGCTGACCGACAACAACGGGCGTAAAGCTGACTTCCGCAACGTGATCGTCATCATGACCACCAACGCGGGTGCCGAAACAGCGTCGAGGGCGTCGATCGGCTTTGCCTTCCAGGATCACTCGTCCGATGCGATGGAGGCGATCAAGAAGAGCTTCACGCCGGAGTTCCGTAACCGTCTGGACACCATTATCCAATTTGGTCGCCTCAGCCATGAGGTGATCAAGCATGTGGTGGACAAGTTCCTCACCGAGTTGCAAGCGCAGCTGGAAGACAAGCATGTGCAGCTTGAGGTGACGGATGCGGCGCGTGGTTGGCTGGCAGCCGGTGGATATGACGTGTTGATGGGCGCCCGCCCGATGGCACGTCTGATTCAGGACAAGATCAAGCGTCCGTTGGCGGAAGAAATTCTCTTCGGTGAGCTGGCCGATCATGGCGGTGTGGTGCACATCGACCTGAAAGACGGTGAGTTGACCTTTGAGTTTGAGACCTCAGTCGAAATGGCTTGATGTGATGTAGCTTTAAAAAAAGCGCCGAAAGGCGCTTTTTTTATGGTGTTCGGCATAGCCTTTTAGGTGTTTGGCGAATCCGCAAAGGCTCGCAGCCTGCGAATAGGGGGCGCGACAAATCGCAGGCAAACAAAAACGCCCGGCATAACCGGGCGTTTTGTATTGACTAGATTAACGGGCGCGGTAAGTGATGCGCCCTTTGCTCAAGTCATAGGGCGTCAGCTCGACGCGCACTTTGTCACCGGTAAGAATACGAATGTAGTTCTTGCGCATCTTGCCGGAGATATGCGCGGTTACGACGTGCCCATTTTCCAACTCCACGCGAAACATGGTGTTGGGCAGGGTGTCGACGACAGTGCCTTCCATTTCGAAGCTGTCTTCTTTCGACATGCAGTAAAGCCCTCGGTGTCCAGTGAATGGCCCGGTGCAACTGCGCCAGGCAAAAGCGGCGTGCATTGTGCCCGAAAAATGGGGTTCAAGCCAAGGGGGGGTTAGTAAAGAGTGCTCCATCTTTGATTAATCAGCAGATCAATGGGCCTGTATTCGGTCTTGTAATTCATTTTTTTGCAGTTTTTGATCCAGTAACCCAGGTACACGGCGTCCAGTCCCAAGCGCCGGGCTTCGTCTATTTGCCACAGGATGGCGTAGCGGCCCAGGCTGCGGCGCTCTTCAGCGGGTTCGTAAAAGGTGTAGACCGCCGATAAACCATTGGGCAGCACGTCAGTCACCGCCACTGCCAGCAACCGTCCGTCCAGTCGAAACTCATAAAACCTGGAAAACGGCAGGTCGCGTACCAAAAAGGTCGAAAACTGATCGCGGCTCGGCGGATACATGTCGCCATCGGCATGACGCTGTTCGATGTAGCGCTGATACAGGTCGAAATGCTCTTCGCTGAACCCCGGCTTGGC
Source organism: Pseudomonas sp. TWR3-1-1 (assembly GCF_049896545.1). Classification (NCBI taxonomy): domain Bacteria; kingdom Pseudomonadati; phylum Pseudomonadota; class Gammaproteobacteria; order Pseudomonadales; family Pseudomonadaceae; genus Pseudomonas; species Pseudomonas sp. TWR3-1-1. Next base: position 1,144,228 of record NZ_JAFCUO010000001.1, read on the forward strand.
CACCTGTACGTGTAAGTCGGCATTGCGCTTGAAAATGCGTTTTTGCTGACGATTGGGGGTGAACAGGGCAACGGGTATGCGTGCAGGGGTACACGCGTCGCATTTGAGGCAGTGCGGACGATACAGGTGGTCGCCACTGCGCCTGAAGCCCATTTCGGACAAGTCGGCATACACCTGCACGTCCATTGGCTGGCTAGGGTCGAGGAACAGCGTGGTGGCTTGTTCGTCGGGCAGGTAGCTGCAAGCGTGAGGTTGAGTGGCATAAAACTTCAAGCGCGCCAGCTCGGTCATGATCGGCCCTCGGGAAAACATTGAATTAAGTGTAAGCCAGCTCGTAAAACTCGCCTACAAAACCCACTGTGCGGTTGTAGGCTGGTCGAGGTGGTTATGCAGGAAGTCGGCGAATTGTTCGCGAGGTATCGAGCGAGCGCCCAGGCTTTGAAGGTGCTCGGTGGGCATCTGGCAATCAATCAGGACAAAGCCCCATGCTTGTAGCTGTCTGACCAGGGTGGCAAAGCCGACCTTTGATGCGTTGTCTGCGCGGCTGAACATGGATTCGCCAAAAAATAGTTGGCCCATCGCCAGACCATACAGGCCGCCGACCAGTTCGTTGTTGTCCCACACTTCAACCGAATGGGCGTGCCCGCGGGCGTGAAGCTCAATGTAAGCCTGTTGCATGTCGTTCGTGATCCAGGTCCCGTCTGCATACGGGCGCGGCGCGGCGCAAGCGCTGATGACGGCGCTGAAATCGCGATCAAACGTTACCTGGTAGCGCTGCTGGCGCAACAGTTTGCCCAGACTGCGCGATACGTGCAGCTCCTCGGGAAACAATACGGTGCGCGGGTCTGGTGACCACCAGAGGATGGGCTGGCCTTCGCTAAACCATGGGAAGCAGCCGTGGCGATAGGCCTGGATCAACCGGTCGGCCGACAGGTCGCCGCCTGCCGCCAGCAAGCCATTGGGTTCGCGCATGGCTTTGCTCAGGGGTGGAAACGTCAACGTGTCGCGTTTTAACCAGGTCAGCATGGCAGTCAGTCTTACACAAGGAGGGGAGGGGGGGCTGCAACTCTCTCGCACACGTGCGGTCTCAGTCGATCTGCCGGTGAAATGTAAGCTCTGTTTTGAGAGTGGTATAAGTCTTTGTCACAAAAGGTAATGCATGCTCAAATTGGCGCATGGCAGCCTTGCACAAGACAATTTCTGTTACGTCCTGTGCCAGCATGGCATCAGCGGCCTAAACCCGTACAATGGCCCGCCTGTTTGAGCTGTTCTAAGCTGCACAGTGTTCAATGTCTTTCATGGCGGGCTGGTCATGGAAAAGACGTAATAGTACAAGGCTGTGTGCAAGGCTAGTCCAGTTTCATGTCTGAACTTGTCACCTGCTCTCTGTGAGCAGTATTTTGCAGTCAATCAATAGTTGGGCGCGCCACAGGCGCAGGAAAACACGCGTTTTGAAGAAATCCACAGCAGCACCTAAAGATGTTCCTCTCTGGCGTCAGCAATTGCACTACCGTCTCAAGGAAGGTGCATTGATCGCTATTGGCGCCTTATGCCTGTTTCTGATGATGGCCTTGCTCACGTATGGCAAGGACGATCCCGGCTGGAGCCACAACAGCCGCGTGGTCGATGTGCAGAACTTCGGCGGGCCCGCTGGCTCGTACAGCGCTGACATCCTGTTCATGGTGCTCGGTTACTTTGCGTATATTTTCCCGTTGCTGCTGGCGGTCAAGGCGTATCAGATTTTTCGCGAACGGCATCAGCCCTGGCAGTGGAGCGGCTGGTTGTTTTCGTGGCGTTTGATTGGCCTGGTTTTTCTGGTGCTCTCGGGGGCCGCGCTGGCGCATATTCACTTCCACTCGGCTGCGGGCTTGCCAGCGGGTGCGGGTGGGGCATTGGGCGAAAGCCTGGGCGATCTGGCCAGAAACGCGCTGAACGTGCAGGGCAGCACATTGCTGCTGATTGCTTTGTTCCTGTTTGGCCTGACGGTATTTACCGACCTGTCATGGTTCAAGGTGATGGATGTCACCGGCAAAATCACCCTTGATCTGTTTGAACTGATCCAGGGGGCCGCCAATCGCTGGTGGTCGGACCGTGCCGAGCGCAAACAAATGGTCGCCCAACTGCGTGAGGTCGATACCCGCGTGAGCGAAGTGGTGGCGCCCAGCGTTTGCGACAAGCGCGAACAGGCCAAGGCCAAAGAGCGTTTGATCGAGCGCGAACAGGCGCTAAGCAAGCACATGTCTGAGCGCGAGAAGCACGTGCCGGCCGTGATTGCCCCTGCACCGGCCAAAGCGCCGGAGCCTAGCAAGCGCGTACAGAAAGAAAAACAGGCGCCGTTGTTTGTCGACAGTGCGGTTGAGGGCACGTTGCCACCGATCTCGATCCTCGACCCGGCCGAAAAGAAACAACTCAATTATTCCCCCGAGTCTCTCGCGGCGGTGGGGCACTTGCTTGAGATCAAACTTAAAGAGTTCGGGGTTGAGGTGGCCGTGGATTCGATCCATCCCGGCCCTGTAATCACCCGCTATGAGATCCAGCCGGCTGCCGGGGTCAAGGTCAGCCGCATCGCCAACCTGGCCAAAGACCTTGCCCGATCACTGGCGGTGACCAGTGTGCGTGTGGTTGAAGTCATTCCCGGTAAAACCACGGTCGGTATCGAGATTCCCAACGAGGACCGCCAAATCGTGCGGTTCAGTGAAGTGCTCTCGACCCCTGAGTTTGACAATGCCAAGTCACCTGTCACGTTGGCGCTGGGGCATGACATCGGTGGCAAACCGGTGATTACCGATCTGGCAAAAATGCCTCACTTGCTGGTAGCCGGTACTACCGGTTCCGGTAAGTCGGTGGGTGTGAACGCCATGATCCTGTCGATCTTGTTCAAGTCTGGCCCAGAAGACGCCAAGCTGATCATGATCGACCCGAAAATGCTTGAGCTGTCGATCTACGAAGGCATTCCGCATTTGCTGTGCCCGGTCGTGACCGACATGAAAGACGCAGCCAACGCCCTGCGTTGGAGCGTGGCGGAGATGGAGCGCCGCTACAAGTTGATGGCCAAGATGGGCGTGCGAAACCTCGCGGGCTTCAATCAGAAGATCAAAGACGCAGAAGCGGCAGGCGAGCCGTTGACCGACCCGCTGTACAAGCGCGAAAGCATTCACGACGAAGCACCGCTGCTCACCAAGTTGCCGACCATCGTGGTGGTGGTCGACGAATTTGCCGACATGATGATGATCGTCGGCAAAAAGGTTGAAGAGCTGATCGCGCGTATCGCACAGAAGGCCCGTGCGGCGGGCATCCACTTGATTCTCGCGACCCAGCGTCCTTCGGTGGACGTGATCACGGGCCTGATCAAAGCCAACATCCCGACGCGCATGGCGTTTCAGGTGTCGAGCAAGATCGACTCACGCACCATCATCGATCAAGGCGGCGCCGAGCAATTGCTGGGCCACGGTGACATGCTCTACATGCCGCCCGGCACCAGCCTGCCGATTCGTGTGCATGGCGCTTTTGTATCCGATGAAGAAGTGCACCGCGTGGTAGAAGCCTGGAAACTGCGCGGCAGCCCGGATTACAACGATGACATCCTTAACGGCGTTGAAGAGGCCGGCAGCGGTTTCGAAGGCGGCAGCAGTGAAGGTGGAGACGATGCAGAAACCGACGCGCTGTACGACGAAGCGGTGCAGTTTGTGCTGGAAAGCCGTCGCGCGTCGATCTCTGCGGTACAACGCAAATTGAAAATCGGCTACAACCGGGCTGCTCGCATGATTGAATCCATGGAGATGGCCGGGGTCGTAACCTCAATGAACACTAATGGCTCGCGCGAAGTACTGGCGCCGGCTCCAATACGCGACTGATCAGCTCGCGGCGTGTCCGCGAACTGGGCTTACCTAATCAAAGAGGATTTTCATGCGTTTTGTCAGCATGCTGTTGCTACCGGTATTGGCTTTGTCTTCGCTTGCGGCCCATGCCGGCCCTGCGGATGTACAGCGCTTGGGTCAACTGCTGGGTCAGTCCAATACCATCACTGCGCGCTTCTCCCAATTGACGCTGGATGGCAGCGGAACCCAATTGCAAGAAACGGCAGGCGAAATGTCGGTCAAGCGTCCGGGCCTGTTTTACTGGCACACCGATGCGCCGAATGAACAAACCATGATTTCCGATGGCCAGAAGGTCACTCTCTGGGACCCTGATCTGGAACAGGCGACGATCAAAAAGCTGGATCAGCGACTGACCCAGACCCCGGCATTGCTGCTGTCGGGCGATGTATCGAAAATCGAACAGAGTTATGACGTCACCTCCAAAGAGCAAGGCGAAGTGATGGATTTCATCCTTAAGCCCAAGACCAAAGACACCCTGTTCGATTCGCTGCGCTTGTCTTTTCGCAATGGCAAGATCAACGAAATGCAGTTGATCGACAGCGTGGGCCAGCGCACCAACATCCTGTTTAACGGGGTAAAGGTGAATGAGGATGTCCCTGCGAGCAAATTCAAGTTCGACGTGCCTAAAGGCGCTGATGTCATCCAGGAATAACCCCGGCTCCCGTACAGATCATCGTCAGACCCCAGTGAGGTTGTTCAAGTAGTGATGGACCTGTTTCGAAGTGCGCCGATTGCTCAGCCGCTGGCCGCCCGTTTGCGGGCCGCCAACCTGGATGAGTACGTCGGCCAGCAACACCTGCTGGCGCGGGGCAAGCCCCTGCGTGAAGCACTGGAGCAGGGTGCGCTGCACTCGATGATCTTCTGGGGCCCGCCGGGTGTGGGTAAAACCACCTTGGCGCGGTTACTGGCAGAAGTCTCGGATGCGCATTTTGAAACCGTTTCAGCCGTGCTGGCGGGCGTGAAGGAAATCCGCCAGGCGGTCGAAATCGCCAAGCAGCAGGCGGGGCAATATGGTCGTCGCACCATCCTGTTTGTTGACGAAGTGCATCGGTTCAACAAGTCGCAGCAGGATGCATTCTTGCCTTACGTCGAAGATGGCACGCTGATCTTCATTGGCGCGACCACTGAAAATCCCTCTTTTGAGTTGAACAACGCCCTGTTGTCTCGGGCGCGGGTCTACGTGCTCAAGAGCCTCGATGAAGCCGCCTTGCTCAAACTGGTACAGCGCGCGCTGACTGAAGAAAAAGGCTTGGGCAAGCGTGGCTTGACCCTCAGCGATGAGGGTTTTCATATTTTGCTGCGCGCAGCCGACGGCGACGGCCGGCGTTTGCTCAACCTGCTGGAAAACGCCGCCGATCTTGCCGAAGACAACAGCGAAATCGGTACGGACCTGTTGCAAAGCCTGCTGGGTGATACGCAGCGGCGTTTCGACAAGGGCGGTGAAGCCTTCTATGACCAGATCTCGGCATTGCACAAATCGGTTCGCGGCTCCAACCCTGACGGCGCCCTGTACTGGTTTGCACGCATGATCGATGGCGGTTGCGACCCGCTGTATATCGCACGACGCGTGGTGCGCATGGCCAGCGAAGACATCGGTAACGCTGACCCGCGAGCCCTGAGCCTGTGCTTGTCTGCCTGGGACGTGCAAGAGCGTCTGGGCAGCCCGGAAGGTGAGTTGGCTGTTGCACAGGCCATCACTTATCTGGCCTGCGCGCCCAAAAGCAATGCGGTGTACATGGGCTTCAAAGCTGCTTTGCGCAGTGCCTCTGAATATGGCTCGCTTGAAGTGCCGCTGCATTTGCGCAACGCACCGACCAAGTTGATGAAGCAACTCGGCTACGGCGATGAGTACCGTTACGCCCATGATGAGCCGGATGCCTACGCCGCAGGCGAAGACTACTTCCCGGATGAGTTGCAGCCTTTGGCGCTGTATCAGCCGGTGCCGCGTGGCCTGGAGCTTAAAATCGGCGAGAAGCTAAAACACCTGGCGGCCCTGGATCGCATCAGCCCGGTACAGCGGAGAAAACCATGATTCCTTTGATTGCAGCCGTGGCTGTCGGCGGTGTCGCGGGCACCTTGATACGCTTTGCTAGCGGTAACTGGATCAACGCGAATTGGCCGCGGCACTTCTATACGGCGACGTTGGCCGTTAATATCGTGGGCTGCCTGTTGATTGGCATCCTTTACGGACTTTTTTTGATCCGCCCGGAAGTACCGATTGAAGTCCGTGCCGGACTGATGGTGGGGTTCCTGGGTGGCTTGACCACTTTTTCATCCTTTTCACTGGATACGGTGCGCCTGCTCGAAAGCGGGCAAGTGCTACTGGCACTGGGCTATGCGGCCCTCAGCGTATTCGGCGGGCTGCTCGCAACCTGGGCTGGCCTGTCCCTGACCAAACTTTGATAAACGAGAAACCGACATGCTCGATTCCAAACTGTTACGTAGCAACCTTCAGGACGTAGCGGATCGCCTGGCATCCCGAGGCTTCACGCTGGACGTGGCGCGCATCGACGCGCTCGAAGCCCAGCGCAAAGAAGTCCAGACCCTGACCGAGAAGCTCCAGGCCGAGCGTAATGCAATCTCCAAGAGCATTGGTCAAGCCAAGGCGCGCGGTGAAGACATCGCGCCATTGATGGCCAGTGTTGAAAATATGGGCACTGAGCTGAACAACGGGAAAGTTGCTCTGGACGTGATCCAGACCGAACTGGACTCGATCCTGTTGAGCCTGCCGAACCTGCCGGACGCCTCGGTACCGGTCGGCGCCGACGAAGACGGTAACGTCGAGATCCGTCGTTGGGGCACGCCCAAAACGTTTGATTTCGAGATCAAGGACCACGTTGCGCTCGGTGAGCAATACGGCTGGCTGGATTTCGAAACCGCCGCCAAATTGTCCGGTGCCCGCTTTGCCTTGCTGCGCGGCCCGATTGCCCGTATGCATCGCGCGTTGGCGCAATTCATGATCAACCTGCATACCGGCGAACACGGCTACGAAGAGGCTTACACGCCTTATCTGGTTCAGGCGCCTGCGCTGCAAGGCACTGGCCAGTTGCCCAAGTTCGAAGAAGAACTGTTCAAAATCAGCCGCGAAGGCGAAGCGGACTTCTACCTGATCCCAACAGCTGAAGTCACGCTGACCAACATCGTCGCCGGCGAAATCGTCGAGCACAAAGCGTTGCCGATCAAATTCGTCGCGCACACGCCGTGCTTTCGCAGTGAAGCGGGCGCGTCGGGTCGTGACACGCGCGGCATGATTCGCCAGCACCAGTTCGACAAGGTTGAAATGGTCCAGATCGTTGAGCCATCGACCTCGATGGACGCACTGGAAGGCCTGGTGGCTAACGCCGAGAAAGTGTTGCAATTGCTTGAGCTGCCGTACCGCACGCTGGCGCTGTGCACCGGCGACATGGGTTTCAGTGCTATCAAGACCTATGACCTGGAAGTGTGGATTCCGAGCCAGGACAAGTACCGCGAAATTTCGTCGTGCTCCAACTGCGGTGATTTCCAGGCGCGGCGCATGCAAGCACGCTTCCGCAACCCGGAAACCGGCAAGCCGGAGCTGGTGCATACGCTTAACGGTTCGGGGCTGGCAGTAGGGCGTACGTTGGTCGCTGTGCTGGAAAACTACCAGCAGGCAGACGGTTCGATCCGTGTACCGGACGTGCTCAAGCCTTACATGGGCGGCATTGAGGTCATCGGCTAAATGGAGTTTCTGCCGCTGTTTCATAACCTGCGTGGCAGCCGTGTACTGGTGGTCGGCGGCGGGGAAATTGCCTTGCGCAAATCCCGCCTGCTGGCGGATGCCGGTGCGGTGTTGCGGGTAGTTGCACCCGCCATTGAGCCGCAGTTGTGTGAGTTGATTAGCAGCAGCGGTGGTGAGCGTGTTTTGCGCGGCTATGTGGAGGCCGACCTGCAAGGGTGTGTGCTGATCATTGCTGCCACGGACGACGAGCCACTGAATGCGCAAGTCTCCGCCGATGCCCATCGGCGCTGCGTGCCGGTCAATGTGGTGGATGCACCGGCCTTGTGCAGCGTGATCTTCCCGGCCATCGTCGACCGTTCACCGCTGGTGATCGCGGTCTCCAGTGGCGGCGATGCACCCGTGCTGGCGAGGTTGATTCGCGCCAAGCTCGAAACCTGGATCCCTTCGACCTACGGTCAGTTGGCGGGACTTGCGGCGCGCTTTCGAGCTCAGGTCAAAGGCCTGTTTCCAGATGTGCAACAGCGCCGTGCATTTTGGGAAGACGTGTTTCAAGGCCCGATTGCCGACCGCCAGCTGGCGGGTCAGGGCGCCGAAGCAGAGCGCCTGTTGCTGGCCAAGATCAACGGTGAAGCGAGCAAGGCCACCGGCGAGGTCTATCTCGTGGGCGCCGGGCCGGGTGATCCGGATCTGTTGACCTTTCGTGCCTTGCGTTTAATGCAGCAAGCGGATGTGGTGCTGTACGACCGCTTGGTAGCGCCCGCGATTCTGGAACTGTGCCGACGTGATGCTGAACGCATTTATGTGGGCAAGCGCCGTGCCGATCATGCCGTTCCGCAAGACCAGATCAACCAGCAACTGGTTGATTTGGCCAAGCAAGGCAAGCGGGTGGTGCGGCTCAAAGGCGGCGATCCGTTTATTTTTGGTCGCGGCGGTGAAGAAATCGAAGAGCTGGCGGCGCATGGGATTCCCTTCCAGGTTGTGCCAGGCATCACGGCGGCCAGTGGTTGTGCGGCGTATGCAGGCATTCCCTTGACCCACCGTGATTACGCGCAATCCGTGCGTTTTGTCACCGGTCACTTGAAAGACGGCACCAGCAATCTGCCGTGGAGCGACTTGGTTGCTCCAGCACAAACGCTGGTGTTCTACATGGGGCTGGTGGGTTTGCCGATCATCTGTGAACAGCTGATCCAGCACGGTCGTTCTGCTGATACGCCAGCGGCGTTGATTCAACAGGGCACGACCTCGAACCAGCGAGTGTTCACAGGCACGCTGGGCAACCTTGCGACCCTGGTGGCAGAACACGAAGTGCATGCCCCGACACTGGTGATCGTAGGCGAAGTGGTCCTGCTGCGTGAGAAGCTCGCGTGGTTTGAAGGCGCCCAAGCACAGGTTTAAACCTGCCCTGTAGGTGCTGGCGCCGACTGCGATCTTTTGATCTTGTCACTTCAAAAGACCGCAGCCTGCGCCACCTGCTCCGCGGGCGCGGGGTTTCAGTCGCGGTTATCGCCCACCAAACTGTCCACTGACGGCACGCGTGTGTCGCTCTCCATTTGCGTGTCGTGCTCAAGCTGGTGACTGAACCGGTCCAGCGAACCCTGCGCGGGCTGTGCATCACTGGCAAACACGGGCGGACTCATCATGTACGCCCCGAGCAAACGGCTCAGTGCTGCCAGGCTGTCGATGTGCGTGCGTTCATAGCCGTGGGTCGCGTCGCAGCCAAACGCCAACAAGGCGCAACGAATGTCATGCCCTGCGGTGACCGCCGAGTGTGCATCGCTGAAGTAATAACGAAACATGTCCCGTCGCACGGGGAGTTCGTGTTCGGCCCCCAAGCGCAACAAATGCCGCGACAAGTGATAGTCGTATGGCCCGCCCGAATCTTGCATTGCCACACTGACGGCGTGTTCGCTGGAATGCTGGCCCGGTGCGACCGGCGCAATATCAATCCCGACAAACTCACTCACATCCCACGGCAATGCCGCTGCGGCGCCGCTGCCGGTTTCTTCGGTAATGGTAAACAGCGGGTGACAGTCGATTTGTGGCTGCTCGCCACTTTCCACGATCGCTTTCAATGCCGCCAACAACGCGGCAACACCGGCTTTGTCGTCCAGGTGGCGGGCGCTGATATGCCCGCTCTCGGTAAATTCGGGCAGTGGATCGAAGGCGACAAAATCCCCCACGTTGATCCCCAACGAATCGCAGTCTGCACGGGTTGCGCAGTAGGCATCCAGACGCAGCTCGATGTGATCCCAACTGATCGGCAGCTCATCCACTCCGGTATTAAACGCATGCCCCGAAGCCATCAACGGCAAGACGCTGCCGCGAATCACGCCATTATCGGTAAACAAACTGACGCGGCTGCCCTCTGCAAAACGGCTGGACCAGCAGCCCACCGGCGCCAACACCAGGCGGCCGTTGTCCTTGATCGCCCGCACGCTGGCGCCGATGGTGTCCAAATGCGCTGAAACCGCGCGGTCCGGGCTGCTTTGCTGGCCTTTAAGGGTTGCACGCAACGTGCCTCGGCGCGTCAGTTCGAAAGGGATGCCCAGTTCTTCAAGACGTTCTGCCACATAGCGCACGATGGTGTCAGTGAAGCCGGTGGGACTGGGAATGGCGAGCATTTCCAGCAAGACCCGTTGCAGGTAATCGAGATCGGGTTGCGGCAGGTTGCGATTCATAAAAACTCCTGAGGCGAGGCCCGTCGCGAAAGGTGCCCACGCGACGTGCCTTGGGATGACGTTCAGCGAGCGCGCTTAAGGCGCTGGCTGACTGTGGGGAAAGAGCAAGTCGATGAAGCGCTCAGCGGTGGGTTGCGGTTCGTGGTTAGCCAGACCGGCCCGCTCGTTGGCTTCGATAAACACATACTCGGGTTGATCGGCAGCGGGCACCATCAGGTCCAGGCCGACCACTGGAATATCCAGCGCCCTGGCGGCGCGGATGGCCGCGTCGGCCAACACCGGGTGCAACACATCGGTTACATCCTCCAGGCAGCCGCCCGTGTGCAGGTTGGCGGTTCGGCGCACGGCCAATGTGTGCCCCGCAGGCAGAATACTTGCGTACTCATACCCGGCGGCTTGTACGGTGCGCAGGGTTTCGGTGTCCATCGGGATGCGGCTTTCGCCATCGGTTGCGGCTTGACGTCGACGGCTTTGTGCTTCGATCAGTTGGTGGACGCTGTGATGGCCATCGCCCACCACGTGTGCAGGACGGCGGATGGCGGCGGCGACCACTTCAAAGCCGATCACGACAATGCGCAGGTCGTGGCCCTGATGAAAACTTTCGAGCAAGACCCGGCTGTCAAACGCCCGCGCAGCCTCAATGGCTTGTTGCACTTGATTTAGGGTGCTCAGGTCCACCGCCACACCGTCGCCCTGTTCACCATCCAGTGGCTTGACCACGATGCGCCCGTGTTGCTCCAAAAAGGCCAGGTTGTCATCCGCATTACCCGCCAATTGTTGGGCGGGCAGGTTCAGGCCCGCTTGGCTCAGCACCTTGTGCGTCAGGCTTTTGTCTTGGCACAAACTCATGCTGATGGCGCTGGTCAAGTCGCACAGTGACTCGCGACAGCGAATGCGCCGCCCGCCGTGAGAGAGGGTGAACAGTCCGGCGCTGGCGTCATCGATGTGCACGTCGATACCGCGCTTGTAGGCTTCTTCGACGAGGATGCGCGCATACGGGTTCAGTCCGACCTCAGGACCCGGCCCAAGAAACAGCGGCTGGTTAATGCCGTTTTTACGCTTGATGGCAAAGGTCGACAGCGTGCGAAAACCCAGCTTGTGATACAGGCTCTTCGCCTGCTGGTTGTCGTGCAGCACTGACAAGTCGAGGTAGCTCAGGCCTCGGCTCATGAAGTGTTCGACCAAATGGCGCACCAGCACTTCACCCACGCCTGGGCGTGTGCAATGCGGGTCTACCGCCAGGCACCATAAGCTGCTGCCGTTTTCCGGGTCATGGAAGGCGGTGTGGTGATTGAGGCCCATCACGCTGCCAATCACCGCGCCGCTGTCTTCATCTTCGGCGATCCAGTACACAGGCCCGCCTTGATGCCGCGATGTGAGCAAAGTCGGGTCAACAGGCAGCATGTTACGTGCGGTGTACAGCGTATTGATGGCAACCCAGTCGGCTTCGTTTTGCGCACGGCGAATGCGAAAACCGCGAAATACCCGTGTGGCAGGGCGGTAATCGGTAAACCACAAGCGCAGGGTGTCGGAGGGGTCGAGAAACAATTGCTGTGGTGCCTGGGCCAGTACCTGCTGCGGCGCGGCCACGTACAACGCGATGTCACGCTCGCCGGTGTGCTCATTGAGCAGTTCATTGGCCAGAGTGGCCGCATCGGGAAAGGTGTGCCCGATCAGCAAACGCCCCCAGCCACAATGAATGGCCACAGGTTGAGCATCCAGCGGGCTGCCATCTTCGGCCAGGCGCGCTTGCAAGCGTTCATAAGAGGGGGCTTGACCGCGTATCAAGCGTTGGCTATAGACCGTGGCGAGAGGTTTCATCGCTCAGATTCCTTGTTCGCTTAACCACAGATTCAGCGCCGCCAATTGCCACAGTTTTGAACCATTGAGGGGCGTCAGTTGGCTGTGCGGATTGGTCAGCAGGCGATCGAGCATGGCCGGTTGGAACAAACCCCGGTCCTGGCTCGGATCGAGCAACAGCTCGCGGACCCAGTTGAGCGTGTCCCCTTGCAAATGCTTGAGACCCGGCACCGGGAAGTATCCCTTCTTGCGATCAATCACCTCGCTGGGGATTACCAGGCGCGCGGCTTCCTTGAGCACTTGCTTGCCGCCGTCGGGCAGTTTGAAGCGCGCCGGAATACGCGCCGACAGCTCGGCCAGGCGATAGTCCAAAAACGGCGTGCGTGCTTCCAGGCCCCAGGCCATCGTCATGTTGTCGACACGTTTGACCGGGTCATCCACCAGCATCACGGTGCTGTCCAGACGCAGTGCTTTATCCACCCCGGCGTCCGCCCCCGGCTGTGCGAAATGTTCACGCACGAAGTCGCCAGCGGCATCGTTGGCGGTCAGCCACTGTGGCTGCACGGTGGCTTTGTAGTCGTCGAAGCTGCGATCAAAAAATGCCTCGCGATAAGCGCTATAGGGATCGCTGGCGCCATCCACCTGGGGGTACCAGTGATAACCGGCAAACAGTTCATCCGCGCCCTGGCCGCTTTGTACGACTTTGCAATGCTTGGCCACCTCACGCGAGAGCAAGTAAAAGGCAATGCAGTCATGGCTGACCATCGGTTCGCTCATGGCGCGGAAGGCCGCGGGCAGTTGCTCAATGATCTCGTGCTCGCCAATGCGCAGTTGGTGATGACGGGTGCCGTAATGCTTGGCAATCAAATCCGAGTACTGGAATTCGTCGCCGCGCTCGCCGCCTGCGTCTTCAAAACCGATAGAAAAAGTCGACAGATCCTGTACGCCCACTTCGCGCAACAGACCCACCAACAAGCTGGAGTCGACCCCGCCCGAGAGCAACACGCCCACATCCACCGCGGCGCGCTGGCGGATGGCAACCGCCTCGCGGGTGCTGTCCAGTACCCGGTCGCGCCAGTCTTCAAGGGTCAGGTTTGCTTCGTCGGCATGGGGGCCATAAGGCAGTGTCCACCAGGTCTTCTGTTCGGTATGGCCGTCGGCGTCGACACGCAACCAGGTGGCGGGTGGCAGCTTTTCAATACCGGCGATCAGCGTGCGCGGTGCAGGCACTACGGCATGAAAGTTCAAGTAATGGTTCAGTGCAACCGGATCGAGCATGGGGCTGATATCGCCCCCCTTGAGCAATGCCGGCAGCGTGGAAGCAAAGCGCAAGCGCTGGCCGGTTCGCGACAGGTAGAGCGGCTTGACCCCTAAGCGGTCGCGGGCAATGAACAGGCGTTGGGTATCACGCTCCCAAATGGCAAAGGCAAACATGCCATTGAGTTTGGGTAATAACGCTTCGCCCCAGGCGTGAAAACCCTTGAGCAGCACCTCGGTGTCGCCGTCGGAATAAAAGGCATAGCCGAGGTTTTCGAGTTCTGCGCGCAGTTCAGGAAAGTTATAGATTGCGCCATTGAATGCCAGGGACAACCCCAGTTGGTTGTCGACCATCGGCTGCGCCGAGCCGTCCGACAAATCCATGATTTTCAGACGGCGATGCCCCAAGGCAATCGGTCCCTGACTGTGAAAACCCCAGGCATCAGGCCCGCGGGGTGCCAGGTGGTGGGTAATGCGTTCGATGGCTGCCAAGTCGGCAGGTTGGTGATCAAAACGTATCTCGCCAGCTAATCCACACATAAAGCTAAAGCCCTTGTAATCGTTGGGCCGTCGCACATTTACCGTGATTCAAGTACCAATTTCGTACCATTTTTCGGCAAATCCAGCTTCTCAAGCTCCGCAAAATCACTCGAAGAGCTGATCCACTTGGCATAGGTTGAAAGCAAAACCTGAACGCTGTGTCCAAGCTGCGCAGCGATGAACGCCGGGTTCATTCCTGACATAAGGCACATCGTCGCGTAGGTGTGCCTGGTGTCATACATCCGACGATATCGAATACCGCTTTTACGCAACGCTGCCAACCAATAGCGCTTGGCCCCTGTTTCGGAACGGATGTACAACTCTGATCTCTCACCCGATCCTTCCGGCGCGAAAACATAATCAGAGCGCGCCGCCGTAAGGAGTCTGGCTTTTTCGAGCGCCTGTAAAGCTCGATCGTTCAATAAAACTTCCCGTGACACCTTCGTTTTTGTCCTCTCCTTGATCTTGCCGTATATCCGAATACGGCACACCTTGGCGCGCCGAGAGCGTGTATCAACCTCACTCCAACGCAGAGCCATCGCTTCTCCTGGACGCATTCCTGTATAGAACGAGAACTCAAAAAAGCACGCGTAAATCGACTGCAAACCACTCGTCACTTCGTACAGCTTACCTATCAACTCGTCTGCCTCCTCGCGACTGAAAGGATCAATCTCGCGCTTGGTAACTCGTGTCGGCGGTATAGAGTTGGCCGGATTTCTCAGAATCAACTCATCGTTTACCGCTTGGGTTAACAGGCTAGTGACAAGTCGGATTGCTCCCTTCCTGCGAATCGGCGAAGTCCATGTAATGCCGTTGACGATTTTGCGCATCAGCACCGGCGTGATCTTGTCGAGAGGGTATAGGGCCAAATGCGGCACCCAATAGTTCTGCATGGTGCTTCGGTAGTTCTTCCGAGTGCTGTCTTCGATCTGGAGGCTGTTCAGCCAGTCCTGGGCATAGTCGAAAAATATCGGCATCTGTCCAGAGGAGTCGCTTCGGCTATTCGGGAATAGCTCCCTGTATTTTTCAGGCGTTAGCGCTTCCAGCTTGGCAAGTTGCATTACTTGAGAACGTAAAGCCTCGGCTGCTGCGATCCCCCTTGCGCTTTGCGGGAGAGTGAGCGTTTCACAGTGCCGCTTTTTGTTCCAAGAGAACCTGATCCTGATCGACTTCCCGACAAGCTCAACTCCAGTGGGCAGCTCCATTGGCTCTCTAGCCATTCGTCGTACCTCCATTTGCTGTACATGATTCGCCCGTCGATTTTCGACCAGACACCGGCGGGGATGATGTTGCGTTCACGTTTACGCTGAAGGGCTTTCGGTGTCGTGCCAAGTAGTTCAGCCATTCGTTTTTCTGTGACCTTGTCATGGCCTGACTCATCGCTCAGTTTTTCAGCTGCTGCCATAATTACCTCCTGCCGCCCGCTGTAGGTCGGGCAGTCTTGATGATGTGAAAGATGAATTCGAAGGTGATAAACGCCCACCGGTGGTGACTCTTAATCTCAGGCATGAAAAATCCTTGCCCGCCTGGGGCGGCAGGTTGATTGAGTTGTGAGGTTTGGGTTTGAAGCAGAAGGTTTAGCGCTTCATAAACGTCATCCAGTGTGTGTTCACACGCTTGCCGGACTTATGGCCAACACGCGAAAGCACTCTGCAAACCCCTTGGTCAAGTCGTCCCGCCAGTCATCGGTGAGCAGGCCGTACTTGGCACGCAGCCAGCTATCACGCCCGGCGCGGGTCAGGTGCGGCGGATCGAATACCACCAACTTAAATGCACCGTCAGCGAAGGGCAGGGTGCGAAAGTCCATGATGACGTTGGGTTCAACGTTCAGCGCACGGCCATCACAGAGCACATGTTGCTCGTCACGAATATCCCCGAACAGTGCGCGCTGGTCGCCCTTGTCGAACCAGAACATGCGGCTGCCGCAGCAGGGGTCGAGGATTTTTAAGGCGACGGTCATGGCCTTACCACCTCAACCAAGGCCCAGCAGATCTGCCTGGCATAAACTGAGGGCGCGCGCTTGACCTGGCCGGCGCGCTCCAGGCGTTCCAGTTGACGGCGAACCCAATCGGTTTTTAAACCCTTGTACCCAGCCATGCTCAGACCGTTACGAATGACATAGGTCATCTGTTGCGAGCCCCAATACATGATCTGGGCTTTTATTTCGGCATCGGTGGGCTTTGGGTTGTCGCTCATGACTTCTTGCTCCGACTAACATCTTCAGCAGTGACGATGTGCGGTGTACTGTCCTTGATGGTGAAGAAGTCTGGCTGGCAGTGCTTGCGAGCCCAAGCTTTCAGTGGAGCAAGCGCGATATCCAGCTCAGCCTCAGCCGCTTTGCTGAGGTCTGGATAGGCGTCAACCCACTCGCTGGCATCGCTATCGCAGGCGTTTTCGTACATCCGTTGGGTCACATCGTTAGCGTCTGGCAAGAAGCGTGCTGGGTCATCCTTACACTCAATCCCGCGATAGACCGTGCCGCCTTCATACAGGCCAGGCCGGTAGCTTGCCGGATGCCCGTCGCCATCGCTGTCATGGCCGTAATTATCCTTGAGCAGTTC